>NZ_JAVKGN010000001.1:0-1200000 GCF_031432215.1 Halodesulfurarchaeum sp. HSR-GB | reverse complement strand
AACCGTCGGACATAAGGAGCAGTATGGTGCTCCCCCTTCAGTCACTGACCGGCCCGTCGCCGCTCTCGGTCGTCGGGTTGCTCCTGCTCGTGGTCCTGGTGGTGGCGGTCTACCAGGCCATCGAGATCGTCGACGCCTACGAGAAAGAGGCGTTGACGGTCTTCGGCGAGTTCCGGGGCCTGCTCGAACCGGGGATCAACTTCATCCCGCCGTTCGTCTCCCGCACGTACATCTTCGACATGCGGACCCAGACGATCGACGTGCCACGGCAGGAGGCGATCACCCGGGACAACTCCCCGGTCACCGCCGACGCCGTGGTGTACATCCGGGTCATGAACGCAAAGCGGGCCTTCCTGGAGGTCGATGATTACAAGCGAGCGGTCTCCAACCTGGCCCAGACCACGCTGCGGGCCGTGATCGGGGACATGGAACTTGACGATACGCTCAACAAGCGCCAGGAGATCAACGCCCGCATCCGGAAAGAGCTGGACGAACCCACCGACGAGTGGGGGATCAGAGTCGAGTCCGTGGAAGTTCGGGAGGTCAACCCCTCCAAGGACGTCCAGCAGGCGATGGAGCAACAGACCTCCGCCGAGCGCAAGCGCCGGGCCATGATCCTGGAGGCCCAGGGTGAACGACAGTCCGCGATCGAGCGTGCCGAGGGGGAGAAACGCTCGAACATCATCCGCGCACAGGGTGAAAAGCAGTCCCAGATCCTCGAAGCCCAGGGGGATGCAGTCTCGACCGTGCTGCGGGCTCGGTCCGCCGAATCGATGGGCGAGCGGGCCGTGATCGAACGCGGCCTGGAAGCCCTGGAGGTCATCGGTGCCGCGGAGAGTACGACCTTCGTGCTCCCACAGGAACTGACCTCGCTGGTGGGTCGGTACGGCAAACAGCTCACCGACAGCGACGTCGCCGAACCGACCGAGGGCCTGGAGAGTCTGGAGTTCGACGCGGAGACCCGGGAGTTGCTGGGGCTGGACGACATCGAATCGATCCTGGACGAGATCGGCGCGCCGATGGACGTCAACGAGTCCGACCTCACCGAGGGAACGGGCTCGATCAAGTCCGCCGAGGAGGTCATCGAGGAGATGGACGCCGAACTCGAAGACACTGAGGAACCAACGGAGAAGTAAATGGGAATCGACGAGGAGAAGCGCACAACGTTGCGGAAGTTCGCTGCCGTCGGAGCCGGGAGCCCGTTGCTCGGGCTGGCGAGTCAGGACGAGGGGGACAGCGAGACACGGGAAGCCATCGCGGGCTACGTCGAGCGGACCCCCGGCGCGCACTTCTCGAAGATCCGTGACGACCTGGGGATCGCGACGGGGGAGACTCAGTATCACCTCCGGCGGCTCACCGACCAGGGCACACTCGAACGCTACCGGGATGGGGACTACAAGCGCTTTTATCCAGCCGGCCGGTTCGATACCTTCGAGCAGGTCACGCTGGGCTACCTCAGACGGGAGACCCCCCGAGCCATGCTTTGCTCGCTGTTGCAGGAGCCCACCCACACCGGGTCCTCGCTTTCAGCGGCGATCGGTGTCTCACCGGCGACGGTGAGCAACTACGCCACGGAAATGGCAGAACACGGTGTCCTCGACCGGAGTGAGGGGTATCAGGTGAATCGGCCGGAGACGGTCATCACGCTGCTCGTTCGATACGCCGAGAGCTTCGACGCGGAGACGGTCAACTTCGCCGCGGACGCGGCCGACCTGCTCAGGTACGAACCCTGAATCTCAGGCGGTGGTTACTTGCCAGGTCGTCGAGGAGGAATAGCCCCACTGTTCGATGTCGAGTTCGTGTTCGGCGTCCGCGACCGCACGCATGTTCGAACCGACTTCTTTGGCCGAGAAACCCAGTTCCTCGCCGATGAGCCGGGACTTGAAGTAGGTCTCCTGGTCCACCCGGTCGCGCAGATACTGGAGAATCGTCCGCTGTTTCGGCGTCAGTCCCTCCGTGCTCAGTTCGACGGCGCTGGCCCCCATGGCAATATGGAGAAGCGCCAGGTCAAAAGCGGGTTTGGTACGATCGGTTAATCGAGGGTGACACAGTTCAGAAAGTTCTTGGGTGGGCACCCCCGACAGCGAATCATGGAGTCGGCTGTGGAGGTCAGCGTCGTGCTCCCCGCATACAACGAGGCGGGGACCATCGAATCGACCGTCGAGGTCACCCTCGACACGCTGGAATCGTTCCTCCCGGCCGGCACGTTCGAGGTCATCATCGCCGAGGACGGCTGCGATGATCGAACCCCGGAGATCGCCGATCGACTGGCGGCTGCGGACGACCGGATCAGTCACTACCACAGCGACGAGCGACTGGGCCGGGGTGAGGCGCTGAATCGGGCCTTCGAGAGCGCCGCCGGCGACACGCTGGTCTACTTCGACACCGACCTCGCGACGGACATGTCCCACCTCGAAGAGCTCGTCGAGAGTGTCCGCTCCGGGGAGTACGACCTCGCCACTGGCTCGCGCTGGATGCCCGGTGAGGAGGCCGACCGGCCGGCCAAGCGGGCGATCTCCAGTCGCGGATTCAACATCCTCGTTCGAACGCTTTTGGGCTCGGACTTGCAGGATCACCAGGCCGGGTTCAAGGCCTTCAGCCGGGCTGCCTTTCAGGCCCTGCGCCCGGCGGTGAAAGACTCCCACTGGTTCTGGGACACCGAGATGCTCGTCAAGGCCCAGCGGCGAGGATTTGCCGTCAAGGAGTTCGCGGTGGACTGGACGCCCAAGGGGGACTCGAAGGTCGATCTGGTCCGGGACGTCCTCGGGATGGGCAGCCAGATCCTCCGGACGGCCTGGGAGATCCAGGTCAAACCATACGCGAACCGACGGACCGGCATGGTCGCGGGGCTGTTGCTTTCGGTACTGGCCATCGCGTTGATGTTCTTCTATCTGGATCCCCGGGACGTGCTCCGGGAGATGGCCCGGGCCGACCTGGGCCTGGTGGCGGTTGCCGCGCTCGTCTATGTCTTCTCCTGGCCGATTCGTGGCTGGCGATACGCCGACATTCTGGGATCGCTCGGCTATCGCGAGCGCGTGGGCTTTCTCACGGGGGCGGTCTTCATCAGCCAGACCGGGAACCTGGTGTTCCCCGCCAGGGCCGGGGACGCCGTCCGGGCCTACGTCGTCAAAGCCAGACGGCAGGTGCCCTATACCTCGGGGTTCGCCTCGCTCGCCGTCGAACGGGTCTTCGACCTGCTGACGATCACCGTCCTGGCCGGCGGGGTGCTCCTCGGCGTCGTCACCCTCGCCCCCGAACGGGTCGTGGCGCTGAGCCAGGCCCTGACAGAGGGGACCGGCCTCTCCGGGGGGCAACAGGAGAGTGCCCGAACGGCGATCGCCGTCGCAGCGGTGGTCGGGATCGGCGCAATCGGGGCCGTGATCGCCATCGTCCTCTCCGCGCGATCGGATCGCAACCGGATCCGGCGGGTCGTCAACTGGGCGTCGGAGGACTCCTACGTCGAACTGGTCGCGACGACCCTCGAAGGGTTCGTGGGCGACGTCCAGCGTGTCGCAGCCGAACCGGCCACCTTTGTTCGGGTCGGGCTCGCGAGTCTTGCAATCTGGGCGATCGACGTTCTCACGGCCATCCTGGTCTTCCAGGCCTTCGGCGTCGAGGTGCCACTCGGGCTGTTGGTCGCAGTCTCCTTCTTCGCGGTCAGCGTGGGCAACCTGGCGAAAGTGCTGCCCCTCTCCCCCGGTGGGATCGGCCTCTACGAGGCGGCGTTCACGGTGCTTGTTGTTGCCCTGACAGCGGTCTCACCACCTACGGCGCTGGGCGTCGCCATCGTCGATCACGCGGTGAAAAACGCCGTGACGGTGCTTGGCGGCGCGGCCTCGATGGTCGTCCTGAACGTCTCGCTCACCGAGGCGATCGACGGGCCGGGCGAGATCGAAGAGGGGTCGAGTCGACCGGACCGAACCTGAAGGCCCACTAAAAGCGACGGGCGGGACGAGTTTCGCCCGTCGCTCAAGAACGCCGGACAGAGCCAGCCTACGCGGCCGTTAGGAGACATCGTGACCTACTCACACGCCGGTGCGCGAGACGGTTTCGACATCGTCGAACGACGTCAAGTGGAGTCTGTCACGGTTGTTTTACGGAAAGAAAACACAATCCTTAAGTACGTTTTGTCGAAACCGATGGGTCACCGAATCCCGATACACTTTGTAATTATGCCCAACGCAACTCTCAGATCACGCGAAAAAGAAGAGGAGGAACCCGAACGAACGGACAGCTGTCCGGAGTGTGGCGGTCTGGTCGTCCACGACGAGGAACACAGCGAGAAGGTCTGTGCGGACTGTGGCCTGGTCGTCGAGGAGGAAGGGATCGACCGCGGGCCCGAGTGGCGGGCCTTTGACTCCCAGGAGAAAGACGAGAAGTCCCGGGTCGGGGCCCCCACCACGAACACGATGCACGACAAGGGCCTCTCCACGAACATCGACTGGCGGAACAAGGACGCCTACGGCAACTCCCTTGGCTCCCGACAGCGCCAGAAGATGCAGCGCCTGCGCAAGTGGAACGAGCGCTTCCGCACCCGTGACGCCAAGGAGCGCAACCTCAAGCAGGCCCTCGGCGAGATCGACCGGATGGCCAGTGCGCTTGGCCTGCCGGACAACGTCCGCGAGACAGCCTCGGTGATCTATCGCCGGGCCCTCGAAGAAGACCTGCTCCCGGGCCGTTCGATCGAGGGCGTCGCGACCTCGTGTGTCTATGCCGCCGCCCGCCAGGCCGGCGTGCCCCGCAGCCTCGATGAGATCAACGACGTCAGCCGGGTCGACAAGGACGAGATCGCCCGCACCTACCGGTACGTGATCCGGGAACTGGGCCTGGAAGTCAAGCCCGCGGATCCCGCGAGTTACGTCCCCCGGTTTGCCTCCTCACTCGAACTCAGCGACGAGGCCCAGCATCGGGCCCGGGAACTGCTGGAGAACGCCAAGGAGAAGGGCGTCCACAGCGGCAAGAGCCCGGTCGGGCTCGCCGCCGCCGCGGTCTATGCGGCCGCCCTGCTCACCAACGAGAAGACCACACAGGCAAAGGTCAGTGAAGTCGCGGACATCTCGGAGGTCACCATCCGCAACCGATATCACGAACTCCTCGAAGCCGAGGACTCGATTCCGGTCTAACCCGGCCAATGTTGCAGTTCGAGTCGTTTCACCTGGCGGCCTCGACGCCGAACCTGGACGCGGAGCCGGCGGCTCGCCCCCACGCCGACCTGCTCGAGTTCCGGATGGATCTGGCCGCGGACCCGCTTTCGGCACTCGCGGCCTACGACGGAGAACTGCCGATCATGGTCACGAACCGACCGGAGTGGGAGGGCGGCGAGCATCCAGACGGTCCCGAGCGCCGCGACCAGCTGCTCGAAGCGCTCTCGGAGCCGGCCGTCGCGGCGGTCGACCTGGAGCTTCGAGCCCTGGAAGAGCCGACCGATCGGACGGACCTCGGCTCCGTCCTGGACCGGGCCCAGGAGCGTGGCCTACCGGTCGTCGTCTCGGTCCACGACTTCGAGCGGGTCCCCTCCAGAGCGACGCTGCTCGGTCTGGCCCAGCGGGGCTGCCGGCTCGGGTCGGTCGCCAAACTCGCCATGACCGCCACTGACCCGGGAGACGTGCTGGACCTGCTGGCCGCGACCCAGGACCTGACCACCTGTGGCCATACCGTCGCGACGATGGCGATGGGAGCCACTGGGGCACATTCCCGGGCGATTGCGCCGCTCTACGGCTCGAAGATCGGGTACGCCCCGATCGATCCCGAGGCCGCCACGGCCCCCGGGCAGTTCGATCTGGCGACCCTCGACGGACTGCTCGAGACGTTCGGTGTCGAGCGGCCCGCGGATTCAAAGGTTTAACCGTCGACCCACCCAACCCTCGTTCGTGCAGCGGTCCTGGTTCACGCGACGGTCGCTCGTCGCCGCGATACTGGCAATGGTCTATCCCGGGCTCGGGCACGTCTACCTCCGGGCCTGGTTTCGCGCCATCGCCTGGTTCGGCGTCGCATTGATCGCGGCAGCGATGGTGCTGCCCGAATCGGCCTACACCGCCTTCGAGACCGACGGGTTTTCGGGACTCGTGGCGGTCAGTCGGACCCTCCCGACCGAAGCGGTTCTGAGCATGCTCGTCGTCCGGGTGCTCAACGCCATCGACGCCTATCTCACCGGATTACAGCAGGCAACGAAGGCGGCCCAAGCCGAGGCACCCGAAGCGAACACCTGCCCGGAGTGTGGAAAGGAACTCGACCCGGAACTGGACTTCTGTCCGTGGTGTACCACCCGGCTGGAGGACGCCGAAAACAGGTCCGACCGCTAATTACTTCTCGATAATGCGCTCGTCGATGGACTCCCCGAAGTGCCGGCCACCCGGCTGGGTGTAGACCAGCACCTCGTCTCCGGCTTCCAGGTCGGTGACGGCTTTGCGCCCGGTCTTGGCGTGGACCTTGATGGTTTCTGCGTTCTGGATGAGCGTCTCGATCCGGTCGCCGCTTTCGGTTTCGGCTTCCAGCCGGAACATCGGCCGGCGCTCGATCTTGGCCCGGCCGACGACGGCCTCGCGGGTCTGTCCATCCGTATCGACGACCTGCACCTCGTCGCCACTCCCGAGTTCGGAGAGATACGTCGTCGAGCCGTCCGGGAGGCGGGCGTAGGCATGGACCGCGCCCGCGTTGACCCGGAAGGGACGGGAGGCGACGTACGGTGATTCGGCAGTCTCGGCGTGGACGAAGAAGAGTCCGCGTGACATGCTCCCGATCAACATCCCCTCGTCGTGGTCGAAGAGACTGCCCGTGTCCACACAGACCCGATCCGCGCTGCCGGCGGGTTCGATGGCGCTGACCGTGGCGTACTCCAGGTCCAGTTGCTCGCGGTCGAAGTCGTCCCGGACTGCGACGGTCTCCCGGATCTCGTCCGGGTCGTCGGTGTCCAGCAGGACCCCGCTCGCACCCATCTCCAGGGTCTCGAAGGCGGTCTTTGCCTCCTCGGCGGTCGTCACACCCGCGATGAGATCCGTCGAGTCGCCGATTCGGGCGATGAGGTTCTCCAGGGGAATAATCTGCCAGTCCTCGCCCACGACGATCGTGAATTCGGACTCCTCGGCCGCCTTCTCGGCGAAAGTCTCGTAGTCCGGGTCGTAGATCCGCACGTAGGCCCCGCTCGCACCGTCACGGCGAAGCGTGGAGAGGTCCGCTGATCCAGAAAAGTCAGTCGGCAGGTCGATCGTCCCGTCGCCCTCGCCGTCCTTGCCGACCACGTAGCGGTCGGCCTCGCCGGCGGCCTCGGCGTCGTCGCCGATCACGTCGACGTCGTCGGTGACGAAGGCGGCGACGTTCATCTCGCCCAGTTCGCGGACCCGGTCGACGTCCCACTCGTCGACGAGAATCCAGTCGACGCCGGCCTCGAGCCCGGCGGTGATCCGTCGCTTGCGTTGCTCCCAGTCGCCGACCTCGTCGTCGGCCTTGAGCCAGACGCTCCGTGTCATACCCGGTCACACACGGGGCCCCGCCTTGAACGTGCCGGACCGAAACTCAGGGCTCGATCGGCAGGTCGAATCGGTCCATCGCCACGTCGATGGCAAAGCCCTCGTGGACGACGGCCGCGATAGCCGAAGAGATGGCGTAGGGGTCGGGATGCTGAAAGATCGTTCGGCCCATCGAGACGCCGGCCCCACCGACCGAGACCGCATCCTGGACGGTTTCGAGCGTCTCACGGTCGCTGGACGGACTGCCACCGGCGATGATGACGGGTTTGCTCGTCGACTCGACGACGTGTTCGAAACTCTCCGGGTCCCCGGAGTAGGCAGTCTTGATGATATCGGCCCCGAGTTCCTCGGCCAACCTGACGGCATGCCCCAGGTTCGTGGCGTCGTGTTCGTCGATGCCCGGGCCACGAGCGTACGCCATCGCGAGGACCGGCATCCCCAGTTGGTGGGCCCGTTCGGTCACGTTGGAAAGCGCCTCGATCTGGTCCGGTTCGTGGTCGCTGCCGACGTTGATGTGAAAGGAGACGCCGTCGGCACCCAGCCGCACGGCCTCCTCGACGGTCGCCGTCTGGCGCTTCTCGGCCTCGTCGGGGCCGATCTCCGTCGAGCCATTGAGATGAACGAGATAGCCCGCGTCGTGGCGGTTCGGGTAGACCCGATCGGCCAGTCCCTTCTGAGTGAGGACGGCGTCGGCCCCGCCCTCGGTGACGTCGGCGATGGTCGACTCGATGTCTTTGAGCCCGTCGACTGCCCCCATGGTGATGCCGTGGTCCATCGGGACGGTGACGAACTTGCCGTCGCGCCCGAGTCGTGTCAATCGCGCTTCGACCCCTGTAGACATTGCCAGGGGATAGCAAGCGGGTGGGTATGTTCGTTCCGGTTTATCGGCCCGCCGCGACGCCCGCGGCCAACTCGGCCGCCGTCTCCGCCAGCCGTTCTGGAACGGCCTCCCCATCCGCAACGATGTCCACGAAGACGCTCCCGGCGACGACCCCGTCCGCCCCACCGGCGACGATCTCCCGCGCCTGATCCTGGGTGCTCACGCCGAAGCCGACCGCCGTCGGAATCTCCGTCTCGGGCAGTCGGGCGAGCGAGCGGGTCGTCTCGTCGCTCACGTCGGTCCGCGCACCGGTCGTGCCCATCCGGGCCTGCACATAGAGGAAGCCAGTCGCCCGGTCGACGATAGACTCCAGCCGTTCCTCGGTAGTGGTTGGGGCCACGATAAACACGAGTGCGAGGTCGTTCGCGTCACACGCAGCAGCCAGCTCCGCACTCTCTTCGACCGGCAGGTCCGGGACGATGAGCCCAGAGAGCCCCGCATTGGCGGCATCGGCGACGAACTCCCGGACGTCGCCGTCGCCGTACCGGTAGAGCATGTTGTAGTAGGTCATCGCCACCACAGGGATGTCCACGTCGAGGTCCGCAACCAGATCGAGGAACCGTTGGGGTGTCATGCCGGCGTCGAGCGCCCGTCTAATACCGGCCTGAATGGTCGGGCCGTCTGCGACAGGTTCCGAGAACGGTAACCCGAGTTCGAGCACGTCCGCCCCACCCTCGACCAGTGCGTCGGCGTATCGGGCCGTCGCTTCCGGGGTCGGATCCCCGGCGACGATGTAGGGCACCAGGGCCCCGCCCTCGAAGGCCGCACGGATCGATTCTTCACTCATGGGAGAACACCTCCATGTCCGGCGCGGCATCGAGATCGCGACGATCCGACTCCTCGATCACGGTATCCAGGTCCTTGTCCCCCCGGCCCGAGACGGTCACGATCACCGGGTCGGCGAAGTCCCGTTCTTCGAGCGCCGCGAGGGCGTGGCTGCTCTCCAGGGCCGGGATGATCCCCTCGGCCCGGGAAAGGTGATGGAAGGCCCGAAGAGCCGCCTCGTCGCCGACCGAGACTGGCTCGACCCGGCCAGTTTCGACCATGTGGGCCAGTTCCGGGCCCACCCCGGCGTAATCCAGGCCCGCACTCACGCTGTGTGACTCGACGATCTGGCCCGTCTCGGTCTGGAGGAGCCTGGTGTGTGCGCCGTGGAGCACGCCGTCGGTCCCCGTGGCGAGCGAGGCCGAGTGGGGGGCGTACTCTTCGGATTCGTTGACGGTGAGTGATTCCCCACCCGCTTCGGCCGCGATCAACTCGACCGGATCCGACCGGAAATGCTGGAAGGAGCCCATCGTGTTCGACCCGCCGCCGGCACAGGCCAGGACGGTGCCCGGAAGGTCCCCGATGGTTTCGATGGCCTGCTCGCGGGCCTCCTCGGAGATGACGGCCTGGAAGTCCCGAACCATGCTCGGGAACGGGTGCGGCCCCACGACGGAGCCGATCACGTAGTGGGTGTCCTCGACGTTCGTCGCCCAGTCCCGCATGGTGGCGTTGATGGCCTCCTTTAGCGTGCCCGAGCCCTCGTCGACGGGGTTGACCGTCGCGTCGTGGGTCACCATTCGGAAGACGTTGGGCCGCTGGCGACGGATGTCCGTCCGGCCCATGTAGATCTCACAGTCGATGTCCAGGTGGGCACAGGCCATCGCCACGGCGGTGCCGTGCTGGCCGGCCCCCGTCTCGGCGATGATCCGGTCTTTGCCCATGTACTGGGCCAGAAGCACCTGTCCGAGGGCGTTGTTGAGCTTGTGGGCCCCGCCGTGCAGGAGGTCCTCGCGCTTGAGGTACACCTCGGTGTCGTACTCCTCGCTGAGCCGGTCGGCCCGCTGGAGCGGGGTCGGTCGGCCACCGAAGTCCCGCAGACGCTCGCGGAACTCGTCCATGAACCCGTCCTCGTTCTCCAGGACGTAGCGTTCGTAGGCCGATTCCAGTTCCTGGACGGCCGGCATCAACACTTCTGGAACGTACTGGCCGCCATACGAGCCAAAGCGGTGCTGGCTCATCGGGCGACCAGCCTCCGGGTGTTCGCCTCGATGTCCCCGTCCATGATCGCCGACCCCACGAGCAAACCGTCGGCCCCGGCACCGAGCATGGTATCGCGGTGCTCGGTCGTCTGGATTCCGCTCTCGGCGATCAGCGTCGCCGAATCCGGTACTGCCGGTGCCAGTCGTTCGACGGTCGAGCGATCGACGGTCAGGCTGGCGAGATCACGGTTATTCACGCCGATCACCTCGGCACCGGCCGCGAGAGCCGTCTCGATTTCGTCCCGGGTGTGGGTCTCGACCAGCGGGGTCATCCCACGGTCGCGGGCCGCCTCGATCATCCCGTCTAGGTCGTCCAGAAACCGGGCAATCAGCAACACTGCGTCGGCGGCGACCGCGTCGAGTTGGGCCTCCCGGAGGAGGAAGTCCTTCCGGAGAACTGGCACCGAAACCGCCTCCCGCACTGCCTGGAGCGCTTCGATCGACCCGCCGAAGTGGTCGGGTTCGGTGAGCACCGAGATGGCGCTGGCCCCGCCGGCGACCATCGATTCGGCCGCCGCGACCGGATCGACGTGGTTCTCGTAGCTCGCGGTCGGGCTGGTCGGCTTCACTTCGGCGATCAGCGGCGTTCGGCCCTCGGTTCGCGCTCGTTCGAAAGCCCCCGGAAGCGAGCGGGCTTCGACTGACACGCGTTCGTCGCCACGGGAGCGCTCCGACGCGGCCGCGAGGAGCTCGCGAACTGCCGGCGCGAGCTCACGTCCGGGCTGCTTTGTAGTACCCATTATTGTCCATTGATGGACGGATGTGTACATAACTGTTGTGACTCCAGGCCAACGTTCAAGGGCGGTCTCGGCGAATCCAGTCCCATGCCAGGTGCTGGGATCTACGCCAGGAACGTGGCGTCCATCGATCGGTTCGTTCAGATCGGCGTGGCGAACCGGCGAGTGATCTCCCTGTCCTTCCCCGAGACGCCGGACCCGAGTGCCACTGCGGACCACGAAATTCTAGACTGGATCGAGGGATACCTCGACGGCGAGCACACGGACGTGACCGAGATCGACGTGGGATTGACCGTGCCGACTGACCAGCGGGCCGTCCTCGAACGCGTGCGGGAGATTCCCTACGGGGAACAGTTCCCGCTCGATCGACTGGTCGCACACACGCCAGGGCTCGATCCGGCCGAGGAGTCCGACATGGAAACCGCCAGAACGGCGCTCGCGGAGAATCCGGTGCCGATCTTGATTCCGGACCACCGCGTCACCGGTATTGACGGTGGTACCCCGCCGGCCATCAGACAGACCCTCCAGCGAATCGAGAGCCGTAACTGAATCTCGCGTGCCGGAGGAACTCCACGAGATCGACCAGGTAGTGTGCGAGGATTACGAGCCAGAGACTCCCACTGAGCCAGAAGGCCACGCCGAGCGCGACCCCGAGGGTCGAAGCGACCAGCATCCCCAGTCGGCCCTGGGCCGTGTGGGCCAGCCCGAATAGCAGCCCGGAGCCGACGATCAAAACTGCCGGGTGGATTCCCGTTCCCGCCGCCAGCCCGCCGATTAACACCCCGCGAAACAGCACCTCCTCGCTGATCACGATGACCGGGAGCACGATACCCGCGAGGACGAGCCACTCCAGGGGCCGTTCCGGAGTGAGAAGTGCGCGTAGCGGATTGTCAGTGTCCGCCGTCAGATTCGATGCACCTTCGTTTAACGCCACGAGTGCGACTGTGAGTGCCACCAGGGCGAGGATCGTCGGACGGTCGGTCACACCAAGCGTCTCGACTGGGACGTTCGTCCAGGTTAGCAAGAGCCAGACCGCACCAAGCAGGAGCGCCTGAGTTGCGGCGAGGTTCGCGTAAAGGGCCACTCGACCGACCTCGATTGATTCGTCCAGGAGTTGGGCCGAGCGGCGCGCGAGGACGGCCACGGCAGCTGTGAGAAGTACTGCAAACACGACGAACGTGCTCCAGGCCGGGGTCGGCATCGAATATCACTATGCAGGCCGGAAAGAAGAAGGTCCCCTACTGTGGGGAGGGGTTGGCCCCGGTCGCCGTGGTCCCCTCGGTGGCTTCGAGGGCCTGCCCGGTGATCGACTTCAGCCGATCGACCAGCGAGTCCTTCTCGGGTTCGCCGGCCAGCGCCACGTCGAGCACTTCGCTGATGTGTGAGACGGGGATGATCTCGATCATCTCCTCGTACTCCTCCTCGATCATCACGTCCTGCTCGTTGGCCTTGGGAATGATCACCCGATCGTAGCCGGCCTTTGCGGCGGCCTCGATCTTGTGGGTCACACCGCCGACCGGGAGGACGTCCCCACGGACCGAGAGCGACCCGGTCATCGCGAGGTCCTGCTCGATCGGGATGTTCTCCAGGGCCGAGATGACCGCCGTCGCGACGGTGATGGAGGCCGAATCGCCCTCCACGCCCTGTGTCTGGATGAACTGCACGTGGATGTCCTTCTCGGAGATGTCCTCGTCGGAGAACTTCTTGATGATCGCGGAGACGTTCTGCACGGCTTCCATCGCCATCTCCTTGAGTTGGCCGGTGGCGATGACTTCACCGCCCTCACCCTGGCGGGGCGTGACCTCGGCCATGACGGGGAGCACGATCCCGGAGTCGCCGCCCATGACTGCCAGGCCGTTGACCCGGCCGACCGCGCTGCCCTCGTTGACCTTGAGTTCGTAGTCCTTGCGCCGCTCGATGTAGTCATCGGCGAACTGCTGTTCGATCGAGCGCGAGCGCTTTTTCGCCTCCAGGACGTGCTCACGGTCCACGAATTCGGCGTTCTCGGCCTTGGCGATGTCCCCGGCCACACGGACGAGGCCACCCAGATCACGAAGTTTGAGGGTCAACTGGCCCTTCCGGCCGGACCGTCGTTTGGCCTCCAGGATGATCTCCCGGACCGCATCGGGCTGGAAGTGTGGCAGGCGGCCGTCTTTCTCGACCTCCTGGGCCACGAAGCGGGCGTATTGCCGCCGGGTCGTGGGCGTCTCGTCGATGGAGTCCTCCATGTAGACCTCATAGCCATAGCCCTTCAGGCGGTCACGAAGCGCCGGGTGCATGTTCTCCATCGCGTCCATGTTCCCCGCCGCGACCATGATGAAGTCACACGGCACGGGTTCGGTCTGGACCATGGCCCCCGAGGAGCGCTCGGACTGGCCGGTGATCGAGAACTCGCCCTCCTGGATCGCGGTCATCAGCTTCTGCTGGGACCGGATGTCCAGGGTGTTGATCTCGTCGATGAACAGCACGCCCTTGTGGGCTTTCTGGATGGAGCCCGCCTCGACGCGCTCGTGGCTCGGGGTCTCCATGCCCCCGGACTGGAACGGGTCGTGGCGGACGTCACCCAGCAGGGCCCCGGCGTGGGCACCCGTGGCGTCCTCGAAGGGTGCGATCGACCGCTCGCCGTTGTTGACCAGGAGCTTGGGAACCATCGCGTCGGTGCCCCGGTTCGTGTACCGGAAGGCGAAGTAGATGACACCCGCAGCCAGCAGGCCCAGGAGGACCTGGCCGGCGATCAGGATGGCGTACCCGACGATGATCGCGATGACGATCCACATCAAAAACGAGCGCATCTGCTTGCGCTTCTGGGCCTCCTCCTGGTGGGCCTCGACGATCTGATCGCCTTTGCCCGCGGGCACGGTCCTGACCCGCGGTTCGTTGGAGTCATCAGGATTGTGATAGACCAGAACGTCCTGCAGGCTCTCCTGAGGGAGCAGGCGGCTCATCGCCTTTGCGAGCATCGACTTCCCGGTCCCCGGGGAGCCGATCATCATCACGTGACGGTGCTGTTTGGCGGCCCGTTTGACGATCTCCCGGGCCTCTTCCTGCCCGATGACCTGATCGACGAGCCGTTCGGGCACCTCGATGTCGGCCGTCGAGTCGATTCGCAGGCCACCGAGGAGGTCGTCCTCCGCGGCGTCCTCGTCGATCGTGAGGTCCCCTTCGACGTCAACTTCGCTCCCGAGGTCCTCCGAAAGCGGGACCGAATCGCCCTCCGCCGGCGTGTCCTCACCGGACGGACGGTCCTCCCGCTTCCGGATCGGGGCGTCGTCGCGGGGGGGATCGCTCGTAGGATCGTTGCTCATAGAATGTGTTCGACGCTCGAAAACAGGGTCCCTCGATTGATATACTTTCTCCCTTCGGCCATCCAGCGATTCGGAGCGTTATCCGTCCATCAGGCCTGCTCCCCGCCGAAATTGCCACTCGGCTCGGGACGACTGGGCAGTGGACCCGGATCGCCGACATTCATGTAGGTGCCTGTCCAAGCGGTGGTAATGACACGGGGGTTCTACATCGGCCGTTTCCAGCCCTATCACCGCGGCCATCACCGCGTGATCGAGCAGATCGCGGCGGAGGTCGATGAACTCGTCGTCGGTATCGGGAGCGCAGATCAGAGCCACACCCTCGACAACCCCTTCACGGCCGGGGAGCGAATGGTGATGATCACGAAGTGTCTGGCCGATCTGGATCTGGTCACCTACGTGGTGCCGATCGAGGACATCAACCGCAACTCGGTCTGGGTCAGTCACGTCCAGGCGATGAGCCCGACCTTCGACGTGGCCTACTCGAATAACCCACTGGTGATCCGGCTCTTCGAGGAGTCGAACATCGAAGTGCACCAGTCCCCCATGTTCGAACGCGAACAGCTGGAGGGAACCACGATCCGCGACCGCATGCGCCAGGACGAGGACTGGCGTGAGCTGCTCCCGGACCCAGTGGTGGCGACGATCGAGGAGATCAACGGCATCACCCGCATCCAGCACGTCGCGGACACGGACGAAAGCGGGCGGGCCGATCCGGAATGATCACCCTCGCCTCGGATTTCGGCTCGCCGTATCCCGCCGCGATGAAGGGCGTGATCCTCTCCCGGACCGACGCCCGCCTCGTCGACGTGGCTCACGACCTGCCACGACAGGACCCTCGGGCAGGCGCGTTCTGGCTCCGCGAAGTGCTTCCGTACTTCCCGTCGGCCGTCCACCTGGTCGTGGTCGACCCGGGTGTGGGCACCGACCGCCGCGTGCTGATCGTCGAGGCCGGGGACCACCGCCTGGTTGGCCCGGACAACGGCATTCTGGTGCCGGTCGCAGAGCGCCTGGCCGCGGACCCGACCTATTATGCTGGCTCGGCGACCGATCCCGCGAGTTCGACCTTCCACGGCCGGGACGTGTTCGCCCCGCTCGCGGCCGATATCCAGGATTCGGGGCTCGAATCGACCGTCGAGCGCGAGGGACTCACCCCGGTCGAGGACGTGACACGGGTCGAGTTCCCCACGCCCACGATCGAGGGGCCGGAAGCGATCGGAGAAGTGCTGGTCGTCGATGATTTCGGCAACGCGATCACGAACGTCCCGGGCTCGTTTCTCAATGGCTATTCTCGGGACGCGATCCTCGTCGACGGCCGGCAGACCCCAGTCGCCAGAACCTACGCCGAGGTGCCCCCGACCGAGAGAGTGGCAACCGTCGGCAGTCACGGCAACGTGGAACTCGCGGTGAACCGAGGCCGGGGCGACCGGGCCTTCGACCTCGAACCCGGCGATCCGGTCTATCTCGCTCCGGTGGAGAACGCCACTGACTGACAGAGTCACCGTCAGGCCGATATGGGGCCCCCACGGAGGGAGTGACATGCTCGAGTTGGAACACGGGTTCCAGGCCGTCGACGTGAACGCCCGCCTGGACCCGGGGCCGGGCCAGCCGATCCGGGGGAAGACCATCGACGCCGAAGGGCTCGAACGGGAACTCCACCAGGCGGGGATCGCCCAGGCGATCGTCGCCCCAGGGCCGGTCAGCGACGAAGGTGGCTACCTCCGGGCGAACAACGCCATCGCCCGGCAGGCCGTCGAACGCCCCTTCCTCGCCGTCGCCAGACTCGACGGGCCGCGTGAGGGGACCGGCACGGTCACCGCACGGCTCAGGGACACCATCGCCAGCCCCGACACCGGCCACACCACCGCGGAAGACATCGAGCAGTACGCCTACGACGATCGGTTCTTCGGGTTCAAACTCGATCCCGGTCGCGATGGGCTCCCCACCCCGGCGGTCCTGGATGCCCTCGCTGAGGTGGGCCTGCCGGTTCTCGTCGAGGGCGGCACGGCATTTCCGCCCGAGCGGGTCGACGAACACCTTCTCGGTCGCTCGATGCCGGTCGTCTTGGCCCACTTCGGGGGGTATCCAGCCGACCGGGAGTTGATGGCCGACGCGATCGACCTGCTGGATCGACGGGATTCGCTCTATCTGGACACCAGCGCGGTCCGGTTCCGTGACCTGCTCGAACGGGCGATCATGGAACACCCGGATCGGGTGCTGTTCGGCAGCCACAGCCCGACGGTCCACCCCAACGTTGCGGTGATGGAGGTGCTGACCCTCGACGTCCCGGAGAACATCATGGGTCGGGTGTTCACGAAGAACCCGCGTCGGGTGTTTCCGGAACTACAGGACAGTTAATCGTCCTCACAGCGTGTTACGGGGCGTCCGTATCTGGCCGAGACCCCGTGCGGGTTCCGACGTGGAGTCCGATCGGCGTATCTGGCGGCCAGGCCGTCCTGGATCCCCCGGACCACGGCCGTCATCGCGTCCCGACCCTGTCCGAGCCAGGCCGAGGGTTTCCCCTCGCCACGAAGCGCGGCCCAGCCGGCTGCCAGGCCGTCCCGCACGAGCCCACCGGCGAGTCGCAATCCCGAGCGCCAGTCGAGCCCGTAGTTTTTGGCGAGTCGATACCCCCGGGACCGGTACCGGCCCTTTGGATCCGCTTCGATGGGGTCGGCCTGGGCGGTCGGGTCGGGGTCGGTTCTGAGAACCACCGCCCCGGGCTCCCAGGCGAGCGAGCGGTCCTGGGCGGCGAGCCGGTGGGCCAGATCCCTGGCGGCGTCGACCGTGAGATACTCGTCGAAGCCATCGAGGGCTTCGATGGCCGCCCGGTCGAAGACGACGTTTCCGCCGTCGAAAAAGCGGATCGTCCGATCGCCGAAGGTGGTTTCTTCGAGCGATTCGGTCGTCACATCAGCGCCGAGCTGTCGATGAATCGGGCCGGTGACCGCGTCGGCCCCCGCCCCAAGCGCGGCTCGGACGGCCTGAAGCCAGCCTGCCTCGATCTGGGTGTCCTGACCGAGAAAGGCTACCGCGTCGCCCGACGCGGCCCGAATACCGGCGTTCCGAGCGACGTTCAAGTTCCGGTCGGAGAGTTCGAGGAACGTATCGACGGTCTCGTGCCCACAGAGGTAGCCGGAGGTGCCGTCGGCGGAGGGGCCGTTGACGACGATGACCTCCGCGTCGGGGGCGTGATCGGCGATGGCCGTGAGCGTGGCCGGAAGCTCGGACCGGCCGTTGAGCGTCGGGACCACCACCGAGAGTCGCATGCCCGTGACAAAACACAGACACGCGTAAAACCTCTCGGATTCGGATCAGGAGTGCCGCGCAGTCCAGTAGGAGACGGTCGCGAGGGACTCGCCCACCGAGCCGTCGGTGGCTGCGGTGTCGAGATCACGGAGGCCGTCGGCCATCCAGTCGGGGATCTTCCGGTAAAGTCCGTATGGGAGGACGAAGTCATCAGTCACGGCCTCGAGTTCGAGGTCGGCCCCCGCGATGAGCTCTGTTACCTCCGAGTCCTCGTAGAGCCGCGAGCCCATCGGAAGCGCCCAGTTGTAGACACTCCGGGCGCTGCGGGCGTTGAACGTGTCGAAGAAGACCAGGTCCTTCGAAACGCGGGCCATCTCTGTGAGAAACGCCTGTGGCGTGTCCGCGAGGTGGAAAAATCGCATCGCGAAGACGGCATCGAAGTGATTGTCGGGGAAGGGGAGTCGGGCGGCGTCGCCACGCATGAAGTCCAGGCGATCGGTCACGCCCGCCCGCTTGGCCTTCTCGCGGCCCTGACTGAGCATCGCCTGGGAGATGTCAAGGCCGACGATGTCGGCGTCTCGCTCCGCGAGCATGACGGTAAACCGACCGGTCCCGCAGGCGATTTCGAGGATTCGCCGGTCCTGCAGGGGCGAAAGGGCCTCGAGTACGGCTTCCTTCTCGCGGCGATCGATGAGGCGGCCGCCACGCGAGAAGCGCTTGTCCTCGTAGGCCTCGGCGACCGCATCGGCCTGGTAGAACTCCTGTCCCTTCACGTCATCAGTAACACGCCGGCCCGTAGTTAAAACCGTACTGGAAACAACCGAGATGGCACACAGGCGGTCGATCCCGACTGCGTTCGGCGGACGATCTGACCTAATATAATATAAGGAATATAGTCACAAGTATAGACAACCTTTACCTTGCACCATCAGTGTGGGTAACACATGAGTACGTCGGCCACCAGCCAATCCCCGATCCAGGCGAACGACGAGTTCCGGGAGCGGCTCCGTGAGCTCCCGCCGAGCGCGAAGTTGGTCGCAAAAGTTCTGGAAACCGAAGAGCCCCTCTCACAGGGCCAACTCGCCGAAGAGTCCCTGCTCCCGGACCGGACAGTCCGGTACGCGCTCAACCGGTTGAGCGAGGCAGAACTCGTGGATTCGCGGTACAGCTTCCGGGACGCCCGAAAGCAGGTCTACTACCTGGACGTCTGATCGGGCCCGTTTTCGGAGTGGTTTTTCCCCGCGAGCCCGTGGTGACCCCATGGAGCGTCTGGAAGCCGCCCTGGAGTTCGTCCGGCAACTCGACCCGGAGCCGATCGCCCGGAGCCTTCAGGAGATCGGATTCGAGTGCACGCGCTGTGGGCGCTGCTGTTCGGCCGCCGATGGGGAGCCCCACACCGCGACTGTCTTTCCCGACGAGGTGCGGGCGATCCAGACCGAAACCGGAGACGAGTGGGCGGAGATCGCGCGACCGATGCCGTTCGGGATCGAGGACGGCACCGGTGAGACCTTCGAGTGGGCACTGCAGACGGCCCCGAACGGCGACTGTACGTTTCTGACGAGCGAGGACGGTAGGACCAGGTGTTCGATCTACGGCACCCGACCACTGCTCTGTCAAACCTACCCGTTCAGCCTGTCCCTGCCCGGAACCGGCGTCTCCGAGGACGCGGCCGTCGAGAGCGCCGGGCGAGTCCGGGCCTCGGCCTGTCCCGGACTCGGGGCTGAGCTGGATGCCGAACGCGCCCGTTCGATGGCCGAGCGACTCAAGACGCGGGCGATCAGGGAACTCGAGGAGACCATCGCGCTCCGGGAGCAGTACCAGCCGGTTCCGGATCCCGAGGGCGTGATCGTTCACGACTCGGAGGGGGCAAAGTATCCGGACGGAACGGCCTTCGAGGGCACCCGTCGGTGACAACTACTAATAGCGGCCCGCGTGGAGGGGTAGCTGGAATCCATGGAAATCTCTGATGAACTCCTCTGTCTGTTCAACGGGGAAGTCACCACGACCGAAGACGGCTACGTCGTGGAGATCCCCGAGCGGGAAGTCGAGAACGGCACGATCGACCCCGAATCGGTCTACCGTGTCGCGATCATCGCCCGTGGGGGCAAACCCAGTGAGGGCGGCGAGTCCGCGGAGACGACTGTCCCGTCGGAACCCCAGCCGCCGGTCGAAGAGGGCGAGATCCGGTACGTCGAGATCGAGGACATCGGCAAGCAGGGCGACGGGATCGCTCGCGTCGAGCGAGGCTATGTCATCATCGTGCCCGGTGCGGAAATGGGCGAGCGCGTGAAAATCGAGATCACCGAAGTGAAGTCGAACTTCGCGGTGGGGGACGTCATCGAGGAAGACTTCGAGTAGCCCCGACGTACGGTTCGAGTTTCTCCCGCCCGGGTACCGCTTCGAGTGACTCGTAGGGCCGACCGACGAGAATATCTCCGGCCGTGGCCGAAGCGATTCCCGGAATCGCGGTGAGTTCGTCCATCCCCGCCTCGTCGATCGACAGGGGATAGGGAACGGCAGTCACCGACCGGGGCCCGTGATCGACCACGGCGACGTCGAGGAACTCCCCCAGCGGATGCTCGCCGGGAATCCCGACGAGGAGCGGATACGTCCCGGCCTGTCGGCCGAAAGTGTACTCACCCTCACGGTACTCGGTGCGCACGTCCGGGAGCACGGTCCCCGGTGGGGCGACCCGTTCGAGCATCGGCACGTCGACCTCCTTGCGAACGGCGGCCCGGTACGCCTTGAACTGCTTCTTGTGAGCGTCTGCGAGGTCCGCACCGGTCGATTCCATCTCCGTACCCTCGAAAGCCATCACCTGGCGAATGTTGATCCGGCGGACCATCAGACCCGATTCGAGGATGCGGTCCAGAAACGCCCGATTGTGCTCGAAAGTCGCCTCACGCTCCCCGGCCAGGCCGTGGACGAAGTTGATCCCCGGCAACAGGGTCGGCAACCGCGTCGGCACTTCGGGGTCGATCGAGGGGGCGGCCGAGTGGTCCTCGCCCGGTCGCCAGCCACCGACCTCGTTCACCAGCTTCACGGCCTCGAAGGCCTCGTCGGGTGTCACCAGGAGATCGTTCTCCGCTTGCACCACCGGATCGGCGCTCTCGACACCGAACGCGGCCGTATCGCCCGGCGTGTTGTATGTCGCGATGACCTCCAGGGCCGCCCGGGCGGCCTCGGGATAGTTCACGATGGTGACGGGGTTCATATTGTCCATGTGGAGCGTTTCCAGGTCGGGAGCGGCCGCCCGAATCCCCGCATACAGGGTCTCCAGGGCGTCCGGATTCGGCCGCTCGCCGTCACCACCGTAGGCCAAAATGTCGGCCTGTCGACCCAGACGGAAGTGTCTGACCCCCCGGTCGGCGAGCGCGGCGACCTCCGCGTGGATCGCTTCGGGATCGCGAAACGAGGGGTCGCCGTACATGGGTTCGGTGCAGAACGAACAGCGGAAGGCACACCCACGGGCCGTCTCGATTTCGGCGATGAGCCCCGCCGGGTGGTCCGGATGCTGGGCGACGACGAACGCACCCAGTTCGGCCCACCGATCCGCCTCGTCGAGATCGCGATAGCGGTCGGAAAACCCTTCCAGACCGTTCTGGACGAGATCGTAGACCGCGGCCTCCACGTCGGCCATCGCGAGGAAGTCGAAGTCGAGGTCGGTCCGGGTCGTCTCGGTACCGCCCTCGTTTTGCTCGCCGACGCCAAAGCGGACCGGGCCGCCGGCGATCGCGGTGCCATTCGCCGTCCAGGCGAGTTTCCTGGCCTCGTCGGGTTCCGCCGGGGTCCCCCCGACGTAGCTCCCTGGAACGGTCATCCCGCCGAGATAGATCAGGAGATCCGCCGATTCGACGTCCCGCCAGCCGGCGTTGTCCTCGCGCAGGCCGTCGATCGTGTGGTAGGTGATCGACTCGGCCGGCACGCCGGCGTCCCGGAGGGCCCCGGCAGTGTACCGGGGATAGGTCGCGACGTAGGGGGGCACCCCGAAGTGGGCCGGTTCGTCGACGTACCCGTCGACGATGGTCACCGCCAGGTCGCGGGGAGCAGTCATCGAGTCGGTTTGCCGCTCAACCGGCAAAAGCACACCGGGCCCACCGGGCTTATGCCCGCGGCCGACCAAAGGCGGCTATGCCCCCGACAAAGGAGATCAAGTGCACGAATCCGGACTGTGAACTCGACATGTTCGAGGTCCACTACACCTACGACATGCCCGATGACACCACCGTCGCGGATTTCGCCTGTCCGTACTGCGGGGAGACGGACACGCTGGAGGAACTCACCGTATGAAGCCCGATCCACGAGCCCTGCGTGAGGTGGGGCGTGCGATTCCCGAGACAGTCCTCGAACGGGTGGGCCGAGCCACGAGTCGGGTCCAGGAGGAGTCCCCGATCCCGGCCGACATTCTGGAGAGTGACACGGCGTATCGCGTGATCCTCGACGCCCCCGGTGCGACGGCCAGCGACGTCCAGGTCCAAGTGACCGACGGCACAATCGAGGTCCGTATCGATCGTTTCCGCCCCTTTAACGAAGGCTTCGAGATGCTGTTCCCGGGACGTGGGCTGGAACTCGACGGACAGGTCCCGCTTCCCGAGGACGCCATCGACGCCGACGGGGCAACAGCCACGCTGACCGACCACGGAACGCTGGTCGTCACGGTGCCAAAGGCCCCGACCGCCGCCACGGAAGACACGGACGAGACGGGCGAGACGGCGGCGTAAGGCGATCAGTCCCCGATCAGTTCTCCGAGCGGCCGCGCCGGCGGTTCCGGTTCCGTCCAGTCCGTGCTCAGCGACAGCAACTGGGTGAGTATCCTGGCCGTGGCGCCCCAGATCGTGTACCCATCGACCCGGAAATGATGGACCGGGACGGTTCCGTACTCGGGATGCTCGCGGGGCTCGAAGCGGTGATTCTCCGTCCGGTACAGCGCCGCAACCGGGAGCGACGCGATTGCCGCGACCTCCCCATCGACGGGTTGATAGATCCGCTGTGGCACCCGGGCGACGAAGGGCGAGATGGTGTAACCGGTCGTCGTCGACACGTCGTCTAACCGGCCCGCGTACTCGATCTCCGTGGGTTGCAGACCGATCTCCTCGCCAGCCTCCCGCACTGCCGTTTCCCAGCGATCACGGTCGATCGGTTCGGCACCCCCGCCCGGAAAGCCCATCTCGCCGGGATGCTCCGCGAGGTCCGGGGCCCGCCTGATGAAGAGCAACTCCGGCCCGCCCGAACCCTCGATCACGGGAACCAGCACCGCTGCTGCCCGCTGCGGGTTCGAGGCGAGGGTCGGATCGCGGTCGGCGATGGGCCCGAGATCCATACGCCCAGTTCGGATGCAGGAACTTAGCTTTCCCCCTCCGCCAGATCGAGCAACCGATCCCGAACGTCCGCCAGTTCGATCCCGGCCCAGGCTTCCGCGTCGTAGGTCACGTCGATGAGTTCGTGCGCACGCTCCGGGGTTTCGGCCGCCGCGACGGACTCGTCCAGCCGCGCTCGGATGCCCGACTCTAGTGCACTCGCCGGGACCGTGCGGGTTGGCTCCGCCAGCACGTGTGGCAGGTCCGAGGCGGCCTCGGGAACCTCGGGGAACGCCCGGGGACCCGGGACGATCAGCGTTTCGTCGTCGTGCTCGACAGTCAACAGTTCGAAGTCCGCTTTCGCCTCGTCGATCCACTCCTCGACGGTCTCCCCATCGAGTTCCACACCGACCCGGAAGGCCGTCTCCTCGATCCCCGAGCGGAGCGCGGCCGGGGGCAGGGCCCCGAACTGGTCGACGATCCCGGCGAGTTCGTCGCCTGACAGCTCCATACCGGCCCCTCGTTCGGGGCCGCTATCACGTTGTCCCTTCCGGGAGCCGGTCAGTCAGGTGGAGAGCGAGCAGGAGGACGACGACGATCACCAGCACGACCGAAAAGCTGCGATACACCTGATCGAAGCCATAGCCCGCCTCGATCAGCGTCCCGACCACGACGCTGGCGCTGGCCTGGATCACCATCATGGTGGCGCTGTAGGCCGCATAGGCGCTGGAGCGGTCCGCATCGGGGAGCGAGGAGAGGAGGTAGGTGTCGATGACCGGGAGGAGACTGTGCATTCCCAGCCCCAGCGCGATGGTCGCAACGGTGATCGCGAGGAGCCCCTGGACGACAGTCATCACGAGCAGGGACCCGACGAACCACGTGATGATCCCGAGCATCAGCGAGACCTGCGGGAGACGGTCGGCCAGTCGCCCGGCATAGAAAAAGGCCGGCACGCCCGCCGCGAAGATCAACGTCAACATCGCCCCGGCCATCCCCGAGGAGAGGGACTTCGTGGTGACGAGATAGCGCACGAAGAAGTTGAAAAAGCCGTTCCAGACGAAGCCGGTCGCGCCGATGATCGCGACCGCGGTCAGGACGATCGGCCAGTGATTCCGGACCGACCGCAGGAGATGGCGGTCCCCGCGACCCACGTCGGGGAGTTCCGTCCGTCGGGCCGTGTAGACCAGCCAGGCCGTTCCCAGGAGGGCGGCGATCGCCATCGCCACGAAGAGCAATCGCCAGTTGTAGATCGCGATGGCCGCGGCCACGAGGAACGGCGCGACGACCGCGGCCACCTGGGAGGCGGTCCCGTGGATGCCGATGACCCGACCGACCCGGTCGGGGAACAACTCGCTCACCAGGGAGTTTGCCGCGATGAAGTAGATCCCACTCGAGGAACCCAGCAGGAAGGCCCCGATCCCAATGTGCCAGATCGACTGGGCGAGCGCGGTGAACGTTGCGGCCCCGGCGAGCAGCAGGCCGGTTCCCAAAATTACCCGTTGGCGAGAGAACCGGGTCAGCAACCAGCCCGTCGGCAGGCGGGGGACCGCACTGCCCATCCAGGCGAGCGTGGCGACCATCCCGACGGTCGCCTCGCCGACGCCGAAGGTCCGGATGAACGGATCGAGGAGGGGCGCAAACACGATCCGGCCGAAATTGACCAGGAAAACGAGCACCAGAAGCGACGAGAAGACCTGCAGGCGGCGGCGCTCGGCGTCGGCGGTCTGCGGCGGCTGCACGGTTGGGATTCTCCGGGGCTCGTGTCAAACCTTACGATCGTGCGCTGTCCCAGAGGATCGCCCGAATGCGTGCGTACGAGCGGAGCGAGAGTGGCTGTTCGCCCGCCAGTTGTGCACGGAGCGTCGCTCGATCACCGAGCGCGTGTGCTGCCACCAGCTCCTCCAGGTCGATCGGGACCCGGGCCATTTCGACCTGCAGGTCCTCCCGGATCCGCTCGCCGATCTCGGCTTCGGACAGCGAAGACTCGACCGCGAGAATCGCGGCCGCCGAATCGATCGTGAGCGAGGGCGTCGATCCGTCGGTGGAAGGGTGCAGTGCCGCCACCTGCTCCCGGTCCAGCCCCGTCGACTCAGCCACGGCGTCGACGCCCGCGGCTCGCACCACGTCAGCCAGGACCGCTCGATACTCGCGACGGAGCATCTCGAAACTCTCCAGCGAGACAGTGATCGGTTCCACACTTCGCTCTGGAACCCGCAAAAATGCCGTCAGTGGCGGCTCGGTCATCGCCGCTCACCAGCCCGGTGACTCCTCGATCGCGTCGCCACCGCGATCGCCCACGCCGGTCTTGCCCGGCGGGACCACGATGACCACGCCCGTCTGGGCCTCGAAGTCGATCGCGCGATTGGAGCCGAGACGGTCGGGATGCCCGTCCCGATCGAGATCCAGCCGGACGGGGACGTCCTCGCGGACGTACTCGACGGTCCCGTTCTCTGCCCTGGCGGGTGTGGCCCGACGCGTGTGAACGCTGACCTGCTCGTAGGAGCCCCTGACCGAGACCGTCCAGGCGTTCGCGGTGGCATACCAGGAGCCGGGCATGGGCAACAGCGGCAGCCCGGCGGGGAGCGTTGCGACCGAGGAGTCGGTTGCCTTCTCCCAGGCCGCCGTCCCGACTTTCTCGCCGGCCGCCTTGGCCGTCTCCGAGACGACGGGATTCGAGCCGGATTCGACCGCCACACGGGCTTTTTCGACCAGGTCCTGGGAGACCTGAACCTCGGATTCGGACTGGATCTCGGTTCCGGCGACCCGGAGGGCCACGCGCAGCCGATCCCGCTCGTGGGATGGCAACCCCGCCGGAAGCGAGTCGCCGATGGCCCGCGCCAGTCGCCCGTCCGTGATCGCGAGCGCCCGGGACGCGGTGTCCGGATACCGGTTCGTGGCAGTGGTGACGACCCGATCGGCTTCGTGGGAACCCAGTTCCGCTTCCAGGACTGACCGGTAGCGGGCCGTCGCACTCGCCACCGAGTCCTCGATTCCGCGACGGAGCGCTCGAACCTCGCGGCCGGACACGGAGTCCCGTGATTCGACCGCTGCGAGCGTCTGGGCCGCGGTCCGGAGGGAGACCCCTCGGGACCCAACGCCTTCGACCTGCTCGGTGACGGCATCGGCTGCATCCCCGTAGGGGACCGTAAAGAGGTTCACGTTCCGAACATCGATCGACGGGTCGGTCTCCGAGGGTGGATCGGCGGAGAGATACGCTGGGCCGGCGTCTACCCCGGCCACGTACGGGGCACGTGTGGGGCTGGACCGTTCGGGCGGTTCGCTCGGAATCGCGTGGGCCTGGAGCTGATCCGAGAACGCGGCCTGGGCCTGCTGGACCTTGGGAGTTCGGTCCCCCAGGCGGTCGGTGAGTCGGTCGAGATAGGTCTGGCGTGTGGCGGCCACCGCCCGATCCGCCGCCGAGTCGTAGCTGGCAGGCGTCTCGAGCAGCGACGCCCGGCGATCAGCGATGGCTTTTCGCAGTTTTCGGGCCGGGTTCGTGGAACTCGCGACCGAGCGGGTCTCGACGCTCACCGAGATATCCCGGACCGTCCGCCGAAGCTCGCCAGTCTCCTGCTGGGCCCGGTTCCGAACAGTTTCGGGTGGGTCCAGGTCGATCGGCTCCCAGCCCGACTCCCCGTCCCCTTCGACGGCCGCCAGCGCCCGATTTGAAAGCTCAGATCCCGAGAGCAGACGGTCGGATCCGTCCGCGGCCAGTTGCTCGCGCACCTCGGCCCCGAAGGGACATCGATCACCGGGTCGGTCCGGTGCGATTCCCGGCGGCTGGTACCGACAGGAAAGGGTTAGTTCGACGGCGTGGGCTGTGTGATCCACCTCCTCGGTCAACGCGAGCGAGCCGTTCTGGACCCACCATTTGGTGACCCGTCGCTCCTCGATCACCTGGCCCTCGTAGGTCCGGAGGGTCGAACCGTGGCCGGACTCCCAGTGCCCGTCCGCCACCCACTTGTCAGTGTGGAGAGTCCGGCCGAGATAGGTCCCGTTCGATGGCGGCGGTTCGGCAGCCACCCGCTCGGTGTCGATCGGCCGCGACCGGGTCTCGACTCGCACGTCGGCTCGATAGATGTCGTCCACGGTCGATTCCAGATCCGGGCCTTCGCGGCCGGCGAGGTAGTCCAGGAAGGCCTCGTCGGCGGTGTGGTTCGCGTCGACTGACTGTTCGTTGTCGACGACACTGGGTAGCGAGACCGACGGGGTGCCCTCGATCTCGCCAGCCCCCGTCTGGTCGCCCCGTGGCTTGCTGACCTGGGACTTCAGCATCTCCTCGGCCCCCGCGAAAGCGTCCCGTGTGGCGACGTCCATGGCGGCGACACTCACGCCACGGCGGCCCGCCGGGTCCGCCTGGCCGAAGACCGCCGCCTGCTGGGCCAGCGCCGCGTCGTTCGCCATGAGTTCGACGTGGCGATTCGCCAGGACGTTCTGGATCGGCGCGCCCCCGTACTGGGCGTAGCCCCGCGCCCAGACGATCGGAAAGAGCCGGGCCGTGAGGTCACGGGCGAGCCCCGGCTGGGCCAGCCCGGCGTTCAGCCGCTTCTCGTACCGACTCGTCCGATCGTGGAGAGACAGCGACGGGAGTTCCATCGTGATCGTCTCGTTGTACCGAAACCGGTCGATAGGCCGATCGTGTCGCGTGACAGTCACCCGCAGGTCCCGGATCGTCACCCGGTAGCGGTCCGGTGTGACGGGTTCGATGGACACGCGCTCCAGTGCCGCACGGGCCGACTCGTGGTCCCGGATCGGTGGCAGCGAGACGGTGGCCTGGACGCCGCCCCGACCCGCCTCGACCTCCTGTAGGGCCGTCTCTGCTGCCCCCGCGATCCGGAGTTCGAGGGCGTGTTCGAAGGTGTCGTTCTCGGGGAGCGCCCGGCCCAGTCCACGTGGACTCGGATCAAGAACCGGTTCGGCCGCGGCCGCTCGATCGGCGTCGCGAATCGCCGTGTCGAGGGCCAGTCGGGCCTCGATCTGGGCGTCGCTGCCGACCTCCTCGGCGATCGGTTCGGTTGTCGCGGGCGGGGCCACGGAGGCGGCGTAAAGCGAACTCGTCAGGAGCAGGACCGCCCCGATGAACGCGAAGGGGACCCGCCCGCGGCGGTCGGCGACGAACGTCATCGCGACCACCGCCGGACGACGACCGTCGGCTCACACTGCTCGGTGGCACTGGCCGGGGCTGGAACCTGGTACACCGTCGCCCGGACCACCTGCTCGCCAGGCGGGGCTGGGCCGACGACGAGTGGATCGGTCGATTCGGTGCCTCGACAGGTCCCGACCAACTGGACTGGCAGGCCGTGAGTCTCCAGGTGACTACTCACCGTCCGCTTAACGGCCGAACGGAACGCAGCCGTCCGTGGCGTCTGTGACCCGTGACTGGCCATGACTGCCTCCCCCAGGAGTGTACCCACCGAGGCCTCGACGGAATGGGCTCCCGCAGCCGTCTCGTACTCGACCGTGAGCGTGCTCCCGAGGACAGACGGGGTCCCGTCCTCGGTCGGTGGGTCCGCGGGCTGAGGAATCGAAGTGACGAGAACGCCCGCCGCGAGCCCGACCAGCAAGAGTCCGAGCACGACGTCGAGCACCGTGCTCACACCGCGGTCGCTCATGCACTCACCCGGAGCAGGCCAGGCTGCTCCCCCGTCGCCGTGCGAACGAGCACGTGTCGAATCCGCGTTCGGTCCGGGTCCGCGGGTGGGTCGTTGTACTCCCACACCTGGCCGTCGGCCCGAAGTGTCACGCCGACGTCCGGTGGAAGCTCGCCGTCCAGTTGATCCATTCGCGCCGGCACCACCGTCGATCCGTCGCCGAGGGTTTCGGCGGTCGCCGACACCGTGGCGTCGGTGATCTCGGGTCCAGTCGGGTTCGGGACCCCGGAGAGCGTGACCCCGTACAGGGAGAGCCCGATGGCGAAAATCGCGACCGCCAGCAGGGCCGGAAGCGGCTCGATCTGGCCCCTACGCGCCGACGAGAACACGGTTCACCTCCCCGTAAGTTACCTGTCGAACCCGCAGCGTCTCGCTGTTCTCGCGCCAGGACGCCGGCCGGCCGGTCGCCCGTTCGGCCGCCCCGGCGAACGCGATCGATCCGTCGAAGACTGACGCCGGGGACTGCCCGTCGAGCACTCGTTCGAGCCTCGAATTGGGCGGCACCGGCGTGACCGGGCCATACTGGATGTCTGCGTGGGCCCGGCCGCCAGCGCCCCGAAGACTGATCCGCTCGGAGTCGATCTTGACGGCCTCGGCTTGCAGGTCGATCGTAGCCGAACCGGGATAGTCAGTCGCCGCAACCGAGTCGATCGTCGACGCCGCGCGCTCGGCATCCGGTGGGGCCGTGGGGAGGCTGAGGGTTACTCCCAGCATGGTCGCCGAGACGAGCACCAGGCCGACCCAGAGCCACGTCGTGTCGGCGGGAACGTCGAACATGGACCGGGGTGGTCCGACGTTCCTACTTAAACATACACCAGCGTCCGGGCGGCCACGAAGGAAAGCGGGTAGACGAGGCTGCTGACACCCAGCGCGATCCCGCTCTGAAAACCCATCCGGACCGGGTCGAACCCGCGAGCCAGGACGACCGAGAGCGAGGGGAGAATCGCCGCGAGCAGGAGGACATAGATGCCCACGACACGCCCCAGCGGTGCAACCTCGATGGTGTAGCCCGCCTCCGCGGCGTTCATCCCGGTCGCCAGCGCCACCGTGACCCCGGCGATCGCCGGCGCGAACACGACCGCGGTCTGCCGGAGCGTACTCGTCGTCTGTGCGAGTTCGCGGCGGGCCTCACGCTCGACCGCGAACAGCTCTCCCAGGTAGCTCCCGACGGTCTGCAGTGTCTCCCCGCCTTCGGGACCATACTCGCCCGCCGTCACGAGAAGGGACGTGGCCGCTCGAACACGCTTTCGTGACAGTTCGGCCACCACGCCATCGGGGCCGAGAAGCGCCGCCTCGACCGGCTCGCCCGATTGGCGTCGACGAGTCGCACCCGATTCGAAGAGATCACCGATCGGCCCGTCGAATCGCTGGCCGACGGCGACCAGGGTCCGTTCGAGGGGATCACCGGCTTCGAGTCGTTGCCCGACGACGGCCAGCACGTCGGGGAGTCGGGCCGCTAACTCGTCGAGTCGGTCCTGCTCGTCGACGACCGGCCGGAGCCAGACGAAAAGTGCGGTCCCCAGACTCGCGCCGACGGCGACGATCGGCCCGACCCAGGACGGTCCAAGGACGGTCGCGCCCGGCGTGGCGAGGACGGCCGCACCAAGCCCCGCCAGTGCCACCTTGACCCAACTCGTCCCGTGGGCCAGCAGCCCGCGGTCGAACGCGCTGTCGGCGATCGCCGGCCGACGGGCCCAGAGCCACACCCCGCTCGCGATCAACCCGAGCGGAACCAGCAGATCGTACGCGACCGCCAGCGCGACCGTCGAGACGCCACCACCAGTCGAGGAGAGCACTGGCAACAACCCGACCAGCGCGAGCGGGAGCATCACGCCAAACGCGTAGATCCCCATCGCCGGCCCGCGAATGGCTGTCGAGAACTCGACGACCCGTTCGCGAGTCCCTTCGAGGACCGCTTCGAGGGCATCAGCCAGCGTCTCCGCCCGTCGCTCTGCAGGCGCGTCCATCGCGACTCCCAGCAGGGTACTTGCCCGGCGAAGGGATGGGGCATACGGTGCCCATTCGGCACCGAACGTCTCGAAGGCACGTTCACCGGAGACGGTCGTGACCCGATGGGCCGCAAGCGAGCGACTCAGTCGGCCGTCGACGGCCCCCGTCGCGAAGTCCGCGCCGCGTTCCAGGGACGGCGTGAGTTTCAACTGGAGGATCACGAAGGCGATCAGGTCAGGTGCGGCCCCGACCGCCCGGATCCGGCTGAACTCGTCGAGTCGATCCCGAACCCACTCCATCAGCTCGTCCACCCCCAGGATCGTCAGGACTGTCGCCCCGATCGCCTCCCACTCGATTCGCTCACCCATCAGCCCGAGCCCCCGTTGTGTGCCCGTCCCGAGTAAGCGGCGATCCCGTGAGCGCGTCGGCACGGCTCTCGATCGCCCGGAGCGTCTCGGCGTAGGTCTCTCCCGGAGGCGTGATCGACTCGGCGAAGTGACTGTTCCCCCGTTCGAGCCGCGGTGTCTCATTCAGTTGCGTGCCGTCGTACTCGTAGAGGGTGGCACTTCCGCCGTCGGTGACCTCCTCGATTGCGTGGACTCGCTTCCCATCGGCCGTGGGCTTGAGGGTGACCAGGAGATCCGTCGCGGCAAAGGAGGACTCGGGAACCCCCAGGTCAGCCACCACCCGCTCTTTGACGCCGTCGTAGCCGTCGCCGTGAATCGTCCCGATGACGGTGTCGCTCGCTGCACCCACCCGCATGGCTTCATAGAGGACCGACGCTTCCTCGCCCCGGACCTCGCCGACCGCCAGCGCGCCGTTGCCAAAGCGAAGCGCGGTCCGCAGCGCGGTCGCCGGATCGATCGCCGCGTTCGGGTCCGCGGCGGCTTCGAGGCGCTGTACGTCCCGGCCAGCGTCCTGGAGCGCCCGAACGGGCAACTCCGGCGTGTCCTCGATGGCCAGCAGGCGCGTGTGGGCGGGGAGCTCCCAGAGCAACGCCGAGGCCATCGTGGTCTTTCCAGCCCCTCGCGGCCCGGCGATCAGCAGCGCGCCGCCTCGCTCCATCGCCACGGAGAGCAGCCCAGCCGCCGCAGGCCCCAGGGTGTCGTTCGCGACCAGATCGTGTAACCGCCAGCGATCGGTGCCCTCGACCCGGAGCGCGAAGGCGTACCCGTCACTCGCTGGTTCACGAACACCCGCGACCCGCACGGCGTCGGCCGACCCGATCCCGGAGAGCGAGGCGTCGATGGTCGGCGTGGCCCGTGAGAAGGCCCGACCACTCTCGGAGCGGAGACCGGCGGCGAGCCGATCCGCGCCGCGGTCAGTGAGCCTGACGTTCGTGCGCCGTTCCTCGCCGTCGACACGGACGAAAAGCGAGTTCTCGGTCGCCGGGGCGTTGACGAAGACCTCCGACAGCCGGTCGTCGGCAAAGAGGTCCTCGAAGACGCCGTATCCGGCGGTGTGTTTCTGGAGTACCCGGGTGAGCGTGTCGATCGGGCAGTCCGTCCCGGCGACGGCCTCGACGGCCGTTCGATGATCCCTCGGTGTCCCGGGGGCCGTCGAGAGCAGCCGATCCCGCGCCGCGGCAAGTGTCGACAGGGCCGTGTCCCCGAGGGTGTACTCCAGCGGTTCGAGGTGATGAATCGGCTGGCCGTGGGGCCGATCGTAGACCCGAACGGTCGCGCCGGAATCGAGCACGCGGGAGCCCCGGAGCACCCCATCCGACGGCGGCCGCTGGTCGAGTGCGCTCGACGCGATCGTCGGGACACGGATCGGATCCAGTAGATGCTCGTAGCTGTCCGCGTCGTCGTACGTGGCCAACCCGCTCGCCGCGGCTGCCTCGCCGACGAGCCCGGCCCGCCCGGCGGCCTCGGCGGCCGCATCGAGGGGATCCTCGCGGGCACGCGTGGCGAGCCGGTCATCACGAGCCCCGATTCGGCGGGCGAACTGGCCGGCGGCGCGAAACAGGTCGACCGCCTCACCCTTCTGCACCCGCTCGACGCCGGCTCGCTGAACGCGAATCGCTTCGATAGGCCGAGAAATCGCTTCGACGACAGTCCGACGACAGGCCCCACTCGTCACGAGGTCGCCGCCGGACTGGCAGGAAGTCGCGTCGAGTCGCAGAGTCGATCCGTCCGTCGTGGGGACACACTGGCAGGCGGCCTCGCCATCGTCCGACGATCCGAACATGGAGCGGGGTGGCCCGGTGCCCCTACTTGAACCCTCGGGCAACCGTCACCACCGGCTGCCCGTCGACGAGCCGGTATCGAAGCGTGAGATCACACGAATCTTCGAGAACGAGCGTGTCGTTCCACCGAACGGTCCGTTCCGTGCCCACAGGACGGACGGGGATCGAGAGGTGCGTGATCGATTCGGGCTCGCCGGGAACGGTCGCCCGGAGGACGGTGCCGGTTCCGTTTCCCGAAGCGGGTTCGATAGTGAGAGAAACACCTGCGGGTTTCGGCGGGATAGTCACCGACACCTGTCGTCTGGCCCCCGGGACGCCGGGCGTTACTGGATCGCTGTGGCGAGTGAGTTCGCTCGCTCCAGCGGTCAGCCGATCGACGCTCCCCGAGAGTTGCTGGTCGGCCCGGGCCGCGTGGGCCTCGTGAATCGCTGGCATCGCCGCCCCGATGAGCGCCGCGGCGAGGACCACCGCGAGCAACACCCGGACGCTCATCGAAGGTCGCGAAGCCGATCGAGGAGTCCCGGCTCCGCGGTGGGTTCGGCCGGCTCCTCGGGATCAGACTCGGTGGTTTCGGTCCCAGAATCAGGGGCGTCGGTCGTCGGTTCGGGACTGGCCGTGGCGATCGGTGGCGGGGTCTTCGGGGCCGATTCGAGCCGTTCGACGGCGGCGATCGCCGCGTCGGCCCGCCGTTCGACCGACTGGTTGACGTGCTCGACCTGGCCCACGTAGCCCCGTAGGGCCTGGATCTCCGACCGGAGTTCGGTGACTGTCTCCTCGAGGGATTCGATTCGGGCTTCGAGGGACTCCTCCCGGATTGGGTCGGTGTCCGCCCTGGCCGGTGGGGCCGGACCGTCCTGGTCGTCGAATCGGCGTTCGAGGGCACCCAGTCGTTCGTCGATGGAGCGTCGTGCAGGCATCGCTCCAGGGTGGGCCGACGTTCCCTGATAAACCTCGGGACCCCCCCTCAGCAGCGGGACTCGCCGTCGAACTCGGAGACGGCCGGGTCGAGGTCCATCAGATCGAGAATCGTCGGCGCGATGTCGAGCAAGTCCGTCTCCGCGGGGATCGACACCGACGGGTCGTCCACGATCAGCGTGGCCTCCTCGAAGGTGTGCATCCCGTTTCGTGGACCCTTATCGAAGACGTTCTCGTGGGCCGTAAACCCGGATTTGAGGTCGAAGCCGTCGTTCGGAATCGCGATCAGATCCGGCGCGATGTCGTCGTGATCGCCCGCGAAGGCCTCCTCTTTCGGAACGACTCGGTCGACGACGGGGCGGCCGTCCGGGCCCGTCAGGGACTCGATCTCCGCTTTGAGATCCGCGCGGACCGACTCGTACTCGGACTCGGGCACCGACCCGCGGGGCTCCCGCCCGTCGAGGTTGAGGTAGAAGCGGCCGGGGATGAAGGAATAGGCGGTCGTCTCCGAGTCGATGTCGCTCAGGTCCTCGGGGTCCTCACTCTCGAAGGAGAGCCAGCCAGCCTCCTGGAGCCATTTGTTCAGGTGGACCTCGTAATCCAGTGTGGTGAAGCCGTGGTCGCTCGCGACGACCATCGTCGTGTCCGCCGGAAGCTTCTCGCGGAGCGCTCCCAGGTACTCGTCGACGGCCGCGTAGAACTCGAGGAACTCGTCGTGGTACTCGCCGTCCCGTTCGTAGTCTTCGAAGAGGAAGTGATTGACCCGGTCGGTCGTCATGAACACGCCGAAAAAGAGGTCCCAGTCTCCCTCCTCGACGTACCTCTCGAAGGCCGTATACCGGGCTTCGAGGGTTTCGAAAGCGTCCTGAATGAACTCAGTTTTGTCCGCGTCGTGGCCCAGTTTCGCGTTCACGTCGATCCGGTAGCCCATCGATTCGAGTTCAGCGGCAAAGCTCGCGGGGACGGCCGCCTTCTCGACGGAGGGCGAGAGGAACCCCGAGACCATCCGTGTCGGTTCCCGGTCCGGCGGGAAGGTGACGGGCACGTTCATGACCGTCGCGTCCCGGTCGGCCTCGATAACCCGGTTCCAGAGGCGGGTCGACTGCACGTCGTTCCCCATCGGGACGTAGGTGTCATAGGAGCCGACCTCGCGGTCCTGGAAGCCGTACACGCCGGTCTTCCCGGGATTGGTCCCGGTCGTGAGCGCCGGCCAGCAGGCACTCGACTCCGGCGGTACGATACTCTGCATCGGCCCCCCGGCCCCGTCCTCGGCCATCGCCGTGAGGTTCGGGAACGTCTCGGGGTTGTCCTCGATGAGCGACCACGGAACCCCGTCGATGCCCACAAACGCCACACGCGGACCGTCGTCCCCGCGCAACCGGTCGAACAGACCCATATCAGCCTGGCACTATCGTGGGCACGCCCAAGAAGGTTCGTATCCGCGTGTCCCAGCCCCAGCTACTCGTTCTGGTCCGGGTCTGTCTCCGTTTCCGAGTGGGGCTCCAAATCGGGGTCGAAGTTCGTCGGCACGACCGTCAGGTGTCTGATTCCCACGCGGGAGTCCGTTGCGGCCATCACGAACTATACTATGTGACCCACCCTCAAGAAATTACCCATGCGCATAATACATGGGTCGAACCGGTGCTGATGTGTGAGAGGCATCAGCACGAAAACCGGGAGCTCCCGGGATTACTCGAACTCTTCGACGTAGAGCTCCTGGGCGTGTTCGATGGCCTCGAAGGCCGCCTCGCGGTCCTCCCAGCCCTGGGTGGTGACTTCCTTGCCCGCCTCCAGGTTCTTGTAGGTCTCGAAGAACTCCGAGATCTCATCGAGGGTCTGCTGGGGCACGTCCGCCAGGTCCTGCATGTGGTCATAGCGGGGGTCCTCGGCGGGGACCGCCAGGACCTTGTCGTCCTGCTCGCCGTCGTCGTCCATCCGCATGAGCCCGATCGGACGGGCCTCGATGACACAGCCGGGGAAGGTCTGGTCCTCGACCAGCACCAGCACGTCGAAGGGGTCGCCGTCGTCGTAGAAGGACTGGGGGATAAAGCCGTAATCGCCCGGGTAGTGGACGTTGCTGTGCAGAACCCGGTCGAGCACCACGCCGGGGATGTCCTTGTCGTACTCGTACTTGTTGCGTTCGCCCTTGAGACACTCGATGACCGCATAGATGGTCTCCGGTGGGTTCGGCCCGGTTTCGAGGTCTTCGAAGAGATTCGTCATACTGAGTGCTGTCCCCGTTTGGCGCATCAACTTTACGGGTTCACCCGGAGACGTGTCAAGGAAAACGTGCTTCGTTTGAGAAGTGTTAAATGTTTCAATGGCTTCCTAACGGCTATGGCAGAAGCACGGAGCGCCGAGGTGGCGGTTGCACGGGAGCTGACGGCATTTCAGAAGAACATCCTCACGGTCCTCGCCGAGCGACCCCGATACGGGCTCGCGATCAAGCGAGAACTGGAGTCCTACTACGACGACGAAGTCAACCACGGGCGCCTGTACCCCAACCTGGACGACCTGGTTTCGGAGGGCTTCGTGGAGAAGAGTGCGCTCGATAAGCGGACCAACGAGTACGCGCTCACGGACGCGGGCATGGAGGCCGTCAAGGACGACCTCACCTGGAGTCTGGAACACTTCGTGACGGACAGCGAACGCGCAGAACTCGTCGACGCCATCGTCGAGGAAGCGTAAGCACCGCCTAACGGGAGTTAACGGTCACCTTTTTCGGTCACGGTCGAGCGGCACGGGTTCACCCGCGACGTCGAAGAGCCGCCGAATCGAGGTTTCTGCATTTGCTTTCTGTGCCTGGGTCGGCCAGGCGTTTCGCGGGAGGTACTCGGTGAGAAAGGTTTCGACCGCCGATTCCGAGGCAGCCTCGATGGTCGCCTCGTGGTGATTCGCCATGTACTCGGCAAACGCCGTCGCCGTCGCGCCGTGGGGATCGCCGTATCGGTCCTGTACCTCCCCAGCGAGTTCGCGGTTGTGGGCCTCGATCGCGGCCCAGCCTCCCTCGACGGCCGGCTCGAAAAGGTCGCGTTCGACCGCCGCTGCCGTCGACTCCATTGCTTCGGGCTGGAACACCCCATCGTCGTCGAGCCACGCGGCGGGGTGACAGACGAGGACCGGGCCAGAATCGTCCTCGCGAACGCGAGCCGTGTACTCGAACCGGGCGAGAAGGGTGTCGCGTCGTTCTCGTAGTGCTTCCGGGTCCTGATGGGTGCCACGACGGATCGCCCGGGTGATCGCCCGCGCCGTCTCCACGACCGAGTCCGGAAGCTCAGGCATTGTCGAGGGCCTCGTTTGCGAGGTCGTCCGCCCGCTCGTTCGTCTCCCGGGGGACGTGAGTGATCGAGTACTCCTCGAACTCCTCCAGGAGTTCGTGCACCCGCACCCGGTACTCCCGGAGGGTGGGATCGTTGGTCTGCCAGGCGCCCCGAACCTGCTTGACGATCAATTCGGAGTCCCCGCGGATCTCGATCTCCCTGTAGCCGTACTGGGCCGCGACTTCGAGCGCGCGGATGAGCGCCTCGTACTCGGCCTGGTTGTTCGTGGCGCGACCGATCGTCTCGCCGCCCTCCTCGACGATCCCGTGCTCGTCGACGAGGACGTAGCCCACGGCCGACGGGCCGGGATTACCCCGGCAGGCGCCATCGAAGTACACGTGCACGCGCCCACCCCCGTCTCCCTCGAGCACGGCGGTGATGTCGACCGGGCGTTTGCCCTGGACCACGACGCTGTCCTCGTAGGCGACGGCATGAGCCTCGCCCAGATCGGCGTGGAAGACCTCGTGGTCGGTCTTTCCGGGCGAGATCGTCGCGCCTGCCTCCCGCAGACGCTCGCGAGCCTCGGTCGGGTCACACTCCAGGACCGGCATGCCAGCCTGTCGGTTCCCGTCGCACAAGTATAATGCGAATCCGTCATACTTCAAGTGAAGTTGCCGACGAGCGTGTAGACGCGTATTACAGCGCGTTTACTCCGTTCTGTCCCCTGGGAAAGGACCCGACACGGGCAATGGGTTTAAGTGTGTGTAGAATGCTACTATAAAAGTGCGATGACACGGTCTACCCGCCAGCGGGAGCGACAAGCGGCCGAGACCGAGGAGTCAAAAGAGGGCGTCAGGGAGTGCCCGGAATGTGGCTCCGAGGATCTGGTCAAAAGCTCCGACCGGGGCGAACTCGTCTGTAACGAGTGTGGACTCGTCCTGGAAGAGGAGAAGATAGACCCCGGCCCGGAGTGGCGCGCCTTCAACCATCAGGAGCGCCAGCAGAAATCCCGCGTAGGGGCCCCGACCACCCAGACGATGCACGACAAGGGGCTGACGACCACGATCGACTGGAAGGACAAGGACGCCTACGGTCGGTCGATCTCCTCGAAGAAGCGAAGCCAGATGCACCGGCTTCGGAAGTGGCAGGAACGGATCCGGACCAAGGACGCCGGCGAACGCAACCTCCAATTTGCCCTCTCGGAGATCGACCGGATGGCGAGTGCGCTCGGGGTCCCGCGATCGGTACGCGAGGTCGCCTCCGTCATCTATCGCCGGGCGCTCAAGGAGGACCTCATTCGCGGCCGATCGATCGAGGGCGTCGCCACCTCGGCCCTGTATGCCTCCTGTCGCAAGGAAGGCATCCCCCGGAGTCTCGAGGAGATTTCGGAGGTATCGCGGGTCGAACGCAAGGAGATCGGTCGGACCTATCGCTACATTTCCCAGGAACTCGGACTGGAGATGAAACCCGTCGATCCCAAGAAGTACGTCCCCCGCTTTTGCTCGGAACTGGAACTGACAGAGGAAGTCCAGTCCAAGGCAAACGAGATCATCGAAACGACCGCCGAGAAAGGACTGCTCTCCGGGAAGTCGCCGACCGGCTATGCCGCCGCAGCCATCTATGCCGCCTCGCTTCTGTGCAACGAGAAGAAGACCCAGCGGGAGGTCGCCGACGTCGCCCAGGTGACCGAGGTCACGATCCGGAACCGGTACCAGGAGCAGATCGAAGCGATGGGCATCCACAACTAGAGTCGAAGCCGTTTTAGCCGCGCCAGGTGTCGATCAAGCCATGAGCGGGCCGTGGACACAGTGGGATCACGTGCTCAAAGTCGATCCCGACAAGGAACTCGCCGGCGATGACACGTTCGCCGACGTTTGCACGAGCGGCACCGACGCCATCGAAATCGGCGGGACGACGGGTATGACCGAGGAGAAAATGGAGACGGTGGTGAGCGCCTGTCGCGAGTACGACGTGCCGCTCTTCCAGGAACCGTCCAACCCCGGTGTCGTCATCGAGGACCCGGGCCTGGACGGCTATCTCATCCCGACGGTGTTCAACGCCGGTGATCCCTTCTGGATCACGGGCGCCCACAAGGAGTGGGCACGCATCGACGAAGTCGAGTGGGATCGCACCCACACCGAGGCCTACATCGTGCTCAACCCGGACGCCTCGGTTGCCACCTACACCGAGGCGAACTGCGATCTCGACACCGAGGAGGTCGCGGCCTACGCGGCGGTCGCCGAGCGACTCTTCGGCCAGGAGATCGTCTACCTGGAATATTCGGGAATGCTCGGGGACACGGAGACCGTCGCGGCCGCGACCGAGGCACTCGATGACTCGACGCTCTTCTACGGCGGCGGCATTCGGGATTACGAGTCGGCCAAAGAGATGGGAGCGGTGGCCGACGTCGTGGTCGTCGGCGACCTCGTCCACGAGGAGGGGGTCGAAGCCGTCGAGGAGACCGTCCGCGGCGCGAAAGAGGCCTGACCGGTCGAGAGAAATACTGGCGTGTGAACTACCCCACCCTACTCGCTCACGGCTGCGGCCGTTTGCTCCTTGAGGGTAGGGCTTCCTGTTTCAACGACGCGCTTTGGAGAGATAGAAGGAGCCTCCCCAGGGAGTGCAGTCTCCGCAGGCGTTAACGAATCGCGAGGCGATTCGTTCGCACACCAGAACTCTCCGAGTTCTGGGGACGTTGATTCGGCCATGCCCTGACCTATGTCTACTGACGAATCCCTGATTCCGATTTTTTCCAAGCCGAGGCGTTTGATCTCTAACGCCGAATTGTAGTCGCGATTCGCTACAAACCCACAGGCTGGACAGGAGTGTTTACGAACCCACAGTGGTTTCGCTGTTTCCGTGCCACATTGCGAGCAACGCTTCGTCGTTCCTGCTGGCGGCACCTCGATCACATGACACCCGTTTTTCTCACCATGGCGTTTGAATGCATAGATGGTTTTCCGCCACGACATCGCAGCGATATTGCGGCTGTTTCGGTCCCCTTCAATCATTGACTTCACGTTCAAGTCTTCGAGAAAGACGGCATCGTAATGTGTTGTATACTCGTGAGCGAGTTTCTCGCGATAATCTTTTCGGCGATTGCGAAGCCGCTTATACGCTTGAGCTAGCTTCTGCCGGGCTTTCTCCCAGTTGTTCGATCCGTACTCCTTCCGTGAGAGATTGCGATGCCGGCGCTCAATCCGCTCTCGATCAGTTTGTTCGTCAAGCGACTTGAATGAACGACCCGTCGAATCGTGGATGAATGACGTGATCCCGAGGTCAATTCCAACTGTGTTTTCGGCGTCGATTTCTTCAATAGCAGGTGGCTCGGGATATTCTGGCTCGTAATCAACGACAATATTTACTGTCCAGTCGCCGGTTTTTGTCTTCTTCAGAATGATCTGAGAGATCTCGCCATCTTCCGGAAGTGGTCGGTGATATTTGAGGTGGAAAATCCCGATTTTGGAGAAATCGACCGTCGCGTGTTCAGTCCGATCCGTGTTACGATCCACGTCGAAACCGGACTGGTTGTAGACGATGCTCCTGTATTCCTCCGGTGACTTCCACTGCAGTTGACCGACCTCGTAGCCCTTCTCTTTGAGAGACTCAAGCACGCTCTCGCTTTGCTTGATACGCCGCACAGCCATCTGCAACGTTTTTGAGTAGACATCCGACCATTCCGGCCACTTCTCTTTCCAGGCAGGGAGCTTGTTCTGCATCGACGTGTATGACGGCTTCGACCCTTTGGGGCGTGGCCGGTATTCCTGTGTGAGTGCGTGATTATACACTTCCCGACAGGTCTGAATTGCCTCCCACGCAGCTGTCGCTACCTTACTGCTAGCGGGAGTTGCAGCGTACTTGAACGTCTCCTCGACCACGCCTTCATCTAGTGCATATTACTACTTGAAAGGTGGGAACTTCCACTGTGACGGCTGTATCCCCGCCCTACTCGCTCTCGGTGGTCGCTCCTTGAGGGCGGGACTTAGCCTGAAAGAGTTAAAAGCGGCCCGGGATCTAGTCACGCCCATGGAAGACCGGACACACGCTGCAGACGCCGAGCCTGGCATGTCGGTCACCGTCGCCGGGTGGGTACACGAGATTCGCGACCTCGGGGGGATCGCCTTTCTCATCCTCCGCGATCGAACGGGCAAGATCCAGGTCAAGTTCGAGAAAGACGAGTTGCCCGACGAACTCGTCGAGCGGGCGCTCTCGGTCCACCGCGAGAGTGTCCTCTCGGTCACGGGCGAGGTCTTCGAGGAGGATCGGGCCCCGACCGGCGTCGAGGTCGTCCCCTCGGAGATCGAGGTCATCGCCGCGGCCGACCCCGAACTGCCCCTTGACCCCTCGGGCAAGGTCGGCGCCGACCTCTCGACGCGACTCGACAACCGCACGCTCGACCTGCGCCGCGACGAGCCACGGGCGATCTTCGAGATCCGAAGCGAAGTGCTCCGGGCCGCACGGGAGACCTTCCGCGAACTCGGCTCCACGGAGATCACCACCCCGAAGATCGTCGCGACCGGGACCGAGGGCGGGACCGAGCTCTTCCCGATCACGTACTTCGGCCAGGAGGCCTTCATGAACCAGTCCCCACAGCTCTTCAAACAGCTCCTGGCGGCCTCCGGACTGGAGCGGGTCTTCGAGATCGGCCCGATCTTCCGGGCGGAGGAACACAACACGCCCCGGCACCTGAACGAGGCGACGAGTATCGACTTCGAGAGCGCCTTCATCGACGCTGAGGAGGCCATGGACGTGGCCGAGACCTTCGTTCGCTCGGTCTACGAGGCCGTCCAAGAGAACTGCCAGGACGAACTCGAAACCCTGGGCCTGGCCGACTCCTTCGAGGTGCCCGAGGCCGACTTCCCTCGGATCACCTACGAGGAGGCGATTCAGCGAGCCAACGCCGCCGGTGTCGTGGACGAACAGCTCACCTGGGGAGATGACCTCCCGACCGAGGCCGAGAAGGCCCTCGGTGAGGAGATGGACCAGCACTACTTCATCACGAACTGGCCCGCCTCGGTCAAACCCTTCTACATCAAAGACGAGGACGACGATCCGGAGGTCTCGACCGGCTTCGACCTGAATCACCCCCGGATGGAACTGGTCTCGGGCGGGCAGCGCGAACACCGCTACGAGGAACTCGTCGAGGGCTTCGAGGCCCAGGGCCTGGACCCGGCGGCCTTCGAGTACTACACCAAGATGTTCAAGTACGGCATGCCGCCCCACGCGGGCTGGGGGATGGGTGCCGAGCGGCTCCTCGTGACGATGCTCGACCTCGACAACATCCGCGAGGCCGTCATCTTCCCGCGGGACCGCACGCGGCTCTCGCCGTAGTGGATGCCCGACCGGGCTGCTGCCACCGCGTTCGTCCCCGGCCACGTCACCGGCCTGTTCACGGTCGACCGCCGCGAAACCCCGGCTGAAACCGGCTCGCGCGGCGTGGGCCTGGCCCTCGAAGCCGGCGTCGAGGTGACCTGCAAGCCGGCCGACCGGACGACCATCACGCTCGACGGAGCGCCCACCAGCGTCGAGTCCGTCTCCCGAGTGCTCGACGCGCTGGGGGTCGAGGCAACCGTCGATGTCAGTACGGACCTTCCGATCGGACGAGGCTTTGGACTCTCCGGCGGGATGGCCCTGGGAACGGCGCTCGCGACGAACGAGGCGGCCGAAATGGCCCACACGACGAACGAACTGGTCACCGTGGCGCACGTGGCCGACGTCGAAGCGGGCACCGGGCTAGGCGACGTCGTCGCGCAGTCCCGGGGTGGCATCGTGATCCGCGAGGCCCCTGGCGCCCCGCCCTACGGGGCCCTGGACGGAATTCCCGGCGGCGGCCGCGTGGAGTATCTCGCGCTCGGTGAACTCTCCACACCGGACGTCCTCACCGAGCACCCGGACGTGATTACCCGGGCCGGAACCGCAGCCCTGGAGCGCCTCCAGGAGCGGCCCACTCGATCGCAGTTCATGCGGTCCGCCCGCCAGTTCACCGCCGACGTGGGGCTCGCAACGTCACGCGTCGAGTCGATCCTCGCGGCCGTCGAGGAGACCGGCGGCGTGGGCTCGATGGCGATGCTCGGCGAGACCGTCTTCGCGTTTGGCACGGCACTCAGCGACGCCGGCTACGAGCCCCAGGTGACACGCGTCGATCCGGCCGGAGCGCGGATCGAGTAGCGGGGTTTTTGGCGGCGCGTGAACTAGGCCACTCGATGACCGACTGCGATGAGATCCCCGCCGATCACCCCCGGCATGACTCCCTTGTGACCCGCCACCGGATCGAGGCGGGCGTGGACGCCGGCATCACCAGTCGACAGGGGCTCATCGCCCAGGGACGCGGCGAAGCCTTCGATTACCTGCTCGGCGAGGAGACGATCCCGAGTGCCGACCGGGCCGCTCGCGCGGCGGCAGCCACCCTGCTGGCCGCCGAACACCCGGTGTTGAGCGTCAACGGCAACGTCGCCGCGCTCGTTCCCGAGGCGATGGTGCAACTGGCCGAGACAGTCGAGGCGGATCTGGCGATCAACCTCTTCAACCGAACGGAAAAGCGAATGGCGGCGATCGAGTCCCACTTGAAAGCTCACGGAGCGACGGCGGTCAAGGGCCGAAAAGCCGACGCCCGCATCCCGGGGCTCTCCCACGAACGGGCGAAAGTCGACGCCGACGGTATCAAGGCGGCTGACGTGGTGCTCGTTCCGCTGGAGGACGGCGATCGCGCCCAGGCGCTGTCCGAGATGGGCAAAACCGAGATCGTGATCGACCTGAATCCGCTCTCCCGCTCGGCCCAGGTCGCGGCCATCCCGATCATCGACAACATTCTCAGAGCGGTCCCGCGGATCACCGACCACGCGAGGGACCTGGCAGAAGCGGGCCCGGAGGCGATCGAACAGGCTCGAACGGACTTCGACGCCAAGGACGCACTTGCGGCCGCAGAAGCGCGGATTCGCGACGGCCTATAACTGATCAGGATTCGGTCAGTTCTGTCGCGACGCGCCGGGCCGTGCGCGCAACGCCATCTGCAGACGGGCCGAGCAGATAGACGATCGGCTCGATGCCAACCGCGCCCCGATGGTAGAGGACCGTGGCCTCCGGGTGGGCCTCGATGGCTGCAGTCACGGCCGATTCGAGATCGGCCGCCCCGATGTCGAGTTCGACGCTCCGCTCGCCCGCATCTTCGAGCGCCGCAAGCGTGGCGTCGCTATAGGCCAGGTTCAGGCCGGCCCTGGCCGAACTCCCCGCCTCTCGCGCGCGAATCAGGACCCCGCCGACGTACTCGCTGACGCCAAAGTCGGGGTCGGCGGGGACGTCCACCCGCCCGCCGACGTCCCGAATCCGGCCCGGAATGCCGATCACGTCCTCGCGACTCCCGGCTTCCGGCAGACACTCGACCAGGTTCGAGCCGACGTGTGGCACGAGAGTCGCGACCCCCGGACTCTGTGAGAGGACGCGCAACCCCCGACGAACCGAGGAGCGGGCGCGCTCGCGCTCGATGGCTGCCTGATCGGGCCCCGGTTCGCTGAAGTCATAGGACAGGTCTTGCAGTTCCGGGACCGCCGCCTCGTGCAGATCGGCGACGATATCGCCCGGGCCGGAGAGCCGACGGAGCAGGTCCTCGATCTCGACGAGCGCGTGGACCGGCCGCACGTCGCCGGTCGCGAGACCGGCAGCCAACTCGGAGACGAGTGCCTGGACGCGCTCGTCCTGGGCGACGACGTCCCGGGTCTCGACCTGTCCCTGGGCGTACTTCGAGACGGCGCTCTGGCTCAGGCCCAGTTTGGCCGCGACGGCCTGCTGGGTGAGTCCCCGCTCGCGCAGCTCCGTGGCGAGCAGGACCCGGATCGTCGGCAGCACCTCCTCGACGACGATCTCCGCGCGGAACTTCACTCCTGGGTCCCCTCGAATTCGGCGTCCGAGCCGATCCGCGAGGCGGCCGGCCCGGACTGGTCCTGATACTTCGAGCCACGCTCCGAGCCGTAGGGCTCACGGGCCGGGCTGGTGAGTTCGGTAAACACCAGCTGTGCGATCCGCATCCCGGGGGAGAGCGCGACCGGCGCGGTCCCGAGATTCGACAGTTCGAGCGTGATCCGGCCGCGAAACCCCGGATCGACGAAGCCTGCAGTGGCATGTGTTATCACGGCAAGGCGTCCCAGCGAGGACCGGCCCTCGACCTGCGCGACGAGATCGGATGGAATCTCGACTCGCTCTTTGGTGGTCGCGAGCACGAAGTCCCCGGGGTGCAGAATGAACTCCTCGCCCTCGGCGACGTTGGTTTCCGAGACGTAGTCACTCACCTGGTTCTCCCGCTGGGGGTGGATGCTCGGGATGTTCGTCCGCTGGAACTCCAGGAACTCCTCGCCCAGTCGCACGTCCACGCTCGCGGGCTGAATCTGCAGCGCCGGGTCATCGAGTGGCTCGATGACCAGGGTCCCCGATTCGAGTCGATCGAGGATGTCGCCGTCCGAGAGGATCATGCAGGAATTCGGGAGCCAAAGTGCCTTAAGCGGTCCGACGTCGACTGCGGAGAGTCACGCCTAAGAGGGTCCGCCCAGTCAGTCGGGACATGAAACAGGCCATCGTCGTCCGGTCGGATCTCGATATGGGCACCGGGAAACTCGCGGCCCAGGTCGCCCACGCGGCGCTCTCGGGGTACGAGGACGCCCCCGCCGACGCGCAAAAAGAGTGGAAAAGTCAGGGCCAGCGCAAGGTCGTCCTGGAGATCACCGGCGAGCGGGCGCTCTTCGAGATCCACGAGAACGCCAAAGCCGCCGGCCTCCCCACGGCCCTGATCCGGGACGCCGGGCGAACCCAACTCGACCCGGACACCCCGACCACCGTGTCCGTCGGCCCCGCTGGCAACGACGCGGTCGACCGGATCACCGGCGCGCTCTCGCTGTTCTGAAAACCGAGCCTTTTGACCGCGGGGGGTCTATTCCGGATGATGCGACCGGCCCACGAGGAAGAACGCCCCTACGGGATCGAGTGGTACGCGAGCGACAGCGACGGCGTCGGCGGCCGGCTCCGGGATCGACCCGCGGACTTCCGGGTTCGCGAGCGGGAGCGCTTCGATTTTCACCCCGTCGAATCCGACACCGGCGATTACCCCTGGCTCGTCTGCCGAGTGACCCTGGAGAACACGGACACGAACGACTTCGCCAGGGAGCTCTCGAACCGACTCTCGATGAGCCGCGAGCGAGTGAGCTGGGCCGGCACCAAGGACAAGCGGGCGATCTCGACCCAGCTGTTTACCCTCAAGGGCGTCGATCCGGATGCCGTCCCCGACATCCACGGCGCGGAGATCGAGATCCTCGGGCGGGCCGGTCGCGGGCTGGCCTTCGGTGACCTGCTCGGCAACGAGTTCACGGTCGTCGTCCGGAACCCGGACGCCCCGGAGCGGGCCGAGACGATCACGACCGAACTCGAATCGCGGTTCGGCGGCCGAGCGGGGGTGCCGAACTACTTCGGCCACCAGCGGTTCGGCAGCTATCGCTCGATCACTCACGAGGTCGGGCTCGCCATCCTCCGGGGGGACTGGGAGGGCGCGGTGATGGCCTACCTGGGGAATCCGAGCCCACACGAGCCAACAAGCACCCGGGAGGCCCGGGAGTTCGTCGCCGAAACGCGGGACTGGGAAACGGCCCTCGATCGGTTTCCGAACCGCCTGCGCTACGAGCGGTCGATGCTCCACGCGCTGGTCGACTCGCCGGCGGATTTCCGGGGGGCGCTCGGAACCTTCCCCGAGAACCTGCAGCGGCTCTTCGTCAACGCCGCCCAGTCGGCCGTCTTCAACCGGATCCTGAGCCGGCGACTCGACGCCGGGCTCCCGTTCCATGAGCCAGTCGCGGGCGACGTGGTCGCCTTCGCTGACACCGACGCACCGGCGGACTTCCCGATTCCGGATATGGACCGCTTGCAGCGGGTCTCCGAGCGTCGAACCGAGGTGATGGCCCGTCACTGCAAGCGCGACAGGGCGTTCGTCACTGCACCCCTCGTGGGGACCGAGACCGGGTTCGCCGCGGGCGAGCCGGGCGAAATCGAGCGGACGGCGCTCGCGGATCTGGGGCTCGACCCGGCGGATTTCGACCTTCCCGAGCCCTATCACTCCACCGGGACCAGACGGGCAGTGTTGCTTCGCGTGGACCCGACGATCCAGCACGATCCGCTCACCTTCGAGTTCGGGCTGCCCAAGGGGAGTTACGCGACGATACTCCTCCGTGAGTACCTCAAGGTCTCGCCGCGGGCGCTCTGAGCTACCGACCCTGGACGTCGATCGGGTCTTCGATATCGCCCATGATGGATTCGAGCAGATCGGTCACGGTCACCATCCCGACGACCGCACCGTCCTCGAACACCAGCGCGAGTTCCTGGTGTTCGGCCTGGAACTGATCGATCGCGTCGCTCACGTCGACGTCCGGCGAGAGTGTCATCGGCGGGGCTGCGATCGCCTCGAAGTCGATATCGTCGGCTGTGACGCTCCCGTCCTCGAACAGCGCCGGGACGTAGACGATCCCCCGGAAGTCGGTGAGCGAGTCGCCCACGAGTGGATATCGAGTGTGGGGAGTGGCGGCGATGCGGTCGAGGTTTCGGTCGGCGGTGTCCGTGGTCCGGAGCGCGACGATCCGATCGCGTGGGACCATCACCTCACGAACCGGCTGTTCGCCGACATCCAGTGCGTTCAGCACCTCCTCGCGACGGTCCGCGGCGATATCACTCTGGGCAAGTATCGAGTCCATCTCCGAACGAAGATCGGCCCGACTCTCGATCTCCCGGCCCTCGAGCCAGGCCCCGGTCATCTCGATGCCGAAGAGCCGCAAGGTCAGTTTGGCGATGCCGTCGCCCAGCGTGATGACCGGCGACATGAGCCAGTGAAACCAGTAGAGCGGAATCGCCCCGTACCGGGCGACAAAGCGCGAGCGCTCGACCCCCAGGTAGGTGGGAGTCTGCTCGCCGTGGGTCAGGTGAACCAGGTTGATGATGAGAAAGGCCAGAATGCCGCCGGAACCGACCGACGCCAACAGCGTGTTTCGGAAGAACGGCTCGAAGAGGGCTGCCAGCGCCGGTTCGGCCACGATCCCCACCGCGATACTCGACGCGGTAATCCCGACCTGACAGGTCGTGAGGTAGAGTTCGAGGTCCTGGGTCATCTCCCAGGCCCGTTCGAGCCCACGACTCCCTGTTCCCAGGAACTCCGCCTTCGAGAACTGTCTCGCACGGGTCAGCGCGAACTCGATCGCGACGAAAAAGCCGTTCGCGAGGATGAGCGCGACCCCGGCCAGGATCCGCAGCGTGATCTCGACACCCTCCATCGTGTCGACCGACGGGCGACACCCCCTTGAAACGGACGGCAGCGACCCGGATCAGCAGTCCTTTACTCGGCCGGCAGGAACAGGCCCCATGGCGTGTCGCCGGTGTGGACGACCGCTCGATCGGCCCGGAGACTACTGTCTCTCCTGTGACACCGCAAACGCCGACGCCGTCGTCCTCGCCGTCGAACCCGACCGGGCCACCCTGACGATGCTCTACGAGGAGCGTGTGCTGGGGGTAACCGAGATCCCGACCACGCCGGAGACCGAATCCACGCTCTCGACCGTGCAGGTCCGGAACTTCGCGGGTCGGATCGCCGATGAGATCCGGCGCAAACGACCCGATTCGGTGTACGTGACCGGCGACCGGACGGTCATCCAGGCGCTGCGGAAACAGATCCACTATCCCGTCTACCGGGTTCCCGAATCGGAACCCGTCGAGACGGTCCTAAAGCGGCGTGGCGAGGCCGAACTGGACGTGATCGACGCCCCGCCGCGGGAGAAGATCGGCGGGTCACACTCGACCGTCATTGGGGGCCGGGACGGCCAACGGGCGATCGAGACGATCGCTGGCCACCCCAACGTGAAGAAGGTCGTCCCGGGCCCGATCGACGCCGGTGGGAGCGGTTCCCGGACGGGGACCCGGGCAAAGGTGAGCCGGTCGGACGAGAACGGCAACCTCAGACTCGTGCTCCGGGACGGCTCGAGCGTCCAGGAGAACCGGGTCGTGACCACGGCCCGGGATCGGGAGACCGGCGAGCGAGTCCGCGAGGATCTGAACGAGGCCCTCATCGAGGCGGACCTGCAGGAATCCTGAGTCGGACACAACACGTTTTTAACCGCGCTTTGACTAACCGAGTTCATGAGCGAATCCGATCGACGTCGACGGACCGGCAGTGCGGGCCGTTTCGGTGCCCGCTACGGGCGGCTGGCCCGGCGACGCGTCGCCGAGATCGAGGCGGACATGCACGCGGACCACGTCTGCCCCGAGTGTGGCTCCCCGTCAGTCGACCGCCAGGGAAGTGGCATCTGGGAATGTGGCTCCTGTGGGTACACCTTCACCGGCGGCGCGTACCGCCCCGAGACTCCCGGTGGACGGGCTGTTACCCGTTCGATCCGCACCGCCCTGTCCGAAGACGAGACGACCGAGGAAGCGACGGAGGAATAGATGTCCTACAAGTGCTCCCGCTGCAAGCGCGACGTGGAACTCGACGAGTACGGCGGCGTTCGCTGTCCCTACTGCGGTCATCGCGTGCTGCTCAAGGAGCGCAGCCGGGACATCAAGGAAGTCCAGGTCGAGTAGTGCACGAGACGACTGTCGAACTCTCCTATCGATCGAGTGATCGTGCGGCCACGATCGAGGCGGCCCTCCGCCCGGAAGTCGGGGCGATCGCCGGTGACCGAACCGCCGTCAGCCTCGACCGAAACGGCACGGAGCTACAACTGACAGTGCGGGCCAGCGATCCAGTCGCGCTTCGCGCCGGCCAGAATACCTGGCTCGGCCTGCTTGAGGTCGCCGAGGACGTCGGGACGATCAGGTAGGCGACGGTCGCTCCCCGAGTGTCACGTCGACGGTGAGACGCTGTCCCTCGCGATAGATCGTGAGCGAAATCGTCTCGCCGGGGCGAGTGTGTAACATGAGATAGCGGCTGAGATCCTCCTGGCTGTGAACTGGCTGGCCGTCGATCGCCACGATCACGTCCGCGTCGCTTGGCACGCCACCGGCCGAGGTCCCAGTCCAGTTGCCGGCCTGGAGCACGCCATCGGCGGGCCCGTCGGCCGTGGTCTCGACGACCGCGATGCCGGCTGCCTGTTCCAGGTCGTTTTCGGCCGCAACGGTCGGCGTCACGGGAACCGTCCGGATTCCGACGTATGGGTGGGTGATCGAGCCATCCGCGATAAGCTCGGGCACGACCCGCTCCACGAGCCGCGCGGAGATGGCAAACCCGATGTTGTCACCCTCTTTGGCTCGGTTCACGCCGACGACAGTCCCGTCCATCGACACCAACGGGCCGCCGCTGTTTCCGGGGTTGACTGGAGCGTCGGTCTGGACGGTATCAGGGACCGAGAAACCGCCGTTTACTCGCATCGAGCGGTTGACACCGCTCACGATGCCGTGGGTGATCGTCCCCTGCAAGCCGAAGGGACTGCCAAAGGCGGCGACTGGCTGGCCGGGTCGGGGGACCGACTCCGCGAGCGGGAGCGGTTCGACCCCCTGCGGCACCGAATCGACACGGACGACCGCCAGGTCCGTGTAGGGATCGGTGCCGACGACCGTTCCGGTGCGCCAGGCACCGTCCGAGAACTGGACGGTGAGGTCGGTGGCATCCTGGACGACGTGGGCGTTCGTAACCACGTGGCGGCGGTCGTAGAGGAATCCCGATCCCTGCGAGTCGCCGGCGTCGGTCTCGACGCGGAGTTTCGCCACCGAATCGGCGGTCTGTTCGTAGAGTTCGGTCAGGTTCCCGTCAGTGGCCCCCGTCTCGGCGGGTGCCGGCGGATCGATCGAGGGGCCGGCGTCGGCACCGAACACCACGACACCGGCTCCGGCACCCAGGAGGGCCCCGAGAAACACCGCGATCACAAACGCAGAGAGGAGGGGTCGCATCGCCGGGTGTACTCGGGCCGTCCCTACAAGTGTGCCGACCGACGGGAGCGATTCTCACGGGGAAGTACACAACAGGGGACTTTTCAGTCGGCCCCTCTTCCGACCGAGCATGCAGGGCAACCTTCCGCCGGAAGCACAGGAGAAAGTCGAAGAACTCGAAGACCTTCAGGAGACCGCCCAGAAGGTCTCGATGCAGAAACAGCAGGCCGAAACACAGCTCACCGAGACCGAGACGGCCCTCGAAGAACTCGAGAACATCGAGCCCGGGACGACGATGTACCGGGAAGTCGGCGAACTGCTCGTCGAGACCGAGTACGACGAGGCCCAGACCGAACTCGAAGACAAGGCCGACACGCTCGAAGTTCGCGTGCAGACCCTGGAGAAACAGGAGAACCGCGTGCGTGAGCAGTTCGAAGAACTCCAGCAGGAGCTGCAGGAGCTTCTCTCCGGCGGTGCCGGCGGCATGGGTGGCGGTCCGCCGTCCCCCGACGGCGTCTGAATGGTCGATTCGGACACGGTCGTGGAGACGGCCAGCGAGGCCGCCCACGGGTACGTGTTCTCCCGACTCAAGAAGTCCGACGTCGATGACATCGACGTAACCGTCTCGTTCGAAGATCAGGTCCTGGAAGTCGACGTCTCGATACTCGCACCCGAGGTCGAGGCCGACCTGGAACAGATTGCGGACGACGCGGCGCGGGCGGCCGGGAACGCGGTCGACGATCTCTTCGAGCAGTAGGCCCCCGCGGTTTTCAGGTGAGGAAGAAGATGAGCAGTGTCACGGCTGCCGTCGCGACGATGACCGCAGCCGCCAGGCCCCCACCCATCGAGATGACGGCGTTTGCCTGACTGGCCAGGCTCTCGGTCCGGTCGTTGCCGAAGACCGTGACACTCGCCATCTCCGTGGCCATCCCGGCCTCGACGGGTTCGCGGTCCTCGCGGGCGCGTTCGACCAGTTCGACCACGCGATCGATCAGCTGGCCCTGATCCAGCGCGCCGCCGACCTGATTCGAGGACCGGACCGTGTTCACGATGTGCGTGTCCGTCGTCATGACCTCCACGGCGTCGACGCCGTCGATCGCCGCGATGATGCGGTCCCGAAGTCCTGGTTCCATGTTGTTCCCATCGACCAGCACGTAGGCGACCTGATCGCCGTCGACCGACAGGACGGCCACCCGGATCCCCAGCGGGCCGATCCCCTCCTCCGGCCGCCAGTTCGTGGGGTCCCAGGCCGTCCCTAGCTCCATCGGGCCCGCCGATTCCGATTGGAGCGAGGCGGCCGCGTCGCTGACTGCCTGGATCAACTCGAAGGAGCGGCGACTCCCCGGCACGACGTGGCCGAGATCCTCGCCTTGCAGGCCGTTGTTGCTGTTGTGTGCGTCCGCGACGAGCACGTCGTCCATCCCCTCGACCCGGGCCTCGGCCCCCGCCGCGAGACCCACGGCGTAGGCGATGTCGTCGGCGAACCCGGGCGCGAAGGTGCTCACGAAGAGCGCGTCGTCCCCGAACCGCTGGCCGAGGACCGAGGCTTCGCCGACGTCCACCCGGACCGGACGAGTCCCGCGGTCGCCGTACTCGATCTGCTCGGCCGCCCGATCCGCGGCGTCGATCAGGGTCTCGACCTCGCGTTCGGTCACGAGGTTGAAGTCGTGCCCGGCGGTGGCGTGGGGCGGGAAAGCCAACCCGGCGGTCGATTCAGCCACCCGTTGGGGCAGGTTCCCGCCCCCGATATCCCCCATCGGGCCGGGGTGGATCATCGGGAGGACAAAGCGGGCCTTCTCCTCGCCGCCCGGCCGCCGGAAGGAGAGGACCGTCACGGGAACGACCGCCTCCTCGCCGATCTCCTCGAAGAAGTCCTCGAGTTCACGAGAGCCCTCCGCGATGTGGCCGATGAACCCACGGAGGAAGTCAAGGGCACTCACGTCGAGGCTGCGTCGCCACGGCCGATCGAGGATGCGCAGGAACGCGTATGCGACTCCCGTGTACAGCGCCGACATCCCGATCAGGAGCGTGAAATCGCCCGGAACGAACGCGTAGGTGATCTCCGGCGGTGCGTGACTGGGCCGAGACAGGAGGGCCTGGAAGTACGGGCCGCCACCCAGCGTCAGGTAGTTCATCGTGCCGCTGTACACGAACAGGAAGAGCGCGGCAAAGCCAGTCTGGACGCTCGCGGGGACGATCGCGGAGAGTGGATGGGTCCGGGAGACCGCATGGACCACCAGGAACCGGAACGCGAAGATGAGCGCCAGCGCCCCGATGAGCGCGTCGTAGACGAAGTTCTGGCCGAGGCTCGTAAACGCCGCGAGCAGGCCCGCGGCCGTGAGCACCAGCACGGCGATCAGCAGACTCACTGTCGCGAGCAAGGTCGAACGGTTGAAGGTGAACTGGCCGCCCAGGCCCCGATCGATCGGAGCCGTGAGCACGCTTGCGACGACCGTCGGCACGCCCAGATAGAAGATCCCCAGCCAGGCGTCCTCGAAGATATACCGGGAATCGAAGGCCGCGACGCCGACCAGGGCGGCGACCAGCAGGCCGACGGCCATCGTGGAGTACCAGCGCGGCGTCCGGAAGATGTACCGGGAGAGGCCGGCCAGTTCGCCCTGGTTCGTGGTCATGTTACTGACAGATGTCGCGGAAGTTCGCGAACAGCTCTTCGCCCCGTTCGGTGTGGGCGACCTCGGGGTGCCACTGCACGCCGTAGAGGTCCCGGTCCGTATCCGACATCGCCTCGACCCCGCAGACGTCGCTCTCGGCGGTGCGCTCGAAGCCCGGCGGCACCGTCAGTACCTCGTCGGCGTGGCTCGCCCAGGTTCGGATCGAGGGCGCGAGCGATCCCACGAGCGGATCGGTCTCGTCCAAAATACGGACCTCGACGTCCGCGTACCCGCCGTAATCGCCCTCGCCGACCTCGCCGCCGAGTTCCTGGGCGATGAGCTGATGGCCCAGACAGATGCCGAGCACGGGGATGTCCAGATCGAGGTACGCCGCCGAGTTCCCCGTCTCTTCGATGGAGGGCCCACCGGAGAGGACCAGGCCGTCGGCCTCGATCTCCTCGGGGGGTGTCTCGTTGTCGATCAGTTCCGTCGAGACCCCATCGAGATCCCGGAGCATCCGATGCTCCAGATGGGTGAACTGGCCGTGATTGTCGATGACGTGAATATCGATCATTGACGGACTTACCCGGGACGGACTCAAAAACCCATTCGTTCTCAGGGCTCCCGATCGAACCGGTCGGCGGCCGACTCGAAGGACAGCTCCGAGAGTTCCTCGCTCCGGCGGGCCTCCGCGGCGGCCAGGGCCTCGGGGACCGGGTTCGCGTCGTCGTCGATCCGCCCCCAGGAGTCGTGGACGGCGGCGTGACACCAGCGACAGAGCGTGACCGTGATCTCGTGGGAGACAGCTTTTTCGTCGGGGTACACGAGGTGGTGGGCTTCGAGCAGGGGCCGGGAGTCGTCGTGGGCCTGGCGACGCTCTTCGAGCCCACAGCGGGCACACGTCTCGGCGGTGCTCGTGTCCCGGTAGTGCGGACAGTCCTGCCAGTCCCGCTCGGCCGCACCGACCAGACAGTCGAAGTCGGCCGCTCGCCGTCGATCGGCGAACGGCGGATCCGCTCCGGGGCGGTCCAGCGGGAATCGACACCGCCCCTCGCTGGTGACGTGATCGCAGGGGCCCGCGTGGGCGTAGGGATCATCGACCCCGACACTGGTTCCGGTTGGCGTCCGCTTCACGGTCGAAAATCGAGTGGCAGAGAGGAATTCTTTTCGCCCCGCCGGTCAGAGCAGCAATCGTGCACCTCGTTCACGTCGCGGACGGCGAGACACGCACGCTCGCGACGGACGTCTCGATCGCGGCGTCGTTCAGGCAGAAACTCCAGGGCGTGATGTTCCGCTCGTCGCTCCCAGCGTCCTACGGACTGGTCTTTCCCTTCGAGGCAGCCAAGAAACGCGGCGTCCACATGCTCTTCGTCCGCGTGCCGATCGACGTGCTCTGGCTCGTCGACGAGACGGTGACGGCCGTCACACGGCTCCAGCCCTGGACCGGGTTCGAGCGCCATCGTGCGGACCGAATCGTCGAACTGCCCGCGGGCGCGGCCGACGCCGTTTCACCCGGTGATCGCGTGGAACTGCGGGAGTGACGGCAAATATTGCATCCCGGGTTCGACTGGTGTAATTTAAGTAGCCAGGTCGCATTCGACGACGTGTGGCAGCGATGACCACGGATCGATTTATTGCGGGTGCAGTCTAACGCACCCCCCGACAGCGACGTACAGCTCCTCGATACCACGCTCAGGGACGGCGAGCAAGCCCCAGGTGTGTCCCTCACCGCAGCCGAGAAAGTCGAGATCGCCCGCGCACTGGACGACGCGGGCGTCTCGGTCATCGAGGCGGGCAGTGCCTGTACCGGCCCGGGCGAGCAGCGGGCCATCGAGCAGGTCACCAGCCAGCACCTCGACGCGACGGTGACCAGCTTCGCGCGCGGGGTCCAACACGACGTCGACCTCGCGCTCGATGCCGACGTGGACGGCATCAACCTGGTCGTGCCGGCCAGCGACCGCCACGTCGAGACGAAGGTGGGAACCACGAAGACCGGGGTCCAGGAGACCACGGCCGAACTCGTCGAGTACGCCACCGACCACGGTCTCTGGGTCGAGGTGATCGGCGAGGACGGGAGCCGGGCGGACCCCGACTTTCTCCAGGAACTCGCGGCGGTCTCCCACGACGCGGGGGCCGACCGGTTCGCCTACGCCGACACGGTCGGCCACGCGAGCCCGGACCAGGTCGCCGAGGCAGTGGCCGGCCTGGCCGACCTGGGCCCGGTAAGTGTCCACACTCACGACGACCTGGGCCTCGCACTCATGAACGCGCTCGCGGGCGTGGGCGAGGGCGCGGACCTCGTCCACGCGACCGTCAACGGCATCGGCGAGCGCGCGGGGAACGTGGCCCTCGAGGAAGTCGTCGTGTCCCTGTGGCACGGCTACGATATCGAGACGGTCGAGACCGAGTCCCTCTACGGGCTCTCCAGCCTGGTCGCGGACGCGATGGGGATGGAACTCCCGCCGAACAAGGCCGTGAGCGGACAGAACGCCTTCGCCCACGAGAGCGGGATCCACACCGACGGCACGCTCAAGGACGAGCGCATGTACGAGCCCTACCCGCCGGAGGCGGTCGGGCGGGAGCGACGGCTCGTCCTGGGCAAACACGCCGGCCGGGCCGGGGTGCGCGCCGCGCTCGACGAGCAAGACGTCTCGGTGACCGAAGACCAGCTCGAAGCGATCGTCTCGCGGGTGAAGGCCCTCGGCGAGCGCGGCAAGCGTGTGACGGACACGGACCTGCTCGCCATCGCCGAGGACGTGACCGACGTGGACCGCGAGCGCCAGGTCGAACTGCTCGATCTCACCGCGACAAGCGGGTCGAGCACTCCGACCGCGGGCGTCCGGTTGCGCGTGGGCGACGTCGAGCGGGTCGCGAGCGGCACCGGAAGCGGGCCGGTCGACGCCGCGATGAAGGCGGTGAAGAAGGCCCTGGGGAATCTGACCTTCCACCTCCAGGAGTATCACGTCGATGCGATCACCGGCGGCACCGACGCCGTCGTCACCGTCGAGGTCACCCTCTCGCGGGGCGACCGCTCGGTCGCCGCGACGGGCAGCGAGGCGGACATCACGCTGGGCAGCGTCCATGCGATCGTTGACGGGCTCGATCGCCTGCTGGCCACCGAGGACGACCCGGCGCTCCCGGCCGACGACTGACACGTTCGGGTGGCCCCCGACACTATTGGTACGCGGGGGCCTATCGTGATAGAATGACAGTCGCCCAGTTCCCGCCACGCGTCTCCGAGAGCGAGCTATCCCGACTCGCGGACACGGTTCGGACGGCTGGCGAGCGGGAGTCCATTTCGGTCCGGGCCCCCGGGACGGATGCCGAAATCGGGTCGGTTCCGTCCGGAACCGAAACCGACGTGGCCGAAGCAGTGGCCCGGGCCCGCACTGCCCAGCAGTCCTGGGCGACTCTCCCGGTCGAATCCCGCGCCCGGATCCTCCGCCGGTTTCATGACACGATCCTCGACGAACGAGCCACCGTACTCGACCTGATTCAACTGGAGACCGGGAAGTCCCGCCTCGACGCTCTCAACGAGGTGTTGGACGTCGCGAACACCGCCCGATACTACGGGCACCGAACGGCCCTGCTCGAACCCGAACGCCGTCGGGGTGCGATCCCGTTCCTGACCCGGACGACCGTCGAGCACCCGCCGGTGGGGGTCGTCGGGGTGATTTCGCCGTGGAACTATCCATTGACCCTGTCGATCGCTGATGCGATCCCGGCGCTGCTCGCGGGCAACGCCGTCGTACTGACGCCGGCGAGTGCGACACCGTTTACCGCCCTGCTGGTCCGGACCCTCCTCAGACGGGCTGGCCTCCCGGAGGACGTCTTCCAGGTGGTGACGGGGCCGGGTGGGACAGTGGGCCCGGCGCTCGTCGATCGGGTCGATTTCGTTGTCTTCACCGGGAGTACAGAAACCGGGCGAACGGTCGCCAGTCTGGCCGGGGAGAACCTGATCGACGCGACACTCGAACTCGGTGGCAAGAACCCCATGATCGTCCTGGCCGACGCGGATCTGGACCGGGCAGTCGAGGCGGTGATCCACGGCTCGTTCGGGAACGCCGGCCAGCTCTGTCTCGCCCTCGAACGGCTCTATGTGAGCCGAGAGGTGTTCGAACCGTTCGTGGATCTGCTGGTCGAACGGATCGAAGCACTCGAACTGGGGCTCAGTTACGACTACGGGCCGGACGTCGGCTCGCTGATCGGCCCAGCGCAACTGGCCACGGTGAAAGCACACGTCGAAGACGCGACCGAATCCGGGGCGACAGTCGAGGTCGGCGGTCGACATCGTCCGGTTGTCGGTCCGTACGTGTACGAACCGACCGTTCTGACGAACGTGGACCCCTCGATGACCATCACACGGGAGGAAACGTTCGGACCCGTGGTGACCGTCGAACCGTTTGACGCCACGAGCGAAGCCGTCGAAATGGCCAACGACACCGACTACGGGCTCAACGCGAGCATCTTTACGGGCACGCCCGAACGTGGACGAGAACTCGCCAGCCGGATCGAGTGTGGGACCGTCAACGTCAACGGGGCCTACGCTCCCGCCTGGGGGTCGATCGACGCACCCATGGGCGGCATGCGGGACTCGGGAATTGGGCGGCGCCACGGGCCGGAAGGCGTGCTGAAATACACCGAATCCCGAACGGTCTCCGAACAACGTGGGCCGTCGATTCACCCACCGCGCTGGCTCCCGAATGATTGGTACGAATCGGGAATGGTGTGGATGCTTCGGCTCCTCGATCGGCTACCTGGATTGCGGTAAGGAAAAGCGCCGAGGGTGCGATTTGAACGCACGAGTCCTGACGGACAGTTGCTCTCGAAGCAACCGCCTTGGCCGGGCTAGGCTACCTCGGCGCAGCTAATCGTTACCTGCAGGCCCCTTTGTCCGTTTCGGTTCCGAACCGAGATCAGCCCGGCGGCTTCAGGCCTTGCTGTCCGGATTGGATTCCAGAGAGGTTTCGAGACTCGGTTTCTCGATACCGCTGCAATCGGCGATCGAGCTTCGATAGCAGGCAGTTCAATTTTCGCATACGTTTGCCTCGATGTGGGAGCGTTTACAAACCGGGGCGGGGCAAAGAGCCCCCATGAGCGAGGAGTTGCCGGCGTCCGTGCCGGGGCCGGTCCCACCCGACGATCGGACGGCCTGGTACGCCCCAGCGGTCCGCTCGCAGTACGCCGTCTCGAACGGGATCGTCGCGACCGTCAGCGAACAGGGCGAGGGATATCGGTATCACACCCGGACACCGTCGCTGAGCGAACGGGAGAAAGCGACCCAGGAACGGATCGAACGGCGATTCGAGGACGCCACGATCAGCCGACCACGAACCCGGGCGGGGGCCGTCGAGCGCGTAACCGACGGCCTGCCCAGTCGCCTCCGGGACCGGCTGCCAGAACTCGACGATCGGCGACCGGCCAGCCGGCGACGGCTCCAGTACCACCTGCTCGCGTCGTTGCGGGCACTCGGGGACCTGACGCCGTTGGCGCTTGACGACCGGGTCCGAATCGCCGACACGAACGCGGATCGGCTCGCGGTACACACCCGGGATTTCGCGCCCGCGATCACCGACCTGCCGGACGACACGCCCTTCCTCGACCGGTTTCTCGGTGAGCGCCTGCGTCGAGAGACAGTCCCCTTCGCCGGGTTCGAGATCCCGGTCACGGTGGTCCGCGGACACCTCCTGGGCGCGGACACCTTCGAGGTGAGCTACGTCGTCGAGGAGCCGGACCTGCTCCCCGGGGATCGAGCGCTGATCGAGACCGTCCTCGACCGCCTCCTCGAATCCCCGCCCGCCGGGATCCTGGACGACGAGATCCACAGCGTGGCCGAACGTGCTCGAACGTTGCTCAACCGTCGAATCGGCACCCGGCCCCTTGCCCGGCTGGCCGATCGGCTTCCGCTCCCCCGTCGGTCCCGTTCCGGATCGCTCACCCCAGCGTCCCGGAGCGAGCGCCTCGACGCCCTGACCTACTACGTGCTTCGAGACCTGCTCGGGGACGGGAAACTGACGATTCCACTTCGCGATCCCGCAGTCCGGTCGGTCGAGGTCAACCGTGTCGGCGACCGTATCACGGTCGTCTCTCATCGGGGAACCACGGTTGGGGACACCCGGATGCCGACGACCCTCTCGATCGACGACACGGCCGAATTCGTCGCGCTGACCCGCTCGCTCGCAGCGGAGGGCGGCGTCGAGTTGAGCGTCCATCGGCCGGCGACCACCGTGACACTCGAACGGGACACGAAGTCGGGTCGTCGGGAGATGCACTGCTCGGTGTCCCTGCCCGACAGAGCGGAGCGCGGGCACGTCTCGATCACGGCCGAGCGCGAGACGCCCCCGACCCCAATGGCGCTCGTCGAACGGAACCAACTCGATCCCGAGCTCGTCGCGGGAATCTGGACCGCGGCCGCGAATCGGGGCACGGTCGTGTTCGTGGGCCCGGTGGATGCCGAACCGACCGCCGCACTGGGCGCGCACACGCCATTCATCCCCGCCGCCGACCGCCCGGTCGAGATTGGGGCCGGCGACTCGCAGGTCGACTTGCCACACGAGACGGCCATCTCGGTCCCCCGTCGGGACGGTGACCGGGGGTGGGACCGGCGGACCGAACGGGACGCGTTGCACCCCGACGTCGCCGTTTTGAGCGGCCTGAACACCCCCGAGGCCCTCGAACAACTCGGGAGTGTCGTCGCGAGCGGCCGACCCGCCTTCGCGGCGGCGAGAGCTGCCGATCGGTCCCTGTTTGCTCACCTGGTGTCCCAGGCCGGGATCGTTCAGGAGTTCACGGCCGGTGTGGATCTCGTGGTCGAACTGCCACCGCCGAAGGCGGACGAAACCGCGACGGGGTGGGTCCCAGTATCGCCCGACGGCGAGCGAGCCGAACGAAAACCCGGCCCGGAGTTCGAGCGGCTCTTCGACACCGAGGAAGACGGGGCACTCTCCAGCCGGTTCGCCCGGACACTTGCCGCGAGCCCTGAAACCGGGGTGGGTCCAGCGGCAGTCGCCTTCGAGCGGCGCCGGCAGTACGTCGAGTACCTCCTGACCGGGGACTCGACCGACCGGGAGCGTCTCATGGGCTTTCTCGCCGACCTGCGGACGGACGAAGCCGCGACCATCGAACGGATCCGAAACTGGGAGCAATGAGCCGGCGAGTTCCTGACCGGCTCGGCCAGTTCGCCTTTCGGCTCTTCGGTCGACACGTCGATTCGGCCCGTCACGAGCGGGACCGCACCCGCTTTCGGGCCCTCGGGCTGTCCCACTCCTTCGAGACCCATCTGCTCGGTCAGTACGCACTCTCCTGGCTCGTCGCCCTCGCTGCGGGTGCCACAGGAGCGCTCGCAGCTCGGAATTTCCTCCGGTCGGTTCAGTTCTCGGCCCCCGCTATCGACGGATCCGGGGCCGTCCTGGCAGGGAGCCTGGCGGTCGGGCTGTTCGTCGGTGGACTCGCCAAATACCTGCTCCGGCGCGGGGCGAGTCTCGCGCTGGAGTATCTCGTCCGTCGGCGACGGACACAGATCGAGCACACGCTCCCGGGGGCGGTCAGATATCTCCACGTGACGGCGGCTGGAACGGTCGATCCCGCCCGGCTCTTCGAGCGGATCGCCGACAACGAGCGCGTGCACGGCGCGATGGCCAACAGCGCGAGACGGATCCGCCGTCGGCAGCAATTCACGGGGAGCGTGGAATCGGCGATCAGGCGGGAGGCCCGTGACACGCCTGCGACCGAATCACTCGCGCCGTTTCTCCTGACGTTCATCGAACGGCGTCGCGAGGGAGACACAGCACTCAGAGAGTTTCTGGCCGACGAGAGTCGGCTGCTCGCCGTCGAGGACGAACAGCGACACAGACGGGAGGCGTCCTACCTCCGGACAGTGGTTGGACTGTTCGTGCTGCTGCTGGTCGGGCCGCTGTTCCTCCTCCTCGGTCTGGCCGGCGTCTCGATCGTCTTCCCGGATACGGTTCCAACGGCGCTCGAATTCGGCCGCCCACAGTTCGACGGGCTCCTGGCCGGAGTCGGCAGCGTCGGCATCGTCCTGCTCGGGGCCGTGGCAGCGCTATTTGCCTTCCTCCTCCGACCGAGTGGCCATCGTTGGGCCGCACCGGCCCCAGCCCAGAGCCCGATCGCGGTCCTGCAATCGAGTCCCAGCAACCCGACAAACGCCCTGCTCGTCCTGCTCCCGGTTGCCCTCGGCGCGCTCGGCTTGGGACTTCTCTCCGGTGGTGCGGTTTCCACTTTGCTCCTCGGGGCCTACGTGGCCGTCGCAGTCCCAACCGGGCTCGTGGACGTGCGGCGGGCCCGCCGTCGTGCCCGCATCGATCGGGCGCTCCCCGGGTTCGTCCACAGCCTGTCCGAGCGACTCGAGAGCGGTCGCCCCCTCCGTCAGGCCGTCGCGGAGATCGCAACCGAGGAGTCCTACGGACCGCTGCAGGAGCCGATCAGAAAGCTCGCCGTGGACCTCAAACTCGTCCATGGGCCGACCGGCGGCCGGACGGAAGCCCTCGAACGGTTCGTCGGCCGAATCGGGACACCCTTCGCCGGCCGAACGGTGGGGCTGGCCATCGGCGCGATCGAGGCCGGTGCCGACGCCCGGACGGCCGTGGCCCACCTCCAGACCGAGACGGGGCGACTCGTTCACGCCGATCGGGCCCGCCGCTCCCGGTTTCCCGTGGTGATCCTGGTGGGCTGGACGGTTGCCCTGCTGATCGTGGCGATCGTCGTCGCGGTGAATCTCATGGTCCTCGACACGGCCAGTCCCACCGGCCCGGTCGCCGGCGTGACGGTGACGGCTATGGAAGCGCCCGGCCAGAAACGGCCGCTCTTCTATGTCCTCACACAGGCGACGATGCTCGCCAGTGGCTGGTTCGCCGGGCTCACCGGCCGCGGGGTCTACGAGGCCCTGCTGCACTCGGGCGTGCTGGTGGGGATCACCTGGGTGGGCTTCCGACTGGCTGGTCTGGTCTGATCACTCCTCGTCGACGTCGAAACCCCACTCCTCGGCCCGTTTGCGGGCCTCCATCGCCGCCCGCTTCTGGATCGCCTCGATCTTCTCGTCGTCGGCGAGGAAGGCTTCGACGGCGTCGAGTTCGGCGTCCGGCTCCGCCGGTTCAGGGTCGTCGGCCGCCTCGCGGGTGCGGTCGGCGAGGTCGGCGTCCCCGACGACCCGCTCGGCGGGGGCCGCCGGCGGGATCTCACCGTGCTGAACCGTCTCGACGTCGGCAGTTTCGACGAGTCGAACCCGGTAGGGCCCGGTTTCGGCGATGTCGGCGAGGGCCTCGGAGCCACTCCGACCCGTCCCCGTGTGGCGCACGCTCACCGGAACGCCCTCGTCGAACCACAGGACACACCGACCGGCCCCGTCCCCGAAGAGGCCGGCCTGGGGCTGGATCTCGCCGTACCCGACGAGTTCGGTTTCGAGCGCTTCCCAGAGCGGTTCGCCGACGTCCATCACGACGCGGTCGAAACGCGCCTGTCCCTCCGGCCGGCTCATGGGCCGTCCGGGATCACGGCGTTCCGGAACCGATCGGCCACGCGGTCCGGATCGGCGGCCTCGACGTCGAGTGCCGACGCGATCGAGGCGAAGGCCGACCCGGCCGGGCTGTCGGGGGCGTGGGCCAGAAGCGGGGTGCCCGCCTTCCGTGCCTCCCGGGCCGCCTCGTCCATGGGGACCGCGCCCAGAACGGGTCCCGAGACGTACTCGCCCGCCCGATCCGTGATATGAGTGACCTCCTCGGGATCGTGGACCTTGTTGAAGACCAGGCCGGCCACGTCGGTCCCATACGCGGTCGCGTACTCCTGGACCTTCAGGCCGTCCGTGATGGCCGGGATCGTCGGCTGGACCACCAGGACGATCCGATCCGCGATGACGATCGGGAGGACTGCATCCCGGCTTCCCAGGGTCGCAGGCGAATCGAGTAGCAGCACGTCGGTCTGCTCGGCCAGGGTCGCGATCACTTCCTGGAGACGGGACGGATCGGCGTCCCGGAAGGCCTCCAGGCTCGTCCCGCAGGGCACGATATCCATCCCAAAGCGGTGATAGACCGCCTCGGAGACCGGGTGGTCGCCCTCGCCGATGAGCAGGTCCTGCAGGGTCACCGGGACGTCAGCCAGGCCAGCGTGAAAGAGGAGATTCGCCATGCCCGTGTCAGTGTCGACGACGGTGACGTCGTACTCCTCGGCCAACCCCATCCCGAGGGCCAGCGTCGCCGTCGTCTTTCCAGTGCCGCCCTTCCCAGAGGCGACCGCGAGGACCTCTACCATCGCTCCCTCCGTGTCTCACCGTGCCGTCTCCGTCGGGGCGAACGCTGTCCGTGCACGCCACGAGCCAGGGCCCTCCCCCTCAACTAAGTTTCGAGGTGGCGATCGAACCCATGGGAGTTGTTTTCACATAGGCGCACAAACATGTCCCCATGGCCCCGACCCAGCGGGAGATCGACGACGCGGCGACCTTCGAACAGCACGACACCATCGAGGTCGAGGGGACGACCCTCATCGAGGGACTCCCCGGACACGGGCTGGTGGCCTCGATCGCGGTCGACCAGATCACCGAACAGCTCGGTCTCGACCTCTATGGGACGCTGTACGACGAGACGTTCCCCCAGGTCGTCACCTTCCAGGAGGGCATGGCCCGAGATCCAGTGCGGGTCTATGCCGGCACTGACCCGGCCATCCTCACGCTCCAGAGTGACCTGGCATTGCCCTGGCAAGCCTTCCGACCGCTCTCCACGGCGACGTTCTCGGCGCTCGGGGAGATCGAGGAGGCCTTTTTCCTCGCGGGCGCGCCCGCTCAATTTGAAGAAGAACGCGGCGCGGTCACGGCCGTCGCCACGACCCCCGACATGAAAGCGAAACTCCAGGCCAAGGACATCGACCTGGCCGCCGATCCCGGCGTGATCGGGGGCGTGACTGGCGCGCTCGCCCAGGCCTGCCACCACGAGTCGATCCCCGCAGCGGTACTGATCGTCAAGGCCCACCCCTATCTGCCCGATCCTGGGGCGGCCCAGCACGTGATCGAGACCGCGCTCGAACCGCTCGTGGACTTCGACATCGACACCACCGAGCTCGAACAGCAGGCAGAGGAGATCCAGGAGCGTATGCAGCAGATCGCCGAGCAGTACGAGCAGATGGTCGAGGGCCAGGGGCAGTACAAGGAGAGTCGCATGCCGGGCATGTACCAGTAGGCCTGCGCTGGGCGGAACCGTCACGGCTTTTGCCTAGGCCCGCAAACCGCGGCGTATGGACACCGTCACCCCACCGACACCCACACACACCGCGCCGGAGATGTCGGTCCTCGGCTGGATCATCGCCGCCGGGATCGCACTGGTCCTGCTGCCGGTCTGGCCGCTGCTCGCGATCATGTGGATCATCGGCAAGCAGGGCAAGGACAAAGGCGAGAAACACCCCGAGGACGAGATTCCGATCTGAGCGACTCCTCTTTTTTGGGACTGCGCGCCCCGGATTTCCCATTCGCTGCCCGCTAGCCAACACCTATCAAGGGCTGGCACCTACTCCCGCTATGCCAGTCAGAAACGCCACGGCGACGTGGGAAGGCACACTCAAGGAGGGGGCCGGTTCGATGGCGCTCGGAAGCGGCGCGTTCGAGGGGGCATACTCCTTCAATTCACGCTTCGCGGACGGGAGCGGCACCAACCCGGAAGAACTCATCGGCGCGGCCCACGCGGGCTGTTTCTCGATGGCGCTTGCAAACGCCCTCGCCGAAGACGGGTATGACCCCCAGCGTGTCCACACCGAGGCGGCGGTCTCTCTGAACGCGGACTCCCTGGAGATCGATCACATCGAACTCACGCTCGACGCGCGGGTTCCGGACATCGAGATCGAGACGTTCGAGGAGTACGCTGCCGAGGCGAAGGCAAACTGCCCGGTTTCGAAGGCTCTTGCGGGCGTGGATATTACACTGTCAACGACCCTCGAGTAGCGGGTTGGTCGTAGGGCTGGTTAGGACGGATTCGTTCGAAGCTGATTTCTCGGGACGCTTCGTTCACCCTTCGAACAAAACCGAGGCTACTACGCTCGCTCAAAAAGAATACGCCCTCCCCGGTTTGAACGGGGCAAGACAATTTGTATTCAACTAATATCACTCCGATTTGTCTGAACTTCCGTTAGCGATTCTAACTTCTTCACGGATATCATAGAGAGTATTTGTCAATTTTGTTGCTTCTTCGCTCATACCATCAATCTCATCAGTATCAATATCAACACGAACCGAATGCGCCTGCGAGTTGCCATGGTCCTTGAATTGCTCTACGCGGTCAACAAGACCATTGTTCAATTGTCTTGAATAATGCTCGAGCTCAGACGATTTCTCCCTCAATTTTCCACATAGGGTCCCAAGTCCGTGAAACCGTCCATTTTCAGTATTATAGTAGAGGTTGATACCTTCGCCACCATACTCTGCACGTAAAATGTCAATCACAAAATTTTCGAAGAGTTTACGGGTTAGAACTAAACATCCATCGTGGACACCGTACTGATAGCTTTTGTTAATGTCTTCGACTAATTTGCTATAATAATCCACAGATACATTGCTCGTCTCGATAAATTTGTCATCACGTATCTTATCGGGATCCTCTAATTCTGCTGCTAAGCTCTCAAAATGTTCAATTCCATCGAATGTAAGCCGATATTTATATGGGGAGTCGTCTTGGGTAATTGTCAATAACCCTTCATTTTGCAAATCTGAAACGCGGGCTGAGACCACATCTGAATTAATGTGTATCCGTGAACTTTCGAGCAGCGAGGAGACATCTGCAGTTGTGATAGTAGGGTTATCCAGCTCTTTGTCGAGATAGTATATCACAAGGCCCACTAATTCTTTCTGTGAATCGTATTCTGACTGTTGAATGAATCGGCTAAATTCATCTTCCATTTTTACTCGCCAGCAATCTCTTGTATTTCATCAATAGCTGCACGTTCCCCTCGACGAGTGAGACTTACTCCAGAATACGGACCGCCACTCCCGTGTCGCTCAAAGTACGCATCTGCGTCCCCGTCGAACGCTTGATACATATTCGCCATCTTCTCGGGGTCAATCCCAGACATATGGAGAGAGTCACCAAGGTCTGTTGAGTAGACCTTCTCAACATCACGAATATCCTCCCAAATGTAGAGAAGCATCAAAGAGGCTCTCGCTTGCCGTTCCATTCTGCTGTCTCCAAGTGCCTCAACGCCTTCGTTAAATTCCTCAATAATTATTGCAGGAACTTCGTCATCGTCATCAGGCATATCAAAGAAGCTCTCAAGCGTCCCTTCATCTACACCAGTTCTTCGGCTTATTGAGGCGAACCTTCCGGAGGTTTTGGACTCGTCTGAAGAGGTTTGTTTAGTGTCTGTATCATTCTTTGTTCCTTCCAAAATGATTTGCTCAGTACTGGAATCTTGCTCGTCTGTATGTACCGTACTGGGATTCGGGTATCCTTCCAGTGCTTCTAACACTGTTTCGTTTTCCTCAATGAAAGACGCGATGTCAAGAATTTCTTGACGATAGCTCTCATCAGACTCAGCTTGGACCTCTATATCAAGCGGCCCGTGTCTTAGTGAAATGTTGATTTCCATGTAACAGAGAGATATATGCCAAATACATATTCATTTCCCCCACATTGATCCACCCCTGCGTGCAATGAATACTGGTTGATAATCCGTCCAAAAACTCCTTAAATACCTCAAGCCTAATCCTTTCCCTCTAACCGTCCACCTATATCTCAATCCATAAACAACAGTATCAAGGAATAATATAACTTGTTCAACTCAAACCGGACTAGAGAGAATTAACAACGCCGTTTCCGGCAACAACAAAGTGCCAGGGAAGAAAATCCGCCCTCCCCGATTTGAACAGTGGGAAAAAACTCCGGGGTGCGCTCCCCAGCACTTTCGGGCTTTGCCTTCCAGGCTCAAATCGCCTCAGGAGACATTTTGAGTGTTCACTTCGTTCGCAGGAACGCAGCTCGCGGCTCACTCGTTCCATTCGTTCACCGCTCGCCAAAATCGAGACCTCCCTCCGGTCGGTCTCGCAGTCCGCTTCCCGATTTGAACAAAGGAAGACGGTCGCTCACTTCGTTCGCGCTGCGCCTTCCAGGCTCAAATCGTGTCGGTGTGGATTTTTCACTGCTCACTTCGTTCGCAGGAAAAATCCGCCCTCCCCGATTTGAACGGGGGACAAGCCGATCTACAGTCGGCTGCTCTACCAGTCTGAGCTAAGGGCGGGTGCACTCTCACGTAGCGCCCCGTCCGAATTTAAGGATTGTCATTCACCCGAACCAGCAGCCCCGATGCATCGGTCCCCGATTTGAGCCACCAGGTCCGCAGTTCCGTTGTGCAAACGTGATACGAACGGCCGAATTCTATCCTTTTCGAAAGGACGCTATTGGCACCTACCATTCCCATCCGAGGGTCCATTCCGAGCCTGTAATCCTATCAAAGTTTTGTTAATATTTGGCCTCAATAGCCTTTAGAAGCGCTCTAAGTAGCATTTACGCAGGCCCTAACCAAGTGTTGGATTCACACACCACACCCGGGGTGTAATACGCTCGGACGTAAACAAACCGTTTACAATCGCCGTTAATTATATATGCCATGGGAGTGTCGGCTAAGCTACGTAAGACACGGGTCTTACAGGTGGCGACTGTCACCACGTGAGACCTGCGCACCCACTCGATGGGTCGGCCGGTCTTACGGGAACGGGGATATACAAACCATGGAGCGTGTGACACTCCGGATTCCGGAACAGCAGATCGAGGCCGTCGAACGGATGGTCGAGACGGGGAAGTACCCCAATCGTAGCGAGGCCATCCGAGCGGCGGTTCGCGATATGCTCGAGGAGGATCGAGGGGAGCAAACGAACAGTCCGCGGACCTACGTGAAGGTGTAACAATGCAAGATATCGTTCAAGACGCCCTTGACAACGCCGAAGAGGAGGCGAGGGAGACGCCGGATGCCGACGACGCGTCGGAATTCGGGGATCCGCGGATCGTCATCGTCGGCTGTGGCGGCGCGGGGAACAACACGGTCAACCGACTCTACAACATCGGCGTGGAGGGCGCCGACACGGTCGCGATCAACACCGACAAGCAGCACCTCAAGATGGTCGAGGCCGACACGAAGATCCTGGTCGGGAAGTCCCTGACTAACGGTCTCGGTGCCGGTGGCGACCCCAGCATGGGCGAGCGCGCGACCGAGATGGCCCAGGGGACCATCAAGGAAGTGCTCGGAGACGCCGACCTGGTCTTCGTCACCGCCGGGATGGGTGGCGGCACCGGGACCGGGGCCGCACCGGTCGTCTCTCAGATCGCCAAAGAACAGGGCGCGATCGTCGTCGGGATGGTCTCGACGCCGTTCAACGTCGAGCGCGCACGGACCGTCAAGGCCGAGGAGGGCCTCGAAAAGCTCCGCAGCGAGGCCGACTCGATCATCGTCCTCGACAACAACCGACTGCTGGACTACGTTCCCAACCTGCCGATCGGCAAGGCCTTCTCGGTCATGGACCAGATCATCGCCGAGACGGTCAAGGGAATCTCCGAGACGATCACCCAGCCGTCCCTGATCAACCTCGACTACGCGGACATGACCGCCATCATGAACCAGGGCGGCGTGGCCGTGATGCTCGTCGGGGAGACCCAGGACAAGAACAAGACCCAGGAAGTGGTGAAAGACGCGATGAACCACCCGCTTTTGGACGTGGACTACCGTGGGGCCTCCGGCGGCCTCGTCCACATCACGGGTGGCCCCGACCTCACGCTCAAGGAGGCCGAGGGCATCGCGGACAACATCACCGAGCGACTCGATGCCTCCGCGAACGTCATCTGGGGCGCGCGGATCCAGGAGAACTACAAGGGGAAGGTGCGGGTGATGGCCATCATGACCGGCGTGCAGAGCGCCCAGGTCCTCGGCCCGTCCACCCAGGAGCAGGCCGACCGCTCCCGCGCAGAGATCGAGAATCCCGGTTCGACGGAGAGTTCCCCATCCTTCGGGGCGCACTCCGACGGCGGCCAGGACGAACTCGAACAGGAGAACGGCCTGGACGTCATCAGGTAGTCGTGGCCGGTGCGGCCGGTCTCGGCCGACTATTCTAATGCGGCCTGTAACTCACACGCTCGACAGCGGTCGCCATCAGTCGGCGCGCCACATTCCTCACAGACACCGGCGGGCCCATGCTCCCCGCGACGCTTCTGTGTGGCCGCGAGCTTGGCCAGCTCCTCGTATCCCGACATGATCGAATGCCGGGTCCCCGGGTGGTCGGCTTCGAGTTCGAGCAGGAGATCCTGGACGGTCCCGCGGAAGGATTCACTGCTGTGTGGGCACTCGGCGATGTGGGCCGGGATATCGCTCAGGCGGGCGTACAGCGCGATCTCGGACTCCGGAACGTCCCGAAGGGGTTTCGCCCGGGGGACGAAGGGACTGTCGGCCTCGCGGGCGTCGAGGGGCGCCAGGCTCGCGTCGTAGTGCTGGGCCATCTGGGCGACGTCGCCCTCGAAGATGTTCATCAGGGCCGTCTCGGCCTCGTCGTCCAGGTTATGCCCCGTCAGGAGCAGGTCGGCCTCGTACTCGGTTGCGACCGCCGAGAGGATGTCGCGGCGAAAGACCCCACAGTACGCACACGGGGCCATGTCCCAGGGATCGGCGTCGGCGACCGCGTCCATCCGGAGGTCGAACTCCCGCTCGTAGGAGGTACTCACGTAGGTCACCGGGCGGTCTTCGACGAGCGATTCGGCGGCCGAGAGGCTCTCGTCGCGGTAGCCCGCGATGCCCTCGTGAATCGAGAGGGCGATCAGTTCGACCCGGGGGTCGTCTCCGAAGGTCTCGGCCAGAATATCGGTGAGAACGGCACTGTCCTTGCCGCCCGAGAGGCCGATCAGCCAGGTGACGGGATCCTCGGGGGTTGCACTGTCAGGCAGCAGTCCATCGGACCGAATTCGCCGGCGCACGCGCCGGTCGACCGACTGGCGGAGATGCGTCCCACAGAGGTGGGCCCCGGAGTACGCAACGTGAATAACGGCCGCCCGACCACACCGATCACATTCCATCGGGTGAGGGTTGCCGACTCGCCGGTTTCACCGTTTCGACCCCAGTTCAGTTCGCTTCGAAGCCGTCCTCGAAGACGAAGGTCCCGTTTCGCTGGACGAGTTCGCCGTCGACCTCGATCAACGAGTCCTCGCTCATGTCGACGATCATGTCCATGTGGATGGCCGAGTCGTTGCGCTCCCGGTCCTCGCCGACGGTGTCCTCGTAGGCCCGACCCAGCGCCAAATGGACGGTGTCGCCCATCTTCTCGTCGAAGAGCATGTTGTAGGTGAACTGATCGATCGAGCGGTTCATGCCGATCCCGAGTTCGCCGATCCGGCGGGCCCCGTCGTCGGTTTCCAGGACCGCCGAGAGCACGTCCTCGTTTTTCGCCGCCGAGTGCTCGACGACACGGCCCCCTTCGAACTCCAGGTACACGTCGGTAATCTCCCGACCCTGGGCCATGAGCGGCATGTCAAAGAGCACCGTGCCCTCCACCGAATCTGGCACCGGCGCGGTGAAAACCTCGCCGCCGGGCAGGTTGTGTTCGGCGTCGTCGTTCCGGGTCAGCATGCCGTCGATTCGCATCGTGAGGTCGGTCTCGGTCCCGCTCTTGAGGTGGACCTCGGTCCCGGCCTCCAGGATCTCGACCATCTGGGCCTGATGCTCGCGCTGGGCCTCCCAGTCCTTGTTGACCGCCTCGTACACGAAGTCCGCGTAGGCCTCCGTGCTCATCTCGGCGTCCTGTGCGTTTCCGGGGGCCGGGTGCTGTGTCAGCACCCAGCGCGTGTCCATCAGCGCGTCCGAGATCGGCTGGCGGACCTTCTGGTAGGCGGTGTTCGTCTCGGGAGCCACGTCCCCCTGCTCGTTCGTGTTCCGGTCGGCCCGAACGCGGATCGCGGCGTCGGCTTCCTCAACCGCGGCGAGCAGGTGTTCGGGCAACTCGAAGTCCTCGGGGTCCGCTGCGCGAAGGTAGGCGCGGCTGGCTCTCGAACCGCCGCCCGTTCGCATCGGGTGGGCTCCCCGCTTCCCGAGTTCCTCGTAGACGGCGACCGCCAGGTCCTCGGCGACGGGTGGGGCCGTGACGAGAACGTTGTCACCGGGTTCGATCTCCGTGGAGTGGTCGACGATGATGCGTGCGTGCTCCCGAATGCGGGGATCCATGCCCGGCGGTAGGCACCAGGGCGCCATAAACGCTCAGTGTCTCAGGGTTCGATCTGCCCGACCGCGACGTAAAACGGAATGTGCTCGACCCGACGGTAGGTCCCCGCCTGTACTTGTTCGGCGACCGCCCGGCCCATCGCCTGCCAGTCGTCCCGCAAGCGGTCAAAGCCGGCCGGGCCCAGATCGCCGTCGAGCATCGTCTCGCGGTGATCGTCGAGCCGGGTGGCAGTCACCTTCCGCCGAGCCGACTCCATGGCCGTCTCCGAGTAGGGCGGTTCGATCCGTCGCTCGTGGACGTGCTTGGTTACCTCGATGTCTCGGAGTCCGGCCTGTTCGAATCGCGCCCCCAGATCGGCCCCCAGACTGGCGTCCGTCTCCAGACCGTCGAGGTAGTGAGATCGGGCCCGGCGGGACAGGGTAGCCTCGCTTTCGACGGTCGATTCGACGGTCACCGCGCTGTTGTCGGGTTCGACGGCGGCGACGCGGTCCGCAGAGACCCGCATCAGTTCCCGAATCGCGCGATCGGGATCTGGAAGATTAACGAGCAGCGCCTGGCAGGCCGCCAGGTCAAAGGTGCGGTCGGGGATCGGAAGTCGCGTTGCATCCCCCTGGATCGGTGTCTCGACTGCCCCGGCACGGAGCAAGGAGGCGTCGGCGTCGAGGGAGACGACCGACGCACCCCCTTTCTCGCGCAAGACTCGCGTGAACTCGCCCGTCCCGGCCCCCACGTCGAGGATCAGTTCAGGAGTGCCACGGAACAGGGGGACCAGCGCCTCCCGGTCCTCCCAGAGCCCGTGGCGGGTATCGCGTAGATAAGCTTCCGTGAAACGGCGCACAGCGAGAGTGGGTGAGGAAGTTGGTTAAGCCTCTCGGAGCTCCCTGGCCCGGTCGATGTTCCACTCGAAGCTCCGACCGTCCTCCGTGGGCGTCTCGAGGACGAAGGGGAGGTCCCGAAGGGCCTCGTGGTTCAGGATCGAGCGAATGCCCTCCTCGCCGATCTCACCCTCGCCGAGATGGGCGTGTTCGTCCTTGTTCGTCCCCACCGCGTGTTTCGAATCGTTCAGGTGAATGCAGGCGAGGGAGTCCAGCCCGATCACGTCATCGAACGCCGCGACGGTCTCCTGGACTGCCGCGGGCGAAGAGAGGTCATACCCGGCCGCAAAGGCATGGGCCGTGTCGAGACAGACCGCCAGGTCCTGGGAGGATTGCTCCAGGACCCCAGCCAGGTGTTCGAAGTCGCCACCGAGTTTCGTCCCGCTGCCCGCATCGGATTCGACCAGGACAGTCACGCCCTCCGGGATGTCGAGTTCGTCCAGGGCGGCGGCCGCGTTCTCGATGCCGCCCTCGACCCCCGCCCCCGTATGCGCGCCGAGATGGACGTTGACGTAGGGAATGTCGAGTGTGGCGGCGGCATCGACCTCCGCCTGCATCGAGTCGATCGATTTTCGCCGCAGGTCGTCCTTTGGGGTCGCGAGATTGACGAGATACGAGGCGTGAATGACCCACGGCCCATCGAGGTTGGCTGCTGTGCCCTCGACAAAGTCCGTGGCCTCCTCGGGATCGATGTCCGGGTGCTGCCAGACCTGGGGAGAGTGCGTGAAGATCTGACCGCAGTTCCCGCCGACCGCGAGCTGCCGCTCGACGGCGTTGTCGACCCCACCGGCGATAGAGACGTGTGCTCCGATTCGCATACACGGCGTTGAGGGGCCGATAGTAAGTCCCTTTCCCGAAACGGGACGGTTCTGCCCCGTCTTTTTGTCGAATCACATCGGTCAAAAAGAGTTTAAAATTTTGTATAGCGGTATCCGATTTATCCGCGACTCGGAAGCGGACCGGACTCTTATAGGTACCGCCAGGCTAGACCGGCCATGGCCGGAACTGTCGCCGACGCGATGGCCGACCTCGAACCCGAGGATTTCCATCTCCTCTCGGGCGTCGAGCAGGGGATGCGGTTCTCCGAGTGGGTCAATCGCGAGAAACTACCCGATTTTTCGGGGCTAACCGCCGAAAACGTCGATTTCCACCTGAATCGAATGCTCGATCTGGAGCTCATCGAGCGCAAGACCATCCAGTATGAGGGTATCAAGCTGACTCAACAGGGGTATGACGCACTCGCGCTGCACACCTTCGCCGAACGGGGAACGATCGAGGGGTTCGGAGCGCCACTCGGCGTCGGCAAGGAATCGGACGTCTACGAGGTCGAGTCCTACAAACCCCTCGCGCTGAAGTTCCACCGCGAGGGGTTCGCGAACTTCCGGGCCGTGCGGCGAGAGCGGGACTACACCGCGGATCGGGAGCACGTCTCCTGGCTCTATACCGCCCGCAAAGCCGCCGAACGGGAGTACGAAGCCCTGGAGACGCTGTATCCAGCGGTGTCGGTCCCCCAGCCGATCGACCAGAACCGCCACGCCATCGTCATGGAGAAAGTCCCCGGGGTGGAGCTGGCCAAATCAAGACTTCCCGACGGGCAGGTTCGTGGCGTCCTGGAGCTGATCCTGCGGGAGCTTCAGACAGCCTATCAGGCCGGGTTCGTGCACGCGGACATCAGCGAATACAACGTCTTCGTCGCTTCGGAGGGCATCACGCTGTTCGACTGGCCACAGGCCGTGCCCGTCGATCACGACAACGCCAGGGAGTTCCTCCGCCGAGACATCGAGAACATCACCAGTTACTTCGAGCGCAAGTATCCCGGACAAATCGGGGAGGTCGACACCGATTCCGTCGCGATAGCCATCGAAGACGGCGCTTTCGACAGGCTCGACTAGGTCAATCGGCGGCCGCAGCGACGCTGATAAACCCTTATTGACGATATCAAATGGGGGTCGAAACGGAACCACCCTTGTGACGGACGGGACGAACCCTACAGCTCCAGAACGTCGTAGCGACGCTCCCGACAGCGGTGACACTCCCGGAGCCCACGCTCCTCGGCCAGCGAACGAACTAACACCTGATAGGCACCGGGCAATACCGGACACGCCGTGGAGGTGTGATAGACCCGCAGGTCAGTCCCCTCGGCCTGCGAGACGAAGACCTGCTGTGGGCGACCTGGCACGGATACCGGCTATTCGACCGCGAGAAGGTAAGGTTGATCCCGATCAGAGGCCAGCGACGGCAAAGACGACCAGCCCCCCGATCACGGCGAGCAGAACGATCAGCACGCGAATCGCGAACCGTGTCGACGCCGACCGGTCCGGATTGCCCCCGATCGAGAGCGGGGCGAGTCGATCGACCGGCTTCGACTGACCAGTCACTCGCGCATACGCGAGTCGAACCCCGTAGCGGAGTCCGCTGAGCGCTCGAAGCAGCACGTAGGTGACCAGATGGCCGAGTTCCCAGAGAGTCTCGGCGACCCCGGGGTCCGCGTCCCTCGAATTGACCTGCGACTCCCCCCGACGGGCCGGTTCGGCCAGCGGTTCCGGGACGGCCGTCGAGTCCGGCGGACTCGACGACCGGGGCTCCGGGTCAGAGCGGTCGACAGGTTCCGGCGATCGCTCGACTGGCTCTGGCTCTGCCTCCTCGGTGCGGTCCACGAGGACCGTCGGCGGGTCGGCTTCGAGGGGCGTAACGGCCGCCTCCGAATCGGTGGTCGACTCCGCCGCGGACGCTTCATCCGGCTCAGTGGCGGCCGTCTCAGCATCCGATTCGGACTCGGGAGCCGCATCGGCCGCCGATTCGGGGTCCGATGTTGGTGATTCGTCCGTGGGGGAAGTCAGGTCACGGCGTTGGGATGGCGACAGCGAGGGCGTATCTCCCGCATCGTCCGTTCGCTTGCGCCGGAACGTGACCTGCCTGACGGCGTCCTCCCAGTCGGCCATGAGGAAGGCCGACCCCGTGCGCAGTTCCTTGACGTCCTCGGCATAATCACTCCCGAGGATCGATTTCACCACCCGGGTGTCGTTCTCCCAGGTCAGGCGATGGAAGACCAGCCAGTCACACTGGGTGATGAAGTTCTTGTCGACCGAAGCGGGTCGCTGGGACATCCCCAGGAGGCCGAGCCCACGCTTTCGACCCCGCTTTGCGATCCGGATGAGCATCTCCCCCAGGTCATCGAGCCCACCCTGCTGGGGGAGGAACTCGTGGACCTCCTCCACCAGGACGAGGAAGGGCTTGTTCTCGTGTTTCTCGCGGGAGAAGAGCAACTGGAGGGTGTCCCGGATCGTCACCTCGGCCCGTTCGATCTCCAGAATTTCGGAGATGTCGATGACGACCGGTCGGTGCTGATCGAGACAGAAGTCGACGATCTTCCCGGGGTCGGTCTCGAACAGGCCATAATCGTACTGGTCGCCGTCGCCGACGTGCACGACATCGTAGCGATCCTTGAGGGTCGCGTACTCCCCCTCGATGTCGATGATGAGGACGGGAAACCCGCGTTCGAGGAGTTCCTCGACGACGACACTCGCGGTGTTACTCTTCCCGGAGCCACTCTTCCCGAAGATGGCGCCCCGTCCCGTCAGCACCTCGATGACCGGCAGGGACAACCCATCATCGGAGACAACGATCCGCTCCGTCTCGCGAGCCATTCGCTCGGGCGTTCGATTCCCGTGGGTAAATAGTTGCCGCGGGGCGGCGATCGGTGTCAGTACACTTTTCCCGGGGCGCAAAGAGACTTCGAGCATGCAACGGGGTCCAGACTGGCTCTCCCGACAGCCCCTCCTGCGGGTGCTCGGGCCGATCCTCGGCTCGACACTCGTCCTCACCGCTTCGTTTCTGGGTGCGCTCTCGCTCACGATGGGCGGCGTCGAGGGATTTAGCGCCCGATTTCCGTACTACGTGGTCCTGATGGCCATCGGCTTCGTGAGTGCCCTGTTCGTCCTGGAACGGCCCCGGATCGAGGGGAGCCAGGTGCTCATGGCGACGATCGGGGTGACCGTAACCGTGTTCGTCGTGGTCACGCTGACCGGCGAGGGCCTAGCGTATGCCGTCTCCAACCCGGGAGCGGTCTTCCAACCGGATTTCATCCTGTATCTCCTCGCGGCGGGGCTGATCGGGAGCGGCCTGGCCTACTGGACGATCACCCACTGGCGAGAGTTCACGGGCTAGTCCTCGGTCACGGAGAGGGTCCCATCCGGCCGATCGATCCGGTCGAAGGCATCACGCACCCGGCTCAGCGCCCGGTCCACGTCGTCCGCACGCTTGGCCGCATTGTCCACGTGTCGTTTATGAGTGCTCCACTCGTCCTCGACGGACTCGAAACGATCGCCCAGCTGAGCCAGGTGATCGAGCACCGCCTCGGCCTCCTCGGAGAGCTTCTGGGCCTGCGCCCCGGTCTTGAGCAGTTCGAGTTTGTGCCCCAGGGTTAGCGGCGAGACCACCTGCACGCCACGTTTGGTGTACTCCCGCAGCAGGTCGTACTCCTCGGTGATCAGGTGGTAGTAAACACTCTCCGAGGGAATGTAGGCAAAGGCAAAGTCAGTGGTGCCCGCACTGGGATCGACGTAATCGCGTTCGATCTTCGCCAGTTGAGATTCCACGGCATCACGGAAGGCCCGCTTGTGCGCCCGTTTTTGCTCGGGATCCTCTGCCTGGAGGAACTGCTCGTAACGATCCAGCGGGAACTTCGAATCGATCGCCACGATTCCGTCGGGCGTTTCGACGTGTGCGTCTGGGGTCTTCGAGCCGACGACCTGCTCTCTGATCCCGTACATCCCCGGGTGGAGGTGATCGGAGAGCATGACCTCCAGTTGGACCTCGCCGAACTCCCCGCGTTCGCGAGGGGCCCGCAACAGCCGGTCGAAGTCATCATGGAGGGACTCGATCTTTCCCGCCCGGTCCTCGATCCGCGAGACAGTTTCGCCGAATTCCATCGAGGAGAGACTCTGTGAGAGCGCGGCGGTCAGCTGGTCGGTCTCGACGCCTGATTCTGATTCGGCGACGGTCCGCCGGACCTGAAAGAGGAGTCCGATCACGAAGAGCAAGCCGAGCAACACGGCCCCGAGAAGCAGGTCGGTGATAGCCATTGGCTTGCCTTCGGCGGGCCCGACAAAGAAAGTGTCTGCCGGGCTTTTCGAAGGCTTATCCCCCACGGCCCCCAACGGCCGGCCAATGGAGTACGGCCGCCTGGTGGAGTTGTACGCGGAGCTTTCAGCGACCGAAGCGAACACGGAACAGACTGCGCTGATCGCACACACGCTGACAGCGCGACCCGAGACCGTCGAGTTGCTCGTCACCCTCCTCCAGGGCCGGCCCTTCGTGGCCTGGGACGATCGGGATCTGGGCGTCTCCTCGAGTCTGACCAGAACGGCCATCGCGAAGGCGACCGGCCACAGCGAGGCACAGATCGAGGAGTGGTGGCGCGAGACCGGCGACCTGGGGAGCGCGGCCGCGAGAGCGATCGAAAACGACCGGCAACAGACCCTCTTCGGCCAGTCCCTGACCGTCGAGGGGGTTCAGGAGACCCTCGAAGACATCGCGGCCTACGATGGGGCGGGAAGCCAGGAGCGAAAAATCGATGCGATCGCCGTCCTGCTCTCCGACGCCGAGCCCGAGACGGCCCAGTACCTCGTCCGGACCGTCCTCGAAAACCTCCGTATCGGCGTCGGGGCGGGGACGATCAGGGACGCGATCGCCCAGGCCTTCCTCGGGGGGAGCGAGGCCGACGTGGCGGCCGTCGAGCGGGCCTACCAGGTCACGAACGACTTTCGGCGGGTGGCAGCGGTCGCCCGCGATTCGGGTGTGGAAGGACTGAGGGAACTCGAAATCCAGGTCGGCCGCCCGATCGCCGTGATGCTCGCTGAGAAGGCCGAATCGGTGCGCACGGGAATGGACCGTGTCGCCCCCGATGGGCCCGTCCTCGCGGAGTACAAGTACGACGGGATGCGAGCCCAGGTCCACGTCGACGGAGCGGACGTCACGGTCTTTACCCGCCGGCTGGCCGACGTCACGGCACAGTTCCCGGACGTGGTCGCGGCCGTCCAGGAGCACGTCGACGCCGAACAGGCAATTCTGGAGGGCGAGATCGTGGGGTACGATCCCGAAACGGGCGGGACCCTTCCGTTCCAGACCCTCTCGAAGCGCATCAAGCGCAAGTACGACCTGCAGGCCACGAAAACGGAGATCCCAGTAACCCTGCTGCTCTTCGACGCGATGTACGTCGAGGAGTCGCTACTTGAGGCCCCGCTCACGCAACGGCTCGACCGGCTCGAATCGGTTCTCGCGGAGTCCACCCAGGAGATCGAACGGGCCCGAAACTGCATGAGCGAGGACCCGGCGGCCATCGAAGCCCTCTACGAGGACGCGTTAGCGGCGGGCCAGGAGGGCATCATGGTGAAGAACCCGGCGGCGACCTACCAGCCCGGGAACCGGGTGGGCTATATGATGAAGGTAAAGCCCACACTGGAGACCCTCGATCTGGTGGTCACCCGGGCGACCTACAGCGAGGGGCGGCGGTCGAACCAGCTCGGGCGGCTCTACCTGGGCTGTCGAGACGCGAGCGGCGAATTCAAGGAGGTCGGCCGGCTCTCGACGGGTTTTACCGACGAGGAACTCGCCACCGTCACCGAGCGACTGGAGCCACTGATCGTCGAGACCGAGGGCCGGGACGTGGTCCTCGACCCGGAACTCGTCCTGGAGGTCGAATTCGAGGAGATCCAGGCCTCCCCCGAGTACGACTCGGGGTATGCGCTTCGCTTCCCGCGGTTCGTCGGGTTCCGGGACGACCTCGGCGTGAGCGATGTGGACACGCTCGACCGGGTCAAAGGGCTCTACGACCAGTAACGTGGCCGACAAGCGGGCCGATCGGTGAGACATGTTTTATTACCCGCGCGGGTGCAGTCCCAGGGGATGGCAGCCTGTCCCCGGGAGGCGGTGACCTGAGATGGTCCAGGAGCTTTCGGGCCACGAGTTCGCACAGTTCCTCGCGACCATCTGGGAACGCCGGGACTGGCAAACCGAGATCACCGAGCGCGGCGAGCAGTTCCTGGTCGCGGGCGATCAGCCGGATGGGACTCGCGGTCTCATTCTGGTGTTCCCCGGTCAAGAGCCAGTCGACGCCGAGGCAGTCCGGGCCCTGGAAACCCTCCGGGAGCAGAAATCTCTCGACGTACCGGTCGCGGCGACCCAGGGCACGTTCACCGACGCGGCCCACCAGGTCGCCAGGGACAACGGCCTGCACCTGGTCGATCCGAGCGTCGTCGAGGAGACCGCCTCGGCCGAGGGCTTCGAGGACCTGCTCGCGGAGTACACCTCACAGAGTCTGTCGAGCCGGCTCCTCGGACTGCTCCCGGCCGTCGGCCGCCCGTCGCTTCCCACGGTCGATCTGCCGACCCCGAGTGTCGGCGGGAAACGACTCCTCGGCGTCGGGGCGCTCTTCCTGGTCGTCCTGCTGGTAGGTGGGCTCCTGACGGGTGTCCTCGGGGGGCTTCCGGGACCGGATCTCGGACTCGGTGGGGGCGGGTTCAGCGTGACCGCCGTCTCGTTTACCCAGGCCGAGAACGCCTCGGTCGGGGTTGAGTGGGACGCCAGAACCCAGGAGGCGGTCGTGGGCCCGAACGGGACCCGATTCGAGCCGGACAACGATACGGCGTTTCTCGTCGTCCAGTTCAACGCGACGAATCCGACCGAAACGACACAGGTCCTCCGGGAGCGGGACTTCGCAGTTGCAACCGGCGACAAGCGGTCCGGTCCGCAGTATCTCCAGGGGGCGGTCGGGCAGCCACCGGTCGTCCTCGATTCCGGTGAGACAGCCCGGGGGTACGTCGTCTTTGCCGTTCCAGCGGGGACCGAGTCGGCGACACTGCTCTCCCGGCCCGGCCCAGACGCGACGCCGATCACCTTCGAGCGGGATCGCTCGATCGAGTTTCAGGTCAGTCGCGGGTAGCCGGGGTTTCGAAGTCCTTTTGGGGGTACACGGCGGAGTGTCGATAACTCGCTGGACGGCGGGCACCAGTGGGCTCCCGAGACATCGGGACGGGATGTGACCCGAGAGGGTTGAACCACCAACGCCCGCGGGTAACCATGACACGAAGCGCCTACTCGTACATCAAGGAGGCCTGGCGGGACCCCGACGACGGGAAACTCGCCGAGCTACAGTGGCAGCGCAAACAGGACTGGCGATCGCAGGGCGCCATCGAGCGCATCGAGCGCCCGACCCGCCTCGACAAGGCCCGGGACCTGGGCTACAAGGCAAAGCAGGGGGTCGTCCTGGCACGCGTCAGCGTGCGCAAGGGCGGCGCTCGCAAGTCCCGGTTCACGGCCGGCCGGCGCTCGAAGCGCACCGGCGTCAACCGACTGGGTCGCAAGAAGAACCTCAAGCGCATCGCCGAGGAGCGGGCGACGCGGAAGTTCATCAACCTGCGAGTCCTCAACTCCTACTGGGTCGGCGAGGACGGCAGCCAGAAGTGGTTCGAAGTGATCCTCCTGGATCCGAACCACCCCGCAATCGAGAACGACGACGACCTGAACTGGATCTGTGACGACGCCCACAAAAACCGCGCCATGCGCGGGCTGACCACGGCCGGTGACCGGGGCCGCGGCATGCTCAAGCGCGGGACGGGCTCCGAGCACACCCGCCCGAGCGTGGGCTCCCGGGACTAACTTCGGGTTCCGTTTTCTCGGTTCACAGCGTCGAACAGCGGCGGCTCGAAACGTGCCCCTACGTGGACGTTTATCACAGACTAGTTCGTATATTAACATATGACAGATGCAGACGAACCACTCGCGGACGTCACCCCGGACGATCTCGTGTCCCGCATTCGATCGGCAGGGGTGGCCGGCGCCGGTGGGGCCGGCTTTCCCGCCTACGCGAAGTGGGAACGATTCGACGACGTGGACGCGGTCATGATCAACCACCAGGAGAGCGAGCCGAACTTCCTCAAAGACAGGCATCTCGGCCGGGAGCACGCCGACGAACTCGCCGCGTTGATCGGCTGGCTGCTCGAAACGGGGATCTCGACAGTCGTCATCGGGACCAAAGAAGCCTACCGGGGGGTCTGGCTGGGGGCTCTCGAAGAACAACTCGACGCCGCCGTGCTGACACCGGACGAACTTCCCATCGACGTCGATACGGCCCCGTCTGTCGTCATCGCCTGCACGCCGGATCGGTACGAGTACGGGATGGAGAGTGTCCTCCTGCGGGAAGTCGCGGGGGTCACCATCGGCTCGGACCTGCCCCTGGATCACGGCTGGCTCGTCCAGAACACCGAGTCGATGTACAACGTGTACCGGGCCCTCGCAGCACAACGACCCGTGACGCGCAAACTGGTCCACGTGGATGGTGACACCCCGCGGCACCGGTTTCTCGACGTGCCGATCGGGACGCCGGCGACCGAACTGCTGGCCCAGGCGGGCCGGCCAGGCGGCCCCGGCGAGAGCGAAATCCTCGCGGACGGGGGGCCGGGCTGGAGCTTCGAGATCGAGGACCGCCCGGCGGATTTCGGCGTCCGCAAGCGGACGAACTGCCTGCTAATCGTCGACGAGAGCCTGGCCGCGGAGAACACGCTGGGCGGCGGCCGGATCAACATTCTCGGCCCCCAGGCCTGGAAGAGTCGTACCTTCGAGACCGAGCCGGAGCGGATCGAGCCCGACACCGTCCGGATTCCCCTGCTCACGAACGAACGCCTCGAGGGCCTGGTCACGCGGAGTCGGCCTGTCGTGGTCCCTGGCGAGCGGGTCGAGCAGGGGGACCTGATCGCCGAGCCGGCCCCGGAGGGCATCAGCAACCCACAGCACGCCTCGATCGACGGGGAAGTTGCGGCGATCACCCGGGACCACGTGACCATCGAGCGGGTCTGACACATCCACGCACCTTTGAGGCCGGCCGGCCAACCCGCCAGTAATGGCCGCCGATCCACTTGCCGTGGTCGCGTTCACCGTCCTGCCCCTCACGGTGCTCGCGGGCGGGTTCGTCCTGACAATCTGGGGCGCGATCGTCCGGGAACGGCGGTTCCTGATCGCCTCGCTTTTGTTTGGGCTCATGGGCGCCCACCAGGCGACGGAGGTCTGGCTGCTGCTCACCGGGGCGGACCCGCTCGGGAACGTCCTGGGCGAGGTCTTCGAGACGAGTGTGAACCTGCTCGCGGTGCTCGCGGTGGGGGTCCTGGGGCGGCGGCTCCAGGTCGAACGACGCAAGCGAGAGCGACAGGCCGTCGTGACCCGTGAACTGGGCGCGGGCCCGATTCCGGGCGCGACGGACCGAGATACCGACACGACACACGGCGCCCTGCTGCGGCCGGCGACGTTCCACCTGCCGGTAGTCGGTCGCCTCGCATCCTGGGCTTTTGTTAGCCTGCCACTAGGCACGACAGCGACGCTCTCCAGAGTCATCGAGACGGCCGCGCGGAATCTGCAAGTGACCTATCCGGCGATGAAAGTCGACCGGGAGGCGGTCCCCGAACTGACCGTGTTTGCGGAGGCGACGACCCTCGTGGACATCATCGAGACGATTCTGAAACAACTCGTCCTGTACAACGATTCGAGCGACCCCGAGATTCGGATTCAGGTTGCGACCGAGGGGCCACGGGCGATCGTCGAGATTAGCGACAACGGGCCGGCGCTCCCGGCAGCGGTCAGCGAGCAGTTGACCGGGCGGGCGACCGAGGCTGAGCGGCCGGACCTCGAACTCGGCCCGGTCCACGCGTTGCTCGAACAGTGGGGCGGCTCCATCGACGTCACGGACTCGACCGTGGAACTCACGCTGCTCCGTCCCTATCCACGGGACAGAAAGTAGCGCGGCGACGCGCGCTGTCTAGCCCCGAGCGCCTCAGTATTCTGTCGCGTCGAACTGTTCACGATCCCAGGCGACGAAGGCGTTCGCGAACGAGCAGACTGCCGCGTACACCCCTTCAGCGTCGTCGACCGAGCCAACCGCCTCGGAGAAGTCCGCGAGCCACGCGAGGTGTTCGATCATCTCCCCCTGAACCGCGAGCAGTTCCTCGCTCGCCTGGGGGTCGCCGGTAGCCTGCCGCGCAGCGAGGCGGGCCATGAACTCGAACTCCGCGGCGACGTGATCCGGGATCCCCTCACCGCGTTCTGGGGTGAAGTTCGCGCGGTCGTAGAGCGTGGCGACTGACTCGGCCGGATCGCCGAAGAGTTCCCCGGCGGTCCCGACCTCGTGGTACGCCGCGTCCGAGTCGTAGGCCTCACTCGGCTCCGTCGCGTGGCCCGAGGCGAAGGGCGGCACATAGTAGGGACCCGGCACGACAAAGAGGTTATCGTAGCCGACCTGGAGGGCGTCCTGGTCGAGGTCTGTCCGCGTCAGCGCCGCCGTGTCAGGGGCCCCCGGCAGGACCGCGGCGAAATCCCCGAAGACCCCGGTCTCCAGGGCCTCCGCAAGCGCCTCGGTGTCCCCGTCGAAGGCCCGTGAGAGCAGATCGTAGAGATCCGCGCGGGCCCGAGCGAACTCGGTGGCGACAGTCGCCTCGCTCATTGCTCACGCCGGGTGATCTCCACGTGGGTGTCATATTGTGACTGTGCGCCACCGATCGGGTCAGACGGTCCAACGTCGCCGGTTGTCGTGTCGACCGGCGCGAGGTGGTTGACAGCGAAGCCGGCGTCCCGTCCCTTCGCGTACCCGGCCTCCTCCTTCATCGGCGTGTCGAACTCGTAAGGGGAGTGGCCATAGCGGTCGTTGGCCGGGGCAATCGCTTCGTCGTCGACGGTTCGTTCCATTGCGCCGTCGCCGTGTCGACCCCAGCCCCACATGGTGCCGACGACGCCTGGCCGGATGCCCTCCGTGACCATCGCGATTCCCTCGACTGTCTTCCGTCCGGCGTCGATTTCGATTGCATCGCCGTTCTCGATGCCCCGGGGGTCGGCGTCGTCGGGGTTTATCCAGACCGGATTTTCGGGGCGTGTCTCCCGGAGCCAGGGGGCGTTCTGGGTCCGTGTCATCCCCTGGGTTCGTGGTTTCCAGTTGATGAGATGAAGCGGACGCTCTGGCTCGGTGTCACTCGTGACTGGCGTGAGGACGTCGCCGTTGAAGTGTGTCACGTCGGTAACCTTCGGGAGCGGGTCGAAGTGGGTCCCGTCGTAGGCGTCTTTCCCCACGGGCATGATCTCGTTGAAGAAGGTCACCTCGCCGTCGAGGCGGTACCGCATCTTGTCCCCCACGTAGGCGTTCGAGGGGTCGTACCGCTCGGCATAATCGTAATCGAAGCCGTGCTTCTCGAAGGCCTCGGCGTAGTTCGGGATCGGCTCCTCGAAGCGGCCACCACGGTTGAGAACGGTGACGACCTTCCGCCACTCCTCGGGTTTGACCTTCCCCTTCCACTCCTCGTAATCGAAGAACTCGCCGAGGCCCGTCTCGTGGGCCTCCCGGAAGGCCTGTAGTTCGTCGTCGGCGGCGTCCGGCACGGGACTTTCCTCGTAGGGGAAACTCTCGCGGTCCAGTCCCGGCGGGAGTGAGTTGCTCTGCTCGAGGGCGGCGCGATCCGGATCGAGTGTCTTGGTCTGGAAGGCCAGGTTCGCGGTCATCTTGAGGTAGAAGTCCTCCGGATCGTGAAGTGGCCAGGTGTCCCCGTTCTGGTCGATGATCGCGTCCTCGCCGACACCTGGCATGGATTCGCCAGTCGTCGTCTCCAACTCCTTCAGCAGGTCGATGAGGACCTGCTCGGAGAGCTTCGTGTCGGGCAACACCCTCACGGCCGGGTGGCTGATCTTGTCGTCCGCCAGGCGCTTGTTCGGGTAGGTGCCGAAGTTCTCCCACCGCTCCAGGTAGGTCGGCTCGGGGAGGATGTAATCGGCGTTCTCGCTCATCTCGCCGATGACGGTGTCGAAGGCCACCAGGAGTTCGATGGCGTCCTCGTCCCGCAACGCGTCGGTAATGTTGTCCCCACCAGCCGCCGCCATGACGTGGTTCTCGGAGTAGGTCCGCAGGAACAGCGCGTTGATGGAGTAGGGATACTCGTCCTGGGCGCTGTGGTAGATCTCCTGAACCTGATGCTGGGGGGCGAGGCGGAACCAGGGACGTTCCGCGGGGTAGGGATCACCGTCCTCGTCCGGGAACAGTCGGGTGCCCTCGAAGTCCTCGGCGTTGTGGAGCGCCCGGGTGATCGGCAGCCCCCAGGGCGTGCGGCCATCCGGGACGTTCCCCAGCTGATAGCGGCCGCCCATGGTGCCATAGCTCGCGTACGGCGTGATCTGGCCGCCTTTCCAGTCAAAGTTGCCGATGAGGTGCTGCAGCGTCGCGATGGCCCGGGTGTTGTAGAAGCCGTTCGTGTGCATCGACGGCCCGCGATACTGCATGATCGCGGCCCGCTTGCCGTGGCTCGTGAACTCGTCGGCGATGGTCTCGATCTGGGATGCCGGGACCCCGGCCATCTCGGCGTACTCCTCGAGGCTGTGTTCGAAGACCCGCTCCCGGTAGAGCGTGAAGACACTCTTGACCGACGTTCCCTCGATGGTCGTATCGACCGCCAGTGTGCCCGTCTCGGCCTCGCCAGCCGGGACAGCCTCGCCGGTCTTCGCGTCCAGGACGGCTCGATCGCCCTCGACGCCCAGCGCCTCGGCCGCTTTGGTCTTTGCCTTCGGAGTGGTGGTCGGATCGCCGTCGGTGATCACGAGGTGGGTGGCGTCGCTGAAGGTGGTCTCGCCGTCCGCTCCCGCGGGGCCGTCGGCGGGATTGGTCAGATAGTCCTCGTCGTACCGCTCGTGTTCGAGGATCCACCGGACCATCCCCATCGCCAGCGCGCCGTCAGCCCCCGGCTTGACCGGGACCCAGGTGTCTGCCTTCTCTGCGGTCTTGGACATCCGGGGATCGACCACGTCCATGCGCATGCCGGATTCGATCGCGTTCGTGAGTTTCGGGGCCAGCCAGGTCGGGCCCTTGTTCGAGACCATCGGGTTGGTGCCCCAGACCAGCAGGTACTCCGTGTTCTCGATGTCCGGGTACTGGCGCTTTTTCGTGTTCGCGTGTGACCTGACGTTCCCGAGGACAGAGGAGAAGCCACAGACGCCGGCGTGATGGTGGCTGTTGATCGTCCCCAACGAGCCCTGGAACATCCGCGCCCGGATCAAGAACCGTCGGAACCCACCGACGTCGACGATCTGGTTGGCCGTAGGTCCGAGTTCCGGGATGTCCGTATCGATCAGTTTGTCCTCGTACTTGGCCTCGAATTCGGCGTCGCTGAGCTGTTCCCTGTCGGCCATGACCTGCTCCTCGGGGACGTAGTCCCACATCTCAGCGAGGCCGCGATGGCCGAGGTCCTCGTCGCCGTGGACGATCTCCTGGATCGCCTGGTCCCACGAGATGGTCTTCCAGGTGTCACTACCCCGTTCGCCGACGCGTTTCATCGGCTTCCGGACCCGATAGGAATCGAAGGCCGTCTGGATGCCAGCCTGTCCCTTCAGGCACATCCGACCCGCGTTGAGCGACCAGCGGTCCGTCGAGACGTCGCCGGTCCCCGCCAGGTCGCCGGTGGCGACGGAGGTGAAGTCGCTGTCGTAGGGCACCTGCGCGAAGGGCTGGGTGTTCAAAAACGAGTAGGGGTTGCCAGCGAGCTTTCGGACCAGCGAGGTGTAGGTGGAGTTCGTGGCTCCGCCGTCGTCCAGTCGGACCTTGATCGGGCAGAACGTATTGCACTGCCCACAGGTCGTGTGGATGACGTCACTCGCGTCGTACTCGTCGTAGTCGGTACCCACGTAGTGCTGGGTCTCGTCCTCGAACAGCGACGAGAAGTCCAGTTCGCCGGCCGCGCCACCGGCGGACAGCGCGGTGAAGCCGCCAGCCGCCTTCACGAATTCGCGCCGTGACACGTTCGGTTCGTCATCGGGTCGGTCGTCTGTGCTCATGAGTTATCCTCCTCAGTTAGCGGGGTCAACGGCAGTACTTCAGCGCCGAGCGTATAGATCAGGAGCCCGACGGCGACGATTCCGAAGCTCGTGGCCCACTCGGTGAGCGACGGCAGATAATCACCGGCTGGGAGTCCCTCCATGACCGGGTTCACCAGCGGTGGGACGACGATGTTGAACCGGACACCGACGATCCCGATGACGACCGAGAGTCCGGCGATCACCATCAACATCGGCCGGCGCCGCCAGGACCGACGGCTCGTCAGGATGAGGGGTACCACCCACCCCAGTCCGACCATCACGATCCAGAACGACCAGGCCATCTTGCCCAGGGCGATCGTGAGCCACGCGCTCAAGTGCGCGCCTTCAAGCGACATCACGCCGATCAGGGCCTCGATTGCGGTGAAGGCCGCATCGATCAGCACGAAGCCGAGCAACAACTGACCAAGCCGGTCGAGGAGGTCCAAATCGACCGGTTTTCCCTCGAAGAGCTTCCGGCGCAACACATAGACGGCCATGACCAGTGCGGTCCCGGAGAGCAGGGCCGAAACGACGAAGATGACCGGGAAGAGGCCACTGTTCCAGTAGGCCCGGGCTTTCACGCCGGCGAAGAGGATCCCCGTCCCGCCGTGGACGAAGAAGATGGCCAGGGGAATCCCGAGGATGCCGATGCGTTTGAGCCACGAGCGGTCGGTCTGGATGGCACTCTCACTCAGGCTGGTGCGGCCCAGCGTGAGCAGTCCGGCGATTCGTCCCCGCAGTCCGGACGCGTGATTCGAGACCCGGACCAGATCAGCCCGCATCGAGAAGTACAGTTCGGCAGTCAACACGCCGATGTAGGCCACGTAGGCGTGCACTTCCCAGGACAGTGCCGAGGTGAGCTGTCGCCAGATGAAGGGGAAGTACATCCGCTCCATCCGGCCGAGGTCGATCCAGACGAACAACATCGCGACGACCATGGCGATGATCGCCGCGAACAGCGCGTCGCGATCGATCTTCTCCATCCCCTCCATCTCGAAGACGTTCGCGAGGGTGCTCACGAGGAAGGCGCCCGCCGAGAGCCCGATGAAGTAGATGTAGAATGCCACCCAGGCCCCCCACGGGGTGATCGAGGTGAGATTCGTGGTCGCCATGCCCCCGACGATGCGCTGGTAGGTCGCGTATGCACCGACCAGGAGCGTGAGGACCAGCAGGCCGTACCACGCGATCCGGATGCGGTTGTCTTCGAAACCCGGATTGAAGTTCGGAAGAGAGCTTGCAGTCGCCATTGTCACTTGAGGTAGTACACGTTCGGGTCGTTGCCCGTGTGCTCTTTCAGCTGTGTTGCCCGGGTGGAATCAGCCATCCGGGAGACCTCGCTGTCCGGATCGTTCAGGTCCCCGAAGTTCCGGGCGTCGCCGATGCATGTCTCCACGCAGGCGGGTTCCTCGCCCCGCCCCAGCCGGTGATAGCAGAAGCTACACTTCCGGGCGTTGGCCATCGGCGATTCGCCCTCCTCGCGGGGCCCTCGATCGACGCCGTACTCCGGACTGGTCACTTCACCGGCCCCCATGACTTCGTCGTCGTAACTCCCGCCGAAGTCGAGGTATCGGGCCCCATACGGGCACGCGATCATACAGTACCGACAGCCGATACAGCGATCGTAATCGATGTTGACGATCCCGTTCTCCATCTTGTATGTCGCGCTGACCGGGCAGACCTGGACACAGGAGGGCTTCTCACACTGCATGCAGGGGCGGGGGATGTTCGTCCGGGTCGTGTTGGGGAACTCCCCGTGCTCCTCCTCCATGACGACGTTGTAGGTGACCCCGGGCGGTGTGCGGTTCTCCGCCTTGCAGGCGACCGTACACGAGTCACAGCCGACACACTTCTGCAGGTCGATCACCATGCCCCACCGAACGTCCCCGTTTTCCGGAGTCTCGATCTGTTCAGCGACGGCGTCCATCGAGTCCACCGAACAGGAGAGCTGGGCAGCCGCCGGCTCGTCGATGGTCTGGCAACTCCCACCCTTGTCCACGGCCGGGTTCGGGGTCTCAGTATACTCCGCCCCGAACACGGCTCTGGCCTGCTCGTCGTACGCCGCCCAGAAGGACTCGCTCGAAAGTGACCCCCTGGAGACTCGCTTGGCGTCCTCGGCCATGGCCAGGCCAAGCTCCGTCGAGTACTCGACCTCGGCCAGCGTCTCCTCGGGATCCGCCCGCTCGGCCTCTACCATCTCGTCCATCCGGGCCCGATCCAGGTCGGGTACCCCCGGAGCGCCGTCGACGCTCATCGCGACCCTCCCGGCGGTCGCGTGTCGGTTCGACGTGGGTCAGTCAGTGAGTGCATACAGAGTAATCATCGGGATCCAGGCCCCTGAGCGGTCGACCAATATAGATAGGTTCAGCGTGAGGGGTTTCGCTGCCTTAAAAAGAACGGGCCAATAGATATTGGACCGGAGTCGACGCGCCTATACTCTCGGCGGCTCAAGTCGCGTGCAGTACACGTGTTCCCGCTTGACGGCCTCGTCATCCTGACCTCGATCGGACTCCGGCTTATCGGACTGGGGTACTCGGTCTACCTGTTGTATCAGGTCGAGGACCGACGGTTCGGGTTCTTCACGTTAATGTTGGGCCTGATGGCATCAAGACAGATCTTGAGCTACCAGACCGGAACCTCCGGCATCGACGAACTGCCCGGGCTGGTCGTCAGCGTGCTCGCCGTGCTGACTGTCTACTACCTCTCGGAGTACGTCGAACAGGAGCAAGCGATCAGGGAGACGATCCAGGCGACCAACGACCGCCTCCGGACCTTCGAGAAGGCCATCGAACACGCGGGCCACGCGATTTTCATCACTGAACCCGACGGCACGATCACTTACGCGAACCGCGCCGTCGAGTCGGTCACCGGATACACGCGGGGTGAGGTCATCGGGCGTGACCCCTCGATGTGGAAGTCGGGATACCACGATCCAGCCTTCTACCGGGGGATGTGGGAGACGATCGAGGCGGGTTCGATCTGGGAGGGGCAGATCGTCAACGAGCGAAAATCCGGCGAGGAGGTCTGGGTCGATATGACGATCGCACCCATCGTCGGTGACTCGGGGGCCGTGGAGAAATACGTGGCCGTCGACACCGACATCACCGACCGGCGGGAACGCAAGGAGCAGATTACCGAGCAGAAAGAGCGCCTGGCGACGCTGAACCGGACGAACGAGGTCCTCAGGGACATCAATCGCGAACTGGTAGAGGCCGATAGCCGGGCGGACATCGAGACCGCCGTCGTCGAGCAGTTCGCCAACTCGGACCAGTACGCCTTCGCCTGTCTCTCCGATCAGGCCGTCGACGCCGAGATCCTCCGTCCCCGGACAAAAGCCGGAATCGACGACACTGACATGGAGGACCTCATCGCGGCCATCAACGACCTCGAGGGCTCGGACCCGCTTCGGACGGCGGCCCGGACCGGAACCGTCCAGATCAGCACCTGTGCGGACCCCGAGGCCGACTGGTGTGACCCGTGGCTCGATCGGGGATACCGGGCGACCGTCGCCATCCCGCTCACCTACGGCGACCGCCAGTACGGCGTGCTCTGTATCGGGACCGAGGCGGGTGACGCTTTCGAGGACATCGAAACGGCCGTCTTCGCCGAACTGGGCGAGACGATCGGGTACGCGATCAACGCCGTCGAGAGCAAGGAGGCACTCCTGACGGACAGTGTAACCGAGATCGAGTTCCAGGTGACCGACCCATCGTACTTCCCGGTAGCCCTGACAGCGGACGGGGGATCGATGGAACTCACCTGGATGACCCCCGGAACGGGCGACACGCTCGTCCAGTACTTCACGGTCACGGGACTCCAACCCGAATCGATACGGGAATACGTAGCCGGGACCCCCAGCCTGGAAACCGTCGACATCCTCACCGAGGACGATGCCGAGCTACAGGTTCGCTTCGAGGTACAGGAGTCCACCCTCGCACGACCGATCGGTGAGGCGGGGGGCGACCTCCGACACATCGAGGCCGCCGACGGTCGCGCCCGGTTGACAGTCCACCTCTCGCCGAACGCGAACGTCCGGGCCGTGATCGAGGGGCTCCAGACCGATCATCCGTCGATCGAACTCCGGGCCCGACGCGAGACCGAGCGTCCGACGCCAACCGCCGAGGAAGTCCGGACGACCATCGAAGAGTCACTGACCGATCGACAGCGGGAGGCGTTGCATACGGCTTTCATCGCTGGGTTCTTCGACTGGCCCCGGGAGAACTCCGGCGAGGAGATCGCCGAGACGATGGCGATCTCCCAATCAACCTTCCTCCAGCATCTGCGAACGGCCCAGAAGAAAGTGTTTGCAGTCCTCTTGCGGGACGAACCGGTCCGTTAGGCCCCACCGAGGACGTCGTCGATATCCTCGTGTTCGTGGATCTCCACGCCCTCGGTCGTGACCTCGGCGATGGTGATACCGTTGCCGCTGGCCGTATCCCGCTCGCTCGCGCTCTGGACGGCACGGGCCGCGATCTCGATTCCTTCCTCGTGGGAGAGATCTTCGCGGTACTCCTGTTCGAGCACACCCATCGCGAACTGCATGCCGCTGCCGGTCACGACGTACTCGTCCTCGCTGAGCCCCCCAGCCGGGTCGATACTGTAGACGTGTGGCCCGGTGTCATCCACGCCACCGAGGATGGGGTTGATCATGAAGAAGGGCCCACCACGGAGGAAATTCGAGGCGAGGGTTGCCAGGGCGTCGATCTTCATCGGCTTGTCCCGGCGTGCCTCATAGAGGTTCGCCTCGGCGCGGATCGAGCGGATGAACGACTGGGCGCCCCCAACGGAGCCGACCATGGTCAGCGCCGCAGTGTCGTGTACCTGCTCGACTTTGGTCACGTTCTTGTTCGAGACGACCCGGCCGCCGAGACTTGCCCGCCGATCGGTCGCGATCACGACCGAATCAGCGGTAGTGACGCCGATCGAGGTGGTCCCGGTCTCGGTGTGTTTGGTGTCCGCACCGGCCGACTCCCACTCGGGCAGCGACCCCAGTTCGGGCTCGTAGGGGTCCTCGACGTTCATTCTTCCTCCGCCACGGCCTCCAGGTGATCGGCGATCTCCGCCTCCGCGAGGCGACGGTAGGCCTCCGTCTCCGTCTCGATAGCGGCCAGGGCCAGTTCACCGGCCGAAAGCGGTTCGTCCCGGATGTGGGAGAGTGCGCCCAGGGCCAGTTCGATCCCCTCATCCAGGGTGAGCTCGGCCGTCCAGTGCTCTTCCAGATAGTCCTGGATGTCCGAGCGATCCGCGCCGATGGCGACGGCTTTCCACTCGTTCGGCGTGCCACTGGGATCGGTCTCGAAGAGGTGGGGTTCCCCGTCGGAGACCCCACCGATCAGCAGAGCGGCCCCGAACGGGCGCACGCCGCCCATCTGGGTGTACTGCTGGATGTTGTCGGTCACGGCTTTGGTGAGGACCTCGACGCCGACTGGCTCCTCGTAGCGCAGTTCCTCGACCTGCGCACGGCGACGGGCGAAGTCGATCAGTCGGCGTGCGTCGGCCACGTGACCGGCGCTGGCGATGCCGACGTGATCGGCGACCTTGTGAAGCTTCTCGATGGAATCGGGCTCCATGAGCTCCGAACGCGAGCGTTTGTCCACCGCGAGGACGACGCCCTCCTCGGTTCGAACGCCGACAGAGGGAGTGCCTCGTTTGACCGCTTCACGTGCGTACTCGACCTGGTAGAGCCGTCCGTCCGGGGAGAAGATGGTGATCCCACGGTCGTAGGCCTGCTGCTGTTGACCCTGCATGTTCGTTCGCCCGGGTGTTACCGCGGAGCGGGTAAAGGCCTGCCGGACCCGGAGCCTAGAAGTAGTTGATGCTCTCGGGCAGTTCGGTCTTCATGCCCTTGCGCTCGCGGATCTCGGTGATCTTCTCGGGCTGGAGGTTATCGACCAGTACCCGGAAGCCGGCGTTCTCGGTGTTCCAGGAGGCACGGCCCTCGGTGGCCGAGCGAATGTCCGAGGAGAAGCCGATCATCTCCTCGACCGGGGCGATGCCCTCGACGACCATCAGGTCGCCTTCCTGGTACATGTCATCAACGCGTCCCCGACGACCCTGAATCTCGCCGGAGGCCGCGCCCATGTGCTCGGAGGGGACGTCGATCCGGACGTCCTGGATCGGTTCGAGCAGGCGGATCTCGGCGTCGATGAGCGCCCGGTGGACGGCCTCGCGCATGGCCGGAATGACCTGGGCGGGACCACGGTGAATGGCGTCCTCGTGGAGCCGCGCGTCGTGGAGTCGGATCAGCGCGCCCTCGACGGGTTCGGCCGCGAGCGGGCCGTCTTCGAGGGCCTCCTCCAGGCCCTCGATGATGAGCTCCATCGTCTCGTTGAGATGCTGGATCCCCTTCGTGTCGTCGATGAAGACGTTGGTGCCGACGATGTCCTCGACGTTCTGGGAGGTGTCCTTCTCCATGCCCGCCTCCTGCAGGGCCTCACGGCGCTCCTGTTCGGGCATGTCCATCGAGGCCTCGCCGAGCTTGATCGTGTCGATCAGCTCGTCGCTGAGGGGCTCGACCGTGACGTAAAACCGGTTGTGACGGTTCGGCGAGATGCCCTGGACCTCTTCGGACTCCTGGGTCGGGGCCTCGCGGTAGACGACGATCGGTTCGCCCGTGCGAACCGGAATCCCCTGGTTGCGCTCGATGCGCTGGGTGATGACCTCCAGGTGGAGTTCACCCTGCCCGGAGATCAGGTGCTCGCCGGTGTCCTCGTTGATCTCGACCCCGATGGTCGGGTCCTCCTTGGAGACCTGCTGCAGGACCTTGATCAGCTTCGGGAGGTCGTCCATCTTCTGGGCCTCGATGGACTTCGTGATGACCGGCTCGGAGATGTGCTCGATGGACTCGAACGGCGTCATCTCCACCGAGGAGACCGTCGACCCGGCGATAGCGTCCTTCAGGCCGGTGACCGAAGCGACGTTCCCGGCCGGGACTGCCTCGACTTCCTCGCGTTCGCCGCCCATGAAGACCCCGACGGACTGGAGCCGGTTCTTGCCGGCCGTCCCGGAGACGTACAGTTCCTGACCCTCACGGAGCGTCCCGGAGAAGACCCGCCCCGTGGCGATCTCGCCCGCGTGGGGGTCCATCGAGATGTCCGTGACCATGAAGACGACCTCGCCGTCCTTGTTGACCATCTGCATGTCCTTGGCCAGCTGGGTGGTGTCGTCTCCACGCCAGACAGTTGGAATCCGGTCGGGCTGAGCGTCGACCGGATTGGGGAAGTGCTCGGCGACCATGTCGAGCACGACGTCGGAAAGCGGGGACTGTTTGTGGAGCTCCGTGCGCTTGTCGTTGCGTTCCATCTCGATGACGTCCCCGAAGTCGATGCCCGTCTCGGCCATCGACGGCGCGCTGATCGCCCAGTTGTAAAGCGCCGAGCCGAAGGCCACGGTGCCGTCCTGGACGCTGACCTTCCAGTTGTCCTCCTCGTAGCGTTCCTCGGCCATCCCGCGAATGAGCTCGTTGACGTCCCGGATGACCTCCTGCAGGCGCTCCTGCATCTCCTCGGGCCCCTCCTGGAGCTCGTTGATCAGGCGGTCGACCTTGTTGATGAAGAGTGCCGGCTTGACGTTCTCCCGCAGGGCCTGGCGGACGACCGTCTCGGTCTGGGGCATGGTGCCCTCGACCGCGTCGACGACCACGAGCGCCCCGTCGACCGCGCGCATGGCACGGGTGACGTCGCCCCCGAAGTCGACGTGGCCCGGCGTGTCGATGAGGTTGATCAGGTAGTCCTTGTCCTGGTAGTTGTGTGTCATCGACACGTTCGCCGCGTCGATGGTGATGCCACGCTCCTGCTCGTCCTCCTCGGTGTCCATGGCGAGTTGTTCGCCGGCCAGGTCCTCGGAGATCATCCCGGCCCCGGCGAGGAGGTTGTCAGTCAGCGTGGTCTTTCCGTGGTCGATGTGAGCGGCAATGGCGATGTTCCGGATCTGCTCCGGCTGGTCCATGAGCCGCTCACACTGTTCGACGATTTTCTTGCGTCGGCCCATTATTAATCCGTAGTATCAAGAGCAGGTTCAAAAGGGTAGTGTTTCCGATTGCGTGGCGATTCCCGCACAGATGGCATTGTGAGCCACTCACAAAGCAGAACAGAACACAGCGCTGCCGCTCTGCAGCCGGGAGAGAGAAAATACAGAGAGTCTAGCGGGCCGCCGCCGCGACGCGCTCTTTCTCTTCTTTCTGGTTGACCGCGTAGGTCTGCACGTCGCCCTCGGCCGCGCCGATGAGCTGCTGGGCGAGTGCCTCCTCGACGTCGGTCGGGGTCTTGAAGGACGCGCCGTAGGTGCCCTCGGCGAGGAACTTCAGTGCCTGGTCGACCCGTCGCTGAGGACCCGTGTCCACGGCCTTGGGGACCGAAATGCCACCGTACTTCAGGCGGACGGTCTCCTCACGCGGGGCCGCATTCTCGATGGCGCGGACCAGAACCTGCACCGGGCTCTCCTCGGTGCGCTCGTCGATCAGCTCGAAGGCCTCCTCGACGATCTTGAGGGTCTTCTGTTTCTTGCCGGTGTTCTCCTCGGTCTGCATCAGTCGGTTGGCCAGTCGCTCGACCACGGAGATCTCCGACTTCTTGAACTGCTTGGCCGCGTGTCGGCCCATGGTGTGGGCCACGGGAGTCACGCTGATGTAGCGGCGAGTGCTCGGGTCCGTGTACTGGATACCGGTCACGTCCCACTTGCCGAAGAGCTCGGCGGAGACGGTCTCTTCTTCTTCCTCCGCGAGTTCTTCTTCCGTTTCGGCCTCGGTCTCGGCCTCGGGATCTGCTTCCTCGGACATGTTATCGCACCGGCTTCTCCGCGTTCCCGCGCACCAGTTCGATGAGCGAGACGCCGTTGACTTTCTCGACCTTGTAGTTGACACCGGAGAGGTCGCCCATCGAGCCACCCTTGGCCCCGCCGATACCGGCGATGGTGACCTCGTCGTGCTCGTCGATGAAGGAGATCGCGCCGTCGCCGGGGGCGAAGGCGGTAACCTGCTTGCCGTTTTTGATCAGCTGGACTCGCACGCACTTCCGGATCGCGGAGTTGGGCTGCTTGGCTTCGATGCCGACTTTTTCGAGGACGATGCCACGGGCCTGCGGTGCACCTTCCAGCGGGTCGGACTTGGTGCGAAGGCCTCGCTCCCGCCGCGCGTAATCGGAGTCGGACCACCGGTGGTTCTGGCGGTCCTTCTTGAGTTTGCGGGCGGCGTACTTGCCGTTCGACATACGCTCGGTTAACCCACCCATGTACTTAAACTCGGCCTTTCACACCCACCTTTTTTGCGGGCCTGACGGCCCGCCAAAAGCTGGACCAAAAAGACCGCTAACTGAAGGAGATTTATTGAGAGCAGCCGCCACACCCGCCTTTTTCGCGGGCCCTAAGGCCCGCCAAAAAGCTGGACCAAAAATCAGGTCAACTGAATGTCGTCCACGTCGAAGTGGCGCTTTGCCAATCGCTTTGCGGCCTCGATATTGCGCCCCTTCTCACCGATCGCGATGCCGTGGTCCTCGTGGTCGACCTCGGCGTACGCGACCCGGTCGTCGTTCTCCGAGATCGTCACGTTGTACACCGCCGCGGGCGCGAGCGCGTTCGCGACGAACCCCTCGGGCGTCGGGGCGTCCTCGATGAGTTCCACGTCCTCCCCGAGACGGGCCTCCAGCCGTTTGACCCGTTTCCCGTCCGGCCCGATCGCCTGGCCCATCTCGCCGGCGGCCACGACGAAGAGCACCTGCTCGTGGGCCTCGTCGAGCACACAATCGACGGCCGTCGCCCCGGTCACGTCCTCGAAGAGGACGAGGTACTGCCGTGCCGTATCGGAGAGGCTGACACGCATCTCAGTCCGAGCGACTCGCCCGCATCCGCAGGTCGACGTCGCCGGTCCCGAGTTTCACCGGTTTGCCGACGATGACGTTCTCGATCACGCCGTCCAGATCGTCGACCTCGCCGTGGATGGCCGCATCGAGGAGGTGGTTCACCGTCACCTCGAAGGCGGCCCGGGCGAGCACGCTCTTCTTGTTGCCGGAGATACCGTGGCGGCCGATCGACTCGATCGTCCCCTCGTTGGTCATGATGTCCGCGACCAGCATGAGGTGGCGGATGTTCACGTCGCCAAGGCCCTGTTCCTCGAGGGTGTCCCGGGTCTCCTCGATGATGGCCTCGCGGGCGGCCTCCACCCCGAGGACCTCGTAGATCTCGTGGATGTTGTTACACGTCGTCCGGGAGGCATCGACGCCCTCGATGTCGAGGACGTCCTTGAACGCCGAGCCCTCGGTGTAGAGGACGAACTCCTCGCTGTTCTCTGTCTCCTCCTTCCGGATGACGACCCGGGAGACCTCCTCGATCCCCTTGAACACCACGTCCCGCAGCTGCTCGACGAGCTGGAGGAGCTCGCGGTAGCTCGGTCGCTCGGGGCCGAACTCCAGGATCATGCCGTCGCGACGGACCTCGACGCCCAGTTCGCCCCGAATGACGTCTGCGATCTCGGCGGCGACCTCGGCGGAGTCCGGCACCGTGGGCCAGCGCTCTTCGAGTGTGTCCTCGTTCAGGTCGATGCGGACGATCATGTCCGCGACGTTCGTCGAGATGTCCCCCAGCGCGAGGATCTTCGTCGCCTCGATCTGCCAGACGACCTCGTGGGCCCGGTCCCGCTCGGTCGCGTACTCCTCGTCCAGATGGACGGTCATCATCGGCGTGTCCGGGGTCTTCCGGGCGTCCACGAGTTCGATGAGTCGTGGCAGGCCCTGCGTGACGTCGATCTCAGCCACGCCCGCGTAGTGGAAGGTGTTCATCGTGTTGTGTGTGATGACACCTTGGGCGGTCGTAAACGTCTCCAGACCCGACACTGAGAAGTCATAGACGTAGTCGTGGTCCGGTTCGAAAGTCTCGATGGATTCGATCCGTTCCCAGACAACATCCCCGTCCACAGCTCGATCGAGCGAGTCTAGCTCAGCAGGACGGTCATCCAGACCAGCCTCGATGGTGTCGAGGAGTGTAGCCAGCCGGTTTCGACCGATTCGTTGGCGCTTGTGGGCGCTGTTGATCTGGCGTGATGGGATGCCAGCGGCCGTTGCCAGGTTCTTCAGCGACTCGCCGAAGTTTGGAATCTGATCCGTCGTATCCGGGCCGTCGGCGTCGACATCGCATGCAAGAGCCTCCAATTCCTCGCCACGACTCCCGACCATCCCGATCCGGTCGGCAAATCCTGGAACAAACTTCTTTGGCACCCGGAGCGTCTTCGAATCGTCAACCGACCCGAACGTCGCATAAATGTCAAATCTCGACAGCAGGAGCCCGATTCCATCGATCAGGTTGGCGGATGTTGAACTTGCCCGGACGGAGTTTTTCCCCACACTGCCGTCGCCACTGAAGTATCCCGAGAGTAACCCACGGACGAAGGCCGTCTTTGCACCGTAGGCGAAGTCCGGAACCGCCTTCTCCCCATTCTCGATGGCAACTTCCCCGAGGAAATCAGCGAGGATTGTCCCGTTCACTCGGATGTCATACCCAGTGGCAAACCCGCTGTTGTTTTCGTACTCGTTGACAGAGAGGTCGAATCGCTCTGCGAAGGATCGGACCCGATTCTGGAACGTCGTATCGACGTTCGAAATGGAGACGTAGTGATCCGTCAGGTTCCCCTCAGCGAGGAACGCACCCAGGAAGAACCCGGTTTCCTCGTCGAGTGGGAATTGCTCTGGAAGCCCCACAGTTCCCTGTACCGGGTAGACTGCGTGCTCGTCGAGATCGCCCGCTTCGAGGGCTTGGCGTTTGTTCCGGATCTGGTCTTCACCGCCTGGGAGCGTCGTTGTCCCACCATCCGTGAGGGCCGACGTATACCAGTAGTCGCCAGCCGGAAGATGTTCGCGAAGATCCACAGTCGCCTTCTTTCCACCGTCGAACGAACGGACGACAGGCAACCAGTCTCCAGCTTCGAGATCGTCGCCAGCTACAGGCACCACTTCGTTCTCCGACCGGGTAACAAACGAGTGGTCCTTCGTGGCTCGAATCGTTCGTCCGGATTCGAGTTCGAACCGAAGCAACTCCTCGGGCGCTTCGTGTCGGCTGACCTGTTCGAGGGGTTTCCACTCGACTTGCTCATCGGCTCGAAGGGATAGGACCTCCATCCCTCTCGGTGCCGATGCTACCTCGTGGCCGTCGACGCGACCAGATTCTCGAACCGTCATGAGCCCGTCGACGAGCGAACCGATTTCAGTCAGGTCGGTTTCCCCATTACGGCGGACGATGACTCGCTCGTCCGCGGGCACACTCATCTGGGTTCCGGGTTCCCCGATCGACTGGGCGGAGACGGTGCCCACCGGATCGAGCGGGTCGACCCGGGTGTCGATGTACTGGGCCTCGACCGCATCAACGATCTGTGCGGCCTCCTCCGTGGAGACGGAGCGGTCCTCGATCGTCTCGTAGACCTCGTCTTTGAGGCGTCGCGTGAGATCCGAGTCCTCGACGAGGGCCTCGATGTCGTCTGTGATGGTCGTCATTGTGTCACCTCCCAGCTCTCGGCGTGTTCGGAGAGATTGGTCGTCTCGTCGCGCTCGCCGAGGAAGGCCGCCCGTTCGGCCTCGTCGGCGAACTCGGCTTCCAGCACCTGATCGGCGATGTCGTCCACGTCGATCTCGTGATCGACCGACGAGGAGACCTCGACCGGACTGGTGCCGTCCTCGCCGAACTCGAACTGCACGATCGTGTCACTCGTGTCCCGCACGGTCCCGTCGTACTGGGTCTCCAGTTCGGAGAGGGCGTTGATGAGTCGCCGCTGGAGGTACCCGGACTTCGAGGTCCGGACCGCCGTGTCCACCAGTCCCTCGCGGCCACCCATGGCGTGGAAGAAGAACTCCTTGGGGGTCAACCCGCCCGTGTAGGAGTTCTCCACGAACCCGTGGGCTTCCGCGGAAAGGTCATTCGGCTTGAAGTGCGAGAGGGTCCGGTCCTCGTACCCGCGGTTGATGCGCTCGCCCCGAACCGCCTGCTGGCCGACCGCGCCGGCCATCTGGGTCAGGTTGAGCATCGACCCACGGGCCCCGGACCGGGCCATCACGACTGCCGGGTTGACATCGGAGAAGTGCTCCTCGGCGATGTCACCCGCGGAGTCCCGGGCCTTGCCGAGTGTCTGCATGATTTTCATCTCCAGGGTCTCGTCGATGGTCCGGCCCGGAAGGCTCTCGAGTTCCCCACGCTCGTAGGTCTCGATGAGTTCCTGGACGCGGTCGTAGGCGTTCTCGATCGCCTCGTCGATCTGCTCCTGGGCGGCCGGCGGAATCGTCTCGTCGTCGATACCGATGGAGAACCCGAAGTGCATGATCGACCGGACCGCGAGCGCGGAGATCTCGTTGATCAGCTCGCGTGCGCGGGTCTTCCCGTACTGCTTGGCGACGGTGTCGACGACCTCGCCGCCGAACGCACCGACTGCGTCCTCGTCGATCGTTCCGTCGACGAGCTGGCCGTCGTCGACGATAACGGTGTCCCCGGCGGAACTCGTGAACTCCAGATTCAGCCCCTCGGGCAGCAGTTCGGAGAACAGCTGGCGGCCGGTCCACATGGGCTGGCCGCTCTCGTCTTCGGTTGCCGGCTCGGGCAACTGGTCGATGCTGGTCTGGCGGAGCAGGTCCAGTGCCTGGGTCTCGTTGAACGTCGGGTTGGAGTTCGTCAACAGGTAGGTGCCCGTGATGTGGTCCTGGATGGAACCGACGATGTTCTCCCCGAACCGCGGGCTGAGCATCTGCTCTTGCACGCGCATGAGGACCCGGGCCTCGGCCCGGGCCTCCTCGTTCTGCAGGGCGTGCATGTTCATCTCGTCGCCGTCGAAGTCAGCGTTGTACGGCGGACAGACCGTGGTGTTCAGCCGGAAGGTCTTGTAGGGCATCACCACGACCTCGTGGGCCATGATCGACATCCGGTGCAGCGAGGGCTGCCGGTTGAAGATCACGATGTCGCCGTCGACGAGGTGTCGCTGGACCTCCCAGCCGGGCTCGACTCGCTCGGCGAGTTCCTCGGAAACCTTCTCGGTGACCCGAACCCGTCGCCCGTCCGGCCGAGTGACGTAGTTCGCGCCGGGATGTCTGTCGGGCCCGTTGGAGACGTACTTCCGGGCGCGTTCGAGGTTGTTCTCGTTGACGACCATCGTCTGGGTCATCTCCTTTGCGACCCGGTCGGGCACCCCGACCTCGTTCAGCGAGAGGGTCGGGTCCGGACTGATGACCGTCCGCGAGGAGAAGTTCACGCGCTTCCCGGAGAGGGAACCACGGAACCGTCCCTCCTTGCCCTTGAGTCGCTGGGAGAGGGTCTTCAGCGGACGACCCGAGCGGTGTCGGGCCGGCGGCGTCCCGCTGATCTCGTTGTCCATGAACGTGGTGACGTGGTACTGCAGCAGTTCCCAGAGGTCCTCGATGATCAGCTGTGGCGCGCCGGCCTCGCGGTTCTCCATGAACCGCTGGTTGATCCGGATGATGTCCACGAGCTTGTGGGTCAAATCGTCCTCGGAGCGCTGGCCGTTGTCGAGGGTGATCGACGGCCTGGCCGTTACCGGCGGCACCGGCAGGACGGTGAGGATCATCCACTCGGGCCGGGAGTGCTCGGGGTCGATCCCCAGCACTTCCAGGTCCTCGTCGGGGATGTCCTCGAACCAGTCCCGGATGTCCGAGGGCATGAGTTTGTTCATGTCCTCGGTCGTCAGATCCGTCGAGAGCGCACGTTCCAGGGCCTCTCGGTCCTCCTTGCGCGGCCGGAACTCCCCGGAGAGGATCTCGTTGATCCGGTCGAGGGCGATGTCGGTCTGGTCGGCCAGGTCCTGCGGGGCGACCGGTTCAGCGTCCTCGTCCTCGGGGTCGGGCTGCATCGCCTGGGCCATCCGCTCGGAGTAGTCCTCCGCGAGGACGTCCTGAACCTCATAATAGGTCGTGGGCTTCTCGTGTTTGATGTCGTACTGTTTCTCCCCGCAGTGGGGACAGACGTCGGTCTTCCGGGCCTCCCGGATCGCCGATTTTAGCACGTCGGAGACGTCCTGGTCGAGGCTCCGCACGCGGTCGAGGTCGTCCTGGAACTCGGCCCGGGACTCCTCATCGAGGAGCAGGCGGGAACACTCCCGGCAGGTCCCCCGCAGCAGCCGCCGAATGAGCTTTGCGAACCCGACGTGGATCACGGGGGCCGCAAGCTCGATGTGACCGAAGTGGCCGTTGCAGGAGCCCGAGCGCTGCCCGCAGGTCTTACACTCCAGCCCGGGGTCGATCACGCCCAGTCGCGGGTCCATCAGTCCCATGTCGATGGGGAACCCGTCGTCGTCGTAGGTGTCGGCCGTGATGACCTTCGTGGCGCTCATGTCGCGATACTCCTCGGGGTTCATCAGCCCGAAGCTGATCTTCCCGATCGACTTGGGGCTCTGTCCAGATGACATTTATACGGCGTCCTCCAGTTCGAGTCGGGGAGCGATTCCAAGGGCCTTCATCTCGTCGAGCAGGAGCTTGAAGGCGTAGCTCATCTCGATCTCGTGGACGTCGGTCTCCTCCCCACAGTTCGGGCAGTACACCCGTCGTTCGTTCGCGTTCTCCACTGCGGTCATACCACAGTTGCCACAGACGTGGATGTACTCCTTGTCCGAGGAGTCCACCAGGCGCTCTTTGAGCACCATGGCCGCGCCGTGACCGATGACGGTGTCACGCTCCATCTCGCCCAGTCGGAGGCCACCCTCGCGGGCACGCCCCTCCGTGGGCTGGCGAGTCAAGACCTGCACCGGTCCCTTCGACCGGGCGTGGATCTTGTTCGACACCATGTGGTAGAGTTTGTGATAGAAAATGGTGCCGACGAAGATCTCGGCCTCGATCTTCTCGCCGGTGACCCCGGAGTACATGACCTCCTTGCCGGAGGACTTGAATCCGTGTTCCACCAGGCTGTCGCGAAGTTCCTCCTCGTCCTCACCCGTAAAGGGCGTTCCGTCGACACTTCGGCCCTCGAGGGACCCGGCTTTCCCGCCGAGCATCTCCAGCACGTGACCGACCGTCATGCGGGAGGGCAGCGCGTGTGGGTTCAGGACCAGGTCGGGAACGACGCCCTGTTCGGTGAAGGGCATGTCCTCCTGGGGGGCGAGGTGGCCCACCACGCCCTTCTGGCCGTGTCGCGACGCGAACTTGTCCCCGAGTTCGGGGATCCGCTCGTCGCGCACGGAGACTTTCGCGAGTTTCGAGCCGTCCTCGCCCTCCATCAGCGTGACCGTGTCCACGACCCCGTCCTCGCCGGAGCGCATGGTGACCGAGGTCTCCCGGCGCTTCTGCGGGCTGAGCCCGCCCATGTCGTCCGGCTCTTCGAGGAACCGTGGTGGCGAGGTCTTTCCGAGCAGCACGGAGCTCTCGTCGACGACGGTCTCTGGATTCACGAGGCCGTCCTCGTCCAGATGCGTGTAGGCGTCCTCGCCGCGAGAGCCACGGACGTCCGTGTCCGGGATCTCGAAGCGGTCCTCCTGACCACCTGGGTAGCGTCGTTCCTCGCCCTCGTAGGTGCGGAAGAAATGAGAGCGGGCGAGGCCGCGCTCGACGGAGCCCTTGTTCATGACCAGGGCGTCCTCGATGTTGAAGCCCTCGTAGGACATGACCGCGACGACGAAGTTCTGACCGGCCGGCCGTTCGTCGTACCCGATCTGCTCGGTGGTCTGGGTATTGACCATCGCCTTCTGGGGGTAGTGCATGAGGTGCTGGCGGGTGTCCGGGCGGATCCGGTAGTTCGCCGCCGGCAGCCCCAGGGACTGTTTCATCATCCCCGCACCCATCGTAATGCGCGGCGAGGCGTTGTGCTCGGGGTACGGAACCATCCCGGCCCCGATGCCGAAGATGAGCTGTGGGTCCAGTTCCAGGTGGGTGTGATCCTCGGTGAGTTCGTCCTCCGAGACCGCCACCAGGATGTCCTCCTCCTCTTCGGCGTCGATGTACTCGATCTTGCCGGCCTCGACGAGGTCCTCGAACTCCAGGTCCCCGTTCTGCACGGCCTCGACGTCGGCTTCGGTGACCAGCGAGTCGCCGCCCTCGACGACCAGAAGCGGGCGGCGGGCCCGCCCGGCGTCGGCGTTGACGATGACCTCGTCGGTCCGTTCGCTAACCGAGACGTTGACCATCTCGCTTACGTCCCCGCGGCGTCGTGCCTCTCGAATCTGTGCTGCGAGCCCTTCGGGGTCCGGATGGGTCCCCACGAGGCTCCCGTTGACATAGACTTTCGCGTCTCGTCCCTGACTCATATTAATCGTCTGCCGGTGTGTGTTCGGTAGTGATCTCCGGGATGCCCTCGACGCCCATCGAGGCGAGTTCGGCCTTGAGTTCCCGTTCGTCCTCGACGTGCTGGGAGAGTTCCATCGCCTGGGCGAAGTTCTTCACGAGTCCACAGTTCGGACCCTCCGGGGTCTCGGAGGGGCAGATCCGCCCCCACTGGGTGGCGTGCAGGTCTCGGGCCTCGAAGTGGGGCTGGCTCCGGGAGAGCGGGCTCCGGAGCCGGCGGAGGTGTGAGAGAACTCCCATGTAGTCGGTGCGGTCGACAAGCTGTGAGACGCCGGATCGGCCGCCGACCCAGTTCCCCGTCGCGATCGGGTGCTCGAGGCGTTCGGTGAGCACGTCGGATCGGACCACGGTGGTGACCGTGAGCTGTCGATTGCGCATGTTGGCCCGCTCGAGCTGGTATTTCACGTCGCGAGCGAGCTTGTTGAGCGCCGTCCGGAAGAGGTCGGTCATCAGATCGCCCGAGACCTTCAGGCGCTTGTTGGCGTAGTGGTCCTTGTCGTCGGACTGCCGGCGGTGCAAGGCCAGCTCGAAGGCCGCCTCGGCCATCCGGCAGAGATAGTAGGCCTTGTTGATCCGCACGTCCTCCTCCTCGACCTCGTCCTCGTGGAGGTGCGGGAGCAGGTAGCGGTCGATAACGTAGTTCGCGCGTTTGAGCTGGTAGTTCTTCCCCTGACCGGAGGCCACACGCTTGCCCAGTTCCTCGATGGCTTCCTCCTGAGTCTGGACGCTGGCTTCCTCCAAATTCTCCAGCATGAACTTCACGATCTCCGGGTCGTCGGAGACGCGGTGGACGATCTCCTCGTCGGACTCCAGGCCGAGGGCCCGGACCAGCGTGACGAAGTCGATCGAGCCCGAGATGCTCGGGAAGGAGACCTCGAGCAGGCCCTCGCGGTTGCGCTCGACGAGCACCAGCGCCCGATACCCGCGGCGCTGGGAGAAGGTCTTTGCGACCTGGATCTCGTCGCCGTACTTGGTGTCGTACTCCGCGAGGATCTTGTTCGGGGCGAGGTCCTCGCTTGTCATCAGGACTCGCTCCGAGCCGTTGATGATGAAGTACCCACCGGGGTCGGCGGGGTCCTCGCCGATCTCGATGAGTTCCTCGTCGTCGAAGCCGGCGATGTTGCACTTCTGGGAGCCGACCATGATCGGCATGCGGCCGACCTTGGTTTCGGTGGTGTCGAGCACTTCGATGGGTTCCTCCTCGCCGCCGCGCTTGATCGTCATCTCCATGAAGACCGGCGCGGCGTAGGTGATGTTGCGCAGGCGGGCCTCCTGGGGGTAGAGGAGTTCTTCGGAGCCGTCGGCCTCGCGGACGCGGGGCGTGACCACGCGCACGTCGCCGAGTTCGACCCAGACCGGTTCTTCGTCTTCCTTGTCACCGATTTCGGTCTCGATGCGTTCTTTCTCGGTGACGACCTCCTGCATGCCGCGTTCGAGGAACGCGTTAAAGGAGCGGAAGTGGTGGTCGGCGAGTCGTTCCTTCGAGAAGTACGACCGGGACAGTTTGCGTCGTTGTTCCGTTTGCATTATTCGATTACCAGTCGATACACGGTGGCCGTGTCAGTCGTTCGGGATTGGCGGGTGATCTGAATGACGTCCCCCTCTTCGGCGGTCTCCGGCAGGGCCGGATCGCTGGCTTTGATCTTGGGGAGGTCGGTCCGCTTGATCCCGTACTCTTCGAGAACGCCCTCGAGGGCCGCATCGTCGAGGACGGTATGCTCCGGTACGAGTTCGTGTTGGCTTACATCTACCATGGATGCACCTGGCTGTGGGGAGAACTGCTCACGAGATACTACAGATTATTAAAGGAAGCGAACGGATAAGTCTTGTCAACTCAACCGGCCTTGCTATTTCGGACCACGAGTTGGTACTTGTAACCACAGAGCCTTCCTTTGGAAAGCCTTATACACATCACCCAGTTATCGAGGAGTGAAGCCCGGATGGTGTAGTGGCCCATCATACGACCCTGTCACGGTCGTGACGCGGGTTCAAATCCCGCTCCGGGCGCTTCTCTTCGACATTCACCGTCGAGCAACCAGCTTTGCTGTGTTGCGAGACGTGAATTCGCGGTGGTGAACGACCGGCGGGATTTGAATCAAGCAAACGCGAACGGTAGTGAGCGTTTGCGTTAGGTTCAGATCCCGCTCCGGGCGTTTTCTGCAGATGAGCAAAGCGAGTGTCTCGGGGGTGAGTCACGCGCTAATCTTCCGTGTGCTCCTGGTCAGTCAGGCCGTGGACTAACGAGTCGATCAACACGTTTCGAGCCGATTCGTACTCCTCGATGGTACTCAACGTCTCGAACTGCTCGCGGAGACGAACCGTCTGGGAGAGCAGTCGCAAGAGATCGACGACGGCCACCGGATCGTCGAGCTGGAATTGCGGATTGCTCGTCCAGCGTTCGGCCAGGGTAACGAGCGTATCCCGTCCCTCCTTGAAGTTGCCCCGCTGTTGCTCCGGCGGGAGGTTCCGGAGTAGCTGTTGGCGCTCGTTCTCGACGACCGCGCGATAGAACAGTGGATTGGTCTCCAGTTCCTCGAACAGGGCCTCGAGGCCCAGCCGGACCTCGGACCGAATATCCGGGGCGGAGTCGAGTTTTCCCTCGTAGGACTGGGCGATCCGCTCGACTTCGTGGTCCAGAACGGTGAGATACAGGGTCCCCTTCGAATCGAAGAACTGATAGAACGTACTGGTCCCGATGCCGACTTCGTCGGTCAAGTCCCGGACGCGGGTTCGCTCGAGGCCAATCGCCGTGAACAACTCTTTCCCCGCCTCGATGAGTTCGGCGCGAATTTGCGCCCGCTCATCGTCGGAGAACCCCTTCATCGCTGTCCAACCGGAGTGATTTCCGCGTGTGTTTCGGTCATGCTGGGCTCGCTACGAACTTATGAACAAAAGCATTTTGTATTTTTGGATTCCTATTTCGAGTCATGAACCGGCAAACGACTAGTCGCACTCGCCCCACAGCGCAGCGACGGTTGGATCGAGACAGATCAGGCGTCTCCATCGAGGTGACACCAGGCCGATGATCTCCCGCCAGTCGGGACTCGCGTTGCTACTGACGGTCCTGCTGATCGCCTCGGGAACAGTCGCGGTGGCCGGAATCGGCGCCGCTCAGACAGCAACGGCCGCCGGGACCGCACAAGGGGAACCCGATCTCGACGTCCACCTGCCCCAGGACACTGTCATGCCCGGCGAGCGGTCCCAGATCGACCTCCAGATATCCAACGATGGAGAGATGGAATGGGGAACCGCGGAGTACCACGAGATAGTCACATCTGCCCGGAACGTTCGAGTCGAGACGGAGGCCGAGGGACCGCTCGAGGTGCAGGGCGGTGAAATGGCCGTTGGAACGATAACGACGAACGAACCACGTGACGTGCCACTGACACTCAAGGTACCCGAAGGAACGGAGCCGGGAACCTACGAGATCGATGTCGATCTCGAATACTCCTACACTGATATTCTCTGGATCGGCAGTACACGGGTCGACGAAGACACCGAGCAGGTCACCCGAACTGTCGAAGTCGAGGTCGACGACGCGCCGCGCTTCTCGATCGAAAACGCCACCACCGACGTTCGGATCGGCGACCAGGGGTCGATGGCCGTGACGCTTGCAAACACGGGATCACAGACGGCCGAAGACATCCGACTGGCACTGGAATCCGCAAGTGGGAAGTTCCTGTTCGGACAGGCCCAGGCCGACACGAGCCGAGTTGAAACACTCGAACCGGGCGAGAACGCCACTCTTGGGTACGACGTGACCGTGCCGCCGGGGGCGAGCCTCCGGGAGTTCTCGCTCGCGGGAACGGTCCAGTACACGGACCCGGACGGATTGCCCGGGGCCCAGGAGGGGTTATCAGTTGGTGTGAGACCGCTCCCCGAACAGACCTTCGATGTCGAAACCACCGAGTCGACACTTCGGATCGGTGAGGAGGGCGAACTTCGAGGAACCGTGACCAACACGGGTCCGGAACCGGTCCAGGATGTCGTCGTCCAGTACGCCGACGAGTCGACGGCCTCGATCGTCCCCGTCGAGACCAAAATTGCGGTTGGCGATCTCGAACCGGGGGCCTCTACTGACTTTGCCCTGCCCCTTGAGGTCACCACGAGCGGGAAAGCGGTCACCCACTCCCTGGACCTCGCGGTCACGTATCGCAACGCGGACAACGAAAAACGGGCTTACAAGGACGTGAACGCAGCGGCTGCGGTCGATGAGCGCCGCGACCAGTTCGAGGTGGTGGTCGAAGACGAAACCATCCAGGCCGGCGAAGATCGCACCATCGAGGCGACGATCACCAACCAACTCGACGAGGAAGTCAGCAACGTCGACGTGAAACTCTTCGTGGACGATCCACTCGATAGCGCAGACGACGAGGGATACATCGGCTCGCTCTCGCCCGGAGCGTCCCGCACTGTCACCCTCGAATTGAGTGCCACGGGCGAGGCGGTCCCGAAGGTCCATCCGGCTGACTTCCACGTCAAGTACGAGGATGCGGACGGCACCTCGAAGATCTCCAATACCGTGACCGTCCCGATCACTGTCACGACGGCCGAGGACACGGGGATCGGGTGGATGCAGATCGCTCTCGTCGGCCTGCTCCTCGTGCTCGTGATCGGGGGCCTCTGGTACTGGAGGGGGTGACCGATGGCGGCCAGCGAGCGGATCGACTCGGCGGTGCAAACGGTCGTCGACACCGTCGTCGACCGACCGGGAGCCGTTATTGCCGGGTTTCTGCTGGTGACCGCCGTCTTCAGTCTCGGGATGGGACAGGTGACGATGGGCGGGTCCGATCAACTCGACTCGTTCACCGAAGGGGTACCCGAACAGGAGGCCCTCGATAGCATCGAGGCCGAGTTCCAGGGGCCATTCGAGACCGATTCGGAGTCCACCCAGTTGGTACAGAAAGGGGACAACGTCCTTTCGCGGTCTTCCACCCAGGAAATGTTGCTCCTGCTGGAAACGATCGACCAACGGGAGGACCTGTACATGGACGCTGCACAGGGCCCCGCCACCGCCATCGCCCAGGCGATCAATCCGAGCGCGGAGACACCCGCCGAGCAGCGACGAGCCATCGAGCGAGCCAGCGAGACACAGTACGAACAGGCCGTCAAGGCGGTCGTCGAACAGCCCACCATCGAGCGAACACTGAGCACGGATCTCAACCCCCGTGAGGGGACCGCTTCCGCGGCGATAACCGTCGTCACTCACACGCCACCCGAACGGGCCGACGAGATCCAGTCCATTCAGACGTCGATCCAGTCGATGGCCCAGGACAGCAGCGCGACGATCTTCGTCATCGGTGACGGGCTGATCGAGTACGAGATGAACAACGTCATCAACGACTCGCTTGCGATCGTGATGCCGATCGTCGTGTTGCTCATCCTCGGCTTTCTCGCGGTCGCCTACCGCGACCCGATCGACATGGTACTCGGGTTGATCGCCCTCGGGATGACCATCGTCTGGACGTTTGGCTTCCTCGGGTTCGCAGACGTGCCATTCGACCTGACGATGATCACGGTCCCGGTGCTGCTACTCGCCGTGGGAGTGGATTTCGGCATCCACATCATCAACCGCTATCGCGAGGAAACCGCGATCGGGCGGGACCATCTTCCATCGATGCGGGTCGCACTGGGACAGCTCCTCGTCGCCTTTGTCATCGTCGCCGTGACGACCCTCTTCGGATTCGGGGCCAACATGTCCTCGGACCTGGTCCCGATCCAGCGGATGGGATTTGCGGCCGGCGTCGGGATCCTGTTCACCTTCTTCATCTTCGGGGTGTTCCTCCCGGCCGCCAAGATCGAGTCGGATCGGCTCCGGGAGCGATTCGATTTCCCGGAGTTCGACAACACCCCCATCAGCAGTGACGAGTCGGCGCTGGGGCGTATTCTCGCCGTCCCGGCACGGATCAGCAACCGGGCCCCGGTGGCGGTGGTCCTCGTGATCCTGCTTTTGACCGCCGGGGCCACCGCGTACGGGGCTGGCGTCGACAACACCTTCGAGACCGAGGACTTCCTCCCGCCGGAAGAACAGCCGGACTACGTCGAGAACCTTCCAGCCGGACTCGCCCCCAGCGAGTACACGATGACCGAAACCACGAACCTCATCGAGGACCGCTTCGCGACCGCGGAGAGCGAATCGGTGATGGTGTACGTCGAAGGGCCGTTCGACGCGGACCACGCCCTCGAAGCGCTGGTCGAACCCAACGCGGACCCACCCGACGCCTTCGCGGTCGGCCCCAACGGGGAGGCAGACACCCGGAGCATCGTGACCGTCATCCAGTCCTACGCCCAGGCAAATCCGGAGTTTGCCAGACTCGTGGCCCGCAACGACATCGACGGGAACGGCGTGCCGGATCGGAACCTCGAACGGATCTACGACGAACTCGAGGACTCGCCGTACAGCGATCGGGCGTCGGAGTACCTGACCGAGGACCGGCGGGGAGCCACCGTCTCGTATGCGGTCGATGCCGACGCGACACAGAACGAGATCGAAACGGACGGGACGAAACTCGCCGATGACTTCCGGTTCTCGGCGACGGCCACCGGCGACACGATCGTCTTCGGGGCGATCGCGGACATCGTCTTCGAGTCCTCCATCCAGAGTCTCATCCTGGCGATCGTCCTCTCCGGGGCCTTCCTGATCGTCGTGTACTGGCTGCTCGAAGGGCGGCCGATGCTCGGGGTCATCAACGTCTTCCCGATCGTCGTGGCCGTCGTGGTGTTGCTGGCCACGATGCGGGCCCTGGACATGGCGCTGAACGCCGTCACCGCGACGATCCTCTCGATCGCGATGGGGGTCGGAATCGCCTATTCGGTGCACGTGATCCATCGCTACGTGGACGAGGTCGGCGACGGAACCGACACGCAGGAGGCACTGCTGACCACGCTCACCGGGACCGGCGGCGCACTCGCGGGGAGCATGGCGACGACCTCGCTCGGGACGGGCGCACTCGCGTTCGCGATCTCGCCCGTGCTGGGTGACTTCGGCTTCCTGATGGCCCTGAGCGTGTTCTACTCCTTTGCGGCCTCGGTGATCGTCCTGCCGCCGGCCGTGCAGGCCTACGCCCGCTGGGACGGCTACGCGGTCTAGCTCCCTGGGGCGTTCGCGGCTGGTGGGTTTTCGTGACGGACGGGATTGACACGAGATCCGTGCATCGCATGGCCGAGTCCGTCCCATTACGAGTTGGGTTCGTGTCTACAAGCCGCGGCCTCGTTGCTGTGGGTTCGATCGAGCGCTCTCCAATGTGGTCGGTCACTGGTCGAACTCTCCGGAGAAGTGGGTTCAAGTAGCCCGTCTTTGTTGGGGGCTTCGGAGTTCGATTGGCTTCACGAGAGAGAGCTCCCACCAAACTCACGACGACGGTGCACGTCTCGTGATTCGATCGCTTGGTTTCGAGGCCTCCGGACGGCGAGAAGAAATGTGCTGGGGGGTAGCCGGTTGTTCATGGGGGTTCGCGATCAATGGAGACGGCAGGCAAAGCCCACCACCGATTCGTCACGGAGCGATCCGGTTGTGTTTCATCGCGCTACCCATTCGGAATTGACCGACTGCTTCGTATTCGTGATCAGTAGCTCAGACGCTCGCGGGGTAGCGCTGGCCCAGCAGCCCGAGTTGATAGCGAGGAACGCAGTCGAATCATCGGGTGCCACAGCTGTCGCTTTCGGGCGTGAAAAATGAAAAGTTGGGTAGGGGTAAATCGACCCCCAGGGTTGGAGGTCGAAGTGACCGGTAACGCCGGTCAGTCGTAGTTAGCTAGTTAGTTGCTACGGCGGAGTGCGAGGAGCGCAGCGCCGAGCAGTGCGACGAGGGCCAGGCCCATGGTGAAGCCGGGCGTCTCAGTCGGGGTTTCCGTGGGGGCTTCGGTCGTCGTGTCGGCCGGAGCCTCCGTGGTCGTGTCGGCGGGTTCCTCAGTCGTGGTCTCCGTCGTTTCCGTCGTGGTCTGTTCCGTAGTCTGCTCAGTCGTCGTCTGCGTCGGCTGAGCCTCCTGGATCAGACCGTCCGCAGTCACCAGGTTGTCACCGGTCGGAAGCGGGCCACCGCGAACGGTTGCCTCGAATTCCTCACCGGCTGCACGCTCGCTGAGGTCGAAGGTCGTGCTGAAGGTGCCGTCCTCCTGGACGACGACTTCAGTGTTCGACTCCACGAAGGTCGCGTCACCAGTACCGGTTAGGCGGACGCGAACTTCCGTACCCGGCGCGATGTTGGTTGTGCCAGAGACCGTCTGGTTTTCGGCAGCTTCGGCAACGACGTAATCGTCACCGTCGACTTCCGAGACATCGAATTCAGCATCAGCGTCAGCGACGCTGAACTCGGTTGTCAGGGACTCGTAGACATCAGTGCCGTCGTCATCCCAGTCGCCCGAAGCATCGAGCAGGTGGGAGTCCTGCAGATCGAAGCTCAGTTCGTACTCGTCGCCGTCGACCATTTCACCGTCACCGCTGCCACCGAGGTTGGAGGAAACGGTGTCGATGTCAACAACAACGTACCAGTTGCCTTCACCGTCGTAGAAGACTTTGTCGATGGCGTTTGTGTTGCTGTCGAAGTCGAACGTATTAGCGTCCTGGTTGGAGCCAGGGTTCAGCTGTTCCAGCGCGAGGCTGAAGCCGCTTGCGCTATCGTACGTGTCGCCTTCGTAGTAGCTTTCGAGGGCCGCAGTGAAGTCGGACTTCGTCACGACGCCGTCTTCATCAACGGAGTCTTCGTCCTCCATCACGAGGCCTTCGAGGCCAGTGGCGGAGATCTGAGTGACCATCTTGTCACTCGTACTGCCAATGGCGAACTCACTCGATTCGGTCAGCGTGCCGTCCTCAACCGCGGAGGAAACGTCACTAACCGATTCAAGGTCGCCTGCATTACTGGACGAGGCTGTCCAGGTTGCCAGTGAGTCAGTCGAGCGCTCGGAAACGTAGAGCGTACCGACATCGTCCGGCTCATCCATGGCGTCCTGGTAGTTGCCGTCAACCGTCGCGAGCTCGTAGTTTCCAGTGTCCAGGACAGACGTCAGTTCGTCCCAGTCGTTGGTGCTGGACTCCACTGTGTACTCGTCATCCTCGTCAGCAGTGTCCACCCACACATCGTTCGACTGGCCAGCAGCGTCCGTGTCGAAGTAGACCGTAACCTGATCGTCACCGTCATCGGTTACGGTCATGTTCAGTTGGTAGCCGTCGTCGTCGTGGTTGCCGATCAGGAGCGTGCCCTCGTCGGTCTCGGAGAGCTCAACCGTGATCGCGGCAACGTCGCCCTGTGCAACCTCAACCGAGGAGGTAGCCAGGCTCACAGAGCCCTCGCCACCCTCAGTGACAGAGATGTTAAGGGATTCTTCGACACCAGAGTCCGGAACTTCGAATTCCAGATTGTACTCGCCAGTGTCAATGTTGTCCGTGTCCGGCGTCAGGTCGTAGGTCGTGGGGCGGACGTCAGTCAGCGTGATGCCGTCTTCATCATCAGTGACCGAGGCGTCGGCCACGGTAAAGCCGTCCGTACCCTCAAACAGGCTTTCAAGTTCGGAGTCGTCGAGGCCGCTCGCGGTAACATCCATACTCCACGAGCCACGCTCGGACTCAATCGTCAATTCTTCGGAGTTGTCCAGCTGAACTTCTCCGTCGTCAGCTTCGATGGAGAGGTCCTGCGGAGCAACCTGCCAGACGTCTCCCGGTGCGGTGGTTTCGATACCGTCACCACGGAGGACGAACTTGCCCTGAAGGCCTTCCGTGTCAATCGTGATTTTTCCGCTACTGTCTGCGTAGCGCTCGCGGACAAATTCTGTGTCCGTCGGCGAACCATCAGGGGCAGTTTCGATTACACGCTCAATGGTGTAGGGAGCGTCTGCTTCCAGTCCGGTGTAGTCGAACTCCTCACCCTGCCAGTAGTTTGCTGCCGGGTCGAAGCCACCCGTCGTGTAGGTGACACTCGTCGCCGTCAGCTTACCATCGGCCGTATTGCCGAGAACGTCTTCAACAGTGCCCCCCGCGATGGTTGGTGTGTGCGAATCGTCAGCGGCGAGAGGTTCTGCCAGCGATAGCGTCAGTGTGTCGGTCCCGTTCCCACTGACGGACGAGACAGAAATTTCCGCATCGGTGTCATCGTCGGCAAGACTGAAGCCGTCACCATTCGTCAAGGAGTTGACTTCCTCGTCAAATGAGACAGTAACAGTACTCGCGTCAACCACTGCCGAATCGGATGTCGAAGGAGCAGTAGCGTCAATCTCAAACGTTCCACTTGTTACATCAGGCGACGTTGTGCCAGAGGTCAAATCGGCACTTGCGCTCTCAACAGCAGCAAGAGTTGCCGTGTCCGGGGCAGTGCTAGCATCTGATGCAACTGCTACGGTACCCGATACAGTTTCGCCGGCCTCAGATGGGGTTACCTCAACCGTGGGCTCGTCATCATACTGGCCGTTTCCATCATCGTCAACCCACACAGTAATCGTATTAGTGTTTGAACCGGCCTCTACATCGAAATCGACAGAATCGCCAGGCGCATAGGGACCTGTTGAGGTCTCCGAAACGCTCTGGGCTGCCGCAGCCGCTCCACCTGCAAACGCGATACTGCCCACCGTAATGGAGAGCACCATCAGCGCCGCAAGGAAGAGGGCGCGGAGTTTTCCGTTATTGCTTGTCATGATTATCGTTCGTGCTGACTGATTTCCCGTCTGCATGTTTCCATGCGAACGGCTCCCTGCCAGCTATGGGAGTGGGTAGGGGTAGTCGAACAAAGGAAAGACTGCTATAAATGCTTTGTGTGGCCGTCTCGGTCTGGCAACGGTTCACACGGACCGCTGCGGGCCTGTCGCGGGCGTCTGGAGCCAGGCGGGTGAGAGTGATGGAAAACGAGTTCGTTACCCCAACTCGAAACCCCGACTCGTGGAACTCAACTATTTCATTCCCATCCAAAGATAATTAGTCTCGGGCGACCAATATCAAATCGGATCCGACATGGTGAGCATGAAAGAAGTCACGGGCGCGCGCGAGACATCTGGTTCCCCGCCAGGCAGCGAGGAGTGGACGGCCCAGACCAAGGCGATCGATCGTGTGATCGAAATCGCACTCACGCTCGATCAGCCCCGAACTGCGGCGTGGGTGGCCGAGGAAGCGGCCGTCGCGGAACAGACCGCTCGTGACCACCTCGCCAGCCTGACCACCCTGGGAGTTGTCGCGACGACTGAAGCCCGCGGCGTCACGAAGTACCAACTCGATCGCGCATACCGACGGTTCACGGCGGTCGCCCAGTACGTCGAACAGTTCGATCGGGACACGCTCATGGATCGGATCGCGACGACCCAGGACCAGATCGCGACGACCAAAACCCGCTATGGGGTCGAAACGCCGGCCGAACTGCGGCTGCGGGCAACCGAGGCAGACACCAGCGGTGAGACGGTCCGCGAGTACAAGCAAGCGGCCGCCGAGTGGGAGACCCTGGTCCACCGACTCGACGTCCTCGAAGAGGCCCTGGAGCGCTACGACGAGTTCAGCCGAGAACGGGCGATAGCGTAATGCCGGCCCCACCGACACCCGGCCGGAATCCCTTCGACCACCCAATCGGGGGGACCCGCGAGCGGGCACTGACCGCGATGGCGACCAACCTGCGAAAGATCCCAGGGACCACGAACGTTCGATTCGAGTCAAGCACAACCGGTGTCGACGAAGAACTCGTGGGTGAACTGGATCCGAACATCTACGGGGACGGAATCCTCGATGTCGCTGCTGCCACCGTGACGCTGAACTGGTGGCCCCAGCCCGACAGTGATGCATACTGGTATCGAATTCACTACCACGATAGCTCGGGATTCGATTGTGGGTGGCATCGTCACGAAAACGACCACGTCGACGGCCTGGACCACTACCAGGAGCGGGACTCACCTGACGAGGACTACGTTTACTACCCCTTCGAACCCGAATACACGAACCCGATCGGCCTCGTCTGGGAGATCGTTGACGGCCGATTGAGCACGCGACTCGAAATGCGCTACGGTGAGGGCTGAGTGCGGTGTCGGTGCGCACAATCGCGGTGTCATCCCAGGTCCCACCACACCGCGCTCTTGCAGTCGTTCCAGGTTTGTGGGAAAACCCATCGAACATTAAGGAAACGGAAATGAAGATTGGGTGATGGCAAACGACGTCGCGGGAGCGACCCGGGCCCAGGGTGATCGCAGCACCCAGCGGCTCTTCGTCGAACTCGACGTCGAACTCGCCGACACACACCCCTGTCCGCTCTGCCGGTTCGAGGAGTCCATCGTCGACATCCGCCACCAGGTCGGGCAAAAGCGCTGTCACCTGGACGCGAAGATGACCGACTCCTACTGTTCGTGTCCCCACGAGTGCACCACGGTCGAACACATCGAAACGCAGATCGAACCCGACTGTGCCTGCCCGGTTTTCGTCAAGTACGGCTGTGTCCCCCAGGTCACCGAGAGCGACGGCTCGACGGTCCTCATGAAGACCTATCTGACCGATCGCGAGCGACTGAGCGGCCTGATCGCGGACCTCCGGGCGGCCGTCGAGAGCGTCTCGGTCCGACGGCTCAAGCGCGTGGACACCCAGGACGAGCGGGACCGACAGAAGTTCGTCACCCTCGATCTCTACGAACTCACCCAGAAACAGCGCCAGGCGATCACCGCGGCGGTCGCGGCCGGCTACTACGAGACCCCCCGCGAGGTTTCGCTGGGCGAACTGGCCGACCGCCTGGACATCTCGAAGTCGGCACTCAGCCAGCGGCTGAAAGCCGCCGAATCCAAGCTTGTGACCGGGGCCTTTTCCCGCGCTTCCGCGACTCGATAACCCCCAATTCCATGGTCGTAGAAATCGGAAACCCACTTAAATAACTGGATAGTGTAGACTCGTCTGACAGGTCCCACGGTATTCACAACCCTCTGCAAATATGTCCTCCCAACACACCCACACCGCGGTTCCCGGCGAATCGTCGACCGGTCCGCCACTCGTCGCGACCCTGGCCATCGAACCCGAACAGGAGATGGAGTGCCCGCTATTCGAGGGGACCGAGGAGGTCGACTCCCTCGAACAGAACCTCACCTTCGAATCGGACTGCTCGGAGAACACCTGCCAGGGCACCCACGACCACGGGACCTGCAACACCGCGATGGCCGCGGACGGGAGCGAGGGTGAGAGCCAGTTCAAGCGCGCGGCGATCACCCCCGGCTGTTTCTGTCTCCAGTTCCACCAGGTCGACTGCATCCCGACCTTCGAGCGGACCAACCGGCAGAAGGTCATCGTCACCGTCCAGATTCCGGACCGCGAGACGCTTCGGGATCTCATCAGTCGGCTGCGGACCACCGGTTCCGCGGTGAGTGTCAACAGCATCACCCAGTCCGCCCCCGACTCGGGGGGCTCGATCCAGATCGACACCTCCGAGATCACCGAGAAGCAACTCGAAGCCCTGGAGGTCGCCGTGGAGACTGGCTACTATGACTCCCCACGCCAGGCCGACCTGGAGGTGCTGGCCGACCGCCTGGACGTCTCGAAGTCGGCGATCTCCCAGCGACTCAAGGCCGTCGAATCCCGGCTGGCCCGCAAACTCGTCGGCCAGCTATCGGGGTAGTCACTTTTTGAAGCGGAGGAAAGTACAGGTTAAACTACAGGGGCCAGTGGGCCGTCCGATCGAGTATGTGCCCGAAGCTGTGGACGGCCCGGACGCGTCGGGCGGGTGGGGGACCGACCAGGAACGGACGTGCCCACCCGACGACCGTCGGACGCGGTGGTCTGCATGTCGGATAGCGATCCGCCCCTCTACGTGACCTTCCGGATCGCGGATCGGGCGGCCCTGCGAAAAATCATCCAGCAGTATGGATCAATGGGACCGGACGTCGAAACGATCACGATCGTCGACCCCGAGAACGAGTACTCCGAACCCCTCTCGATCGAGGTCGGCAACCTGACGAAAAAGCAGTGGGAGGCCCTGCGGGTCGCCCACGAGAAGGGCCACTACACGTCACCCCGCGGTGGCCACCTCGAGGAGATCGCCGAGGAACTGGGAATCTCGAAGTCGGCAGTCTCCCAGCGGCTCCGGGCTGCTGAGTCCAAGATCATCCCCGCGATACTGGGCGCGAGCAACAAAGGGAGGTGACGTGCGCCCACGACTAACGTCGAGGGCTTCCCACCCGGTGTTGGCCGGGCAGGTCAATCCTGAAGGGTGGGAATCTAAGCTTTGTGACCGACGGCACTGGCTCCGCCACGAAGCCGGTACTCGTACCCCGTGTGGGGCTTCGAGGTATCTTGTTTTGTGTCGGTCGGCGTGTTCGGCTCACATGTTTGGTGGCGGCTCTCGCCGTGGCAGACACCGAGTCAACTGCCAGTTTTCCACGCACGGAATCTGCTACATCCGGTTGCTCACTCAAGCTTACGGCGCGTATCCCACGACTGAAGTCGTGGGTTTTGCGCCTGTATCCCGCTATTAGCGGCCCGGGACTGCCTAAAACCCTGCATATTTCAGACGAATCCCTTTCGCCGGCGGAACCGGCTTTCGAGCTATGGGAGACGACGGACTATCCAATGAGGTTACAGACCGGCTTTCGGAGCGCCGTCAACAGAGCCAGGGCGCGAGTGGCACCCTCATCCTCAGCGACGAGGAGGCCTACGTCCACGACACGCTCACGATTCGTGGGCTCAACCTGCCCGAAAACGAGGAACTCGACGTGTTCTGGCGGACCATCAAGGGGAAATGGGGCGTGTTGCAGGGCAACGAGGTCACCGGGGCCCAGTATCGTCCCCGGACCATCCACGCGCTCACGGCCCAGACTGACGACCAGGGGAAGTTCTCCGAGGAGTGGACGATCCCCAAGGACTACGGCGGGGAACACAAGATCGAGGTCCGGAACGGCGACGACGAGACGATCGCGAAGGCCGCCGTTCGCATCCGCCCGTACTTCGAGGTCCAGGAGACTGAAGTCCCCCTCGGCGGCTTTTTCACCGTCACGGGCTACGGCATCGGCCCGAACGTCGTCGAGAGCAACTACCAGCTCACCTGGGACAACGGCATGGTCGGGTTCATCACCGGCGTGAAAAATCACGGCACGGCCACGGCTCGCATCCGTGCGGCCGGCCCCGTGGGGAGCCACCAGATCCAGGTCTGGCGCAACTATCGCGGCGTGCCGTTCATGCAGAACAACACCCAGTCGCCGTTCGGCGAGGTCGCCGCCGGGCGACAGTACCAGTTCGACGTCGAGGTCACCGAACCGGACTCCGAACTCGGGGGCTACTGGGTCGAGGAACTGTTCGACGAGTCCCCACTCCAGGTCCACGTCCCCGACCCCGAAGTCGAACACGACGCCACGATCGACATCACGCCCCAGTCCGGCCAGCCGGGGACCGACGCGGTCATCACGGGCACGGACTTCCCCGCGAACACCGAGGTCGATCTCGTCTGGCACTCACACTCCGGGCACCGGGTCAAGGACATCCCGATCCGGCCCGACCCACTCCCCGAGGTCCTGCCCACGGTCACCACCGACGAGGACGGCCGCTTCCAGGAGGAGATCACCATTCCACAGGACAAGGGCTCGACCCGACCGATCGCCGCCAAAATCGATGGCGAGTCCGTCGCCACGACCGGCTTCATGATGCAGGCGGACATCCTCGAGGTGAGCCCACAGACCGCCGAGCAGGGCGAGACCGTCGAGATCGAACTGAGCGGTATCGGGTGGCCGACCTACGAGAACGCCTACTACTTCGTCTATGACAACAAGCCCATCGGCTATGTCTGTGGGCTCGAGGCCCGGACCGCAAAGACCGAGATCACCGCCAGCGGCCAGCCGGGCTATCACTTCATCGACGTCTATCCCAGCTTCTTCGACGTGAAAGACGAGGAACCCAACTTCGAGTTGACACCACACCTCTCCTATCTCGACAACCACCCCATCCGGCCGCTCCCGGGCCTGCACATGACAATCGAGATCACCGAATAACCGATGGTCGGGCCGAAACTGACTCGCGCGCTCTCGCTTGCGGTCCCCGTGCTTCTCTGGCAGGGGGCAGTCAGTGCCGGCCTCCTCGATCCGACCTTCGTCCCGCCACCGGTAGAAATCGGCCAGCGAACACTCCACCTCCTCACCGAGGCGAACTTCCAGGGGCACGTCGTTGCGACCCTCAGGCGGACGGGCCTGGCGGCCGGAAGTTCCGCGCTCTTTGGCATCCCGATCGGGTTCGCGATGGCCGCCAACAAGCGGATTCGGGCCGTCCTCTCGCCGGTTATCTCCGCGATCTTCGCACTCCCGGTCATCGCGCTCTTCCCGCTTCTCATCCTCGTCGTGGGGAGTACGGAGGCCGCGCTGGTGTTTACGGGCGCGGTCGGCTCCTTTATCCTGATCGTCTGGAACGCACGCAACGGCGCGAAGGCCATCGACCCGGTCTACGTCGAAGTAGCCAGGGACAACGGCGCCAGATCCCGACTGGCCCAGCTCCGGGAAGTGTGGCTTCCCGGGGCCCTCCCGCTCGTGTTCGTCGGGCTCAGACTCGGCCTGAGCATGTCCCTGTTGATCGTCACGGCCGTGGAGTTCGTCGCCGGAAACGACGGCCTGGGATACGTGCTCTGGATCTCCTGGCAGGCCTCGGTGCTGCCGGACCTCTATGCCACCCTCGTCGTCATCGGCCTGGTTGGCATCTCGGTCACCGACGGCCTCGCTCGCCTTCGCCAGTCGCTGATCCCGTGGGAGACCCTCGATGACCAGCCCGTGCTGGGACCGTGACCGGGGCAGGCACGGGCCGAGTACTTAAAGCGAGGCGAGCAAATGGCTGTCCTTGAAGTAGGGGAGTGGAAAAAAGGCTGGAAAATGCAGGTGGATTGTTTCGGTCACAGGGAAACTACCCGATGTCATGGACGGACCCGTATCGGAATCAGTCGATGACACGCGGCGGAGCCGGGGGCTCTCGCGACGGGCGTACCTCGCCAGTGCCGGTGTGGCCACCGCGACAGCCCTCGGCGGCTGTCTCGGAGCGGTCGATGGCGGCCCCGATACAGTCACCTTCGGCACGCTAACGATCCCCGCAGTCGCGGAGATCCTGATCGCCCGCGATCGCGGCTACTTCGAGGACCGGAATATCGAACTCGAAGTGAAGCGAATCCAGAGTGCCCCGAAGGCGACCCCACAACTCGCAAGCGGCGACCTGGACGTCGCCACCGGCTCGATCGGGGCCAGTCTCTTCAACTCCGTGGCCCAGGACATCGACATCCGGGTCGTCGCGGACCAGACCCAGTACTGGCCGGGCCAGCCCTCGGCGAACCGGATCTGGGCCCGCTCGGCGGCCGTTCCGGACACCGACTCGATCTACGACCTGCCAGAAGGCCTCACGATCGGCCTGCACGGCTCGGGCAACGTCGACTCGTATGTCTGGGGCCGCATTCTCGAACTGAACGACATGACCTGGGAGGACGTTTCGACCACCGAGGTCCTCTACAACAACATGCCCGTGACGATGGCCGAGGGACAGATCGACGCCTGTTCGATTCCGGACCCCCTCGGGCTGCAGGTCGCCGACCAGGCGGATGCGACCCAACTGGGCTATGCCTCCATGGTCGCCCCACGGATGCAGATCGGGGCTTACCTGTTCGGCGGGCCGTTTGCCGAGGAGCGCCCGGAGGTGGCGACTCGCTGGGTCGAGGCGTATCTCGAAGGCGTTCGGGAGTACTACGAACTCGGCGGGTTCCCCAGCGAGGAGGTCGCGACGATCGTCAGTGACACCTTCGATCTGCCCAAAGCGGCGATCCAGGCCTCGATCCCCTCGCTCCCACACAAGAACGGTCACCTCAACGCCGACAGCGTCGAGAACCAGCAGGCGTTCTACGCCTGTCGGGGCAACGTCGACGAGACGGTGCCCATCGGGGACGTGATCGACGAGACGTTCCTGGAATCGGCCCTCGATACGGTCGGCCGACTCGATGATGAGGCCGCCAGACCGGACGTGGAAACGATCGAACAGTGGGGCGAGAACGCGCTGACCCCCTATCCGCCCGTGGGCGAGCGCCGAACCCCGACTGAATTCCCCACCGATTCGAGTTGTTGACCTGCCCGATGATCCCACCCGAGCGCGCCCACAGCGACGGACCGACCCCGGCCACGGAGCAACCGGAGCCGGCCGGACAGGTTCGGATTCGCGTCGAGGGCCTGACGATGGCCTACCAGTCCAACGGCACGACCGTCCAGGCCCTCGACGGGATGGACCTCTCGGTCCGGGACCGGGAGTTCTTCTGTCTGCTCGGGCCCTCGGGCTGTGGGAAGTCCACGTTTCTCAGGGGACTCAGCGGACTGCTCGAACCCGACGCCGGCACGATCGAGATCGAGGAGTCCGCAGCCGATCGCCCCAAGTCCCGACTCGTCTTTCAGGAGAAGGGGATCTTCCCCTGGAAGACGGTCCTCGAGAACGTGGCTTTCGGGCTCAAGATGCGGGACGTGCCGACTCAGAAACGCCGGGAGATCGCCCGGGAGTACATTCGAAAGGTGAACCTCGACGGGTTCGAGGACGCCTACCCCCATCAGCTATCGGGCGGCATGAAACAGCGGGTGGACATCGCCCGGGCCTTCGCCAACGATCCGGAGGTCCTGCTGATGGACGAGCCCTTCGGCGATCTGGACGCCCAGACCAAACGAGGGCTCCAGGCGGAGCTGATCCGGCTGTGGCGCGAACGGCCGAAGACAGTGGTGTATGTCACCCACGACATCGAGGAGGCCGTCCGTCTGGGCGATCGGCTCGGGGTCATGACCGACCGGCCGGGGCAGATCGCCGAGGTGATCGACATCGACCTCGATCGGCCACGGACCAGGGAGAACCTCGATTTCGCCCGGTTCGAGGAGCTTCAGAACCGGGTCTGGTCGATCCTCGATACGGTCGTCAACGACACGGCAGGCCAGGAATGACGGCCGCTCGACGCTCTAGCAGCCGGCTCCTGTTGTTACTGGGGCCGTTTGTGGTGCTGGCGATCGGCTGGGAGGCCGCCGCGCGTGGCGGGCTCATCGACGCCCGTTTCTTCCCACCGCCCACGGCCGTTCTCGGGCTGGCCGTCGAACTCTACGTTCACGGGGACTTTCTGACCCATCTCCTCGCGAGCCTCCGGCGGGTCCTCCTCGGCGGACTGCTGGGAACGGCGAGTGGAGTGACGATGGGACTGCTCGCCGGTCGGAACGGCGGCGTGCGGGCGATTCTCGACCCGCATCTGAGTGTGCTCTACCCGCTTCCGAAGATCGCCATCCTGCCGGTGATGTTCTCGATCTTCGGCGTCAGCGAGACGGCCCGGATCCTCACGATGGCACTCGCGGTGTTCCTCCTGGTGACGATCAACACCATGGACGCCGTGACACAGATCGAAGGCCAGTACATCGCCGCGGCGAGGGACAACGGGGCCGGTCGCCTGGCCATCTACCGGGAGGTCGTCCTGCCGAGCATCCTCCCACAGGTCGCGAGCGGACTGAGCCTCGGGCTGGGCATCGCCGTGGTCCTCCTGGTCATCATCGAGATGGTCGCGGCGGACAGCGGCCTGGGCTATGTGATCTGGACTTCCTGGCAGCAGTTCAAGATCCTGGAGCTGTACGTGGCCCTGTTCTCGATCAACGTGCTCGGCCTGGTCTTCGTCCACGGCCCGGAGGAGATCGGCGACTGGCTCACCCCCTGGCAGCAGCGATAACAACACGGTCCAACACACCCATGACACCTGACACAGACGACGATCGATCGAGTCTCGAATTCACGGACACCGTTCGAGCCGACACGGACAAACAGACCCTCTGGGAGTTCATCTCCGATGCCCAGAACCTCGCGGACGTGGTTCCGGGAGCCCAGGAAGTCACCAGACATACCGAACGGCGCTACTCCGTCGAAATCGAACGGGGGATCGGGCACGTCTCGGTCTCGCTGGACGGGGAGTTCGAACTCGTCGAGATGGACGAACCGGACTGGATCATCGCGGAGGGAGAGGCCTTTGACTCCACGACCGGCAGTACCTTCGACGTGCTCGCGGCGATGGAGATGCAGGAAACCGAAACCGGCGAGGTCGATCTCTCCTACTCGGCCGAACTGTTCTACACCGGCGGTGTTGCCAGTCTCGGTGCCCGGCTCCTGAAGAAGTTCATCGAGGGAGACGTCGATCGGTACTTCGCGAACGTCAAAGACCGAGTCGAGCCGAACTGAATCCGCTCAGTTCGCCTTAGACGATCGAGAAGGAGTTCGTGACGTGGGCCGTGGCCCCGACGTTTTTGGAGCCAATGTTGTCATCAGCCGCCACGACCTCCACGGTGAAGTTGTAGCTGCCTGCTTCGGCGTCGCTCGGGATGGTCCAGGTAGCGTTCCAGTTGAGGTCCTCGGTGGCCTCACCCTCGGACATACCGGACCAGCCCAGTTCGACGGTCTCGTCGAAGTCTTCGATCGTGAGCGTGGCGGATTCGATGCCCGCGACGACGTTTTCCTGGTCGCCGTCGGCGGGACCGACCGGATTGCCGGTGGAGCTCTCGTAGACGCCGATGTCGAAGCCGACCATCATACCGGGTGCGAACTGGCGCGAGGGCGCACAGCCGGAAATGAACTCGTTGTCCTCGTAGTCGCTCATTCCGGCGGACCCTGCGTACAGGTCGTCGGTGATGAGGTAGTCCTGTGAGAACTCGATGATGGTAATCGAACTCTCCAGGATCCCCACGTTGTGGAAGTTGGCGTCGTCGTTGGTGATCTCGACGGTGTAAGAAATCGCACCGGGTTCGGCGTCTTCGGGGATGGCCCAGCTCCCACTCCACTCCTCGGAGGGGTTCTCTTCGGCGTCACCGCCCCAGGCGAGGTCGACAGTCTCGTAGCCGTCGATGTTGACCGATACGGAGTCGAGCGTATCGTTACCCAGCTGCTCGCCCGTCTCGGGGTCGTAAACACCGATCTTGAAGACCGGGTGCATTTCCGGGGCGAACATCCGCGACGGCGAACACGCCTGCGCGAAGCCGGCGTTTGCCGGGACGTACGAGGAACTCACGATGACGTCGTCGGTGACGACGTAGTCTTCCGGCTCGGGTTCCGCAGTGGTGGTCGGTTCGCCGTTGCCGTCCGTACAGCCGGCGAGACTGACCGTCGCGAAACCGGCGGCCGTTCCAGCGACGAACTTCCGACGCGAGAGGTTAGATCCGATGCGCGCGTTTCTATCAGGTTCCATTGCAACTTCTCCTACCAACCCTACTTCAAAAGGGGTTCATGAGCACAATTTAGGCCATTAAGTAGGGGTCAGAAATTTCGGCAATAGAAGGCGTGAAATACCGAACGAGCGATTTCGAGCGGCGAGTTACATGTCACACTCTCGGATTGGTCCGGCCACCCCGGGACTCACCTGCTTGCGTGCCAGAAAAGAGTGCAGCCGCGGTCAGTGCCCCGTCGGTTCGGACGCCTCCAGGCCGAGGTCCTCGTGGCTCGTGGGGCCCGGAACCGGTTCGACTTCGACGTCTTTGGGCTCGTCGCCGACGTAAATCACGTTCGGATCCGAGACCTCCGAACGGGCCTTGAACGTCTCTGAGTCGTCATAATCTTCGAGGTACTGGTTCGGCGCGCTCTCGGGATCGTTGAGGTCCCCGAAGTGGATCGCATCGACCGGACAGGCCTCCTCACAGGCGGTCGTACCGCGGAGTTCGTCGTCCCACTCACGGTGGATGCAGAAGGTACACTTGCTGCAGGAACCCTCCGGCGGCGTACCGGCAAGCCAACGGCCCTCGTCGTCCCGGCGCTGGCCCTCGAACGGGCCATCCAGGTACTCGGGGACGCCGGTCCCGACAAACGAGTTCACGTGATACGGGCAGGCGACCTCACAGTACTTGCAGCCCAGACAGGTATCGTAATCACAGACCGTCCGGCCGTTCTCGGTCTTGAACCGGGAGTTGTTCGGACAGACCTCGATACACGGGGCGTCCTCACAGTGCTGACAGGGCCGCTGCAGGGAGTCACAGTCCGTGGGCCCGTCGTACTCCTCGTCGGCGCGCTGGTAGCGGTGGACCTCCATCCAGAAGTGGCCCTCCGGCGTGTGGTTCTCCTCCTTGCAGGCCTCCACACAGGAGAGACACTTGATGCAGGTTTCCGTGTCCAGCACCATCCCACGCTGGACGGAACTGTCCGCCTCGGACTGAGCGGCGGCGTTGTTCGAGGACACACCCGCGCCCACGGCCGCGGCTCCAACAGCGGCCACACCGGCGGCTTTCAGCACGGATCGCCGCGAGGCCTGGTCCATGACCGAGGGGGTACCCGGCATCGAAGCGCCGGCCGTGCCGCCGGTGAGGTCCGTGCCGAACTCCTCGGCCACGTCCTCGGCGTATCGGTCCTCGAATTCGGCCCGGGAGAGTTCACCCTTCGAGACCCGGCGGGCGTCCGTGGCCATCTGTTTCCCGAGTGTCTCGTCTGCGTCGACATCCGCGAGGATGTCCCCGACCACGTCGTCGATGTCGTCTGTGTCTATCGTATCAGTCATGAGTTATCACGCACCGATGATCGGCACGTTCAGCGCGCCGAAGATGATCGTGAGCCGAAGCAGGAGGCCACCGACGACCACGAGGCCGAACTTGAGGACGTAGGCCCCACGGACCCGGCGCAGCGTCTTCGCGTTCCCGTGGAGGTCGACCCGCCGTTCGACGAGGATCAGGGCCGCCGAGAGGACCAGTGGCGCCACCAGTCCGACACCGACCACGCCGCCCCAGAACAGGAGCCAGCCGTCCTGCATGATGTACTGGACGGTTTCGACGGCGGTCGAGTTGCCGTTCTGCAGTGTCACCAGAAGGATCGCGAGCACGCCCATCTCGGCGAGGATGATCACGTCGTCGGCGAGGCTGAACTTCTCCACGCCGGTTTCGATGACCCCCTGTGTCAGGGTTGTCAGCCCGAAGACGGCCGCGATGCCGATCGAGAGGCTACTGGTCAGGAACAGCAGTGGGAGCCAGGTCGGGTCCCACAGCGGGACGACGTCCCCGGTTGCGCTGATCAGAAGCGCCGTGTAGACCGCCAGCAGCACGCCGACGGCGATTCCGAAGGCGGTGATTCCCCGCCGAACACGCTCGGAGGGACGAGTTATTCTGGCGAGGGTGTCGATCGGGCCGATGCTCACGGCAAACCCGTTCTCGCGACCGAAGCCCAGCCAGAGGGCCTGCACCATCGCGAGGAGCGTGAACAGGACGATGACCCAGATCCCGATCGTCATCCAGGACTGGGAGTTCGTGAACAACCAGAACTGCAGCACGTTCAGCGGTTCGCCGAGGTGTGAGACCAGCAGGAGCCCACCGACGGCGATCGCACCGACCGCGATCACCATACTCCAGCGGGCCGTGGCGAAGTAGGAGTCCTGTCGCTCTGGCTGTCTGGTGCTGAGGAGGTCGGCGACGGCCCCGGCGACGTACGCCCCGCCGGCCAGGCCGCCCAGGAACAGGTAGATCCCGATCGAGAGCCCCCAGAACTCGGCGGGCAGGAGCGGATTTACCATGGATATCCCTCCGCGTACGCCCGGGGACAACCGGGATGTGCGGTCCTCGTGTGTGGGAACGAGACGGTCGAATCCATATCCACTGGTAGTTTGCGTTCGGGCATAGGGGTGGTCGTTAATTTTGCAGAGTTTTTTATACGGGCGAGACACGGTAACACGGCAATCTGGCGGCCGAGCCCGGATTCGAACCCTAGACTGCGTCCGCGTCGTCTTTCACGCCAGTCGTAATCTCGAAGTCCTGTTTGGGCGAACCCACACAGGTGAGGACATAGCCCGCTTCGACCTGTTCGTCGCTGAGATACTGGTTGCCGTCGTGTTCGACGTACTCGGTGCCGGCACCCGGAACCTCCGAGGTACACTCCCCACAGACGCCATGCTCACACTCGTATGGCACGTCCAGGTCGTTATCCAGGGCCGAGTCGAGCAGGGTCTGGGTGGCCGCCACATCGGTCGTGGCACCCTGAACGGTCCAGTCGATCGAGAAGGACTCCACGTCGGCCGCGGTAGTCGTCTCCTCGATATCCTCGCCGTCGGGCGAGTAGGCGTCCGCCGCGTCCTGCTGGCCGGTCTCGATGGAAAAATCCTGTTTCGGAGAGGCGACACAGGGAAGCACGAACCCGCCGGTGATCTGCTCGTCGCTCAGATAGTCGGCGCCGGAGTGCTCGACGTAGTCAGTCCCGTCGCCGGGTACCTTTGAGGTACAGACCCCACAGATCCCTTGCTCGCACTGGTATGGGACGTCGAGCCCGTCGTCGAGGGCCACGTCGAGCAGGACCTCGTTGCTGGCGACCGCGGTCGTCGCCCCCTGGACAGTCCACTCGATGTCGAAGGTCTCGACGCTCCCAGTGGTCGTTCCCTCGCCACCCTCGGTGGTTGGTACGGGGGTGGGATCGTCCGCGCGTGGCCCGGTCTCGTCGTCCCCCAGGATACCAAGACAGCCAGCCGTCGAGAGCAGGCCGGCGCTGCCGAGCGCGGCCAAGAGGTTTCTTCGATTGAGGTGTTCACCGTCCGGGGTCGGTTGTCTGTCGGCGTCGGAACGCTGTTGCTCCGCCATGTGCAACGGAACGCGAGCCCCCGGCTTTCGGGTTCGGATTAATAATGGAGGCTATTAAGCCGGCAGTGGTCAGTCAAGATCACGGAACGCGGACTCGAAGTCCGATTCGGTCTCGAGGGCCCCTTCCAGGTCCCCTTCGAGCGTCTCGATCTCGGCCTTCAACTCGGCGTACTCCTCGCTGGCCTCCAGTTCCGAGGCCGGTTTCGAGGACTCCAGCGCGGCCTTCTTCGAGGTCAGCGCGTAGTACTCCTGCATCGCGTCGTCGTACTCCTTCCGGTCGAGCAGGGACTCGATAGCCGACTCCAGGCCCTCCCGGTCGATGGGCTTTGTGAGATAGTCGTCAAAGCCCATCTCGATAACGTCGAAGTCCGGGTCGACGGCCGTAACCATCGCGACCCGGCAATCATAGCCCCGGTCCCGGATCTCCTCGAGGACCTCATCACCGGACAGCCCCGGCATGCGACGGTCGAGGAGCACCACGTCGACGGACTCGTCGAGTTCCGCAAGCGCCTCCTCGCCGCTGTTCGCCATCCGCACGTCGTAATCTGCCTCTAGCCAGACGCCGAAGAGTTCGGTGATGTTCACCTCGTCGTCGACGATCATGACGGTCGGCGTAGCTTCACTCATGTGTGTTTGTCCCCGCGGCCACGTTCCACGTGTCTTCCTGGCCCGTTCGCAGTGCGACCAGCCGAAACTGCGATACCCGACGTCTCCGAAACCGGCCTGCGGGTCAGTGCCATCTCGATATCTGCCTTTGGTGGAGGGGTATAAAAAAGCCACCGGGTACGTATCGGCGGGTTGAGAATCCACTCGGGGTCGACAATCGCCGAAGGCTTATACCGACCGGGCCGTCGACAGCACGTATGAGCGACGAACACGGGAGTACCCGCGCCCACACGGTTCGGCTCGAACTGGTCGACGAGCCGGGCGAACTTCTGCGGGCGCTGGAACCGATCGCCGAGAACGGCGGCAACCTGCTCAGTATCTTTCACGAGCGGGGCTCGGTCACCCCCCGGGGACGGATCCCCGTCGAGATTGATCTGGAGTGTGCGCCCGAACAGCTCGAACAGATCACCGCGGCGCTCAGGGATCGCGGGATCAACGTCATCCAGGCCGGAACCGAGAAGTACGGTGAGGAGGTGCTGGTGCTCCTGATCGGCGCCCGCCTGGAGGAGGACCTCTCGGCGACCATCGAGCGAATCGAATCCGAGACCCCCGCTTCGGTTATCGACCTCTCGCTCTCGGGAGCGACCGACACGGAAGCCGTTTCGAGCGGGCGGTTCCGGCTAGCACTCGAAGCCGGCGCGGCCGATGCGGCACTCGACGCTGTCCGGCAAGTGGCCACGGATATGGACCTGCGGTTCGTCGCCCCGCTCGTGGAGGGATCACGATGAAACTCGCCGTCATGGGCGCTGGGGACGTGGGGCAGTCCGTCGCCCGCCTCGCCGGGGAGTACGGACACACTGTCACGGCCATCGCCGATTCGAGCAGTGCCGTCTGGGACGCGAACGGCGTCGATGTCACGGAGGCACTCACACGCAAACGCGAGTCGGGTGCGGTCGGCTCGAACGATCCCGAGGGCGTTCTCGGAGCCGAATACGACGTGCTGATCGAAGCGACCCCGACCACGCTGGGCGACGCCGAACCCGGATTCGGTCACGTGACCGCAGCCCTGGAGCAGGACCGGGATGTCGTCCTCGCGAACAAGGGCCCGGTCGCCCAGCGGTACGACGACCTCGCCGCAGTTGCCGCCGACAGCGAGGGAGCGGTTCGGTTTGAGGCCACCGTGGGCGGGGCGATCCCCGCGATCGCGACCGCCGAGGGCCTCGGCCCCGAGCACGTCACGGCCGCACGCGGGGTGTTGAACGGAACGGCGAATTTCATCCTCTCTCGCATGCAGGCCGAGGGACTGGCCTACGAACACGTCCTGGCGGAGGCCCAGGACCTGGGCGTCGCCGAAACCGATCCCAGTTTCGATGTGGAGGGGACCGACGCCGCACTCAAGGGAGTTATCCTGGCGAACGTCCTCGACGGCGGCGGTCACACGCTCGCCGACGCCCGCATCGAGGGCATCAAAGACCTGCCGGCAAACGCCCTGGACGTCGCCGCCGACGATGGGATGACCGTCCGCCTGATCGCGGAGGCCACCGCCGATCGCATCCGGGTCGGACCGCGGCTGGTGCCGGAGAACTCCACGCTCGCGGTGACGGGCACCATGAACATCCTGCAGTTCGACACCCAGCACGCGGGCCAGTTGAACATCAGCGGTCGCGGCGCGGGCGGCCCGGAAACCGCCTCCGCGGTCCTCGCGGACGTCGATCGATTGAGCTGTGATACGACTTCGAGCGTTCGAACCGGCTCCAGATAGGGGCTCATCCGGGCCGCCGCGAACGTGCCCAAAAGACAAACCACCCGACGGCGCCGGGATGGGTGTCAGACGCTTTCGAAATGGTTTTAATCCGAACTGTCGAAGGGATTCCACAGAGCGCGTATAAAGCGCGAATACGATCATGAGCGACAAACCACACCAGAACTTGGCCATCATCGGCCACGTGGACCACGGGAAGAGTACGCTCGTGGGCCGACTCCTCTTCGAAACGGGGAGCGTTCCCGAGCACGTCATCGAACAGCACCGCGAAGAAGCCGAAGAGAAGGGCAAGGGCGGATTCGAGTTCGCCTACGTCATGGACAACCTCGCCGAGGAGCGTGAGCGCGGGGTCACCATCGACATCGCCCACCAGGAGTTCGAGACGGACACATACAACTACACCATCGTCGACACGCCGGGTCACCGTGACTTCGTGAAGAACATGATCACGGGGGCCTCCCAGGCTGACAACGCCGTTCTCGTCGTCGCCGCGGACGACGGCGTCCAGCCACAAACCCAGGAGCACGTCTTCCTGGCTCGCACCCTCGGTATCGAGGAACTCATCATCGGCGTCAACAAGATGGACCTCGTCGACTACGAGCAGAACACCTACGACGAGACCGTCGAGGAAGTCAAGGGACTGCTCAAGCAGGTCCAGTTCGACTCGGACAACGCGAGTTTCATCCCGATCTCGGCCTTCGAGGGCGACAACATCGCCGAGCACTCGGAGAACACGCCGTGGTACGACGGCGAGACCATCCTCGAGGCACTCAACAGCCTGCCCGAGCCCGCGCCGCCGACGGACGCGCCGCTCCGCCTGCCGATCCAGGACGTCTACACCATCTCCGGCATCGGAACGGTCCCGGTCGGCCGCGTCGAGACCGGTACCATGCACCCCGGTGACATGGTCTCCTTCCAGCCCTCCGACGTCGGTGGGGAGGTCAAGACCATCGAGATGCACCACGAGGAAGTCGACATGGCCGGCCCCGGTGACAACGTCGGGTTCAACGTCCGTGGCATCGGCAAGGACGACATCCGCCGCGGTGACGTCCTCGGTCCCGCCGACGACCCGCCCACGGTCGCCGAAACCTTCACGGCCCAGATCGTCGTGATGCAGCACCCGAGTGTCATCACCGCCGGCTACACGCCGGTCTTCCACGCCCACACGGCCCAGGTCGCCTGTACCATCGAGGAGATCAACAAGAAGATCAACCCGTCCTCGGGAGAGGTCGAGGAGGAGAACCCCGACTTCATCCAGTCCGGCGACGCCGCGGTCGTCACCGTCCGCCCGCAGAAGCCGTTCAGCATCGAACCGTCCAGCGAAATCCCCGAACTGGGCTCCTTCGCGGTTCGTGACATGGGTCAGACCATCGCCGCCGGGAAGGTCCTCTCCGTCACCGAGTCCGAATAATGCAGCAAGCACGCGTGCGTCTCGCCGGCGTGAGTCCGGATGCGCTCGACGACATCTCGACCGACGTCCGGGAGATCGCCGAGAAGACCGGCGTCAGCATGAGCGGTCCGGTCCCGCTGCCCACCAAGACCCTGGAAGTCCCGGCCCGGAAGTCCCCCGACGGCGAGGGGACCGCCACCTGGGAACACTGGGAGATGCGGGTCCACAAGCGGCTGATCGACATCGACGCCGACGAACGCGCACTGCGCCAGCTCATGCGGATCCAGGTCCCCAACGACGTCTCCATCGAGATCGTCCTCGAGGACTAACCGGTATTCGCGCTCTCGTGCTGGCCGCGATTCTGTTTCGGCGTTAAAGCAGAATCCTCAAGGCAACCCAGTGGATATGAACGATTGCGCGGGCTCGTAGATCAGTGGCAGATCGCTTCCTTCGCAAGGAAGAGGCCCCGGGTTCAAATCCCGGCGAGTCCATCGGAGCGAACGAGTTTTGCGAGTGAGCGAATGGACGAGCCGAGCGTTCGCGGAGCGAACGCGTGGATTTGAAGCCCTGGAAGGCGCAGCGCCGAACGAAGTGAGGCGACCGTCTTCCTCCGGGTTCAAATCCCGTCAGCTTTGCTCGCGCCGATGGCGCTCACTTCTCTGACGACCTCCCGTTCGCTTCGCTCACGGGAGTCCCGGCGAGTCCATGCACCTTTTTCGTCGTCGGGTGCGCTTCGCGCACCACTCTCCACTCACGGCGGCGCAGCCGCCGTTCGTGCGGTCCGAGGGATCTTTGATCCCTCGCGACTCGAAAAATCTGTCGCACAGGAGCAAAGCTCCTGCTAGATCCCACCGAGCTTTGCTCGGTGAGGACACCAAAAAGAGCCGGGCGCTCCCTGCGGTCGCGCCCGGTGAAACCACGACTCGCTTCGCTCGTCGTGGTATGCTAACAGCATCAATGAAGTGTAAAGCGCCCATCCAAGGCAGCGAAGCGAGCATATGGATCAAACCAAAACAAATCTACGCACTTTTCCGAGGACCGGATTTGCACCGCCCAGTCGGACCTGGTGACCTAATCGAAACAAGTTAACCCGTCAGTAGAAGAGTACAGGCAGATGTCCGTCCTCCAGGCGCGACTCGGAATTTCTCGACGGAACTTCTGGATCGGACTAGGGGGGTTCCATACCTTGCTTGGCACCGGGTTCCTGACAGGGACGTTGGTCACCGCGTCCGTGACGACGGCAATCGTGCTGTACTTCGTCGCCCTGGGAATGTTTGGATGGGCACTGGCACGTTCGCGATGAGACAGTGCTGACAGAGATGCAGTCGATGCCAACGGCGAATCTTCTTTACAGCGAACGGCCCTAGCACAATTATGACTGAACTCGAAAGCGACGAGTTCTACGAGGCCCACGCCGAGTACTGTGGCATCTGTGCGAACGCGAACCGACTCAAGGTCCTGGATCTGCTCAAATCCGGCGAGGCTTACTCAGTCTCGACGATCGAAGAGAAAACCGACATCCCCCAGTCGACACTCTCCCAGCATCTCAAAGTGATGCGCGATCAGGGGATGCTCACCCGTGAACGGGAAGGGGTGCGAAACTTCTACTCGATCGCTGATGAGCGGATCGTCGACGGCATCGAAGTCATCCAGGGCGTAATCAGGGATCAAATGAACGAGTGACGGGGTCGGACGATCACGCTGTAGCTCCCGTCCGGGGGCGCTCCCAGACGTTTGCCCCACGCCACTTCGAGACGGTCCGGGCCAGGAAAACGGCAGCCAGCAACAACACACCGGCACCAGCCACGAGCACGCCGAGCGCGGCCCCGACTACCGAAAGGATCATCCCCAGCCCGGCGACGGTCAGCAGACAGCCGGCGTACGTCCCCGGTCCACAGAGACAGATCCCGTACTGGCCCAGACTCAGCCGCGTACACGAGTTCTCCAGATCCGTCGCCTGGAGGATCGCGTTGCGGAACGCGGTCTCGTCCAGGTCCGCGGTCGGAATCCGGTACTCCGCCGTGTCCGTTTCGAGGGTGATGGCCCGACAGAGCATCCCCTCACACCGCAGCGCCGTGATATCCGCGAGCGGAACCGAGAAGTCGAGTGCCGAGTCGCTCTCGACGCCCGACAGGGGGCTCACGGAGACGGTCTCCCCGGTGAGAACGACTTCTGTATCCACCGTCGAAACGTCGTCTCGGCTCCGGGTCTGCCCGCGGAACTGTACCGCTCGTCCGGCCGATTGGGGTTGGTTCGGTGGTGGCATCGGTTTTCTCCTCCAGTTAATATTAGGATACTCAAATATTTAGATCTATGGATATTTAGGATCTCGGAGAGGTATCCGCCGTTCAGAATATGCCTGGTTCCGGACCCCTTCGTATGCGCCTTGTCAATAGCACGCAAGGGCCCTCATGGCGAGGAACTATTAGTTGGACTGGTTACCAATTCCTGAGAAAGGCCACCGGGAACTTGGTTCGTCCACGCCAACTGGTACATGTTGACAGTATCGAGCCGCCCGGGGGAACCATTAGGTTACGTGCGAACCAATACCAACCATGGACATCGCAGACATCGTCTCGGAAGATTACGTCACTCGCTCACCGGACACCACCGTCTCGGAACTGGTCGGAACCTTTGAAGACCCATCGGTCCCGGGAGTCATCGTCGCGGGCGATACCTTCGAGGGGATCGTCACCCGACGCCAGCTCGCGAGCTCCCAGCACCAGCCAAACGAGAAACTCAACTCGCTCGTCTGGCACGTCCCGCAGCTCACCCCGGACGAGGACATCCGGAAGGTCGCCCAGCTCATGATCGACGCCGACTCGCAGTTGCTCCCCGTCTTCGAGGGCGAGTCCCTCATCGGAGTCGTGACCGCAAAGGACATCCTGCGGAAGGTCCAGCCGTACCTCGACGCGGCGACGGTCCAGGAAGCCGCGACGACGGATCTGGTGACCCTCGATCCCGAATCGACCTTCGGCGACGCGTTACACGTCTTCCGCGAGAACCGCATTACCCACCTGCCAGTTGTGGAAGGCGACTCCGCTGTCGGGGTGGTGAGCCTCTATGACGTCACCAACATGACTGTTCGCTCCGTGGACCGCAGCCAGGGCGGCGACGCCTCCGGTACTGATCCCCACGGCGGTGACGTCTCGGCCAGCACGGGCCGGTCTGGACGGGGCGGGTTCGGCGCCCGAGAGGGCGAGCTCGCTCGAATGCTCGACCTGCCGGTGCGGAACATCATGAACAGCCCGGTTAGAACGATCGACCCGGCCGAAACCCTCGACGTCGCCGTCGAAAAACTGTTCGAGGACACGGGATCCTCCCTGGTGGTCGCGGAGGAGGGAGGCCACCCACACGGCATCCTCACGAAGACTGACATCCTCGACTCCCTGACCTGGGAAGCCGGGGGGAACCGGGCCGTTCAGGTCTACGGGAGCGATCTGGTCGATGACATCACCTACGAGGACATCGTCGCCATGATCGACAAGTTCGACGACCGCGATCACGGGATGTCGGTCCTCGACGCGAAGGTGCACCTCCACAAACACGACGAGAAGTTGCGGGGCACCCCGCTGCTGCTCGCCCGGATCCGTCTGTACACCGACCAGGGCCTGTACATCGCCTCCGGCGAAGGCTACGGCGCCAGTCACGCCATCAACGAGGCCCGTGACGTCCTCGAACGCCAGATCCGGGACAAGAAGACCTACGGGAAGTCCAAGAAACCACGCTCCGAGGAGTTCTGGGAGAAGCGTTTCGGGTGGATGCTCGAGGCCGAGGACTGACCGGCTCCGCCGGCCCCAATATCTTGGAATCGTAACCAATAGCTATGTGAGAGGGTCCCGTAGCATGAACTACCGAGCAAGGAATCACTATGGACACCGCACCACGGGACAGGAACCCGCCGGGGCCACTCACGAGCGAACGTGGAGAACCATTTATGGCGAACGTCACCAGGGACGCCAATGGAGAGTGGATCTGCACGATATCGCCGGTTCCCGAGAGCGCCCAGCGGCTTCTCTCGGAGTGGGTTTCGGCAACGGGCGAGGATTTCGTTGCCCTCGAAGAGATGCGGTAGCTACAGGAACTCCGTCTCCGCCGCCCGCTGGGAGCGACAGTCCGGACAGACCTCCAGATCGAGGGCCTCGAGAGCCGCCTCGTCGAGTTGGGCCTCCATCTCTTCGATTCCCGACCGGGAGGCAAACGGCTCGCCACACACCCGGCACTCGACCATCTCCTTTTCGACGACGGTTTCCCGCGCCCGAACCGCGCCGTTCTCCACCGGCACGCGGGATGTGACCTCGATCACGTCCTCCGGACAGGCCGTCTCGCAATGGCCACAGCCGACACAGGCCTCGGGATCGAAGTGCAGTTGTCCCTCGGTCTGTTCGAGCGCCCCGGTCGGGCACACGTCGTGACAGGTAGTACAGAGCGTACAGCCCGACTCCTCGACCGTGACAGTCCCCGAGCCTGGCGCCGCGACCATGCTCGCATTGCTGCCGTGTCCAGCCGCGAGGGCCACACTCGCGTCGAGACCGAGGGTGTGACGGGAATCGGTCCGCACGGAACTAGTCTCGACGGCATCGAGTGGGTCGGCAACGAGACCGTCCATCGCCCGTGCGAGCGCGTCGGGGTCAGCAGTGTTTGCCACCGCCACCCGCTCCCCGAGGCCCAGATCGCCGAGCGCCAGGTTCGCCTGCCGGACCGCATCCTCGACGGGTTCGGTCGCCCGGTCGGGGTCACTCGCCAGCAAGACGCCGTCGGCCCCCAGCGCCACCGCATAGATCGCCGCCGCGTCCGAGACCGAGAGCACGTTCGGGAGCACGATGGGGATAACCGGCGGCACCGACCGAGAACTGAGAGTGGTCCGCACGGCCGGTTCGATCGCCTCGCTCACGAAGACCACGCCGAACGGTGTGGCACCACCACCCCACGGCAGACTGGACCCGGCGGTCGCGTCGGCCACCGGACCGATCGCCGCCTCGACGAATGCCGCCGTCGTCGCCACGTCGTGAGCCCGGGTGGGCTCGATGGACGCGGTCGGACAGACCGAGACGCAGGTCCCACACGCGACACACCGGTCGGGTTCGACGCTGACGCCCCCGTCGTGGGCGAGCGAGATCGAGATGGCGTCGTTCGGGCACGCCTCCTCGCAGTCCGAGCAGCCCTCATTCCCGGCCGTACCAACTGCACAGGTGCTGTGATCGACTGTTACCTCCGGCCTGGCTCGCATCCAGGCCGCCCGGTTCACGGCGCCGGCGACGCCAGTTCGAATCGTGTGCACCCAGCGGTCCGCGGCCAGGGGCCCCTGGTGATTCGGCCAGACGACCTGGCTTGCCCCCAACTGCTCGACGAGTGGCTCATCGGCCGGCCGGATCGCGTCGGCCGGACAGACCGCCGGCTCCACGGTGTCGTCGGTGACCTGGACCGGCACGTCAGTCGTCGCCTCGGGATAGCGCCGAAGACAGCGGCCACACCCCGTACAGTCCTCGGTCACCCAGGTTTCGAGTTGCACTTCGTAGCCGCCACCCACACGCTCCAGGGCGGTTGCAGTCCCGCGCCGCACAGTCACCGAATCGGGAAGTGACGTGCCCGCCAGGTCCTGGTGATCGGCGATCAGCGTCACGTCGACGTTTCCGGCCAGGTCCCGGGCGACCAGCGGGTCTCCGACGACGACCACGTGCTCGCCCGACGGGGCGGGATCGAGATCGATCTCCGGCCGGATCGCGAGCTGTCGGACGGCCGCGTTCGCGGCGCCAGCCACCACGGCCGTCCCAACCGCCGAGTCGACGGACGCACCGATGAAGGGGCTCACGCGGTCGGTTCGGTAGCCGGCTTCCTCGAGGGCCTCCAGGAGTTCGGTGACGACCGGCCCGTCGCCGGCGACGAAGAGGACCGCGTCCGTGTCGGCCTCCTCGATCCGCTCGGCGATGGCCTCGCGATGGTCCGCGACCGCGCTCGTGAGGATCGCTTCCTCCACGTCGATGGCCTGGGCGACGGCGTTTCGGTCGATGTCGGCCGTCCCGCGACAATCACTGATGACGGCGACAGTCATTGACGGACCCCCTGCCGGCTGGCGTCGAAGGCAACGACCCCCGCGACGAGGTCCGCGATCGCCTCGTAGAACGGTTCATCCGTCTGCTCGTGGATGTCCCCGGCGAGGTCATCGAACCAGTCCCCGTGCTCGCGGAGAAAGGGGGCCGTCCGCTCCCCGTCGGTCGCGGTTAGCTCCCGCAGCACCGCGAGTTCCACGGCCGCGTGGTCGGCCTCCTCCTTGCGATCCGGAGCGGAAGCGATCCCGAGGCTTCGGTAGGTCTCTTTGACGGCCGCGAGCGGTTCGCCGAGGTAGTCCCCGGCGTAGTAGGACTCGTGGATCTGTAGCTTGGGGCGTGGGCCGATGAAGAGTCGGGTGAACTCCGACGCGAGCCGGTCGGCCTCCGCGGCCGGATCCTCGACGGTCTCGCCCCAGGCATCGAGGCCCTCGAGGCCGGCTGCCAGCCGATCGTTCGGAGCGACCCCGGGATCGGGCAGCGGCCCCGAGGCGAGGGCGGCGACAGTCGCCTCGTCCGGTGGATCCGCGAACACACCCGCAAGCAGGTCATAGAGCTGTGCCATCGTTGCGTCGTCGGTGTCCTCCGTACTCATTGTCTTGAAGTTCGCATTTGAAAGTGAAAAGTTCGCCTATCAGTCCCCGAATCGGAGCGTGATGCCGTAGAGCAGGGCCACCAGTCCGACCAGAATCACGATGACCACCAGGTTGAACCCGACGGTCCAGAATATCCCGGCCGGCCCCTCGAGGATCGTCTCGGGACGCTCCAGGAGATAGAGAGTCTCCTGGGTCCCCGGAATGGGAGCCAGGATCCGGTCGATCAGGACCCCCGAGTAGACGACGGCGAACACGAACAGCACCGCGAACACACCGAGGACCTGGATGAACCGGTCGCCGCTGCCGCCGTCCGAGCGGGTCTGGCCGGCATCCACCCAGCCGGCCCACTCCTCTCGGGCCCGGTCGAGGGAAACTCGACCGGTGAAGATCGAGGTGTCGAGCGGGAACTGGAGGAGATGAGTGTCATAGAGGTGGAAGGTCACGCCCATCAGGAGCGTGAAGGCAAAGACCACGTGGAGGTCACTCGCGACCAGGAAGGCGGGGCGATAGCGGAGCAACAGCCCCGGGAACATGAGTACGAGTCCCGTCGCCGTGAGGACGGTGAGTTCCACGGCGATGATCAGGACCTCGGACTTCTGGATCCAGGTGTACTTCCCGGGGCGTGGCTCTGGGCCGCGACCAAGGATGTGGTAGTTTACATACGTGATCAGCTCCCGGATCGTACTCGGGCCGGGAAGCCACTTGGTCGGGAAATCCCCCGTCGCGAGGCCGGTGAGCGCAAAGATGAGATAGTAGAGCAGCGTGACGAACAGGGCCACACCGGCGATGATGTGGATCAGGATGATGGACTCGTTGCCCAGCAGGGACACGATCCATCCGACCTGGCCGCCGAAGGTGATCGCGACCCCGGTCAGGAAGAGGACCAGGATGGCCGCGGCCATCAGGAAGTGGACGTACACCTGGACGGCCGAGAACCGGGAGATCTCCTCGGAACCACTCATCGATCGACACCTCCTGGGTGGGTGCGCAGCGAGAGCAGCAGCAGGACCGAGACGGTCGCGACGAGCCCGGTGAGGTACACGCCGAGCAGGCCACGGAGCAACACCCAGTTGCCCGACATGGACTCGTACTGGGAGACCCCTTCACCAACGAGCGCCAGCGTGTCGCGCATCCAGACGCCGGTCGTGAGCCCCGGCGACAGGCCGTTCAGCCAGGCCAGTACCCCGGCGGCGATCAGGACCGCGGCGACTGCGGCGACAGCGTGACGGACGTAATCTGCGTTCATCGATCGATTACGGGTTAGTCACTTCCCGTTCCGAACACGATGGCTGCCTCGCTCTCGGTGAACATCGTGTCGCTCCCGCGGCGACGCATCTCGTCGGAGATCTCACTCGGAGTCCCAAAGACAAGCGCGTCGGTCGGGCAAGTCTCCACGCAGGCCGGATCCTTGCCCTCCTCCAGGCGGTCGACACAGGTGGTACACTTGTCCATGATCCCCGAACCGCCGGCCGTCTCCTCCTCGCTGGGGTACTGTGGCGCCCCGAAGGGACACGCCCAGGAGCAGTACGAACAGCCGATACAGAGGTCCTTGTCCACCTGCACCAGGTCGTGTTCGTCCCGGTGTAACGCGTCCGTGGGACAGACGTCGATACAGGGGGCCTCCGCGCAGTTGTAACACTGCATGGGCGTGTGTGACTCCCCGCCGGAGTACCGGGTGCCTTCCCGACCCTCGTTGTGTGTCACGACCTCGATACGCTCCTCGGTGTGGCCGATGTCCCACTCGACCTTGCAGGCGACCTCACAGCCGCCACAGTCGATACAGCGGTCGGTGTCGGGCACGACGCGTTGGGTCATTCTTCATCACCCCCGAGCGGGCGGCGAATGATCCCTTTCTCCTCCTGGTAGGCCAGTTGCTTCTCCGGCAGGTCCGGGATCTCCTCCGGAGCGGCCTTCTCGACGAGCGCGAGGTTGGCTTTCGTCTCTTGCATCATCGTGTGCGGATCGTACCCGTCCGAAGTGCCGATGTTCGCCGAATCCCCGATCGTGAGCGGTTCGAGTCCGTCGGGGTACCGATCGACGAGCGATTCGCCCTCGAAGATCCCGCCCCAGTGGAAGGGGAGGAAGATCTCCTCCTGGTTGACCCGTTCGGTCACCCGGGCCTGGACCAGCATAGTGCCTCGCTTGGTCCCGACCTTGACCCACTCGCCGGTGTCGACACCGATCTCGTTGGCGACTTTTCGGTTGAGTTCGGCGTACATGAACGGCGCTCGCTCGGCCGTGTAGGGGTTGTTCCGGGTCTCGGCCCCACCACCGGTGTGCTCGACCTGCCGACCGGTGGTCATGATCATCGGGTGGGAGTCCTTGAGGTCCGCCCGACTCTCCTGTTTCGAGCGGTCACGAAGGTTGACCCGGAAGACGTCCTCCATGTCCTCGTAGGTCGGGAACTCCTCGGCGATGTCCGGTCGGGGCGTCTCGATCGGCTCGCGGTGGGTCGGCACCGCATCGTAGAGGTTCCAGGCCGACGCGCGCGCTCGTCCCCGACCCGTCGGTGGGTCCGGCTGTGCGTGATCGAAGTCGCTGTACTCGCTCGGATCGACGTCATAGCCCGCCTCCGAAAGCGCCTGGGCGGCGTCGTAGACCGACGTATCCTCCCGTTCGGCGTACTCGATCGGGATGGTCTTCGCGGCGGGTTCCTCGGGGTCCGGCAGGGCGGTGTGCCACATCGGGTACTGCGGGACACCCTCGAGCGTGCCGTCCCACCAGTCGGGTTCGTAGTCGTTCCGGAGGAGCGTCTCGCCGTCCGGGCCCTCGGTGTCCCAGCGGGTCCGGAAGTCGGCTCCGCCTGCAGCCGGGTGTTTGCCGGCGTCGTAGAGGATGGGAGTGCCCGGGTGTTCGTCGTGCCAGGACGGCCAGGGCATCCCGTAGTAGTCCCCGGCGAGGTCGTGGTCGTCAGTGACCTCGGCCTTGAGATCGACCGGGCTGAACATCCCGGCGTTCTCCTGGTGGGCCTTCAGCCGCTCGGGGGTCTGCCCGATCATGCCGATCGTGCGCATGCCGAGGTTCCACTCCCGGGTCACGTCCTCCACCGTCTCGTAGTCGAAGTGATCGCCGAAGCCGAGTCGCTCGGCCAGATCCTGCATGATGTCGAAGTCCGGGCGGGAGTTGTGCCTGGGTTCGACGACCTGGCTGCGCCACTGGATCGAACGGTGGGTGTTGGTGACGCTGCCTTTGGTCTCTAGCTGGGTCGCGGCCGGGAGCAGGATGATGCCGTCATCCCGGTCCGGGAGCGAGGAGGTCAGGGCCGGGTAGGGGTCGATCCCGACGATGAGATCCAGTTCCTCCATGGCCGCCTGCATCCGCTTCATCTCGGAGACGGAGTTCAGCGAGTGGCCCCAGATCATCACGGCCTTGAGGGGATGGGGCTGGTGGAAGTCCTCGCCGACGGTGTTCTCGGGATGGGCGGCCTCGTACCAGCGGGAGACGGTGAGGCCGTTTTTCTCCATGATCTCCTTGGAGTGGAACCGATCGAACAGTTCGTCGTAGGACGTCGACCCGCTGGTCGAGGGGGTCTGGTCCCAGACCTGGGCCCAGTGTCGCCAGGCCCCTTCACCCAGGCCGTAGTAGCCGGGCAGGGTGTTCGAGAGCACACCCAGGTCGGTCGCCCCCTGGACGTTGTCGTGGCCACGAACGACGTTCAGGCCGCCGCCAGGCTGGGCGGCATGTCCCAGCGCGAGGTTCAGGGTCGCAAAAGAGCGGATGTTCTGGGTGCCGTTGTTGTGCTGGGTCGCGCCCATCGCCCAGTCGACAGTCGAGACCTCGGCGTCGGCGAGAATCTCGGCGACTTCCTTGAGTTCCTCGACGTCGACCCAGGTGATGTCCGAGACGGTCTCCAGGTCGTAGTCCCGCAGGTTCTCCCGGACCTCGTCCCAGCCGTAGACCCGATCGCGAATGAACTGTTCGTCGTGGGCCTCGAGGTTGAAGACGATGTGATAGAGCAGGCCGTTGATGAAGGCCGTGTCCGTGCCCGGTCGGAACCGGACGACCTTGTCGGCCATTGCGGCGGTCTTGGAGAATCGCGGCTCCGCGACGATGATGGTGCCCCCGTTGTCCTGCATCTTCTGGGGGTACTGCATCATCACGGGGTGGGACTCTGAGGGGTTGTGCCCGATGATGAGGTTCGCGTCCTGGTTGCGATAGTCGTTGATGGGGTTTGTCTGGGCCCCAAAGCCCCACGTGTTCGCCAGGCCGGAGACCGTCGTCGAGTGACAGATCCGGGCCTGGTGATCGACGTTGTTGGTCCCATAGAAGGCCGCGAGCTTCCGGAACATGTAGGCCTCCTCGTTGTTGACCTTCGCCGACCCCATCCACATGACCGAGTCCGGACTGTACTCCGTCCGGATCCGGTCGAGTTCGTCGGCGATCTCGCTCATCGCCTCGTCCCAGGAGATCGCCTGCCACTCGCCGTCGACTTTCTTCATCGGCTCCTTCAGACGGGTCTCGGAGTTGACCGTGTCAGTCAGGCTGGCCCCCTTCGAACAGAGCCCACCCTGGTTGATCGGGTTCTCCTCCCACCGCTGTAAGCCCACCACGGCGTCGTTCTCGACCTCCATCTCCAGCCCACAGCCCACGGCACAGTGAGTGCAGATGGTCTTTACCGTCTCGGTGGAGCTATCACCGGCGGCCCCGTCTTCCTCGGTCGATTGTGCGAGGACTCGAGAACTCCCGGCGGCCGTGGCGAGGGCGGTCCCGCCCGCGGCCTTGAGGAAGTCCCGTCGCTCGAAACTTATGCTGGACATTAACATACAGATAGTGGGTTCCCATGGGGGTAGTACACGTCCCAATATACGGAGGGCTATTTACATAGTGAAGTATTGGGAGGCCCGCGAAACATTCCCGACAGCCCGTTCCCAGACGCCATCCAAGACTCTGCGAACAAAGGTAGGATTCTCAAAATGAGGGGTTCAGTCGGACTCAGCGGAGCCGAACCACGAGGTACGCTACCCCGGTCAGACCCACCCAGACCAGGAAGGCGGCCACGGCGACCGGGCGGAGAATCGACGGTCCCGGAATGGACGCGAGCCCCCAGGTCAGGATGCCGGCCCCGGCCAGAACGTGAAGCCGGCGCCCCCTGACCGTCAACAACGATTCGGTGAGGGTCTGATACAGCCCACGGGCCCCGAGCAGGACGGCCATACCGTACAGGCCAGCCCCGAGCAGCCCACCGATGAGCCCCAGCGGGGCACTCGAACCCGGATCGGGGTGAGTCGTGGGTGGCTGGGTCTGACCGGTCGTGGTCGGCGTCGGTGCGGCTTCGACCGTGACCGTCGCCGTCGCCGGGGTCGCACTCTCGATGCCCATGTCGTCTTCGACCCAGAGCGTGATCGGGTAGGAGCCAGCCGCGTCAAAGGCGGTGTCGAGGCTGGCCTCGGTCGTGACCGTCACTGATTCGTTCACCGAGTATCGGTAGGTCCGGACCGCCCCGTCAGAATCACTCGAACCCGCGGCCGAGAGTTCGATCGATTCGTCCACGGCGGGGGCCGATGGCGCGAACTCGATTTCGGCGGATGGGCGGGCGTAAGCCGGGCCGTGTCGGTCCGGGCTCACCTCGTGGAGGTCCACCCACCCGTTCCGGGTCTCCACGGCGTTCCCCTCGCCCTCGGGATTGATCGAGCGGTGGTACGGGCCGTTTGCCGCGCCCCAGTAGTTGGCTTCCGCCCGGACCGTTCCCGACACGTCAGTCAGGAGGGCGACGCGATGGCCGTAGATGTCGTTCGCCCGCAGGTCGACCCCGGCGGCCCCCTCGGTCAACAGGACGCCCACACCAGGGTCGGCGTCTGTCCGGGGCTGGAGGTCACCGAACGCCACCGTATTGAAGACGATCTCGTTGGTTTCGATCGTCGCCCGCTGCGGGCCCGAAGCCGCGATTCCGTAGGCGTTGGCCGCGAGGAGGTTTTCCTCGATCGTGTAGTTGCCGTCCGTCCGAACGCCGTTCGTGATCGCCAACCCCTCCCGAGCGTTGTCCAGCAGTTCGTTCTCGGCCACCCGGAGCCCCGTCATCGCCTGGCGGGCCGTGATCGACAGCCCCGACTCGCCGTTCGCCCGAGCGAGATTGTCTTCGACCTGGGTATTCCGGACGTGTCGAGCCGTCATCGAGAGGCCGCTGGCCCCGTTTTTGCGAAGTTCGTTCCCGGAGACGGACGCGTCCTGGAACGCGCCGACGAAGAGGCCGATCCCGTGCCCGCCGTTGTCACTGGCGGTATTGTTCCGGACGGCGATCGACGAGTCGGCAAAGAGTTTCGAGTGGAGGCTCAGGCCGTTGTCAGTGTGGTCGGTGACCGTGTTCCCGTCGAAGGTGAACGCAAAGCCGTAGAACCGGTCCATTCGCGGGTCGTGCTCGATGGCCACCCCCTGGTCGCCCGAAACGATGTCGTTGCTCGCGAGGACGAGCGAGCGGACGTTCCGCTCAAGCCGGAGGTCCACGCCCGTCCCCGCCCCCGTGATCTCGTTCTCGCTGATCGAGAGGCCCTGCACGTCGAGTGTCTCGACGCCGATCCCAGTTCCGGTCGGTTCGATCGCGGTCGAGCGGATGGCCGTGGTTCGGACCTGGTCGGCCGCGATCCGAATTCCTGTCTCGACGGCGTGGAAGTCACTCCGCTCGACCTGGAGGTCCCTGACCGTCGTCGCGTGAAGGTCGAGGCCGACCCCTTCGATGTCGGTGAACGCGGTGTCCGAAATCTCCCACCCGGAGACGGTCTCGACCGGCAAGATCGTCGTTCGGGTCACCGAAATCCCGTCGCCGGCGATCGACGCGAAACGACTCGACCGGACCTGCAGGGCCGTCTCCTGGCCGGCCACCGGTACGGCGATCCCGTCACCGGCGGTCCCGCGGATCGTGGAGTCAGTGAGCCTGACGGTCGAACCCGGGGCCTCGATTCGGATGGCGTCAGTCGCGTGTTGCAGTTCGGTGTGAGCGAGGGCGAGTGTCGCCGACCCCGCTCCCGTGGTTCGGATGGCATCCCAGGCTCCGCCCGTGGCCGCGGGTTTCGAGGCCCGGAACCTGATGGGCGCTTCGCTACTTCCGGTCGCAGAGAGGTTCCCGGCCACGGACAGTGAAATGCCCTCCGCGAGTTCGACCGTGGTCCCCGGCTCGATTTCGAGGGTCGCGTTCTCCGCGACCGTGACGTTCGAGACGATCCGGTACTCGCCGTCCCAGGTGGTCGTCTCCGTGACGTTGTGCTCGACGGTCGTCGGGCCGGACTGGGCAGCCGCCGGTGCCGAGACGGCCAGCAACACAAGCGCCCCGAGGAGGAGAAAGACAGCGACGGTTCGTCGCACGGAGACGGACATACCTACCCATTGACGCGGGTATGCATAAATAATCTCAGGCCCGGTCCAGTCGCTCGCCCTGATAGCTCCCGTCGTAGGTCCCCTCGTGGTCGGCCGCCGCCAGGACGAGTTGGGCGACCCGGGCCCCACGCTCCAGTTCGATTTCGTTGTGGACCTGGAGGAGCCCCTCGCCCCGACCGGAGTAGCCGGCGTCCCAGACAGCGGTGTTGAGCATCGCGCCGTTGCGCATGAGCGAGGACCGGGGCAGGACGAACCCGACGTGTTCCGCCGGGATCGAAACCGTCTCGGCGTACTGGAGGATGTAGCCCCCGGGCGCGAGTCGATACCCCTCACGGTCCGCGGGGCCGATCGCGACCGTCTCGATCGGTTCTCGGTCGGCAATCGCCTTCCCTTCGCGGGTGATTCGCCCGGTACCCACCGGTTCGAGGACCGCTTCGAGGCGGAGATCGACGCCGTTGGGCTGGACCTGTTCGGCGTCGATCCCGTCGAGCTGGTCGGCGACGAACGCGCCGCTTCTGAACATGCTCGAATCCGGGTCGGGCCGGCGTATGGCCTTTGTGCTTTCGGTCACCGTGACCCTCTTTTGACCGCGAGGCGTTGACTCGTTCGTGACGGTCCCAGACGCCACCAGCGCCAGATTGCGCCCCGTCGAGCGGGCCGACCTCTACGCCGTGGTCCGGATCGAAGCCCGGACCTTCGAGGAGCCCTGGCGGCTGTCGACCTTCGAGCACTACCTCGATGCCCCCGGGTTCCTCGTGCTCGAAGATCCCGAGAGCGACGCCATGGGCGAGTCGATCGCGGGCTACGTCGTGGCCTCGCTCATGCGCGTTGGTGGGGCACGAGTGGGCCACGTCAAGGACCTGGCCGTCAAGCCCGCCCGCCAGGGCGCGGGGTTCGGCCGACGGCTGCTCCAGGGCGCGCTGCGAACCCTCGACAGCCAGGGCGCGACGGCCGCTCGCCTGGAGGTCAGACCGAGCAACGAAGTGGCCCGATCGCTGTATCACTCCATGGGGTTTGCCGTCGCCGGCCGCAAGGAGCAGTACTACCCGAATGGAGAGGACGCCCTGTTGCTGACCCGAGAACTCGGGTAGAGCCACAAACGTGTTGTCCGTTCGCTCCCTGGCACCACCATGGAGACACGCGGACAGTTCGCTCCCGAGACCGAGCGAGCGGCCCGGGAGCAGTATGCGGCCCTCACCATGCCCGCGAAGACGGTGACCAAGGAGATCGCCGAGGCGGGAACGACAGACCGGGAAACCTACCGCGAACTGACGACCGAGGACGTCTACGAGACCGCCCAGCAGGCGCTTTTCGCCTCGTTACTCGCGGTGCAGGTCGGTTCCACCGAGGAGTACGAGGACTGGCTCGCGGCCCGCGAGGACCTTGAAGTCGTCTTCGCCGGGACCGAGACCGTCCCCCGACGGGCCTGGCACCCGGTCTGGCCCCGGGCTGCGGTCGTGGCGGTCTCCTTCCAGAACAAGCCCGACGCCGCGGTTGCCTCGCTCCGCCGGCAGGCGTTTGGTCGATTTTACCGGAACTTGGTGGCCGAATGACCGACCCCGAGTGGCCAGTCCAGGAGTCGGTCCGCGAGTACGAGACCGGGTGGTACGACGGCGGCTACGACCTGGTCGAACAGCCGGACGGCACGACCAAACGCTACTACTGGGCCGAACTCGCCCCAGCCGTCATCGTCGTCGCCATCGACGACGAGCAGGTGGTGTTCGTCGAGCAGTATCGCCCGACGACACGGGTCGAGGGCCTGGAGCTGCCGGCCGGCATCGTCGAAGACGGCGAGGACTACCTGGACGCGGCCCGGCGCGAGCTGGAAGAGGAGACCGGACTGGTACCCGAACGCGTCGAACTGCTCCAGATCATGGACGTGGCCACCGGCGTGTTGCGCCACGAACGAGGTATCGTGGTCGCGACTGATCTCACGGCGGGGACCCGGAGTCTGGACGAAAACGAGTTTCTCTCGGTACGTCGGGTTCCGAGGACGGAAGCTATCGCGGTCGCCCGGGAGCCACCCGCGAACGACGCCACGCTTGAAGGGCTGTTGCTCGCGGCCCAGGACGGGTATCTGGGAGAGTAAGCTACTCGACGGGTCGGGCGCAGTTCCGGAGTCGTCCCGAACACGCCGGACAGACCCGGGCTCCGGGATCGGTGACCGTTCGGCCACACTGGTAGCACTCGTAGCGATCAGCTTCCATACCCGACCCGTCGAGTCCTTCAGTATTAATCATGTCGTTCCGGGGCTGCCCCCTGCCGGATGGGAAACCGTTAATCGCCACAGCCCCCAAAATCGAGCATGGAAACGTTATCCGCGACGGATCGCGTCCAGGGCTATCTCCAGGTGGCCCGGGCCCCGTTTCTGGCGCTTCCGGTGACCCTGATCCTCCTGGGTTCGGCAGCGGCCGTCGTCGCCGGCGGGTTCGACCCGGTGGCGGCAATCCTGGCGTTCGTGGGGCTGCTCTCCCTGCACGTCTCGATCAACGCCCGCAACGAGTACCGTGACTACCAGTCCGGGGTTGACCACGAGACCGACCCGACCCCGTTCAGCGGCGGCAGCAAGACCCTCCCCGAGGGCGAACTCGAACCGGTCGCAGCCAAACGCCTGGCGACGGTCACTGCCGGTATCGGAGCGGTGATCGGGGGCTACTTCATCGTCGAGGTAGGGCTGTTGCTCGTCCCGATCACCATCGTGGGCGCTATCAGCGTGCTCTTCTACACGAGCCACCTGACCCGCTATGGCCTGGGCGAGCTCTTCGCCGGGCTCGGGCTAGGTGGGCTGCCGGTGCTCGGCACTGGACTGGTCCAGGTCGGGTCGATCACGCCCGAAATGCTCGTGGCCAGCGTCCCGGCGACGCTGTTGACCTTCAACCTGCTCCTCCTCAACGAATTTCCGGACGTGGCGGCCGACCGGCGGGGCGATCGGCAAAACCTGATTCACCGGCTCGGACGGTCGGCAGCGGGCTGGATCTACGTCGCCGCCGGGCTTGGTGTGCCACTCGCGATCGTCGCCGGCTGGGCGGGTGGGGTCTTCCCGGCCTGGGGACTGCTCGGAATCCTTCCGTCGCTGTTACTCGCCCGACCGGCCCGCTGGGCCATCACCGAACCGGACACCGACCTCCCAGTCGGGGCCCAGCGTGACAACGTCCTCTGGATCCTGGCGACGAATGCGGTCCTCGCGCTGGGACTGATCGTGCCCAGTTTCGTCTAGTCGTCCGCGAGGATTTCGAGCCCGCGATTCGTGACCGCGTCGGGATTCAGCCCCACCTCTTCGAGGAAGTTCTCGTACTCCCGTTCGCACTGTTCGGCGGCTTTCTGTCGCTCCGAAGCTCGATCACAGAGTTCGATGAGGTTCTCCGGCACGTCGTTCTGGTAGACGATCCAGTGGTTGACCAGGTCGCTCATCCGCCGGATCGGGCTGGTGAAGTGCCCGTAGATCTCGAAGTTCAGCGCGTGGTGGCCGCCGAAGGGGTCGTTCATGTACTTCGCCCGGGGCATGACCTTCATGACCGCCCACTGGATCTTGCCGAGTTGGCGCTCGGGGGCCTGCTCCAGAGTCGCGTTGACGGCCTTCCGCGGGTCGTCCCAGGAGTCCCCGGGAATGGAGACCCCCTCCAGTTCCTGGATCTCCCGCAGCGCCTCGTCCCACTCGTCGGGGGAGGGCTGGGGGTGCACGCGATAGACGGCCTCGACCCCGCGATTCCACATCAACTCGTGGGTCACGGCCTTGTTGGCCTTGAGCATCGCCTCCTCGATGATCGTGTGGGCCTTGTCCCGGCGGGGATTCAACACGAGCGAGCCATCTGCCTTCCGCTGTTCGTGTAGCTGGTCGGTGACCTCCCAGACCAGTTCGATCTCGTCGTGAAGTTCTGCATCCGGGTCCTCCAGCCGATCGACGGCCTCCGTGTAGGTGAGCCGGGCGTCACTCTGGATGACCGACTTGTAGATCTCGATGTCCTCGAAGGAGAGGGTCTCCTTGTCGAGGTGCATCTCGACGGTGTGGGCGAGGCGATCCTCCTCGGCGACGAGTGAGCAGACCGTCTCGGCGAGGATCGGCGGGAGCATGTGGACGGTATGCCCCGGGAGATAGACCGTGTTCCCCCGTCGCAGCGCCTCCTCCCACATGGCCGTCCCCGGGCGGACGTAGTGGGTCACGTCGGCGATGTGCACCCAGAGGACGAACTCGTCGTCCCGTTCCTCGATCGAGAGCGCGTCGTCGAAGTCCTGGGCGTCGATGGGGTCGGTCGTCCAGGTCGTCATGTCCCGCAGGTCGGTTCGCGTTTCGAGTTCGGATTCGACCTCGGGCTGGACGTCGTCGGTGATCTCGTCGGCCTCCTCGCGGACGGCCGCCGGGAACCCTTCGGGGATCTCGAACTTCTCGAAGAGGTCCTCGCGTTTCGCGGCGAGTCGATCCGCGAGATCCGGGCTGATCTCGACCGGTCCCTGCCCCTCGGCAGTGCCCGCCTCGGCCTGCTGGTCCGTCATGGGTTCGGGTACACGAAGCCAGCAGTTAGTCCTATTGGCCGCGGCCCACCAGCCGAGCGGATCAATTAAGTACGGACCGGGCCGAGTCCCGGATATGGAAGTTTCGTCCCGCCATCACCTCCGGAGCGACGAAGTGGCGGCCATCGAGGACACGCTGGCGAACACCCTCGGGATCGAGGTCACCGCTGAAGCCTTCGAACTGGCCGAACTGACAGATGCGGACTTCGACGTCGGCCTTATCGACGGCGATGCCCTCGTGTGGTATCCCGACGACGAGCCGTTTCTCACGGTCAAGGGCGCGAACGTCTACGAACCGACAAATCACGTCGTGACCGTCGACACCGGCGCGATCTCCTTCGTGAGCGACGGCGCGGACGTGATGCGCCCGGGCATCACCGAGGCCGACCCCGACATCGAGGCGGGGGATCTCGTCATCATCGTCGAGGAGTCCCACGGCAAGGCCCTGGCGATCGGGCGCGCGCTGACCGACGGCGAGGACATGGTCGGCGAGGCGGGCAAGGTCGTCGAGTCATTACACCACGTCGGCGACGAACTCTTCGAGTTCGAAGTGTGACGAGGGGAAACACTATTGCCCGCCCCGGGGCATCCTGTTGACATGGGATTCATGGATCGCATCCTCGGGGGCGAAAGCCGGAGTACCGGGGACTACGTGGAACTGGACCTGGAGGACGTGGCCGCCGACGCGGAGACGAAGATGCAACTTCACATCGCCGAGATCGACGGTCAGGAGGACGTGATCGCGATCAAGGACGCCGTCTACGACGGGGACCTCGTCGTCGCGGAGATCACGCGGCTGCGCACCGAGGACCCGACCATCGATCACGCGATCGACGAACTCCGGGAGACCGCAAAGGAGGTCGGCGGCGACATCGTCAAGAAAGGCGACGACCAGATCATCATCACGCCGACGGGCGTGGGCATCAGCCGAGAAAAACTCAACCGATAATCAGACTTCTTCGGGGACGTCGTCGGAGTCCTCGACGGTTCGCTTCATCGATTCGCGGCGGGACTTGGCGTCCCGGCCGGTGACTTCGAGCAGGAACTCGTTTTTCAGGTCGACAGCCTCGGCGGCCGCGTCGGCCTGGCCCGCCGCGATGACCTCCTCGGCCGGTCGCTCATCGAAGTGGACCGCAAGCCGGTCCTTCTTGGAACCGTAATCGGATCGGCCGGCCAAAATGCGGTCGAAGACCGGGTTCGACGGGTCCTCGACGACGTACATTTCGACGCCTTCGAACTCCTCGGTGCCCGCGACCGGGCCGAAGTACTCCTCGATTTTCGCCTGCAGGTCCGGCACTCGCTCCTCGAGGTACTCCCCCCGACGCATCTTGTACTCCTTCATGCTGAGGAGATCGGCTTTGACGGGTAAAACGCCTTCGTCACCGGCGTCCGGCGAGGTAACCCCGATGACACTCCGGGCAGATGTCACCCGCCCGCAGCGAGGAGCCCGGACCCTCCGTGAAGCCACATTCGGGGCATTCCAGAGATTGGGCCGGCGAATCCGGGTCTTCGTCGACATCGAGTGGGCCTTCACTCGTGATCCCGCTCGGGCCGCGGTTCCCGCCCGACGGTTCGGCGGCCGTCGACTCGCTCTGCGTGTCGAACTGGAAGGCGGGGTCGTCGGAGCCGGCGGGTGTCTCCTCGGACGTCGATTCGGCTCCGGGTGGGCTGGCCGACCAGCCATCCGTCTCGGCGGCCGCTTCCTCGGCTGGCTCCTGGCCGGCCGCCGGCCAATCCCCCGTCCCTTCGATCGATGACGCGTCGCCCTCGGCCGTGTCCGCACCTGTTTCGGCCTCGTTGCCCGTCTCGGCCTCGCCGTCGGATTCGATCGGCGAGTCGTCCGTGGCTGTCGGGTCGGTGGTGGATGTGGCCTCGGCTGCGGATTCGACCGCCGCCTCGGAATCGGCGGGCTCGGACGCCTCGGCCGGATCCGCCGGCTCGGCCGTCGATTCCTCCGTTTCCGTCCCGAACATCGAGGCCGGTTCGGCCGTGTCCGCGGTCGCATCTGCGGGTTCGTCCTCGAGGACGACGCCGGTGTCCTCGGGCTCCGCCGTGTCCACTTCCTCGGCCGATTCCGGGGACGCAGGCTCGGAATCCGCCGGTTCGGTCGGCGGTTCTTCGGGGCTGGCTGTGTCGTCCAGGATAACCGCGTCCTCGCCCTCCGCGGTCGATTCGTCCGTGTCTGTCTCGACAGACGGCTCGGTGTCGGCGATCGGCTCGTCGGCCGCCTCGACCGACGGTTCGGCCTCGGCGTCCTCGACGATCTCGGAGACGTCGACTGCGGTGTCCGCCTCGGCTTCGGTCGACTCGGGCTCGGCGGTCGGTTCCGGTTCTGGATCGGTCTCCGTCCCGGTCGAACCGAGGTGTCTGACCTCCGTGTTCTCCGAGATGACCTGTTCGGCACCACAGCGGTCACACGTCTTGATCTTCCGGATCGTGACCACCGCCTCGTCCCCCCGTTGCTCGCGGTCGCGCTCGGTCACCGGTTCCCCGAAGGCGTGACCCAGCAGTGAACACCTGAGACCCATTGGCGCGTGATTTCCGGTCCACCCGCAAAAGGGTACCGCTCAGCCACCGCGGCCCGACTACCTAAGGCAGGGGCTAGCGTAGGAGGGTGCATGAAGCTCCGCCAGGAGCATCGAGATCGCGAGGAGACCGAAGTAGCCGTCCTCCAGGCTCTCGCCGATCGCCACGAGGAAGGGATGACCGTCTTCGAACTGCGATCGATCGTGGGGGCCGACATCGACGACCTGGAGGCCGCCCTCTCGGGATTGCAGTCAGCGGGGCTCGTCTCGATCGACCACGACGCGGAACGAGCGGTCTTCGTGGTGGCCGAGTCGGCGATCGAAGCCGAACGGAGCGAGCCCGAGCCCGGATTTTTCGAGTGGCTCCGGGAGCTGATCGGGTTCTAGCCCCGAAAAAGCGTCCCAAGTGCGTCTTTCGAGAAAAGCGACGAGGGTTCGTCCATGTGCACGTCGATCTCGCCGGCGAGTGCCGACAGTCCCAGTCGAGCCAGCGGGTCGGGAAGCGAGTAGGCCCGTCTGAGCCACCGCCCCAGCCTGATCTCGGTCCCGAGTTCGGCCCGCCAGGCTTGTTCGTACGCCGCCGTGTCCAGATCGTTCGGGTCGAGCCGCTGGGCGGCGATCTCGGCGGCCCGGAGCCCGTAGAGGATCCCGCCGCCGGTGAACGGTTTGGTCTGGCCCGCCGCGTCTCCCACCAAGATCGCCCGGTCCGTGTGCACCCGCTCGGGCGGCCCGATCGGGATTTGCCCCCCGAAGCGCTCGCCGTCTGGCACACCATGCCCGGCCAGCCGGGTGTCGAGGTGGTCGACCACGTCGTAGCCGGGCGGGGCTGCAAGCCCATACTCGACGCCGGCGTCCCCGCGGGGGATGCGCCAGGTGAAAAAGGTGGGGACCGTCAGGTAGACATCAACGTGGTCGCCGTGGTCCGGTTCGGGCACGTGACGCAGTGTGCCCACGAGGAACGTCTCAGGGTCAGGGAGCCCGAGTTCACGCCTGACCGTCGACTGTGGGCCGTCGGCCCCGACGACCATCGCGGCCTCCACCCGTTCGACACCGTCAGGGCCCTGCACGGTGAGCGAGACGCTCTCGGGCCCTTCTTCGACGGCCGTCACGAGGTGGTTCGTTCGAATTTCGGCCCCGGCCTCGGCGGCCAGCTCCACGAGCAGTCGGTCCAGGTCGACCCGGTCGATCGCATTCGAGATGGGCTCGTCCCGGTAGAACCGATAGCCGTCGTCCTCGGAAGTGACGTGAAAGCGAGCCCCGCGGATCTCGTGCTGCCGGAGTCGATCCGGGGCCGCATCGGGCAGGAACTCCCAGAGGTCGCGGCTCACGTGCCCGGAGCAGGCGAGTGGCTCGCCGACCGAGCCACGCTCGAAGGCGAGCACTGACTGGCCCTGCTGGGCCGCACGGCGGGCGTAGTGGGCCCCCGCAGGCCCCAGCCCGACGACGGCAACGTCGATCATACCCGGCCTACCCGGTCACGGGCAAAATCCCTTGTGCCCACGATCACTCTCGCCGTGACTGGTCGGTCCGGAGGACCGCCCGATCGGGAAGGTCCGGATCCGGCTCGCGGCCCAGCGTGACAAAGCGCTCGGTCCGCGTGAGTTCTTCGGGCGTGGGATTTGGCTTCTGAATGGGTTCGAACTCGACGGTCACGCCCTCGGGCTCGGCGGCGATGCGGACGGCGCTGAGCTGGTAGGTCGGGTAAAAGACCGGCGGGAGGATTCCCATGACGCCCTCGCGACGGTGGAGTCGTTTGAGCCACGTGCCGGTGTTGACCAGCAGGCCGTCATCAACCGACCGAATCGACGGGCGGTGAGTGTGGCCATAGCAGAAGATCCGCGTGTCGGGCTTGGCCTCGAAGACGGCCCTCGCGGCTTCCTCGTAGGGCTCGACCGTGTTGACGGTCAGGTCGGTCTCGAAGACGCCAAAGCGGTTGACGGTTTGCCGGACGTCCCGTCGGAGGAAGTAAAGCGGGATGCCGACGAGCAAGAGCAGGCCCGCGACGGCCACGTTGACCGCGAGGAGAAACCAGATCGCGGTCCCGGCGGTCCCGAGCTGCCCCAGCGCGGTCGTGGTCCACTCCACGGGCCAGGACCAGACCCCGACGAGATCCAGGCCAGCCAGCACCGCGAGAACGGCACTGATGTTGAAAAGCAGGAGAAACGGGACCAGCGCGTAGCGGATGAGCGGGTTCATCTCACGATAGAAATATTTCGAGATCAGCCAGGCCGGGATCCGCTCGGTGGGCGTGACCGCCTGGACGTCCTTGAGCCAGTTGAACCGTCCCCGGTCGGAGAGCCGGCCCGCGCGGCTGGTGACGAGGGTGTTGAAGTAGTAGCCAAGCGGGCTCGCGTGGGGATTGCCCCAGTCCTCGATCCGGTTGTTCGGGTCCTGCTGGTGGCCGTGTTCGAAGTGAATGCGGGTCTCGCCCACCACGCGCTCGATGGACTGGTCGACCACCAGATCGACGTTGTAGGCCGCAAAACGCTCGACGTACGCCTCGTGGGCCGCGAGTTCGTGGTCGTGATTGCCCGGCACCAGCGTGATCGGGATGTTTGCCCCGGTCTCGCGTAGCTGTTCGAAAAGGGTCGGGTACCGCTCTTCGAGGGCCTCGAACTTCTCGATTCCCTCGATGCCCGTGAACTCCCAGAGCCCGAAGGCGTCGCCGTTGATGATCAGTTCGGCGTTTTCCGCTGTTTGGGCCAGCCGGTCGAGGAAGTCCAGCAACTCCGGGAGGAACTCGACGGCTTCGAGTTGCTCGTCGCCGCCGATGTGGAGGTCACTGATGACATAATAGACCCGGTCCTCGGCCTCGGCTCCCATCGTTTCGACCTGCAGTCGACTCCTCAAGTGTGTGTCGGCTACTGGTCGATGGTCCCGCCCGCGAGGAAGTGTTCGATCTTGTCCCGGGTGGTATTCGAGAGCTTGACGAACTCGACGTTTCGCTCCCCGCCCTGCCGGCGGTCGGCTTCGATCTCGATGCTGAGTCCCTGCTCCTCCAGATGGATGAGCAACTCGCCGACCGCACTTTCACTGCCCCGAACAGTGTGGCGCTCCCCGACGGTCTCGCCCGCCTCGACGGCCCGGATCGTCTCGACCATCGGTTCCAGGATCGCCTCACCGAGGCCGTGGGCCCGCTCCCGGATCGCCGTCTCGTCCTCGTCGAATTCGACGGCCTGGAATCCCTCACGGATCAGCCGCGAGAAGAGAAACTGCTGGCCGTAGTCGAAGGGCAGGGCAAACGCCGATTCCAGATCCTGGCGGTGGGTGGCCGCGGTCGTGTACTTGAGGAGGTCCCGGCCGTCGGTCGACTGCATGACGATCCCCTCCCGACCACGGGCATCGAGTGCCGTGATCACGTCCCGGATCGAGTCGGTGTCTTCGGGGTCAACCACCCCGAACCATTCCGGCTGGGGAAAGCCAAAGCGCTCGGCGATGGCCCGGCGTTGTTCCACCGGCATCGGCCGGCCAGTCTCCCGGTGTCGCACGTCGAAGACACGCGGCTCCAGCGAGTCGACGTCGTACTCGTGGGGCGTGTAGGGGTTCTCCGGCCCGACGAACTCCGCACACAGCATGCGCTCGGGATGGGCGGCGAAGAAGGCCTGCAGGGCCAACTGCTCGCGGGCGATTCGTGTCGTGTACGGGCAGATGCGCCCGCTCCGGGTGAAGGCCAGGGGCTCGCCGACGTGGGCGATCCGGACGTTGTACCCGTTGAGTTTCTCCTCGATGGCGAGTGGGCCATCGAAGAACGTCGGGACGCCCGGATCGAGCATCAGCACGCGTGGCGTGCTGGGATAGCCCCGGACCAGCGTGTCGGCGATACGGACCGTCCCGCGCTCGATGCCACGGGTCGGGCTGCTCAGATACGCGTACTCCAGCCCCCGGTACGTGGCCTCGGTAAACGCCGATCGGACCGCCGAGAGTTCCTCGGGATCGACCCCGAACAGGGTGGCCTCGTCCATACCGGTCATACTCGACCGGGCCCAAAAAGCGGTCCGCCGGTTGAACTTTACCCCCTGGGAACAAACCACAACCCATGGCCGAGGAACCTCTCAAACAGCGGTTCGTCGTCGATACCTCCGCCTTTCTCACCGAGGAGATCCGCCGCGAGGACGAGGACCTGGAGGCGGCCCTCGAACGGTTCGTGGACCTGATCGCCGACGCGAAGCTCGAGCTGGGGATCTCCTGTTACATGCCGCCCTCGATCCAGGAGGAACTCATGCGGATGCTGGAGAGTCGGAACGTGAGCGAGGAACTGCGCTCACGGTTGAACACCTGGATCATCCGGAAGAACCCGGCCCACTACGAGGTGATGATTCCGGCGGAGGTCGTCTACGAGTTCGTCCAGGAGATGTCCGACCGCGTGGACCGGGGGCTACGAGTCTCCGAACGAGCCGTCCGGGACGCCCAGGAGGCAGAGGCCGCGGACCTGGACGAGCACGAGTACAAGACCCCGACCGACGAGGTCATCTCCGATCTGCGGGACAAGTATCGTCGGGCGCTCAGACAGGGCATTCTGGATTCGCGTGAGGATTTTGATCTGCTCGTGCTGGCCCGCGAGATGAACGCCGGCGTGGTGACCGAGGACGCGGGGATCATCAACTGGGCCGAGGAGTTCGGTCTGCGGTACATGCGCGGCCGGGAGTTTCCCCACCTGCTCGAAGAGTATCTGGCCGCCGCACAGCGCTCGAACGAACGTGAAGAGTGATCAGTCCCCGCTGGCCCGACCCGTTGGTCGGTCGCCGGCCCGGGGACCGTCCAGTTCCACCGTCGGGAGTTTGTCCCTGAGGTAGCGGCCCGTGTAGGATTCGTCGTTCGTCGCGATCGTCTCCGGCGTGCCGGCCGCGACGACCTCGCCACCGCGTTCCCCACCTTCCGGCCCGAGGTCGATCACGTGGTCGGCGTTTTTCACCAGGTCGAGTTCGTGCTCGATGACGACGACGCTGTTGCCCTTCTCGACCAGCCGGTGCAGGACGTCGATGAGTTTGCGCTCGTCGGCCTTGTGCAGGCCCGTCGTGGGTTCGTCGAGGAGATAGAGGGTTTCCCCCGAGTCCTGTTTCCCCAGTTCCTCCGCGAGTTTGATCCGCTGGGCCTCCCCGCCGGAGAGAGTCGTCGAGGGCTGGCCCAGGCGCATGTAGTCCAGGCCGACGTCCGCGAGCAACTGGAGCCGCCGGCTGATCCGGGAGTCCGCCTCGAAGAACTCCAGGGCCTCCTCGACGGTCATGTCCAGGATGTCGGCGATGGTCTTCTCGCGAAGTGTCACGTCAAGCGTCTCGTCGTTGTACCGGGCCCCGCCACACTCCTCACAGGGGACCTCGACGTCCGAGAGGAAGTTCATCTCGATGGTGACCGTTCCCTGGCCACCGCAGGCCTCACACCGGCCGCCCTTGACGTTGAAGGAGAACCGACCCTTGTCGTAGCCGCGCTGTTTGGCGAGTTTGGTCTCCGCGAATCGCTCCCGGACGTAATCGAAGACGCCGGTGTAGGTCGCCGGGTTCGACCGGGGGGTGCGCCCGATCGGGGACTGATCGATCAGCCGCACCGATTCGATCGCATCGAGCCCCTCGATGTCGTCGTGCTCACCCGGCACGACCGAGGTGTTGTCGTTCATCTCGCGGGCCAGACCCTTGTAGAGCACGTCGTGCATGAGCGTGGACTTCCCCGACCCAGAGACGCCGGTGATCGCCGTGAACACCGAGAGCGGGAGTTCCACGTCCAGGTCAGCGAGGTTGTGCTGGCGAGCCCCTCGAACCGAGAGGTGGCCCTCGGGCTCCCGGCGAGTCTCCGGGACCGGAATCTGCTTTCGCCCAGCCAGGTAGTCCCCCGTGAGCGAGTCTGACGCGGCCATCAGGTCCTCGGGGTCGCCCTGTGCGACGACCTGGCCGCCGTGTCGACCGGGGCCGGGGCCCAAATCAATTATCTCGTCGGCCCGCCACATCGTCTCCTCGTCGTGTTCGACGACGACCAGCGTGTTGCCCAGGTCCCGAAGCTCCGCCAGGGTGTTCAGGAGGCGGTCGTTGTCCCGCTGGTGGAGCCCGATGGAAGGCTCGTCGAGGACATAGAGGACGCCGACCAGCCCGGACCCGATCTGGGTCGCCAGCCGAATGCGCTGGCTCTCCCCACCCGAGAGCGTGCTGGCCTCCCGATCGAGGGTGAGATAATCCAGGCCGACCTCCTGCATGAAGCCCAGGCGGGCCCGGATCTCCTTGAGGATCTCCTCGGCGATCGTTCGGTCCCGCTCGGAGAGTGTCGACTCCATGCCCTCGAAGTGCTCGTGGGCCTCCGCGACGCTCATCCGGTTGACCTCGGTGATCGAGGTGCCGTCGACGAGGACCGCCCGGCTCTCGGCCTTCAGGCGGGAGCCCTCACAGACCGGGCAGGTAGTGACCGACATGTAGTCCTCGATGTGATCGCGCACGCGGTCCGAATCCGTCTCCTCGTAGCGGCGCTCCAGGTTCGGAATGACGCCCTCGAAGGGCTCGTCCTTGTGCCGGACGCCGTTTTTGGTCCGGCGCTCGAAGTGCACGTCCTCCTGGGTCCCCCAGAGGAAAGCCTCCTGAACGGCCGAGGAGAGTTCTTCGAAGGGGGTCTCGACGCTCACGTCGAAGTGCTCGGCCACGTTGTCAAGCAGGTTGCGGTAGTACGAGCGGTCGTAACTCCAGGGCTCGAACACGGAGCGCAGGGGCTTTTCCGGGTCAGTCACCACGAGGGCTTCGCTCACCTCCTTGGTCTCGCCGAGCCCTTCACAGGCCGGACAGGCCCCGTGTGGGCTGTTGAAGGAGAAGGATCGAGTCTCGATCTCGGGGAGGTCGATGCCACAGTGGACACAGGCCAACTCCTCGGAGAACTCCACCGCGACCGATTCCTCGTCGTCCTCGGCCGCCAGGTCGCCCGTGGATCGGGCCGTCGATCCCACGTCCACGTCCGCGGGCGGGTCGGGGAGGATGACCTTGAGCACCCCATCGGCCTCTTCCAGTGCGGTCTCGACCGAGTCGGTGATGCGCGAGCGGGCGTCCTCGCTCACTTTCACCCGGTCGACGATCACGTCGATCGTGTGATCGTAGTTCTCGTCGAGTTCAGGCATCTCGGTGGCGAGATCGTAGGGTTCGCCGTCGACTTCGACGCGGGCGTAGCCCTCGCCCAGGAGGTCGTCGAACAGGTCCTCGAAGGCCCCCTTCTGGTCCCGGACGATCGGCGCGGCGATCTTCGCCCGGGTGCCTTCGGGAAATTCGAGGATGCGACGGACCATCTGCTGGGGGCTCTGCTCGCCGACCTCGCGACCACACTCCGGACAGTGTGGGACGCCGACCCGGGCGTACAGCAGGCGGAGGTAGTCGTGGAGTTCGGTCACGGTCCCGACCGTCGATCGTGGGTTGTTCGCGGCGTTCTTCTGGTCGATCGAGATAGCCGGCGAGAGCCCATCGACCGATTCGACCTGTGGCTTGTCCATCTGCCCGAGGAAGTTTCGGGCGTACGCGGAGAGGGACTCGATGTACCGGCGCTGACCCTCGGCGTAGACCGTATCGAAGGCCAGCGAAGACTTCCCGGAACCCGACAGTCCCGTCACGACGGTCAACGTCTCCCGCGGAATGGAAACGTCGAGGTCCTTCAGGTTGTGCTCCTCGGCCCCGCGGACCTCGATTGTCTCCTCACTCATCGAAACCGGATAGCGGATGGTGGGGGGTAGGTCTGTCGGTCGCGGAGATGGACCCACTCGGGGAAAACTGGATGGTCCTGGGTTACCCCTTCCCGCCCCTATATATGTGCCCCCCGGGTTAGTATGCCTGTGTCTTATAACGATAGCCACCACGGATCGGACGACGCGACCCACCCAAATCATCCACAGGTCGACCAGTCCGACCGAGTCTTGCCCCGAAACCTCCGGCAAACCGGCGCGCCGGATATCGAGATGCTCGTCTCGACGCGCATCCGCAAGTCACCGTTTTTCGACAAGTCGTTCAACGAGGAAGGCGCCTGGCAGGCGACCACGTACAACCGGATGTACCACCCGCGGGCGTTCATGGACCCCGAGGACGGAGGAATTTCGGCCGAGCACGAGGCGCTTGTCAATGCGGTCACGCTCTGGGACGTCGCGGTCCAGCGCCAGATCCGTGTGAAGGGCCCGGAAGCGGAGGATCTCGTGGATTACGTCGTCACGCGTGACGCCACCGAAATCGAGCCGATGAAGGGAAAATACGTCATCGTCTGCAACGAGGATGGCGGAATCCTCAACGATCCCGTACTACTCAGACTCGACGACGACGAGTTCTGGTTCTCCATCCCGGACTCGGACCTGATGCAGTGGATCCAGGGGGTCAACGTCGGCATGGACTTCGACGTCGAGATCGACGAGATCGACGTCGCCCCGATGCAGATCCAGGGGCCCCGGTCCGAAGATGTCCTGGTCGATCTCGTGGGGGAAGAAGTCAAAGAGATGCCGTACTACGGGTTGCTTGAGACCTCCATCAACGGCAGCGACGTGGTGGTGAGCCAGACCGGGTTCTCCGGCGAGAAGGGCTTCGAGATCTACGTGAAAGACGCCTCGAAAAACGCGGAGCGAGTCTGGGACCCCGCACTGGCGACCGTCAAAGAGCACGGAGGCCGACAGATCGCGGTGGGTCACCAGCGCCGGATCGCCGCGGGGATCCTCTCGTGGGGCCAGGACATGGACCACGAAACCTCTCCGTTCCAGGTCAATCTGGGCTATCACGTCCCCGATGACAAGGACGGTGACTACGTCGGAAAAGAAGAACTCGAACGCCAGAAGGAGTTGATCGAGAACGGCGAGTACCCGTTCACGCACAAGATGGTCGGGCTGAAGATGGCCGGCGAGCCCATCACGGATTACGCTCCGGACTTCTGGCTGGTCTCCGACCCCGAGACGGGCGAGGAAGTCGGCTACGTCACCTCCCCCTGGTGGAACTCCGAACTGGAGACGAACATCGCACTGGCCCACGTGCCGGCAGCGAAACTCGAAGCGCTAGACGTGCCACTCGACGACCGGGTCTACGAGGAAGACACGGACATCGAGTTCGCCGTCCACCTCCCCGACGAATACGCCGAGGAGCCGGGCGAGCCCGTCTACGCGACGGTCTCCGAGGTCCCCTTCCAGCCCTCCGTCAACCCGAGCGCCCGGGAACAGGCGAAGCTGAACGCGAAATCCGACGCCCAGAACGAGTGAATTTTTCGGACCGGTAGGGGCGGTCACCGGGTCGATTCGTCCGGTTCGGTCACCCGGGCCCGTTCGTACTGAACGAGGAACACCCCCGAGAGGACCGCCAGGCCGCCGATAATCGAGACCGGAGAGAGGGATTCATCGAGGAGGAGTGCACCCAGGAAGACCGTAAACACGGGTTCGAGCGTGCTCACGATGCTGGTCCGGCTGGCACCGATGTCCGTGACCGCGGCGAAGAAGGTGAGAATCGGGATCGCCGTGGCGAAAAGCGCGATTCCGAGCACCACGCCCCACTGGTCGAGCGTGGCCGGCACTTGAGTCGACCCGGTGAGCAGGCCGTGAACGATGAACGTCACGCTGGCCGCCGGGATGACATGAGCCGTCAGGACCGTCGCCGACACCCGATCGAGGATGGTCCCGCTGAGGGTGATGTAAGCGGCATAGACCGCCGCCGCCAGGAGCACCGTCCCGATCCCGAGGAAATCGACATTGGCGGGCTGCCCGGTCACGACGAGACCGACACCGGCGACGGCGATGGCGACCGCGACCACGATGAGCTTCGTCACTCGCTCCTCGAGGAAAAGCGCAGCCAGGACCACCACGAGCGCCGGATAGACGTAGAGGACGATGGCCCCGAGTCCAGCCCCGATTATGTTCACGCCGGTGAGAAAGAGGAAACTCATCGCCGCGTAGCCACCGGCCCCGAGGAGGAGGGCGATCCCCAGGTCCCGTCCTCGCAGCCGTTCGAATCGCCCCTGATAGAGCAGCGGGAGCCAAACGAGCGGAGTCGCAAGCGCGAAGCGAAAGGCAAGTAGCGAGGAAAGGGAGAGCCCGACCAGCTCCGAGAGCCGGCCGAAAATGGCCAGCGTGCCGAATCCGAGCGCGGAAATCAACGCCAGAACCACCCCACGAGTCGCCGATTGCATCACCTGGTTCTCACCACGGGTGGGCAAAACGAGTTTCCATTGTCGCCTGAGAGCCGTCTCGGCGAGACCACCGCCGTGAGCACAACCTTTCCATACCCCGCTCCCCAAGGGAGGGCAATGACCGAGGAGACGGCCCTCGCGGACCGGATCGATTCCTGGCTGTCCGTGAACATGCCGATGATCCAGTCCCACGGCGGCACCAGCGCGATCCGCTCGGTCGACGCCGAGACGGGAACGATCGTGGTCGAACTCGGCGGTGCCTGTGCCGGCTGTGGCATCAGTCACACCACCGAGGAGACCCTGCAAGAAGAGCTCACGAGTCACTTCGAGGCGATCAGTACGGTCACCGTCGAATACGGCGGCGAGGACGACTGGGCAGTCGACCAGCCGGAGAACTACATGGGCATCGACCGAACCCAGGGCGGCAGAGGCGGGCAGGGGAAGAGCCGGCCCGCGAGTGACTTCTTCTGACTATCCGGAGAGGCCCTGTTTCACGCGCTCGGCGACGTCCGTCGCCCGTTCGGCAACCGCTTCCGGGACGTGGCCGTCCTGGACCGCCGCGTCGAGTTCCGCGGCGTCCACGATCTCGACAGTGCCGTCCGGCTTCTTGATCACGTCGATGTACAGGTCCACGTACCGGACGGCGTCGGGGAACACCTCGACCGGCGTCGCAACGTTCACGTAGGTGCCTTTCGACGTCCCGTCAGCCCCCCGGTAGACGGTTGGATACCACCACCGACCCTCGGCAAACCGGGTGGTCGCCGTGTCTCCCGGTTCGCGGGCGGTTCCAAGCGCATCGTACGTGCCGGCACTCGTCAACTCCCGTTCGACGGTGACCCGCTCTTTCTCGATCGAGCGGTCGGTCACGGTCCCCCGGCCGAGCGCGAACTCCTGCCCGTCGGGCTTGCTGTGAACGATTCGAACAATCTCGTCGACTGCCGGTCCGAGAGCCTCGGTCACGGGCCCGAAGGGGAAGGTCTCGATTGCCTGGCCCAGTGACTCGACGAAATCGACTGCCGTTCCGGCGTCCTCCCCGCCGGCTTTGATGCGGTGGTGGCCCGGAATCGTCTCGGTCACCGCCGAGCGGTACTCGTCAAGTGCGAACCGCGTTTCCCGACCGAAACGCATCCAGGTCGTGGCCTGGGGCCGGGCGAGGGGACCGGTGGCACCATCCAGCGCAGATTCGATCTCGCGGGCGCGCTCGACTGCCCGCTGGAGAGCGGCTTCGAGCGTCGTCATCTCGGCCTCGACCGCTCCGTAGGCCCAGTCGACGCCCCAGTTCTCGGGGATCGAGACCGGTAGCAGCTCGGTCGTCCGGGCGAGTTCGTGATCCGCGCTGCCATCGGGGGTATCGGCCACCAGCGCGTCAACGCCCCGGACCAGCGTCGCGAGTCCGCCCGGCGCGCGCAGCGTCGTTCCAAGCCGGGGCCGCGAGTCCCGCCACGGTGGGGCCGGCTCCTGCACCTGGACGCGGACCGACTCGCCCACGTCGAGATCTCTATCCGTCGCTCGATTGGGAAGGTAGCCCTCCGTTCCATCGAGATCGACGACCAGACCCCGACCGACCGTCTCCACGATCTCACCCTCGAAAATCGCGCCTGCCGGGGCGGGGTCTGTCCAGTCGAAGCTGTCGATCGCGACCGCAGCGAGCTGGTCGGCAACCGTTTCGGTGGCGGTCGGGTCGCCCGAAATCGAGACCCCGAGCCGGTCCTCGGTCATGTCGACGGTCGCCACGGGATCTGCCGCCGGGAACTCGCCGTCGAACCGCGCCGCGATCGCCGGGGAGGGGTCGACCACCTGGGCGGCCCCCGACTCGCGGAGAAGTTCGGTCAGGGCCGTCGCGTAGATCCCCCGCACGCGAACGGCCGGGGTGTCCTCGCCGTCTGTCATAGGCTTCGTTGGGCGTCGAGGGATTTCACTCCCCGGATCCGCCGGAACCGTCATGGGGCCGCCCCGAGAAGGGCCCCCATGGGCCGGAAGGACGCCGAGGACCCAATCCAGTGGGCGGCCGACGAGGACCGGGACCTCCAGGAAATCTCGACCTGGGAGCCACGGACGGCACTCGACGCCGTCGCGACGGTACTTCACCGGTTGCTCCTGTCCGGCGGTCGAGCGGCCATCATCGGCCTGGCACTCGCGATCGTCGCCGGGCAGTTCGCCATCACGGTCGCGGTGACCCTCGAAGATCCGATCCTCGCGGTCTACTTCGCGCTCTCGATCGTGCCGGCACTGGGACTGGTCGTCCTCATCTGGCGCTCCGACGTGGTGGCCTTCGAACCGATCGAGACCCTCTCGGTGACCTTCCTCCTGGGCTTTCTGTTCGCCGGGTTCGCGGCCGTCTTCAACTCCAGTTTCCGGGGGCTGTTCGTCGGCTTTGGGGCCCTCGGGATGGTCCTCTACTTCCTGCTCGTGGTCGGGCCGATCGAGGAGACCGTCAAGCTACTCGCGGTCCGACTCCACGCCTACCGGAGCGGGAACTTCGACGCGGTCATCGACGGGGCGATCTACGGCGCGGTCGCTGGCCTCGGGTTCGCGGCCATCGAGAACGTCCTCTACATCACCCAGGGCTACATGCAGGTGGCGACAACCGGGGCCGGCGGGCTGTTCGCGCCGACTGCCCAGACCGCCGCGGTGCGGAGTTTCGCCGGGCCAGGCCACGTGATCTACTCGGCTTTCGCGGGGTACTACCTCGGCCTGGCGAAGTTCAACCCTGCCCACCGCGGCCCGCTCGTGATCAAGGGGTTGCTCGTCGCGACGGGCATCCACGCGACGTACAACATCCTGGTGTCGAACCTGGAAGGAGTTCTGAACCTCGTCCCGATCCTGGGCGGCCTCCCGCCCACGCTCGGCTTCGTGGCCTTCGTCATCGCCTACGACGGACTCTTCTTCGCGATCCTCTACGCGAAACTGAGCCGCTACCGGCGGACCTTCGAGTCGGTCGGCGCGGGGGCCTTCTACGACAGATCGCCCTGACTCGCGAGTCGTTCGACGTACTTCGCGATCACGTCGACCTCCAGGTTGACCCGATCCCCGACGGCATACTCGCCAAAGCGGGTCTCCGCGTACGTCGTCGGAATGATCGCGATGTCGAAGGTCCCCGCCGTGTCGTCGATGTCGGCGACCGTGAGGCTCACGCCGTCGATGGTGACCGAGCCCTTCGAGGCGATGTACCCCTCGTAGCCCGTCGGCTGGGCGAACGTGAACGTCCAGTCCTCCCCGACCTGCTCGATGGCCTCGACGGTCGTGGTCGTGTCCACGTGGCCCTGCACGACGTGGCCGTCGAACCGGCCGTCCGCGGCGAGCGGCCGTTCGAGGTTGACCGTCCAGCCCGTGCTGACCTGCTCGAAGGTCGTCTTGTCCAGGGTTTCACTCGCCGTGAAGACCGAAAACCAGTCCGAACCGTACTCCTCGACGGTGAGACAGACGCCATTGACCGCGATGCTCTCGCCGTGCTCGAAGGGGCCAAAGCCCTCGGCTTCGATGGTGAGTCGCCGGCCGTCCGCGTCAGTGGTCACGTCGGTGACCGTGCCGGTCCCCGTGACGATCCCGGTAAACATGACACGTGCTCGGGCTGTCGGGGCCAAAGCCCTGTCCCTTCCGACCTACTGGATCAGCGAGACCTGACTCTTGGCCTGGACGGAATCCGCCAGGGTTTCGCCCGTTGGCTCGCCGTGGAGCAGGACGTCGATCGGGAGGGTCGGGGCCCCGTCGATCAGGTTCTGAAGGAGAACCAGTCGGTTCCGGGCCCGACTCATCCCGACGTAGAACACCCGGCGCTCGTTGTCCGTGAGATACGGGACGGTGCCGCCCCGTTTGGGGAACTCCAGGCCCTCCGGAAGGTCGTCGCCGACGGACGCGGCCATCTGCTCGACGACTTTCTCGGTGAGGTCGGTCGCCACGAAGACGTGATCGGCCTCGCGGCCCTTGGCGCTGTGGATCGTGCCGACCCGAACCTGGTTGGGATCCGCGCCGGTGTAGTCCCCGCGGAAGTACGCGTCGATGGACTGGCGCTGGTAGCGGGTGACTTTCCGCAGCATGTCCGCCGCGGCGGCCGGTGCCGGAACGAAGGGCGCGTAGTCTCGCACCACGTCCGGTTCGATCTCTAATTTCCGGATGTCCTCGACATCGGCGGCCTCCTCGCGCTCGTCGAGTTCGTCACGCATGTCGTTGCGGTCGCCGGTGCCAAACGCCGAGGCCTGCAGCATGTCGACCAGCCGGCGAGCCTGGAGGCCGTCGACAGGTTCGTCGCGGTCCAAAGCCTCGATGGCCCGGACGTAGTCGGTGAGTCGGTCGGTCCAGAGCCGCTGGTCGGTGAGCGCCCGGAAGGGGATGCCCTCGTCGATGAACTCCTCGACGAAGTCAAAGAGCTGATAGCGGGCCCGGAAGAGGACCATCACCGTCTCGTCCTCGCCCGTCTCGACCGTGCGGCGAACGTTTCGAACCAGATCGAGCACGGAGGGACTCTCCACGGCCTCGACCGAGCCACCCTCGGTCCGGGGTTTCAGGTCCTTCTCCTGGCGCTCGTCGATGTGTTCGATCTCCTGTTGAACGACTTCCAGCACGTTCGAGGGAAGCCGGTAGGAGTTCTCCAGGATGACGTCTTCGCCCTCCTCTTCGAGGAGGAGTTTCGGGTCCGCCCCCTGCCAGGCGTAGACGACCTGGTCGTCGTCCCCGGCGATGAAGACGGTGTCCATGTGGGGTTTCCACTCGTCGTAGACCGCGTACTGGAGCTGGGTGATGTCCTGAAATTCGTCGATCACCAGGTGGTCGACGTTGGGCAGAAGCGAGCGCTCGGCGACCCGTTCGAGCATGTCGGCGAAGCCGACCAGGCCGTGTTCGCCCTTGTAGGCCCGCCAGGCACGGATCGCTTCCGGGACGTCCACGCGGTCATCGGAACTGGGCCAGGTCGGAGTGTACTTGTTGCCGACCTGCGCGTTGGGGTCGATGTCGGGCGGGAGACGAACCTCCTCGTCGTTCCACTGGAAGGGAATGTCATACCAGTCCGCAACCTCCCGCTGGGTTCGCTGGAGCCACTGGCTGGTCGCGATGATCTTGTTGCCAAGCGTGGTCGAGCGGGCCGTTCGCCGGGAGCCCGAGGCGTACTCGTCCTCGTAGGGAATGCCATAGTCCTCACAGAACTCCTCCTTCTCGGATTCGCCCACGACGTCCCCTCGCGAGAGGTTGAGGAGGTCATAGGCTTTCGCGTGCATCGTGGAGACGTTGCCCTTCAGCGCCCGGGGATTCTCATCGAGGCGTTCGGCCAACCGCTCGCGAACCTCCGCGGCGGCCGCTCGCGTGTACGAGACGACCAGAACGTCCCGCATCGTCACGCCGTCCCGGTCGAGTAAGTCCTCGACGCGATCGAGGAGTGCCGTCGTCTTGCCGCTCCCGGGGCCCCCGAAGAGACGGGTGACCACCGGCTCCGTGTCGGTCATCACACAGTAACAGGGCCCAGGGGCCTATAAGTGCCGTGTCTCGGTGCCGATCACGATCTGCGGGTCGAACGGGCCTCACGCACCTCCGCGCCGTCCCGTATCTTGTCCTCGCAGTTGGGACAGACACGCGGTTGAGCCACTCCGTCGGGGGTGAACACCCGGACGTACGCCTCGGTTACGAAGGATCCACAGTTTTGGCACTCCGGCATCGTTCACTGGAATGTTGTGAGTCATCTAACTTAGATGTGCCGACTACACGAATTTTTCTGCCCGGGGCCGATACACTGATTACCCGCTCCTCGCCGGAAAAAACCGCAGTCGTTTCAGTTTGCTACGGTGCCCAGCCACAGACCGAACACTGTGTCGCCGCTACGTCGTGGAGGCCCCCACATTTCGGGCACTGCTTTTTGTTATAGTTCTGGTCCCACGATGCCGTGTCGTGACCTCTGGATTCGAGGAACTGGTCGATGAGACCGTCGTCGGGAGCCTCTGCACTCGACATACAAGGTGTGTTATGGCATACCACCCACTTAACTGTATCGGCCAGTTGGATTGCTTGCCGTCTCGATCCCGGTTTTTCGGTTGAACATCCTTTTCAACGCGCCGACGCTATCTCCCGGTATGGAAATCGTCCCGGACACGAGTGTCATCATCGACGGCCGGGTTTCGGAGCGGGTGCGAGCCGGCACGTACGCCGGGGCGACGATCGTCGTCCCCGAGGCGGTCGTCGGCGAACTCGAATATCAGGCAAACGCCGGCCGGGACACCGGCTGGGACGGCCTCGAAGAGCTCCAGACCCTGATCGAACTCGAAGCGGACGGCGAGATCGAGGTCGAGTACGTCGGCGAGCGGGCCGAGGAGAGCGAGATCGAGCGGGCCGCCGCGGGCGCGATGGACGCCCTGATTCGTGACGTCGCCCAGGAGCGGGGCGCGACCCTGTTCACCTCCGACATCGTCCAGGCCGAGGTCGCCGAGGCCAAAGGCATCGACGCGGAGTACGTCGAACCGAAGGGCCGGGACACCGAGTCCCTGCAGATCGAGTCCTTCTTCGACGAGGAGACGATGTCGGTCCACCTCAAGGCCGGCACGCGACCGATGGCCAAACGCGGGGCCATCGGCGAGATGCACTACGAGATCATCGACGAGACCGTCTCGACCGAGGACGATCTCAAGGAGTGGAGCCACGACATCGAGGAGACCGCCCGCGCGAGCCCCGAGGGCTTCATCGAGATCGACGAGATCGGGATGAAGATCGTCCAGTTCCGGGACTACCGGATCGCGCTCGCCCGCCCGCCCTTTGCGGATGGCTGGGAGATCACCGCGGTCCGACCGATCGCGAAGACCGATCTCGCCGACTACGATCACGCCGAAGAGCTACGATCTCGACTGCTGGAACGCCAGCGTGGCGTGCTCGTCGCCGGCTCGCCCGGGGCCGGGAAGTCAACCTTCGCCCAGGCGGTCGCGGAGTTCCTCGTCGAGAACGACAACGCCGTCAAGACCATGGAGCGACCCCGCGACCTCCAGGTCGGGCCCGAGATCACCCAGTACACGGCTCTGGATGGTGATATGGCCGCGACGGCCGACTCGCTTTTGATGGTGCGGCCGGATTACACCATCTACGACGAGGTGCGCAAGACCGAGGACTTCGAGGTCTTTGCCGACATGCGACTGGCGGGCGTGGGCATGATCGGCGTCGTCCACGCCACGCGGGCCATCGACGCTCTCCAGCGGCTGGTCGGCCGGGTCGAACTCGGGATGATCCCCCAGGTCGTCGACACCGTCGTCTTCATCGAGGCCGGGGCAGTCGAAACAGTGTACGACGTGACGACCGAGGTCAAGGTCCCGGCGGGGCTGATGGAGGAGGACCTCGCCCGCCCAGTCATCGTCATCCGGGACTTCGAGACCGGGACGCCGGCCTACGAGATCTACACCTTCAACCGGCAGGTCGTCACCGTTCCCCTGGACGGGGCCGAGGCGTCGAAATCGGGCGTGGATCAGCTGGCCGAGGGCGAGATCGAACGGGAGATCCGCGCGGCCGCCGAGGGCCCGGTCGAGGTCGACGTGCAGAGCCCGAACTCGGCGATCGTCTACGTCGATACGGACGACATCTCACACGTCATCGGCCGGGACGGGAAGCGCATTCGGGAGATCGAGAACCGGCTGGGGATCGACATCGACGTGCGAACCTTCGAGGATCAGCCGACGACCGAATCCGAATCGAAAACCCAGGGCGAGATCGTCACCCCGGAGATCACCACCCAGCACATCATCGTGCCGGTCGAGGAGCGCGGGGCCGGGGAGACCGTCGAGGTCCAGGCCAACGGCGAATATCTCTTCACGGCCACAGTCGGGCGCGGCGGCGAGATTCAGGTCTCCCGGGGCAGCGCCATCGCCGAGGAACTCGAACGGGCGATCGACCGCGAAGAGATGATCACCGTGCAGTGATCAGGCCAGTTCGGCCTCGGCACTGGACTCTTCGGTCCGCTCGGCGGGGGATCGCAACTGATAGAGGCTCTGTCTGGCGTCCTGAAAGTACACCTGCTCCTCGATCTGCTGGCAGTCATCGAGGCGGTCCAGCGCGTAACGGACCGTGCGAGCTGAGAGCATCGACTCCTCGACGATGCGCTTCTGGGTCAGCGGGCCGTCGTACTCGAGGACCTTATAGACCAGCTTGGCACTGGGGGGCAGTTCGTCGAGGCAGGGTTGGTCTGTCATAGATGGACAGAGTCACGAGAACCGAATAAGGAACGGGCCCAATTGATGTGGTGGAAAGCGGGAACGAACGGCTTTTGGGCCGGCACACCGAGTACACAGACATGAGTACCGAGAAAGCGGGGATGACCGGCCACCTCCGGTCGGTCGTCATCACGACCGAGACCGCACTCGGCGGGGTCCTCGCCGGCGTGGCGTCCGCGGCCCTCGCGACGAGTGCGACCGATCAGCTCGGCCTGGCGATCATGGTGGGGGCGCTGATCGCTAACATCGGCGTGCTGCGACTGCTCGGCATCGACGTGAGCGAGTTCGGCGCGAAAGACCACCTGTTCAACGCCTTCATGACCTTCTCGCTGTGGTTCGTGACCTGGGGCGTCTTCCTGACGACCGGCGTCACACTCTAGTATGGCGAGTGACAGTATCGCCACCGTCGACCTCGAGCGGTGTCAACCCGACCGGTGTAACTACGAGTGTATCGATTACTGCCCCCCAAATCGCACCGGCAAGGACTGTATCCTGGCCCGTTCGGAGCACTACGACGAGGACGAGCCCTTCGAGGGCGAACCCGACCAGGTCTGGATCTCCGAGGAGATCTGTCTGGGCGAGACCTGTGGGATCTGCGTAGGGAAGTGCCCCTTCGACGCGATCGAGATCCTCAACCTGCCACAGGAACTCGACGAGGAGCCGACCCACCGTTACGGGGACAACGCCTTTGCCCTGTACGGGCTGCCGATGCCCGAGAGCGGCACGGTAACCGGGCTGCTGGGCCCGAACGGGATCGGGAAGTCCACCGCGGTCAAGGCCCTGGCCGGCGAGATCACGCCCAACCTGGGCCGGATCGGCGACCCGCCGGACTGGGAGGCCGTGATCGACGAGTACCGGGGGACGGCCCTCCAGGATTACCTCGTCGCCGTCCGGGATGGCGACGTGACGGTCTCGCGCAAGCCCCAGTACATCGACCGCATCCCCGATCAGTTCTCGGGGACCGCCCGGGAGCTGCTCGCAGCGACCGACGAACGGGGCGAACTGGAATCGATCGCCGACCGGCTCTCGGTCACCCCGGTCCTCGACCAGGAGATCGAAAGTCTCTCCGGCGGCGAACTCCAGCGCGTGGCCATCGCAGCCGCGCTGTTGCGCGATGCCGATTTCTACTTCCTCGACGAGATCACCCCGTACCTCGACATCACCCAGCGGATCGCCGTGGCCCGGCTGGTCCGGGAACTCGCCGAGGAGGAAGATCGGGCGGTCCTGGTGGTCGAACACGACCTGGCCGTCCTGGATCTCTTAGCAGACAACCTCCACGTGGCCTACGGTGAACCGTCGGTCTTCGGGGTCATCACGCCCCCCAAACCGGTTCGCAACGGCATCAACGAGTACCTCGACGGCTATCTGGAGAACGAGAACATGCGGGTCCGGCCGGAGGCCATCGAGTTCGAGTCCCACGCCCCGCGACCGGTCTCGAACGCCGACGTGCTCGTGGAGTACCCGGACCTGGAGAAGTCCTACGGCGACGGGGAGTTCTCCCTCTCGGTCGATGGCGGGGTCGTCCACCAGAACGAGGTGCTTGGCATCGTCGGCCCGAACGGCATCGGGAAGTCGACCTTCGCGAAGCTACTCGCGGGCCGACTCGAACCCGACTCCGGGAGCGTGGATCTGGATCTGGACATCGCGTACAAGCCCCAGTACGTCGAGGCCAACCAGCACATTCCCGTCGAGACGTTCCTCCGGGACATCTCCTCGGACGTGGGCAGCTCCTACTGGCAGACCGAGATCGGCGACCCGCTCAGTCTCGGGGATATCATGGATCAACTACTCGTCGATCTCTCCGGCGGGGAGCGCCAGCGGGTCGCCATCGCGGCCACGCTCTCCCGGGACGCCGACCTCTACCTGCTCGACGAGCCCTCCGCGCACCTCGACGTCGAACAGCGAGTGCTCGCGACCAGGGCGATCCGCCGCTACGCGGAGAACCACGAGACGACGGTCATGGTCATCGACCACGACATCTACGTGATCGACCTGCTCGCGGATCGGCTGCTCGTCTTCGACGGCGAGCCCGCCGAACGGGGGCACGCCAGCCCGGCGATGAACATGCGCGAGGGGATGAACACGTTCCTCGAAAACCTCTCGGTCACCTTCCGTCGCGACGAGCGGATGGGCCGGCCGCGGATCAACAAGCCGGGCAGTCAACTCGACCGGCAGCAGCGCCGGGACGGCGAGTACTACTACACCGGGTGAGTCAGTGGTCGATGTGTTCCCGAATCCGTTCGGGGACACTCGGGTCCCGCAGCGTCGTCGTGTTGCCCAGTTCCTCGTCGTTCGAGATGTCCTCCAGGAGCCGTCGCATGATCTTTCCGGAGCGGGTCTGTGGGAGTTCCTCGACCAGCCAGACGTTGGCCGGGCGGGCGAACTTCCCGATCTGGTCCTCGATCGAAGCGACGATCTCCGCACGCACCTCCTCGCTCTCCTCGTAGCCGTCCCGCAGGGTGACATACACGTCCGGAACCGTGCCCTTCTGTGGGTCCTCACGGCCCGCGACCGCGGCGTTGGCCACGGCCTCGACCTCCGCGACTGCACTCTCTAGCTCCATCGTCCCGAGCCGGTGGCCGGCGACGTTCATCACGTCGTCCAGCCGCCCGAGGATACGGAAGTACCCGTCGTCGGCCTGCACGGCCCCGTCCCCGGCCTTGTAGACCCAGTCCGCGGGGTCATCACTGTCCGTCTCGGAGAACTCCCGCCAGTACTCGTCGATGAACCGCTCGTCGTTGCCATAGACCGTCTGGAGCATGCCCGGCCAGGGCCGCTCGATGACGAGGTTGCCGGCCCGCGCCGAGCCCTTCTCGATCGGGTGGCCCTGGTCGTCGTAGACCGCGGGCTTGACACCCGGTACCGGATGGCCGGCCGAGCCGGGTTTCATGTCCTTGAGCGCGGGCAGGTTCGTGATGAGGTGGCCGCCGGTCTCGGTCTGCCACCAGGTGTCCACGATGACCGCGTCCCCGCCGCCGATGTGCTCGTAGTACCAGAGCCAGGCCTCGGGCTGGATCGGTTCCCCGACCGTGGTCATATGCCGGAAGTCAAAGTCATACTGCGCGGGGATCTCCTCGCCCCACTCCATGAACATCCGCACGGCGGTGGGCGAGGTGTGGAAGATGTCCACGTCGTACTTCTCGGCTATCTCCCAGATCCGGCCCTTGTCCGGGGCGTCCGGTGCGCCCTCGTACATCACGCTGGTCGTTCCCAGCGAGAGCGGCCCGTAGACGATATAGGAGTGCCCGGTGATCCACCCGATGTCGGCCGAACACCAGTAGGTGTCCTCGGGTTCGATGTCGAGGACGTACTTCGAGGTCGCGGTGGCATGAGCCAGATAGCCGCCGGTCCGGTGCTGTGTCCCCTTGGGCTGGCCGGTCGTCCCCGAGGTGTACATCAGGAACAGGGGGTCCTCGGCGTCCCGCTCGACCGGATCCACGCGTGCGCCCTGTTTTTGCTCCAGCACTTCATCGACCAGGACGTAGGGATCCTCGCTCGTGATCTCGACGTCGGGGTGGAGTTCGTCCTCGCGCTTGAAGAGCAGGACCGTCTCGACGTCGGTCTCCGCGAGTTCGAGGGCCTCGTCGGCTTTGGCCTTGTGATCGAGGAACTCCCCGCGGCGGTAGTAGCCGTCGATCGTGACGACCACGTCCGAGTCGGCGTCGTCGATCCGGTCCGCCAGGGCCTGCGCGGAGAACCCGCCGAAGACCGCGGAGTGTGGGGCCCCGATGCGGGCCGCCGAGAGCATCGAGATCGGCAGGGCCGGGACCATCGGCAGGTGCAGCGTGACGATGTCGTCCTCGCGGACGCCGACCTCCTGATAGACCGCCGCCATCTCGTTGACGCGGCGATAGAGGTCCTGATAGGCGATGCGTTCGGTGTCGCCGGGCTCACCCTCCCAGAGCAGGGCCGTCTGGTCCTTTCGCTCGGGGAGGTGTCGGTCGACCGCGTTGACCGAGGCGTTGAGCGTCCCGCCTTTGAACCACTCGTAGAAGGGGGGATTCGAGTCATCGAGGACCGTGTCCCAGCGCGAGTTCCACTCCAGCAGGTCGGCCCACTCGGCGTAGGCCTCGGGGTAATTCTCCTCGAAGCGGTCATAGACCGCGGGGTCGGTCTCGTTTGCCTGGCCGACAAAGCGGGTCGGCGGCCGGAAGTACTCCTGTTCGGCGAGACGGGCTTCGATTGCGCCGTCGGTTTCGTCTTCGGGCATGCTGATCGTTCTCACTCATTCGAGAGGGACCCTTAGGTCTTGTTCCATGGATCGCGGCAAGTTTTCGCACCGGCTCAGAAGAGTTCGCGCTGACAGGTACCACAGAGGGTCTCTTCCTTCCGGTCGACCTCCTGGACCGTCGGCGAGAAACTCATCGCACAGCGGTTGTTGTCACAGTGATCGAGCCCGAGCATGTGTCCGACCTCGTGGACGACCTCCTTCCGGACCCGGTCACCGAACACGGCCTCCGGCGACCGCTGGGAGAAGCCGCCGTCCGAGGACGTTCCGAGCCGGTTCGTCGAGACCACACAGCTTCGGCCGTCCAGATAGGCCAGGCCGAAGACGTAGTTCCGCCGACGGTAGTAGAGGTCCTGGGTCGTCAGCCCGACTGCCCGGTCCCCGGGGGCGGCCTCGGCCGCCAGGTCGATGAACGCCTCGGCGCGGTACTGGTCGCGCCCGCTGTCGTAAGCATCCCGGGGGAGGTCCTGGTCGGTCGCGATAGACACGGAGGCATCGTAGACTGAGCGAAGAACCGCGGAGGCCTCTCGCTTGACCGGCGCGGGGACCTCCCCGATCGGGACCAGATCGACGCGCATGGGAAGGGTTTTCGCCCCATCGGCCATAAACATCCCGCCGTGAGTCGATTGCCGACCGGTCTGCTGAAATTGCTCGACGGTCATGACCGGCTGGTCGAGGTGGGGATCGGTTTCCGAACCACGGTCGCGGCGGAACTCGTCGATCGCGGGGTCGCCGTGACCGCCGTCGACCGAGTTCGACGGGACGTGCCGGCGGGCGTGGACTTCGTCCTGGACGACGTGACCGACCCGACCTGGACGGGTTATGGCGACGTGGACGCGATCTACGCCCTGCGACTGCCCCCCGAACTCCAGCGACCGGCAGCCGATCTCGCCGACACCGCGTCGATCCCGCTCTATTTCACCACGCTCGGGGGCGATCCCGTTCTCATCCCGACTCGCATGCAGGACACCGAAACGGGACCGGTGTACGTCCACAACGCTTCGGACCGACGCGACCGGACCCACAACTGATTTCGGCCATCCCCGCCAGGCTCGGGTATGCAGGTCGACGCGGTCGTCCTCGACATCGACGGGGTCCTCGTGGACGTCTCGAACTCGTATCGACGGGCCATCGTCCGGAGTGTCGAACTCCTGGTGGGCGAGACGATTCCCCGGACCGCAGTCCAATCGTTCAAAGACGCCGGCGGGTTCAACAACGACTGGGTCCTCTCGGACGCCGTCGCGCTGTTCGTGCTGGCCCGGGATCGGGGCCTCGACCAGAACGTGACGCAATTCACCGAGCACGTCGCCGAGCAGGGCGGCGGCCTGGACGGCGCGAAGGCCGTCGTTCGTGACGCGCTCGGCGGCGAAGCGACCGCGGTGTTCGGGGCGTGGGACCCGGATCGGCTCCGGGACGTGTTCCAGCAGCTGTATCTCGGGCCGTCGGGGTACCGTGACCTGGAAGGGGGCGAGCCGGACCTGTATACTGGATCGACGGGCGACCTGGACCTGCCCCCAGCAGGTTTCATGGCGGACGAGCCGATTCTGATCGAACCGGCGACGATCGAGTCCCTGACAGCGGACTTCGAGATCGGAGTCGTGACGGGACGCCCCCGGGCCGAGGCCCACCTGGCCCTCGACCGAGTCGGGCTCTCGGTGCCCGCCGATCGGCTCTACGCGATGGAGGACTGGTCGGGCAAACCCGACCCCACGGCCCTGATCCAGGTCGCCGAACGGACGGGTGCCGAAACACTCGCCTTCGCCGGGGACACCCGGGACGACGTGCGAACGGCCGTGAACGCGACCGAGCGCGATCGGCGACGCGAGTACTACGGAATCGGCGTGCTCACGGGCGGGCTCGCAGGTGCGAGTGGGCGAGCAGCCTTCGAGTCGGTCGGGGCCGCGGCGGTGGTGGAGACGGTCAACGAGTTGCCGGCGATCCTGGAATCGGTCTGAGTCGCCGCCACGCTTTTCGCCGATGGGCCAGTGAGTCGGAGCATGCAAATCGCGCTGCTCGGTGGGACTGGTGACCTCGGTGCGGGACTGACCCTCCGGTGGGGCCGGGATACGGACCACGACCTGCTCGTGGGGTCCCGGGACCCGGACCAGGCTCGCGAGGCCGCCAGCGAGTATGCGGCCCGACTCGATGGGACCACCTCGATTTCGGGCTTCGAGAACGGGGCGGCCGCCGCCCGGGCCGACATCGTCGTCCTGGCCGTCTCACCCTATCACCTCGGCGACCTCCTTTCGATGGTCGAAGACCGGCTGGCAGAGACGGCCATCGTGGTGACCCCAGCGGTCGGAATGGAACGCGGCGAGGACGGCATGAGCTACGCACCGCCACCTCAGGGAAGTGTCGCCGCACTCGTTCGAGAGCGGACGCCCGACCCGAACCCAGTCGTCGGGGCCTTTCACACGCTTCCGGCGGGTCGACTCGCCGACCTGGACGCCACTCTGGATTTCGACACGCTCGTCTTCGGGGATCGTGCGGACGCCGTCGCACAGGTCAGGGAGGTAGCCGAATCGATCGACGGACTGGGAACTCTCACAGCGGGTGGGCTCGGGAACGCCGCGGCGGTAGAGTCACTCACGCCGCTGTTGCTCACGCTGGGTGCGGAAAACGACGCCCACGGACTCGGGCTGAAAATTCAGTAACTACGCGCCGGCGGACTGCAGGGCCTCCTCGATCGGTTCGCGCTGGGTCACGCCGACGAAGCGCTCGATTACCTCGTCGCCGGCCGTGACGACCACCGTGGGGATCGAGCGGACCTGATACTCGTTTGCCATGTCGGGGTTCGCATCGACGTCGACGAACTCGAAGGTCACCGAATCGGCGTAGTCCGCTTCGAGCTCCTCGATGATCGGGTCCTGGGTCTTGCAGGGCCCACACCAGTCGGCGTGAAAGTCGATCAGGGTTACCTCGGCCATCGATCCGTGGTACCTCCGCCGCTCGCATAAGGGTTACCGTCCCGTCCCCAGCCCGAAAGCTTTAGGCCCGTCTCCCGCTTTTCTCTGTCTATGAGCAGCGGACAGAACTCCGGCGGCCTGATGTCCAGTGCCGGCCTGGTCCGGTACTTCGACTCGGAGGGTTCGAATGCGATCACGATGGACCCGAAGACCATCGTCGCCTTCGGCGCCCTCTTTGGTATTCTCGTCCGGATCCTGACTATCGTCTCGTTCTGAGAGAACGGGCATCATTTCTACCTGGGACTCCCAGGGGCTGTCATGGATGCGTATATCGACGGGGTGCGGGTCGCCGGAACGGCGGAGGGGCCGGTTCCGGTGGTACTGCTGGGGGTCGAAGACCGGACTGACGTTCTCCCCATCTTCATCGGCTTTGACGAGGCGGTCAGCATCGCCCGCGGCCTGGACGCCCGGGACATCGGCCGCCCGCTGACCCACGACCTCACGCTCGACATCATCGAGGAACTCGGCGGCCGGGTCGAGAGGGTGGTCGTCACCGGTCTGGAGGAGGGGACCTACATCGCCGATTTGCACCTGAACACGCCGCGTGCGGACGCCGTCATCGACGCCCGGCCGAGCGACTCGCTGGCCCTTGCGGCCCGAACCGACGCGCCCATCGGCATCGCGGAGTCGGTCTTCGAGACCGGCGGGCGGGCCCCCGAGGAGTTCGACGATCTGGAGGACATCCGGGAGGTCACGGACATATGAGCGAAGCGATCCTCGAGGCCCTCTTCGAGACGATCGAGGACCGGAAAGCGCGTCTGCCCGAGGACTCCTACACGGCGTCGCTTTTCACCCACAAGAAAGGCGAGAACGCGGTGCTGGAGAAACTCGGCGAGGAGACCACCGAACTCATCCTGGCGGCCAAAGACGAGGACAAAGCGGAGATCGCCCACGAATCCGCCGATCTGGTCTATCATTTGCTCGTGTTGCTCGCCATGCAGGACATGGAACCCGAAGACCTGCTCGCGGAACTCGAAACCCGCCGAGAATAACGGGCAATAAACGGGCTTATACGTGCCCGGCGGCTATCCCGGAACATGATTTTCGAGGACCTCCAGACCACGCCCACCGCCTCGGAGCTCCTCGACACGGCGTTCTCGCGGGCGGCCCGGGCCGGCCGGGCCAAACACGGCGTCGAGGCCCAGCAGTCGATGTTGCAGACGGCTTCGAACGTCCTCAGCGACAACCTCGAGTACGTCGTCCGGGACTGGCCGGACTTCGAGACCCTCGATCCCTTCTACTACGAGCTCGCCGACGCGCTCGTGGGTGTCGATGATCTCCGCCAGCATCTCTCCGAGGTCTCCTGGGCCGGGCACAAGACACACGAACTCGGCCGGGAATACATCGGTCGACTCCCCAAAGGCGACGCCGACGCCGCGAAGAAGATCCGTCAGCAGGCCTTTGCCCGAATGGGCTCGGTCATGAACGAGGTTGCGGCGGACCTGGAAGCCATCGGCGAGGCCCGGAACACACTTTCGAAACTCCCCGACATCGACCCCGAGATCCCGACCATCGCGGTCGCGGGCTATCCCAACGTCGGGAAGACGGCCTTCGTCAACAGCGTGACCCGCGCTCACAACGAGACGGCCGCCTACCCCTTTACCACCACGGGGATCAACGTCGGCCACGTCGAGCGGGACCACCTGACCTACCAGATCGTCGATACGCCGGGACTCCTGGACCGGCCGGCAAGCGAGCGAAACGAGATCGAGTCCCAGGCCACGAGCGCGCTCGCCCACGTCGCCGATCTGGTGCTTTACTTCTACGATCCGAGCGAGACCTGTGGGTATCCCCTCGAAGATCAGCAGGCATTGCAGGCCGAAATCGAGGCGACCGTCGACGCGCCGATGATCGTGGTCTGTAGCAAGGCCGACCTCTCAGAAGAAATCGAGGCCGATCACTACCTGACGATCCCGAGTGAGACCGCGGGGGAGATCGTGGGCGAGACACCCACGGAAGTCCTCGAGGCCGCGATCGAACGACTCGACGTCGATATCGAGTTGCCCTTCGAGCGCTGATCACCCGGCCCGTTCGATCGCCAGGTATCGCACTTCGATGGGTACCGACTGGCCCGTCTCCGTTTCGATCCGGGTAGCGAGGTCCGCTGCAAGGCCTTCCGGTGGGGAGTCCCCTGCCCTGACCCCGACCGAGACGACGACACCGTCGACGTCACGGTAGAGCAGCGTCTGTCGGTGCTTGAACTCGACTTCGAGCAGTTCCGCGTCTTCGATTCCGGCGAGCGTGCCCTCGACTTCCGTCTGTACCTGATCCTCGAAGGTCGCGTTCTGGTAGGTCGCGAGCGTCGTCGCGCCCAGGAACACCGAGAGGGCGGCGATCGCGACGGCCAGGACGGCGATCCGCTTGAGCGTGGCCGTCCGCGCTTCGGATAGCTGGAACCAGTCCTCCGGCTGGTACCCCTCGTACCACAACACGAGAAGGGCAGCCAGGTTGATCGAGAGGACGTTCACCAGAACCAGGACCGACGCCCCGAGGACGGCCTGGGGCATCGCCCAGGCGATACCGATCCCGATGACCGCGGTCGGGGGGATCAGGGCCGCGGCGATCATGACACCGACCAGGGCCGTCGACACGCCGGTCGAGAGGCTCAACGCCCCGGCCACCCCTGCTCCCAGGGCGACCGCGAGTGAGAGGAAGTCCGGCGAGAGTCGGCCGCTGACCTGCTCGATCGCCAGCAGATCGATCCCTGGCGGGACGAGGTTGACCGACTTCGCGAAGAGCGCAAACAGCGCGGCCGCGGGGATGGCGACGCCGAACCCGATCGCCTGGCGGGTCACCCCGCGGACGAATATCTCCCGGTCGGCGACCACGGAACCCACGCTCGTGGCCATCGCCGGACCGATGAGTGGGGCGATCACCATCGAGCCGACGACCACCGCCGGCGAGTCGAGCAGGATCCCCGCGGTGGCGACGATGGCGCTGATGACCGACAGAATCACGTACGTCGAGATGTTGGGGGCCAACCCGTCGACCGTGGCCACGATTTCCCCGCGAGCGATCTTGGCCGAATCCTCTTCGTTCTCCTCCTCGTATCGCTCCTTCAACGCGTCGAACTTCCGCGAGACGATAGTCTGGGCCTCGACCACGACGGTGATCGCCTCGTCATCGATCCCTATCTCGCGCAGTTCGTCGAGCACGTCCTCGACGGCCGACGCCGGAAGCGGGAAGTGGACGACGGCGGATTTGTCCCGCGAGCCGGTCTCCTCGGAGACGACGTATTCGATGTCGAGGGAGTCGAGGGTCTCGAGGACCGCCCCTCGTTTCCCCGTCGGCACCGCAATCTGGACCAGGCGCACGCCCCCAAAATCGGCGGTCGGGGGCTTAAGCCTTCAGCCAACATGCGGGCCACAACCCGTAAACCCCCCGAGCGGATAGCGGGGGTATGTTCGAGACGCGACCGGACCGCTCGATGGAGGTGGTACTCGTGGGCCGGTCCAACGTGGGGAAATCGACACTCATGCGGCAGCTGACCGGCCACACCTTCGACACCGGCCGCAACCCGGGGGTCACCCGCCGCCCCAACCACTACGACTGGGCGAGCGAGGACTTCGTCATCACCGACCTGCCGGGTTTTGGCTTCATGTCGGGCGTGCCCGAGGAGACCCGCGAGCAGATCAAAACCGACGTGGTCCGGTACCTGGAGGCCCACGCCGAGAAGATCCTCGTGGGCGTACTCGTCCTCGACGGGAAGGCCGCCGTGGACATCATCGACCGCCACCTGGAACGAGAGGAACTCCCACACGACGTAGAGTTTTTCTCCCTGCTCGAGGAACTCGGCATCCAGCCGGTCGTGGCGGTGAACAAGATCGACAAGGTCGAGGATCGGGACCAGCGGCTGGACGAGATCGCCGACCGGCTTGGGATGATGCCCCCCTGGACCCAGTGGCAGGACATCATCGCCCCGATCTCGGCAAAACAGGGCCGGATTCAGGCCCTCCAGGACGCCGTGAACGCACAGTTCGAGGCGGCAAAGCAGGAAGAGCTCAAACAGTTCTTCTCCTGAATCGAGGGGCGACTCGGGTGAAAAGCCTCGTCACAAGGGGCTCGGAGGGGGTAACTCCTCGTCACTGTCGCCCCGGGCCGTCGTTAGCACTCGGGCCGGTTAACGATTGCTTCCAGGCGGCGGCCTGCGCGTGATTCGCTGCGTACTCCGAGATGGCATCCGCATCGAGAACACCGTCCTCCGTAAGATACCCGTCGAACAGGGCTGCAGACGTGCGCTCGAAGATCGGATCGACGACGGTGACCGACTCGGGGGCCGACAACTGTTCGTGGTCGGCCCCGCCGTCCGTCAGATCGGGCGGCTGTTCTGACGGGCTGATCTTCGCGGTCGCGGCGACGACGGAGACGGGGACATCGAAGTGAGTTCCGGCGAGTGCGGCCGCCGTCGTCCCGACCTTGTTGATGACGTCGCCGTTCGCGAGCAGGGTGTCCGCGCCGAGCAGCACCACGTCGACCTCGCTGACGGCTCCAGGGATGTTTGCGTCGCTCGTGAGCCGAACGTCCAGGCCCGCCTCGGCCAAGTCACTCGCCAGTTCCCGGCCCTCTCGACCCGGCCGAGAGACGGGTACCCAGACGGTCTCGGGCGAGCCGCGTTCGAGCGCCTGCTCGACCGTCCCGGACCGGGAGAGCGTGAGGACGGTCTGCCCCTCGACTCGCTCCGCGGCCAGTTCGGCGGCGGCCCGGTCCGCAGATTCGGCCCGGGAGAGTGCCTCGATCGCGGCCCTGCGGACTGCATCCGGAGTTCGATCCTCGCTGGCCTCGGCCATGACCCGATCGACCCGTACCTGCAGGACAACCATCGCCTCGCGAGCCGTCCGGAGGTCGAGGGCGACCTGGGCGATGTCGTCCCAGTCACCGCCGTCGGCCGCGATCAGGGTCGCTTCGTCCCGGAGGACTTCGAGCGCTCGTTTCGAGAGCGTCGCCGATCCGGCTTCGGAGTCCGCACGAACCTGCTCGACTGTGGGACGAATCCGGTCCCAGGACCGCCAAAGGTCGGGCACCGTCTCCCGGTCACAGATTGCCGGCGGCGGGACCCAGGCGGTCTCCGTGGTCTCCCAGTTCGATTGTACGTCCCGGGTGTCCGTCTCGAATCGGAACGGGTGGACCGTCCACTCGACGTCGAGGTCGGGATCGGTGACCGAGAAGGGCTCGCCCGAGGAGACGAGCGTGACGGCCTGGGCGTCGAGGCCCGTCTCCTCGCGGATTTCTCGCTTCGCGGCCGAAAGCGGGGCGTCTCCGGGTTCGACGTGGCCGGCGACCCCACCCCAGCGGCCCGGATAGGAGCCCACCGCCTCGCTGCGCCGGAGGAGCAACACCTCCCCGCCGTTCGTCAGGAACACGGTGACGACCGATCGCGTCTCCATGGGCGGGGCTACGGGCCCCAGGAGGTACTCGTTTCGGACCGGCAGGCTTTCAGCCGGGCCGGGAGTGGGCCCTGCCATGGAGGTCTTTGCCGTCCCGGGATTGCCGGAGTTCGAACCCGGCGACGACCTCGCGGCGGCGATCGAGGCCCAAATCGACCTGCGCCCCGATGACGTGGTCTGTGTGGCGAGCACGGTCGTCTCCAAGGTGGAGGATCGGAGACAGTCCCTCGCTCGCTTCGAGCCGACCGAGCGGGCCCGATCGATCGCCCAGCGACTGGCGTCGATCACCGGTTCGGAAACGGACCCCCGCTTTGTCCAGGCCGTCCTGGAGGAGTCAACGTCACTGGTGCTCGACGCACCGTTCCTGCTCGCGGTCACCCGATTCGGCCACGTGGGCGTCAACGCCGGCATCGATCGGTCGAACACGGGTGGCCCGGGCGTGTTACTCCTGCCGGAAGCTCCCAGCGAATCCGCCGCCCGGATCCGAGCGGGACTCGCAGAATCACCCGGGGTGATCGTCACGGATACCTCGGGTCGGCCCTTCCGTACGGGCCAGCGTGGCGTGGCGATCGGCTGGGACGGGGTGCCCGTGGGCCGGGACTGGCGGGGCGAGCAGGACCGGGACGGCACCGAACTCGCCGTGACGGTCGAGAACGTGGCGGACGAACTCGCCGCGGCAGCGAACCTGGTGAGCGGCGAAGGTGCTGGCGGGACACCCGTCGTGGTGGTTCGGGACTTCGAGTTCGGCGAGCACGGAACGACCGAGAAACTGTTCCGTGACCGGGAGACGGATTACGTCAGGCAGGCCCTCGAAGCGTGGGAGTACGGGAAATCAGGGCCAGCCAAAGAGCGTGTTCGAGAGCGCCCCGAACCCGAGGACACCGCCGACGCCGGCGATCACGGCGAACACGAGCGCGGCGGCGAGTAACAGGAGGGCGGAGATGGGATCGGTCGCGGCGACACTCCCGAAGGTCTCCAGGGCCGCACGCAGATCCTCGAGGAGCCAGACCATACGGTCCGTTGATCGGGCCGGTGCTTAAGTCTCACCCGTCTTGCCGGGCCTCGATCCCGGCAGCCGGCTCGACCAGGGATGGCGATTTCCCCGTCGACAGGGTTTAATATATCGCTTGTGTATCTGTGGCCGTAATGTCGGAAGTCTGCTCGACGTGCGGATTGCCCGAGGAACTCTGTGTCTGTGAGGACGTCGCCAAGGAGTCCCAGGAGATCTCGATCCGCATCGACGAGCGCCGTTACGGAAAGGAAGTCACCGTCATCGAAGGATTCGACCCCACCGACGTCGACCTCGACTCGCTATCCTCGGACCTGAAATCGAAGATGGCCTGCGGGGGCACCGTCGACGACGGGGAGATCGAACTCCAGGGCAATCACCGCGACCGCGTCGAGGACTTCCTGCTCGACCGGGGATTCAACGTCGCCTGATTTTCGGCCGGGTCACCCGGACTCGCTTTCAAAGCCCGCGAGCCCCTCGGCCGCGATCTGTCCCGTGGGCGTGAGCTCGTAGGTCACGTAATTCCCCTCGCGATCGGTCGAAACCAGCCCCGCTTCGCGGAGCTGTTTGAGGTGATAGGAGAGCTTCGAGTACTCCAGATCGAAGATCTCGACCAGATCACAGACACACAGTTCGGTCTCGACGAGCAGCCGGAGGATCCGGAGGCGACGCTCGTCCGCGAGGGCCTTGTAGATCGTCACCGACTCGGTGACCTCCTCGGCCGCGATCGACTTCAGGCGAGCCATCGTGTCCGAATCCACCCGGTAGGCGTCGGCGTCCTGGGCCATTCGATTGGGGAGAGGAGTTAGAGAGTAAAGAGTGTGTTTCTCAGGTGGCGGCCAGCAGTTCGGTCAACTCCTCGACGTCGGGGACCTCCCCCTCGATCACGATTTCGCCGTCGATGGCGACCGCTGGGGTGTGCATGACCCCGCGCTCGATGATCTCCATGTCGTCTTCGACCTTCGAGATCGACTCGGGACCCTCCGCGAGTTGGTCGGCCGCACGGTTCACGTTCCGCTCGACTTTCTTGCACCGGGGACAGCCCGGGCCGATGATTTCGACGTGCATGGCTGGCTTCGGGTGGCCCACGAGGGACCATTCCAAATTATCCTTGAACGGCTGGCGGCTTAATCGTGGTGGTTTCAAATCAATTTAGAACGGAGTGGCCGGCAGGGTTGTTCTCCCAACAGTGGTGGAGCCGACTTCACGAGAGCGAAACCCGCCCTCGAATCACTCGAACAGATCAGTCGAGAGGTACCGCTCGCCGGTATCCGGCAGGACGGTCACCACCGTCTTATCCGCGTACTCCGGACGGTTCGCGACCTCGATCGCCGCGTGGAGTGCCGCGCCGGCGGAGATCCCGGTCAGCAGCCCGGTCTCCTGGCTCAGTTCGCGGGTCGCGGTTTTGGCTTCCTCGGTCGTGACGGTGAGGACCTCGTCCAGCAGGTCCACCGCCAGGATGTCCGGGACGAATCCCGCGCCGATGCCCTGGATGCCATGTCCTCCGGATTCGCCACCGGAGAGCACCGGCGAGGACTCGGGTTCGACGGCAACGGCCTCGAAGTCCGTCCGGCCCAGGTCCGTCTTGAAGTACTGAGAGATGCCGGTGATAGTCCCACCAGTTCCGACCCCCGCGACGAGGACGTCGACCTCGCCGTCGGTGGCGGCCTCGATCTCCGGGCCGGTCGTCTCACGGTGCACCCCCGGATTCGCCGGGTTCTCGAACTGCTGGGGGACGAACGCGGGCTCGTTCTCCGCAGCGAGTTCCGCGGCCCGGTCGATCGCCCCCGTCATGCCCCCGTCCGCGGGAGTCAATTCGAGGTCCGCGCCCAGGGCCCGCAGCAGCGTGCGGCGCTCCTCGCTCATCGATTCGGGCATCGTCAACACCAGGTCATATCCCTTCGCCGCGGCGGCGTAGGCCAGCCCGATGCCCGTGTTCCCGCTGGTCGGTTCGATGATCGTCGTGCCGTCCTCGAGTTCGCCCGCTTCCTCGGCGGCCTCCAGCATGGCGACCGCGACGCGGTCTTTCACCGAGGAGAGCGGGTTGAACGACTCGACCTTGGCGAGGAGGTTGGGCGCGAAGGCGTCCAAACGCAACAGCGGCGTATTCCCGACGAGGTCTGTCGACGACTCGGCAATGTGAGCGGCGTGATCTGAATCGCTCATTCTAGGATATCCTAAAAACACAGGGGGCCTTAGTAACCAACTCGGTTATCAGGTGCTGGGAACCGGTAGATCGGGGTTGGGCTGTCTCGCAGAAAGAGACGAGAGGAGACCCAGGTGGAAGACCGAGACGACATCGGGGCCGCGAAGTGCTTCGAAAGGTCGTCGACATGCCCCTCAAGTGAGGCCTCGCATGCCTTCCGCCGAGGCGGAATCACGCACTACCTCTCCAGTGATGTCCCACAGGACATGGTCACCGACCGGGCAGCGGTGAGTGGAGAGATATGAGAAATTCATTACGACGCACGGACGGAAAAGGACAAGATGGAGCAGCGGCGGCAGTATCTGGATCGGTTCTAAGAACGGGAGAGACGCGTCGGTTCGTTCATTTACCGATTCTCATCAATCCATTCACAAAAGGTATCGAAATTATTGGCACCCGCCTGATCCGCTATCTCGCGGAGAGTTCCGACCCGTAATTCGTCGTGAAGAGGGACAGTGACGTGCCTCCGATCGTTCTCGTTCGTGGGATGCTCATAGTAGAGTTGGGCGTGGTCTCCTGTCGTTCGACGCCATTCGAAATCGCCAACATTCACTAACACCTTCAGGACCGCTTGCCCCGAGAACGTCCGTCGACTCATTCTACTTCAAGATGTCCGGCGGTTCCTGGTCCCCGGTCGTGTTCGCCGCTGGATCGATCCCCATCGCTTCCAATTCGGTTTCTGTTGGAGCATGTCCAGTTTCGTCTTCGAAAAGTTGCACGGCATCATCGAGATTGGCGAGGGCTACTTCCCGGGTTTCCCCCTGAGTAGTGACTCCAGTATCGACATCTTTCGCAATCCACCACCCCTCTTCACGCCACAGGCGAATCTCGCCATTGTGGGAGTCGGCATTCCGACTCGAACGAGCCATCTCACATGTAATTACGGGAAGGACTGCATAAACATTTGGCCCTGCAATTTTTCCCAATCGAGATATTTTCAAATCGACGTCTCATTAGTTCTGCAGATCGCAGAAGCGGACCCGAGGGGAGTCCCGGGAGGAAGACCGGGACTACATCGGGGCCGCGAAGTGTCCGTCGGAACCTGAGCGGACCCGAGGGGATTTGAACCCCTGACATCTTGGTCCGGAACCAAGTACTCTATCCAAACTGAGCTACGGGCCCTCGAAACAAAATCACACGCGGATCCGTTTAACCGTTCTGTCTCGGGTCCACCAAAGGGCGGTTTGAGGCTTCGGCGACTATACCTCGATCCCCCTCCACAAGCCCAATATGGATCGTGGATCAATCCTCGCAATCGCCATCGCCGTGGCCGTGATCGCCGGTGCCGGGACCGCCGGGCTGGCCATGGCCGTCTCGGACCAACCCGAACAGACCACCACCGACCAGAACCGAACGATCACCGTCACGGGCAGCGCCAGCGAGTCGGCCGCTCCCGACACGGCAGTCCTCCGACTCGCCGTCGAGAAAACCGCCGCTGACTCCAACACCGCCCGGGCCGCCGTCGCAAACAACGTCTCGGCTGTCACCGACCGGCTTGCTGAGTTGGGTATTCCCGACGACCAGGTCCGCACCACCGATTACCGGATCGGCGAACGCATGCGACCCCCCACTGACAGTGGCGAAAGCGAGACACCGACCTACGTCGCCAGGCAGACTATCGAAGTCCACCTGAGTGACACCGACGCCGTGGGCGAAACCATCGACGCGGCCGTCGCGGCCGGGGCCACAGACATCCAGGACGTCCGGTTCACGCTCAGCGACGAGACCCAGGCAGAGCTCCGGAACACCGCCCTCGAAGCAGCGATGAGCGACGCTCGCGTGCAAGCCGAGACCCTCGCCGGGAGTGCCAACCTGACGGTTACGGGCACCCAGAAGATCACCACCGAGGCGAACCCGGGACCGGTGGTTCCCTACACCCTCCAGACGGCCGCTGCTGAGGACAGCGGAACGGAAATCGACGCCGGCCCGGTCAGTGTCTCCGCGCAGGTGACCGTGACCTACACGGCCGCCTGATCGGCCACCCGCGAACTTTTCCCCGTTCGGAACCCAACGACGACTATGACGAATTGGCGTGCGGTCGGCATCGGATTCGGCGTCGAGTTCCTGCTGGGTATCTTCGGGTTTCTCCTCCCGGGCATCGGTCACATCGGCGCGGGGCTGATCGGTGGCTTCGTGGCGGGGTACATCGCCGCCTCGGGCACCTGGAGTGGGGCCTGGCACGGCCTGCTGGCCGGCGCGATCGGCGGGGTCATCCTGGCCATAATCGCCGCGGCCCTGGTGACCGTCGTGGGCTCGCTTGGCTTCGGGATCCTGGGGCCGCTGGCCGGTGGGGGCGTGTTCATCCTGGCCCTCAGCATCGCACTGTTGCTCGCCATCGACAGCGCGATCGGCGGCGCGATCGGCGGCCTGCTCGCCTGATCAGAACTCGGTGCCTTTTCGCCCGGTCGTCCCCTCGTCGAAGGGGTGTTTCACCAGCGAAACGTTGCTGATCAGGTCGGCGTGCTCGCTGAGATACTCAGGGGACTCGTGACCGCCGGTGAGCACCAGTTCGAGGGAGTCCGGTTTGTTCTCGATGAGTTCGATCACGGCCTCTCCAGAGAGTAACTCCCGGTTCGCCGCGTAAATGAGTTCGTCCAGAATGAGCATGTGAACTCCCGATTCGGGATCGCTCTCGGGATCGAAGGGCGTCGAGAGATCCGCGTCGGCGGCCCCATCGATGATCTCGTTCGCTCGCTTGAGGCCGGCCTGGGCCTTCGCGGCGTGTTCATCGTCGTTCAACTGGCCGTGATGCCAACCGTAGTGACCCAGGTTCTCGTAGGTATACCCGGGCAGGGCCGCAATAGCGTTGTACTCACCGCGGATGTCCTCGACGCTCTGAGTGCCGCCCTTCATGAACTGCAGCAGGTGGACGCGATAGCCGTGGCCGGCCGCCCGCATCCCCATCCCCATCGCCGCCGTCGTCTTGCCCTTGCCGTCGCCCCACCAGACCTGCACCAGCCCGAACTCCTCGGGGGCACTCGGCTCGATGGGCTTGGCGGTCAGGGCCTCACCATCCGAATCGGATTGTGACATTATCCCACAGAAGACCAGCGATCACTTTGGGGGTTCCGATCCCACCACTCACTGCCGTTTGATCTCGTGGCGACCGAAGCCGTAGCGCAGTCGATTGGCCAGCCGGCGGGAGAGTCGCGGCCCGGAGCGGGAGTTAAAGCGCTCCGCGAGGGCCTGATAGATCAGGGGCAGTGGGACTTCCTGTTCGAGGGACTCCTGGACCGTCCAGGTGCCGGTCGAGCCACCGGCGACGTGGTCGGCCACGTCCCCCAGATCCGAGCCCTCCTCGCGGAAGGACTCCTCGGCCAACTCGAGCAGCCAGGAGCGCACGACCGCCCCGTTGGTCCAGGTGCGGGCGATGTCTTCAAGATCGAGATCGTAGCGGCCCTCGGCCAGAAGTTCGAACCCCTCGCCGTAAGCCTGCATGAGCGCGTACTCGATGCCGTTGTGGACCATCTTCACGTAGTGACCGGCCCCCGAGGGGCCCATCAGTTCGTGGCCCTCCGGACCCGTCGCGACCGCGTCGAAGACCGGTTCGAGGTCGTCGTAGGCCCCTTTTTCGCCGCCGACCATGAGCGAGAAGCCGAGTTCGGCCCCGGCCGGCCCGCCGCTGGTTCCACAATCGAGATACGTCGGCTCGATGCGCTCGGCCCGGTCGATCGAGTCCTCGAAGTGGGAGTTGCCGCCGTCGATTACCACGTCATCGGCGTCGAGATGCGGCGCGAGTTCGTCCAGCGCGGCGTCGACGGGATCACCGGCCGGCACCATCAGCCAGACGTATCGCGTCGGGGACAGCGACTCGGCCACGGCCGGGATCGAGTCGACGGTCTCGGCCCCCATCTCATCAGCGCTCGCCCGGGCCGCCTCGTCGATGTCGAAGGCCACCACGTCGTGCCCGGCGTCGAGGACCCGGTCCACGACGATCTGCCCCATGCGTCCGAGTCCGATTACCCCAAGTTCCATGGCTCTCCGTGTGGGGGCCACTCCGTTAGCGATTTCGATCGGAGACCGGGCGGAGAGCAACCTTTTTCAACCGAGACACGCCTGGCTCACATATGCGCGTCGTCGCCGTAGTACGTGAGTAGACACGCGAGCAGGCCCGACTCGTGTCCTTCTCGTGATTCGGACCGACAGCGACGACTCCATACTGATCCATGACAGCAGACATTCCCGAGAACTACGACCCCGAGCGAATCGAGTCCAGGTGGGCGGACTACTGGCTCGAGGAGTCGGTCTACGAGTACGAAGACACGAACGCCACCGACTACGTGATCGACACCCCGCCGCCCTATCCGACGGGGAATCTCCACATCGGGAACGCCCTGGGCTGGTGTTACATGGACTTTTTGGCCCGGTATCACCGGATGCAGGGCGAGGACGTCCTCTTCCCGCAGGGCTGGGACTGCCACGGCCTCCCGACGGAGGTCAAAGTCGAGGAGAACGAGGGCATCCACCGCACGGAGGTCCCCCGTGACGAGTTCCGGGAGATGTGCATCGATCACACCGAGGACCAGATCGACGCGATGCGCAGCCAGATGCGCCAACTGGGCTTCTCCCAGGACTGGGACCACGAGTTCCGGACGATGGACCCGAGCTACTGGGGGAAGACCCAGCGTTCCTTCGTCGAGATGGCCGAGAAGGAGTATGTCTACCGGGACGAGCACCCGGTCAACTGGTGTCCCCGGTGTCAGACGGCCATCGCCGACGCCGAGGTCGAGACCGAGGATCGGGAGGGCACACTCTATTACATCACCTTCCCCGGGATCGACAACGACGACATCGAGATCGCGACGACCCGGCCCGAACTGCTTGCGGCCACGGGCGCGGTCGCAGTCCATCCCGAGGACGACCGGTACGCCGACCGAGTCGGGGACACCTTCGAGGTACCGCCAGTCGGGCAGGAAGTCGAGTTGCTCGCCGACGAGGAGGTCGACCCCGACTTCGGGACCGGCGCGGTGATGATCTCGACGTTCGGCGACAAACAGGACGTCGACTGGTGGGCCCAATATGACCTGGAACTGCGACCCGTGCTCACCGAGGACGGCCGGCTGACCGAACTCGCCGGGGAGTACGCGGGACTCACCGTCGAGGAGGCCAAAGACCAGATTCCGGCCGACCTGGACGAAGACGGCCTCCTGAACGACACCGAACCCGTCGAGCAGTCCGTCGGGGTCTGCTGGCGGTGTGACACCCCGATCGAGATCCTCTCGAAGGACCAGTGGTTCGTGGAGGTCCGCCAGGACGAGATCCTGGAGAAGGCCCAGGAGGTCGAGTGGATCCCCGAGCACATGTACGCCCGCCTGGAGGAGTGGACCGAGGGGATGGACTGGGACTGGGTCATCTCCCGCCAGCGGGTCTTTGCGACCCCGATCCCGGCCTGGCAGTGTGAATCCTGTGGCCACTGGGAGATCGCGGACGAGGCGGAACTCCCGGTCGAGCCGACCGAAACTGGCCCCGAAATCGAGGCCTGTCCGGAGTGTGGCGGCACCGAGTGGACCGGCGAGACAGACGTGATGGACACCTGGATGGACTCCTCGATCTCCGCGATGCACGTCGCCGGCTGGCCCGAGGCGGAGTTCGAGCCGGTCGCGCTGCGCGAGCAGGGCCACGACATCATCCGGACCTGGGCCTTCTACACCCTGCTCCGGACGGCCGCACTAGAGGACGAGCGACCGTGGGACACGGCGCTGATCAACGGCATGGTCTTCGGCCCGGACGGCAACAAGATGTCCAAATCACGGGGCAACGTCGTCGCGCCGGACGAGGTGATCGAGGAGGAGAGCGCCGACGCCTTCCGACAGGCGATGGCCGTCGGTGGGCGACCGGGGGCCGACGTGCAGTTCCAGTGGAAGGAGGTCACGGCAGCCTCCCGGTTTTTGACCAAGCTCTGGAACGTCTTCCGCTTTGGCGAGAGCCATCTCGAAGCGGACACCCCAGAGGTCACGGCCCCGGCCTACCGGGACACCGACAAGTGGATCCTGGGTCGGCTTGCGGCGGTCACCGAGGAGATGGAGACGGCGATGGACGAGGAGCGCTTCGACAGCGCCGTGCGGGCCCTTCGGGAGTTCGTCTGGGAGGACCTCGCCGATGACTACCTCGAACTGGTCAAAGGCCGCCTGTACAACGGCCGACCCGGCGAGCGGGACGCCGCCCGCTCGACGCTGTACGACGTGCTCTCGGCGGTCGTGCGCCTGCTTGCCCCGTTCAGCCCGTTCATGGCGGAGGAGGTCTGGCAGCACCTGCCCGGAACCGAGGGGAGCGTCCACCAGGCGTCGTGGCCAGCGACCGATATGCCCGACGGCGAAGGGGCTGTCGGCGAGGTCATCGCCGAGGCCGCCCGGACGGTCCGGGCCTGGAAGTCCGAACAGGGCATCGCCCTGAACGAGGACCTCGAACGGGTTGAACTGTACTTCGACGAGCAGCCCGAACACGGCGTCGACACCTACGACCTGAGCGAGACCGTCGCCGCCCCGATCCGGACGGCCGTCGGCCGCCCGGACCTGGCGGAAGTCGCCACGGGCGTCGATCCCGACGAGGCCCAGATCGGGCCGACCTTCCGAGATCAGGCCGGGGCCGTGATGGCTGCCCTGGAGGACATGGATCCGGACACGGTCAAGGCCCAACTCGACTCCGGCGGGCCGGTCGAAGTTACAGTCGACGGCGAACCGACCGAGATCGACCCCGAGATGGTCTCCGTACCGACCGAGTTCCGCACCGAGGCCGGCGAGGAGGTCGCCGTGCTCGAAGCCACGTTCGGAACGATCGTCGTCGTCCCGTAGTCAGTGCAGGCCGATTTTCGCGAGGAGCCAGCGACGATGTCGCCGCGTCGTCTGGACGAGTGTGACCCCGCCGAGAATCAGGACGGCCCCGAGTACCGTTCGCAAGGTAAGTGATTCGCCCAGGATCGTCACACCCAGGAGCACCGTCGCCACTGGCTCGGCCGTCCCGAGGATGCTGGCGTGAGTCGCTTCGATCCGCGTCAGTCCCTCGTAGAGCAAGAGCAACGGCATGCCGGTGCCGAGCACGCCGATTCCCAGGACGATCCCCCAGTGGGTCGGTCCCTGTGGCGGGTGGAAACCGGCCCGGGCCCAGACCAGTCCGATCGTCGCGGCGGTCACCACCAGCACGTGGGCGGTCAGGTGGGTGGGATCGGTATCGGCCACCAGGAGCCGGCCCGCGACGTTGTAGATGCCGTAGCCAGCCGCGGCACTCGTCACCAGCAGGATCCCCAAAAGCGAGATCTGGCTGGCATCGAGTCCGACGACCATGACTACCCCGCCGAGTGCAAGGCCCAGCGCCCCCAGCGCGGTTCGGGTCACCTGTTCTTCGAGCAGCGGCACCGAGAGCCCGAAGACGAAGATCGGGTAGGTGTAGAAGACGATCGCCGTGAGACTCGCGGTCATGAAGGCGAGCCCGCGAAAATAGGCCAGCGTGAGCGCGGCATAGAGCAGCCCCAGCACCACCGTCGCGTAGAGCGGTCGCCCCGAGAGTACGGTTAGGTCGTTTCGGACGAGGAGTACGCCCCAGACGATGGCCGCACCGATGCTGAACCGGAAGAAGAGTAGCGTCGGTCGACTCAACCCCGTGGCTTCGGCGAATTTCCCGAAAATGGCGAGCGTGCCGAGTCCCGTCGCTGCGACCAGGACCATCAGCCCGCCGACAGTGACCTCTCGCATTGTCGGTGGCTTTTGTCGGGGTCGTCTTAAAGGCGCGTCCGCGAAGAGTGCCGCCGCTTCGAGTTCAAAAGCTGGGTTGCGGTTCGTAAGCCCCCTTCTGTTTCGACCCGACATTCGGCTACGCGTCCGCGCAGACTGCCGGACTACCATTCACGCGGACTTGCACCAGCGAGGGATGGCCGTTCCATCGGTGCTTCGCCGTCGTCCCTCGGTGGGGTCGCTCCGGGGCTTTTTCGGGAATCCTTTTTCGCCCCGGATCCGCACACCTCATCGGTCGAGCGAAGCCGTGTCGTTTCTGTTCCATGGCCCGACGGTCTCCCGTCCCGGGCGTGTGCCCGATCGCCTGTCCGGCGGTGGGGGGACTTTCCTCATGCCCACTTGGGGCACGGGGGTCGGGCGTCCGCTACCCAGTGAGCGTAGCCGACGGGGCCACCTAAGGGGTTCGGTCACCCCGGGCGGTAGTGATTTTGGTTGTATTGGGCCGATCGTGGGACAAAATGTTACCTTCGACGGTTTCTAAAAAGGTATAAGAAACCGAAGAACGTTACGTCAGCCATGACGAGTCCGGTATCGGATACGGTCCGGAGCAGGTGGGCTGGAACCGGCCACGACGGCGGAACGCTTTCGAGGCGAGGGTTTCTCCAGGCCGCCGGTGCGGCCGGTCTGGGCACCCTCGCTGGCTGTCTCGGCGGCCATTCCGACGTTTCGGTGCTTTCAGCGGGGAGTCTCGCGACGCTCTTCGAGGATACCATCGGGCCGGCGTTCGGTGACGCCCACGAGTACGGGTACCGGGGCGAGTTCCACGGTTCGAACGCGGTGATGCGGATGGTCCTCGACGAACAGAAACGGCCCGACGTGATTGTCAGCGCGGACGCCGAGTTGCTCCGCACGCGCTTGCCCGACGACGTCGCCCCCTGGGACGTCGTCTTCGGGTCGAACGCACTCGTGATCGCCTATGGGCCCGAGACGACCGTCGGGGAACGACTGGAGGCCGACGAACCCTGGCACGAGGTCCTCAGCGAGGCCGACGCGGAGATCGCCCGCTCGGACCCCGACCTGGATCCGCTGGGTTACCGGGCACTCCAGCTGTTCGATCTGGCAGAACAGTACTACGACCGGGACGGGCTGGCCGCAGCCCTCACCGAGAACCTGGTGATCGACCCACAGGAGGCCCACATTCTGGCCCGCATCGAGGCCCAGGAGCGGGCCGCGGCGATCGTCTACAAGAACATGGCCGTGGACCACGACCTGCCCTACGTCGAACTGCCTTCGAAACTGGACTTCTCGAACCCCGAACACGCCGAATACTACGCGCAGGCGACCTACACGACCGAGGACGGAACCACCGTCGAGGGCGCACCGGTGCTCTACAACGCCACCGTCCCGAGTACGGCCCCCAATCCCGAAGCCGGGCGGGCCTTCCTCAGGTTCCTGCTCTCGAACCCGGAGATGCTCACCGAGAACGGCCTGGTCGTCACCGACGCCTTCCCGCGACCACACGGGCCGGTTCCCGAGGAGGTCTTGCCATGAGCTACGCCGAGTCGGTCCGACAGATCTCCCGGGGCCACTACGGCTTTGGCACCCGAATCCTCCACGAGAACGGCGTCTTCGCGCTGCTGGGCGCGGTGCTTTTCGTGTACCTCCTCTATCCCTTCCTGTCCTTTTTCGTGTGGGGCCAGGGACTGGGAACGGGGGCCTTCTTCGACCCCAAGGTCGTCTCGGCGGTGAAGTTCTCGCTGCTCTCGGCGCCGGTTTCGACCGCACTGGCGACGGTCTTTGGGGTTCCCCTGGCGTACGTGCTGGCCCGGACCACGTTCCCCGGGAAGGTCGTCGTCGACGCCCTCGTGGTGCTCCCGCTCGTGATGCCGCCGGTCGTCGGCGGCGTGATGCTCCTCTCGGGCTTCGGCAGTTTCACCCCGATCGGGGCGGCCGCCGCCTCGCTCGGTCTCCCGCTCACCGATAGCTACCTCGGGATCGTCCTCGCCCAGACCTTCGTCTCCTCGCCCTTCGTGGTCATCACGGCTCGGTCCGGGTTCGCGTCGGTCGACCGCGAAATCGAGCAGGCCGCGCGAAGCCTCGGCAAGGGCCCCATCGAGACCTTCCGCCTCGTCTCCCTGCCCCTCGCACGTGGGAGCATCCTCGCGGGTGTGGTCCTGACCTTCGCCAGAGCGATGGGCGAGTTCGGCGCCACGATGATGACGGCCTACCACCCGAGCACGATGCCCACCCAGATCTGGGTCACGTTCATCTCGGAGGGCATCGCGGCGACGACCCCGCTGGTGATCGTCCTGCTGACCCTGGGCTTTCTGGTCGTCCTGGCACTGCAACTGGCGGGCAAACGGATCACCCTCGCCGGATGACCCTGGAGTGTTCCCGCCTGGAACGGCGGTACGACGATTTCACCTTCGGGCCGGTCGATCTCACGGTCGAACCGGGCGTGACTGCGGTTCTCGGCCCGTCGGGAAGCGGCAAGTCCACGCTGCTCTCGCTGGTCGCCGGGTTCGAGCCGCCTGATGGCGGTACGATCACCGTGGACGGCACTCGGATCGACCAGCGCCCCCCGGAGGACCGGTCGGTCGGGATGGTCTTTCAGAACTACGCGCTCTTCCCGCACCTCTCGGTTCGGGAGAACCTGGAGTTCGGGGCGGTCGGAGCGGAGTCCATCGAGTCGACGGCCCAGCTGTTGGAGATCGAAGCGCTGCTCGACCGGGACCCGAAGACCCTCTCGGGCGGGGAGGCCCAGCGGGTCGCGCTGGCCAGGGCGCTCGTCTCCGACCCCTCGGTACTGTTGCTCGACGAACCGCTCAGTAGCCTCGACGCCCCGATTCGTCGCCGGCTCCGGGTGGAGTTGCGCGACGTCCTCGCCGACCTGGACATTCCGGTGGTGTACGTGACTCATGACCAGGAGGAGGCCGCGGTCGTCGGCGACCGGCTGGCAGTCCTCGAGGACGGTCGGCTGGTCCGTGAGGGGCCTGTCGAATCAGTCTTCGAGCGACCGGAGAGTGCCTTCGTCGCGGAGTTCCTGGGAATCGAGAACGTCTACCCGGCGACGGTGCGTACCGAATCCACGAATGGGACTGTCGTGACGGTCGACGGGGCCGAACTCCTGGCTGCGGGCGAGCCACCGGACGGTGACCTGGCGGTCGCGATGCACCCGGAATCGATCAGCCTGAACGGCCAATCACGGACCGACGGCGACTCGAACAGTCTGGACTGCACCGTCTCGCGGGTCCTCACCCAGCACACCGACGCGACGGTGCTTTTGGACTGGCCCGGCCCGGACTATCTCACAGCCACCGTGAGCAGGCAGATCGCGGGCCAGCTTCGGGTGGGCGACACCTGCCGGGCGACGATTGCGCCCGCCGCTGTGCACCTCACGCGTCAGGATCGCTGACCGGATCGACCCGCTCGATGTCCCGGGCGGCCCGGTCGATCGTGGCGTCCAGATCGAACTCGCGGGTGACCGTTCCGTCCTCGATCACCGGTTCCAGGAGTGGCGTCCCGCCGGAGGGACCCACCCGGTCGACGAGCGCGACGTGATGGCCCCCGTCGGGGGTCCGATAGACCTGCTTGGTGCCGGAGAGTTTCCCGCGCTTGGCCGCCGGTTCGCCCTCGACCTCGACGATGTCGAGTGCGAAGTCAACGGGGTCGGCGTTGCTCACGAACCCGCCCACGCCGAAGCCGTCGACGTGCTCGCGGAGCCGCTCAAGATCTGCCGGCCCCAACCCGCCGCTGACGAAGATGTCGATGTCGTCCAGGTCTCGGGCTGTTAGTTCCCAGCGGACCTCGCGGACGATCTGCTCGAAGTCGCCCCGTCGCGAGGAGGTCGTATCGAGTCGCACGCTGTCGAGGTCCTCGCCCAGTTCCGCGGCGGCCCGGAGGACCTCATCAACCTCGTCCGAATAGGTGTCACAGAGCGCGACCCGCGGGGCCGCCGCAGGCATCGTCTCGTCGTAGGCTCGCCAGGCCGCCTCCTGGTTGCCCCGACCGAAACAGATCAGCAGCGCGTGTGGCATCGTTCCGCCGGCCTCGCGGCCGAGCACCTCGCCTGCAGCCACGTGGGAGAAGCCGTCCAGGCCACCGATGAGCGCCGAGCGCTCGACGACGGCGGCGATCGAGGGGTGGACGTGTCGAGCCCCGAAGCTCAGGACCGTGGTCTCCGGGGCCGCTTGTCTCGCCCGCATCGCGTTCGTCGCGATTCCGCTGGCGTGTGAGAGAAAGCCCAAAAGCGAGGTCTCGTAGCGGGCGAAATCGAGGTAGTTCCCCTCGATTCGCATGACCGGTCCGCCGTCGAACAGCGTCCCTTCGGGGAGTGTCCACACGTCGATCGGCAGCCCCGAGAGGAGTTCGACGGCGTCTTTGACGCCGGCGAGGAGTTCGAACTCCCCGTCGGAGAACTGATCGGCCGTCACCTCCGCGACGACGTGGGGATTCGTGTCGGTCGCTTCGAGTGTCTCGACCGTGCGGTCGAAGTAGGCGTCCGTCGCCTTCCCCGACGCGATCGTTTCCGGCGGGATGATGTCGAAGGCGGTCACCGTGTGACCCTCCGAACTGTGTGCATAATCGGTCTACCACGGCCCGGGCGAAAAACCCTACCGCTCTCCGGTCGCCCCGAGGACGAAACGGTCTTCTCTAACCCAGTGTGAACTGTCCACCGTCGATGAACCCACTCCAGTCTATCGCTCGTTCGATCGCCGCCCTGCGAGGCGAGGGCCGGGGCCGGATCCTCGCCACCGTGGCGACGGGCTGGGGCCTCCTCGTCGGGACGCGGATGAGCTATCCCGTCCTGCTTCCCTACATCCGCCAGAGCTTCGACCTCTCGCTTTCTGTCGCCGGGCTACTCGTCACGATCATCTGGCTGGGCTCCGCGCTCGGCCAGCTCCCCGGCGGGATCCTGGCCGACCGGTTCAACGAGCGCTATGTCATGACCGCGGGGCTGGCGGTCGTGGCGGGGGCCCTCTCGATCGTGGCCCTGGTCGGCAGTCCCATCGCGGTCTTCGTGGGAACCGGCCTGGTCGGCGTCGGACTGTCGCTGTACCCGATCGCGCGCATCACTGTCCTCTCTGACATCTACCCCGACAATATCGGGAGTGCCCTCGGGGTGACGATGGCGACGGGGGACATCGGCCAGACGGTCCTCCCGCCCGCAGCCGGCTTCATCGCCGGGGCCATCGCCTGGCAGATGGGGTTCGGTATACTCGTGCCACTCTTCCTCCTGCTCGCGGGGCTGGTGTGGGCGGTCGTTCCGGACAGCGATCCCTCGGCCGGGACGGAAGCCGGCGAGCGTGCCATCTCACTGGAGCGTGCCCGGGCGGTGATCGAAGAGTTGCGAACCCGGACGATGTTTCTCACCACCGTCGTGCTCTTCGTCTACCTGCTGGTCTGGCAGTCCTTCACCGCCTTCTATCCGACCTACCTGGTCAACGTGAAAGACCTCTCGCCGGGGGTGGCCGGGACCGTGTTCGCCCTGTTCTTCGGCGTCGGGGTTTTGGTCAAACCGGTCGCAGGGGCCGCTTACGACCGATACGGGATGCGCGCGTCGCTTCTGGCGGTCCTGATCGGTCCGGTCTTCGGCCTCGCGGTGCTCCCGGCTGTCGAGGGGCTCTGGACGCTCGTCGGCCTGACGGCAGTCATCAGCACCATGCTCGGATCAGGCGCGATTACCCAGTCGTATCTCGCGGATACGATTCCCGAGCGCATCCGCGGCACCGGCCTGGGCGTGGTGCGAACCACGGCCGCCACGCTAGGGTCGGCCGGCCCAGTACTCTTCGGCGTCGTCGCCGATCGGGGCTACTTCGACGAGGGCTATCTCCTGCTTGCCGGCCTGATGGTGCTGGTCGTGGCGCTCACAGTTTTGATGCCCCGCTCCTGAGCTGGCGTACATGTACTTTGGCGATCATATAGAACTATTATAATGAAGAACCTAACATAATGTATGCAACGACGCCGTTTCATCGCCTCCAGTGTGGCAGTGGGCCTCAGCCTACTCGCTGGCTGTAGCGACAACCAGGAGCCCAGCGACGGGACGACCACCACCCCCGAAACGACGACCACCGACGAGTTGGACGAATCAGACGGGGACGAAACCGACGCCGTCCAGTTCGGGAACGTCTATAAACTCGAAGCGGACTACGCGGTCGACATCCAGTACGACGACCCGGAGCGTGGACTCACCGGCTCGGCAACAGCCAGGTTCGAAGGGGATGACTACTACCAGCGAATCGAAGACACGTCGACTGGTGACGTTTACGAGGTCTATCACGTCGACGGGACCGACTACGTCGTGATCAACGGGGAGACCTGCATCAAGAATCCCGGCGCGAGCGTGGAACCCGAGGAATCGGATGTCGACACAGAGGCGGACACCTACGCCGAGAAGCCCGACGCCGATCTCACCGCGAAGGGCACCACGACTATCGACGGCGAGACCGTCTACGTCTTCGAAGTGACCGGCGAGGACGTGGAGGGCACCCTGACGATCTACGTGAGCCAGGCGACTGGCTACCTGCGCCGGGTCGAGTCCGACTGGGGCCGCCTGGACTTTCACTCCTGGGGGGACGTCGAGCCCATTACCGCCCCTGATATGGAGTGTCAGGACTTCTCCGGCTAACCACTCGCGTGCACCGCGTCCAGTTCTTCGACCGTGGGTGCGTTCACGATAGTCACGGTGGTTCCTGATCGAGTGACCCGGAAGGCATCGGCAAATTTCCCCTCGTCGATCCGGTACGTGTCGGATCGACCCTCGACGGCCCCCGCACCGTGATAGTCAAGTAACTCCTCGTAAGCGGCCTGGAACTCGCGGGCGTCGGTTCTCGATTCCCAGGCGATCTTCCAGACGTAGCCCGTCTCGTTGGTGACCGCCGAATCGTTTTGCACGTAGGGGACCAGCCGCTCGCCCGCCCAGCCAGTCGTCGCCGGGTGGGAGTAGTTGTACATGTCGAGTGAGTCCTCGGTGCGGAAGAAATGGCGATAGGGGATCACCACGTCGGTCACCTCGTTCCGTTCGGTGGTCTCGACGTGGCTTGGATACCAGAGCATGACATAGAGGCCTCCCTCGCCGAACTGGGCGTAGTCGATCGCGCCCTCGCCCTGGTCGGGTACGGACCAGTCCGGTCCGGATCGATCCTGCACGGTAACATGCTGGGGTTTGTTATCCGGATACCGTTCAGGGTGGATCGTCTGCTCGGTGCTCTCCGGCGGGCGGTCGTAGACCGCGTTCACGCCGGCCCAGCCGGATTGCTGGCGAATCGACTCGACGAAGACTGGCCCGTCGCTGTAGGGCTGAAGTCGCAGGGCGAGCATGCCCATGTGCGTGCTCGAACCACCGCCTCCGCCGCCGCTCCCGTCGGGCATGATCAGGTCCTCGCTGTAGCGTTTTTCATAAAGGTAATCGACGTAGTTGCCGTCCCCTTCGATGATCCCCAACTTCGCGTTGTGGCGCTCCTCAGTGTCACCGGAGAGCTTTGAGACCTCGAAGGTCGACTCCTGGACCGCGTGGAAGAGTTCCTGGGCCAGCGTGACCTCGTTCATCTGGAGCGGCGGCCCGCCGTCCGAGACGATGGTGATACTGTGATTTCCCGGGGCGTAGTAGCCCAGCACGGCCGAGGCGGTGTTCGCGGAGCGCTGCTGGATCGCGCTCTCGTCCTCCCCCAGGAAGAAGGTGGCCTCGAACTTGACGTTCTGGTGGAGCCGCTGGGCCGTGGAGTGGTTTCGATCGGAGAGACTCCGATTGCGGAAGGTCGCCCGGTCGATGATCTCGACCGGCACCGGCTTTTCGAACTCCAGGCCACGGATCGCCTCGACACGGGCCATGCCCCGGGCGACCACGGCGTCGAGTTCCGAGCGGTTGAGCCCGTCGCTCGGATCGACATCCAGGGTCTCGTTGTGCCAGTAGCCGTCCTCCCACCCAAGCCGGTCGGTCTCCGGATCCGGCGGCGGATTCGAGGTCGGGGTCGGATCGAGTCCGGTGGCGGTCGGGTCCTCGCCACCGGGTTCGAATCCCTGCGGTGTCGGGGCCCCGACACAGCCAGCCGTGACGAGCAGCACGGCCAGCGCGAGCGCCCCGAGTCGACGACGCATGGCTGCCGGTCGGTGAGCCAGGGGTAAAATGCTGCCGCCCGCGGCGGTTCAGTCGACGGTGACGGTGACCGACTCGCCGACCGAACAGGCCAGGTCCGGGCAGATGAGTTTGGCACCGAACCGGTCACGACCGAGGAGCAAGGAGAGGCCGGTGATCGGCTGGCCGTTCACCCGGACCGTCAGGTCGGGCCACTCGACGGTGCCAGTCCCTGGAGTGAGTTCGGTCCCGAGCAGGGAGGCTGGACCGTCTCCTTGGCGGCCAGGGATAGGGTGGACGCCGCCGGTCTCGTAGTGGGGCAGGCCGCCGTCGAGGACGTACTGGCCGGTGTCATCTGCGAGCCCCACGAACCCTTCGCCCGGAGCGGGATGGGCTGGCGAATCGAGGACGGCGTAGGTCTCCCCGGCCTCCCCGATCGTTCCGGTGCCGTCCCAGCCCACGCCATCGACCGGGACCCCGAGTTCGACCGGGAGCGACCCGCTTGCGCGGACGGGATCAGTGCCGTACTCGCGGAAACCGAGGTGGACGTGGTTGTCGACCCAGGGGGCGAAGTACCCGGATCGGACGAGATTTCCCAGGGGATCCCCGATCTCGACAGTCTCGCCTGCCTCGACGTCGGGATCGACGTGGAGGATCCGGGCGAGTTCCGAGCCGGTGTCGATCACGAGCAGGTAGTCGTGTTCGGCGGCGTAGGGCCGGCTGGGCGCCCCGGCCTGCCTGTTCATCGTGACCGTCCCGGCGACCGGGCTCGGGGCCACCGCTGTCCCCGGATAGAGGTCGATGGCCCGGCCCCCGCGATGGGCCCGGTACGGGGAGTTGTAGCGAGCGACGCGCGGAAACGGCTCCAGGGCGGCGGCCCCCAGCGTGACCATGGCTCGACTTTGTGGGCCGCAAAATTCACCCCTTCGGTCGCGGCCACCTGGGATCCCGGCAGCTTTAGGCCCGTTCCGAGAGAGCCACTGGTATGCAGGTATTCCGCAACGCGACCTTGCCCGACGGACGGGAGCGGGACGTCGCCATCGACGGGGAGACGATCGAAGCGGTGGGCACCGACTTGGACGGCGAGACGGTAATCGACGCGAGCGAGAAGTGGCTGTTCCCGGGCATGATCGACGTTCACGTGCACTTCCGGGAGCCGGGCTTCCCCGAGAAGGAGACCTGGACGACCGGCAGTAAAGCGGCCGCAGTCGGGGGCGTGACGACCGCCGTCGACCAGCCGAACACGGACCCGCCGACCGTCGACGGCCCGAGTTTCGACCGGAAAGCGGAGCTGGCCGCGGCCTCGCTGATCGACTGGGGGATCAACGGCGGGGTGACGCCGTCCTGGGACCCCGAGACGCTGTTCGATCGCCCGCTCTTTGCCCTCGGCGAGGTCTTTCTGGCCGACTCGACCGGGGACATGGGGATCGATCGATCGCGCTTCGAGGACGCACTAAAGCGGGCCCGGGAGGCCGAGACAACCGTCACCGTCCACGCCGAGGACGCCACGAAGTTCGACGAGAGCGTTCGTGAGCGAACAGACGCGGCAGCCTGGAGCGACTATCGCCCCCCGGAAGCCGAAATCGCGGCGATCGACGTGGCCGCAGAACTGGCCGACGAGATCGGCGGGCCGGTGCACATCGCCCACACCAGCACGGCCGCGGGGATCGATCGGGCCGCCGAGGCCGGCCTGACCACGGAAGTCACACCCCATCACCTGTTCCTCTCGCGGGACGACCTCCCCGAATTAGGCACGTTCGGGCGGATGAACCCGCCGCTCCGGGCGGAATCCACTCGCCGAGACGTGTTCGAGCGGGTCACGGACGGAACCGTCGACGTGATCGCGACCGATCACGCCCCCCACACTCGCGCCCAGAAGGACACGGACATCTGGTCGGCCCCGAGTGGCGTCCCGGGCGTCGAGACGGCCCTGCCGCTCCTGCTGGGAGAAGTCGCCGCCGATCGCCTGGATCCCAAGCGGGTCCGGGACCTCACCGCTCGCAACCCGGCCCGGATCTTCGACCTGTCCGCGAAAGGACGAATCGAGGCGGGGGCCGACGCCGACCTCGTGCTGGTTGATTTCGACGCGACCCGGAAGATCCGGGGCAAGGACCTCCACGGAAAGACCGACTGGACGCCCTTCGAGGGGAAATCCGCCGTGTTCCCGGAGCTCACGATGGTTCGGGGCCAGGTCGTCTGGGAGACCGAGGATTCAGCAGGGCCAGCGGGAGAGTTCGGTGCGCCCGTCGGTGCGAACGTCCGGACCGACTAGCCGTCGCCGCCGAAGGAGTGGCCACAATTCGGGCAAGTGTGTTCCTCTTCGCGGAGTTGCTCACTCGCCTCCCGGACCTCTCTCATCACCGACGAGATGCGTTCCTCGCCGGCTAACTCCTCCTCGACGGCCAGATCAACGCCCTCGACTTCGAGGAGGAACTTCGCGACTTCGGTGGCCTCGTACATCACCTCGTCGAGTTCGTCGGCGGTGAAAAAACCGCTCATCGCCCCGTAGAGGAAGGTTGCCCCGGCCATCCGGACCTTCTCCTCGAAGGCCGATCGAGCCTGGTTGACCGCCTGGGGCGAGTAGGTGTCGGTCATAAACGGCACCAGCTCGGGCAGGTTCTCGCCGATCTTGGTCATCTCGACGCCGGTCTCGGTCCGGAAGTCCGCACAGAGTCGGGCGATCGCCCACTCGCGGGCCGTGATGTAGGTACGATCCCGCAGAAACTCGTTGACCCGCTCGTAGGTCGCCCCGTCGACTTTCTTGAAGCGCTCGTACTTCGCGACGTCGTCCGGAACGGCTGCTGTCTCCGCCGGATCGACCGAGAGCAGCGATCGAATCGCGTCCGGCCCGGCGGCGACCCGGCGATTCGGCGGCGCAGACGCCACCGGATCCTCGTCCATACCGCCCGTTATGAGTGGGTCCGCAAAAGGGTGACGGGGAGCGACATATATTTTAGACGGAGCGGCGATGAACGGCTATGAAAGTCCTCTTCGGGATCAGCACCGGGTCGGACTCCCTCGAAGCGCTCCATCGAACCGTCGAGCGAGCCCGCGACGTCGGCGACGAACTGACCGTTGCCGTCCTCGAACATCCCGACGACGAGGGCCCGATCGACGAGTTCGAACAGTCCGTTCGCGAGGCGATCACCGAGGAGTTGCCGGCGATCGACCTGCGCCGGGTCGAGGGGCATCCGGGGAGTCGACTGGTAGAACTCGCCGAATCGGAGAACTTCGATCGCATCGTCCTGGGGGGTGGCGAGCAGAGCCCGATGGGCAAGATCCGGATCGGGTCCATCGCCGAGTTCGTCCTCCTCAACTCCCACGTGAGCGTGACCTTGCTCAGATGACCGACCGCCGTTATCCAGACGCGCCGGCCGGGCCGTTCCCGACTCCGCCCCAGACCTGGACGGACGAGGACGGTCGGCCGATCGAGATCGAAGTCTGTCAGGGGGACCGGGCGGCGCTCCTGGAGATGTACGCCGACTTCGATCCCGCCGAGCGCGCCCAGGGCATCCCCCCGGTCGGCGAAAGCGCGATCCGGGACTGGCTTGATCACCTCCTCTGTGAGAACTGCTACAACGTGATCGCCAGACACGAGGACCGGATCGTCGGTCACGCGACCCTGGTGGGGGACGGTAACGGGGCCTACGAGTTGGCGATCTTCGTTCACCAGGACTATCAGGGCGCTGGCATCGGGACCACGTTGCTCGAAGCCCTCCTGGGTCACGCCGCGGCCGACGGGGTCGAGTACGTCTGGCTGACCGTCGAGCGCTGGAACAAGCCGGCGATCCGGCTCTACCGGAAGGTCGGGTTCGAGGGCACCGGCGCGGAGGACTTCGAGCGGGAGATGAGCATCCGACTGGGCGATCCCGCCTAGTGGACCGGGTCATTCTTACCGCGTGGTGCCGTCCCACGAGTATGCAAGATTGGGTCATCGACGACCAGAACCTCTCGCCCGAGCGGAAGTCCCTGTTACCTGGCAAGGGGTTTTTCATCCCCGATACGGTCGAAGACGAAGTCAAAGAACGGGAGATCGAGTCCCGAGTCAGCGGCGCGTCGGTGCTGGCTGTCGTCGATCCCGACGCCGACGGCCTGGGCTGTGTGGCGATCCTGCGGGATGTCCTCGGCGAAGCGGCGTTCATCCCCGCGAGCCCCCACGAACTCGCCGACGGGATCGAACAGGCCGCCGAGTTCGGCGAGGCGGGTGGCGAGGTCTTCATCTGTGACCTGGCCCCGGACGATCCCGAGGAGATAAACGAGGCGCTCGCGGGCCTCACCGAGCACGCCGGCGCAGTTACCTGGTACGATCACCACCAGTGGACCGACGCGGCCAAAGAAGCGGTCCGGGAGGCGGGTGTGGAACTGGTCGTGGGGGACTCGGAGACCGAGTGCACCGCCGACGTCGCTGCCCGCTCGCTCGACGGGGACATCTCCCCGCACCTCGAAGAACTCGCGGCAGTCACCCGCGATCACGACCTCTGGATCAAGGAGGACGACCGCTCGGACGACCTGGCCGATTTCTCCCACTGGAGCGAACCCGAGGAGTACCTGGAGGTCATCGAGGAACACGGCGTCGACTTCCCCGAGGAGGTTCAGGAATTCCTCGCCGAGCGACGGGTCGAAAAGGAAGACCGGATCGAACGGGCCGTCGCGCGGGCCGAAATGCACGAGATCCGGGACTGGACGGTCGGTGTGACCTACGGTCGGTGTTCCCAAAACGAGGTTGCTGAGACACTTCGCGAGCAGGGCGCGGACGCGGCGGTCATCGTCAAGCCTGCCGGGAGCGCCTCGATCCGCGGGAGCGAGGACTTCGAGCGCGCCCACGAGGTCGCCCGGCAGGTCGGCGGTGGCGGCCATCCCCGAGCAGCGGGCTGCAAGCCGCGCATCTACGAGGACATGCTGGATTATGCCAACCACTGGACGACTCGTGGCGAGCCCGCCAAACAGCTCATCATGAAGGGCTTCTGGAACCTTCCCGACGAGCCGGCAGAAGAGTAGTTAGTTCGACTCCGCGATCCACTTCTCCGAGAACGCCGTCCCACACGAGCACTGGGCGTAGGCGTGGATCACGTCACCCTCCGCGTAGAGCCCATCGACATCCTCGTTTTGCTCCTCGGCGAAGGCAAAGAGAAGTCGCAGTTCGTGTGTCCCATCCTCGCCCGCATCCGGGCAGTCCGCGTCCGTAAGCGAGCGGTCGACGTGCCCCTCCGTGGCCATCGCCTCGCTCGCGAACGCCATCGGATCGGTCCCGGTCGCGGATTCGAAGGCGGCCCGACCTGCATCCCCGGGGACCACCAGCAAGACCCCGTCTTCGGTGGCCGACGCGTAGGGCTGCTCGGCGAGCGAGTCGACGTCGGTCGCGTCCTTCGAGAGGTAGGCGGCGACGTGGTCCGGCCGGTCACCCGAAAGAAACGCTTCGATGTCCGTGGTCATGCCCGCTACTTGGCGAGAACGGGGAAAAGGACGGCGGAGTCAGACCGACCCGGGAACTGGATTTACTCCTCGTCGTCCTCGTCCGCTTCGTCCGCTTCTTCCGCCTCGGCCTCCTCGTCTTCGGGCTCTTCCTCGCCCAGCGCGACGGCGACGGAACCCTCGCCTTCCGTGACCTGCACGTTCAGCTGGGCGACGGCCTCGGAGACCTCCCGCCCCCGAACGGTTACACGACGGCGCTCGCCGTCGCGGTCGGGGTTGAACCCGACACCACCCTCCATCAGGATTTCGGAGAGATTCGAGCCTTTGACGTCGCCGCGCATCGGGCGGCCGGCGTCGTCGGAGCCACCAGTGATCTCGACGGAGAACCCGTCGAGGCCGACGGCGGTGCCATCGACGGTGTCGCCGATTTCGCGACCCATGAATCGGTTTGCGTCCTGCCCCTCGACTTCGCGCGTGAACGATCGCCCCGTCTCCGGGTCGGAGACGACGACGCTGAACGTAGCCATAGTCGTGTGGACTGCTCCGGGCGTCAAAAGGGCATCGAACCCGTCTGCCGGTCGGACTACTCCTCGGAAAAGGCCGCCTGCACCTTCTTGACCTTCGGCTCGACGTAAAGCGTGCAGTACCGATCCTCGGGGTTCTCCTCGTAGTAGTCCTGATGATACGGTTCAGCCGGATAGAAGGTATCCAGGTCCTCGATTTCGGTGACGATCTCCTCATCGTAGGCGTCCTCGGCGAGCAGGATCTCGATGAATTCCGCGGCAGTCTCACGCTGTGTCATATCGTGGGCGAAGATCGCGGATCGGTACTGGGTCCCGACGTCGGGCCCCTGTCGGTTCAGCTGGGTCGGATCGTGGACGCGAAAGAAAACCCCGAGGAGATCGACATAGGAGACGGTATCGGGGTCGTACTCGATCTGGACGCACTCGGCGTGGCCGGTTTCGCCGGTCGAAACTTCCTCGTAGGAGGGGTCGGGCACGTCCCCACCGGCGTAGCCGGCGGTCACCGACTGCACACCGGGTACTTCCTCGAAGGCCGCTTCGGTACACCAGAAGCAGCCGCCGGCGAACGTGGCCAGCTCGGGATCGGTTGTCATACACATACTTCGGGCGATCGAGCCAAAAGGCCACCGGCAGGGGCAGCCAAGCCGGTCGAACCGACGAGTGCAAACCCGCGGCCCGAATACGCCGGGACGATGGAGCTACGCTTCCTCGGTGGGGCCCGCGAGGTCGGCCGGAGTGCCCTCCTCGTCAACGACCGGCTCCTTCTCGACTTCGGCATTCTGGCGGGGGAGCCACTGCAATTTCCACTGGAGACCCCGACCGTCGAGGCCATCGTCGCCAGTCACGGCCACCTGGACCACGTCGGGAACGTTCCGACCCTCATGCGGGGCGAGGACTGGCCCGAGATCCACTGGACGCCACCGACCGGGGAATTGGCCCGCACGCTCGCCCGCGACACGCTCAAACTCCACGGCGTGCCCGAGAGCGGCGCGGCGACGGGCCGATTCCAGCCCCGCGAACTCGGCGGCACCTACAACTGTCCGTTCACCGAGACCCACGTCAAGCGGACGACCCAGCAGTCACGGAGCCACGGCTACGGAGAGCCATTCACGGCAGCGGGCCACGAGATCACCTTCTTCGACGCCGGTCACATCCCGGGTAGCGCCCACGTGCTCGTCGACGACGGCGACACGCGACTGCTCTACACCGGGGACTTCCACACGGACGACCAGCGCCTGGTGGCCGGCACGACGGCCCGTCCGGAGGCGGATCTACTCGTCGTCGAGAGCACGTATTCTGACGTCGAGCACGAAGCCCGGGCCACCGTCGAGGAGCGGTTCGTGCGGAGTGTCGAGCAGACCCTCTGGGAGGGCGGGACCGTCGTGATCCCCGCGTTCGCGATCGGTCGGACCCAGGAGATGCTCCTGCTCTGTGCGGCCCACGACATCCCGTGTTACGTCGATGGGATGGGAAAAGGGGTGACGGACATGCTCCTGCAGTATCCGGCGTTCGTTCGGGATCCGGAGGCACTCCGTCGGGCGCGATCACACGCCCGGTTCGTCACCGGCCGGGACGGGCAACGCCGGCGGATCGCCGAGAAGTCGACCGCGATCGTCACGACAAGCGGGATGCTCACGGGCGGGCCGGCAATGACCTACATCCCGGCGATCAAGGGCGATCCGACGAACAAGATCGCTCTTACCGGGTATCAGGTCGCGGACACGCCCGGCCGGGACCTGCTGGAGACCGGAAGCGCCGAGATCGACAACCGGCGGATGCGGGTCAGCGCCCAGGTCGAGCAGTACGACTTTTCAGCCCACGCGGATCGCGATGGGTTGCTGGCCTTCCTCGATTCCTATCGGGACACGCCGGTTCTGGTGAACCACGGCGATCGGTGTGAGCGCTTTGCGGCGGAATTGCGGGGAGCGGGGTTCGAGGCGACGGCTCCGAGAAACGGCGACTCGGTCGCGTTCTGATGGTCGTCGCGGAGGGAAAGGGTTTAACCGGACAGTCACGACGGTGTAGGTGTGGGCCGGTAGCTCAGGTAGGCAGAGCGTCTGGCTTTTAACCAGACGGACGGGGGTTCAAATCCCTCCCGGCCCGTGAACCGCCGAACGCCAGTGAGGCGTGTGAACGGCGAGGATTTGAATCCTGCCAGTCGCGCGCAACGGAGTGAGCACGTCTGGCTTCGGTTCAAATCCCTCCCGGCCCGCTTTTGCGACGAACGAAGGTGAGGAGCAAAGCGGCCAAGAGGATTTGAACGAGGCCGAGGTTCTGCCACCGGCAGGTTCTCGGACGTGGTTCAAATTCCTCCCGAAGCTTCCCAACCCACCAAAATCACTCGACGATATCCAACTCGACTACGAACACCGCGCCCCGGGGCTCGTTGTCCTCGACCCAGACGTCCCCGCCGAACTGCGTCACCAGGTTCTCGACGAGATAGAGCCCGATACCGGTCCCGTCGCTCTCCAGCCCACGATCGCCTTTCCCGAAGATCGACCACTTCTGCGCCTCGGGGATGCCGGGGCCGTCGTCAGCAACCGAAACCCGGAGGCGGTCGTCCTGAACGCTGGCCGAAACCGTCACCGTCGGCGCCTCTTGGTCGGAGTGATCGACCGCGTTGGAGAGGAGGTTCCGGAAGACCGAGTCGAGGAGTTCGGTCCCGCGGACCGAGACGGAGGGGATCGAGCCCTCGATTCGAACCGTCGCGTCGGGGTTGCCCTCCCGGACCATCGCCACCTCCTCTTCCAGAATCGGCGCGACCTGGATGGGGTCGAGTTCGGGCGGCTCGGTCGCGGTGACGACCTCCATGAGGTCCCGGGCGGTCTTCGTGATCGAGACCACGTGGTCCCCGGCCTGCTGGGCGCGTTCGAGGTTCGTTATGGTGTCCGGGTCGGACACCCGATCCGCAGCGGTCTCGATCGAGCCGAGCACCACCGCCATCTCGTTGCGGATGTCGTGGCGAACGACCCGATTGAGCACCTCAAGCTGCCGAGTCATGACTTCGAGTTCCCGCTCGCGCTCCCGGCGTTCGGTGATGTCCTCGAAGGCGAAGACGATCCGGGTCACCGTTCCGTCCGCAGTGATGGGCGCGCCCGAGATCGAGACCACGATCGGATCGGCATGGGGGCGCTCCATCCGGTACACCTGGCCGAAGATCGGCCCGCCGGAGTCCCGGACCCGAACGAAGGGATGGGCGGATTCGGGGACCGGATTCCCGTCCTCGTCGGTGAACGTCCATTCGGGTTCGACGTAGCGCTTGCCCTCGATCTCGGACTCCTCGAGCCCGAGCAGTTGCTCGGCCCGGTCGTTACACCGGGTGATCTCCCCCTCGGGCGCCAACACGACCAGTCCGGTCGGGCTCGTCTCGAAGATGCGATCGAGGAGTTGGGAGTCCGAACTGGTACGGTCCATCAGTTACCAAATGCTTCGTGGCCCCGGGTTTAGGCTATGTCGGTCCCCCGGTCAGGCCCCCACCCGGCTGAGGGACAAAAGAAAGCCGCCGATCACGAGGGCTCCGAGCGCGCCGAGTAGTTGGAGTACCATGACCGGCGCGCCGCCAGCCGCGTACTGCCAGGGCTGGCCCAAAAGCGTCCCCAGCCCCACGACGAGGACGAACACACCCACCAACAAACCGACGACCGTCAGTCGGTCCTGAAATCGTGTCATACCGTCGGCTGTGAGCGGGACCCATCTAACGGTGACGGTCCCGGCCGACTACTGTGTCTCGAACACCACGTTGGCGGCCCACGCCTCGGCCCCGCAGTGGTCGCACCGAAACATCGTCCCGTCGTCGTAGTGCTCCAGGGTGACCGTGTCCCGTCCACAGTCCGGACAACGCAGAAACGACCGCCAGTCGTGGTACCGTCCCGTGGTGGAATCCGGGGCCATGATCGACCTGAGCTACGGGGCCGAGAACCTTCGTTGTTCCGCTGCCGTCCAGCGGTTTAGGTCCGTCGAATCGAGGGGCGAGCACAAAACACTCATACCCCTACCTCCGAGTATCAAATGCCCTCGTCGAGGGAACGTACCGAGCGCCCGGGGAGCACCCATCCACCCCCATTTCCTGCTTGCGCAACAATCGAAGAGTCCACACTCTATCCGTCGATTCGAAAACGAGATCGGAACGGCCCGTTACGGCCGGAAGGTCTTCTCCTCGGGGACGCCCTCCATCCCGTCCTCGACACGGCTGAGCATCGTCTGGACGGTTTCTGCATCCGGTTCCTCGATACCGAGATCCTGGCGAACCGCCCGGACGACGGCGTCGGTGACTGTGACATACCGGCGGTGGAACGGCGCGTCCGCGGCGGCGTCCGCGACCAGCTTTCGGAAGGCCGGGAGCCAATCGAGGTGGTCCGCGACGAACACCCGGTGTTGCTCCTCGGTTCCAGCCTCGACGAGGAGCGAAGCGTACTCTAGCAGGAGCGCCAGATGGTCGGGCATGTACGCGTCGGGAATCTCGATGTCGAGTGTGGCATAGCGCTCGCGCATGTCATCAGCAGGTGGGCCATCCAGCAACCCGTCACCGGCGACCCCCTCGTGCCACTCCTTGTACGGTGATTCGACCGCCGGGGCATAGGGCGTCTCGAAGGCCTCGAACAGCGAGATGTACTCGTTATCGAAGGCCGCGGCCGACTCGGGCACGAGGTCCGGATCGACCCCCGTCTCGTACTCGATATCGAGGGTCTCGGCCACCGGCTCCAGTTCGGCCTCCAGCGCGCCCGCGCCGACGTCCTCGGTGAACTGCTCGTCCGGGTGCTTGAAACACTCCGAGAGCAGGCCGTAAATCCGGCCGATATCGACGTCCTCGAGCGGTTCTGTCATGCGTTCCTCCCACTCGTCGATCGGGTCATCTGCACGTCCGCTCGCGTGGGCTGTACCTGGGTCGGATCGTGACGGAAACGAAACGAGTGGGACATGATTAACTGGGAATTCGGCTCATTCGGCAACAGTCCATCGATCGTAGAACCCGTAGGCCAGGGCCACGATCGCCGCAAAGACGACCAGCATCGCGATGTTGAGCCCGATCGAGTAGATAGTTCCCAGCAACCCACCGGGCATCGCGTTCGGTGCCACGTCCTGCGCGACGCTCAGCCCGCCGGTCGGAACCGGCGAGAGAACGTATTCCAGAATGATCCCCGTCCAGACGACACCGAAGAGGATCATCCCGACGATGACACTCGTGGTGAGTGCGGTCGCATGGGTCTCCTCCGGGCAGGACACGTCGAAGTACCCGACCGAGGTCTCGACCCAGCCCTCCCACTCCTCACAGGCCCGACCCAGCGTGACGTTCCCGGTGAACATCGAGCGATCGAGCGGGAACTCCTTGGCGTGGGTCATGAAGAGGTGGAAGGTCACCCCCACCAGCATCGTCACGGCGACGATGGCGTGGATGTCCCGGGTGATGAGGAAGGCCGGCGCCGGCGACGCACCGTTCAACGTGCCCGCGTACAGGATCACGCCCGTCGCGATCATGACCGTCGTCTCGGCGACGATGATCCAGACTTCCGCCTTCTGGAGGAAGGTGTACTTCCCCGAGGCGGGCTGCCCGCGACGCCCAGCGAGGTACTTCATGTGCTCGACCGCTTCGCGGATGTCCCCCAGGCCGGGCAGGATGTTCGAGAGTGTCGTTACGCCACCGACCATCCCCAGCAGCCCGTAGACGAGGTAGAACACCGACGTGAGGATCAACAATGCCCCCGCGGCGACGTGAACCAGCACGACGTTGTCATAGCCAACGATGGCCATGAGCCACGCGAATGGATCGTGGAACGTGATCGGCAGGCCGGTGACCCACAGGAGGAGAATCGAGAGCGCCAGTAGCCCGTGGGCGTAGACCTGCACGTCGGTGAACCGGGTCAGCGTGCTCTCGCCAGTCATCGTCGACATCAGGACTCACCTCCGGCGTCCACGATGAGTCGACGCCAGGTCCCGACCAGCTGGAGGGCCACCACGAGCAGTACGAACGTGATGTAGGCCCCGAGCAGCATACGGATCACAAGCCAGAGGTCGTTGTACGTCGAGTACGCGACCTCGAGCCCGACGAGCCCGACCGCGCTTGGAACCCACTGAGTCACCGGGGGATGGTACCCCGTGACCCCGATGAAGATCCCGAAGGTCACCACGATGGCGACCACCGTGGCGATCGCTGCCCGGTATTCGGGCTTGAACAGGCTCCGTTGAGTTGTCTGTGTAGTTTCTGCCATGGTATTCGTCTTAGTCTGACTCGCTCTCGAAGGTCACTGTGGGTCCACCGGCCTCGATGATGATGTTCCCCTTCCGCTGGGTGGCTTGGTTGACGGCGCTGTCGGTGACTTCTTTCGTCAGTTCGTCCATCGGACCGGCCTTGAGCGCGCCGCCGACGCAGTTATCGACACAGGCAGGTTTCGTCCCGCCGTCTTCCTCTTTTGCCTTCGGCGGGGAGCCGTACCCATCGCCGCCACCTTCGCCCAAACAGAGGTGGCACTTCTGCATCTTGTTGTTGTCGTCGAACTTCGGCGCACCGTACGGACAGCTCCAGGCACAGTAGTGACACCCGATACACTTGTCCTGGTTGACCACGACGATGCCGTCCTCGTTGCGCTTCTCGATCGCGCCCGTGGGACAGACCGTCCGACACGGCGGGTCCTCACAGTGCATGCAGGCAATCGAGACCGAGACCTGCTCGTAATCCGGGAAGGTCCCGTTCTCCGCGTGGACGATCCGCCGCCACTTGGGGCCGTCCGCCTCGACGTCGTTTCGGACCCGGCAGGCGACCGTACAGGCGTGACAGCCGATGCACTTCTCCGCGTCGAAGTAAAAGCCCCACTGCTCAGTCATCGGGGCTCACCTCCGAGACGCTCGATCTCGACAGGGTGGTTCCGTGCGGTCATCCCGGTCGTCGGCTCGACGTGCCGTTCCTTGTTGAGTAGCATACTGTTTGCACCTTCCTCGTCGGGCTGGGCCGAACCGACGCCGAACCCGTTCTCGGTCCCGACCCAGCCGGGCCGAATGCCCTCCCACAGGTTGGCCATGAGTTCGATCTCGTCGTCCGCGGATTGCACCTTGACCCAGTCGCCGTCCTCGATTCCGCGTGCTTTGGCGTCCTTCGGGTTGATGTGCAGGTAGTTGCCGCGGTAGTCCTCGTCCTCGTGCCCGAACCGCTGGGCGTAGGCCTCCAGGGACTGTGAGAGCGCCTGACAGTGGCCGCGAGAGAACTGTTCGACCATGAGGTCGGTGAACAGGAGCGGGTACTCCTCGTTCGTGGTCTCCCCGAACAGATCGTCGTCAGGTGGATGCCACGCCGGAGCCGTGCTCACGCCGATATCGTCGGCCAGAGCCTTGTACTCCGGTTTGGCGTCCAGATCGAAGTTGAACAGCCCGTTTTCCGTGTCGAACCCGCCGTCCTCGTATTGGCGGTACTCGAAGTCGGCCACGATCTCGTAGCTCTTCTCGTCGAGTTCGTCGAAGGACAGCCCGATCGCCTCGAGCTGGCTGTCGTAGTACTCCTCGCCGGTCTCCCAGGGGAAGTACTCGCCCCAGCCCATCTCCTCGGCCAGAGCCTTGTAGACCTGATAGTCCCGGCGGCAGTTGCCGACCGGTTCGATCGCGGGCTTCGAGCCCGTCACCCAGCCGTTCGTGCTGTACGAACCGTCACCGCCGGTCTGGAGGAACGGTTGTTCGAGCTGTGAAGCTCCCGGGAACACCACGTCGGCCCGTTTGCTGACCCCGGTCCAGAACGCGTCGACGGTGATGACCAGGTCCATCTCCTCCAGGGCCTCGAACCAGGCCCGCGTGTTCCCACTCTTGGGTGGCTGTGACCAGTTGTTGACAAAGCCCTTGATGTCACCACGCTCGACGGCTTTGGGAACGAGGTTGTGCGAGAGGTCCCGGACGTGTCGCTGGAACGGGTAATCGTCGTAATCCGGGGTCGGCTGGTCCTCGTAGTTCGCCGGCACGTCGATGCCCTGTTTCTCGTGGGGGTCATCGAGGCCGAACCCGGCGGTCCACTGCCGAGTGCCACCCTTACTGTCGATGTTTCCGACCAAGCCGTTCAGCGCCTGGATGTTCTGTGCGTTCTTGAACCCGTTTGACTGGTAGGCGATCCCGGTCCATGGGAACGCCACCGAACTGGGCGCGGCCTCGGCGAAGCCGATGGCGATGTCGCGGATCACGTCCGCGTCGACGTCCGTAATCTCCGCGGCCCATTCGGGAGTCTTGTCCGCGACTGCCTCCTTGTAGGACTCGAAGCCGTGGGTGTAGTTGCCAATGAACTCCTCGTCGTAGAGCCCCTCCTCGATAATGACGTTGGCCATCGCCAGGGCCAGTGCGCCGTCGGTCCGGGGCTTGATCGGGATCCACTGGTCTGCGACTTCGGCCGTCTTGGTGTACCGTGGGTCGATACAGACGACCGTCGCGTCGTTGCGCTCTTTCGCGTCGAGGACCCCTTTCGGTTCCCACTGGCCGCGGAAACACTCCATCACGTTGCGGCCCCAGGCGATGATGTACTCGGAGTTCTGCCAGTCGGGCCACTCCCGGCCGTAGCCGGACATCCACGCCCAGGAATCGGAGAACGGGCCGTGACAGGTCGTCTTCCGACCGACTTTGATCGGCGCGCCGTAGAGGTTCTTGAAGACCAGATCGTGCCAGGGGTGTTTCCCGAGCGGGTACCCCTGATACCGGAGGAATTTCTCCGGCCCGTGTTCCTCGGCGAACTCCTCGAGTCGCTGGGCGGCGAATTCGATCGCCTCGTCCCAGGAGGCAGCACGCAACTCCCCGTCCTCCCGGATGTGTGGCTCGCGAATCCGGTTAGGGTTGTAGGTCTTGTTCAGCTGTCCCATCCCCTTCGAACAGAGGGTTCCCTCACGACCCTCACCGGCGCTGGCCTTTGGATGGCCGTCCACGCCGGTCAGATCGATCGCCTTGCCGTCCGCGACCGTGACCTCCTGCCCACAGGAGGCTCGACAGATCCAACAGTTCCCGTGGACCGTTTCGCGTCCCGATTCGTCGCTTGCGGCCTCGGCTTCCTCACCCACCGCGTTGATGCCGACACCGGTCAATCCCACCGCCGCCGCAGCCCCGCCGGCCTTCAGCAGGGTGCGCCGCCGGACGCCACCGTCGTTCGCGTCTGTTTCTGACATCTATGTATCACTCCCCGTTTCGATCGGTCGGTCGTCTCGTCCGAACTCCTCGAGTACTTCCTCGTGGTACTTCTCGTGAAACTCGGCCTCGGACAGCGTCCCATCTGACACCCGCCTGGCGTCGCGAGCCATCCGCCGGCCCAGGTCCTCGTCGTAGTCCTGGCCGTCGAGAGTCCCCATCTCGTCCCCTGAGAGCGGGCGGCGTCGCCCACCCGCACCATCTGTATTTGTCATCTGGACAGTCACCAGTAGCCAGCTATTCGTAACCGCCAGACAGGGGAGAGACCTATTCTTTCAGGGACAAGCTCTTTTTATACCAGTGTGAGGAAGTGACAATCGAATGTCGTGTGAACGCACCCCATGGTAGTGGTGTCACTGCGAAACCGGAAATCGAACGATCAGGCGTCCGTAAACAGTTGTGTGATGAGTTTCTCCTCGACGGCCCCGAGACGCTGGGAGAGGGCCTGCTGGGAGATGTCGAGTTCGGCGGCCATCTCCTCCAGGGAGGTCTCGCGTGGCCGCTGGTAGTAGCCCATCTCGATCGCGAGCTTCGCCGCCGATCGCTGTTTCTCCGTCAGCGAGGAGAGATCCACCTGTTCGACCCGCTTGTCGATATTGCCGTCGTAGTTCGAGGTGATCTCGACGAGACGGACCGAGTCGCCCACGTTGTTGAGGTCCTCGATGAGTTCTTCCAGGACCGTCCGATCCCGGACGTAAGTCGTGATCGTGAGCCCCCGTTCCCCGGCGTCGGTGATGTCCGCGACACAGGCGTTCTCGTGGAACACCGAACAGACACAGGGATCGGAGACGTCCTTGGTGGTGTGTTCGACCCGGGTATCCGCGTCCTCGACGATCGCCTCGCAGTGACAGATGTCCCCCGAAAGCTGTGATTTGAGCGTTTCCGAGCGGCCCTCGAACTCGACGAGTGGACAGCCCGTCTTCGGCTGAACCTGGATGACGACCCGGAGCTCGCGCTCCTCCGGTTCGGGCACTTGTGTGAAACGGGTCATCTGACTCTCACCGTCCGATCCGGTTCAGATTGCCCCAGCGACACGGCCATTCAGGAGTCACGTACGCTGTTCTCCTTCAAAAGGTTGGCTACACGTGGTGCACGCCCGCTATCGGGCGATTTGTTATCGTGTCCCAGGCGAGTCAGTGTTCGACCGTTTCGAGTAGCTGTTCGGCCCGTTCGAGGTCCGCCTGCGTGTTCACGTTGAAGAAGGTTCGCTCGTCGGTCAGCCCCCGGAGCCGGTCGCCCTCGATCGTGACGACATCAAGGTCGAGGGCCGGACTGATCGGCCGCTCCACGCCGTCCGCGACGGCTGCACGGATCGACGCGACCATCGCGTCAGCGTGATAGACCGCCTGCAGTGGCTGATACCAGTTGCCCTCCCCGTGCCGGGGCAGCACCGCCTCGTGGTCCGCCGCGATCTCGAAGAGTGCGGCCACGAAATCGGGATCGACGAAGGGCATATCACAGGCGACGACGACGGCGTACTCGGACTCGGTCGCGGCGAGTCCCTGTTCCATGCCATGCATCGGACCGGCGTCCTCGATCTCGTCCAGGGCGAACCGGACCGGGCTGGAGTACCCCGAGAAGACGGCGTCGAGACAGTCGGCCTGGTCCGCCCGGCAGTTGACGATGAGTTCGTCGACGACCGGTTCGATCCGATCGGCCACGTGGCGCACGAGCGGGCGACCCGCGAGGTCCGCACAGACCTTATCGCGGTCCCCGAACCGGGTCGATCCCCCGCCACAGACGAGTACTCCCGCACCCATTGGGCGAGTGTAGGAGCGCGATGCTATAGGAGTCCTTGGATCGGGCCGGGAGAAAAACGTTCACAACAGCTGGCACCCTAGCCCCGGCATGCGCGTCGCACTTCCGTCGACGAACCGAGACGAACGGAGCGCCCCCGTCGCCACTCACTTCGGCCGCACGGCCGTCTTCACGGTCGTCGACACCGAGACCGAGGAAATCGAGTTCCTGGAGCACGAGGGTGGTCACGGCCCGAATTCCAGTCCACCCCCAGTGACGATCGCGAACGCCGACGTTGATGTCGTCGTCGCCGGGGATATCGGTCGCGGGGCGGTTTCACGGTTGCAGGACGCCGGCATCGAAGTCTTCCGCGGGGCCGAGGGAACGGTAGAGGAGGCCCTCGCCCAGTGGGAGGCAGGTGAGCTAGAGGCTGTCGACCCCGGGGACGTCCACGGTCACGATCACGGCGATCACGATCATGAGCATGGCGACCACGAGCACGGACACGGGCACGGCCATGGCGACCACGAGCACGAACACGGGCATGGCCACGACCATAGCCACGAACACGAATCAGACGACGACCACGAGCACAATCACGGCCTCCACCACGGCCACGGGCAGGGCACCGACTCCGACGAGAACTGATCGATCAGGAACCAGGCGAAAATAGCGGCGACAATCAGAACGGCGTCTCGGGGCCGGCCGGGTCCGCTTCGCCCTCGTCGTCGTAGTTCGGGACCCGGATCCCCATCGATTCGAGCTTGGCCTTGCCGGATTCGGTCGCCTTCTCCGGGCCCCACGGCGGCTCCCAGACGAGTTCGACCGCCACGTCCGAGACCCCCTCGACCGACTCGGCGGCCACCGTGACGTTCCGCTTGATGCTGTCCGCGATCGGACAGCCCATGCTCGTCAGCGTCATCTCGATGTGTGCCGAACCGGTGTCCTCCTCGACCTCGATGGTGTAAACCAATCCGAGGTCCACGATGTTGACGGGAATCTCCGGATCGTACACCTCCGAGAGAGCGTCCCGAATGTCCTCGCTGAGTGCCATCTACCGGGACTTGGCCGTTGAGCGCCAAAAGGATTGTTCTACCCGCCCAATTCTCCCCAGTCCGATTCTGTGCCCGCCAGACAACTGGCGTGCCGGAACACCGGCCGCTTTCAGGCTGGCCGCCCAACCGGAGCCCAATGGAATTCGACGTGGAACGGGAACTGGCTCGCTACGCGGACACCCAGGGTGTGTTGCCGGAGCGACTCGACGCCATCGGCGAACAGTATCGAGCCCAGGGGCATCTGACCCGGGAGCAACTGTACGAGCTGGCCTACGAGACCTCGACCCGCAGCGCCTATCACGTTCGGGAGAACCCGGCCGAGCGCTGTGTCGAGGTGACCGAAAACGTGCTCGCCGTCGACGGCGACTTCTCGAAGATCCATCTCCTGTCCGGGCTCCGGGGTTTCAAGGCCCCGACGGCTTCGGCCGTACTCGCGGCACTGGCTCCCGAGCGACACGCGGTGGTCGACACCCGTGTCTGGGCCAGCCTGGAGCGTCTCGATTACCTCGACGGTCGCAAGGAGTCCTTCGACGCCGCCGACTACGTCGAGATGATCGGGCCGATTCGAGAACTGGCCGACGAGCGAGGCGATACCGCAGCCGAGGTCGGCTACGCGCTGTTCGCCGCGGACGTGGCAAACCGGGACGGAACGTTGCACTGATTCGGGCGAAATTTGCGGGTACGCTTTTGCCACGGTGGCCCCAAGAGGAACGTGGCACCAGCCATGAGCGACACACAGTACCTGGCCGAGAAACTCGAAGCGATGCGAGAGCGGGGCGAAACCTGGGAGCTCAGACAGCTCCAGGGCCCCTCGAAGCCGAACGTCACCGTCGAAGGCAAGGAGGCGATCCTCCTTGCGGCGAACAACTATCTCGACCTGGCGAACGACCCGCGAGTACGGGAGGCCGCCCAGGACGCGATCAGCGAGTACGGGATGGGCGCCGGCTCGGACTGGTCGATCGCGGGCTACATGGAGATCCAGGAGGACCTGAACCAGGCCATCGCGGACTACAAGAACACCGAGGCCGGGGTCTCCTTCCAGACCGGCTTCGCCGTCAACGCCGGCGTGCTCCCCCAGTTGCTGGAGGACGGCGACGTCTTCCTCTCCGACGAACTGAATCACGGCAGCATCATCGACGGTGTGCGCCTCTCGCCGGCGGACGTGAAGATCTACGAGCACACGGACATGGGCGACCTGGAGGACACCCTGCGAGACGTCCACGAGGAGTACAACCGGATAATCGTCGTGACCGACGGCGTGTTCTCGATGGACGGGGACATCGCGCCGATGGACGAGATCCAGTCCCTGGCAAACGAGTACGGCGCGATGACCTACGTCGATGACGCTCACGGTGAAGGTGTCCTGGGCGGTGGGCACGGAATCGCGAGCGAGTTCGACATCGAGGACGAGATCGACTTCCAGATGGGGACCTTCTCGAAGGCCGTCGGCGGTTTCGGTGGGATGTTCGCCGGCGACGAGCACGTCGTCGAGTACGCCTACAACACCGCCCGGACCTGGCTCCTGAGCGCGGGCTACCCGCCGGCGATCGCCGCGGCCAACATGAAGGCCCTGGAGATCATCGAGGACGAGCCCGACCGGGTGGAGAAACTCTGGGAGAATCGCGAGTACTTCGCCAGCGAACTGGAGTCGATGGGCTGGGATACGGGGCGCAGCGAGACGCCGATCGTCCCGGCGATGGTCGGGGACAGCAACAAGGCCCAGGAACTCGGCAACCGACTCTTCGAGAACGGAGTCTTCGCACTCCCCATCGTCTTCCCGATGGTGCCCCGGGGCGAGGCCCGGATCCGCAATCAGCTCAGTGCCGGTCACTCCAAGGAAGATCTGGACGAGGCCCTGCGTGTCTACGAGGAGGTCGGTCGGGACCTCGATCTGATCTGAGCTTGTTCTGAGTCGGCGGTCGATTCTCGCTTCGGACGGGACGACGGATTGCTGCGGGACGGGATGTGAATGATCGCAGCTCTTCGCTGTTGAATACAAGTCGCGATTTCAGCAGGTGGTCGTGTTCAATCGTCGGCAGTATACGCGGCTCCACGGTGTTCGATGCGGTGCACTTCCAGTACGTGGTCGTTCCAATTCAGGACACAGCCGAGTCGATATTGCCCGATACGAAGCTTCGAGAACGGGCCACCTGCCAGCGGTTCGAGGTAGTCATCAGGTTCACGCCACTCGGAGTCGACAATGTCGTCCAGCTTCGACACGATACGATCCTGGACGTGTGAATCGAGATCTTCGAATTGATCGAGCGCAGCGGGAGCGAACTTCCAAGTCCAGTCCTTACTGGTCGACATCGTCGTCCATCGCTCCAACGACCTCGTCGCGGTTTACCAGTTCCTCATCGCCGAGGCGCAAGCCATGTTCGCTTGCGGCAATCTGCTTCCACCCCTCGCGAGTGAAGGCAGGATGTTTGACTGCATCACGGATGGCGTATCGCAGAAACTCGCTCCGTGAGTTGAATCCCTCCTCTTTCCACGTCCCGTCGATGTCCTCGAGGAAGGCTTTGCTGATTCGGAGATTGACCTGAGTCATCTCCGGCTCGTCGTCGTTTGGAGCTGTTCCAGCACCGGACATGATATACAGATAATATACTTCTGTATAGAGAAAAGCATTTGGGTTCCGTTGACTACCGTAACGGATCTGTCCGATTAACCGATGATTTTGCATGCTGTGCTGAACACAACGTCTGTATGCAACACGGTAGCTGGAATATGTCAACTCGTCTATTCCGTCCGCTCGAATCCCTCGATCACCATTACCCTAACTTCTTTTCGAGGTGCTCGAGCATGTCCGCGGTCATCGTCTCCAGGTCGTAGGTGTGCTCCCAGCCCCAGTCCTCGCGGGCCGCGGAGTCATCAACTGAATCGGGCCAGGAGTCGGCGATGTCCTGGCGGTCGTCGGGTTCATACTGGGCCTCGAAATCGGGCAGGTGCTCCTGGATGGCCGCGGTCAGTTCGCCGGCGGTGAAACTCAGTGCGCTGACGTTGTACGAACAGGGGTACTCCAGGGACTCCCGGTCGGCCGTCGCGATCCCGATGAGCGCCCGGATGGCGTCTTGCATGTACATCATCGGGAGTTCGGTGTCCTCGCGCACGAAGTAGGTGTACTCGCCCTCCTCGATGGCATCGTAGAAGACCTCGACGGCGTAGTCGGTGGTGCCACCACCGGGGAGGGTCTTGTGGCTGATGATACCCGGGAGTCGGACGCCACGCACGTCCAGATCGTAGTTCCAGCTGTAGTAATTCCCCATGTGCTCGCCGAAGACCTTCGAGATGCCGTAGATCGTCCGGGGCGCGAGCGTAGTCATCTCGCCGGGGTTCGTGGGCGTTTCGGGGCCGAAGACCGCGATGGAACTCGGGACGACGAGCCGATCGAGGTCGTGCTCCCGGCCGGCTTCGAGCACGTTGTGGAATCCCTCGATGTTCACCTCGAAGGCCAGTTGTGGGTGATCCTCGCCGCGCGCGGAGAGGATCGCCGCGAGGTGAAAGACCGTGTCCACGTCGTACTCCGAGAGCGCCGCCGCGAAGGCCTCGGCGTCCCGGACGTCGATCTCCTCCGTCGGGCCGCCGTCGTCATCGGGTTCTTCGATATCCGTCGCGACGACGGTTTCCACGTCGTCCCGGGCCCGGAGTGCGGGAATGAGTTCGGAACCGATCTGACCACGCGCGCCAGTCACGAGGACGTTTCGCATGCGTAGCCATTTGGCGGAGGTCGGTAATAATTGGCGTGTTTTTCACGTGTTGCCAATCCCCAGTCGCCCCACCGGTAGTAGTGACGCAGTCTAACCATTCAAGTCGGCCCGTCCCATACGCCGCCCCATGCAGGATACCGGCCCCTTCGGGGCGATACGCGAACTGGAACACGACGGTGAGACGTACAAAATGGCGGATCTCGGGGCCCTGGAGGAGGCAGGGCTGTGCGAACTGGACGAGTTGCCGGTCAGTATCCGGATTCTCCTGGAGTCAGTCGTGCGGAACGCGGACGGCGAGTCGATCACCGAGGCGGACGTCGAGAACGCGGCGTCCTGGGAACCGGACGTCCCGGACGTAGAGGTACCCTTCACGCCCTCGCGGGTCGTCCTCCAGGACCTCACGGGCGTTCCGGCGGTCGTCGACCTGGCCGCGCTCCGGTCGGCCGCGGATCGGAAGGGACGGAATCCAAACATCGTCGAGCCGGAGATCCCCGCGGATCTGGTCATCGACCACAGCGTCCAGGTCGACTATTACGGCTCGCAGAACGCCTTCGCGAAGAACGTCGAGATCGAGTACGAGCGCAACGCAGAGCGCTACCGCGCGATCAAGTGGGCCAACCAGGCCTTCGAGGACTTCAGCGTGGTTCCGCCGGGAACTGGCATCGTCCACCAGGTCAACCTGGAGTATCTCGGCCAGGTCGTCCACGACCGCGAGGAAGACGGCGCGGACTGGCTGTTCCCCGACACCCTCGTGGGTACCGACAGCCACACCCCCATGATCGGCGGCATCGGGGTCGTCGGCTGGGGCGTCGGTGGCATCGAGGCCGAGGCCGCCTTGCTGGGCCAGCCGATCACGATGACCCTGCCCGAGGTCGTCGGCGTCGAACTCACGGGTGAGATGCCGGAGGGAGCCACCGCGACCGACCTGGTGCTCCAGGTCACGGAGAAGCTACGCGAGGTCGGCGTGGTCGATCGGTTCGTCGAGTTCTTCGGCTCCGGCGTCTCGGAGTTGACCGTCGCCGACCGGGCGACCATCTCGAATATGGCCCCCGAACAGGGCTCGACCATCAGCATGTTCCCCGTCGACGAGGCCACCCTGGAGTACCTCGAACTGACGGGCCGGGACCCCGAGCACATCGATCTCATCGAGCGGTACCTCAAAGAACAGGGCCTGTTCGGCGAGCAGAACCCCGAATACACCGAGACCGTCGAGATCGACCTGGGAGCCGTCGAACCGAGTTTGGCTGGCCCCAGCGAACCGGATCAGCGCATCCCGATGGGCGACATGAAGACCCACTTCCGGGGCCTGATCGAGGACGAAACCGAGTACGGCGAGGTCGACGAAGCCGCCCTCTCACGCTGGCTGGAGAACGGCGGTGCCGCCCCGCCACGGGCAGCCGACGACCTGCCCCTGGGCGATCTCAACGAACGCTACGAGATCGAGATGCCAAACGGCCGGACAACCGAGATCGGCCACGGCAGCGTCGTGGTCAGCGCCATCACCTCCTGTACGAACACCTCGAACCCCTCGGTGATGCTCGCTGCCGGACTACTCGCCCGGAACGCCGTCGAGGCGGGCATCGACGTCCCGCCACACGTCAAGACGAGTCTCGCGCCGGGCAGCCAGGTCGTCACCGAGTACCTGGAGGAGTCCGGCCTGCTCGAAGACCTGGAGGCACTTGGCTATCACGTCGTCGGCTACGGCTGTACGACCTGTATCGGGAACGCGGGCCCGCTGCCCGATCCCGTCGAGGAGGCGATCGACGAACACGACCTCTGGGCGAGTAGCGTGCTCTCGGGCAACCGGAACTTCGAGGCCCGCATCCACCCGAAGATCCGGGCCAACTACCTCGGCAGCCCGCCGCTGGTGGTGGCCTACGGCCTAGCCGGCCGGATGGACATCGACCTGGAGAACGATCCGCTGGGGCATGACCCCAACGGGGAGCCGGTATACCTCGAAGACATCTGGCCCGACCAGGACGAGATCCACGAGGTCATGACCGACAGCGTGCACCGCGAGATGTTCGAGGAGAAGTACGACGACGTCCACGAAGGAGATGAGAACTGGGAGGCCCTGGACGCTCCGACCGGGGACGTGTACGACTGGGACGAGGAGTCCACCTACATCCGCGAGCCGCCCTTCTTCACGGACTTCCCGCTGGAGAAGCCAGGCGTCGAGAACGTCGAGGACGCCCGCTGTCTCATGACCCTCGGAGACACCGTCACCACCGACCACATCAGCCCTGCCGGGCCGTTCAGCACGAACGTGCCAGCCGGGGAGTGGCTGGCTGACCAGGGCGTGGATCCCGCGGACTTCAACACCTACGGCGCTCGACGGGGGAACCACGAGGTCATGATGCGGGGGACCTTCGCGAACGTCCGCATCGAGAACCAGATGCTCGACGGCAAAGAGGGCGGGTACACCATCCATCACCCGACGGGCGAGGAGACCACCGTCTTCGAGGCCAGCGAGCGGTATCGTGAGGCCGACACCTCACTCGTGGTGATGGCCGGGACCGAGTTCGGCACCGGCTCCAGTCGCGACTGGGCGGCCAAGGGGACCGACCTGCTCGGCATCCGCGCGACGATCGCGGAGAGCTACGAGCGGATCTATCGGGACAACCTCATCGGCATGGGCGTGTTGCCCCTGCAGTTCCAGGACGGGGACTCCTGGGAGTCCCTGGGACTGGACGGCAGCGAGGTCTTCACGATCACCGGCCTGGAGGATGGCCTGGACGTGAACGCCGAACTGCAGGTGCAGGCCGAGCGGGCGGACGGTTCAACCGTCGAATTCCCAGTCACCGCTCAGGTCGGGACCCCCGCCGGCGTGGACTACGTCGAGCACGGTGGGATTCTGCACTACGTCCTTCGCCAGCTCCTCACGGAGTAGGGGAAACGGTTAGGGTGGCTCCACACCCCCGGACGGTATGAGCGAAGCGGACGCGATCGAGCGGGTCGAAAAGCCAGTGACCGCGGCACAGATTCGCTCGGAGCTTTCCGAACTGGGGGTCGAAGCCGGCGACACGGTGCTGGTTCACGCCTCGCTCAGTAGTCTGGGCTGGGTGAGCGGCGGTCCACAGGCCGTCGTCGAGGCCTTACAGGCCACCGTCACCGAGTCCGGCACGCTCCTCATGCCCGCCCACACGGGCCAGTTCACTGATCCCGCCGACTGGGAGAACCCACCGGTTCCCGGGGACTGGGTCGAGACGATCAGAGAAACCCGGCCCCCGTTCCGCCCCGAGGCGACCCCCAGCCGGGGCGTGGGGACAATCGCCGAAACCTTTCGCTCGTATCCGGACGTCTCCCGCAGCGGGCACCCGATCTACTCCTTTTCGGCCTGGGGAAGCGAGTCGGATCGGGTTCTCGAAGACCACACACTGGACTACGGCCTGGGCCCGGACTCGCCGCTGGGTGGGATCTACGAGCGGGGTGGCAGCGTCCTGTGTCTGGGCACCGGCCACGGGACGAACACCTCGCTCCACCTGGCCGAGTACCTGGCAGCCATCGACGCCCAGGAGCGCACCCGCCATGCACCGATCCTGCAGGAGGGAACACGGGTCGAAGTCGAGTACCGAGACATCGAACTCGACGTGTCGGATTTTACTGAACTCGGGGCGGCCTTCGAGGCCGCGGTCGGGTGTGAAACCGGCACCGTCGGCGCAGCCGAGACCAAACTCGTCGATCAGCAGGCGCTGGTCGATTTCGCGGTCGAGTGGCTCGAATCCCATCGCCGGTAGGTCCAACACATACTTATCTTATGCAATCTGAGTTGCGCTCATGGATCTCCGGACGCGGACGATCACCTGGATCGGGGTGCTCTCGGTCCTCCTCTTTGCCACCGTGACCGCGAGCGCCGGGATCGGCCCGGTCTCGATCGCGCCGCTTGCGGTCCTCAAGGTGCTTTTGAACCAGCTCGCCGTCCCCACCTCGCTTTCCCTGGAACCCGCCGCGGTCTCGCTTGGCGGACTCTCGCTCCCGTGGCCCGCGTTCGGATACACCGACGTCTTCGCCTTCGAGGTCTCAGAGACCTACCGGACGATTGTCTGGACCGTCCGGATGCCCCGCATCCTCCTCGGGGCGCTCGTGGGCTTTGCCCTCTCCGTGGCCGGGTCGGTCATGCAGGGCTTCTTCCGGAACCCGATGGCCGATCCCTCCATCATCGGCGTCTCCTCCGGCGCGGCCGTCGGGGCGGTGGCGGCGATCATCCTCCCCATTCCGATCGGCCTGCGCTGGGCCGCGTTCACCACCGGGATCATCTCGGCCTTCGGCGTCTATCTCATCGCGACCGAGGACGGCCGAACCCCGGTCGCGACGCTGTTGCTCGCCGGCGTGGCCGTCCAGACCTTCCTCTCCGCGATCATCTCCTTCATGCTCACGATGGGCGGGCACAGCCTCGAACAGGCGGTGTTCTGGATGATGGGCCATCTCCACAACGCGACCTGGGAGGAGGTCGGGTTCGCCGCGCTCGTGATTCCGATCCTCTTCGTCATTCTAGCCTGGTACAGCCGTGATCTCAACGTGCTACTGTTAGGTGAGGAGGACGCGGCGACCCTTGGGATCGAGGTCGAGCAGACCAAGCGAATCCTGCTGGGTGTGTCGAGTCTGATCACCGCCGCGGCGGTCGCGGTCTCGGGCGTGATCGGTTTCGTGGGCCTGATCGTCCCGCACATGATGCGGCTGATCGTCGGGCCCGATCACCGAATCTTGCTCCCGACGAGTGCGCTCGCTGGCGCGGCCTTCCTCGTGGCCACCGACACCATCGCCCGAACGGGGGCCGGCGAGATCCCGGTCGGCATCGTCACGAGCGCGCTGGGAGCGCCGTTTTTCCTCTTCCTGCTCCGTCGCCGGGAGGTGCATTCCCTGTGAGCAGCCTGCTTCCGAGCCTGGTGGATTCGATCCGGGGGACCGCGGAGCGAGAACTCGATTCGGTGGCGCCGGACGAACCCATCGTGGACGTGACCGACGTGTCGGTCACCCTGGGCTCGGTCCAGGCCCTGGATTCGGTCTCATTGGAGGTCGAACAGGGTGAATTCCTTGGCGTCATCGGCCCGAACGGGGCGGGCAAGACCACCCTCTTGCGCACGATCAGCGGCGTGCTGTCGCCCTCCGGCGGAACGGTCACAGTCGACGGCCAGGACATTACTGCGCTCCCCTCGAAGGCGAGCAGCCGGCTGGTGGCCGTCGTGCCCCAGGAGACGAGCCTCGCCTTCGATTTCACGGTCCGAGAGGTCGTCGAGATGGGGCGCACGCCGTATCGCAATCGGATGACCCTGGAGTCAAGCGCCGACGAGGAGATGGTGACCCGGGCCCTCGAACGGACCCAGACCGCCGCGTTCGCCGACCGGGACGTCGGGGAGGTCTCCGGGGGCGAGCGCCAGCGAGTTCTCCTCGCCCGCGCGCTGGCCCAGGACACACCGGTCCTGCTGCTCGACGAACCGACCGCGAGCCTCGACATCAACCACCAGATCCGGACACTCGAACTGGTGAAGTCACTCGTCGAGGAGGGCAAGACGATCATGGCCCCGATCCACGACCTGAACCTCGCGGCCCACTACTGTGATCGTTTGCTCCTGCTCGCGGACGGGAAGCGCACGGCGCTTGGCTCGCCAAACGAGGTGTTGACCGAGTCCAACCTGGAAACGGCGTTTGGCACCGACGCCGTCGTGACGAACAACCCGGTCACCGGCTCGGTCTACGTGATGGCCCTCCCGGATGGCGCCCGGGACCGGGACGGCCCCCACGTCCACGTCATCGGGGGTGGCGGCTCCGCCGCACGCCTGCTGTACCTGCTCGCGGCCAGCGGCTACCAGGTGACCACCGGCGCACTCAACGAGGGCGATGCCGACACCGAAACCGCCCGCATGCTCGGGATCGACGCCGTGACCCTCGAACCCTATGCCCCGATCGACGAGGCCTCGGCCGAGCAAGTCACGGACCAGGTCGAGTCGGCAGCGGTCACCGTCATCCCCGACCTCGCGATCGGGCACGGCAACCTCCCGAACCTCCGGGCCGCGGCCCACGCCAACGACCTGATTCTCGTCGAGGATCGCCCGTTCGAGGAGCGCAACTACGCCGGCGTCCGGGGGGAAGCACGCTACGATTCGCTGCGGGAACGCGGGACCGTCGTCGAGTCCCGAAACGTCCTCGAAGCGGTGGAGTCCGTAATCGAATCGAGTTAGCCCTCCAGGGCCGCCTCGATTTCGGGGTCGATCGGTGGCCGCTCGTAGGTCCCAAGGAGGGTCTCGACCCGCTCGGTCGCTCGCTCCGTGAGCGTCGGCGATCCGGCCGCCGCCCAGGACTCGAAGTCGCCCCGATCACCGATCGTCGCCTCGAAGGTCGTGGCGTCGGCCAGCGTTGCTGGATCCCGGTCGTCGAAAAACGGAGTGCCCGGCTCCGAGTTCCGGATCGTCTCGATCGAGGGGCCCGACTCGACGGCCGCCAGGAGTGCGTTCCCGTCCGTGGCCCCCTGACGGAGGGCCCTGATCCGCTCGGCGTCGAGGACCGTCTTCTCGGGGGAGACGGTGGCGTAGGTGTCGAGGCCGCCGGTGGCGTTCAACAGGAGGTCCGCGCCCGAATCGAGTGCCTGGGTGAGGTGTGCGGTCGACTCGGCCCCACTCCGATAGTCGATCGCTTTGGCGTCGGTCCCCGCGCCGCTGCCCCGACTGGGGAAGGCATAGAAGTCGGCCATTTCGACCACGACATCCTGCAGGATCGCGCCGCGAGGGCTCCCGGCAGCCACCGCGTCGGCCTGTGGGTCGTAGATCGTTCCGGAGCGGCCCAGCACCACCGGCGTGCCGGGGTTGAGTTGCTGAACCAGGACCGCGCCGAAGACCGTCTCGGCGATCACCTGCACCGCCGCTTCGGAGAGCGAGTGCGGTGCTGAGGCCCCCGGAATCGCTCCCGAAGCGACGACCAGCGGTTGCCCAGCCCGGGCGAAGCGAATCAGCCCCTCGACCATCGGCTCGTTGAAGACCCGGGGTGACCGGGCGTGGAGGATCCCCAGGACGACGTGTTCGGAGAGTTCTGCCTCCCCGAATGCCGTGCGGGCCGTTTCGAGGGACGCCGCCGCCTCGGGCCCGCTCCGGGCGGTCGCGACGATCGGCTTGTCGGTCGAGAGAAAGAGCGTTTCGAGTAGTTCATAGCCCACCTCGGCCTGATCGAACCCGCCCGGATTGCCGGGTAGCGAGTAGCCCTCGGGGCTACAGAGGTCATAGCCCGCCACGTCGATGGTCGGTTCCATATGGACGAGTTCCGCCAGGCGCTCGAAATCGTCCATCGTAGCCCGATGGCGGGGTTCACCGGGGCGTTTGACGTATCGCGGGCCGCGGGTGGGCGTGATCACCGGGTCGCCCTCGCCCACCGTCACGCTCTTGTCCGGATCCCGGGCACGCCAGTCGAAGCTGCTGGGCGCGGATTCGAGCGACTCGCGGACGACTGCCGGCGGGAGGGTGACCACGTCACCGTCTGCGGTCCCCCCGGCCGCGATCAGTGTCTCACGGGCCGCCGCGTGTTCGACCCGCATTCCGGCGGTGGCGAGCACGTCGAGGACCGCCTCGTGAATCGATTCTCGGGCCGACGGCGAGAGGCGTTCGGTCACGTTTCGGACTCGCAGTGAGCGAGTATGTAACCTGGGATCAGCGGCGTTCGAGGGACTCGACCAGCATCCGGCTCCCACAGTCGGGACACGCCCAGCGGTTCGTGGGGCCAAAGCCCATCTCGCCCCAGGCGACGGTCTCGTAGCCACAGCGCGGGCACCCGAGTTCCCAGGTGCCAGGCTCCCAGTCGGCCTCGGGGACGAGTTCGAGTGTCGTCGTTCGATGACAGCCCCCATAGGCCCCCTGGCACTGGGTGTTCCCAAGGCGTGCCGGCGGTTCGTCCGGATCGACGTCGGTCACCGGCTGGCGGGTCCCACAGACCGGACACTCATAAACGGGAGGGCTCACTCGAAGAGCACCTCCTGGACCAGTTGCCGCAGTGCGCGCCGCAGGTCCCGCGTTTCGGGGGCCACGGTCACCTGTCGGTGGAACTCGCTCTCGCCCGCGGCGGCTTCCGTGGTGAGATTGACCCCCAGCACCGGGACGGTGAAGCGACTCAGGGCCTCCCGATACCGGTTCGGGTCAGACGGTCGTCCGTCTGTGACCACGATCACGAAGCGGGTCCCCGACTCCGCCTTGAGGAGTTCCCGGGCGATGTGTAGCGTATCGGTCAGCGGCGTGCCACCGCCAGCATCCCCGTGATACAGCCGGCCCGTCGACTGCTCGACGGTTCGATCCGCGGGTTTGGCCAGTCGGACCTCCTTGTCGAGCAGTTCGAGGACCGACACCTCGACGTCCACGGCCTCCAGTGCGACCGCGAGCATGCCCATCGCCCGCTCGGCCACCCGGACGTGCTGGCGCATGCTCCCGGAGCGGTCCAGGACAAACAGGCAGTGATGGTCCGACTCGTCGGGTCGCTCGCGACGCTGTTTCACCCGCCGATCGCCGGTTGCAGTTCGATGCAGCGCGGCCGGGTCGAGCCGCCCCCGGCGCTGATTCCGACGCGTCGATCGCTTGCGATCCTTCTGGAAGCGGTTGCGGAGCACCCGAGCGAGGCGGGTCCCGTCCTCACGGGCGGCTCTGGCGGTCGGCTCGTGGGGCGTCGGGTCGTCGGTCGGGACGACCACCCCGGTACTCTCCAGTTCGGATTCGGCGGCCGAGACGGCTTCCTGGAGGTGCTCGATGTTCGCGGCGCGGTCCGCCGGTCCGTCCCGATCTCGCCCGGCGGCGACTTCCGCCGCGAGGTCGTCGGCGAGTTGCTCGTCGGTCACTGTCTCCACGTCCGTCGGGTCGGCCTCGGGGTCGATTTCGACCGCCCGGTTGTCCACGTCGGCATCGGAAACCGGCGACACCTCACCCGCCGACGAGACCGGCGATTCTTCGCGCACGGCATCCCCGGCCTGGTCGTGCTCGCTCCGGTCTACCGCCGGCAGTGGCGCTGGCGACCCGATCTGCTGGCTTCGAGCGGCGTCGTCCGGCATCCCCCAGGCATCCTCACGGGCAGCGACCTGCGCGCGGCCGTCGGCCCTGGCCGCGGCGATTGCCGGGCGAATCGCCTCGAAACACGCGATCGCCTGGCGGTTTCGCTCGACCGGGTCCGAAATCGTGGTGATCGACTCGGCCGTTTCAGTCACGACCGGCAGCACGTCGGTCACGAAGCGCCGCCGGTCGGCCGCAGTGTAGAAGTGATGGGAGGAATCCGCGGGGTCGAGCAGGCGAGTGATCGCCCCCGAATCGACGGCTGTCCCATCCAGGATGGCGAGGACGGCCGCGTGCACAAGCGGATAGACCTGGCCACCCGCAGGATCGTGGATCCCCGGGCCGACACCCGCGAGGAGATTCGTCCGGACCTGCTCGAACCAGGGCCCGTAGTTCGGGAACTGCGTTCTGATCGCGGCCTCGATCGCGGCGTCCTCCAGGGCGTTCCAGATCGCGCCGGCGACCGGTCTGTCTCCCGACTCGATCTTCTGGAGGCGCTCCCCCAAATCGGCCACGTCGCTGTACTCCAGGTGGGCCATCGCGTGGGCGACCCAGACCCGCTGAACGAGCAGGTCCCACTCCTCGGCCCGGTAGTTCGTGACTGGCTGGGGAACCCGATCACCGGAAACGACGATCGTGGGCGGCTCAATCGACTCGACCGTCGCTGGCCGGTGGTCGGGCTCGATCCGGACCGAGAGATCCCACTGGCCGGTTCGAATGCGAGCGTCCCGCTGGAGCCGGTCGGCCCGGGCCGCTCCCAGCCGACGTGGCTCGCTCCCTGCGAGTCGGGCGGCCACCGCCTCCGGGTCCGAGTCGGGCGTGAGACGCATCTCAGAGTTCGGCCGTGATGGTGTCCCGGATCGTCGCCTTGTCGAGTTTCAGCGTGGCGTGCCCGACCAGCACCAGCCGGGCCGCCTCCCCGATGGACATGAACTGTTCCTCGGGGCCGGCGAGTTCGACGACCTTGAGCAGTTCACGGTGACTGATCGGCGTCTCGAGTTCGTCCCGGCGATGGGCCTCACGAAGCCGTTCGGCCATGGCCGTGAGATCACTGGCCCGCTCGGGGTCGACGCCGGTCTCCTCGACGAGCAACTCGGCTTCCTCCCCCGGCGGGAGATACTCGATCGGCAAGACCACGAATCGGGAGCGGAAGGCGTCGTTCATCTCGCTGGTCCCGGCATACGAGAGTGGATTTGCCGTGCCGACGAAGCGAAACGCCGGGTGGATGTACCGGCCGAGGTGTTTTTCGGGATCCCACTCGACCCCCGGCGGCGGATCTGTGAGCGTCCGACCCGTCCCCCGGAGCGTGAGTCGGCGACGGCCGACCTCCTCACAGATGGCGTGCAGATGGGAGGTAATGTCCCCCTCGGCCATGTTGATCTCGTCGCCCACGAAGACCCAGCCAAAGAGCGCGGCTTTCGCGAGTTCGCCCAGCACGTAGACCGTCTCCCCGCCCACGAGGTCCTTCTCGCCGACGAGGTCGAAAATCGTCGTGTCCGCGCCGAAGTTCATCCGGGTGACCGGGCGGTTTGTCTGCCCTGCCAGGGTCAGGACGGCCGTGTTTTTGCCGGTCCCGGCCTCGCCCTCCAGCAGAACGGGTTTGTCCATCTCGCCCAGCGCCCGGGCGATGATCTGCTCCGAATCCCGCCCCGCGGTCATCGAAGCGGGGTGATAGGCGGTCCGAACGTCCGGCACCTGGGCCGGCCCAGGCTCCCGGATCGGCAATCCGTGATAGGCCTCGCCGGTCGGCGGGCCCACGAGGTTGCCCGTCGGATCGAGTGTCACCCGGATGCCTGCGAGGTCGTGGTACTCGCCGGCGTCGGTCTCACCCGTCATGTGGACCCTCGCCGTCGGTCGGTTGGTCCGGGGGCGGTCGGAGACGGATATGCAGTCCTCGAATCGACCATCGAATCACTCGGGAGTATCCGCTGGGGAAAGAAAGGTCTGGCCTTCAGAGCCGGCGATTCCAGGCGTCGGTCTGGAACTTCGTCTCGGCCAGTTCCCGGGCAGCCTCGATCGTCTCCGCGTCGAGCGAACCCGGTGTCGCTCCGAAGTGGGTGTCGATGGCCGTCTTCAACGATTCGATGACCGTCTCCCGCGGTTCGTCGACGTGGTCCGCGATGCGGGCGACCCGCTTCTCGGCGGACTTGACGGCCTTGTCGGAGACCTTCTCCTTGCCGATCCGGAGGACCTTGAGCATCGACTCGATGTCGAGGGCGTAGCTCATCGTCGTGTGATGGAGCACCGCCGAACCGGAGCGCAACTGGGCCGACCCGCCGATCTTCCCCTCGGGATGGCTGATGTCGTTGAGCGGCTCGTGATGGGCTTCCAGCCCCAGGTCACGCAGTCCCTCGAGCACCCACTCGTCGAGGACCGCGTAGCTCTCCTCGACGTTCTCGGGAACCGCATCCTCGGGGAGGTAAAGCGAGTAGGTGATGACGTTGCCCGGTTCGACGTACATGGCCCCGCCGCCAGTGATCCGGCGAACCACGTCGATCCCCTGGTCGGCCACGTAGTCGGCCGCGACCTCGTCGTCGTGGGCCTGGAAACGGCCCAGCGGCACGGCCCGGTTCTTCCGGTACCAGAAGCGGACGGTCGGCTCGATCTCGCCCCGATCAAGCCGGTCCAGAAGCACCTGATCGAGGGCGTGATGCATCGGCTCGGAATACACGCCCTCGTCGATCACGCGCATCGTCATCGGATCGCCTCCACGGTGGCCTGGGCCAGATCGGACGCCTCAAAACCGATACACTCCGCGTCGACGGCGGCGATCGCAGTCGAAAGCTCCTCGACGGACACGTCGACCGGTTGTCCCTCGATGGCCGCTTCGAGGTCGCTGCGGGCCTCCGGCGGTTGCAGGAAGAAATCGCCCGTGATCTGTACGTCCTCGATCGACTCCTCGAAAGTCACCGCGACCCGGACCAGTTTCCCGTCGGGTACCTTGACGGATTCGGTCGCCTGCATACCAGTCTGATGGGGCGGCGGCGGTTTGTACCCGCCGGTTCCGGCGGTCGCCCGGCACCGGTGGATTCATCCCATCGTGTCTCCCATGACCGCGTATGCCGGAATCGGAAGTGACGCTGCCGGACCGTGTCACGAGCGACATCGATCGGTTCGTCGAGTCGGGGGAGTTCCTGAACTGGGACCAGGCCGTCGAGGAGCTTTTGACCCTCGGGCTGTCTGCCTACCAGTCCGACGAGCAGGACCTGGACGAGGAATCGGTCTTCACTGGCGCGGTGGAGGACCAACAGGACCCAGCCATCGCGGACGACGATCCCGGTTCGGACCGGATGTACTGATCAGCCGATCGTCACCGTTTCGTCCGCGTCCTCGATGAGCGACAGCAACTCGTCCATCCCCGCCCGGGGCCGGAGTTCGTCGCCGTCCAGGTCCCGGTGGTCGAGACAGCGGTCACAGGCGAGCAGTTCCCCACCCTCCAGCAGAAACTTTCGCATGACACCGTGTGGGTTGACGTCGTCCCCCGCCGGCTGATCGGGAGCCTCCACGCCGTCACCGAGGAGATACGCCGTCACGTCGTGACCCGCCTCGAGGGCCGTGTTCCCGAGTCGGAAGCCGTTCCAGATCGCGCCGGGATCGTTCGTCTCGACGATGAGTCCAAGCTGCATAACCCGGCTACTCGTGCCCGGGTTAAGGACTCCGCGCTCCCGGCGAGAACCTTAGAGGTTCGAGTGGCTCGCCCCGCCGTCGATCGGAATCGCGGTCCCATTGATGAATCCCGACCGGGGCGAACTGAGGAAGGCCACGAGGGCCCCCAGTTCGATGGGATCGCCGATCCGTTCGAGGGGGTTGTCGGCCCACTCTGCGAGTCCGGCCTCGTAATCTTCCACGTCGCCACGCTCGACGGCCCCCTCGACCAGTTCGCGAATGCGGGCCGTCTCGTGTGGCCCGGGCAGGACGGCGTTCGACCGGATTTCGGGAGCCAGTTCCTTCGAGAGTGTCTTCTCCAGGCCGATAACGCCCATGCGAACCGAGTTCGAGAGCACGAGGGAGTCAATGGCCTCCTTCACGCTCCGGGAGGTGATGGTTACGATGGTGCCATCACCCTGCCGGAGGTGCGGTTCGGCTCGGCGAACGACTCTGACGACGCTCAGCAGGAGGAGTTCGAAGGCGGCCTCCCAGTCTGTATCCTCGGTCTCCAGGAAGGATCCTGCTGGTGGCCCACCAGCGCTCGTGACCAGGTGATCCAGGCCACCGAACGCCGCGACGGTTTCTTCGACGAGCGTGGGTCCGGCGTCAGGGTCGGTCAGATCGGCCTGAATCGTGTGCACCGCCCCGGGGCCGGCGGCCTCGACGTCGGTCCTGGCCGCGGCCAGCCGGTCGGGGTCCCGGCCGTTGATCGCGACGTCCACGCCCTCGCGAGCGAGCGCGATCGCCGAGGCCTTTCCCAGCCCGCTCGAAGAGGCTGTCACCAGTGCCGCGTTGCCCTCGATGTCCAGATCCATGGGCTTTCGAGACGACCGATCGCCAAAAGCGTTGAGCCACTTCCGGCCAGACTTTTGACTGCGGCCGTCTTTGCAGCGGGTATGGGATCCGGGCATGGATGACGGGACCACGCTCCGCTCGGCGCTGTTCGAGGCAAGCGGGGCGCTGTTACTCGGGATCGATGCCGCCACTGGCGAGATCATCGAGGCGAACGAGCGGGCCAGCGAGATCTTCGGGCAGCCACGGGCGGACCTCCTGGGGTCGACGGTCGGCACGGCGACGGGGTTCACCGACCTCGAAGCGATGCTCGCACGGGTGCCAGCACCCGATGCCAACCACGAGTTCACGACCACGGGCCTGCATCCGGAGGACGCACAGTCCCCAGCGGTGACACTCACCCGCCGACCAGTCGCACACGACGGCAATGAATACATCGTGCTGACCGGGCAGGTCCACCCCGGTGGGGAACCCGACGACGGGGAGTCGGAGTCCGTTCGGTGGCACGTCCTGAAGGACGTGATCGACCAGATCAGCGACGCGGCGTTCGTCCACGACGAGGCTGGCCGTTTCCGGGCGGTCAATCAGGCCGCGATCGACCTGCTGGGCTACGAGGAGGACGAACTGGTGGGGGCCGATCCGTCGCTGTTCGATCCGGCGGTGTCCGACGCCCACCTCGGGCCCCGGCTGGCCGAACTCGAACGCGAGGAATCCGTGCAGTTCGAGGCGACCTACGTCACGGCGAGTGGGGAAGAAGTCCCCGTCGAGATCACCTCGTCGCTGCTTTCCTGTACGGATCAACGAGTCATCGTGAGCGTGGCGCGGAACCTCCAGGCCCGGAAGAACCGTCTCCGGAACCGAAAACTGGCCGAGACCCTGTTCGAGGACCATCGCGAGGCAACGTTCATCGTCGACGTCGGCGAGGAGTTCACCATCGATCGGGTCAATCCGGCCTACGAGGAGGCGAGCCCCCTTTCGGCCGCCGAGCTCGAGGGGCAGACCCCCCAGGAGGTCTTCGGCCCGAAGCGGGGCGGGGAGATCGCCGATCGATATCAGCGCTGTGCCGAGAACCGCGAGTCCCTGGACGTGGAGCAGGAATTGGAAATGGACGGCCGCCAGACCCACTGGTGGACCCGACTGGCCCCGGTCGTCGTCGAGGACGAGGTGCAGTACATCGTGGGCTCGACCCGGGAGATCACCGACCGCAAGAACCGGGAGCGACAGATCGAGACCCACCTGCGGGAGGCCCAGCGGATCGCGAACATCACCAGCTGGTACTACGACCTGCGGGACGTCTCCGGCAGCGAGCGGTTCACCGGCGAGAAGTTCATGGGCCAGGTCCACCCCGCCGACCGCGACCGCGTCGAGGGCCAATGGGAGCGGGTCCTCGAATCCGGTGGCAGCTACGACATCGAATACCGGGTGAAGTTGGGCGCGGAGATCCGCTGGATGCGCGAGAAAGTCGAGTCGTTCAGCGAGCCCGGCCACGCAAAACCCGTCGAGGCGATCGGTGTCGTTCAGGACATCACCGACCGCAAGGAACGGGAACTCGAACTCGAACGCTACGAGCTCTTCCTGGAGAGCATCCAGGACGCCGTGACTGTGATCGACGCCGAGGGACGCCTCCAGTACGAGAGTCCCGGCATGGAGGAGATCACTGGTCAGTATCCCTCCGGCCGGGTCGGCGAGGACGCCTTCGAGTTCATCCACCCGGCCGACCGCGAACTCGTCAGGGAGGAGTTCACCCGGCGCATGCACGGCGACCAGTCGGTCGAACCCCTGGAGTACCGGATTCGAACCGCGGACGGATCCTGGACCTGGGTGGAGAGCCGCGGGCAGGCCCTCCTCGAGGATCACGACTTCGAGGGGCTGGTGGTCACGAGTCGTGACGTCTCGGCCCAGAAGGAACAACAGCGCCAACTGGACACCCTCATCAGCAACCTGCCGGGGATCGTCTACCGCTGTAAAAACGAACAGGGCTGGCCGATGGAGCTGGTTCGGGGGCGGGCCAAAGAGCTGACCGGCTACACGGCGAAGGAACTCGTCTCGGGGGCGGTCAACTGGGAGGAAGCGCTCGTCCACCCCGAAGATCGAGAGCGGGTTAGAGAGCAGACGAGCGCCGCGGTCGACGCCGGGCGGCCCTTCACAGTGACCTATCGAATTCGAACCCGTTCCGGCGAGGAGAAGTGGCTCTGGGAGCAAGGCCAGCCGGTCACCCAGATCGGGGCCCAGGAGCCGAAACTGGAGGGCTTTGTCACCGACATCACCGACCGGAAGCGACGCGAGCAGGAGCTCGAACGGCGCAGCCAGCGCCTGCACGAGTTGGTGGGGGCGACCCGCGAACTGTTGACCGCGAAGTCGAAACCGGCCCTCTTCGAAGGGATCATCGACGCGGTCCGGGAAACCCTCTCTGTCGCCCGCTTTGCCGTGCTTGGCTACGACGAGACTGCTGGCGTGTTGCGGGCCCAGGCCGTCTCGCCGGCACTGGAGATACCCGTCGACGCCGTCCCCCCGATCGAACCCGGGCCGAACCCGATCTGGGAGAGCTACCGGGCACAGGAAACCGACCGCCTCACGATGGCGGAGACGCCCTGGGCCCCGGCCGAGGGACCCGACATCGAGGCCCTGCTCGTCGTCCCGATCGGGGCCTTCGGGCTCCTTTTGGTCGGGATCGAGCCGGACGGGACCGTGTCTGCGGACGATCGACAGTGGCTGGAACTCATCGCGACGAACGCGGCGGCCATCCTCGAACGCATCGAGCAGGAACACAAGCGTCGCCAGGCCGACGAACAGCTCCAGACCCAGCAGACCCGGACGGCCGAACTGACCGACCTGCTGAGCGCCGTCGGGGCGATCCAGCGGCGCTTCGCCGAGAGTGACACCCGCGAGGAACTCGAGGCGAGTGTCTGTGAGGAGGTGGTCAGGACCGACCCGGTGGACTTCGCGTGGATCGGCCGGCCGGAGGCAAACGACGCCGAACTCACGCCCGCGGCCTGGGCCGGTGAGGATCGTGGCTACCTGGACGCGATCGACACCACGACCGTCGGGGAGACGCTCTGTCCCGCCCAGCAGGCCGCCGACGACCACCGGCTGCGAAACGTCTCACAGATCCCGCGGAACGTGCCCGAGCAGCCCTGGGCGACCCAGGCGCTGACCGGTCGGTTCCGGTCGGTGCTTGCCATCCCGCTCGAACAGGACGATGTCCTCTATGGCGTGTTGACCGTCTTCAGCCGGCAGGCCGAGGCCTTCGATGCGCTGTACGAGGAGTTGCTCGCGGACGTCGGGTCGCTTCTGGCGACCTCGATTCGCACCGTGACCATCCGGAACGCCGGCGCGGCGTCCGATACCGTCGAGGTGGAATTTTCGATCCAGGACCCACAGTATCCACTCTACCGGGTGGCCGAGCGAACCGACGGCGAGATCCGGTTCGAGACGATCCTGGCGACGACCGACGGAACGGTCACGGAGCTCTGGACGGTCCTGGACGGGGACCCGGAGGCGGTCTTCGAGGCAGTTCAGGAGAACACGAAGATCGTCTCGGCCGACTGGTTTGGCGCCCCGGAACACGGGCAGCTGACCGTCGAAATGGCCAAACCGATGCTCGCGGACGGGATCAGGGACCACGGCGGCCGGCTCGCCGAAGCCATTGGGACCCCAACAGGGGCGACGGTCACGCTCGTTCAAACCGCGGAGCAGCCGGTTCGCCCGGTCATCGCCTGGGTGGGCACCCAGTACACGGACGTCGAACTGACGGCCCGGCGAACCCGAACGCCCCAGGACGCGGGGCTTTTGACCAGCACGAGTGAGCTGCTGACCGACCGACAGCGCGAGATCCTCCGCGCGGCCTACTACGGCGGGTACTACGAGACGCCAAAGCAGATCACGGGCGAGGAACTCGGGACCAGTTTCGACATCTCGCGTCCGGCCGTCTACAAACACCTGCAAGCGGCCCAGCGCAAGCTCCTGCAGGCACTGTTCGACGACGACGCAACCCTCCACAGTTAACGTGCAAAATTTGGTGGGTGGTAGTTTGGTTTCCATGTTAACTATCGGTTTGAAGGCCGACACCGCGGTCATGTAGACCAAACCAATGCACCGAGCCGAACCCACTGTCGTCGCCAGACGGTATCTCGACGAGAACCTCGACGTCCTCGAAACGGACTGGGTCACCACCGCCCAGACCCAGTCCGGGAACGCGCCGGCCGACCTTCGGGACGCAATCGAGCGGGCCGAACGCGAGGAGGTAAGCCGACTGCAGGACCCGGACGTCGAACAGGTCGAAATCGAACTCGACTCCGCCCCGAGCACGGGCCAGCGCCTTCGCCTTTTCGCCGAGGAGTACACGACCGGCGCGGAGCAGTTCGAGGGTGTTATCGAGACGTTCGTCACCGAGCCCGATCAGCACGCCCGGGTCGTCAAGCCGACGGACGAGGAGACACTCGAGGCGGCACTCACGGCAGTGCTGCACGAGGCCGCCGCGAGCGGCGTCGTCGAGGAGGACCAGTGGGAGATCGCGGCCGACGGCGCCGGGACGTCCTGGACGGTGCAGGTCGATCCCCAGTAGGATCGAATTGCCGACTACCGGGTGGCCGCCTCGATCGCCTGATCTAGATCCGCGATGATGTCTGCGGGGTCCTCCAGCCCAACCGAGAGCCGGATCATATCTGGTTTCACCCCCGCGGCGGCCAGTTCCGACTCCGAAAGCTGCTGGTGGGTGGTCGAGGCCGGGTGGATGATCAGCGTCTTGGCGTCCCCGACGTTCGCGAGGAGGCTCGCGAGTTCGGTCGATTCGGTCGCCCGCTGGGCGGCGTCATAGCCCCCGTCGACGCCGAAGGTGATCATCCCGCCGTACCCGCCATCGAGGTAGCGATCCGCGTTTTCGGCCGTCTCGTGGGTCTCCAGCCCCGGGTAGTTGATCCACTGGACGGCCGGGTGATCATCGAGGTACTCCGCGACGATGGCCGCATTCTCGCAGTGCCGGGCCATCCGCAGCGGGAAGGTCTCCAACTTCTGGAGGGTGACCCAGGCGTCGAAGGGCGCCTGCTGGTTCCCCAGGTCCCGCAGCCCGCGGGCGATGGCGGCGTTGGTGAAGGCCGCGTCGCCGAAGCGTTCGGCGAAGTTCACACCGTGGTAGGCGGGGTTCTCCCCGCCGATTTCGGGGTACTTCTCGGCGTGCTCGGCCCAGGGGAACGAGCCACCGTCGACGATCACGCCGCCGACGGTCGAACCGGCCCCGTGGAGCCACTTGGTGGTCGAGTTCCAGACCAGGTCCGCGCCGTACTCGATGGGGTTCGCGAGGTACGGGGTCGCGAAGGTGTTGTCCACGAGCAGCGGCGTGTCGTTCTCGTGGGCGATGTCCGCGATCTGCTCGATGTCCGGGGTCACCAGCGCCGGGTTGCCGATGGTCTCGATGAGGACGTAGGCGGTGTGCTCGTCGATGGCCTCGCGGTACTCGGCCGGCGAGAGGGTGTCGACAAACCGGGTCTCGATCCCCCGTCGGCTCGCGGTGTGGTTCAGATAGGTGTGGGTCCCGCCGTAGAGCGCGGAGGCGGCGACGATGTTGTCACCGGCCTGAGCCAGCAGGAAGGTGACCAGATCCAGCGCGGCCATGCCGGAGCCGGTCGCGACCGCACCCACGCCGCCTTCCAGGCTGGCCAGTCGCTCCTGGAGGCTCTCGACGGTGGGGTTGCCCAGCCGGGAGTAGACATAGCCGGGCTTCTCCAGCGCGAATTGGGCGGCGGCATCCGCACTGTCCTCGAAGGTGTAGGAGGTCGTCTGATAGATCGGTGGCGCTCGCGAGTGGGTCGCCTCGTCGGGGGCCTGCCCGGCGTGGATCGCGCGGGTGTACAGGCCCGTCTCGTCGTCGGTCATCACTGGGAGGAAACGGTGCCCCTGGCATAAACTCTACGAATGAAGTAGGTGAAGAAAATGCCTGGAGGTAATTGCCCGGATACGGTCGGGCGGCTCGAACGGGGGTGAAAAAACGGGGAAAACTGGGAACCGACCGGTCGTCTCGGGCTTATTCGAGCGGGAGAACCTGCTGCACTTCGATGATCTCGTCGCTCGGGGCCATCTCGGCCGCGCCGGACTCCTCGTAGATCTGCTCGACGGTCGCGACGTCGGGGGCCTCCCACTCGCAGATGCCCATGCCCTCGCCGTTGGCGAAGGTGCCCTTGAACTCGACGTCGTCGTAGTTCGATACCGTCTCGACGACGTTGGCCTGGAGCTCTTCGAGTTGTTCCTGGGTTGCGTCGGGGAGTCGACCTTCGTCGGAATACCGCATCGTGATGATTCGTGCCATTAGTAACTCACCAGGAAATTGTTGGGCAGCGAGCACCATAATGTTTCTGTCGGAGGCAACCCGGTCGCGTGGCGCGAAAAAATAGACCGCTCGATCGGACCGGTTTCGCCGGTCAGTCGTGAGTTATTGTCGCATCCACCAGTAGGCGAGGAGCACCACCAGGATTCCGCCCCCGAGGATGATCCAGAGCGTCGTGCCTGGGCCCCGTCCCCTACTGTCGCCCTCGTCAATGCCATCGGCAACCAACCCCACACAAGTAGCCCCGCCAACACGTCCGACACCCAATCGAACCCACAAACCACCCACTTCCACCCCGCCAAGCGAGCCATACTTCACTTTCCACCCGATATGTCGGCCCATGCCTTCCGCCCGCGCTCGATCCATCCTCCGCGCGCGCCTCGACACCATCCAGGACGCCCCACCTATCACGGGCGTCGCGACTGGCGACGAACTCACCATGGTCGTCCTCGACGACGACCGGGCCGGCGTCGCGATGCTCCCCGAAGGCACCATCCCCGAGGTCGCCGGCGAGTCGGCACGCGCCGTCGCAAAACAGGGCATCGAGAGTTCGGATCCACGCGAGCGCGCGCTCGGGGTCGCCGCGCTCAACGCCCTCGACGCCCCGGCGGACGTTCGCCCGGGGCTGGACCCCTTCCGCAGCCTCGACCCCGCGACTGAACGGGTGGCGATGGTCGGGCTGTTCGCCCCCGTGCTCTACCACCTCGATGCGGGCCACGTGGACGTCTTCGAGCGCGATCCCGACGCGATGGACCTGCCCGAGGATCTCCCAGCGGACATCGAGGTCGAAATGCACGCGCCCGAGAGCGCGAGCGAGATCGTCCCCGAATCGGCGGTGCTCTTCGTCACTGGCTCGACGCTGGTCTACGGCGGACTCGGGAACTATCTGGACGCCGCGCGACCCGACCAGACCGTCGTGATCGTGGGCGCGAGCGCGTCGTTCACGCCGGCCCCGCTCTTCGAGGCCGGAGTCGATCTGGTCGGCGGGGCCAGCGTGGCCGACATCGACCGGCTCCACACCGAAATCGAGGCCGGGCACTCGGAAGCCCAGCTGCACGACGTCGGGCTGCACAAGTGGGCCGTCCTCGATCCCCGGGCCACTGACCTGCCGGGACTGCAACTCGAATAATTACGGACTGGTGAGAGCCGTGGGAACGCGAACGGCCTGCAGAAACACTGAAAGCCGGAGATCGCTGTATTAGAGACGATGCCGACCGACACGTTCGCGCCCGACGCCGAGTGGTTCAGCGCGGTGGCTCCCGAAGGGATCCCGACCCAGACCTCGACGGTCATCTCGGGGCCCGGGGGCTCTGGCAAACCGCTGATCGGCTTCGCGATCGTCGACGCCTGGCTCGCGGCCGGCGGCGAAGTCGTCTTCCTCCTGACGAACTCCGATGCCGAGTTCGTCTACGAGACGATGGACCTGCTCTATGACACCGACCGGGAGACCATCGACGAGGGGGTCACGTTCGTCTCCTTCGACCCCGAAATGGAGCCGGACGTCGAGGCGATCGAGACCACCGCAGCGGGCGTGATCCGGGGGAACCTGCTCGCAGCCGACGTGTGGAAGGCGACGATCGAGCGAGCCCTCGAGCAGACCGCGGATTCGGGCCCCGGAACGCTCCTCTTCGGGACGGCGCTCAACCTCCTGCTCTTCTCGGATACCTACCGCGAGTCGATCCTCGACGCGTTCGTCGAGACCGCCGGCCGCGAGGACGTGACCACCCTGTTCACCGTCAGTTCCTCGGCCTACGAGGACCAGATCGGTCGCGTCGAGGACGCCGCGGACACCGTCTTGCTCACGGACATGGACGAGGGCACCCTGCGGCTTCGCGGGGAGCGCTCCGAGAGCGTGCCCCTCGAAACCGAGTTCGTAGACGTGCCGTTCACGGCGGACGAACTCGATCACGTCCGTGAGGTCGCCGAATCCTCCCGCGACGACCTGATTCCGACGATCAAGTCACTCTGAACGGTACCGAATTGCTCGCAGGCACAGCCTCACCAGGTGAAAGTCGGGAACCGGGTCGAACGGCGGCACGATCTATGAGACGCCTATGATTCGACGATCGTCGAGGCCGTTTCGAGAGAGTCTATTTTCCCAGCAATGCCGTTAAAGCCGTCGAGACGCCTGGAGGCGGCTGCTGCCAGGAGCCAGGGACACCGCATCACGGGGCAACCCCGACCGAATCCGGACTGACCCGCCCAACCTACCAGAATACAAATGGGGGATTAGAGAAAAACAGGATAACTCGTGAAAGAGAAATACTCACGTTCGAATTCGAATGCTCGAAGTATTGAGACGTGATCCGAAAAAAGTCAGGACTGTCTCGGGAGCGCTATCACGACTTCCCCCCAGGCCACATAGTTACATTATGACACGACCGAGCAGTGTGTGCGAACACACCGGCCGAAACTCGGGGTGGACATTCGAAAGAAGACGGCCCGTCGGGTCGAGAACGACATGAATCAGGCCCTGGCCCGGACTGGCTCCCGGCCCGAGAAAACCGCGCCAGGACACACCGGAACCTGTGGACGGCGTGACTCAGCCCAGGCACCGAAACCTGGTGCGGTGGGCCCGACAGACCGAGCGTGCGAGCGGTCGAAACGCCGAGCGAGCGAGCGCGATACAGAGCAGTAACTCGTCTGGTAAGTCGGGCCGGCGTGTTCGAAGACGAACGACAGTTTCACGACCACGGAAAGAGTTCGACAAATGCCGAAACAGATCGGAGAGACCGGCGACGCGATCAGGACTGGCCGGCCGTCTCGGCCGGGCCGGAGCCTTCGATGGCCTGCCCGGGAACGTTCTCACAGGGCGTCTCCCAGATGCGTTCGTCACAGCGGTCCTCACAGTCGATGCCCACGTAGGCCCGGGCCTCGTCGATCACTGCGGCCGGGAGGGCGAAACTCGCCTCGTAACTGGCCGTCTCGGGGATCGAAACGTCGAGGGACTCCTCGAAGAACTGGGTGAACACACACTGTCGCCACTGGAGGTGTCGGGCCATCAACGCCCCTTTTCGTGTGAGCGAGATCCCGCCGTAGGGTTCGTGGTCGACGTAGCCGTCTGCGGCCAGTCGACGGGTCATCTCGGTTACGCTCGCCGGCGTCACACCGAGTCGATCGGCGATGTGGGAGGGGCGGACCTCCTCGTCCGGGCCCGAAACGGCGGCCAGGATGCTCCGGAGGTATCGCCCGGCGTTCCGGTTGGGCAGGTCCGCAACTGGGTCCGGCTGGTCAGTTCGGGACATCGGTTTAGGGCTCATCCTCCGGCCCGGCGCGCCAGTACACCCGGGTGCCGCCGACTTTGCGACGGTCGAGGACACCCGCATCACACAGGTCGTTGAGTTTGCGCCGGGCCCCCTCGGTGGTGCTGTCGAAGTGCTCGGCGACGTCCGTCGTCGCGATCACCGGCCCCGGGATCCGATCGAGCAGGGCGAGAATTTCTGACTCGGTCATCTGTTCGACGTACTGGCCACGGTCGTTCCGTCGCCGCGAACGGTCTCCCCGTCCGCGTCGTTCGCCACCGCGGCCGCGCCCCCGACCGCCCGTGTCAGCGGGCCGTTCGGTCGTCGAGCCACCATGCTTCTGTTTCCGGGACATACCTGTTCGTAGTGGACGAGTCGGCTTAACCGTTTTGGACCCCCCAAGTGGGGCCCACCAAGTGGGGCGGGGACACGGCCCCAACCGCGGGCTCGATCGACGGTCGGCCGGGGAAAACCGGCCAAATAGCGAGAGTCAGGAACCCTTTTGCGGGCTCAGTTCCAACCTCCATTCGAATGTAGTGGTCCCTGTTCGGCACACAGGCCGCCACTTCCCCCCCCCCCGACACATCCATGGCACAAACGATCAAGGAGATGGTCTACTCGAGTGTTTCCCCCGAGGAGGTCTTCGAATCCTTCTACGGCCTCAATCATCGGGAGCGCAAGACCTACGAGACTCTCCTGACCGCCGAGGAGCCACTCTCCGTCGAGACGATCGCCGAGCGGATGGACTGCTCGCTCTCGACGGCCTATCGGTACATTGATACGCTGGAGACCCACAACCTCGTCCACGAGACGGGCCTGTACGACGGCGAGTACCTCAAATCCGGGTACACCGCCGAAGATCCGGCCGTGATCGCCGAGCACATGTTCGATTACGTGGACTTCAAAGTCGAGAAGTGTCGCAAGAACATCGAGGCGGTGACCGGCACCGACCTGGAGACCGACTGTGAGGAGACCGAGTGGGATCGGGCCGGAACTTTCCTTTCGGAGTAAAAGAGAATCGAGGAAACGCGAGTAGTCGATTTTAGGCGACCGTCAGCGGGAGTTTCACCGCCGCGAAGATGATGACATAGCGGAGGAAAAAGCCGCCGACGAGCACCAGGCTATACTTGAGGACATACCCCGCCCGGAAGATCTGATGCCAGGTGTGGCTCCGCTCGTCGAGATCGAAGAGCGCCGAGGCGCCCGTCATCACCAGTGACATCGCCAGGGGCGTGAGCAGTCCCAGGCCCACGACACCGACCCAGAAGGGCATGGAGAACACCGAGTTCAACGAGTCCACCGTCGCCTGGCTCGCCATACAGCCCGTCCGGCCCTGCAGGAAGTTGTAGAAGGCCAGCAGGATCCCCAGTTCGACGACGATCAGTGCGTCGTCCGCCAGACTGTACTGGTGAACGGTCTCGGTCAGGCCGTCGAAGATCGCGGGCATGGCCACCGTGGCCGCGAGCCCGGTCGAGATCCCACTCATCAGGAAGAGTGGCGGCAGGTAGGTCCGGTTCCAGAGCGGGCAGGTCCAGAGATCGGAGAGCAGCATCGACGTGTAGACGATGACCCCCATACCGAGGAACGCCCCGAACACCCGGATCGCGGTGTGAAGTTTCTGGGGCGGCTTCGTGATGTCCGAGAACCGATCCAAGAGGTTCAGAACCACCGGTTCGCCGCCGATGGCGATCCAGCCGAGGATCCGTCGGACGAAGAAGCTTCCCGAGGTCCGGCCCTGCTTCTCGCTCCCGAAGAAGTTCCAGACGAGGTCCAGGGTGGCCAGCGTCGAGAAGATGACGATGAGCCAGGTCCCGATCACGAGCCAGGAACCGTAGTTCGTGAAGTTCCAGGCGAAGGTCAACGCCCGCAACGGCGCACCGAGGTGATAGAGCAGCGCGCCGGTCCCCACACCGATAGCCACGACGGACAGCAGGCTCCCCCAGCGAGAGGTCTCGTCACGAGACTGCCATTCGACGTCACTACTCGCCCGGCCCCGGATCAACTGTGCCGAGACCGAGGTCACGTAGGAGCCACCGCTCACACCCCCGAGGAAGAGGTAGGTGGCGATGAACAACCCCCAGTGAACGCGGGGCACCCAGATGACGCCACTTTCAGCTGCGAGCATCGTTTTACCCCTGGTACGGAATCGGTGTCTCGACGTTCGCCGCGGCCTGGCCCTCCTCGCCAGTCTGCGGTTCGACGATGACCGATGTCGGGTTCTGTTCGAACTTCCGGGCGGCCGCCTCGGAAGCGAGGTCCATCAGTTCGCCGATCGGGCCGGCGTGAAGCGCCTCGCCCACACACTCATCGACACAGGCGGGTTCGAGCGGGTCCTCCTGTGTGTTCTTGGACTCGGCGTCCGCACCGGCACCCGGACCTTTGTCGAGACAGAGGTTGCACTTCTGCATCAGGCCCTCCTCGCCGTACTGGGGCGCGCCGTACGGACAGGCCCAGCCACAGTACCGACAGCCGATACACTCGTCCCGATCGATGGTGACGATGCCGTCACTCTCGCGCTTCTCGATGGCGTTGGTCGGACAGACATCAACACACGGCGGGTCCTCACAGTGCATGCAGGAGAGCGAAACGTTGGTCTCCTGGTAGTCGGGGAACTCGCCGGTCGAGACGGTCTCGACCCGTCGCCAGTCGACGTGGCCGGCCTCGGTGCCGTGCCGGTTCTTGCAGGCGATCGCACAGGCGTTACAGCCCATACAGGAGTTGGGATCGAAGTAAAAGCCCCACTGCTCACCCATCAGTTCTCACCTCCGGATTTGGTGACCGAGATAGCGATGTGCCTGTCGATTTCGCCGGAGATCGGATCGATCTGGTCTGGACTGTTCAGTATCATGTTGTTCGCTCCGTCCTCGTCCGGCTGGATCGAGCCGCGGCCGAACCCGTAGGGCTCGACGCTGACGGCTCCCGGCCGAATACCCTCGGTGACGAAGGCCATCAGTTCCGCCTCGCCGTGATCGGAGCTGATCGTGACCATGTCACCGTCCTCGATGTCTCGCGCGGCGGCGTCCTCGGTGTGCATCACGAGGTAGTTCCCGCGGTAGTCGGCGTGTTCGTGGTCGTAGGACTCGGCCAGCTGTTCGAGCGGCTTGGTGAGGGCCTGGTCCCCGCCGTGGGAGAACTCGACCGTGCGGGCGTCGAGCATCTCCAGGGGGTACTCCTCGCTGAGTTCGTCGCCGATCGTTCCCGGCGGCACCCACTGCGGGCCGGTCTCGATCTCGGTCCCGACCTGCTCGCTGAGTTTCTCGTAGGGTTTGGCGATCAGCTGGTCGAGATCGAACATGAACTGGTCTTTCCCGTTGGCGAATCCGCCCTGTTTCCACTTCTCGTAGCCGAATTCGCCGGTGAGGACGTAGGTGTCCTCGTCCTCGAGATCATCGAGGGTGAGATCGAGCCCGGAGAGCTGATCGTTGATGTACGCTTCTTTGGAGTCCCAGACGAAGTAATCGTCATACCCCATCGCGCGACCGAGCCCCTGGATGATGTCGAAGCCAGGCTTGGTGTTCCACTGGGGCTCGATCGCCGCCTTCGAGCCGGTGACCCACGCTTCGGTGTTGTAGGCACCGTACCCGCCGGAGCCGAGCATCGGCTTCTCCAGCTGTGAGGACTCGGGGAAGACGACGTCGGCCTTCTTGGTGGTTTCACTCCAGAAGGCGTCGATGCCGATGACGAGGTCCATCTTGTCGAGGGCTCCCTCCGTCTCGTCGGTGCCGAGCCACTCCTGGGTCGCGCCGTCCGTGACGGGGTTCCGGTAGTAGTAGACCATCCCGTTGACGTCCCCGTTGTCGACCATCTCGGGGACGTTGTTCTGGACCGGCTTTTTCGTCAGGGAAGCGTAGCCAGCCTCCGGATCGGTCAGGTAACACTGGTTGCCCTCGGCGTTGTTCGGCAGTTCGGCCTCACAGCCGACCTCGAACGGGTCCGAGAGCCCCGCGCTGCCGAACCAGCGCTGGCCGCCGGGCCGGTCGATGTTGCCCACCAGCCCGGTGAGCGCAACGAGGTTCTGTGCGCCCTTCTGGTGATCGGCGCTCTGTCCGAGCCCCGTCCAGGAGGTGATTCCCGCATTCGGCGCGGCGCGGCCGAAGCCCAGGGCGACCTCGCGGATGACCTCGGCGTCGAGGCCAGTCTTCTCTGCGGCCCATTCGGGGGTCTTGCCCTCGACGGCCTCCTTGTACGCGTCGAAGCCGTGGGTGTAGTTCTCGACGAACTCGGCGTCGTAGAGTTCCTCCTCGATGATGACGTTGGCCATCGCCAGGGCCAGCGCGCCGTCGGTCCGAGGCTTGATCGGGAGCCACTTGTCGGACTTCTTCGCGGTCTCGGTGTACACGGGGTCGATCGTGACGATCGTCGCGCCACGCTCTCTGGCCCGCAGCAGCTGCTTGGCCTCCCACTGGCCGGCGAAGGTCTCCAGGACGTCTCGCCCCCAGACCAGAACGTACTCGGTGTTCTCGTAGTCGATCCAGCGGATGTTGCCACCGCCCAGGCCCATCAGCGTGCCCGTGACCGCCATCGACCCGAAACAGGTCGGGGTGGGGTGTGGCACTGTGTTCGGACAGCCATAGAGGTTCCCGAAGAGCGTGCTGAAGGTCCCAGCCGTGCCCCAGCCGTGGAACTCGACCAGGCTCTCGGCCCCGTGTTCTTCCTTGAACGTCTCGAGTTTGTCCGCGGCGTACTCGAAGGCCTCGTCCCAGCTCACGGCCGTGAGTTCGCCGTCCTTGCGGACGTACGGCTCCTTGATGCGTTTGGGCGAGTAGGCCTTCTCGACCTGGGAGAGTCCCTTGGGACAGAGTGTTCCCTTGGTGCCCTCGCCCGCGCTCCCGCGCGGGTGGCCATCGATACCGTGTACTTCAGTCGCGACTTCCGAGCCCTCGCCGTTCTCCTCGAGGGTGACCTCCATGCCACACAGCTTGTGACACTGCCAGCAGTTCCCGTAGGCCGTGTTCTCGGACTGCTCGTCGGTCGCTGCGCCACTCGTTTGTACGGCTGTCCCACCGATACCAGCTGCGAGGGCGCCTGCCGCCGACGTCTTGAGCAAGGTCCGTCGGGTCAGCCCGCCCTGCGTGTTTTCGGTTTCGGATGTTGATTTCGACATGATTAGTCTTCGTCCGGCTCGACCGGCCGATCGTCGAATCCGAACTCCTCGACGACCTGGTCGTGAAATTGCTCGTAGAACTCCGCTTCAGTCATCTCACCGGTGCGCAGTTTCTTCGCGGCTTCACCCATTGCTTTCCCGAGTTCCTGATCGAACTCCTGCTCCGAGTCGGCGATCTCCGAGAGCGGAGCCCCATCGGGATCTCCTGGGTCGTCTTCCGGCATTGTGAGTCTACACTAGGGCCATACCACTACGGGCACATAGATCCACGACGAGTTCCAAGAATCTTGTAAGCATTTTCAGTATCCACCCAACACCGCGCCAACGGTTGGTACTCGTTACCACAACTCTCCAGCCCTGAAACGGCTGTTTTCCACGTTTGGTTATCCGAAACGGTGGGAAGCGGGCGGTTCGCTTGTGTGACGGTTACACTATATTGATCCCGATGGCCGTCGCCGCGTCCTTCATGGCCGAGATGAGTTCGGGATCGGCCGCCTGCTCCGTGTAAATCGTCCGTCGCGGGGCCAGCACGCCGACCGATCCCACAACGGTATCGCCGCTACCGAAGATCGGCACCCCGAGACAGGCGATCTGTCCGTGGTCGGTTACGGCAAATCCCTGCTCGTCGATGGCCGCCAGTCGATCGTAGAGGCTCTCCCGTTCGACCGGGAGCTCGCGGGCGTACTTCGCGAGCGGGCAATCGAACTCACAGCCGGTATCACAGGAGAGCAGCCCGTACCGGTCGACGATGTCCTCGACGGTTTCGGTTTCCATACCCGAGAGAATCGAGAGTCCGGGGCCGTTACAGTGGAGGTATCGCCGGGTCCCCTGGGCGAGCCGGTTCTTCGAGATGAGATCCGAGGTCGTCCGGGAGTACAGACAGTAGCCATAGCCGTGTTCGGGGACCATTACGGTGAAGACGCCCTCGAACTCCTCGGCGAGGGCGTCGATCTTGGGTTTCCCTTCGGTAAACAGCTCTCGCTCGCGGATGGACTTGTTACAGACGTCAAGCACCCGGAGCCCGATATCGAACTCGCCGGTCTCCAGTTTCGTCACGAACCCCTCCTCCCGAAGCGTGCTCACGTAGTTCGAGGCGGTCCCCTTCGAAACATCCAGTTCCGTCGCGATCTCGCCGATCGTGGCTCCACCGGACTCCTTGAGTACCTCGATCAGCTCCATCGTCCGACTGGCGGACTGCACCGGGTTCGTCGGCTCTTCGGGCGGGGTCCGATCGGGGACCCGATAGCCCGATTCCGGATCGGCCGACCGGGGCGGGATGGGTTTGGACATACTAAAACCATGGAAGTCCGCACGTAAAGAAATTGTCTCTCGGCCCGCCCCGACGGCGCGACCAAACCCACTGACGTAGGGGCAGCAGGAACAGTTAGTAAGGCGATCGTTTTAATCTGCAAAACCAGTTGAAAATGCGTCAGTTACTGGGCACCGTCGGTCACCAGGTTGCCCACAAACCAGTGCGACCACGAGGCCCGAATGAACCCGATTTTGGGTTACCCAAACAGAACCTGGCCGCCGGTCGCGAATCTGGAACTCGTCTTCAGGGCTGCAGTACGCCCTGTCGAGACGTGTGCGAGCTACTGCAGCTCCCAGCCGGCCTCTTCGGCGGTCGGTTCCAGCGGTTCGAACTCCCAGCCATCCTCGGGGGCAAAGCCCTCCTCGCCGGGCACCCCAACGAGCACCAGTCGATCGGAGTGGAAGGTCGAGCCGGACTGGGCGACCCGTGCCAGACGCTCGGCCGGTCCGTTGGCCCCGTTGAAGAAGTCGATGTCGACGCCGTTGCGCCGGAGGAAAGTGTTCATCGTCGGCGAGTCGACCGTCCCGACGACCCCAACCCAGTCCGACCAGTTCCGGGCGTCGTCGACGACCGCTGCTGGATCGGCGGTGCTGGCGAGCGCGTTGAGCGTAAAGGCCGTCGTGAGACCGTGGGTCACGTCGTCCTCGGCGTCCTCGGTTGGCGCCCCACAGGTGTTGCCCTCGTTTGCCTTGGCGGCCGGTTCCGGGCCCTTGCTGTCTGGAACCCCCGGCATCTGGGCGCCCGAACTCGACGCCGATTTCGAGTCTGGTTCGGACTGGCTCTCCGCCTCGCCGCTCGGGACACCCGGCATCTTCGAGCCGCCGTCGGCGCGGAGTCGGGCCTCGTCCGCCCCGTCGCCACCGTGTGGATCCGCGTTCATGTTCATCCTGAGAAACGTGATTAGTGCCTATTACCTTGATGGTCGGCCGGCCGTTCAAAACGGCGGGTCGGCGGTATCGTCATCGGCGTCGGCTTCGCCCTCGGGCCCGTCGACGCCGTCGATGCCGCCGGACCAGTTCTGCTGCTCCAGCTGGAAGAACTGCTCGCGCTGCGCGTCGGTCATTACGGCGATTTCGGACTCGAACTCCGCACCGACCCCCTCGACGGCCTCGCGAAGCCGTCCCACCAGAATGTTCTTGACCTGGTCGGGGATGTTGAGCATCGGGAGCGCGAGAGTCACCGTCGCCGTCTCCCCCTCCATCTCGATCCCGTTGATCATCCCGAGCTGGGTCAGTGTCGCGTCGATCTCCGGGTGCGTAACCTCATCGACCGCCGCCTCGACCGCCGCTTCCGTTGGTTCTTCGGCCATAGCCCCCGATAGCCGCGCATCGGGTGAATAGATGCTGGTTCGGGACGGACGTTATTACAGTGTTGGGCAGGTCACGCAAAGTTCGACGCTCAATCAGAGATCGGCCATCCAGCCGATCTCGATCTCGTCGATTCCGGGGCCTTTCGGGGCGTAAGGCTTGATGTCGAGCACCGGCGTCCCGTCGATCAGATCGAGGTTCGAGACAGAGAGCCGGGTCCCCTCGATCCCGTCCAGCCGGAGGACCGACTGGCCGATGGGATTCGGTCGCGGCGGGCCCGACGTCGCGAAGATACCCACCGGATCACCACCCATCGGGCGGACCGTGAGTCGCGTGTCAGTCACCTCGTGGAGGTGGGCGAGCACCACGATGTGAGAGAACGCAGCGAGGCCCTGAAGTCCGGGTTCGTACGACTCATCCAGAAGGATGCGTCCGGAGGCCTCGACCTGTTCGGCCCCGGGACGGGGCACGTCTTCGGGGGCCTCGAACGGCGACTCGACGACGCCGATCGGCTGGTACGTGACCGGTTGCATACCGGATGCTCGAGCCCCGGGAAGATAACGGTTGGCAGCCATGCCGGTGGTCGACAGTATTGTCCGTCTAGTAAAACCATCACAAAACCTATTAGCGGTTTCGCCCAAACGGATGCTGATGGAGCGTGATCTAACGGTCTCGTTTGGCCCCTGGGACGTCGATGTTGAGGCCGCGGCCGGCGAGACGATTCTGGACGCGGCGGAACGAGGGAACGTCGGTATCGAGGCACTCTGTGGCGGCAACGGGCTCTGTGGCACCTGCATGGTCCAGGTCGAAGACCCGGATGCCGTCTCGCCAGTCGATGACGACGAGCGAAACCTCCTCGACGCCGACCAGCTCGAGGCCGGCTATCGGCTGGGGTGTCGGGCCGAGGTGACCGAGGACGTCTCGGTGTTCGTGCCCGCATCCTCGCGCAGCGAGGGGGAGATCGTGATGACCGAAGGGCGGGAGATCGACTTCGAGCACGCGCCGGCGATCCGCCGCTATCAGCTCGAATTCCCGGCCCCGACCCTGGAGGATACGCTCCCGGACCGCGAGCGAGTGCTTGGGGCCCTCGAATCGGAATACGGGGTCGAAGCCGAAGTGATCGACCGGCTCGCGCTGACGACACTCCCGACGGCGATCCGCGAGGGGGAGACCGACGACGGCGACCTGCGGGCGACCGCGACGGTCTTCCAGGAGTCCGAGGTGCTGGGGATCGACCCCGGGCGAGTCGGGCCCGCGTACGGCCTCGCGATCGATATCGGGACGACCACGCTGGCGATCTACCTCCTGGACCTGCGGACCGGGGAGGTGGTCGCCGTTAGCTCCAAGCTCAACCCCCAGAGCAGCCACGGCGGCGATATCATCAGCCGGGTGCAACACAGCACGCGATCGCCGGAAGGAAAAACCGAACTCCAGGACGAGATCATCGGCGGGATCAACGACAGCATCGAGGAGGTCGTCGCCGAGGCGGGGATCGAACAGGACGAGATCTACGAGGCGGTCTTCGTGGGCAACACGGCGATGCATCACCTCTTCCTGGGCATCGACGCGGGCCCGGTCGCGGCCAATCCGTACGTCCCGGCCAACCAGGCCATCCTCCAGACGAAAGCCCGGGAACTCGACCTCGAAACGAACCCCGGGGCAATGGTGTCCTGGCTGCCCATCATCGGTGGCTGGGTCGGGCCGGACTTCGTCGCGGACCTTTTGGTCTCCGACGTGCTCGACAGCGACGAGACTGCCATCGTGATCGACATCGGGACCAACGGCGAGATCGCCGTCTCGGGGCCGGAGGAGACCTACGTGGCGTCCGCACCGGCGGGCCCGGCACTCGAAGGGGCCGAGATCGCCCACGGCGTGCGAGCGAAACCGGGGGCCATCCAGGCGGTCACGCTGGATCCCGATACCTGGGAGCCCGAACTCGATATCATCGATGACGGGACCCCGATCGGGATCTGTGGCTCGGGGATCATCGACATCGTCGCCCAGCTATTCCTCGTCGGGGCGATCAATCGCCGCGGACGACTGGTCGACCCCGAGGAGGGACACGGCCGGGTCCGGGACACCGAGGACGGGAGTCGAGAGTTCGTCCTCTTCGGCACCGACGAGGCGGACATCGAGGAGGCCATCGTGGTCACCCAGGGGGACATTCGGGACATCCAGAACGCGAAGGCCGCGATCCAGACCGGCATCTCGGTCCTGCTCGAGGCGGCCGAGATCGAGACAGTCGACAAGCTGATCATGGCCGGCGGGTTCGGGAACTACATCGATCCGGAGTCCGCGAAGCTGCTGGGCCTGTACCCCGAGGTCGGGGCCGGGGACGTGGAGTTCCTGGGCAACGCGGCGGGATACGGCGCGATGTACGCACTGCTCAACGACGATGCAAAGACCGAAGCCGAGCGGATCGTCGAGGAAGTCTCCTACGTCGAACTGGCAGCCTGGGACGGCTTCCACGACGCCTTCGCCCAGTCGATGTATCTCCCACACCGGGACTACGATCGGTATCCCTGGGTCAAAGACCGCGTCGAGGCCACCCGTGGGGCCGAGGATGCGTTGTGAGATCACTACAAAATTATAAGTACGTTTCAATCGAACATCTGATTGGGAGAACGGATCCAATCGCCCGGTCACCCCCGGCGATTGGCCACCGACCGAACGACGGAACACCCAACACAACTAACACATGACAGACGAAATGGACGTATCCCTCGAGAACTGGGAACAGGGCGTTGGCATCGACTTCGTGGACGAAAAAGCACGCGAGGCCTATCAGGAGCGGGCCGGCCGAATCGCAACCGCGATTCGCGGCGGGACGCCCGATCAGATCCCGACCGTGCTGAGCGCGACTTTCTACCCCGTCTTCCACGCCGGTATCACCCCCGAGACCGCGATGAACGACGCGGAAGCGCTGGGTGACGCCTTCGAGCAGACGATCACGGACCTCGAACCGGACGGCCAGCAGACCACCGCGACCCTGCTGCCCTCGGCGAAGATGCTCGACATGCTCGATTACAAGCTCTACGCCTGGCCGGGCGACGGCGCCTCGCCCACGACGGGGTACCAGGCGCTGGAAGACGACTACATGGGGCCGGACCAGTACGAGCACTTCGTCCAGGACCCGACTGACTTCTGGCTCCGGGAGTACATCCCGGAGATCGTCGGCGAGCTGGAGGGGTTCCGCCAGCTACCGAAGTTCACCGACCTCGTGGAGATTCCGAACATCCACCTGATGGCGCTGTCCTTCGGACTTCCGGAGGTCCAGGAGTCACTGGAGACCCTGATGGAGGCCGGCGAAGAGGCGCTCCGGTGGCACGAGGCCGTCGAAGGCTCGGCGGTGGGACTGATCGAGCAGGGCTACCCCCGGTCGTTCGGTGGCTTCTCGAAAGCTCCCTACGACGTGATCGCGGACACCCTCCGTGGCACCCACGGCGCGTCCATGGACCTCAAGCGAAACCCGGACGAACTGCTCGAAGCGACCGAATCGCTCATCCCGAAGATGATCGACATGGGCATTCGGTCGGCCCAGGGCGCGGGCAACCCGCTTGTCTTCATGCCCCTGCACAAAGGTGCCGACGGGTTCATGTCCGCCGAGGAGTTCGAGGAGTTCTACTGGGGCCCGCTCCGGGAAGTCATGGAGGGACTCCTCGACGCGGGGCTGGTCCCGTGGCTGTTCGCCGAGGGCGGCTACAACTCCCGGCTCGACGTGATCGCCGACCAGCCAGAGGGCAATATCGTCTGGCAGTTCGACCAGACCGACATGGTCCAGGCCAAAGAGACACTCGGCGATCAAGTGGCCATCGCCGGCAACGTCCACAGCTCCCTGCTGAACACACAGACGCCGGAGGAGGTCACGGAGTACTGTGAGGAACTCATCGATGACGTGGGCCCGGACGGGTTCATCCTCGCCCCGGGGGTCGCTCTCGACGAGGCCGAACCGGCGAACGTCAAGGCGATGATCGACGCGCCGAAAAACCGGTAAGAACCGACGTTCCTTTTTGCGGTCGAGCTTTCGGGATGTGCCGGTGACGGGTGTCGGCCGCTGTGCCAGTTCGGTGCAATTGTGTTTGTCCAAGTGTAACTGCCGTTCTCGGGAGCCTGAGCCGCTCAACTCCCCAAAACTATAAATCTAATGCAGGTGAATGTTTCACCTGGATTACTGATGTCAGACGAATTCGTACAGGCACTGGCGGACCTCGAGGAGGAACGAGCGATCGAAATGGCCAAGGAGCGGTTAGATGCTGGCGAGGCTCCGATGGCCGTTCTCGATGATCTGAAGAAGGGGATGGCCATCGTCGGGGACCGATACGACGAGGAGGAGTATTTCATCCCGGACCTGATGTACGCCGGGGACATCATCGATCAGATCTCCGATCTGCTCGTCGACGAGATGGAGATGGAAGACGGTGAAAAGCTCGGGACCATCGTGCTTGGCACCGTCAAGGACGACATCCACGACATCGGCAAGGACCTGGTCTTCTTCATGTTCGACCTCAACGGCTTCGAGGTCATCGATCTCGGCGTCGACGTGCCGATCGAGACGTTCGTCGAGGCCGTCGAGGAGAACGACCCCGATATCATCGCGCTCAGTGGCTTTCTCACCGCCGCTTTCGACTCCATGAAAGAGACCGTCGAGGCCCTCGAAGCGGCTGGCCTGGTCGAAGCGTTCAACGAGGACGGACTTCGTGACGGCACCAAGATCATGATCGGTGGCGGGCAGATCACAGACGACGTGCGAAACTACGTTCGTGCGGATGGCTACGAAACTGACGCTCCCAGCGGAGTTCGCCTGGCCAAGGAGTGGCTCAAGACGGTGGAGGCCGCACAATGAGCGACGAGCCGGCAGGGCCGACCCTGGAGACGTGGCAGCGTGGCGATGGAATCGACTTTGCCGACGAGGACGCGAAGGCGGACTATCAGCGGCGAGCGAAGCGCATGGTCGATGCGCTCCGCGGCGCGGATCCGGACCGGGTCCCGGTCAACCTGCTCTCGACGTTCTACCCGGTCTTCCACGCCGGGTACACGCCCGAGGAGGCGATGTACGAGGGCGAGAAATTGCAGGACTCGCTCCTGACGTTCGTCGACGACCTGGAGCCGGACCTGTTTCCCTGGGCCGCCTCGCTGATCCCATCAGCGACGGCCCTGGAGATCGTCGATTACCAGGGCTTTGACTGGCCGGGGGACGGCTCCTCGCCGGAGACAGTCTACCAGGCGCGCGAGCGGGAGTACATGGGCGTCGAGGACTACGAGGACTTCTTCACGGATCCGAGTGACTTCTTCATCCGACAGTACCTGCCCGAGGTCTTCGGCGAGTTGGACGGCATGGCTCACTTCCCGCAGTTCTCGAATCTGACCGCCGGGATCGCCGGGGTTCATCCCTACCTGCTGCCCTTCGGCATGCCGCCCATGCGAGAAACGCTGCAGAACCTCCTCGACGCTGGCGAGGAAGCGATGCGGTGGCAACAGCTCATCGGCGGGACCGTCGAGGAGATCGTCGGCGCGGGCTACCCCCAGTCCGTCGGCGGGATCACCCTCGCGCCCTACGACATGCTCGGTGACATGGTACGGGGAACCCACGCGATCATGATGGACCTCAAACGCCGACCGGAGACGCTTCTGGAGGCTGTCGACCGGCTTGTGCCCATCGCCATCGAGATGGGGATCACCTCCGCGCACGTGAACAACAACCCCTTCGTCTTCATCCCGCTGCACAAGGGCGCGGACGGGTTCATGTCCGGCGAGGAGTTCGAGACGTTCTACTGGCCACAGCTCCGCCAGGTGATCGAGGCGCTGACCGAGGCGGATCTCGTGCCCTGGCTGTTCGCCGAAGGCCGCTACACGTCCCGGCTGGAGACGATCAGTGACCTCCCCGAGGGCGAGATGATCTGGCACTTCCAGGACACGGACCTCGAACTGGTGCGGGAGACCCTCCCCGAGTACGTCACCATCGCGGGCGACGTCTCGACGGGACTCCTGAACACCAGGGAGCCCGAAGCGGTCACCGAGTACAGCCAGGACCTGATCGAGCGGATGGGCCGAAACCGGTTCGTCCTCTCCCCGGGCGTGGGCCTCGACGAGGCAAAGCCCGAGAACGTCAAGGCGATGATGGACGCGCCGAAGAACCGATAGCGCCGTTTCGAACCGGGAGAACCCTTTTTATCAGTTCGGTCCCGTATGTGGCGTATGTCAATCGGCGAGCCCGTCGTGGTGCGGGACATCTCCGTCGAACTCGACCTCGAACAGCTCGAAACCCAGCCGCCCTTCGCCCAGTGGCTCGCCGCGAAATCGGGCGCCGCCACTCGAACGCGAATCGAGACGTTGAGCGAGGAGGTCGTCGCCTCGATCGACCCGCGAGGGCTGTACCTGATCGAGCCGACCCAGGAATCGGTGATCGAGCGATACGACCCGCCGGCGGAACTCGTTTCCGCCAGTCACCTCGCAACCGGCGTGTTGACCCTCGGGGAGGATCCCGCGGCGACGAACGAGCTCTCCCGGTTCGACGCGCTCCTCTGGGACGCACTGGAAAACGCCGCACTCCAGGACGCCAGGGAGGCGATGCTCGAAGCGATCCGGGCCGAGACCGACGAGCGGGGCTGGAACACGACTCGGGTGTACGCCCCGGGCACGAAAGACGACGGCTGGCCGCTGGAGCGCCGCGAGTACGTCTTCGAGGCCCTCCCGACCGAAGAGATCGACTGTACGCTCCAGGGGACCTACACCGAACCGCGAAAGACCCTGACGTTCACCATCGGCGTCGGCCCCGACATCGAGCAGGCGGAGTTTCTGCTCTCCTGTGCGGACTGTGAGATTCTGGCCGAGTGCCCCTACGCCGGGGCGAAAACGATGGCCTGAGAGTAGAAGAAGCGAATTTTAGTCGTAGAAGACCCGATCGAAGACCTCGAAGTTCTGCTCGACGATCTCCTTCGAAGGCGGACTACTCAGCAGTGAGACGACGACCACGAGCACACTCGCGAGCAGCAGCGACGGCGCGGAGTAGTGGAAGCCGAAGGTCGTCCAGGCCGGGAGGACCTCGAAGGCCCAGAGCGCGACGACCGGGGTCGTGATCACGACGGAAGCCACCACACCCGTGCTCGTCGTCCGCTTCCAGTAGAGGGCGGCGAAGTAGGATGGCACCAGCGTCGCAAAGCCGGTGAACGCGAACACGCCGACCGCCAGGATCGTGTCCGGACGGGCGAGCACGAGCAGGTAGGTGACCACGGCCACCACCAGGATGAAGAACTTGCTGAAGCGGTTCTCCCACTGCGTGGAGAGCTCATAGCCCTGCATCTTGGCGATCGGCTTGATGATGTCATCGGAGAACATCGAGGAGGTCGCCAGCAGCATGCCGTCCCAGGAGGTCATGATCGCGGCGAAGATCCCCGCGGCGATCAGGCCGACCATCCAGGTCGGGGCGTACATCTCCGCCAGCGCCGGCAGGATCCGGTCGACCGCATTGCCCTCCAGCCCGGGGAGTGCGATACTGCCCCAGACCCCAAGCGAGATGGTCATGAAGAAGAGGACGCCGACCAGCACGGGGTAGATGTAGGTGTTGCGCTTGATCGTCTGCGGGCTGTCCGCGGACATGTTCTTGACCAGCACGTGGGCGATGACGCCGTTTGACATCCCCGTCGCGATCAGGCTGAACGGGATCCAGACCTTGGGGTCCTGGACCGCCGCACCGCCGAGCGAGATCATCTGTGGGGAGAGCTGGTCGAGGATGGCCTGCCCACCACCGAGTGCGTTGTAGACGATGTACATCATCGGGACCAGCACGGCGAGCATGAGCGCCCCCTGGAAGATGTTCGTCCAGGCGCTCCCCCGCTGCCCGCCGGCGTAAGCCACCCAGGTCGTGATGAACAGGATGATCAACGCGCCGAGCCAGTAGGGAATGAACCCGTCGGTCACGACTTCGAAGATGATCCCGGCCCCGATGCCGCCGATCACGATGTACTGGATCTCGTAGATGATCTGGGCGATCGAGATGACAAAACGCGGCATGTAGGACTCGAATCGGTCCCCGAAGAAGTGCACCGGCGTGACGTGATCGAACGCTTCGGCGAGCAGCCACACGCGGTAACCGATCACGAAGAAGGCCGCAGCGGCCATGAACTGGGCCATTCCGACGATATACCCGTACGCGGAGTACCCGAGTCCGTAGGCGGCTCCCGGGGCCCCCATCATCCCGAAGGCAGTTACCTGAGTCCCGAAAATCCCCATCGCCGTGGCCACGAGCCCCAGACTTCGCGAGGCGGTGAACAGGTCACCGACGTCCGATTCGAGGACCCGCCAGGCGAGATAGCCGATGAGTAGCGTCCCGGCCAGGTAGGCCGCGATGATGGCGAGGATCAGGATGGTGTCGGATTCGACCATTCCTCAGTCCTCACCCCCCGACTTCGGCATCGGCCAGGCGAATCGACCGATCAGATAGTTGAGGACCGGGAACAGGAAGGTGACGAACGCGAACCGGTAGAGGAACTCCTGTGTCCAGGCCAGATACGTGAACTGTTCGGCCCCCCAGTTCCAGAAGTCATAGTGGAGTATCGTGACAATGATCACCAGGACGAAAACGAACGCCAGTGACCCGTTCGTGCTTTTGGTGTTGACCATGACGTGATTGGCAAACCTCCTGAGTCCCAGTTTGGAACGCCCCATCTTAATTGTTGTTACCGATTCCCACATGGTCGAGTTTGATTTCGGGCCGGAGCCACCGCCGGGTGGAGTGCAAAACTCCTTAAGAGGGCCGTCCCATTTCCACGACAATGACAGACGCCCCATCCCGGAGACGGTGGGCAGTCCTGGCTATCGCCTGGGCCGCCTTCTTCAGTATCGCGATGAGCTGGTATACGATGCCAACCCTCCAGCCCCAGCTCCTGGAGAGCTACGGACTGAGTCCACAGCAGTTCCGGACCGCACTCACCGTTCCGTTTCTCGTGGCCGGGCTCCTGTCGATTCCCGGCGGGATGCTCGCGGACCGACTGGGGATCAAGCGGGCGGCCTCGATGGGGATCGCGATTGCGGCCGTGGGATTTTTGCTCCGATCGCTGGGCGGCGGGTTCGGGCTCCTGCTCGCCGCGATGATCACCATCGGAATCGGCCTCGGGATGGTGATGCCGAACCTGCCGAAACTGGTCAACGTCTGGTTCCCGCCCGACGAGACCGGGCTCGCGACCGGCATCTACAACACCGGGATGATGGCCGGGCTCTCGACCGGACTCGTCATCGCGCCCGCTCTCCCGTCCTGGCGGACCGGCAACCTGGTCTTCGCCGGGGTCGTCCTGGCCCTGGCGCTTGCCTTCTACCTGATCGTCGAGGACGCCCCGCCCGGGAAATCGCTCCCGCCCGCGAAACTCTTCGAGGGCATTCAGCGGGCAGTCAGAAGTAAAAACGCCTGGATCGCTGCCGTCGCGGTCTTCGCGGGTTTCAGCGGGATGGTCGCGATCCAGGGGGAGTTTCCGGTGGCGCTCAACGAGGTGTACGGCATCGAGCAGGCAACCGGCGGCCAGATCGCCTCGATGATTACCTACGCCGGGGTCTTCGGTTCGCTCTCGATTCCGACCATCGCGAATCGACTCGATCGACGGAAGGCGGCGCTGGTCATCGCCGCGGTCGGGTTCGGGGTCGTCGAGTTCCCCGTCTGGTTGACCGGCAACACGAGCGTGCTGTTCGTCGGGACGGCCGTCGCGGGCTACCTGGCCGGCGGGGCCCTGCCGATCATCATGGAGGTGCCGGCCTGGCTTCCCCGAGTAGCGAACGATCCCGTCCAGGCCCAGCACGTCGGTGGTGCCTCGGGACTCATGACGGCGATGATGAACATCGGCGGCTTTGTTGGTCTCCCGCTCATCGTCGGCCCGACGATCGGGGCCTACGGCTACACCGTCGGATTCGGCGTCGCCATGTTCATCTTCGCGTTCCAGGGACTCGGCGTGTTCCTCTCGATGCCGGACGTGGCCACGTGAGTCGCCGCGAGAAAATTCGCTGCGGGGCGTTACTTCGAGCGGTAGTAGCCCAAAAAGCGCTTCGCGAAGTTGTCCCGTCCCATCATCAGGTCGGCGAGCAGGATCGCCTCGCGAGTCTCGCCGGCGTTGACGATCGGGACGCTCAGGCCGGACTGGATCGCCATCGCGAGATAGAGGTCGTTGATCTTCTCCCGCTCGGGCATCTCGAAGGAGATGTTGCTCAGCCCCAGCGTGATGTTGTTCCCGAGTTCGTCCCGGATCTGTTCCATCGCCGTGAGGATCTCGAACCCGATGTCCGAGTTCGAGGAGAGGGGCAGCGCGATCGGATCGATGATGACGTCCTCACGGGGGATGTCATACGCTTCGACTTCCTCGAGGAGCGCTTCGGCCAGTTCGAACCGGGTCTCGGCGTCGTCCGGCGGGCCGGACTCGTCCATCGTGAGGCCGACGACGGCGGTTTCGTACTCGGCGACGAGCGGGAGAATAGCCTCACGGGAGGCTTCCTCCATGCTCACCGAGTTGATGACGGGTTTGCCGGGGGCGACCTGGAGGGCCGCCTCGAGGGCCTCGGCGTCGTCGTAGTTCGTGTCGATGACGATCGGTACGTCCACCGCATCGGCCACGGCCTCGACGGCCATCGGCAGGACGGTCTCCTTGTCGACGCCATCGACGTCGACGTTCACGTCGATCAGGTCGGCCCCGTTCTCGACCTGTTCGATCGCGAGTTCCCGGACCGGTTCCATGTCCTCGTTCGCGAGTGCTGCCGCCAGGTCGGATTCCGGGCGCGGGTTGATCCGCTCGCCGATGATCCGGACCTGGTCGGTCCGGTCGATCGTGAGCGACGAATCTGCTCCCTCGACTGTCGTTTGTAGTGACATGCTGTCCGGCTGAAACCACTCAGCCAGTCTCTAAAAGGATTGTGTTAGGCGACGCGAAGCCGACTGGCACTCACCGGAACAAAATTGATTTGGGATAGAACAACTGAAAATGTACAATTCCCCGATCACAGGGGCGCTACCCCGCAATCTTTAAGGAACGACCCGACCACTTTTCAAGCGGGTTACCGATGTCCGAGGAATTCGTACAAGCACTGGCGGATCTAGAGGAGGAACGAGCAATCGAGATGGCCAACGAGCGGTTGGACGCTGGCGAGGATCCAATGGACGTTCTCGATGATCTGAAGAAGGGGATGGCCATCGTCGGGGACCGATACGACGAGGAGGAGTATTTCATCCCGGACCTGATGTACGCCGGGGACATCATCGATCAAATCTCCGATCTGCTCGTCGACGAGATGGACGCGGACGAGAGTGAGACACTCGGGACGATCGTCCTCGGCACCGTCAAGGACGACATCCACGACATCGGCAAGGACCTGGTCTTCTTCATGTTCGACCTCAACGGCTTTGACGTGGTTGATCTCGGCGTCGACGTGCCGATCGAGACGTTCGTCGAGGCCGTCGAGGAGAACGACCCCGATATCATCGCACTCAGTGGCTTTCTCACCGCCGCCTTCGACTCCATGAAGGAGACCGTCGAAGCGCTCGAAGCGGCCGGCCTGGTCGAGGAGTTTGACGAGGACGGGCTTCGTGACGGTACCAAGATCATGATCGGTGGCGGGCAGATCACCGACGACGTGCGAAACTACGTACGTGCGGATGGCTACGAAACTGACGCTCCCAGCGGAGTTCGCCTGGCCAAGGAGTGGCTGGGCGAGGCGTAAGTGAGCAGGCCTTCCAGCTGCGAACGATTCTGATCGGGGCCGGTTGGATTTTCTCCGGTCGCGACGGTCGAATGACCTGAAAGCGCCTGGTTGATCGACGCGATTTAACTGACTAAAAGCGTGAGCCCTCACGTCAGTACCGAGATCGGCAGTCGAGTAGCAAATTGCCCCAGTCAACCGAGACTAGATCAGATCCCGAGGGTCAGTGAACCGATCACCAATCAGCGGGACCCCGTCCCAAGCGGACAGAAGCGGACTCCTGGGTTTCGCCCCACGGGAGAAGCGTTCTTCAGTCGAAACAAACGCGTCGTGGACTGTGGAACGCCCTAGTTCTCTTTGACCGAATCGATCATCGCGTGGATGTTCTCCTTCGGCGTTCGGTAGATTCGAGCGCTCGTCGTCAGGATGAACCGCTCCCGACCGATGTCCTCGACGAGTTCCTCACAGTGGGTCTGGATGGCCTCGGGTTCGGCGGTCTTCATGAGCGAGGTCGAAACGCCACCCGCGACCGTAGCCGTGTCCCCCAGGATCTCGTGGGCCTCACGGACGTCGGTGCGGTCGAAAATCCACACCGTGGGCCCCTCGGGGAGGTTCTCCGCGAGGAACTCGAGTCGGGCGTCGTACGTCCCTTCGGCGAACATGAGCGGCACGTAACCCTCGTCGATCACGGCCTCCATCGTCTCCTTCAGCGTCGGCCAGTAGAACTCCTCGAAGTCGTCCTGGGACATGAAGTTATCCGCTCCCTTGTGGAGGACAAAGAGGACGAAGGGGGAACCGGTCGCTTCCGGCCCGGACGTTCCGAGGTCTTTCATCATCGGCGTGACTGCCCTGGTGGCCGCCTTGATCTTCTCGGGGCGCTTTCGCATGTCGATCATCGCGTTGCGGGTGCCACGGAGCATGTCGGCGATCGTATCGAATGGCGCTTTGGAGTACCCGCCCGAGAACGAGGGGTACCCCTTCGCCTCGGCCTCGGAGGCAACGACGCCGACTTTCTCTTGCCAGTCGGCCATCGCATCACCCGCGTCCATCAGCGACTCGAGTGCGTGTTGGACCTCCGAATCTCCGAAGGGGAGGGTCAGTGGCTTGATCATCGGGAGTTCCTGGCTCAGGGAGAAATTCGGCAGTTTGCCGAGGCCATCGAGTTCTCCGAAGACCCGGGTCATGTACTGTTTCAGGAACCACGACTCCGGATTGGCGATGAACTCGTCGTAGTCCTCCGCCGTCATGTACTCGCCTTCGAGTGCCTGGAAGCCGGAATTTTCGTCGACGCCGTTTCCGGGCCAGTTGTAAAGGTTGTAGTCGAGGATGTCCGCCGGTTTTCCCGGGGGCTCGATCGTGACGTGGTTGTTGTCCGGGTCGAACTCCTCGAGGAACTCCCGGTAGGCGGCCGCGGCCTTCTCGGCGTCGTACATCATCTCCTCGAAGGTCACGTCGGCCTGGTGGCCGGCGAGATACCCACTCCGCACCCGCACCGGCACTCGATCGGGAGTATTACCGACGACGGCGTCTTTGAGCCGCTTTGCTTTTCGTTTGTACTTTTCCGCCGCTTCGGGACTTTCGAACTCGACGTGCTCTCCGTTCGCCCAGGAGTCAAGGCTGACCATACCACATATTCGGAGCGATGGAACCCTCTTAGCTTTTTTCAATAAGTGATCGAAGAAATCAGTCGGTTACGGCACGAGCGAAATCCAGAGGAGAGAACGGGCCGGTGTCCCCTACTGGGAAGCGACTCTCGTGCCAACTGCGGCGGCACCCGCACCGACAAAGCGGATGACGATCGCGACCCCGAAGGACGCCAGATACACACCCGTCACGTCGTTAATGAAGGCAAAGACGATCGGACCGAAGAACATCCCCATCCCGACCGACACGGCGTTCATGTACGTGAGGAGCTTGCCGACGTTCTCCCGACCGAATAAGGTCGGAACCGCTGCGTAGTGAACCGGGGGCTCACCGCCCAGGCCGAAGAAGATCAGGGCCCCGACGATCAACACGGGGATCAACATGGTGTAGCTCAGGAAGAAGACCGCATAGAGGGTGGCCGGGATCCCATAGACGAGGATCAGCGTCCGGAAGGGGCCACCGAGGTAATCCATGATCCGGCCCCAGAAGATCGCGCCGGCCGCCATGAACACGTAATTGATCGAGAGGAAGGTCGGGACCACAGTGCCCGTGATGAAACCCTCCGAGTAGCCGGCGTTCTCGACCAGTCCCTGAACCAGAATCAACGAGAAGTTCTGCTGGAAGCCGGTAAAGGAAAAGGACGCCGCGGTCATGGCGACGAGCAGGATCCAGAACCGAGCGTCTTTGATCGCCATACCAAAGGACATCGCCTCGCCATTGCCACCCTCACTCTCCTCGGTGGTCTCTTGGTCGAAAATCTCACGCTGTTCCTCGGCCGTCGGGAACCGCCAGAAGAACCCACCCAGGATGATCGTAATGGCCACGGCGAAGAGCGTGATGGCCATGGCGAATCCGAAGGAAAATCCGAGCAAGTTCAGCAGGCCACCAAGGATCGGTGACGCTGCCGCGAGCGCGAGGTATCTGGACCCCATCATCAATCCCTGTGCGCTCCCCTGCTCGTCGTCGGCGAACCACTGAGAGACGAGCGGCGGCAGCAGCCCCGTCGCGAGCGCCGTCGCCCCGCCACCGAGCAGGAAACTCGACGCGTACCAGTACCACTTCCCCATGGCCCAGGACTCACTCGCAGTCATGAGCGCGAAGGAGATCCCGCCGAGTGCGATCAACGTGGCGGCAACGAACGAGGGAATGACGGACGAATTAGTTCGGTCGAGGATTGTCCCGATAATCGGTGGAATGACCACCATCGCGCCGAGCCCAGCGAGGGAACTCCCCAGCGCGATTCCGGCTGTCGATTCGAGTCCGAACTGATTCTGTACGTACGGGAAGAAGATCGTCCACGTGTAGAAGAAGGCGAGAAGACCGATGATCAGCGCCGACCCGGGATACAATCGACGTTTGTCTAGTCCTATACCTCTGTCCGTGAAGCTAGTCACTGACATTCCGAATTCGGGTTCTGCTCACCTGGACTTATAATTACTGATTGTTACCTATTCCCAAGAAACGGCTCGCTTTCGGTCGGCAGCCTCCCGAGGACAAGAGTTTAAACACCGAAGCGTCGTACGTGGACTATGAACGGAATCGTCGCCTGCGAAACGCTGTACCCCGAAATTCCCCGGCTCGTGCCGGACGCGGCGGTCGCCTACGTCCCCCAGTGGTACCACGAGTTCCCGATCCACGCTCCCGAATCGGAGACGGCCCACGAGCTGCTTCAGGAGCGGATCGACGAACTCGAATCCCAGGGCGTCGACTCGGTTACCGTCGTCTACCACGATCCCGGAGCCCTGGAGGGGTTACAGACCAAGTCAGTGCCACTGCACGTCTATCGAGGTCGGGACTGCATCGAGTTACATCTCGACCAGCAGCCCAATGGCCCCGGCGGCGAACGCAAGAACGGAGGGACCTACTACCTCACGCGGGGCTGGATCGACGTGGCCGTCGACTCCTACAAAGTCTTCAACGCGTACGCGGGCAAACTGAACGATCTCGTCGAACGGTTCGAGGAGGCCGAACGGGCGGATCCGGACATGCGAGTCTCCTGGCCGAAAAGCGAGAAGATCCAGCAGGCCGCCGCACGGAGCGAACACATGGGCACCGACCCGGCAAAGCTCCTCCGGCAGGTGATCGGGACCTACCGCCACGTCGTGTTAGTCGATACGGGACTGCTCTCCCCGTTCCACCACGAGTACGCCGAAGACTTCCGTGACTTCCTCGCGAATGATATCCCCGCAGACGAACCCCGTGAGGTTTCCCTGACCGTCGAGACGGGAACGACGAAACCACTCGAAGCGATTCTCACGGCGCCAACGTCGGTTCCGGAGGTCCTCACCGTCGAGCCGGGAACGCCGGTTCCCCCGGAATCCGGCTTCCGGACGGGGCCACAGCATCCCTGAGCACACGTTCGCTAGGTTCGAACAGAGCATCGCCGTGCTCCCGGCTTCTCGAACCCGTATTCGCCAATATCGAGGGACAGAACCCGGACGATAACCCTTTTCAACTGCTGGAACCCCACTTCCACTATGGCGCACGCACCGATCCGGGCGGTCGACCGCTTGTTCGACATCGTCGAAGCCATCCAAGTCCGGAACGGCGCCGGTGTCTCGGAGCTGGCCTCCGCACTCGACATGCCGAAAAGCACCATTCATGGCCATCTCGCCACCCTCAGGGACCGTGGCTATCTGGAACAGGACGAGACCAACGACTATCACCTCAGTCTCCAGTTTCTGACCCTCGGCGGGGCCGTTCGCCAGGGGCGAACGATCTACGGACACGTCGAACCATTACTCGCTGAACTCGCCGAAGAGACCGGCGAAAGCGTGAATTACGTCGTCGAGTCACAGGGGAAACTCGTGTTTGTGGGTTCAGTCTCGGGCAAAGACGGCATCCGAACCGAGGTCGATATCGGGTTCACGACGGACCTGCACACCACCCCGGAAGGCAAGTTGACCCTCGCGCACCTCCCCGAACCCCGGCGGGCGGCGATCATCGACCAGATCGAGTTTCCCATCGACAACTCGGTCGGTCGGGCCGCCTTCACCGCCGAACTCGAGGCGATCAGGGAGCAGGGATTCGCCCACGGGAACGAGACCATCATCAAGAACGTCACGACGATCTCGGCCCCGGTAATCGACAACGAGGACCGGTTCTACGGGACGATCGTCGTCGCCGGCCCCTCCCTCAGGTTCACCGACGAGCGCCTCGACGACGTGACCGAGACCCTCCGGTACAAGATCGGGAAACTCAACATCGATCTGAGTTACGAGGGGACCCGACCGGTTACCGAAAACCAGGTCCGGACGGCCGGCCCGAATCAGTAGACGGTCGATTACCTTCACAACTGTACTGTTGTTATAGAAACGCGCCCCGGACACGGTGTTTTCGACCAGTAGATACTTAGGCTTCTGCGCGGACATCCAGGTAATGAGTCACTCTCGATCAAGCACCGAGCACGTGGAAGTGCACGTGGAGAACGTCGGCGGAATCACCGAGACGGACGTTTCCCTCAACCCGGGCGTCACGGTTCTGGAAGGTGAGAACGCGACGAATCGAACCTCGTTCCTGCGGTCGATCATGGCCGCACTGGGGAGTGACCGTAACGCGCTCAAGGCCGACGCGGACGAGGGCTTCGTCGAGCTTTCGGTCGACGGGGAGACCTACACCCGCCGGTTCGAGCGAACGAAGCGTGGGATTCACCGGAGCGGGGACCCGTATCTGGACGATCCGACCGTTGCAGAACACTTTGCCTTCCTCCTGGAGACAAATCCGGCCCGGCGGGCCGTCGCCAGCGGCGAGGACCTGCGGCCGGTCATCATGGAGCCCATCGACACGACCGCCATCCAGGCCGAGATCACACGGAAGACGGCCCGCCGCTCACAAATCGACGAGCAACTCGCGGAACTTGACCGGCTCCGAAACCGTCGGCCCGAACTCACCGAGCAGGTCACCCAACTGGAGGCCGACATCGAGGAGAAACGGAACAAACTCGCCGGGGTCAGAGACGAGATCGCCGGGACCGAAGCCGACCTCTCGGAGACAAAGGAGACGAAAGCGGCCCTGGAATCGGCCTTCGAGGAGGTACAGTCGCTTCGGTCGGAACTCAGCACGGTCACCGACCGACTCGCCGCGGAGCGGGAGAGTCGCTCGGCCGCCCGCGAGGAGCAGGCCGAGATCGAGGCCGAACTGGAGTCGGTGCCCGAATCGGTCCGCGCCGAGCGCGAGGAGCTCGAGTCCCGACGCTCCTCGCTCCGGGCCCAGAAATCGACGCTGGAAACGGAGGTGAGCGAACTCCAGAACTTGATTCAGTTCAACGAGGACCGGCTCGAAGAGGAGGGCACGCTGGGCGAGTTCCAGGCCGAGTCGGGCAACGTCACGGACCGGCTCGTCGAGGACGGGACGGTTACCTGCTGGACCTGTGGCTCACAGGTCGAACGGGCCCAGATCACGGGAACCATCGAGCGGCTCCGGGAGCTCCGGGCCGAAAAGCTCGATCAGGTCACCGACCTCGAGGACGAGATCGACACCCTCTCAGCCGAGATCGCGGAACTCGAATCGCGAGCCGACCGGCGGCAGAACCTCGAGCGAGAACTCGACTCGCTCACCTCGGAGATCGAGACGAGGACCCGTTCGATCGAGGACCTGGAAACACGGCGGGACGAGCTCGAAGCCGAGATCGAGGCCACCGAAGCCGAGATCGAGGAATTGGAGTTCGCACAGAACCACGAGGAGCTGCTGGATCTGCACCAGCGCGCGAACCGACTCGAGCTGGAGATCGAACAGCTACACGGGAAACGGGACGATATCGAGACGGAACTGGCAGAGATCGAAACGGAACTGGAACGGCAAGAAGAGCTCGAGGCCGAGCGAGAGACCATCGCCGAGGAACTCACCGAGTTACGCACCCGTGTCGAACGGATCGAAACCGAGGCCGTCGAGGAGTTCAACGAGCGGATGGACGAGATCCTGGAGCTCATGGACTATTCGAACATCGCCAGGATCTGGATCGAACGTCGGGAACCCCAAAGCGGTGACACGGCCGAGTTCGACCTCCACGTCGTTCGGAGCGATCAGCAGGGCCGGGCCTACGAGGACACGGTGGGCCACCTGAGCGAGAGCGAACGGGAGGTGACTGGACTGGTCTTTGCCCTGGCCGGGTACCTCGTTCACGACGTTGGTGAGACGGTCCCGTTCATGCTACTGGATTCCGTCGAGGCACTCGACAGCGAACGAATCGCTCGACTGGTCTCGTACTTCGAGACACACGCCCCGTATCTCGTGATCGCGCTGCTGCCCGAGGACGCACAGGCGGTCGACGAGCAGTACCCACGGATCACGGAGATCTGATCGATGAGCGAGGACGAACCCTCACGCGGGCGGTCGAGCAAGGTCGCGCGGGTAATCGAGGAGTACGAGCTCTCGGGGCTGGGTGCGGAGCTGGAAGCTGCCTGGACGGCCCCGGAAAGCGAGCGCCGGAGCCTTCGGGAGCTAGCCGATCACGTCAACCGCCGAATCGTCGAAGCGGCGCTGACACGAGGGGGCGACCGGCCCCTGGACGGTGAAATCCAAACGGTGTCCGAGGCACTCGCGGGGGAAACCGACAGTGCGACCGAACGCGACGTCAGAACGCGCCTCGAAGAACTCGGCGTGAACGTCGACCAGCTCGACAAGGACCTGGTCTCCTACCAGGCGGTTCGGACCTACCTGCAGAAGGTTCGTGGGGCCGAATACAAGCCTGACGAGGCTGATCCCGTCCGGAGCGCCCGAGACCGAATCCAGGGCCTCCGCGGGCGATTGCGGGCCGTGGCCAGTAGCCAACTCGATTCCCTCGCCGAAAGTAACGAGATCACGATGGACGACTCGCGAGTGCTCGTCCAGGTCCAGGTCTACTGTGAGGACTGTGGCCGACAGTTCGATATCGAAGAACTGCTCGACCGGGGCGGCTGTAACTGCGACTGAGTATTTCCTAACAGCCGTACAGTTGGTAGGATAACGGAGACACCCCATTCAGGCGCCAGGCCAGCCACACCCATCAATCGGGGGAGATGCGACGATCCCAATTCATAAACTACCAAATTTCCAATTGTTTTTGTATCGTTTACTAATACTAAATAAAGATTCACGATACCACGCCACAGGCGGCGGAAAAATTGGAGCGGAAACGAGGCTAATTGCTACTGAAAGGCCACTTATACGCCATTTTATGGCTTTCCACGAGAAAAGACACAGCCAAAAGTAAGTTTTCGCCACAATCCACAAATCGAACGTCTATCGAGCCTTCAACCGGCAGTAAAGCCGTTCTTTCGCCAAATATCAGCAGTCACAGAAAATTGGGCCAGATCCGAGCCCCAAACCGTCCGTCCAACATTATAAACAATCATATATACTACGTGCCAAAATTCTTAGTATACATATTCTCGGAGACACCGCCGTTGCTCACCCGCTATCAGGTCAGTCCAGCCCGCCACGCAAGAACCTATTACCGTTCCCCTGGTAGCCTATCGTATGACTGCTCGTGACACGTTCGACGGGGGCTGGGGGCTGTTTCTCATCGTCTCACTCCTAGGGCTCCTCAGCATCTATCTCGTCTCCATCGCGAATCTCGGGACGACACAGCGGGTCGCTGCGATGGCGATCATCGCCATCGTCGTCGTCGCTGCATACGAGAAATTCGTCGGCTGGGGGTGACTGAAACTACGGACTGAAACCCACACCGAAGGGCGGTTCGGCGTCATCCGGAAGCGGCGACTCGTAGGACCGATCCCCCGTCGCGTTCTCGAACTCCGTCCAGGCCGCCTCCAGCCGCTCGGGATCGGTAAACAGATCGTACGCCGTCCCGGCGAGGACCTTGGCGGCGTACGGGGCACTTTTCCGGCCAAATCCACCACTCGCGGCGACGGCCTGCCAGGTGTGGGGCCGGGTCCCGACCGGCCATGACGCGGCGCGAAACTGGGCCGTCGGCGTGATCCAGCTGACGTCGCTCACATCCGTCGAGCCGAGCATGAGCGGCGCGTCATCAGTTCGTTCCAGCGGCGTCGAATACAGCGACTCCCCCTCGACCGCCCGGGCCGCGTCCACGGGGAGGTCCTTGAGCCGGGCATCGAGGGTCGCCTCGTCGATCGTGTCGTGCAGTTCGGCAGCGAACTCCCGATCGGCCGCCGAATAGTCGATCGGACCGAGTTCCTCGAAGGTCTCCCACAGGAGATCAGCGAGCGTGTCGTTCGTGAGCAACTCGTAGGCGCCCGTGATGTAGTTGCGCGTCACTGTCGTGTCCGTCATCAGCGCCGCTCCCTCGGCGATCTGCTGGACGCGTTGCGAGAGCCGATCGACCTGTGGGCGGGTCGGCGCGCGCACGAAGTACCACGCGGTGGCCTCCGCCGGTACCACGTTCGGTGCACCACCCCCCTCGGAGATCGTGTAATGGATCCGGGCCTTGTCGGGGATATGTTCGCGGAGGTACTCGACACCGGTATTCATCAGTTGGACAGCGTCGAGGGCGCTCCGGCCGGCCGTCGGTGACTGTGCGGCGTGGGCCGGGGTCCCTTCGAACGAGTACTTCACTGAATCGACGGCGAGCGAACTGGTCCGCTGGGGACCGGTCACGTCACAGGGATGCCAGGTGAGCGCCGCGTCGAGGTCGTCGAACACGCCAGCCCGGGCCATGTAGACCTTCCCGACGATGGTCTCCTCCGCGGGCGTCCCGTAGAATCGGATCGTCCCCTCGATTTCGCCCCGATCGAGCGCGTCTTTGAGCGCGAGCGCTGCGCCCACGCCGGCCACCCCAAACAGGTTGTGTCCGCAGCCGTGGCCAGGTGCACCGACCTCGACGGGTTCACGACAGGTCGAAACCGTCTGTGAGAGCTCCGGCAGCGCGTCGTACTCCCCCAGAATGCCGATCGTGGGATCGCCCGTCCCGTAGGACCCGACGAACGCCGTCGGCATCCCGCCGACCCCTCGCTCGACCTCGAAACCGGCCTCCGCGAGTGTCGTGCGGAGGCGGTAGGCCGCGTGTTCCTCCTCGAGTCCGAGTTCGGGCTGCTCCCAGATGTCCCGTGCGAGCGCCAATAGACGGTCGTACTCCGACTCGACCGCGTCGTAAACCCGAGATTTTCCCATTTAATAGATTGAGGGGAGAACGCCGGATGAACATTTCGGAAGGGTCGATCGATTTCCGTCGAACCCGGACACCTCGCGTGAAAACCGGCAACCATAACTCCTTTATTCAAGGTCGATGCTATGCTATAGCATGGGTATGCCTGACAACGGCGACGGTGTCGACCTGCTGGTACTGCTCCCGACCGAGCGCGACCACGAGAACATGGGCAAGGTCGATGCACCCTACGACCTCCACTGGTTCGAGGACGAGGACTTCGACTACCCACAGCCGGGGTCGGACTTCGACATGGTCGAGTACACCGAGCGGGCCTCCGACTACGTCGAACGGGAGGACATCGACGGGGTACTCTTCTCTCACGACGTGGCGAACCTGGTTGCCGGCGTCCTGGTCGACCGTCATGACCTCCCGGGTCCCGAGCTCGAACCCGTCTTTCTCGCGGATCACAAGTACTACTCCCGGATGCACCAGCCGAACGTTCCCTGGTTCGATTACATCGACCTGGAGACCGGGGAGTGGGGGAACGAGCCCCGGTTCCCGGCCTACATCAAACCGCCCTTCCTCACGATGACCCTGCTGCAGTACCGGGTCGAGGACCGCGGGGAATACGACCGAGCCATGGAGACGGTTCGCGAAGAGCTTCCGAAGTACACCGAGCCGTTCATGGACTTCTTCGACACCTTCGTGGACACGGAGCGCTATCCCCTCGCGACCACGGACATGATGCTGGTCGAGGAGCCCCTGGAGGACTGGACGCAGCACTGTGTCGAGGGATGGGTCGATTCCGATGGCGAGCTGCACGTCTGGGCCATCTCCGATCACAACTACTACGACGACGGCTCACTCGCCATCGACAACTACTCCACACCCTCGACGTTGCCGACCGAGGCCCAGGAGGAGTTGATCGACATCGCGAGGGAGGCCATCGTCCAGCACGGCTTCGAGGAGAGCTTCTGGAACGTGGAGATCTTCAGACTCGCCGATCGACACGTCATCACCGAGGTCAACGGCCGGACGGCGTCGGTGTGGGAACCGCTCTACGAGGGGGCCTTCGGTACCTCGGTGTACGAGGGGATCATGCATCTCCACGCCGACAATCCCGAACAGACCCAGGCGGTTGCGCCGGACTGGGAGCCAGGTTCCGACTACGAGACGATGGGGACCCAGTTCCACGTGATCACCTTCGGCGAGGGCCAGGCCGATGAGTTCCTGGACTTCGAGTACGCTCGATCCGTCCCGGACACCGACGTGGAGATCTTCGTCGACCCCGAGGACGAGATCGAACAGACCCGATCGAGCGGGTTCTGGTTGGCTCGGTTCCACCTCTTCGGGGAGGACTACCAGGAGATGCTCGACCGGGCAGACGAGATCCGGACGAACATGCTCGAACAGCCCGAACTGTCACCCGAACCGGAGCGGTACACCTGATCAGGACAGATACGCCATCGCCTCCTCGTCCGTGACCTGATCGAACCGCTCGTAGAACTGCCCGACGCCCATGAAACTCGAGGGCTCCTGGAGGCAGACCACCTCGTCGGCCACCGAACGCAGTTCGCGGATCGTGTCCGGCGGCCCGACTGGGACCGCCAGGATGATCCGCTCTGTGTCTGCCGCGTCGAGCATCGCCAGACACGCTCGCACTGTCGAGCCGGTCGCCACGCCGTCGTCGACCAGAACGACAGTCTTGCCCGATAGCTCGGGCTCAGCCCGACCGGCGCGATAGGTCTCGGCCTTCTCGCGAGCGACTGCCATCTCCGCCTGTCGTTCGCGCTCGAAGTATTCCTCGTCGGCACGGGTCCCGCGGATCGCGCCCTCGTTTCGCCAGACGGTCCCATCACTCGCGACGGCTCCAATCGCGTACTCGGGGTTTCCCGGCGCGCCGATCTTCGACGCCACGGCGATGTCGAGTGGCGCGTCGAGCGCGTCGGCGACGGCCCGGCCGAGGGGCAACCCCCCACGTGGTATCGCGAGCACCAGATCCGCCTCGATCCCCCGCTCTCGGAGGGCCTCGCCCAGCTGTTCGCCCGCGTCAGCCCGGTCCCTGAATCGAGACGTTGGCATCGGGCGGCAGATTCGTCCGCGGCGGCCCTGTAGGTTGGGGACACTTCCCACAGTTCGGGAACGAGCAGGTGGACTGAACCAGTTAGAAAGTGTCAAGTCCACTATGACTCAACCGACGGGCGATTCGGTCCAGATCCCGGCCGGGACGGTCGAACTACCGGGAGCGCTATCGATTCCGGCGGACGCGCCCGGGCTGGTGGTATTCGCCCACGGGAGTGGATCGAGTCGGCTCAGCCCACGGAACAACTTCGTCGCGGAGGTCATTCGCGAGGCGGGGTTGGGGACCCTTCTATTCGATCTTCTCACCGAGGAGGAGGATCGGATCCGGGAGAACCGCTTTGACATCCCACTTTTGACCGATCGGCTGGTCGCGGTGACCCAGTGGCTGCGAGAGCAGCCAACCACCCAGGATCTCCACGTGGGGTACTTCGGTTCCAGCACCGGCGCAGCCGCGGCGCTGCGTGGGGCGGCCAGACGGGACGACATCGACGCGGTCGTCTCCCGTGGTGGCCGGGTGGATATGGCGAGTGACGTGCTCGGGGAGGTCACCGCTCCCACGCTATTCATCGTGGGCGGGGCCGACACGCAGGTGCTCGAATACAACCGCCAGGCACTGGCGGAACTCACCTGCGAGAAATCGCTGCACGTCGTCGAGGGAGCCAATCACCTCTTCGAGGCAGAATACGAGCTCGAGGAGGTGGCCGACGTGGCTGCAGATTGGTTCGCCCGAACGCTTGGCTGAGCGACGGCCCCCCAAATTGCGGTGAATACGGGTCTGCCCCCGTGCGGTAGGAGTCTGAATATGTTCGGGTGTGGGCACTTCCGCGAGAGCCCCAAAGCGGAGCCAATGGGTCCACCGAACACCGTCGACACGAACGAACGGCCCTTCGTCCTCATCTGGGAGGTCACCCAGGCCTGTGATCTCGAATGCGAGCACTGCCGGGCCGACGCCCAGCCGGAGCGTCACCCCCAGGAGCTCACCACGGCTGAGGGAAAGGCGCTGCTCAGGGAGGCAGCCCGATTCGACGAGAACCAGCTGGTCGTCCTCTCCGGCGGCGATCCGCTGGCACGGCCGGATGTCCCGGAGCTAATCGAGTACGGCACGGAGCTGGGACTGCGGATGACCTTGACCCCCAGCGGCACGTCCTCACTCGATCCAGCCGTCATCGACGACCTGGACGCAGCCGGCCTGAAACGACTCGCCGTGAGTCTCGACGGCTCCTCGCCGGCGAATCACGACACCTTCAGAGGCGAGCCGGGCACCTTCGAGCAAACCGTCACCGCCGCGAAATGCGCCGCCGAACAGGGGATTCCGCTCCAGGTGAACACGACGGTCTCGCAGTCCACCGTCGATGACCTCCCGGCCATCGCCGACCTGGTCGAGGATCTGGGCGCGGTCCTGTGGTCGGTCTTCTTCCTCGTGCCGATCGGTCGCGGACGGCTCCTCGAACCGATTCCACCTGAACGGGCGGAGTCCGTCATGGAGTGGCTGCTCGATCAGGCGGGCGAGCGATCCTTTGGAGTGAAGACGACGGAAGCACCACACTACCGCCGGGTCGCAATCGAATCGGAGCGGTCCGCAGCCGGGTCACCTGGGCCGGACGATGCGATCGGTCGTTCCGGCGGCATCAGAGCCGGTGATGGGTTCGCCTTCGTCAGCCACACCGGCGCGGTGTATCCCTCCGGGTTCCTCCCGCTGGCTGCCGGGTCCGTGCGGGAGTCGTCGCTTGTCGATGTCTACCGAAATAGCGAGCTCTTCCAGGCACTTCGCGACGAGGACCGGTTTCGCGGGAAGTGTGGGGCCTGTTCGTATCGGAACGTCTGTGGCGGGAGCCGGTCCCGGGCGTACGCCTACACGGGCGATCCCTTCGAGAGCGACCCGCTCTGCCCGTATGTCCCACCCGATTACGAGGGCGACCGCCCCGAGCAGGCCGTTGCCTACGACCGCTCGGGGACGACCACGGAAATTGACGGCCGGCTGTCCTGAACGACTACGACGGGCGTTCAGGAGTTCGAAATGAGGTCCCGGGCGCGCCTTCGAAGCTGCGAGATGGCTGTCGGCTCGACTGGGACCCGCTCTCCGTCAGCGGTGAAATACAGACTCGCATCGACTTCCCGGTCCGGGTACGCAGACGCGAGCACGTGATAGTAGACGCTCAGCTGGATCGCGTATTCGGGGACTCCACGCCGGCTTCGATCGGTCTTGTGATCGATGATCGCCACGCGATTCGGAGTCACGTGAACGAGGTCGACGATGCCAGAAATCGTTACCCGCTGGTCGTCGATCGTGAGGGGTAACGTCACGGGCGCTTCGACGTATAGTTCCCCGTCCAGGGAGTCGATGAGGTCGGTTATTCGCTGCTCGTCTTCCGTTTCGGGTTCACCGGATCCGTCGAGGGCGTATTGCTCGGCGAACTCGTGGACACGGGAGCCGAAATCGAGCCCACCTCCACCACTGGCCGTCTCGCCAGCGCCCGATTCTTCGAACACCGATTCGTCCATCAGGTCGTGGGCATTCAGACCGACGGGGCCGTCCGGCGACGAGACGGTGAAGGGGAGTTGGGCCTGTGTCGTGGTTTCCTCGGTCACCTCGGCGACGTCGGTGCGCCCCTCGTCCAGCTCCACGGGAAGGGATTCGAGGAAGGGATTCGGGTCCTCGCCGCCGGCGAAGACGAGATGCTGTTTCGCCCGGGTGATGGCGACATAGAGGAGCCGTCGCTCCTCGTCGTACCCATCCGGCAGACAGTGCCGGAGCACGTCGTCCCGCCAGTTGTCATAGACGTGGGGGTACTCACCGACCTCGGCGTAGATTTTTCGCTGCCTGAGCCCCACGGACTCCTCGAACCTGATGGCATTCGAGTCCCGGGTCGAGGGCGGGAATCGGCCGTCGTTCATGTTGGCCATGACGACGATGGGATATTCGAGCCCCTTCGCCGCGTGGATGGTCTGGACGGTGACGGAGTCATCGCCGGCACTGGTGTGCACCTCGTGGGTCGCCCCGTTGTCGATTGCCCGGGTGATGAAGCGAATCAGGTCCCCGCGGGTCAACGTCGTCGCCTGGTGGACGGATTCGATCGTGTCCAGAATCACGTCCGCGTACTCCCCGTGGAACCCGTAGCGATCGAAGACACGGCGAGCGACCGACGCCACCGTGTCCATCTCCGCCAGCTTCGACCGGAACCCCGTCATGGCAGCCGGGTAGTCCCCCGTCGAGAGCACGTGATCGATTTCGTCCAGGGTGTACCCGGCTGCTTCGAGGACGACCGCCCAGCCTCTGTCGGCGTTGGATTCGAGGATTCGGAGCCAGGCGAGCAGCACCTTGGCCGGGTCGGTGCGAAACAGTTCCACGCCCCCGTCGTAGGCCATCGGGAAGTCGTACTCCTCGGCGGCCTGGAGCAATTCCCGGCCGTAATCCCGGGTTCGGGTCAGGACCGCGATGTCCCCGTACTCGGGTGCCCGGGGGTTTCCGTCCTCGTCAGGGACCGGATACGCGTCGTTGCCGACCATGTGCTGAATCTTCGCGAGGACCGCCTCGGGCTCGTCTTCGTGGTGAATCGCTTCGATGTGGCTCTGGTCGAACGGCGCGTTACTCGACAGGGCGTCCGCATCACCGAGCGCCACGTTTTCGACGGCTTCGTTGTCGGTTGCAGGAACCGTAAGCGCGTGTTTCGAGAAGTCGAGAATGGACTGGGTGGAGCGGTAGTTCTCGGACAACCTGATAGCGGTGACCTCGGGGGTCTCGAATTTCACTCGCGTTCTGTCGTCGTTCAACGCCACACTGAACCGCTGTAAACGCTTCTCGAACTGACGGATGTTGTCGACATCGGCGTACTGGAAGGCATAGATGCTCTGCTTCCAGTCCCCGACGACGGCGAAATTTTCGGTGCCGGCGAGCAACAGCGCGAGTTTGAACTGGATTTCGCTGGTGTCCTGGAACTCATCGACCATCACGTACTCGAACTCGAGTCGCGCTCGAAGGTCGTGATCCTCCAGCAGCAACACGTACGCCAACACCTGCAGGAAGCCGAAATTCAGGTAATTCCGGCCGAGCGCGAACTCCAGGTATTCGAAGTAGACGTCGTGAACGAAGGCTTTGAGCGACGATCGATCCCCGGCAAACACTCGCTTCGCGATGGCGGGGTCGATTTGCTTCGTCCCCCGCCCGCCCCGGAGTTCTCCTTTGTCGGGAGCGTCCGGAAGATACGTCTTGTTTGTGCCGTAGCGGCCCAGTTTTTCGCGGAGTGTCGATTGCTTGCGCCCACCGTTTCGGGGCTGGTTCACGGCGTCGAACTGGTGTTTGAACTCGTCGAATGCACCCGTTAGGTGGGCTTCGGAATCGCGATACCAGCCCGTTTGGGTCGGGATAACACCTTTCGCAGCGAGTTGGGTGATGAGATCGAGGAGATCGAGTTGGTCGTCGATCGCGCGAAACTGGTTTGCGTACTCCGGATGGCGGTCCCGGAACTGCCCGATGAACTCCCGGAACAGTTCGGTCTCGACGAGTTCGTCTTCGATGAGCCGGGTCGATCCGGTGATGCGGTCGTCGATGCCGAGATGGCGTGGGGCGGCATACCCGTGTTCGTCGAGGACGTGATGGGCGTGGGAGTGGAAGGTCCGGATCGGTGCGTCAGCGAGTTGCTGGAGGCCATACCCGGAGTGCTCGACGATTCGCTCACGCATTTCGGTGGCCGCACTGGTGGTGAACGTCGCGAGAAGGACATCGTCCGGTTCGACACCGGGCTGATCGATGATGTTCGCGTACCGCCGAGTGACGGCGAGGGTTTTTCCGGTTCCCGCCCCCGCATCGACGAGGTAGGTCCCTTCAGTCTCGTCGATGAGCCGGCGTTGCTGCGCGTTGGGTTTGATGGCGGTCATCGTTCACCCTCCAGCAGCAGGTCCCGGTAATCGATCCGCCGGTAGTTGGGCTCCCCGCCGGGACCGTCGATCGGGAATCGCCCCGATCCGGCTCGATAGGAGTTGATCTCCTCGATTCGGTCCTGGACAAACGCCTCGATTGCATCCAGGTCCCCCTCGAAAAACGCCCGCCGCCGAATGGCGTTTAGCGCTCGGATAGCCTGGTCTGCCCCCTTCTCGGCGTCGACGTCGTCACTCGTACCCGCCTGGACCGCTGTGGTGAACGCGTCGGCGAATGCCGAGGACCGCAGTTCGTCTTTCTCCGTCGTTTCGGGAAACGAGCGATTCGATACGATCTCGCGATACTCCTCGAACCCCAGGTCCGAGAAGGTCTCCACGCAATCGTTGTAGCCATCGAGCAGGGTGTCATAGGCCTCCCGGGACGCCACGAACGCGTCGAAGGTGTGTGGGTAGTAGGTCACAGTCGTCATCGTCTCGTCCACATTCGGCGTTCCCGTGACGGCCTCATCCAGCGTCTCGAGGAAGTGGAAGAAGGTGAACTGGATTCGTTCGTCTGGCTGTTGTGACCGGAAATACGCGAGATACAGCGCGGCCTGGAAGTTGGGGATATCGGCCGGCGGATCGATCGCGGCCCCCTTGCGGACCTGGGTGGCCGACTTCTTCGACCCGCTCTTGTAATCCAGGAGGTGGGTCGGAGAGCGGACCAGGTCGATTTTCCCCTTCACGCCGATATCGGTCGACTCGAACCAGCGTTCGGTCAGCGGCGAGTCGACGGGCGCGTCGAAGTACGCCGCGAAGAAATTCGAGCCCCACCCAGTTGCCGGGGTGAGAAAGTCGTGATCCTCGGGGCCGTATTCCTCGAGGTACTCGACGATCGTTTCGAGTCCGATCCGGTACTTCCGGCGCCGCAGCGGTTCCTCGCTGTCGCTGAAGAAGGGCCGAACGGTGTCGATCATCACGTCGACGATTTCCTCGATCTCGGCGGTTCCGATGCGTTCGGGGTGATTCACGTAGAACTCGGCGAAGTCGTGGAACAGATTCCCCTCCCGGAAATAGTCCTTGTCGGGGGTGTCGAGCACGCGGCTGAAGAGATAATCACGAGGGCTGTTCACGTAGCGGTTCAAACTCGACTGGCTGATCGTCTGGATGGTCGTCGGGTCGACATCGACTGGCGACCGGTCGAACCCCGTCCCAGTTGTCGGCTCCATTCTGGAGTGGGTCACCGAGTCGAGGTCGCTGAAACGCTCGAACTCCTCGGCGAGGAGTTCGTCGAGATAGAGGGGTGGGGTCACCGGCTGTCCGCCGGCGGTATCCTGCACGAGATAGTACTGTTCGCTGCCGCTCTGGACGAGTAGTTGGAACTGACGGATGTACCGCTCGTACTGGGCCTCGGCGTCGACCCACGGCCGGTTCGGTGCCGAGTGGGTCCAGCCCTCGTCCATTCCGAGGAAGAACACGACGGGTCGATCGACGTATCCCGCCGACGTCGCATCCGCGAGGAGCACACCCTCGTTCTCCCGATCGATCGGGACGTCGTAGGTCTGGAGATAGTACGCGAGATCCTGCACGCGCTCTTCGGTGGGTTGTGCCTCGAGGAGCCCGAGGATTTCGAGCTCTGCTCGCAGTGCATCGAGCTCCCGGTCGGCCTGTCGTTCGAAAGCCTGGAGCGCCGCGTCGAAGCTCTCCGCGGCCGGGCCGTCGGTGACGGTGGCACACCAGTCGAGCCCGGGATGGTCGACTTCGCTGAGCCGCTTTTCGGCGTGCTCGATCGGGACGTCGATCCCCAGTTGGGTGCAGATCGGTGTGACGTCCTCGACCGTGGTGTCCGAGCCCCGGTGGGCCACGCGGAGGAGTCGGAGGAAGGTGCGGTGGAACGGGTCGTCGGCAAACCCCGGCCCGCCGTAGAAGGGGATATCGGCGGCTTCGAGGGCCGATTCCACGAGCGCGGAGTAGCGACTCGATCCGTCGAGGACGACTCCCACGTCCGCGGCGTTCTCCGGGGTCACGGTATCCAGGAGGGCATCGACGATGTCACTGGACCCGTCGAAGACGTGGAACTCCGGCAGCGAGAACGCTTCCTCGGTGAACAGGTCGACGTGGTCGACGTCCGGCGAGAGGATCGACCGTTCGAGGGTGGTGAGCTGGTCGAAGCCGACGACGGCGACCGACTGGTCTGTGGGGGTTTCGTAGGCCTGCAGTTGGCCGGAGGTGGTCTGGAGGTCGCCCAGGACCTCAAGCACCGCCGCGGTCGTCTCGTCGACGAAGGCCGGGTAGTCCTCGATCGCAGTGGGGGTCCCCTGGTGTTCCCAGCACTGGAGGACGTTCCCCACCGCGTAGGCGATTGCTTTCCAGGGGTGGTCGGTTCGGTCGACGAGTTCGAGGAACGCGGTGCGATCCTCGGCCGATTCGCGGCGGCCGGTGGCGAGTCGGCGGGGCGCGGTGGCGAAGGTGCCGAAGTGTGGTTCGTCGAGGCGTCGATTGAGGGCGTCCGCGAGCGGGTTGTTGGGGACGATGACGAGGTCGTGGTCTCGAACGTCGTCGTAGATGGCTTGGAGCGGGCGACGGCGTTGGATGGGCACGTGGTGGACTGGGTTGGTCTGTTGGTTAAAGGTGGGGGCTAGGCTTGGGATTTGGTTGTTTTGCGAGTGGGGTGGGAGAGTGGGGCGGAATTTTTGAAAGTCCGCTCTGGCTAAATTTTGTGGTTGGATGGGTTTGGGTGGGGAGCGATTGCAGTAACGCCACCGCCTTCGAAAGCCCCCTCCCGCTCGGGTCGGTGCGGTCGTGGCGCTCCTCACTCGCGCTGCTCGTTGCGGTGCTTCCGTCCCGCGCCTTCCCCGAGCGGTCGGCCCCTTTCGGATTCCCGTCCAAATCTTGGCCCCTCCGCCGAAACGGGCGGTCTTTGCGGAGCTGAATAGTGGCGGCGGTCATAGGCAAAAATATGCAATTGGAAAATTGCGGGGCTCAGTCAAATCATTCCCACTACCTATCAGTCATTGTGACAACTAATGGGCGCTAGCGGAGACATCACCATATAAGGCCTCAGCTTGATGCACAATCGGGTCGACGAGAGGCTGATAATCACTATGGGAGAGGCCATTTTCTCGGAGTAAACCTTTTACTCTAGTTTTCAACTTCGACCGCATCGCCTTGCGGTTCGTCCAATCGATATTTACATTCTCTTTCAGCATTTCACACACCTCTTGGGCGATTTCCTGAAGTAATTCACTGTCAATTTCTGTTTCAGTATTTGTTGCTATTGCATCGTAAAACGCCAACTCTTCGGCTGAGAGTCCTAATCGTTCTTTTCGCCGATCTTCCTGTTTGAGCTTTTCTGCGTAATTACGCAGTTCTTGAATCACTTCCTCGGTGGTCAGAAATTGATTGTTGTACTCGTTGAGCGTCTCCTCTAACTCCTCCTGGAAGGATTCGTACTTTGCCAGGTTCTGCTGTTTCCGCGTCGAGATCTCGTTTCGAAGCAACTTTTCAAGCATTTTTACCTGTAGCTCCGGTTGCTCAACACTCTCGACGTCGGAGAGGAACTCGTCGCTGACGATCGGTTCCTCGGATTTCCATTTGTCAAATCCGGCGATTGCTACCACATCGTCTGCTGTAACACCTTCTGAAATCAGGTCTTTCATCGCTGACTCGACTTCAGTTGGTCCCGTCTTCCCTTTTGGATCTAAGGATAGAATGCCATCTCTGACTGCCTCGAAGAATAGGAGGTCAGAGCGAATCTCGCTGGCTGCGTTATGAGGTGTCACTAAGGCGAAGGCGCGTTTGAGCTCCGACACCGCTTGCAGAAATTCTTCTTGCTTCTCTTCAGTCGCAATAACCTCACTTTCAGCACGATGGATTAGTCGGGAAAGTTCTAAATTGCTGAGTTCCTGCCAGCCCTCGTAATCGACACGAGTGAGGTATCGGGTGACTTTATGGTGTTTCTGCTTCATCACTTCGACGGCAGTTCCGACATCAACCATCGCCATCTCCTGGATATCAGATGTATATTTGTCCAGGGCCTTGCGCAAGTCCTCTGCGATGCCGATATAGTCCACGACAAGGCCTCCCGGTTTGTCCTTATAAACTCGATTTACTCTTCCTATCGTCTGAAGCAGATTGTGATTCTTCATCGGTCGGTCGATGTAGAGGGTATGCAATGGAGGACAGTCGAATCCAGTGGTCCATTTATCGCAGACAACTATGATCTTGAGAGGATCGTCCGGATCCTTGAATCGCCGTTTGAGCTTGTCCTCACTCGTAGGCTGGTCAATGTACTCTTCTGGCTCTGAGATGACCACGCCAACTTCTGGGGCATTAGGTTGCTGTTCGATATAGCGTTTGTATTTTACTGCTGCCTTCCGGCTAATGGAAACGACCATTGCCTTCCCCTCGATTTCACGATCATTGTAGTGACCAACCATGTCACCCGCGATCTTTTTCAGACGGTTGTCCGCGTTCTCGATGATGCGACGAAGGTTGGTCCACTTCCCAATCAGTTCGTTCTCAAGTTCCTCGTCGCCCGAGTCAAGTAATTCCCGTACAGACTCGCTGATAGCCTCTTTATTAAATTGGAGTTTTGCGAAGCGCGATTCGTAATAAATCGGGACGGTTGAGCCGTCTTCTTCAGAACGATCGATGGTGTACTGGCTGACGTAATCACCGAAGGTCACCCGAGTTGCGTTGTCGCCATCGTGAATCGGGGTGGCAGTGAAGCCAATGAAGGAGGCATTGGGGAGTGCGTCTCGAAGATTCTGCCCCAACTCTTTCGTCTGCGATCGATGGGCCTCGTCTGCCATCACAATCACATCCTCACGCTCGTTAACGACTGGATGTTGGCGTTCGTCGTCGTGAGTCTGGAATTTTTGTATCGTGGTGAAAATCAACCCGCCAGCCTGGCGGTCCAGTTTGTTGCGCAGGTCCGGGATGCTATCAGCCCAACTCACGTTATATCCAGCATCGCTAAACGTGTGCGTAATCTGCTCATCCAACTCGTTCCGATCGGTCACAACGACAAACGTCGGGTTGCCAAAGTCACTGCTTCGACGAATCTTCCGAACGAAATACACCATCGAGAGCGATTTTCCAGAGCCCTGAGTATGCCAATAGACACCGATTCGGCCTAATTCGTCTCCTTGGGTTTCCTTCGCACTTTTTACGGCTTCTCGGACGCCGTAGAACTGATGGTACCCTGCCAGCATCTTTACTGGCTGCCCATCCTTCTCGCTGAAAACTATGAAGTTCTCAATGAGGTCCAAGAGGTGTTCCTTTTTGAACACCCCCCGAAGAAGGACCTCTTCTTCTGGCAGGTCCCGTTCATCACCTTCCTTTTCGATGTAACGCCACGGGCGGTACCACTGCCACCCGGCATCCAGGCATCCGATACGGGCCTCATTCATGTCTGCTAGCCCGATTACTTCGTTATAGCGGAGGAGCGGGGCGATGTCGTCCCGGTAGCGGCTATTGACTTGGTCATACGCATTCTCTAGCGTCGCTTTCGGGTCAGTTGGATTCTTGAATTCGAGAACACCAATTGGAAGTCCATTGATGAAGACGACCATATCCGGTTTTCGTCGGGGATTGTCTCCAACCTGAACCGTGAATTGCGTGGTGATGAGCCAATCATTGTTTTCCGGGTTTTCGAAGTCGATTGGCTGCACGAAGCGGCCAACTTGCTCACCGTCTTGCTCATATTCGACCTGAACCCCATCAACTAACTGTTGATGAAGCCGTTGGTTGTCTTCCAGCAGGTTTGGAGATTGCGTACTCGTTAGATGACGGATTGCTTCTTCCCGGGCATCTTCCGGCAGATCTGGGTTGATGGTCCTGACTTGGTCTCGAAGACGATCCTTAAGTATAACATCACTAACTGATAGTCTTGAAGTTCTTAAATCAGAGGAGGGCAAGTAGCCATAGCCAAGATCTCGAAAGATCTCAATGGCCGGTTTCTCGGCCAGATTTAGTTCATCGAGACCCATTTGAATCACTCATTGTAGTATAGCAACTTGGGTCTTTACGTGTCAAGAGTAACACGGCCACTAATGAGAGGCAGCATCAATTCATCCCTGAGCTCCTCTAGATACTCGTTCTCCCAGTGTAATGAATAAATTTTCTCTGATAGGGCGGCAACTTGCTTATTAAACCAATCAATTTCTTGCGATCCAGGATAGACCACTTTAAAGGACTCAATATTCCCTTTATTAATGGAATTGAATGTTGTACCTGAGGCGTATTGCTCCCATCTATGACCGTTCGTTTTCAATAAGTAGTAGAGGAATTCATTTCGGTGATTTTTCATAGATAGTGCCGTTATACCGCGGCCGATAATGCATTTGAATTGTGCCTTGTTCAGATCGCCTACTGGGGCACGTATGCTGATGAGTATATCACCCTCCTCAGCAGTCTTATTTGGCGACGTGCACCACTTTTCAACGTCAGGGTAGTGCATTCCGAAGTTTTTACTCCCCTGAAAGAATGGAAGTCCATCTCCTTCCTCGTTGTAATACTCTGACTTTGGTGAATTCCCTAATTCAATATCCGCAATTTCATTCAGACATTTAACTTCATACTCATTTGGAACCTCTCCAATATCAGTCATTTTGAAGTCATTATGATTTGAAAATTCAACAAACTGTTTCCGGAATATTGTTTCCTGAACTTGATCTAGTTTATCAGAAATTTGAATGTTGGATTCGATTTTATCGTCTACAGCCGTTAAGGCGTGAGCGATCTTTTTTTGAGTCGGCATCGGTGGAACCGGAATTTCAATATCCTCAAATGACTTCATCGTAATTGTATCGAATACCGTTCCATACGAAACCGCCTGAACTTGACCGAACACATACTGCCATGCATAGTAGAGATAGTCATCCAGCAATTCCTCACCAGTGTCTAGTCCGTAGCAAGTCTGATTGAACGCCATCGGCTTGCCAAGCTGTGCCACACGTCCCATAGTCGCACCGCGAGCGATAACGACCACAGTACCTTCTGGGAGGATTTTGGCGTTGCTAGCCTCTTTCCCCGCTTCAGTCATGTTTTCGGCGGTGTCGTAGACGTGTCGCGTTTCTGACTGCGAAATATCCTTTGCGCTGGCCCATCGAATGTCGCCACCCCAGTATTCGTCCTCGCTTCGCTTCGGGGTCTTGCCAAGGACAGGCTCCATAAGTTCTGAGAGAGGACGCATCTCCCAGCGTTCGTTTCCCGGGCCGTATTCATCGCTCACCTCCGCCGTTTTCGCTTCCTCAACGAAGGCTTCAATTTCTTCTTGTGTCATCAGAATCCCAACTCTTCCAAGTTTGCTTCGATTTCCTTCTGAAGGTCGTTCGAGCGCTGAAATTGCTCACGGAGTTCGGCAGACAACTCTTCCATCTTCACTTCGTACGGAACCTCGTTTTCGGTATCTCGATTGATGCCCACATACCGTCCGGGAGTTACCATATAATCGTTGTCGGCTATCTCATCCGTCGTTGCCACCTTACAGAACCCAGTCTCGTCCTCATAATCGTCTACACCCTCCTCACCGCGATACGCCCGCACTGTATCCGCGATAGTCTGAATATGATCCTCCGTTAAACGATTCTGGGTGCGGTCGATCGACTCGTAGAGATCCTTTGCGTTGATGAACAGTGTTTCGTCCGTTCGATTCCGGTATCTGTCCGAATCTTTCCCTTTGCTGATGATCCAGAGGCAAACCGGAATCGAGGTAGTATAGAATAGTTCACCCGGGAGAGTGATTACGGCATCTAATAGATCGGCTTCAATGATTTCCTTTCGGATCTCACCTTCTTGGCCCTGAACAGACATCGATCCATTCGCCATGACTGTCCCCGCCATCCCGTCGTCGTCGAGATGGGAGATCATGTGTTGTATGAAGGCGAAGTTCGCGTTGTTCGAGGGTGGCATACCATACTCGAACCGGGAATCATCATCTGAAACAGTGTCTTTCCCCCATTCGCTCATGTTGAACGGAGGATTTGTGATGATCTTATCTGCCCGGAGATTGGGGAACTGATCGTTTCGGATGCTGTCGCCAAGCTGGATGTTCCCATCAATACCCCGAAGATAAAGATTCATTTTGCAAATGCGCCAAGTGGCGTCGTTGACTTCTTGCCCGTAGATCGATAGCTGACTGTCGTCTCCGCCTTTTCGTTTTAAGAACTTGTGGCTTTGAACGAACATCCCACCAGAGCCACTAAAAGGGTCAAAAATTCGGCCCTCGAAGGGCTCCAAAATCTCAACTAATAGTTCGACGACATATTTTGGAGTGTAGAACTCGCCGCCACGGTGCCCTTCTTGTCGGGCAAATTCTTTGATGAAGTATTCGTAGACGCGGCCGAAAATGTCCTCGTCCTGCGTGTCTTTTCCGTTGCCGAGATCAATCTCTGCGAACTCGTTGAGTAAACCTTCTAGGGTGTCCTGTGGAATCCGGGAATATCGTTTCGGCAGCATTCCATTGAGACGATCTGGGTTCTCATCCTCGATGGCCCGCATTGCGTCGTCGACCTTTGCGCCGATGTCAGGATCGGTTGCGTTTTCGAGCAGGTACTCCCACCGAGCTTCCTCTGGGACGTAGAAGACGTTCTCACCATGGTAGGCGTCCTTGTCCTCTAGAATGAACTGGCGCTCATCTTCGTCATCGCCACAGAAGTACATTGAGTCTTCGTCGTAAGTCAGCTCCCGCAATTCCTCGCGGCGCTTCTGGAATGCGTCCGACATAAACTTTTGAAAAAGGAGCCCAAGAACGATATGCTTGTACTCAGCAGATTCAACGGGCCCACGAAGCCCCTGGGCAGATTGCCAGAGGCTTTTCTCGAATTTCCCGTTGTCGCCATTAATACTCATACACCAAGCACTGGTGGTCGGCCCCTTCAAATTTTGCTTACTGCTCCACGTCAGTCAGGGACTACCGAGATTGGTCTTGCACGAAACCGGGTTGGAAATACAGAATGAGAACCAGGACAGTTCCCCAGGTTGACATATTTGCCCAAATCAGAAGGACGGAACTCATATCGTCTTTCGGACTGGAAAAGTTTCATTCCTGGCTTCCCTCGCTGGTGCGTTTGGACCAGTTTTAGCACCGAACGCGAAGCGCTCGGGCCGAGGAACCCCCGGAGGGGGTGACGACGGATTTTGGTGTCCTCACGAAACTTCGCTTAGTGGCAGTGCCACACTGCTCTGCGGTCTAGGTTGCAGTCAGAAGCAACACTTCTAACGACGCCCAGCAGGAGCATCGCTCCTGTGCGACAGTTTTTGCCAGTGAGGTTGGTTCGCGACCGAGCGCAGCAAAAGGGGAGGGTTTGAGGGTGTTTTCATTTGGTGCGTCTTTTTCCCCTCATTTTGATTTTTCAGAAGCCCTTACGGATGCCCACAACTTGCGGACTGTTCGTCGACCACTAAAAAAAAGGAAGCCGCGAAAGCGACTGTCGGGAATTAAAAGTTCTACCTCGACAAGCTCGTTGGTAGTTAATTTGCTGACTCGGGGAAAGCTCTTGAAGATACGGCGGAATGCGTCATCGAGTGTCTCATGAGGAAAAATTGAGCACAGTCACGACTCTGTAGGCATCATAGATTTCCTTTAGATTTCTAAATAGTTTTCTCTAGTAGAGATGGAATTCTGCGTTTTCTTCGCCAGTAATTCCCCATTGGGACTAGACCCTAAATCCAGATTGTCAAAAACTTTAATAGTCTATCAATTCACACCCACCCTATGACAGTTAACCGAGGCTCAGAATGGAGAAAGTGGGACCTCCATGTGCATACTCCACTTTCATTCGAATCCCACTATGAAATATCTGAATCGGAACGAGAAGACCTAGATCCTATACCTGAATTGAGCGATTTAGATACACCTGAGCGATTAGATCCTCTGATTTGGACGAAATTCATTGACGAACTTGAAGATGTAGATAATGTGGATAATATCGCGATTACAGACTACTTTTCTCTTGAGGGTTATGAAATAATCCAGCATCTACGGGCCCACGGCTATTTAGATAATTTTGACGTTATTCTACCAAACATTGAATTTCGGTTGGGGACTTTTACCGGAGAACACAATCGTGTGAATCTACATGTTGTCTTTTCGGAGGACGTAACAGTGGATAATATTCGTCAAGAATTTTTGACAAATTTGACAATCAAATTGGATGGAGATGAAGAACGCTCGCTAAGACCTGCGTCTTTGAAGGCTCTTGGTGAACAAGCTAAACGGTTTCATGAAGATAGTAACACTTTGAGCGACTTTGAAGCAGGTTGTAAATACGCATGGGTAGATTTCGGAGAAATTGTTGACGAAATTGACGATAGACCCTCGATTTTTGAAGGAAACCACCTCATTGTTCTTTCCGGTGCTGAGTGGAGTGAGATTAGTTGGTTTAGTCAAGATGCAGAAATTCGTAGGCAATTACTCGTTGAATCCCATGCACTGTTTTCCGGGAATCCAAACGATCGCGCTTGGGCAACCGGACAAGCTGATTTATCAGCAAAGGAGTTCAAAGATGAATTTGGCTCCTTAAAACCCGTGCTGCATGGATCTGATGCACACAATTTTAAAAGGTTATGTCAACCCGATAAAGATCGGTACTGTTGGGTAAAGGCCAATAATTCCTTTGAAGGCCTAAAACAAGTGGTTTTTGAACCCATTGATAGGTTACATATTGGGCCCACTTCCCCAGAAGGATTTACTCAGATTCACACGCTTGATTCACTGAAAATCCGAGACGGAAATGTCAACACAGACTTAGAGATTGCTGATGAGAATATCCCCTTCAATTCAAATTTAGTTACTGTAATTGGAAATCAGGGTGCTGGAAAAACCGCACTTCTAGATTTTGTGGCGAATTGCTTCAATCGGAGAACACGAGAGCATGCTGAAGACGAAAACTCGTTTATTAGTCGCATTGAAGACTCGTCCCCAACTATTGAAACGGAATTAACATTCAAGGGAGGCGATATACAACCATTTTCCAAGAAAATACTGGAGCCTGAAACCGTCGAGGGCCCTGATATTTCTCACATACCTCAGGGCAAAATCGTCGAATACTGTGAGAAAGGTAATGAATTGCACGATCGGATTAGAACGCTAGTCACGGAATCTGTACGTCAAGATACAACACTGTTAGTTAGTAATCTTGAACAAAAGAAATCGGAGATTAGCGACCTTGCCCAAAATCTCAGAAGTATTAACGCTGAATTGCACGAGATAAATCCCCAACAGGTTGAGGCTGATATTGCTGAGGAGAGGACGAATCGGATCCAGATTGAGACACTCTTAGACAATAAGAAAGAAGAAATCGAACAGTTTAAAGAAGCAAATGAAGAGGAACTGCAGGAAACGGAAGCGGAGGAACTCCAATCTGAGTTGGATGATCTTGATGATATGTTTGAGGCTGTCGGCGAGTTCATTGAGGACATCAATTCAGCCCATTCGTCGTTAGAAGAGGTGGAGCAGCTGAATGAATTGCTAAAAAGTATTAACGACAGAAAAGAGTTGATCGATACCGATCGAACGGTTGATCGCATAGAGTTAGATGACCAACGAGAAAGTTTGAACATCCTTAGAGAAGAGGCAAAAACCACACAGGAAGATTTATCAAACGATATTGAAGAAATTCGCGGCGAACTTGAGAAACTTGATGAGGTTGACGAGGAACTTTCGAACTTATTGGAGGAAAAGCGGCAAATAGAGGAGAGACTCGAGAATTCGAAAGATAATTTATCATCTCTATCGGACATGCTCGACAAGACAGAGAAATTAAAAGAAAAGCGCGAAAACGTGTTTATCTCTTATGTAGATGCGTTTTTTGATCTTAAAGAGATATACGGCAACATTGCGTCAGATTTCTCCGAGGGAGAAACGGCTGTTCTTGAAGATATCGAGTTTGAACCTCAGATTGAATTGGAGGAGAATCGGACTCATGATTTTGTAGATATGCTCGACAATCGATCAGTGAACCGCTCTGATATAAAACCGCTTGTAAAAGAATTGGATCGTATTGTATCGAATTCTAGGCCGGATGATCTACGTGAGCAGATTGGTGAATACTTGTTCGACCTGGAGAATCATAGAGAGAACTTGCTTGACTCCCGTGATCCAATAGATTTTGACTCACTGTTGTATGGTGATTGTCTCCGGTTGTCTGAGGAAATTTACTATCAAGAAATTCCTATGGCACAGCTTTCCCGCGGCCAAAAAGGGACGGTTCTGCTGCGCATATATTTAGCCAAAGGAGAGCATCCATTGATTATAGACTCACCAGAGGAAAACCTCGATAATCAATTTGTTTTCGAAGAATTGATTGGTGCTGTCCGTGATGCGAAGAAGGACCGGCAGATTTTCTTAGCCACACATGATGCGAATTTAGTGGTGAATACTGACTCCGAACAAGTTATTATTGCAGAATTTAATGAAGGTCTAATTTCATTTGAAGGAGGCGCATTGGAGAATGCCGAAGTTAGAGACAAGGCGAAAGGGATTCTGGAAGGTGGAGATGAGGCATTTAAGTTGAGGGAGGAAAAATACGACTTGAATCCTGGTTCGTAGAAACTTTCATACAAGAAGGGCAAAAATTATATTTGACTTGATACCTTGTAATCCAATCAGCCCAGTTGCGGGCTTCTTCTTTGATAGAGAGGCTTATCTATCACCTAGTAATCCAAATACACATCCAATACCTCTTGCTGTCAAATAGACTTCCGCTCCTCTCCGGTGGTCGTGGTGCTTATCCAGAATTAGGAGAGACGCATCCACTAATCACAGAGGTTTTACTTCGACACATCAGCAGTCAATTGACAGATGACCAATCACTCCCATACCCGAGTGAGTCGTATAGAATGAAGAGCAAGACTGCACTTGCTTGCGGTGGCTTTTCTTCGACTCCTCGGTCGTTATCCAAGGCTCAAATCCACTCACCAATTCTCACACGGTGCCCCCTGACCACCAAAAATTCTGCTTAAAGTAAGAGCATGAGAACATCCGGCGACCGAGTGGTCCGAAGGACCCGGTAGGTCGCCGGTTTTCCATCAGAGCAAGCTCTGATGGCGTCTCGCTCACTTCGTTCGCGAGACCACCGAGCGCGAAGCGCTCGGGGCGACGAACCCCCGAAGGGGGTGAGGAAGCCTTTTGGTGCAGGTTTTGCAAGCGAAGCGAGCGCCAGCGAGCGAAGCGCTGCAAAAGGTGCAATTTACGACCGCGATCTCATCGCAGCGACACAGCACGCTGGTCGCTGCGAGGTGAGAGTCGCTGCAAATGGGTTCGGGCGGATTCGAACCGCCGATCTCGTCCTTGTAAGGGACGCGTCATAACCACTAGACCACGAACCCAGTACCGGAGAAAGCCCGTCCTGGCTTTTAAAGCTTCTTGCTCGCGGCGAGAACCCGGACGAATTTCGCCTCTCTTATATTGGAGAACGCCGAACCACGAAAGTAGAATGGCAACATCCAGCGACGGTGAACTGGAGCCGAAGAAGTCCATCTGTCCCTTCTGTGGGGTCGGATGTGGGCTGACCTACAACGAAGACAACGGAAAAGGAACCGGCTGGGAAGCGCCGGTCAACACCCGCGGCGAACTCTGCCCCAAGGGGGCGGCCGCCTTCGAGATGCTCGATGCGGACGACCGCATCACCCAGCCGATGGTCCGGGAGAACGGCCATCTGGTCACCGCCTCCTGGGAGGAGGCCATGGACCGCGTAGCCGAGAACTTCGGGGAGATCGTCGAGGAACACGGCCCCGAGGCGCTGGGCTTTTTCGCCTCCTCGAACTGCACCAACGAGGAGAACTACCTCTTCCAGAAGATCGCCCGCAAGATCGGCTCGAACACCATCGACAACTGCGCCCGAATGTGTCACGCCTCGACGGTCGCCGCGATGGGCAAACAGCTCAACGTCGGCGCGATGACCAACACCACCGACGACCTGGGCGAGGCCGACCTGTTCCTGGTCTGCGGGGCCAACCCCGCCGAGCAGCACCCGGTCATCTTCAACTCCTATCTCGGGGCCGCCCTGCGGGATGGCACCGAGATGGTCCACATCGACCCGCGGGAGAACCAGACCACCCAGCAGGCCGACCTGCACGTGGGGGTCACCCCGGGCTATGACATCCCGGTGCTGAACGCGATGGCGAAGGTCATCATCGAGGAGGAACTCCACGACGAGGAGTTCGTCGCGGAGCGCACCGAGGGCTTCGAGGCCTTCGAGGAGCATCTCGCCGACGTCGACGTCGCCGAGAACGCCGAACTCGCGGGCGTGCCCGAGGAGAACATCCGGGAGGCCGCACACAAGGTCGCCGAGGCCGACCGCGTGGCCTCCTTCACCGGCATGGGCATGAGCCAGCACAAGTACGGGACGGACAACGTCCACGCGCTCATCAACCTCGTCCTGCTCACGGGCAACATCGGCAAGCCCGGGACGGGTGTGAACCCGCTTCGCGGCCAGAACAACGTGCAGGGCGCGGCCGACGTGGGCGCGAGCCCGAGCTCCCTGCCGGGCTATCAGTCCGTCGAGGACCCCGAGGTCCGGGCCGACTTCGAGGAGGCCTGGGGCTTCGAGCCGCCGGCCGAACCCGGGCTGACCGAGGTCGAGGCCAGTCACGCGGCGGGCGACGAGATCCAGGGCCTGTACGTGTTCGCCGAGAACCCCGCGGTCACCGAGCCCCACTCCGACCGGATTCACGAGGACCTCCAGGAGGTCTTCCTGGTCGTCCAGGACCTCTTCATGACCGAGACCGCCGAGTACGCAGACGTCATCCTGCCCGGAAGCGCCTGGGCAGAGAAGAGCGGGACCTACACCAACACGGACCGCCGCCTGCAGCGGGTCCGACAGATGCGCTCCCCGCCCGAGGATGCCAGGTCAGACCTGGAGATCATCTCCGAGTTCGGTCGCCGGATGACCGACCTGGAGATCGATTATGACGGTCCCGAGGCGGTCTTCGAGGAACTCGCGAGCGTGAGTCCGATCTACGCGGGCATCACCTACGACGGCATCGGCGAGAGCTACCAGCGCTGGCCGTTCTTCGAGGGTGCCGAGTCCGGCGTGGACATCCTGCACGAAGACGAGTTCTACGGCGGCGAGAAGACCGCCCCGTTCGCGCTCGTCGAGCACATTTCACCGGGCGACGACGTCGAGGAGGGTGAACTCGTACTGACCACCGGCCGGGTCATGCAGCACTTCAACAGCGGGGCGCTCTCCCGTCGCACCGAGACCCTGATGCGCATGCGCGGCGAGGACGTCCTGGAGATGCACCCCACGGATGCCGAGGAACGTGGCATCGAGGACGGTGACTGGGTGCGAGTCGAGAACGAGCGCGGCGAGGTCGAGGTCGAGGTCGCCGTCACCCCCGCCATCGCCGAGGGGACGGTCTTCATGACCTTCCACTACGCCGACCCGCTCGTCAATCGGCTGACCGGCGATTACCTCGATCCGGTCGCGAAGATCCCCGAGTACAAGCACAGCGCCGTCTCGGTCTCGAAGACCGAGTAGGCAGCCACGGCGGTCGATCTTTTTATACGAGGCGGACGAACGGCCGGTGATGGCGGAGAACTTCAAGATCGTCGATCCGGATTCGGTCCCGGAGACGCCGTTCCCGGAGTCGGGCGTGACTCACACCAAACTCAGCGGCGAGTTGCGGGCCCAGGAGATGCGGATCAATCAGGTCACGGTCGACCCAGGTGAGGTCGTCGGTTATCACAGCCACACCCGCCAGGAGGAGATCTACGTCTGTCACAGGGGGCCGGGCGAGGTCTACATCGACGGCGAGCACTACGAGGTGCCGGAGGGTGGAATCGTGCGGATCGGTTGTGATGTCCCCCGGCAGGTGTTGAATACTGGTGAGGAGCCGACAGTCTGGATCATGTTCGGGGCCCCGCCGATCGGCACCGTCCAGGACTTCGGGGAGTACGAGGTCGCCGAGGGCGGCTACGACGAGGCGTAGCCGCCGACTGTCGGTACCGGCGAAACCGAGACGGTTTCAGGTATACTTAACTGACGATACGTTGAATATCGTGTTGGACTATGAGTATGGACTTCGATCTCGAAACACAGGACACGCCGTTCATCGATCGCCTCGACGAGGAAGGCAAAGAAGCCATCCACGAGGCGTCGATGTACATCATCGAGGAGCTGGGGATTCAGGTCAAGCACGACGAGGCCATCGAGTACTTCGAGGAGGCCGGAGCGACCATCGAGGACGACTATCTGGTCAAGGCCGACCGCTCGCTGATCGAGGAGAAAGTCGAGGAGGCGCCGGAGTCCTTCACCCTCCACGCGCGCAACCCCGAGAACAACCTGGAGATCGGCGGCGGTGACACCTTCCGAGCCCCGGGCTATGGCGCGCCGAACATCCGGACCTTCGAGGACGGTCGACGCAGTTCGACCATCGAAGACTACGAGATGTTCATGAAGCTGGCCCAGGAGGAGGACGTGATCAACTCCACGGGCTACAACGTGGCCGAGCCCACCAACGTCGACCAGGAGGTCAAGCACCTCGAGATGGTCAAGCGGTCCCTGGAGTACACGGACCTGCCCGTGATGGTCTCGACCTACGGCCAGGACCGCACGGACCCCACACTCGAGATGGTCGGCATCGCCGTCGGCGATCGCGACCTCTCGAAGACCTACGCGGCCGGCCTGGTCAACACCGTGCCGCCGCGAACCCTCGATAGTGCCATGACCGGCGGACTGGTCGGGCTGGCCAAGGAAGGCCAGGCGCCGGTCGTCTCGTCGTTCATTCAGGCCGGCGCCTCCGGCCCGGGCACCATGGCCGGGGCAGTCGCCCTCGCGAACGCCGAGAACCTGATGGGCATCACGCTGACCCAGCTCATCAACCCCGGCAACCCCGTGGTCTACGGGGTGCCGGCCTCGAATCTGGACATGCGCTATGGCTCGCTCTCCATTGGCAGCGCCGAGTCCGCGCTGTTCGCCAACGTCGCCGGGACGATGGGCCGGTTCTACGGCGTCCCGTCCCGCGGTGGCGGCGGGCTGACCGACTCGAAGTCCGTGGACTACCAGGCTGGCTTCGAGTCGATGCTGGTCAACGGCGTGGCGGAACTCTCCGGCGTGGACTTCATCCTGCACTCCGCGGGTATCATCGAGTCCTACTCCACCATCTCCCCCGAGAAGTTCGTCCTCGACGCCGAGGCACTGCGTTTCCTCGACCGGTTCCAGGACGGCTACGAGATCAACGAGGAGATGCTGGCCCTGGACATCGTCGAGTCGATCGATCCGGACGATCACTTCCTCGGCGAGTCCCACACGCTCAAGTACGCCGGGAAGGAGTTCCTCATCCCGGAAGTCGTCGACAAGCGCTCGCACGGTGACTGGAAGGGCGACGGCGAGAAGTCCGCCTTCGAGATGGGCCACGACCGCGTCCAGGAGCTGCTTGACTCCTACTCCAAGCCGGAACTCGACGAGGAGACCCAGGCGGAACTCGACGAACTCTACGAATCGGCCAAAGAAGAGGTCTGGGAGAACGCCTAACGGCGATCGGTCGCTGCAACAGTTTCGGTCGGCGCAGTTCTTTTTGCACCTGGAAAATGACCCAGATCGATCGACCCGCTGAGCCATAGCTATCAGTGATTAGACACGGGTTCGATCGGCCATGGTACCAAATGCCAAGTGTGTCTGTAACATGTTTTGAGTGGGGACCACCTGCTGGCAAAACGCCTTCGAGACGCCGGGAGATGAGCGATCGCAGTGAATTTCGTGAGGCGTTCCCGTGCCAAGTGATCGCCGGGTTCGACTTTCCAGCACGAGTTCGCCGTTCGGGCAGTCCGGCGGTCCTATCAGGCAAGATGAGTAGATTAATGAGGGGATGTGCCGAACAAACGTAGTGATATGTCCTCGGAACCAGAGACAGACTACGAGATTGCAAAATCAGTAGAGGAACAGCCGATCTGGGAAGTCACAGAGCCCTTCGGGCTCGACAAGGACGACCTCGAGCTGTACGGTGACTACAAGGCCAAGATCAGCCAGGACGCCATCGACGAACTCCTGGAGGGCGACAAGGAGGACGGCGACGTCATCCTCGTCACCGGCATGACCCCCACCCCGATGGGCGAGGGCAAGACGGTGACCACCGTCGGTCTGGGTCAGGCGCTGAACCAGATCGGCGAGGACGCGATGATCGCGGTCCGCGAACCGTCGCTCGGCCCGGTCTTCGGGATCAAGGGCGGTGCCGCCGGCGGCGGCTGGTCCCAGGTCCTGCCGATGGAGGACATCAACCTCCACTTCACGGGCGACATTCACGCACTCACGGCCGCACACAACCTGATCTCCGCGATGCTCGACGCCCACATCTCGAAGGGCAACGAGCTCAACATCGACTCCCGGAGCGTCGCGTGGCCGCGAGCGGTCGACCACAACGACCGCGCCCTGCGTCAGACCATCGTGGGCGCCGGCGACTCCGCTGGCGTCACCCGGATGGACGAACACGTGCTCACGGCCGCCTCCGAGCTGATGGCCATCCTCTGTCTCGCCGAGGATATCGAGGACCTCAAGGAGCGCATCAGCCGCATCATCGTCGCCTACGACGAGGACGGCGAACCCGTGACGGCCGGTGACATCGAGGCTGCCGGCGCCACGGCCATCCTGCTGCGGGACGCCCTCCGGCCGAACATCGTGCAGACCATCGAGGGGACCCCCGCCCTGGTTCACGGCGGTCCCTTCGCGAACATCGCACACGGGACGAACTCCCTGCTCGCCGACTACGTCGGCAAGAAGATGGGCGACTACCTCGTCACCGAGGCCGGCTTCGGCTCGGCCCTCGGCGGCGAGAAGTTCATGGACGTCGTCAGCCAGCTTGGCGACATCGAGCCGAGCGCGATCGTCCTGGTCGCCTCCGTCCGCGCCCTGAAGTACCACGGGCTGGACATGTGGCCCTTCGAGGGCGAGGAAGTCCTGCAGGAGGAGGACGTCGACGCCGTCGAGGCCGGCTTCGAGAACCTCGACAAGCACGTCTCGAACCTCCGGCAGTTCGGCCTGCCGGTCACGATCTCCATCAACCGGTTCCCCTCGGACACGGACGCGGAGATCCAGGCCGTCCGTGACCACTACGAGGAGATGGACGGCGTGCAGGTCGCCGAGTCCACGGTCTTCGGCGAAGGTGGCGAGGGCGGTGTCGAACTCGCCGAGAAGGTCACCGACGCCGTCGAGAACTACGACGGCGGCTTCGAGCCGCTCTACGATCTCGACGCCTCCCTCAAGGAGAAGATCGAGACCGTCGCGACCCAGATCTACGGCGCGGACGGCGTGAACTACGTCGGCTCCGCCGAGGACGACATCGCCCAGCTCGAGGAGATGGGCATGGACGATGTCCCGGTCGTGCTCTCGAAGACCTTCCACTCGCTCAGTGACGACCCGTCCAAGAAGGGCGCCCCCGAGGGCTGGACCCTCGACGTCCGCGAGCTGTACCCCTCCGCTGGGGCTGGCTTCGTGGTCGCGCTCACTGGCGACGTCATGACCATGCCCGGTCTGCCCGCCCGTCCGGCGGCCGCCGACATGGACATCGACGCGGACGGTACGATCTCCGGCCTGTTCTAGGCCGTCGCGCCATCGCCTGAGTCGAATTTTTTCTTTGGTTCCGAGACGAACAGGTCCGTCTACGGAGAGCCGGCGAGGAGCCCCCGCTGGCGAAGCTTATTAATCGTTCCGTGAGTACGTACACCGAACCCGGACACCCGGGAACACGATCATCATGAGCTCCGAGGACGAACTAGTCAAGACGATCTGTCCGTACTGTGGCGTGGGGTGTGGCCTCAAACTCGAACCGGGCGAGGAACCCGGCTCGGTCAACTTCAAGCCGTGGTTCGATGCGCCGGTGAACGAGGGGGCGCTGTGCATCAAGGGGAGTTCGGCGGTCCAGCACGTCGACCACGAGGACCGACTCACCGAACCGCTGATCAAAGAGGACGGGGAGTTCCGCGAGGCGACCTGGGAGGAAGCCCTCGACCGCGTGGTCGAGGGCCTCATGGAGGTACGGGAGGAGTACGGCCCGGACGCCACCGGCTTTTTCGCCTCCTCGCAGGTGATGAACGAGGAGAACTACCTGATGCAGAAGTTGGCCCGTCGCTATGGGACCAACAACGTCGACAACTGCACACGGCTCTGTCACGCCTCGACCGTCGCCGCACTCCGAGACAGCCTGGGCGCTGGCGCGATGACAAACAGCATGGCCGACCTGCGGGATTCGGCGGACGCCTACTGGATCCAGGGCGCGAACCCGGCCGAACAGCACGTCATCGGCCACTCGAAGTACTTCAAACAGGCCGCAAACGACGGCACGACCGTCGTCCAGGTCGACCCACACGAGAACAAGACCTCGGAGGTCGCGGACATCCACCTGCAGGTGAAACCGGGGACGGACATCCCGATTCTGAACGTCGTCCTGGAGACGATCCTCGAGGAGGAACTCTACGACGAGGAGTTCATCGCCGAGCGCACGAAGGGCTTTGAATCCCTCGAGGCCGAACTGGCTGACTTCGACGCCGAGCAGGCCGCCGAAACCGCAGGCGTGGACCTGGAAGAGATCCGCGAGGCCGCCCGAGCGTTCGCGGAGGCCGAGAACGGCGCCATCTTCACTGGCATGGGGATGAGCCAGAAGACCTGTGGCACCGACAACGTCCAGAACCTCATCAACCTCGCGCTGGTGACCGGGAACCTCGGCAAGCCCGGGACGGGGGTCAATCCGCTTCGGGGCCAGAACAACGTTCAGGGGACCAGTGACGTCGGGGCGCTCCCGAACGTCCTCCCGGGGTATCTGGAGGTCGAGGATCCCGAGGACCGCGCCCACGTCGAGGACATCTGGGGCTTCGAGGTGCCCCCGGAGAACGGCCTGACGAGCCTGGAAGTCACCGACGCGGCCGGTGAGGAGGTCCAGGCCCTCTATGTCATGGGCGAGAACCCGGTGTTGAGCGAACCCAACTCCAACGAGGTCGAGGCCAACCTGAAGGAACTGCAGTTCATGGTCGCCCAGGACATCTTCATGACCGAGACCGCCAAACTCGCGGACGTGGTCCTGCCGGCCACCTCCTGGGTCGAGCGCGGCGGGACGGTCACGAACACCGACCGTCGTGTCCAGCGCATGCGGCCCGCGGTGGACGTGCCGGGGAACACCCGCCACGACTTCGACATCGTCAGTGAGATCGGGACCCGGATGTTCGGCGAGGGCTTTGACTATGACGGGCCCGAAGCGGTCTTCGAGGAGCTCCGGGAGGTCGCCTCGATCTACGGCGGTATCACCTACGACCGGATCGGCGACGAGGGCATCCAGTGGCCCTGTGAGACGACCGATGACGACGGAACCCAGTACCTCCACAAGGAGGAGTTCCCGACCGAGGACGGCCTGGGGAAGATCCGCGGCGTGAGCCACCAGCCGCCGGCCGAAGTCGAGGACGAGGAGTACCCGCTGGTGTTGACCACCGGCCGCATCGAGGAGCACTACAACACGGGCGAGATGAGTCGTCGCTCGGAGAACCTCATGCGGAAGACCGACCACAACTTCATCCACGTCCACCCCGTCGACGCGGACGCCCGCGGGATCGAAGACGGCGATGTGGTCGAACTTCGCACCCGCCGTGGCGAGATCGACGTAACGGCCGTCGTCACCGAGAAGACCAAACAGGGTGTCGTCTGGACCACGCCGCACTTCGCCGACTCCCAGACGAATCGGGTCACCAACGACGCCGTGGACCCGGTGGCGAAGATCCCCGAGTTCAAGGTCGCCGCGGCCACGGTCTCCGTCGACGTCGCCGAGTCCGGCGCCGACTGAGCCCCCACAGGTTTACTACCGGGGTTCCCCAATCGGGGACCATGAGCGAGTATCTGGATTCGGCCGAGGAAATAGACAACACCTTCTTCCGGCGCGGGATGGTCGTCGCCATCCTGTATGCGATCGTCGACGCCCTCATCATCTTCGGGGGCTCGCCCTTCATCGTCTTCCGCCTGATCGGCGTGGTGGCGGCCTATTATGCGACCAGGGACATGGTCCTGCTACGCGAGGCGGGCCTCGAATGGGGCTGGACCCGCTATCTGGTCCTGATACTCGTGGGTGCAGCCGGGTTCCTCGGCTACTTCTTCTATGCCTACAGACGGGCGGTCAACCTCTCGGGAGTGGACCTCGATCCGCCCGAAAACGAGTAGTTAGCTGAATACAGGCGCTAAGCCCCCTCCCTCAAGGAGCACCGCAGTCCGCGCCAGCGGACAAGGAGCGCAGTAGGGAGGGGATACAGCGTCCCCAGAAATCGAAGATTTCTGGTGTGCGAACGAATCGCTCCGCGATTCGTCAACGCCGTCATCGTCTTCCATATACTGTTCTATTCCCAACCCACAGGCCCACGCAGTCGTAATTTCTTTCTACTAGGGTACATAATTATTGACCGAACCCAATGGAGTACGACCTCGACACGGGAGCACACTCGGTGTATTCACTCCACTACCACCTGATACTCACCACCAAGTATCGGCGTGGTGTGCTCACCGAGGAGCGAACCCAATTTATTCGCGGGGTCATCGAGGGGTTCGCGGACAAGTATGGTGTCACACTGACCAATCTCGACGGTGAAGACGACCACGTTCACATCCTGTTCCGGGCTGAACCAACCACAGACCTCGTGAAGTTCATCAACACCGTCAAAGGTGCGACTGCTCGACGCATCCGCAACGAGTACGAAGATGAACTCAAAACCGACCTGTGGGGCGATTCATTCTGGAACGACTCGTACTGTCTCATCTCGACTGGACAAGTCTCACTGGATGTGTTGAAAGAGTACGTCGAAAACCAGCGAACATGAACTACAACTACAGGTATCGCCTCAGGCCGACCGACAGCCAGCGTGAGACGCTGGACTACCACCGCGATACCTGTCGCCAACTCTACAACCATGCCCTGTACCGCTTCAACCAGATTCCCGAGGACGAGGGCACTGTCAAACAGCGTGTCCGCAAGATTCGTGACGAGCTTCCCGACCTCAAAGACTGGTGGGACGCACTCACCGATATCTACTCGAAGGTGCTCCAGCCCACCGTCATGCGGATTGCGAAAAACATCAACGCACTCGGGAAACTCAAAGAACAGGGCTACAAGGTTGGTGAACTCCGATGGAAATCACCACGCGAGTTTCGCAGTTTCACCTACAACCAGTCTGGCTTCGAACTCGACAAGAAGGGTGGCCAGACCGTGTTGTCGCTGTCGAAACTCGCAGACATTCCCATCGAATTGCACCGACCGCTGCCCGAGGACTCCACCGTCAAAGAAGTCACGCTCAAAAAAGAGAAAACTGGCGAGTGGTTCGCCATCTTCGGCATCGAGATGGACACAGAACCGCCAGCCAAGCCACCGCTGGAGGAGATCGACGCCGAGGAGGTGGTCGGGATTGACGTGGGGATTCTGAAGTATGCCCACGATACTGACGGGACGGCAATCGGATCACTCGACCTCTCGGAAGAACGCGACAGGCTCGAACGTGAGCAACGGAAGCTCTCGCGCAAAGAGTACGAGTCGAACAACTGGGAGAAGCAACGTCGGCGTGTCGCTGAGTGCCATCTCGACATCAAGCGCAAGCGGCGTGATTTCCTGCACAAACTCTCGAACTACTACGCTCGGGAGTACGAGCTGGTGGCCGTCGAAGCCCTCGACGTAAAAGACATGCTCGAATCGCCGCGTAACAGCCGCAACACAGCTTCAGCGGCGTGGAACACCTTCACCGATCTGCTCGAAACGAAGTGTGAGCGCGAAGGCACGCACTTCGTGGAAGTTGACCCTGACGGCACCACCAAAGAGTGCGCGCAGTGTGGCGTCGAAACCGACAAACCGCTGTGGGTGCGTGAGCACTCCTGTCCTGCCTGTGGCTTCGAGGCGGACAGAGACGCAAACGCAGCGTGGAACATTCTTTCTCGCGGACTCAGCGACCTAGGAGTGGGTCACTCCGAATCAACGCCTGTGGAGACTGCGCTCCCTGCGGGAACCACCCTGGTTCCTGCAAAGCGCGTCTTGGAAGCAGGAAGCCCCTGCCTCAAGGAACGAGCGGCTCAGCCGCGAGTGAGTAGGCAGGGGTAGTTCACCTCCGGAGTTCGAGTAGCGGCTCGCCGGGTCCCAACAGGTGTGTGAGCGCCACCTGGGTGGCCCGCCCCGATTCGAGCACGCGATCGGCGATCTCGCGGGCGGTTTCCAGATCCGCGTCGTCATCGACCTTGTTGAGGACCGGCAGGAAGGTGGCCGATTCGGGAACCCCTTTCTCGGTCCCCTGGGGGCTCGACAGGACCGTGGCCATGTCCTCGACGCCGATCGGATCGCCCGGTTCGAGCCCCGTCAGCCCAGCCACTCGCTCCGGCCGGTGCACCCACTCCTCGTCGAGGGGCTTCCCGACTGCCGCCACGCTCGCGATGCCGAGCACGCGATCGGCGGTCTCCGGAATCCGTGGCTCGTTCTCGCCGGGGGCTTTGAAGTCCCGGTTTCGCGCGCCGTCGGCCTTCACGAGAATGGCCTCGGGCCTCTGGCTTCCGTTGAGGGTGTCGATAACGTCGGGGTCATAGCCCAGATAGCGGTTCTCCTCCTGGCCCGGCACCAGCCCGACCGGCCAGTCCGTGACCGATTCCAGGGCGTCCCGGGGCCGAGCCGTCTCCAGTAACGTGGCGACGTGCTCGTCGAAGGGCGGAATTCTGACAGTGGTCGTGACGACCGCCCGGTCGAGTTCGCCGGCAACGGTGTAGATCGTGCTCTTCTTCCCGCCGGCCCCGACCACGGCCGTGAGGCCGTCGTCCAGGCCGAGGTCCGTCACGAAGTTCATGCCCGCCCTATCGGGCCCGTGGTAAAAAGCCAACCGTCACCCGGCCGTCCCGCCGGTTACTCGACGGTAATCAGGCTCCCGATCGACTCCCCCTCCATCACGGTGGAGCCACGATTGAGCGAGAGCAACATCCCGGCCCGGTCGGCGACGATGGTTTGCAGGGACTCGTAGCTGGTCGGATCGAAGACCTCGCCGATCTCGGTTCCGGCCTCGATTCGGTCCCCGACCGAGAGGTCATTCGACCGGAAAAGGCCCGACTCCTCGGTGAAAAGCGGCGTCTTCTCGGTGCCCACCGTCGGTTCGGCCGTCTGGAGCAGGCCGTCGATGGCCCCGAGTTCGACCAGCACGTTCTCGACCCCCGCGACGCCACGATCGACGGAGGCGTCGACGATCTCGCGGCTGTGAGCGAGTTCCGGCGTGATGGCCGGGATCCCGGCCGCAGCGGCCATCTCCCGGAGTTTGCCCTGGCCACCAGTATCGGGGTCCGCGATGGGCGAGCCGTCCGCGACGATCAGATCGAGGCCAAAGGCCCGGGCGAGGTCCCGCGAACGGGAATCGCCCGGGGTGAAACGCGTATGCGACCGCATGTAGGGCCCACCCGTGTGCAGATCCACGATGGCGTCGGCCCCGGCGGCCCGCTGCCACAGGCTGTCCACGAGCCGTTCCATCAGCGTCCCGTCGGGGTTCCCGGGCCAGAGCCGGTTCATGTTCGAGTTGATCGCGTCCAGCCGGGTTGGAGCCATGTAGACCCGGTGGTCGAAGGCAAAGGGGTTCGCGACCGGAACCGCGAGCACCTCCCCCGCGAGGGCGCTTTTGGTCAATCGATCATGCAGGCGGCGAAGCACGGCCGCGCCGTTGACTTCCCCGCCGTGCTGGAGGGCCTGGAGGTAGACCGTCGGCCCGTCGGGGTCCCCCCGGTATCGGTGAAGCACCGTCTCGACCGTCCGTCCGGACGGAAGGCGGGCCAGTGGCACCGTCTCGACCGTGTGAGTCACGTCCCGATCGGTCATCGTGGGGGGTCCGCCCGGAGCGGCCTTGAGGGTTCACATTTCGAATCGGTCCAACACCACGATCTACCCACGACTACGGGCCAAAAGGACTTCCTTCAATTCCCTTTTGTATAGGCATCGTGTACCATAGACAAGACATGTCCGAGGAGGCGCGGGTCACGTTCTATCCCTGGAAGAAGACGATCGACGTGGAACCGGACACCACCTTGCTCAATGCGGCCGAAGACGCCGGCGTGAGCATCGAAGGACTCTGTGCCGGCAACGGCCGGTGTGGGACTTGCAAGGCGATTATCGGCGAGGGCGAAGAACACCTCACGCCGATCACCACCGCCGAGGAACAGACCCTCTCCTCGGAGCAACTGGGGAACGGCTATCGACTCACCTGTCGGGCCAAGGTCAGCGACCCGGGCGAGGTCTCCGTGACGGTGCCACCGGACTCTCAGAAGACCGCCGGGATCGTCCTCACGGAGGGCCAAGAACTGGAATATGCCATCGACCCGCTGGTCAAGAAGTACCACGTCGACCTGCCGGTCCCCTCACTCTCTGACAACGTCGCGGACTTCGAGCGGATCGGGGAAGCCCTGGCGGACACCTACGAGATCGACATCGAGGACGTCGACTACGAGATCCAGCGGGAGTTGCCGAACCAGATGCGGGCCGAAGAGACCGAAGACCGGCTGGAGGTCACCGCGACGGTCTATGACGATCAGGAGATCATCGACGTCGAGCCGGGGCTTTCCGAGACCGCCTACGGGCTGGCGATCGACATCGGGACCACCACGGTCGCGACCTACCTGGTGAACCTGAAAAACGGGGAGACCGAGGCGATCAGCTCACAGCTCAACCCCCAGACCAAGCAGGGCGGGGACATCATGACCCGGATGCGGTACACCCGCCGGAACGACGACGGGCGGGAGACACTCAAGGAGGAGATCCGCACGGGGATCAACGAGACCATCGAGGAGGTCATCCAGGAGGCCGGCATCGATCGCGAGGACATCTACGAGAGTGTCTTCGTGGGCAACACGGCGATGCATCACCTCTTTTTGGGCATCGACCCGACCTACGTGGCCGGGTCGCCCTACGTCGCCGCCCGCGAGGCCCCGATCGCCGTGAAGGCCCGGGAACTGGGCATCGACATCAACGACGCGGGTTATGTCTACTGGCTGCCCGTGAGTGGCGGCTGGGTCGGCCCGGACAAGGTCTCGGTCCTCCTCGTTTCGGGGCACTACAAGGAGTCCCCGACCACCGTCTGTATCGACATCGGGACCAACGGGGAGATCTCGGTCGGCAACGACGAGGAGATGCTCGTGACCTCCGCCCCGGCCGGGCCCGCCCTCGAAGGGGCGGAACTGCGCTATGGGGTTCGCGCCCAGTCCGGCGCGATCGAGACCCTGCGGATCGACCCCGAAACGCTCGATCCGACCTATGAGACCATCGACGACGAGCCGCCAAACGGTATCACCGGTTCGGGCGTGATCGACGCGCTCGCTCAGCTCTTCGAGGTCGGCCTCGTGGATCAGCGCGGGAAGTTCCGGGACGAGGTACTCGATCACCAGCGAGTGAGAGAGAACGACGACGGGGAACTCGAGTACGTCGTGGCCTACGAGAAGGAGGCCGCCCTGGCCGAGGACATCGTGCTGACCCAGAACGACATCCGCTCGATCCAGATGGCAAAGGCCGCGATCCAGGCCGGAACGCGGGTCCTGATGGACGAACTGGACATCGAGAACCCCGACAGAGTGCTGATGGCCGGGGCCTTCGGGAACTACATCGACAAACACTCCGCGATGACCATCGGGATGTATCCCGACATCGACCCGGACGACGTGGTCTCACTTGGCAACGCCGCCGGCGTGGGGGCGAAGCTGGCACTCCTCGACAAGGAGCGACGGGCCGAGGCCGAGCGCATCGTCGACGAGGTCGAGTACTTCGAGATCGCCGGGACAGATGTCTTCCAGGAGAACTTCATGGAGTCGATGTATCTCCCTCACCAGGACTTCGATCTGTACCCACACGTCAAGGAGAAGGTCATGCGGCGGCGCGAACTCGAAGCCGCCAGGCTCGAAGCGGCGGAGTCCGAGGACTGAGAGCGGTTCTTTTCGACGCGAAAAAGAACGAACGGGAGAACTTACCGGAAGATCTTGAACAGCGGGTGGTCGGTGTCCGCGCGGCGACCCTCACCCATCTGCGCGCCGTAGGCGACGTAGGCGTCGGCGGTGGACATGACTTCGTACATCTCGGCGGCCCCGTGGACCGGACCGTAGATGTTGAAGTCAGCACCGAGGTGGACGATGACCGAGTTGGCCACAGCCTGCCGGAGCTGTCGGGAGTTCTCCACGAGCGGGTCGTTCATCTCCCACTGGATGACCTCGTTGTGGGGCGCACAGCCCATCGGGATGCCGTACTCGTTTTTGAGCTCGTGGATGATCTTCGCGACGTAGCCCGAGTCCGGAATGTCGATGATGCCGGGGTCGACGATCGGCTGGTCGATGCCGGCCTCCTCGGCGACCTCCAGGTTCTCGTCCAGCGCGTTCCGGCGACCGTCGATGGACATGTCCGTCGTGTCGATCGAGAGCAGGACCGCGCTGTTGATGCCGGACTCCTGGATGGCCTCGATCTCCTCGTCGACCTGCTTGGTGGAGGACTCGATGGAGTTGTAGATGATCTGGTCCTCGATGCCGATCTCGCCGGCGAACTTCGCGGCCTCGGCGCGGATCGACGGGGTCGGACCGTCCATGAAGATCGGCGCGTCGGTGACGTCGGCCATGAACTCGATGTGCTTTTTCAGGGCCTCGGGGGAGTCACCGATCGTGTCGAAGGCGGCCGGGTTGCCCGTCTTCTCGGAGAGTTCCTCGACGTTTTTGACCGCCTCTCGGGCTGCCTCCTCGTCGAACTCGCCGGTCTCGGGGTTCTCCTGGACCTTGTCTCCCTTGTAGAAGATGCTGCCGACCATCAGCGTGGGCGTCTCGCCGGGTTGTCCGCCCATCTTCGTCCCGTTGACGTCATAGACCTCTTGCTCGGCCTCGAAGGTGAACATCAACTAAATTTGGATGAGCGGGAAAGTTAATTCTTCCCATGTCCGTCCGGGTTTCAGGCGCTCTATCTGCAAATCTTACCGGTTGGCGGCGCTGAGTCGCGAGGCTTAGAGGTACTGTTGACGCCAGGCTTCGGTGTCCCCGACCTGGTTGAACGTGTACAGGTGGACGTCCTCGATGCCGTAGCTGTCATCCGCGTAGTACTCCCCGATCCCCTGGATGAAGTCATCGGGCGCGTACTGCCCGCGGGATCCCAGGAACTGCTTGATGAAGTCAAACACGCCGGTGGTCTTGCGGAGATAGGAGAGTGAATCGCCGACCCCGATCTCCCGGGAGATGCTCAGGAGGCGCTGGTATTTCATCACGCCCGGAACCCCGACGATGATCGGGAGTTCGACGTCGTCCTCACGGATCTCCAGCGCCCACTCGGCCACTGCGTCCGGGTCGAAAGTCATCTGGGTGACGATGTAGTCCGCGTACGGCTCCTTTTTCAGGAGGTGTTCCCGGAGCGTGTCGTCGTCGATGAACTGGTGGCCCTCCGGATAGCCGGTGATGCCCACCCGCTCGAACTCGTACTCCATCTCCTCGAGGTCCGAGAGCAGGGCATAGGCGGAGTCGTAAGGGCCCTCAGGCGTCTCGTTGTCACCGCCGGGAACGAAGATGTCCTCGACCCCAGCGTCCAGAAGCGTCTCGGCGATCGTCTCCAGATGCTCGTCACTCCGGACCGCCCGGGCCGCGATGTGGGCCGAGACCTCGAAGCCGCGATCCGCCAGTTCGGTCGAGAGTTCCACCGTCTCGTCGACACCCTTGTCCGGCGAGGCAGTGAGCGCAACGGTCGAGCCCTCGGGAAGCGCCGCCGCCTGGTCGAAGAGCCCGGCGAAGGGTAGCAACTCGAAGTGCGGATCGGCCAGGAGATCGCGAACTGGATCCTGTGTCATGTGTACCCATGATAGCCGGCACACGGCTTTCACTCTTTGCACTGCCGAAGTTTAGGGGGTATTCATGTGCGGCTGGCGAGTCGTTCTAGAAAACCTCAAGGTGCTTTCGAGGGAACCTATCGAACGCACGGTCGAACCATGACATACATTATTGACGGTAACGAACTCGCGGACTCGATTCGCGCTGATCTCGAAGACAGCGTCGAAACACTCACGGACGAGGACATCACACCCGGCCTCGCGACGGTCCTGATGAGCGACGACCCCGCAAGTGAGACCTACGTCTCGATGAAACAGAAGGCCTGTGAAGAGATCGGGATGGAGAGTTTCCACGTCGAGATCGATCCCGAAGCGCCGGCCGAGGAGCTCTACGACACGATCGAGGACCTGAACGAGGACCCCGAAGTGCACGGCATCCTCGTCCAGCTACCGGTACCCGATCACGTCGACGAGGAGCGGGTCCTCAACGAGATCGACCCGATGAAGGACGTCGACGGGTTCCACCCGGAGAACGTCGGTCGGATGGTCACGGGCAACGCCCGCTTCAAGCCCTGTACGCCCCACGGCGTCATCAAGATGATCGAGGACGCCGGCGTGGACACCGAGGGCAAGGACGTCACCGTCGTCGGCCGCTCGAACATCGTCGGCAAGCCGGTCGCGAACCTGCTCATGCAGAAGACCGAGAACGGCAACGCCACCGTCACGGTCTGTCACTCCCGGACCCAGAACCTCGAGGAGAAGACCAAGAACGCCGACATCGTCATCGCGGCCGCCGGCGTCCCGGAGATGATCGACGGCTCGATGCTCTCGGAGGGCCAGACGGTCATCGACGTCGGGACCAACCGCGTGGACGGTGAACTGGTCGGTGACGTCGAGTTCGAGTCCGCCAAAGACGTCGTCGACGCCATCAGCCCCGTGCCGGGCGGTGTGGGCCCGATGACGATCACGATGTTGCTCTACAACACGGTCAAGGCCGCGGGCCTCCAGAACGACGTCGAAGTCGAACTGCCGTAGACCGGGTTCAGTTTTTCCGTATTTTTTGCCCCGAACGAGCGACAGCGGTCGCTATCGAACAAAAAAAAGAAAATCGAGCGGCGACGTTACTTCGCGGCTTCGACGGCGTCGATCAGCTCGGGGACGACCTCGTGGAGGTCGCCGACGATCGCGTAATCGCCCTTGTACATGATCGCGGCCTCGGGATCGGTGTTGATCGCGAGGACGTTCTCCGACCCTTTGGCGCCGACCCAGTGCTGGACGGCCCCACTGATGCCGGCGGCGATGTACAGTTCGGGCGCGATCTTCTGCCCGGTCTGGCCGATCTGGTCGTTGTGCGGCCGCCACCCTTCGTCGACGGCGATCCGGGTCGCGCCGACCGTGGCGTTGTCGAACAGGTCAGCCAGTTCTTCGAGCTGTTCGAAGTCCTCCTCGCCACCGACACCGCGACCGCCACCGACGACGATGCGGGCCTCGGGGAGCGGAACACCCTCCAGGTCCGACTCCTCGAAGCGGTCGACCTGGACCTCCCAGGCACCCTCGCTGAGTTCGGGCTCGAGGGTCTCGACGGCGGCCTCGCCGTCGCCGACGGCCTCGATCGGGAGTTCGTGGTCGGGCGTGGTGAACAGCTTCGTCTCGCCTTCCATCGTGGCGTGCTCGATGAGGCTGCCACCCCAGCGGTGGCGCTCGATCTCGCAGGTCTCGCCGTCCGTCTCGATCTCCGTCGTGTTGGCGGACATCGGGAGGTCCCGCTTGGCCCCGAGGTGGGCCAGGACCTCGTTTGCGGTGTCCGTGCCGCCGCCGAAGACGGCGGCGGGTTCGAGATCGTCACAGAGCGCACCGAGGGCTTCGGCGCGGGCCTCGGGGGCGTAGGTCTCCGCGAGATCGCCCGTACAGACGTAGGCGGTGTCGACGCCGTACTCGCCGAGATCGGCAGCCAGATCCTCGCCGCCGAACATCGCCGCAGTCACGTCCTCGCCGACCTGCTCGGCCAGGTCCCGGGCGAGGGTAAGCATCTCCAGGGACGTCTCGTCGATCTCGCCGTCGGCGTGTTCGATGAGTGTCAGTACCATTTAGAGCACCTCCAGTTCTTCCATGACTTCGACCGCTTCGTCGACCGCTTCCGGGCCCTCGCCGAGGACTTCTGCCTCGCTGTCCTCGGCTTCCGGAGTCTCCAGTTCGACCATCTGGAGCCGGTCGTCGGTCTCCGTGGGGTCGATCGTCTGGATCTCCTGCTTTTTGGCCTGCATCCGGCTCCGCATCGACGGGTAGCGCGGCGTGTTCAGGCCCTCCTTGACGGTCACGACGGCCGGAGTCTCGACCTCGAAGACCTCCGAGCCGCCGGGGACGTCACGCTTGACGATCGCCGTGTCACCGTCGATCTCGAGGTCCTTCGCACCGGTGACGACCGGCAGATCGAGTTCGTGGGCCACGCGAATACCGACCTGGTAGTTCGCGTTGTCGCCCGATTCGTTGCCGAAGAAGAGGAGGTCGAAGTCCGCGAGGTCACCCTCGATGGCGTCGGCGATGGCCGTCGCCGTGGACTCCGGCCCCCAGTCGCCGCCCGCCGTCTCCAGGAGGACGCCGTTGTCGGCACCGCGACCGATTCCTTCGTAAAGCTGGTCTTCCGTGTCCTCGGGGCCGAGACTCAGGACGGTGGATTCGCCACCCTCCTCCTCGACGACCTGGACAGCCGCTTCGATGGCACACTCCTCGTGGGGACCCATCGTGTACCCCACGGCGGAGGCGTCCACCGACTGCTTGTCATCCGTCAGTACGATCTCCGCCCCGGTGTCAGCGACGCGTTTGATACAGGCTAATGTTTCCATGATTATGATAAGTGTCTAATTTGACCGGCGAAGTCCCAGACCCCGAGCGGACTGACCGGTCCCAGTCCGTTTAGCTCAGGATCCGTTCGTTGCTCGGGTCAAAGAGCGGCTTGCTGCCGACGCGAACGATCTCGACCGGGTAGTCCTCGCCGAAGTACTCGACCTGCAGCTCCTTGCCTTCCTCTGCGATATCCGTCGGGATGTATGCCAGCATGATGTGCTTGCCGACCGAGGGGCCCGTCGCGGCGCTCGTGGTGTACGAGCGGCGGCCCTCGTCGTCGATAAGCACGTTGCCGTCGAGGTCCTTGACCGGCTCGCCGCCGAGCGGGTAGCGCTCCTCGCCACCGTTCGGGGCGTGGTCGGTCACGGCCAGGGTGCAGAGCTTCGCGGCGGGCTCGCTCTCGACTGCTTCCACGTAGGCGTCCTTGCCGATGAAGTCGGCGTCCTTGACACCGTGGAAGTCCAGGCCAGCCTCGACCGGGTTGTAGTCGTGCTCGAGTTCGGCACCGATCAGGCGGTAGCCCTTCTCCATGCGACCGGTGGAGCCGTAGACACCCGTCCCGACCGGACGGAGGTCGTACTCCTGACCGGCCTCGTAGATGGTGTCCCAGAGGCGACCGGTCTGCTCCATCGGGGCGTAGATCTCCCAGCCGAGTTCGCCGACATAGGAGATACGCATCGCGAAGGCCTCGACGTCACCGATGTGGACTTCCTGGGCCGTGTAGGCCGGGAAGGCCTCGTCGGACATGTCCTCCTCGGTGACCTCCTGCATGACCTTCCGGGCGTTCGGACCCCAGACACCCATCGTGCCCAGAGCGGAGCTCTTGCTGACGAGCTCGACATCCATGTCGTCCTCCATGTGCTGGCGGATCCACTGCTTGTCGTGGCCGGCGTCGCCGCCACCAGTGACAAAGCGGAACTTGTTCTCGCCGAGACGCACGACAGTCAGGTCAGCACGGAAGCCGGCGTCCTCGTCGAGCACCGGGGTGTAGACCAGGCTGCCCACGTCGACATCCATGCGGCCGACGGTGAGCTTCTCGGCCATCTCCAGGGCATCGGGGCCCTGCAACTCGTAGATACCGAAGCCCATGTCGCCGATCAGGCCGACGTTGTCACGCATGTGCAGGTGCTCGGCCAGGATGATCGGGGACCACCAGCGCCGGTCCCACTCGTTGGGACGCTGGAACTCGCTGATGGTTTCCTGGTACTCCTGCAGGAGGTCCGCGTTCTCACGGAACCAGCGCGGCCGTTCCCAGCCGGCGGATTCCCAGAACTCGGCCTCGTGCTCCTCCAGGCGGTCGTGGAAGCCCGTCGTCCGGAGCGGACGGGAGGACATCCACTGCTCTTTGGGGTGAACCGTGCCGTAGATCTTGCGGAAGCCTTCCTTGGAGCGCTCTTCGACGTAGCGCTCGGCCCGCCCGTACTCGTCGTAGCGGGCGATGTTGATGCCTTCGAGGTCCGTGTCGATGGCACCGTAGCCTTCGGTCATCCAGCGGGCGACTTCCTTCGCGATGGCGGGGGCCTCCTTGATCCAGATGGCGGCCACGGACCACAGGTTGTCGAGGTCCTTGACCGGACCGACGACGGGGCCACCGTCGGCGGTCATCGAGAGCAGGCCGTCGATCGAGTGACGGATCCCCGCGTCGGGGTCGTCCAGGATCTCGGGCATAAGCTCGAGGGCGTGCTCCATGGACGCCTCGAAGGCTTCGTCAGTCAGCGGCGGCTGGGTCGGGGAGAGCGGTGCCTCGTCGATGGAGGGCACGTCTTCGATGTCCCACAGCATCGGGCGGTGGGAGTAGGAACCGACCTCGATCTCGCTGCCGTGCTGGCGCTCGTATTCGCGGTGGTCCATGTCCCGAACGATCGGGTCCTCGATGCCCTCGACGCCCCGCTCTTCGAACTGCTTGATGGGGCCGACGGAGATCATCTGGTGGACGGCCGGCTTCAGCGGGATGCGCGTGCCGGCCATCTCGGCCAGCTTCGGGCTCCAGAGACCGGCGGCGATGATGAGGGTATCCTCGACTTCGACGTCACCGCGGTCGGTCTCGATCCCGGTGACGGTGTCGCCCTCTGTGAAGATGTCCGTGACCTCCGTGTTCGGGGAGACCGTCAGCGCACCCATGTCCTTGGCGCGCTCGCGGCAGATCTCGCCGAACTGGAGGGAGTCACACACACCGGCGTCCTCACAGTACATGGCGCCCTTGATAATGTCCTCGTTGATGTAGGGCACCATCTCCTTGACTTCCTCGGCGTCGATGACCTCGGCACTGGCGCCGTAGGCCTTCGCGGACTGCACTCGTCGCTTGTTCTCCTCCATCTGCTCCTCGGAGCGAGCGACTTCGAGCCCACCGGAGCGGGTGAACACGCCGGCTTCCTTGTACTGCTCGATCGAGTCATAGGAGAGTTCGGTCATCTCCTTGGAGTGCTCGACCGGCATCAGGAAGTTCGACGCGTGACCCGTCGATCCGCCGGGGTCCGGGAGGGGTCCCTTGTCGACGAGGAGGATATCTTCAACGCCCTGGTCTGCGAGATGGTATGCGAGACTGTTCCCCACAATACCGGCGCCGATAATTACCGTACCGGCGCTGTCGGGTAGGTTGTTCGAACTCATTTATTGTACCTCGGGGTGTCCACGTTCGATCCGCGCTTCGCGAGGGTGTGAACCGGCCCCACAACAGTTCTTCTAGCAGACTTAGCACATATAACTAACGAAGTCGATGAAAAACCATGTATAAAATATCGATGCCATCAAATGGCGGTCGGCGTTTCACGCTATGGAAAACCGCATGACTGCGGAGGGGCGAATAGGTCACCAGTACTACAGGTCCGCGGTAGTCGTGCCGACGAGCCGATTCGGCCGCCGTCCGCCAACCGAGATGGGAACGGGAAATCGGCCCAACATATCAAAAGACGAGAAAAGGCCATCAGCAAAAAACTATCGGTTCCAGCGACCGGCGATGCCGCGGGACTGGCCGAAACCGGTGGACTTCTGAACCCGACTCTGTTATCGACAGGCGTGACGACGGAGAGAGCCCCGCCCCGTCGAACGGCCATCCTTCGAGTTGACCTGACCGACGGGAACGTGCGCCGGGAGCCGATCCCCGAGCAGTGGCGCCGGCAGTACATCGGCGGGAAAGGCCTGGGCGCGAGATACCTCCACGAAGTAACCGACCCCGGCGTCGACCCGCTCGCCCCGGGGAACGCGCTGCTGTTCATGGTCGGCCCCCTCTCGGGACTGATCCCGGGGGAGCCACGCTACGCGGCGATCACCAAGTCGCCGCTGACCGGGACCTTTCTGGACTCCTACAGCGGCGGTGATTTTGCCGCCAGATTGGCCGGCAGCCTCGGCGAGACGATGGGGATCATCGTGACTGGCCAGGCGCCAGAGCCGGTTTCCCTGGTCGTCTCCGACGGGAACGTGTCCATCGAACCGGCCACGGCATGGGGCGAGGGCGTGGAAGCCGCCTGTGCCACCCACTCCGACGCGGCGGTCGCCTGCACGGGCCCAGCCGGGGAGAACGAGGTGGTCTACGCGACAATCGCCTCCGACGGCGGCGATCACCACGCCGGCCGGGGCGGTGCAGGGGCCGTCATGGGATCGAAACGGCTCAAGGCCGTGATCGCGGCCGACGAGCCAGTCTCCGGACTGGACGACCTCCGGACCGAGTACGAGGAACGGTTCGGCGACGGGCCGACCGACGACTGGCACCGGGCCAGCGAGACGGTGGAGTCCGTGGACTTCGCCGACGAGATCGGGGCCCTCTCGACCCGCGGCTGGCAGGAGAGCACCTTCGAGGGCACAGACGAAATCGGCATCGAGGCCGTGGAGGCGACGGACTACGAGCGCGAACACGAGGGGGAAGCGATTCCCGGCGGGTTCACGGTCTCGTTCGAAGAGGGCGAAAGTACCCCACGCGGGGGCACGCAGATGACATTGGGCGCGGGACTCGGAATTGATGACTTCGAAGACGTGGCGACCCTCGGACTGACGTGTGACCGCCTCGGGGTGGACATCATCGGCGTGGGAAACGCCATCGCCTGGGCCATCCGGGCCGGCGAGGAAGGCGTGATCGACTATGCGGGCGAGTTCGGAGATATCGAATCCGCCATCGAACTCGCCGAGGCGATCGCGGCCCGGGAGACGGAGCTTGGTGCCACCCTGGCAGACGGCATCGACGCCGCCGCCGCGGCCTACGGCGGCGAGGATCTGATCCCGACGGTCAAGGGGATGGAACTGCCGTCCTATGACCCCCGACGGGCACCGAGCATGGCGCTGGCCTACGCAACCAGTGACCGGGGAGCCTGCCACCGCCGGGCCCGACCCATCGAGACGGCCGTCTTCGAGCCGGACCTCGACGAGCCGACTCGGCGGGCCCGGGAAGTCATCGCCGAACAGGACTACCGCTCACTGCTCTGGAGCCTGATCGCCGATGACTTCACCGAGACGCTGTACACCACGGATTTCGGGGCGGAGTGGCTCGCGGCGGTCGGCCTGGAGCTCACTCCCACAGCGCTCAGACGGGCCGGGACCCGCATCTGGACGTTGACTCGCCTGTTCAACGTCCGGGAGGGCTTCGACCGGGACGACGACACGCTCCCGCCGGTACTCGAAGAGCCGATCACCGACGGCCCGGGGGCCGGAGAGCAGATCTCCCAGCCGGAGTTCGAAGCGATGCGAAGTGCCTACTACGAGCAGCGGGGCTGGGACGAACGCGGCGTCCCAACCCGGGAGACGCTTGACGCACTCGACCTCGGAGCACTGCTCCCGTCCGTGAACCGGGCCTAATTGAAAACCCGTTTTTTCTAATGAAAGTTCATTTTACAACCTGAATTGAACTAGTTAATTCTTGATTTGGTTTCTCGGATTCGGCACGGAAATGGCCTGAAAATAGAGGTACTGGCGGTTTTCGAAGCATCAGTTTCGGAATGGTTGGGGGAGATTTCCATAACCTTTATTCTCACAACAGCGAGCTATTCAGTTAGGGATTCACATGACAGACGAGGACTCAGCCGACGATCTCGACCCCATCATCGAGGACATCCAGCAGGCGATCATCGACCTCGAGGAGGACAAGACGGCAGAACTCACTCAGGAGGCCATCGACAAGGACCTCAATCCACTCGTCATCCTCCAGGAGGGCCTGACCGAGGGCGTTCGGACCGTCGGTGACAAGTTCGGCCGCGGGGAAGTCTTCCTGCCCGAACTCGCCATGTCCGCGGACTGCATGAAAGCCGGCGTCGAACTCGTCGAGCCGCTGCTGGACGAGATGGACCTTGGCGACGAGGACACGGCCGGCAAGGTCGTCATCGGAACCGTCGACGAGGACATCCACAACATCGGGAAGAACATTCTGATCACGATGCTGAAGGCAAACGGGTTCGACGTCATCGACCTGGGCGTCGAGATCCCGAACGAGGACTTCGTCGAGGCCGTCCGGGAGGAGGACCCGGACATTCTGGGCATGTCCGCGCTGATGACGATGACCATGGACCACCAGGAAGAGGTCGTCGAACTGCTCGAAGAGGAGGGCCTTCGCGACGACGTGAAGGTAATGGTCGGCGGGGCGCCGACCTCCGAGGAGTGGCGGGACGAGATCGGCGCTGACGGCTATGCGGACAACGCCGACGCGGCCGTTCAGGAAGCGATTGCGCTGCTCGCGGAATAGCGCAGTTCTTGGTTTTACCGGCAGCTTTTAATATCGTGTCAGTGGCAAAACTTCCCGAATACGGGTAGGGGTAGCTTTCTGCGTTCGATAATGACGAAAAAGGAATAAATAATTTCATAACCCCTCGTCCGTATCGTTAGTGCGTATCGGACCCACAACCAACGGATGGGTAACGATAACACACACACATGAGTACAGGAAACAAGGGTGCAATCGGTACGTTCTTCGACGAACTCGACCCGGTGGTGTACAGCATCGGCCTCGGAGTATCCCTCCTGGCGATTGTCGCGTTAGTGCTTTCGCCGGATGCTTCGAGAAACTTCATCAACAACGCGTTTAGCTGGATGACCTCGTCCCTAGGATGGGCCTACCTGCTGGTTGGCTTCTTCCTGGTGGTCTTCGGGCTCTTCTTGCTCTTGGGCCCGTGGGGCAATATTCGGATCGGCAAGCCCGACGAGGACCCGGAACACTCCTTCAAGTCCTACTTCGCGATGCTCTACTCGGCGGGCATCGCGGCGGGGATCGTGTTCTGGGGGCCCGCGGAGGCCGTCTCCCACTACACGCTCTACGCGCCGCCGGCGAACAGCCCGCTCGCTGGTACTGCAGAAGCCGGCACGCCTGCAGCCGCCGTAGACGCGGTGTCGTACACGTTCTTCCACTGGGGGATCTCCGCGTGGTCCTTCTACGTGCTGCTGGCGCTGCCGATCGCCTTCTTCGCCTACCGATACGGCGCACCGCTCCGCGTTTCGACGGTGCTCGCGCCGTTCCTCGGCACTGACAACCTCGACGGCTGGCTGCCGAAAGTCATCGACATCACGGGCGTGTTCGCCACCATCGGTGGCATCGCGACCTCGCTCGGGTTCGTCGGTGGCCAGTTCCTGGGTGGCCTGAACTACATCTTCGGCATCCAGACGACGGACATGCTCACCATACTGATGGTTACGGGCCTGACCGTGGCCTTCACCCTCTCCGCTGCGTTAGGGGTCGAAAAGGGCATCAAGCGGGTCTCGAACTTCAACATGGTGGTGTTCTTCTTCCTGATGGCGGTGGCCTTCATCTTCGGCCCGACCGCGTACATCCTCGATCTGGGTGCCGACGCAGTCGGTCAGTACGTCAACAACTTCATCGCAGTTAGTACGTTCACGAACTCCGCGGGCCTCAGTCCGGCCGGGTTCCCGGCTGCCTGGACCGTGTTCTACTGGGCCTGGTGGTTCGCGTGGGCCCCGTTCGTCGGCCTGTTCATCGCCCGCATTTCGCGTGGTCGGACGGTCCGACAGATGGTCGGTACTGGCGTGATCGCCTCCACGGGCGTGACGATCCCGTGGTTCGCCGCGCTCGGCGGCTCCTCCATCTGGATGGAGAACAACGGCGTGGCCCCGATCGTCGAGACCTACAACAACATCGGGTACGACGGACTGGGATACCCGCTGTTCGAAGCGATGCTTCCAGGGGCGCTGGGCGTGTTCCTCATGCTCGCGTTCCTGCTGCTCGTGACGACGTTCTTCGTCACCTCGGCTGACTCCTCCACGCTCGCGCTGGGCATGCTCACCACGGGCGGGAAGGAGAAGCCGTCGACCATCAACCGCACCATCTGGGGTGTGACGATGGGACTGCTCGCCGCGCTGCTCCTGGTCTTCGGTGGGGGGAACGCGTTGCAGACCGCCTCCGTGCTCACCGGCGGGCCGTTCGCGATCGTCCTCCTGCTTGCGGTCTGGGCGACGATCCGGACCTTCCGTCACGTCAAGCCGGTCTTCCTCACGCAAAAGGAAATCGACCAGCGCGGGTCCCAGATCGACCCGAGTGACGGCATCGGCACGGACGACGACTAACCCCGCGGCTGGCGGTTTTCTTTTTCGCGTCGAAAAAGCCGACCAGTGACTACTCCGTCCGGTCGGTCGCGCCGGCCGTCTTGACCGCCGCCAGGTTCTCGGCGACGTCGTGAACCCGCAAGGCGGCAGCCCCCCGTTCGGCCGCCATCGCCGAGGCGACGACCGTCGGCAGGAGTCGATCCCCGTCCGCATAGCCGATGTCCGCGAAGAGGGACTTGTGTGAGTGGGCAAAGAGCACGGGCAGTCCCAACCCCGTCAGCTCGTGGAGCCGATCCAGCAGTTCGAAGTTCTCGGCTGCGGTCTTGCCGAAGCCGATGCCGGGGTCGAGGACGATCTGATCCCGATCGATACCCGCCCGGCGAGCCAGGAGCACCCGCTCTTTGAGTTCGGCGATGACGTCCGTGACCACGTCGTCGTAGGGCACGTCGGCGTCGGGCTGGACCGGCGTGTTGATGCTGTGCATCAGGATCACCGGCACGTCGTGTTCGGCGACGACGGCCCGCAGCGCCGGGTCTTCCAGGCCGTCCTGGTCGTTGATGATGTCCGCACCGGCCTCGATGGCCGCCGTCGCGACCTCGGCCTTCCGTGTGTCCACCGAAATCATCGCGTCCAGGTCCTGCAAGGCTTCGATGACCGGGACGATCCGATCGATCTCCGCCTGAATCTCGACGGGATCCGCGCCGGGCCGGGTACTCTCCCCGCCGACGTCGATGATGTCGGCACCGTCCTCGATTAGCTTCTCGGCCCGCTCGATGGCCTGCGGGACGGCGTTGTACTCCCCGCCGTCGTGGAAGGAGTCCGGCGTGATGTTCAGGATGCCCATCAGGGCGGGCTGGTGGGCTGGGTCGAGCCCCGGGAAATCGGTCGGCGTGGGACCGAGTGCGGCTTCGATGTCCGCAGGGAGGGTGGGACAACAGTCCCGGTCTTCGAGGGCATCGAAGAGCGTCCGGAACTGGGTTCGAGTGCCCGAGAGGATGACATCGACGAAGCGGGCCTCCTCGATGAGCGCCGAGATCTCACACTCCCCGCCCGCCCGCAACATCTCTGCCTGGACCGTTCGGGCCCCATCCCGTGGGAGCCGTGTTCGAACCGTCCCGAAGCGGCGATCGGCCGCCTCGATCGGTCGTTCCGCGCGGTCGAGTGCCGCGAGCGGTTCGGTCCCGTCGGCCTCACTCGCGAATTTGGCGTCGACCGGGATCACGGTCCGGGCCCAGCGCTGCCGGGCCTCGGCGACGGTGTAGAGCGAGCCCGCGATCACCACGGCGTCCTCGGGACCGGCCTGGTTGATGGCCCGATTGACACCCCCCAGAACGGAGCCGACCGCCTCGACGGCATCAACGCCGGCTGCCTCCCAGGCCTTCGCCAGCACGCGCTCGTCCTCGGCTCGCTTCTTATCCGGGCGACAGGTAAAGACCTGTGTGGGGCGGGGCAGGGCCTCGATCATGGCCCCGAGGTCCTTGTCGTGCATCGCCCCGAAGACCAGATAGAGGTCCTCGTAGGCCAGGTCCGTGAGCACCGACCCGAGTTGCTCGCTCGCGCCAGGGTTGTGCGCGCCGTCCAGGAGGACGAGCGGGTCCTGCTCCATCACCTCGAATCGGCCCGGCCACGCCGCCTTTCTGAGCCCTCTGGCGATCGTGTCGGGATCGACGTCGGTGACCTGTCTCGCCAGCGCGACCGCCACGCCAGCGTTCTCGGCCTGGTGGCGACCGAGGTGTGGAATTCGAGCCGTGAGATCGAGGCCCTCGCCGCGGACGGTGATCTCCTGGGCCTCGTAGCCGTCCCGACCGAGGGACTCCACGACGACGTCCGTGTCCGCCCAGCCGACCGTGGTGAGATCGGTATGCTCCCGGAGGGTGTCGAAGACCGAATCCGCGGCCGTGACCAGCGGGCCGTCCTCGGGGGCGACGTGAACTTTGTCCCGGGCGATTTCCTCGCGAGTCGAACCGAGCACGTCGGTGTGTTCGAGCGAGACGTTGGTCACCGCACTCGCGATCGGCGAGACGACGCTCGTCGCGTCGTACTGCCCGCCGATCCCGACCTCGAGGATGGCGACGTCCACGTCACGCTCCCCGAAGTACCAGATCGCCAGGGCAGTGAGGGCCTCGAAGTGAGTCAGCGGTTCCGAGCGGGCGGCCCCGCTGTCCAGGCGCTCGCGGAACGTCGAGACGAATTCGGTGATCGCCGACTTGGGGATCTTCCGGCCGTTGACCTGCACCCGCTCGCGAACGTCCCCCAGGTCCGGCGAGGTGTAGAGTCCCACGTCAAGGCCCGCCTCTCGGAGAACCGAGGCGAGCATCCGGGCCGTGCTGCCCTTGCCGTTCGAGCCGGCGATCTGGACGAAGTCCGTGCCAGCCTGTGGGTTACCGGCCGTCTCCAGAAACCGGGCGATGTCTTCGGTACCGAGTTGGGTCCGAAACCGGCGAAGACCGAGGAGGTAGTTCGCCGCCTCGCTGTAATCCATGGTCGGGCGTTCGAGAACGGCTCGCTTCAAGGTACCGAACCAGGAACCGGACACTTTCCTGACGGCCGCACGTATCCCGACTATGGACGTGGCGATCATCACGGTCGGGGACGAACTCCTGGCCGGCGAGACCGAGAACACGAACGCGAGTTGGCTCGCCCGGAAGCTCACCGAGCGGGGCGGCCGCGTCGTCGAGATCCTCACGATCGGTGACGACCGCGAACTCATCGCCGAGCGGGTCGCCACCCGGGCCGCCCGCCACGACCGGGTCATCGTCACCGGCGGCCTGGGCGGGACCCCGGACGATCTGACCATGGCGGCGGTTGCGGATGCGCTGGATCGGGACCTGGTGGTCGATCCCGAGGCACGGGCGGCAGCCAGGGAGTCCTCCGAAGCCTTCGTCGCGGCCCACCCCGACCTCGCAGCGAAGTACGACCTGGGACTGGACGTCGACCGGGTGGCCGAGACCGTCGCGGGTGGCCAACCGATCGAGAACCCCAAAGGGCTCGCCAGGGGGTGTACAGTGGAAAACGTCTATGTCCTGCCCGGCGTACCGAGCGAGCTCAAAGCCACCTTCGAGCAGATCGCCGCGGACTTCGGCGGCGACGTGGTGATGGAAACCCGCTATACGGACGCTCCCGAGGGGGTCCTCGCGGAGCATCTTCAGGAGCTCGAAGCCCAATTTGCCGTCCGGGCCGGGAGCTACCCCGGCGAGTTAGCCGACCGAAACCGGGTGCGCGTGACCGGCGAGAGCGAACACGAGGTCCAGACGGCCCTGGACTGGCTCGCAGAACGGGTCACCCTCGCCAGCACTCCCGACGCCGTCGAGTGACCGGAAGTCGGATCCCGACTGGGCCGCTCAGACGTCAGCTCCCCAGTCCTCGTGGTTTCTGATCTCCTCCTGAACCGGTTCGAGGTCCGCCTCGTCCTCGATGTCGAGGAAGTTCAGCACGTCCTGTCGGGTCTGGCGGTCGACGGTCTCGACGCCGTCTTCCTCCTCCAGCTTGAAGGATGGTTGTTTGCGGCCACCCAGCAGGTCCGAAACCTCGGCCTCCTCGTCGATGACCGGCACGGTCTCGTTGCGGGCCAGCAGTTCGATCGTCTCATCGCGGCCCGACTCCATCGCTTCACGGAGTTCGCTTTGAACGACCATAGTCCATCCTAACCTACCGGCTCATCGATATTAATTTTCACCTCCTTTCTGATATATGACCAGTGACGTGGGACCAAACCCCAGGGGTGGAGAAAACCGGTGGCGTAGTCGGTATTTTCTGTGTGATTGCCCTGACAGATAGTTGACACTGGGGCGAGAGTCGATCGAAGAACGACCGTGGGTGGGCGGTGACAGCTAGCCGGGACACGTCCTCGGTGGGTGCCCGGCCACTCAGACCTTCTCGCCCCACGCCTGGTGGTTCTTGATCTCCTCCTGGACCGGTTCGAGGTCTTGTTCGTCTTCGACCCCGAGGTGTTCGAGGACTTCCTGTCGGGTCTGCCGGTCGGTCGTCTCCACACCCCCCGGTTCTTCCAGTTTGAACTCGGTGTTCGTCCGACCACCGAGCAGACTCGAAACCTCCTGTCCGTCGTCGACCACGGGGACGGCCTGGTACTGCGCGAGAACCTCGATGAGGTCCTCCCGGCTGGCTTCCATCGCCGTTCGCAATTCGTTTTGTACGACCATATCCGTCCGTACCTTCCGGTGCACCAATATTAAATCCCCAATATTAACAAATTCGTTATGTGTACTCAACCCTGATGAGATTCCCAGTTACACAACCGAATTTGAGGTAGACAAATTTAACATTCACAGTCACCATTCACTACTATGCACGTTCCACGTGGATTGTTCGCCGTCGGACTGACGGCCCTGCTCCTGACCGCCGGCGTCGCCGGCGGACTGGGGGGTGTGGCCGCCCAGAGTGGCAGTGACTGTTCGTACCCGCTCACCGTGACCGACTCGACCGACACCGAGATCACGATCGAGGAGGAACCCGAGACGGTCGTGACCCTCGCGCCGAGCGCCGCCCAGACGATGTACGAGATCGGCGCTCAGGAGAAGGTCATCGGCATCTCCGACCGGGCCACCTACCTCGACTGGGACGAGGAAAAGGAGATCGTCTCCGGTGAGGAGGGCTTCGTGAACACCGAGCGGGTCATCGCCCAGGACCCCGACATCGTACTTGCACCGGACATCATCAGCGAGGAGAAAGTCGAACAACTGCGGCAGGATGAGGACCTCACGGTCTATCACTTCGGCGCTTCCGAGACCATGGACGACGTGGTCGAGAAGACCCGCCTGATCGGTCAGTTGACCGGCGAGTGTGAGGGTGCGGACGCGAAGGCCACGGAGATGGAACAGACCCTCGATACCGTCGCCGAGGCCGTCGACGGCGAGGACTCGCCCCGCGTGCTCTACGCGTTCGCCGGCTACACCTCCGGCGAGGGCACGTTCATCGACGAGATCCTCACCACCGCCGGGGCCACGAACGTGGCCAGCGAGGCCGGGATTTCGGGCTTCCAGATGGTGAGCGACGAGGTCGTCGCCAACCAGAGCCCCGAGTGGATCGTCGTCAACGACGAGGCCCCGGGCATCCCGGACAAGGAAGCCTACAACGAGACCCCGGCCGTGCAGAACGACCAGATCGTCACCGTGAACGCCCACTCCATCAGTCAGGCCGCGCCGCGGACCGTCGACGTGGTCGAACACATCGCGAGTGAACTCCACCCCGAAGCCTACGAGTCCGCCCAGGCGACCACGACTGAAGACACACAGAACGAGGATACCACGGCCGTGACCACCGAGACCGAAGCGCCCGGGTTCGGCCCGATCGTCGCGCTGCTCGCACTCGGCGGGGCCGCGTTCCTGCGCCGGGAGTGACGTGGCCCGAACGCGACTGACGGATCGCCCGACTGATATCCCCTGCGGGGCAAGCCACCGTCGATGCCCCCGATAGCGACCCTGGCGGTCGGCGTGGCACTTCTCCTCGACGCCGTCGTGGGCGAGCCACCCGAGTCGATGCACCCAGTCGCGTGGCTGGGCCGGGCGATCGGCTGGCTCGACCGACCGACCGAGCACCCACGCCTCGTCGGATTGCTGTTCGCGCTCTGGCTCCCGCTCGTCGCGGCACTCGCCACAGCCCTCCCGATTTGGCTGCTCGACGGCCACTGGCTCGCGGGGATTCTCGCGGGCGTCCTTCTGTTTACCACCGTCAGCCTCGATATGCTCTGTGACCTCACGACGACCGTGATCGAAGCGACCGAGACCGACCTCGACCACGCCCGGGAGAGTATCATCGGGCTCGTGGGCCGGGACACCGAGACGCTCGGCCCAAAGGCGTTGCGCAGCGGCGCGGTCGAGAGCCTCGCGGAGAACCTCGCTGACGGGCTACTTGCCCCACTCCTGGCCTTCGCGCTGGGGAGTCTCGTCTCGCTGCCGGTGGCCGTGGGCGCGGCCGCCTGGGTCAAGGCGGTGAACACCCTCGACTCGATGGTGGGCTACCGTGATCGACGGGTCGGTACCGCGAGCGCTCGCCTGGACGACCTCGTCGAGTGGGTACCGGCCCGACTGAGCGCCGTGCTCATCGCGCTCGCGGCCGGGCAGCCGGGAGCGCTCCAAACAGCCAGGGCCTGGGCGCGTGATCCTCCCTCCCCGAACTCGGGCTGGCCGATGGCGACCCTGGCGGCCGTCCTCGACGTCCGGCTCTGTAAGCCCGAGACCTACGATCTCAACCCCGCGGCCGAGCTGCCGTCGCTCGGTCGGGCCAGACAAAGCGTTCGAATCGTCCGGCGGGCCGGCCTGCTCGCCTTCGCGCTGGCGGGGGTGATCGCATGGTTCTGAGCGCACTCCGGGGCGCAGTCGGCTTCCTGACGACCCTCCCGGTCGGCCAGACCGCCGCTAACTGGGAGGCCTTCGCCGACCGCCCAGCCGCGATGATCGGCGTGGGCTATATTCTGGGCGCGCTCGTGGCGCTGCTACTGTTCCTCCCGCTGCCCGAGACGATCGTGGGCTTTGCCTTTGTCCTTGGCTACGGGGTCTTCGGCGGCATCAACCACGCCGACGGCCTGCTCGACGTGGCCGATGGCGTGGCAACCCACGGCGACCCGGCCGAGGCCAGGGCCGCGATGAAGGACAGCGCGATCGGCGTCGGGGCCGTCCTGGCGCTGGGCTTGCTACTCCTGGGCCTGTTCGCCGTCGGCCAGACCCTCGCTGGCACCGGCCTCGTTGGCCTGGTGATCGCGGCCGAGGTCGGCGCGAAACTCGGCATGGTCGAAGTCCTGATTCGTGGCACCCCCTCACACGAAGGCCTCGGCTCGGCACTCGCTGGGAACGTCGACCGATGGACCGGTCCCCTCGCCATGGCCGGGGCGCTGCCCGCGATCCTGTTGACAGTGGGCCACCCCGCCGCTGCAGTCGCAGTAATTGTCGGGGGCACGACCGGCATCCTGGGCGAGCGGTGGGCTCGGTCCCGGCTAGGTGGAATCAACGGCGACGTGCTCGGCGCGACGAACGAAGTCGGACGGCTGGCCGCGCTGCTCGCGGGGGTGATCGTGTGGACGCTCTGGTGATGTGTGGCGGCCTGGGAACACGGCTCGACTTCGACGGGGAGAAGGCGTGTTTCGAGATCGGGGGCGTGCCCATGATCGATCGGGTCATCGAGGCGCTTGCAGCCAGCCGAATCGAGCAGGTGTTCGCCGTGGTCTCGCCGGACACGCCCCGGACGGCCGCCCACGTCGACGTCCCCGTGATCGAGGGGCCTGGCGAGGGCTACGTCGCCGACCTGGAACGGGCCCTCGACCGGGTCGACACGCCAGTGCTGACCGTGGGCGCGGACCTCCCGCTGCTCGCCGGCGACGCGATCGACTGGGTCCTCGACGGGTACGACGCCGGCTCGGCCATGGTCGCGGTCCCGGTCGAGTTGAAACGCTCCCTCGGCGTGTCGATCGACGCCACGATCGAGGCCGCGGGCCAAAAAGTGGCCCCGACCGGGGTCAACGTGGTTGGCCCACCGGAACCCGAACAGACACTCATGACGACAGACACCCGATTCGCCGTGAACGTGAACCGACTGCGAGACGCCTGGGTCGCGACGGTCCTCGACGACCGGAGGGACGATGGACCGCGATAGTGTCCCGAGCGTGGAGCGTGTGCCCCACGGCAGCGAACCTGAGGCAGCGGGCATCGATTTCAGCGCCAACGTGAACCCGGAGACGCCGCCCGGAATCGAGGCCGCGTTTCAGGGCAGTTTCGCGGATTCGAAGGCCTATCCGGACGATACCGCCCCAGCCTACCGGCGGGCCGCCGCTGACTACGTCGACGTGGATCCGGGCCAGGTGATCCCGACACCGGGCGGCCTGGCCGCGATTCGGCTCGCGCTCTCGGTCACGGTCTCGCCCGGGGACTCGGTGCTCGTCCCGTACCCCAGTTTCGGCGAGTACGCCCGCGAGGTGCGACTCCAGGGAGCCACACCGGAATTCGTTCCCCACGATACGTTGCTCGATGCCGATCCGAGCGGGCACGCCCTGGCGATCGTCTGCAACCCGAACAACCCGACCGGCGAGGCCGCCGACCCAGATCGACTCCGGGAGTTCGTGGCCGAAAGCCGGGCCACGGACACGCCCGTGCTCGTGGACGAGGCGTTCCTGGGCTTCACCGACCAGCCCACGCTCTCGGGGACTCCCGGTGTGATCGTCGCCCGCTCGTTGACCAAGCTCTTCGGGCTGCCGGGACTCAGGGCTGGCTTCGCCGTGGCGACGGGTTCGCTTCGGGACCGACTCGAACGGGCGCGACTGACCTGGAACCTCGGCGTCCCGGCGATGCAGGTCGGGACCCAGGCCATGCGGGCCACCGAGTTCATCGAACGGACCCGCAAGCGAGTGCGACAGGAGCGATCGCAGCTCGTCGCCACCCTGGACGACCGCTACGAGATCGCGCCCTCCGACGCCCCGTTCCTCCTGCTTGCGGTCGATGGCTCGGTGTCCGACCTCCTCGCGAAAGCCCGCGAGCGCGGGATCATTCTCCGGGACGCCCGAACCTTCCGCGGCCTGGATTCACACGTTAGAGCGGCGATCCGACTTCCCAGCGAGAACCGGCGGCTGGAGGAGGTGCTCCTGAATGTTTGAGACGACGATCCGAGATGGCGTCCTCCAGGCGAAATCGCCTGGTGCTCGCTGGCTGCTCACGGGCTGGAGCGGGGGGTACACCAACAGCGACGCCGTCTACAACGTCTCCGTTCCGGAGGGCTGGGAGCGGACGGACCTAGATACCTACGTCGAAGAGCGTCGCCAGGCCGCCGGCTTCGAGACGGCCGGCCCGGGGCTGCTGACTGGCGTCGAGTTGCAACACGCTGCCGGGGCCGCACGGAACGGCGTGCGGGCGGTCGCAACGGTCGGACTCTCGAATCCCGCGTCGCTCCCGCTGCACCCGGACGGCAGCGAGCCAGCCGGGCTGATAGACACCGCTCCGGAACCGGGGACGATCAACCTCCTGGTCGGCACCGATCGAGCGCTCGAGGACGGCACACTGGCGACCTTGCTGGCCGCGGTGGTCGAGGCCAAGACCGCGACGGTCCAGGCCCACACGGGCTTCACCGGGACGACGTCGGACGCGGTGGCTGTCGCCACCGACCCCGCGGGGGACCCAAGCGCGTTCGCCGGCAGCGCGACCGCCGTCGGTGATGCGGCCCGCTCGGCGGTTCGCCGGGCGATCACGGACAGTCTCGCCTCGCGGATGGCCGAGTCCCCACCTCCGGAGACCGTCGAGGCGGCCGATGCAGGGATCGTCACCAGCCAGGACGCGGCGCCATTCGACCCATGACAGACCACACACACCCGGACGACGCGGCGACCATCCTCGTGGCGGGCACCGCGAGCCACGTCGGCAAGTCCGTCGTGACCGCGGGCCTGGCCCGCCTGCTCGCGAATCGCGGGGTCACCGTCGCCCCATACAAGGCACAGAACATGAGCAACAACGCCCGGGTCGTCGTGTCACCGGAGGCAGACGGCACGGGCGCGGAGTACGGCGAGATCGGGGTCTCCCAGTACGTCCAGGCCCGGGCGGCAAACGTGACCCCGACGACGGACATGAATCCGGTCCTCCTGAAGCCACGTGGCGACGGGGAGAGCCAACTCGTAATCCACGGGCAAGCCCACGACCACCTGGACCCCGGCTCCTACTACGACGACCACTGGGAGACCGCCCGGGAGGCCGCGATCGCCTCACACCGGCGACTCGCGTCCGAGTACGACGTGCTCGTCGCCGAAGGCGCGGGCAGCGTCGCCGAGATCAACCTCCAGGATCGGGACCTCGCCAACGTCGAGACCGCCAGGTTTGCCGACGCCGACGTGATCCTGGTCGGGGACATCGAGCGTGGCGGGGTCTTCGCCAGCCTCTATGGCACCCTGGAACTGATGCCCGAAGACGTCCGCGAGCAGGTCGAAGGGATGGTCATCAACAAGTTCCGGGGCACGCTGTCGGTCCTCGAACCCGGGATCGAACAGTTCGAGGAACTGACCGGCGTGCCGGTGCTGGGAGTGCTGCCCGCCGACGATCCGGGGCTTCCAGCGGAGGACAGCGTCTCGCTGCCGAATGTGGGCGAGCACACCGTCTTCGGCGCCGAAGACGGCGTACCGGAGGCAGCAACGGTGACCGTCGCGGTGCCACGCTTCCCCTTCATCTCGAATTTCACCGACCTCGAACCGCTCGCGATGGAGCCCGGCGTTCGAGTAGAGTACGTCCCGCTGGACGTGAATCTGGCCGAGTTCGACGCGGTCGTCCTCCCCGGCTCGAAGAACACCGTCGATGATTTGCTCGCACTCCAGGAGGCCAGTTTTGGCGAGTCACTCCGGGCGTTTTCCGGGCCGATCGTGGGCATCTGTGGCGGCTATCAGATGCTCGGCGACCGGATCGAGGAAGCCGGCATCGAGAGCACGGCCGTCGAGGGCACCATCGACGCGCTGGGCGTGCTCCCAGTGGTGACGACCTTCTCCGCCGAGAAGGAAGTCACCCGCACGACCTGCCAGGTCGAGGGGCGGGGCCCGATCGCCGGCGCGACTGGCACGGCTTCGGGCTACGAGATCCACATGGGGGCGACGGCGTTCCGCGAACCGCTTTCCCACCCACTCGAACCCTACAGCGCCCAACAGGGCGACGTGCTCGGCACCTACCTCCACGGGCTCTTCGAGAACGAATCGGTGCGTGAGGCGTTCGTCGAGGTACTCTTCGAGCGGGCCGGACTGGATCGCCCCGCCGGTGGAGAGCAAGGCGCCTCCCCCTACGAGCGGGCCGCCACGCTGCTGGAGCGGCATCTCGATCTCGGAGCCGTCGCGGGACTCGCGCCGTTTTTCGACTAGAAGAGGTGGGTCGTCGCGGCCCGCACCCCACCGCCGACCCGCCAGGTCCGGGTCGGGATGGATTCAGCTTCGATCGCTTCCCGAACGGTCTCGACGTGTTCGGCCGTCGTGTTCAGATAGGCCGTCGCGCCGGTGTCAGCCGAGAAGTACACCGGGACGCCCTCATTTCGCAGTGAGCGAGCGATGTCGAGCACGGTGAGCGTCTCGGGCCGCCAGTACAGCCAGCCGTCCGGGCCCGTCATCGTCACCCCGAGGAGTTCGATCGACTCCCGCTCGGCGATCCCGAAGGTAGTGTGAAAGTCCCCGGTTCGGATCGCCGTCCGCAGGTCCGCAGTCGTCTCGGGCACACCGGCCAGCCGCCCCTCGAAGTACGGCGATTCGGGGGTGGTGGTGTGCGCGCGAGAGGTGTACTTCCGCTCGGGCAGCGAGGCGATCACGATCCGCAGGTCCTGGTCGAACCCCGACGGAATCGGCGAGGCGACGGCATCAGCCGGAGCGGTCGCCGTGTGCAAGTGTGCGAAGCCACCGACGACACTCCGGGCGGCCGAGGCCGCACCCCGGCGGGCGAGCCCGGAGAGTTCGTCCCGGGAGAGATCCAGCCCGGCGGCGTCCACGGCGGCTTTCGCCAGGGCCGCGTAGGCCGACGCCGAGGCCCCCAGGCCGACGTTCGACTCGAACGTGTTCTCCGAGACCACCCTGGCCCCGGATTCGATCCCCGCCCGCTCGCGTACCAGATCCAGCACCTCACGCGCCCGGTCGGCCCCCTCCTCGTCGATCGGCTCCCCATCGACCGTGACCTGATCGGTCTCGTGGCCGAACGCCACGGTCGTCGTGGTCCGGGAGGGGGCCGTACAGACCGAAATCGAGTCATGAGCCGGGACGTTTCGCTCCCGATCGCGAAACCCGTGATACTTCAACAGGCCCTGGATCGGGTGCGCGACGGCGGTGGCCTTCATTCCCTTGCCCACGCAAAAGCCCACCAGCCAATAACCACTTCCGGTCTCGCCGACTGGAAGTATGCGTACTGTTATCAGGTCAGCAGTCCAAGCTATCCTATGAAAGTTCTCGTCACCGGCGCGACTGGCTTCGTCGGGAGCAACCTCGTTCCCGACCTCCTGGAACACGGATACGAGGTCCGAGCGCTCACCCGTGACCGATCGAAAGGGGAGAAACGGCTGGACGACCGCGTCGAAGTCGTCGAAGGCGACGTGCTCGACCCCGAAACTCTCGATGGGGTCTTCGAGGACATCGACGTGGCCTACTACCTGGTTCACTCCCTGGGGATCGGCGGCGAGTTCGAGGAACGGGACAACCAGGCGGCGGCGAACTTCGCCACGGCAGCCAGCGAGGCTGGCGTCGACCGGGTGATCTACCTCGGCGGGCTCGGCGAAACCGGCCCGGATCTGTCCCCGCATCTCCGGTCCCGGCGGGAGGTCGAGACGCTGTTGCGGGAGGGCGAGTACGACCTGACGAGCTTCCGGGCGGCGATCATCGTGGGTGCCGGCAGCGCGAGTTTCGAGATGGTCCGCCAGATGGTCTCCCGGCTCCCGGTGATGATCACGCCCAAATGGGTTCGAACCCCCTCCCAGCCCATCGCGATTGCGGACGTGATCGAGTACCTGCGGCGGGCGATCGAGATCCCCGAGACCGCCGGTGAAACCCTGGAGATCGGTGGGCCGGAGGTGCTCAGCTACCAGGAGATGATGGAGCGGACGGCTGCGGCACTCGGTCGTCGCCTCTATGTCATCCCGGTGCCGGTCCTCACGCCGAAGCTATCGGTCTACTGGATCGACCTGGTGACCGACACGCCGAAACACATCTCCCACCCGCTGATCGAGGGGCTCAAGAATCCGGTCGTGGTGACCGACGACCGGGCCGAAGAGCTCATCCCGATGGAGTTGACCCCCTTCGACGAGGCCCTCCGTCGCGCCATCGAAACCGAATGAGCGGGCATCGTCCAGCCGGGGACGCGTGGGTCTACGAGAGCATCATCCGAAGCGTGCCCGGCGTGAATGCTTCCCGGGGCGTCGCCCTCGCCGTCCAGTTCGTCGGCTTCGAGGCGGCGGTGCTGCTCCTGGGGTGGTATCACGGGCTCGTCCAGGCGGCGATCGCCGGGACAGTCGGGGTGCTCGTGGCCGTCGCCGGCAGTGCGTTCATGCTCCATCTCTCCCGCGGGTTCAGGGCCGACCGCGAGCCGCGTCGCTACCTCGACCTGCTCTTTGGCTCCCGGATCGAACTCGTGCTGGGCCTGGTCTCCTTTAACCTGCTTCTGGTCTACGTGTTCGTCTACGACCCACAGCAGGCCGGCCCCGCGCTCGTGACCAGCCTGCTGGGCGAGCGCCCACCGCTTGCCTACAGCTTCGTCCTCCTCCTGATCGGCTGGGACGTGGCCTACCGCATCGGAGTCGGATGGTGGGCCTGTGTCACGGGCTTCTGGCGCTCGATAACCTACCGGGACGAACTTGACTCGGCGACCCGGACGCGATTTGCCCGCCTGGACCTGACGACGATCGCCTTCGCGTCCCTGCAACTGCCGATCGTCCCCGTCCTGTCGGGTCATCCGCTCCTCCAGGTGACGGTGCTCGGTCACGTCCTCGCCGTGGCGCTGGTCTCCGGTGCTTCAGTCGCCCTGCTTCGCTGACCGACAGCAGTTTTGGTTTCGCAGGCCGAATGACGGACCGATGAACCTCGGGTGGCGGCACGGACTGGTGGGGCTGGCGGTCCTCCTGCTCCTGCTGGCGGCCGTCGGCGGCGGGCCACAGGTCGGGACCGACTCGGAGCCGCCGGATCGGGCGACCCTTACCTTCCTCGACGAGACGGGGGCCGAACTGGGCACCGTCGACGCCACGATCGCCGAGGGCTTCTTCGAGCGCTATACTGGCCTGAGCGAGACCGACCGGCTCGGCCCCGATGCGGGGATGGTCTTTGTCTACCCGGAGGCGGGCGAGCGAACCTTCGTGATGCGAAACATGTCCTTTTCGCTCGACATCGTCTTCGTCGGCGCTGACGGGGAGATCACGGCGATTCACCACGCCGCGGCCGAGGACGACCGGGAGTTCTCCGGGGAGGCCCGCTGGGTGATCGAGGTCAATCGCGGGTACACAGACGCCCACGAAATCGAGGTTGGCGACTCGATAACGGGACTCCCGCGGTAGTCAGCTACCGATTCGGCAACCCTTTTGGCCGGAGACGACTCCAGGACAGATATGGCACCCGCCGCGGAGGACGACCCGTTCGAGGACGTCCGCGACCAGGCGACGAACCCCATGCGGCGGCTCTTCGTCGGCTACGGGCGGGCCTACGTCCCCTACTTCCTGATCGGCGTGCTGACGAGCATGGTGGCCCGGGTGCTTGACCTGTTGCCGCCGGTCCTCCTGGGGATCGCGATCGACTCCGTCTTCCGGGAGGACGTGCCCTTCGACGCCCGCATTCCCTTCAGTTGGCTCCCCGAGGCCTGGGTCCCGGCGACCCAGACTGGCAAGTTCTGGCTCACCGCGGGCGTGATCGGACTCAGTTTCCTCGGCGCGGCCGGCTTTCACTGGACCCGCAACTGGGGCTGGAACGCCTTCGCCCAGAAGATCCAGCACGACGTCCGCACGGACACCTACGACGAGATGCAGCGCCTGGACATGGGCTTTTTCGCCGACAAGCAGACCGGGGAGCTCATGTCGATCCTCTCGAATGACGTGAATCAGCTCGAACGCTTCCTCAACGAGGGGATGAACAGCGCCCTCCGGATGGGCGTGATGGTGCTGGCGATCGGCGGGGTGCTGTTCTCGCTGAACTGGCAGTTGGCGCTGGTCGCGCTGCTGCCGGTCCCCCTGATCGCCGGGTTCACCTACCTCTTCGTGGGCATCATCCAGCCCAAGTACGCTGCCGTCCGGTCCTCGGTCGGGACGCTCAACTCCAGGCTGGAGAACAACCTCGGCGGAATCTCGGTGATCAAGAGCGCGAACACCGAACCCTACGAGTCCGAACGGGTCGAGGACGTCTCCTTTTCCTATTTCGACGCCAACTGGGATGCCATCCGCACCCGGATCACCTTCTTCCCCGCGCTCCGCGTGCTCGCCGGCATCGGGTTCGTGACGACCTTCACGGTCGGCGGCCTGTGGGTCTTCCGGGGGACGGCCCCGGGGCCGTTCACTGGCACGCTGGAGACCGGCGCGTTCGTCACCTTCATCCTGCTGACCCAGCAGTTCATCTGGCCGATGGCCCAGTTCGGCCAGATCATCAACATGTACCAGCGCGCCCGGGCCTCGGCCGAGCGGATCTTCGGGCTCATGGACGAGCCAAACCGCATCGCCGACGACCCGGACGCCCGGGAGTTGGCGGTGACCGAGGGCGAGGTCGTCTTCGACTCGGTCACCTTCGGCTACGACGAGGAGCCGATCGTCGAGGACCTCACCTTCCGGGCCGAGAGCGGCGACACGCTGGCCCTGGTCGGGCCCACGGGCGCGGGGAAGTCCACGGCGCTCAAACTCCTGCTCCGGATGTACGACGTGGACGAGGGAGCGATCCGCATCGACGGCCAGGACATCCGGGACGTCACCATCGCCAGCCTGCGCGAGCAGATCGGCTATGTCAGTCAGGACACCTTCCTCTTCTTCGGGACGGTCGCGGAGAACATCGGCTATGGGGACCCCGACCCGACAGAGGACGCCGTCATCGAGGCCGCGAAGGCGGCCCACGCCCACGAGTTCATCACGGAACTGCCCGAGGGCTATGACACCAAGGTGGGGGAGCGCGGGGTCAAACTCTCCGGCGGGCAGCGCCAGCGGATCGCCATCGCCCGCGCGATCCTGGCCGACCCCGAGATCCTGATCCTCGATGAGGCGACCTCCGATGTGGACACCGAAACGGAGATGCTCATCCAGCGGAGCCTCCAGGCGCTCACCGCGGATCGGACCACCTTCGCGATCGCCCACCGGCTCTCGACGGTCAAGGACGCCGAGACGATCGTGGTGCTCGACGAGGGACGGGTCGTCGAGCAGGGGACCCACGAGGACCTGCTTGCCGAGGGCGGACTCTACGCCAACCTCTGGGGCGTCCAGGCCGGGGAGATCGAGGACCTGCCCGAGGCCTTCGTCGAGCGGGCCCGGGAGCGACTCGCTGACGTGCCCGCCGAAGACTGACCGAACGGGAGTGTTTTGGGGCTCGACCGCCGGATCACAGATATGGATCTCCACGAGCACACCTGGACCGAGGCCGAGGAAGCCGAGACCGATCTCGCGCTGCTGCCAGTGGGGAGTACCGAACAGCACGGGCCCCACGATCCGATGGGCACGGATTTCCTCGCGGCCGAGACCGTCGCCAGCGAGACCGCCGAAAAAGTGGAGCCGGACGTGCTGGTCGCCCCGCCCGTGCCGGTCGGGATCTCCGAGGAACACCGGCAGTTCACCGGCTCGCTCTGGGTCTCGCCGGACACGTTTCGGTCCTACGTGCGGGAGATCGCCGAGTCGCTGATCCATCACGGCTGGAACCGGATCGTCCTCGTCAACGGCCACGGGGGGAACGTCGCGGCACTCGGAGAGGTCGCCGCCAGACTCTCCCGCGCCGAGGAGGCGATCGTCGTCCCGTTCACGTGGTTCGACGCGGCCGACTCGACCTTCGACATGGGCCATGCCGGGCCACTGGAGACCTCCTTCCTGTTGCATGCCTATCCCGAACTCGTCCGCGAGGACCGCCTGGAAGCCGGGGCGACGGCGGGCGCCGAACGCTGGGGCGACTGGACCTGCGGCCAGAACCTGGCCCACGACACCGCCGAGTTCACGGAGAACGGCACGGTCGGAGACCCGACCAAAGCCACCGCGGCGGAGGGCGAACACCTCCTCGATTCGGCCACCGACCGCCTGGCCGAGTTGCTCGCGGCCGTGCGCACCCGACCACTTACGAACCCGCCGCACAAGTGACCAGCCGATGAGTCTGCGACAGTTCGTTCCCGACCGGGAAGACACCGCTCACTCGCTCGTGCTGGTAAACAGCACGGCCCCCGCGCCGGTCCGGGAGATGCTCGTGGATCTCTTCGAGGACCAGCCAGTCGCCGTCGAGGAGATCGAGGACGAGACCTACGAGACGGACACCATCCTGCTCGTCAAGAACGGCTCGGTCGTCGCGACCTCCCCGCTCGCCGCCGTCCAGAACGCGGTGCTTCTGGTCAACTCCGATCTCTTCGTTACGGGTACCCGCGGCCTCGAGGACCTGGCGGTGCCCGACGTAATCGAGGGGCTCGACGGGGTGCCGTTCACACTCACCGGCTATCCCGAATCGGACACCGAGAAACTCCTGTTGATCCTGATCTCCCGGCTGATCGAGCGACGAGCGGTTCGGGCTGACGAGGGGACCCTTCGGGCCTCCTTCCAGCGACTTTCCAGGATCAAAGACGAGCAGGGCACCAAGACCGTCTACGAGCAACTCGGCGAGAGCGACGTGGACACCCACGTCTACGGCGAGCCCGACTGGATCCCGTCCCACGAATACGACGTGGTGACTCACGGTGGGAACGGGGAGAACTTCCAGAAGGCGTGGTTCGTGCTCTTCGAACCCACCGGCAACCCCGACTCCGCGCTGGGGCTTTTGGCCTACGAGATCAGCCCCCGTCGCTGGGAGGGGTTCTACGCGCTCGGCGAGGCCGAACTGGCCGCAGTGTCGACCCACGTCACGCGGCGGATGTGACCTATTCCACGGTTTCGAGACACATTAGCGGGTACCCGTCGACCATCTCCATCGTTCCAGTGGCCCGCGTGCCGGCCTCCTCGACGACGATCTCGACGTCGAGGTGACGACCCGCCAGGCCGGTGTAACCGTAAGGGCCGATGTCCGCCGCGAGAGCCTCCCGATCGACCGTAACCGTGACCGACTCCGTGTATGGCTGGTTCTCGATCGATTCCTCGATCGCCGTCGCCAGACTCGCCGCGCTTTCCTCGCTGACCGGCGTGCCGACGAACTGGTGAAAGAGCGCCCCGAACTTGATGCCGAGTTCGAAACTCGCATGCTCCCCGTCGCTTGGCATGGCTGCTGGGAGGTCCGAGGCGCGCAAAGCGTTTTGGATTCGAACCACATCCTACTTATTCGGGTCTCCCTACTACCCACCTGAATGGACGAACCGGTCCTGTTGACGGGAGCTGCCGGGCGGGTGGGCACCGCGATCCGGGAGGGCATCGGCGAGGCTCACGAGTTCCGCCTGCTCGATCGCGAACCGCCCACCGGCCCCGTCGACCACGAACTCTACGTCGGGGACATCACCGACCGGGAACTCCTCGAAGACGCCATGGAAGACGTGGCCGTCGTCATCCACCTGGCCGGCGACCCCCGGACTGACGCTCCCTGGGAGAGTGTCCTCCGGAACAACATCGACGGCACCCAGACCGTCTTCGAGGTGGCCGTCGAACAGGACGTGCAAAAGGTGGTCTTTGCCTCCTCGAACCACGCGGTCGGTCACTACGAAACCGACCGGAAACCCGACATCTATCGCACCGAGGAGGAGTTCCGCCTGGATGGAACCGAACTTCCCCGACCGAGCAACCTCTACGGCGTGAGCAAGGCCACCGGCGAGATTTTGGGTCGGTACTACCACGACGAGTACGGCATCTCGGTGTTGAACGTCCGGATCGGCAACCTCACGAAGGAACACCCCCCGCGCAACTACGAGCGCGGGCAGGCGATGTGGCTCTCCCACCGGGACTGTGCCCACCTCTTCGATCGGGCCATCGAGGCCGAGTACGACTACGAGATCGTCTATGGCATCTCGGACAACGATCGCAAGTACTACTCCATCGAGCGCGCCCGAGAGATCCTGGAGTATGACCCCCAGGACAACTCCGCGGAGTACACCTTCGACGGCGAGCCGAAAACTGACTGACTCAGGCCAGAAAGACGTGTCGCGGTCGATCGGCCAGGATTTCCCGCCCCGTCGCGACCGTCTCGTGGAAGGCCTCGGATTCGAAGAAGTCCATCGCGTCGCCCCGTGAATCCCACTGACTCGCGATGAACATGTCGTTCTCCTCGGCGACGTTCACCAGGAGATCCGACTCCCGGTGGCCCGAAACGTCAGCGAGCGTGTCCGCGACGCCGTCGAAGGTATCGAGGAACTCCTCGCGGTGGTCGGGCTCGACCGTGTAGAACATCCCCATCGTGCCCCAGCCATCGGGGGCGTCACCTGGCTGACCCTCGATCTCCGGCAGGTCACGCAGGAAGCCACTCGCGGTCTCGGCGGCCGACTGGGTGTCCCAGATGCTGACGATCGCGTTTGGGCCCTCGCCACGTGAGCGATAGACGTCCGTGGAGACGTGCGTGTCATAATGCTCGAAGTTCTCCCGCATCCCGTCGATTTCCGCGGCCAGGGCCTCCGAATCGGCCGCGGAGTAAAGCGCCACGGCAAACACGTCCTCGCCGTGGGGCTGGCCGGCGTACACGTCCGCCTCGGCCAGCGAGTCGCGGATCGACTCGCCCTCGTCCTCGGCGGTGGCCGCTTCGTCGGTGGGCACCGCCTCGCCGGCCATATAGGCGGCCAGATCGCCGACGGGGAACCGCCGCCCCACGAAAAAGGAACCGAACTCGCCGTACTTGGCAGTGGCCTCGTCGAAGCGCATCTCGTAGACGATCTCCTTGAGCGCGGTCGCCTCGGTGCTGAAGAGGGTCACGCCCCACTCCCAGTCATCAAAGCCGAAAGCGGCGGTGACATACTGGGTCACGGTGCCGGCATACCCCTTCCCGGTCTCGCCGTGTTCGGCCATCATCTCGGCCCGCTCGTCCATCGGGGTGTCATACCAGTTGTACTCCGGATCCCGCCGTTTGGCCATCGGGTAGAAGGAGACGTAGGCGTCCTCGGGGATCGACGGGTAGAGCTTCGAGTTCATGTATCGCTTGAGCCCGGGGTCGACGCTCTCGGGGTCCTCGAAGTAGTCTCGGGAAGTGTAGCCACCGATCTCGGTCACCGAGACGAAGGATCGGGACTGCTCGGTGAACCGGCCGAAGGCGGTTCGATCGAACTGTCGCTCGGCCTGCTCGATTTCGTCGAGTGTGGGACGGAGGTGGAGGACGAGCAGGTCGGCCTCGTGCCCGGCGATCGTGAAGATCGCGGTGTCACCGTCGCCGGTCGCGGGGGCGTCTGCCAACACGTCGACAGCGCTCTCGATCGCCCGCTCGCGGCGGTGGGTCGGTGTGTCCTGCCAGGCGGCCCAGTCGACGGTGCGAAAATCGTGGAGCACGAACCAGCCTTCGTCTGTCGGGGGCGGATTGGCCATCGACGGTGAATTGGCGTGGGCCAGTAAGTGTCTTCGCGGACCGGCACGGCTCACGGGTTTCGGCGATGCCTGTAACACTGACCCGAATCGAAAGGGCCTACTTCCCAACTGCGTGATAATCTCTCAATGGAAGCAGACAGCCGCTTTGATCTCGACGCGACGGCCGTCGCATTCAGTGCGGTCGTCGGAGCCGCCGTCGCAGTCGCCACGCTATTTACCCGAATTCCAGTCGGTATTGGATATCTCAACTTCGGAGAAGTGATTATCTACACCGGTGCCTTTCTCTTCGGCGGAACAGTCGGGGGCCTTTCGGGCGGGATCGGCGCGGCCGCTGCTGATGTCGTCTCGGGGTATGTCTTCTTTGCGCCAGTAACCCTCATCGCTAAAGGCACCGAAGGCTACGTCGTTGGTCGGCTCGCGGGCGATAGTCTCAAGAGCAAAGCCATCGCCGTCGCCGTGGGCGCGCCATTCATGATCGTGGCATACGTCCTCGCCGTTGCCTATCTGGAAGGAGTACCGTTGGCGCTCGCAAAGGAACTCCCGGTCGACATCCTCCAGGCCGTCGTCGGGTTCGCCATCGCCGTCCCGCTCACGAAGGTCCTGGAGGACCGGATTCCGGAGCTGCGATGAGCGTCGTCACCGCCCAGGACCTTCGTGTCGAGGATCGCGAGGGGGCCCGGCTCCTCGACGATCTCTCGCTGTCGATCGACGCCGGGGAAACAGTCCTGTTGGCGGGGCCCTCCGGCAGCGGAAAGTCCCTGCTCGGGATGACCCTGGGCGGGTTGCTCAAGAATCGGTCCGGACTCACGGTGTCGGGGACCGTCGATAGGTCCGGGTCGGTTGGCGTGCTCCTGCAGAACCCCAGCACCCAGCTGGTCAGAGCAGGCGTGCGCTCTGACGTGGCCTTCGGGCTGGAGAATCGTGGGATCCCGCCAGCGACCATCCACGAACGCATCGAGTCCTGGGCCGAGCGACTCGACGCGACTCACCTGCTCGACCGCTCGATCGACGCGCTCTCCCGCGGCGAGACGACCCTGGTGGCGCTCCTGGGGACGCTGGTGACCGAACCGGAGTTGATCGTCCTCGACGAACCGCTCACGGCCCTCGATGCGACCAATCGCGACCTCGTGCTCGGGGCCATCGAGGAACTCCAGGGAGACACTGGCCTCCTCGTAACTGAACACGACGCGGGGCCGTTTCTGCAGCGGGCCGACCGCGCGCTCGTCCTGGAATCGGGGCGGATTGCCGCGAGTGGCGAGCCACGAGCCGTCCTCGAATCGCTTCGGGAGGCGGGGGTGACCCTCCCCTTCGGAACCGAAGTGGCCCTGGAACGTGGGATACCCGTCGACCGGGTCCCGCTATCGGGGTGAGACCGTGATCGACGTCACCGACCTGTCCTTCGAGTACGACGACGGTCCGCGGGTCTTCGAGGACCTTTCCCTCACGATCCCGGAGGGCGAGACCGTCGCCGTGCTGGGGGCAAACGGCACGGGCAAGACGACGTTTCTCCGGTTACTCGCGGGGTTGTTGACACCCACGAACGGCGAGATTCGGATCGATGGGGACCAGGACCCGACCGTTGGACTGACCCCCGAAATCCCCGCCGACGGGCTCTTCGCCGCGACGGTCAGCGAGGAGGTCGCCTTCTTCCCGGAGAACCGTGGGTTGGCCGTCCAGGAGCAAGTGGACCAGGCCCTCGAAGCCCTGGGCATAACTCACCTCGCCGACCGAATCCCACAGGCACTCTCGGAGGGCGAAAAGCGGCTGGTGACCATCGCCTCGGTGCTTTCGGGCGATCCGGACGTGATCGGCCTCGACGAACCGACGAGCGGGCTGGATGAGTCGGGCTGGCGACGGCTCGGGGAACGACTCGCGGCCCTCGACCGGACCGTCGTGCTGGTGACCCACGACACCGATTTCGCGTGGCGGTATGCCGACTCAGCGGTCGTGCTGACTGACTCCGGCGTGGATCGAGAGGGGCCGATCCGGGAGATCCTCGCGGACTCCACCTACGACCTGGCAGGCGTGGGGTTGACCACACCCGAACCGGTCGTCTGGGCCCGCGAACGCGGGATCGAGGAGCCACCGCGGACAGTCGCGGCGGCCGTCGAGTTGATCGAGGGCGAGGAGCCATGACCGGGGCCGAGCAACGGTTCGACCCGCGGTCAAAACTCGCGGTCGCCCTCGCGTTCGTCCTGGCCGGGTTCCTGACGGGGACGATCCGTGGGCAACTGCTGTTTTTCGCCCTGCTGGGAGTGGTCGTGCTGGTCCTGGGCGAGGTGTCGATCCGTGACTGGCTGGGGGCGCTCAAACCCCTCGCCGTGCTGGTGGTCCTTTTGCTGGTCCTCAACACCCCATTCTACGCCTCGGGGCCGGCCTGGTACGCGGTCCAGATCGGGCCGGTCGAATTGGCGGTGACACCCGGCGGAGCCCAGACAGCCGGGCTGATCGCTGCTCGGCTGGTGCTAGTCGCTGGCGCGGCGGCGTGGTTCGCGCTGGGGACCGCACCCGAGCGCTTCGAGGCGGCGCTCGTCGAACTCGGGCTCCCCTGGTCGTTTGCGTTCCTGCTCTCGCTCACGATCGGGCTGGTTCCGGAGATGCGCAAGCGCTTTCGGACGATCGAGGAGTCCCAGCGCACCCGCGGGCTCGACCTCTCGGGCGGCCCGATCGCCAGGACGCGGGCCCGACTGCCGATGCTCGTCCCATTCCTGGCGGCGGTCATCCGCTATGGCTATGACCTCTCGACGGCCCTCACAGCACGCGGCTTCGACGAGCCAGGGCCCCGAACGTCGATCACGACGGTCGATCACACCCGTCGAGATCTGGGCCTCTACCTGCTCGCCGTCGGCGTGGTGTCGGTCGGACTGGTGCTATAAGCAGCACTGTCCGGCAAGGCATATGCGCTCGATAGACTACGAGAGAATTCTTCAAGTGCCAACTCGTATCCCGAAACCAACCCGGGACTCAGCCGACTGTCCTAAGATTGTATAGCGGGGTAGAAGACAGCGCAATGGCACAGTGTAGTAGAGTCAACCCGAGTGATTATCGAGCCGCCCTTCGACCGAGAATGAATACGAAAAGGGCAAGCAACACGGCTCCAAGTCCCGTCTCGATAGTGGTCAAGGCTCGTCCGAATCCAACGGGTTTGAAATCGCCGAATCCGAGCGCCGTGAACGTCAGGGTGGAGTAGTAGACAGAGTTGAGGATTTCGGCGGGGTTGGACATGATCTGCGCGTAGGTAATGGGGTCCCCGCCTTCGGGTTTCATCCATCCACCGAGTGGGAACAGCATCGCAAATCCGAGAATGAAACTGAGACTGTATCCGATAACTCGCCACGGGCTCTCACCGTAGAGGAGAGTCGCTCGTGCCACCTTCGCTCGACTCCACCGAGCGCCCGCTATAAGTCGTTCTTCGAGTGAGGCCTCGTTAGCTGTCGCATCATCCCAGTAGTTCTTCTTCTGGAGGTCCTGACGTCGAACGAACGAGCGACTCTGTAAGCGAGGGCGGGCGTGTTTTCCGCCGAGTTCCTCCAGCGCTCGATAGACGCTTTTTGCTTTGTCCGCGTCTTCCTGTTCACCATCACCCTCGTAGGAAGGGTCATAGACACAGGCTGGTCGTGAGCGGATAGCCGCGAAGGTATGTGGTGAGGTGTCGACGTCTTCAGAGGGAGATCCGAGGAATCGCGTCCTGTCGTCGATGCGAACATCACCAAGGACTGCCCCACTGAGTTTTGCTCCTCGGAGGTCTGCATCAAAGAATGTTGCTCGGCTTAGCAGGGCTGACTCGAAATTCGTATTGCGAAGACTTGTGCCAGTAAAAGTCGCATCCGTCAGGTCCCCGCCATTGAATTGAGTCCCGTCGAGAGTTAGGTCTGCGAAAATAGAGCCCTCCTCAAACGCTACGCCTCTAAACACAGGAGCATTGCCCTCGAACGATGAGCCCCTGAAGTCAGCTTCGCCCCAGAACTCTGCCCCCTTGAATCCGACTTCTTCCTCGAACTCTACTCCTTCAAAATCGGCCCCGCCTCCAAACTCTGCCTCATTGAAGTCAGCCGCTCCCCCAAACTCTGCACTCTCGAAGTCGGCCAGTTCCCCGAACTCTGCTAACATGAAATTGGCACGTTTTCCGAACTCTGCTAACATGAAGTTGGTCCGTCCGCCAAACTCTGCATTCCCGAACTTGGCCTGTCTTTCGAACTCTGCCCCCATGAATGCCCAATCTCCTGCCTGTACTGCGTTGAAATTGGCCAATCCCTCGAACGTTGTTTTCCGGAAGTCAGCCAGTCCCTCGAACGTTACTGCCTTGAAGATGGCTCGCCCCCCGAACTCCGCACCCCCGAAGGCGGCCTGTCCCTTGAACTCTGTTGTCCTGAGGTCTGCCTCTTCCCTGAACTCCACTGCCTCGAACTCGGCGATTCGTTCGAACTCTGCACCGCTGAAGTTGGCCACACCCCTGAACTCTGCGCCCTTGAAACTGGCCACTCCCCCGAACTCCGTGCCTTGGAAACGGGTATCGGCACCAAAATTTATTCCGTTGAAAGTTATTTTCTGCAGCTCAAGTATCGTCTCAGACCAGTCAAATACACCTGCAACAGTGGCGTAGTCCATCACAAGCCAGCCGTCTCCAGCTGTGAGATCCACGGGGTTCTCACTCAGGTCAAACGCACCGAACTTCGCACCGACAAACTCCAGCTGTCGCCTTTCAGCACAGTCACTGGCGTTAGCTTCGCCGACTACATCCAGGAACGCATCAACGACATTTTCATCATCTTTCTCAACGAGAGGTTGATGAAAAAGACAGCGGTTTTTGCCCGGTTCAGCTTCGTGTGGACAAGTCCAAACACCATCTTCGTTCAGAATTTCCTCGCCAACGTCGCACTCCTCCCTATGCAACCCGCCCCACGTTTCGGGGTCTTCCGGGTCAAGGACGTACTCGCAGGTTCCGTCACCGTCTGACATACCCCGCCCAAGCACGGGTGTCTTCTTGAAACTGGGTGTCGAGCTGCCATTGACATGGATGGTAGGTGTTGTGTTGAATACAGTTGTCCTCTCAGTCAGGTCGACCACGCCATCGATACGAGGTAACTCGATAAACAGTAAGTCTCGGACAATACAGCTATTTAATCACCACCACCTGTTTTCTGGGCCTTCGTCATCGAGCGTCGCCCTTATCGGAGACGAAGAACACCCCCCATAGCGGGAGAACAGTATCGTCCTGACGGAGTCCCACGCGAGCGGACGCGAGCGTGGGGCAAGTCAGGTCGCGAACGAAACGAACGCAGTGAGTGAAGTGAGCGTCCTGACGGAGATTTGAACTCCGGTCCCTGGCTCCGCAAGCCAGGAGGATGGTCCACTACCCTACCAGGACTCACTCTCGCTTTGGGCCACGCTGGTATATCCGTTACGGACCTGGGCGGCCACCGCGAGGACAACCCTGGAGTGGGTCGGCCCCCAAGAGACTCCAACACCCATGCCCGTCGAGGAACTGGCCCAACCGACCGCGGCCCACGAACACCTGCAGACCGATCCAACGATGGCCGAACTGGTCACCCAGCACGGCTATCTCGGCGTCGAACCCGCAGCAGACCCCTTCACACGACTGCTCAAGTCCATCGTCCGCCAGCAGGTCTCGATGGCCGCGGCCGAGGCAACCTGGGAGCGACTGACCACGGAGTTCGAGGTGACCCCGGCGGCGATGCTGGCAACCGAGCCAGCAGCCCTCCAGGCCGTCGGCCTCTCCGAAGCGAAAAGCGAGTACGTCCGGAACGTGGCCCGGGCCTTCCAGGATCGGGGCTGGTCCAGGTCCCGGTTCGAGGGGCTGGACGATCGAGCCGTGATGGACTCGCTGACCGAAATTCGGGGCATCGGGGCCTGGACCGCGAAAATGTTTCTCCTGTTCGGACTGGGCCGACCGGACGTGTTCCCGGTCGAGGACCTGGGCGTTCGACGGGCCATGACCGACCTGTACGGCGACGAGACGAGAGATTCGATGGCCGAGCGGGCCACCACGTGGGCCCCGTATCGATCGATCGGGTCGCTGTACCTGTGGCGAGCCCAGGACTGAGGGGGAACGTATTAGGAGCACACCCGCGCAGAAATAGAGTATGAGACGGCCACGTTTCCGGCCCGCTGACGTCGCCCAGCAGATCGTGGGCGGACTGCTGCTGGCGGGTCCCTTCGTGGTCACCGAGGAGGTCTGGGTCCTCGCCGAGTCGATGTCGTCCCTGCAGACGGCCCTCCTGATCGGCGGGGTCGTCGTCGTGGGCTACAGCGCGCTCTACAAGGCGGACAAGGATCGAGACCTCGAGGTCGAGGCCAAGTTCCTGGGGATCCCGCTGCGGTTTGTCTCCCTGCTCACCGTCGCTTTCGGGGCGGTCACGGTCATGAGCTTCCTGCTCGCCGCGCCACGAACCTTCGGGGCGAGTCCCATGGGGACGCTCACGGCGATCAGCATCGGCTCCATGTTCTCCATCGTGGGGGCGGCCGCCGCGGACTCGCTCTTCTAGTCACCAACGGCAAGGTTCAAGAGCGAGAACGCGGCCTAGTTTCACGTAATGGGCGATATCGAGACGATCTACGAGGATCTCGACACGGAGGAGGTCTCCCTCGAGGAGTTCCGCGCGGCCGTCGAATCCAAGGTCGAGCAGATGGGCGGGCTCGCGGACGAGGAGACGGCCGCGATGCTCATCGCCCACGAACTCGAAGACGGGCAAGTATCGGGGCTCGCGGACGTCGAACCCGGGATGGACGAGGTCTCGGTCACCGCGAAGGTCATCAACGTCGGCGAGTTGCGGACCTTCGAGCGGGACGATCCCGACCAGCCCGAGGGCCAGGTGATCAACGCCGACGTGGCCGACGAGACGGGCCGACTCCGGGTCTCGTTCTGGGACGAGATGGCGAGTGCGGCCGAATCGGACCTCGAAGCAGGGCAAGTACTCAACATCAACGGCCGGCCGAAGGATGGCTACGACGGCGTGGAGGTCACCGTCGACCAGGTCGAACCGGCACCCGACACGGAGATCGAGGTCACGCTCACCGAGGAGTACCGCGTCTCGGATCTCACGCTCGGCGCGTCGGATGTCACCCTGCTGGGCGAGGTCCTGGCGACCGAACCCGTTCGGACCTTCGACCGGGACGACGGCTCGGAGGGGAAAGTCTCGAACGTGCTGGTCGGCGACGAGACGGGTCGGGTACGGGTCACGCTCTGGGACGACCAGGCCGACCAGGCCGAGGCCTTCGAGCCCCACGAGGTCGTCGAGGTCATCGACGGCTACATCCGAGAGCGGGACGGACGGCTGGAGCTGCACGTGGGCGACCGGGGGGCTATCAACCGGACCGACGCCGAGGTGTCCTACGTGCCTGACACGACGGATATCGAGGCCGTCGAACTCGACGAGACCGTCGACATCGCGGGGGTCGTGCGCTCCGCGGACCCGAAACGAACCTTCGACCGGGACGACGGCTCCGAGGGCCAGGTCCGGAACGTCCGCGTGCAAGACGAGACGGACGACATCCGGGTCGCACTCTGGGGCGAGAAGGCGGACGTCGACCTCGGCCCGGGCGACGAGGTGCTGTTCGTGGACGTGGCGATCCAGGACGGCTGGCAGGACGACCTGGAGGCCTCCGCGAACTGGCAGTCCACCATCGTGTTACTGGAAGACGGGGTCGAGTCCAGTGACGGGGCCGCCGAGAGCGAGCCAACGGGCGAAACCGACACCGGCCTCTCGGCCTTTGCCGACGGCTCCTCACCAGCCACGAGTACCGAGTCGACCACCGAAAGCGAGTCTCAGGATGGGGAGGAAGTCGAGTTCACGGGTGTCGTCGTGCAGGCCCGGGACCCGGTCATTCTGGACGACGGGGAACGCACCGTGACGCTGCGAACCGAGGTTGACGCCGAACTCGGCGAGGAACTGACCGTTCGTGGGGAACTCGCGGACGGAACACTCGATCCCGACGCCGTCGAGTGAGGAAACAGTTAAGCCAGTGACCGCCCGGGATTTCGGGTATGAGTGTCGAGCTTCCCTTCTCCCCCGTCGATTCGCTGATCAGGACCCAGGCGGGAGACCTCCGTGTCAGCGCCGGTGCCGCCGAGGCACTCGCCCGAGAGATCCAACAGATCGGGGCGGCAATCGCTGCCGAGGCGGCCCAGCAAACCGCCGCCGCTGACCGCAAGACGATCATGGTCTCGGATTTCGGGGACATCTCGGTCCCCGGACGAGACGCGGTGACCTTGCCCGTCGCGCCCGTCGATCGAATCGCGCGCCTGGAGATCGACGACCAGTTCCGCGTGGCCGAGGACGCCAGACTCGCACTCGCGGGGCTGCTCGAATCGCGGGCCAAGCGGATCGCAAGCGGCGCGAGAAAACTCGCCGAGCACGCGGGTCGGCGGACGATTCAGGCCGAGGACATCGAGTTGTTCGTCTCGCTCTGTGACTGACTCACGGCGACGGGTGGAAGTACGCCGCGAGTTCCGAGCCAAAGGCCTCGGCTAAGACGGCCACGTCAGTCCCTACCTCCAGCACGAACTCGTCTTCGAGCACGGGTTCGATCTGCGCGCCGAGGGCCACCGTCGTGAGCCGTTCGGCGACGAACTGCTCGGCACTCGTAATTTCCCGGGGTCGCTCGACGACGTACCGGTCGCCGTCGATGAACGGGCCGATCGCCTCGCTGTCGACGTAGGTCTCGTAAAAGCGCTCGGCGTGGGGCTGGGCGTGGACTGGCGGCCCCTCGTGACGCTCGATCGCGGGCAGGTCGGCCACCGAGAGTTCGACGAACAGGACCGCCCGATCACGCGCCCACGTCTCGCCCCGAAGCACGTCGAAACCCGCGTTTTCCAGCCCGCGCACCAGTCCCGCGAGCGAGCGACGGAGCTGGGGGTAGAGCTGATCCGCCACGAGATCCGGGGGGTCGAAAACGACGGCCAGCGGCGTCGTGTCCCGCTTTTGGATCGCTGCCCGAACCGCGTCTTCGTCCATCGGCGACGTCGCCGGCGGGAAGAAAAAGTCGACGCCAGGATCGGCCAGAAACTGCCGGGCATAGTGGGTGAGCCGGGCGACATGTGCGTGTGAGACGACGGCGGCGACGTTTCGCTCCGGATCGGTGGGGTCGACGACGACCAGCGGATCGTCGAAGGACCGGGTGCCATGCTCGGCCGGGTCGAGATGGACCGGCGGGTGCCACTCGCTCGCCGCCTGAAGGGTCTCCCGAAAGCCGCCGTATTCGAGGACGAGGAGTTCGGCGATGTACCCCGAGTAGCCCTCGGTTCGCAGGTCACTGCCATAAGAGCCGATTCCCTTGAGGAACTGCTTGAAGAGCCGAACCGCCCCCGCCAGTTCGTCGTCGAGGCGCGCTTTCAGGTAGGCGTTGTGAAAGGGAGTGCGATCGACCGCGGACTGGATCTGGGTGGCGTCCGGAACGGCATAGCAGGGAACCAGATCGACCGCGAACCCGCGGAACTCCCCGGTGACGTAGGGATGCTCGGCGAATTCGGTGTGCCCATCCGGGAGCACGTCCCGGCCGACCTGCAGCCCGAGGCGTTCCAAGTCCGTCCGCGGTAGCTCGGGATCGAACTGCACGAAGACGTCGATGTCCCGGTCACCGCTCACCCAGGTCCCCCGGGCCGTCGACCCGACCTGGAGGACACTCGCCTCGACATCGAGATCCGCCAGGGCCGCCTCGGTCCGATCTACCAGGGAGTCGACGGCGGCATCGAGGGCGGCTCGTTCACCCGGATCGGGATCGACCCGCTCGCGAACGGTCTCGATCACCGCCTCGGGGTCACGAGAAGTCGTCATGCCCTCTGATTACCGGGGCCACCCCGAAAGCATGTCGATCGCTCAGATCATCGCGAGCGGGACCATCACCGCCACGCCAACGAGAATACCAGCGAGTAGCTCCGGCCACCCGCGGTTGTCAAGGTCCGCCCCCTGATCGAGGGCCTCGGGAATGAACTCGGTCACAACCAGGTACACCATCGCGCCGGCGGCAAAGCCAAAGCCGAAGGGGAGGAATTCCCGGGCGTACCGGACAAAGGCAAAGGCCAGCACCGCGCCGATCGGCTGGGGCAAGCTGGAGAAGATCGACCACCAGACCATCCGCCACTTGGAGACGCCCATCGCCCGCAGCGGGATCGAGATCGCAGTCCCCTCCGGGACGTTGTGAATCGAGATGGCGACGGTCATGAAGATCGCGAGCACCGGGACGGTGAACCCGAGGAACATGGGGCCGGTCCCGAGGTTCAGATCCGCGAAGGAGACCCCGACTGCCACGCCCTCGGGGAAGCTGTGGACGGTGAGGATGCCCAGGATCAGGACGAGTTTCTTGAAGTCGGCCTCGGTGTACTCCCGCGGGTCGACGTTCGCGTGGGTGATCACGCGATGGCTCACGACCACCAGCAGGACCCCCACAAGCACCCCGGGGAGAAGTTCCTGGACGGTCCCGGCGGCGAGCCCCTCCTTGAGGAGCCCGAAAACCGAGGCCGCGACCATGATTCCCGACGCGAGCCCCCAGAGCAGCACGTTCCACCGTCTGGGAATGTCATCGACCAGGAAGAAAGGGAGGGCTCCGACGCCGGTCGCGATCGCTGTCACGAGGCCGGCGAAGAAGACCAGGAGCAGGTTGGCGAGCAGGCTCATCCGTCGTATGGACCGACGGGCTTCCGGGAGTTAAAATTTCGGAAGAAAAGTTTGTGAAACCTAAATTAGTCTTTCCTAATGCGTATGGGGTGGACCAGTTCGTTCCACGGTGGGCGAGGCGGCGGGGCGGGACCCCCAGCCGAAACGAAAGCCCTATCAAAAGTAGCCAAGTACGGTAACCCAAGCCGCCGTAGCTCAGCTGGTAGAGCACTCCGCTGTTAACGGAGTTGTCCCAGGTTCGAGCCCTGGCGGCGGCGCTTCTGTAAGGTAACGCTCAAGGCAGAGCCACGGGTACGCTCGGGCAGGGCCCTTAGCTCAGTCTGGTTAGAGCGCGCGGCTCATAACCGCGTCGTCAGTGGTTCAAATCCGCTAGGGCCCATTTCTTCGAACAAAGCGAGATGAAATGGCCAGCGGATTTGAATCAGGGAACGAGCGAAGCGAAGTGACCGAGGTTCAAATCCGCTAGGGCCCATTTCTTCGAGCGGAGCGAGATGAAATGGGCGACGGATTTGAATCAGGGAACGAGCGAAGCGAAGTGACCGAGGTTCAAATCCGCTAGGGCCCATTTCTCGGGACCGTCACCGTCGAGTGACCCGAAGGTGTCACGAGACGTGACAACGCGGAGAGGGCCAGCGGATTTGCAACCCAGGAAACCGAACGGAGTGAGGTTTCCGCTGGTTCAAATCCGCTAGGGCCCATTTCTTCGAGCAAAGCGAGATGAAATGGACGGAGGATTCGAACCCAGGAAACCGAGTCCAACGCACACACCGTGTTTGATCGTGGAGCGCCCGATTGGGGTCCAACGGGCACTATGATACGATTCGCGGAGTGCTACCAATCACGTGGGGCGCCAACTCATACTCGGTAAACCCCTACCATATAGTATGAGTACACAACCAAGTGATTCCTCGGCCGTCGAGCCGAGTGAGCAGACCGGGTCGATCGCAGCGGAACTCAGGACCCTTGACCAGCGAGTGACCGGCTGGATGGCGGACAACGGGCTCCAGGCCGCACGGCTGGCTCTCGGGATCGTCTTCGTCTGGTTCGGCGCTCTGAAAGTCATCGGCGTGAGCCCGGCGGCCCCGCTGGTGGCCGAAGCCGTGTGGTTCCTGCCGGCCGGGATCTTCGTCCCGGTTCTGGGAATCTGGGAGATGCTGATCGGACTGGGATTTCTCTACCGGCCCTGGACCCGGATCGGGCTGGTGCTCCTGGCCCTCCAGATGCCCGGGACGTTCCTGCCGGTCGTCCTCGTGCCGGAAGCCGTGTTCACGGCATTCCCCTACGGTCTCACCCTGGAGGGACAGTACATCGTCAAGAACTTCGTGATAATCGGGGCGGCACTGATCATCGGCGGAAGCCTGCAGGACACGGATCGGCCCTAGTCCCCGCCAAATCGTGATTTTCCGGCCCGCCGGTGGATGCCATACGCGCCGGTGGCTACCGCGTCTCGAGTGAGTGGCCTCCCACAGGAGCCAGTTCTTCGATCCGAAATCGACAGAACCCGCCAGCGAAGGGGCACGAATATGTTCGGGCAAGGGTGTACAACCGCAGACGGAGAACGCCACGGCAATGCGCCTTCGCAAGTTGCGACCACCGCTGCCACCCGAACACGGAGCGCGGTCACTGCTGATCGTCGGCCTGCTGACCCCCGTGAGCGTCGGCCTCGGAGCGGGCGTATCGTGGACGAGCACGGTGCTCGTGTCGGTGCTCCTCTTTTGGCTTTTGACCGTCGGCGCCATGCTCTTCCGGGAGGCCGTTCGCCGGCACGGGGCCGCCGCGGGGCACGAGAAGCGGCGGTACGCTGTGATCGGGGCGGTCGAGGCCCTGCTCGTCAGCCTGGCCATCGGCGGGCTCGTGGTCTTGCAGGGCCCGATCTGGGCACTCGGGGTGCTCGCCGTTCCCGCCGTCCTCGTGGAACTCCGCTACCGGGGTCAGGGCGGTGCCGGTCGGCTGCGGGGCGTGGCCGCTGGCGTGCTGGGGCTCTCGGTGATCGCTCCCGCAGGCGCTCACCTCCTTGGGATCACCAATCCCGGGCTTCTGGGGGTGCTTTATGCCCTCTTCGCCGGCTATCACCTGCTCGCCACCTATCGGGTTCGACTGGTCGTGACTCGAACGCGAGCCGAGTCGGAAATTTCGACCGGTCGATGGCTGCTCGTCCCCGTTGGGGCGGTAGTGGCGGTGCTCGGCGGCTGGTCGATAGGCTTGATCGGCCCGGCAGGGCCAGTGCTCTTCGGGCTCTCGACAGCCAGAACCGTACACCTGGCGATAACCAGTGACTCCCCGCCCATGAAACGACTGGGCCAGACCGAAGCGCTGCTCTCGACCCTGTTCGTACTCGGTGGGCCATGGCTACTGCCCTGAGGCCCCGAATCCGTCAGGTCAGTTCGCGCTCGACGTAATCGAACTGATCGGTGAACTCCCCCGTTCGCTGGGTCTTGATCAACGAGTTGTCAAGCACCGGTCCGAGCACACCGCCCAGCGTGAACTCCGTCGTCGCGACGAGTTCGGCACCCTCGGGGGCGCTTTGAACGCGATAGCGCGTCCACATGTCCTCGAAGATGCCCTCGGTCTGCTCGAATTCGAGGACGTGTTCGCTCTCGATTCGCGTGAGTGTCAACTCGAAGGTCGCCACGCCGATGGTCCGGGAGACGGTGTAGGTCTCGCCCTCGACGGTCACGGCGTCGAAGCCGGAGGCCCGGATGAACGCGGGCACGTCAGTGCGGATCAGCGAGCGGACCGCGTCCGGGGACGCCGCGATGGTTCGCGTGGCGGTCACCGTGGCCATACATCGTCCTCGCCGGGCGAGTTTCAAAAGGTTCCGGCGAACACGTTCGGGGCTGCCCCCGCGGGAATCCGAACATATTCGAGCCGTGAACGGCAAGTCCACCCGAACGGGAATGGTCCATGCAATCCTCTCGATCGAGATCCCGGACCGCCTCTGGATCGGCGCGATCTCGCGGGCGTACCCGGAGGCAAAGATCAGAGTCCTCTCGGCGGTCGCGGGCGCGGACACTGGCGTCGGACTCGTCGAGATCACCTGTTCGGCCCTCGATGCGATGGTCGCGGAGATCGAAACCGTCGAGGAGACCCAGGACCTGACGGTACTGGGCCAGGCGGGGGACACCGCGCTGGTGCAGTTCGAGACGACCGAGCCGACGCTGCTCTTTCCGATCGTCGGGTCGGGCATCCCCCTGGAGATGCCCTTCGAGTTGCAAGACGGGGCGGCGACCTGGGAGATCACGACCTCACAGGAGCGGCTCTCCCAATTGGGCGAAGAGCTCTCGGCGTTCCAGATTACCTACACCGTCGAGGAGGTCCGCGAACGGCTGAAAACGGGCTCCCTTCTGACCGACCGACAGCGAGCGCTCGTCGAGACCGCCCACGAGATGGGGTACTACGATTCGCCTCGGAACGCGACCCTGACTGACGTTGCGGCGGCGGCCGACATCGCAAAATCGACCTGCAGCGAGACGCTCAAACGCGCCGAAGGCCGGATCATCGGCGAATACCTCGCCGAGCAAAGCGCGGACGCGGATTTCTCCTAGTCTGACATCGCGGGCTGGGTCGGCTCTCCGTCGATCGTGGCGAGGATCTCCTGGATGTCGGATTCGACGGTATCGATCGGTTTGATTCCGAACTCCTCGACGAGCAGGTCGGTCACGCCCGCAGAGAGGAAGCCGGGCAGTGTGGGACCCAGCCGGATGTCCTCGACACCCTGGCTCAGGAGGGCCAGAAGCACGGTGACGGCCTTCTGCTCGTACCAGGCGATGTCGAAGGCGATCGGGAGGTCGTTGATGTCCTCGACGTCGAGGGCGTCCTGGAGCGCCGTCGCGATCCGGATGAGCGAGTAGGAGTCGTTACACTGGCCGGCGTCCAGCACCCGCGGGATGCCGTTGATATCCCCCAGATCCAGCTTGTTGTACCGGTACTTGGCACACCCGGCCGTGAGAATGATCACGTCCTCCGGGAGTTCCTTTGCCATCTCGGTGTAGTAGTTCCGCTCGGTGTGCCGACCGTCACAGCCGCCCATGACCACGAAGCCACGGATGTCGCCGGCCTGGATGCCCGCGATGATCTCGTCGGCCCGGTCGAGAACCGACTTGTGCGCGAAGCCGTTGGGAATCGTGCCGGATTCGATCTGTTCGGGCGACTCCGTGCCCGTCGCGGCCTCGATGAGTGGCGAGAAGTCCTTGGGTTCGCCGTCCTCGCGACCGTCGATGTGAGAAACCCCGGGGAACCCGACGACGCCCGTGGTGTACACGCGGTCGGCATAGGAGTCCGACGGCGGGACCAGGCAGTTCGTCGTCAGGAGGACCGGCCCGTTGAACGCCTCGAACTCCCGGTGCTGTTCCCACCAGGCGTTGCCGTAGTTGCCCACGAAGTGGTCGTACTCCTTGAACGCCGGGTAGGCGTTCGCCGGCAGCATCTCGCCGTGAGTGTACACGTCCACACCCTCGCCTTCGGTCTGTTCGAGGAGCTCCTCCATGTCCTTCATGTCGTGCCCGCTGATCAGGATCCCCGGCCGGTCGCCCACGCCGATGTCGACCTCGGTCGGCTCGGGGTGGCCGAACGACTCGGTGTGGGCCGTATCGAGGGTCTCCATGACCTCGACGCCGACCTCCCCCGCCTCCAGGACGAGGTTCGTCAGCTCCTCCGCGTCGTAGCGATCGTCCACCGTTGCGGCCAGCCCACGGGTGACGAAGGCAAAGACCTCGTCTTTCGTTTCGCCCAGGGCGGAGGCGTGATCGGCATACGAGGCGATTCCCTTCAGCCCGTAGGTGAGCAGTTCCCTGAGCGAGCGCAGGTCCTCGTCTTCGGTGCGCAACGCGCCGACCGTGGATGGGTCGGCCTTCTCGTGGAAGTCTGCGGGGCCCTCGCCGGTCCAGGTCGCTGCCTCGGGCAACGAAGAGTCGTCTAGCTCGCCGACCTCGCGCTCGTAGGTCTCCCGCAACGCCGCGCGTCGGCGCTGGGTCTCTTCGATCCGGTCCTCGAACCACTCGGGGTCGAAGTTGACGTTCGTGATCGTCGAGAAGAGACTCTCGGCGACGAAGACGTCGAGGGCTTCGTCAGAGATTCCTTCCGCCCGTGCCCGCTCGGCGATGGCGGACAGGCCCTTGAGTTCCCAGACCAGGAGGTCCTGGAGGTTGCTCGTCTCGGCGTCCTTCCCACAGACGCCCACGTCGGTACAGGCCTCGTTGGCCGCGGTCTCCTGGCACTGATAGCAGAACATGCTCATGCCGACCACCGTCGAGAGTCACAGATTGTTCGACACGACCCGACTGGGCTCGCTCGTGACGTAACTAGATGCATTCGCACCTGAATATTCGCCATGGGCCGGCGAAGGGATTCTGACGAACATGTTCGTCCGGCCGGGCGACCGCTCACTCGCCCCAGTCGACCAGTCGTTTTTCCCCCTCCAGGCTGCGAACGTCACTCGCCTCCTGGGTGACCTCCAGTGTTCCCCGGTAGTTCCCACGCTCGTCTCGAAGGGCGTAATACTCGATCACGACGAACGCCTCGTCGTTCTGAATCCAGAACCGGGCCCGGTCCTGCTCGCCGGCCCGGAACGCCGAGAGGATCTGTTCCACCCGGTCGACGCTCTCCGGCGGGTGACAGTTCTGGACCGTCCGACCGATGATCGAGCCGGATCTGGGGAAGATCCGATCCTCGGGGTTGTTGAAATAACGGACCCGGTCGTCCTCGTCCACGTAGGTCACGTCGATCGGGAGGGTGTCGAAGAGCATCTGGACCTCCGACAGCGTGAGCGAGCCGGTTTCGAGCCCGAACTCGACGGCCCCAGCGGGAAGCGAGCCAGTGTCCCCCGATCCAACGAAATCGTCCGTGTCGGCCGCGGGATCAGCCGAATCCAGATAGGTGAACGTCGGTTCGATCTCGAAGTACCCGATCTCGGCGCTCTCCCGTTGAATCGGCTCCCACTCCGCGTCGGTCAGCGTCTCGCGTGCCACGGGGAAGATGACCTGTTCCTCCTTGAAGATCAGGCCCTGCAGGAGGTTCGAAAGCCGGGTGCAGAGCGTCGAGAGGGTCGCCGGATTCGTCTCCGGATTCGAGGCCATCGATTCGAGGGTGGAGCGCAGCGAGCGGATATCGTCGTGAATCGACCACATGACCCCGAGCGGCCGGTCGTGTTTCCAGTGGTCTTCAAGATGGGAGAAAAGTTCGTTTTCCTTCCGGACGAAGTGCCGATCGATCCCCGAAAGCGCCTCGATGTGGGACTGCAGGTTCCCGACGGCCTGGAGTGGCGGCTCCGTCGCCCCCTCGATCTCCGCCGCGAGGCTGGTGATCTCCGCGAGGTGTGACTCGATCGCCCGGTTCTCCCGGCGAAAGTTGTCGATGGGATGCCCGGCTGCCGGCTGGTCCCAGTCGTGTGCCTCGAGTGCGGGCCGAAACTCCGCCAGAATCGGTTCGATCTCTTCTTTGACCGCGGGAATCGAAGCACCTTCCGCAAGCAGCGTGTGTTCGATCACCAGCACGTCATACGGCCTGACGGCCTCGATCGCGTCCGTGTACTCCGTAGCGATCGACGCCGCGTCCGCCCCCTCCTGGACGCGTGTCACGAATTCGTAGAGGGCCTCGACTCGATCCGACTGCTCGACGTTATCGATGAGTTCTGCCATGTGTTGGATTCAATATGAGTCCAGTTCGGTTACAGTCCGGCGAAGGTTCCGTTCGATCCACTTGCGGGCCGTCCGTCAGCGGAACTGTCGGGTGCGTACCACTCGACGATGTTCCTGACTGCCCGGCGGAGAATCTCACTCGCCGTGGACTTGCTCACGTCCGTCTGTTCGGCCACCGCTCCGATCGTCGCCTCGCGGGGGATCTCGAAGTACCCGGCTCCATAGGCGGCCGCAAAGACCGTCCGCTGTCGGTCGGTCAACCCCGGCCCGCTCGCCAGATCCGTCGGTTCGGCGTCGCCGATTCGATCGACGCGGTAGGAAAGCCCCGACTCCTGGAGGTGGGTGCTGAGTGCCGAGAGTCGACCCTGGGAGGTCGTGAACTGCCAGGTTGCGACGCCATCCTGGATATGGATCGGGGTTTCGAGTGGCACGCCCGCCGCGAGAAACGGTTCGAGGATGGCGGTCTCCGCGGTCTCGATCTGGAAGACGCCACGGCGTTCGTCGACGGAGAGCAGATCGACCGCCGTGAGCGAGTCCTGGGCCTGCAAACACGCCAGGATCGAACCTGGATCGGTCGTTTCGGCTTCGAGGACGGCGTGACCGACGCCATCATCGATCAGCACCGTGAGCACTCGAAGGGTGGTCTCGGGAGCGTTTCCCGTGACTTCGGCGACCCACGAGTCCGGCGGCATCGTGATCGTCAGTTCGACAACTGGCATCGACTCTCCCTTATCGGCGAACACGGGTATAAACGGTCACGGACATGTTCGGGTCGGCCCACATGTTCCCGACAACACGTTCCCCCAGACACCGCCAATCCGGGCCCATGTCACGGCTGGCCGCTCTGCTCGCGCTCACGGTCGTTCTCAGTATCGCCGTCGGTCCCGGACTCGCGCTCGGGGCCGACACTGGAAGCATCCGCGGTGAACCCGATCTCTCGGTTTCGGCTCCGGCCCCGACACTCGCCCCGGGACAGGCGACTGAACTGACACTCCAGGTCCGGAACGACGGGGACCTCCAGTGGGGTGGCCCGGATCAGCGGGCGGCCGTCCTCACCGCTCGTGACGTCACCGTCGAGGCGACCGCGGACGATGCCCCCTTCGATATCGAGAGTGAGGTTTTCGCCCTGGGATCGGTCTCCGAGGAACGGCCACGAGAAGTCCAGGTTGCGGTGACCGTTCCCGAGGACGCCGAACCCGGAGCCTATGACCTCGAGGTCGAACTCGACTACTCCCACGTCGCCCAGTACTGGTCCAGTAACACGACCCAGTATTCCCAGGATCACAGCCACACCGTCGAGGAGACCATCGAAGTGACTGTCGAGGAGACGGCCCGCTTCGAACTGACGAACGTCACGACAGACGCCCAGGTCGGGGCCGATGGCACCCTCACCGGAACACTCACGAACGTCGGCTCCGAGCAGGCCACAGACACCCGTCTCGCCCTCGAATCGACGAGCCCAGGGGCCTCCTTCGTGTCCGGTACGGGCGCGGAAACCTACGTCGGCACACTCGACCCAGGGGCGTCCAAAACCGTCACCTACGACCTCACCGTGAACCCGGAGACGACCGTCCGCGAGTACGCGGTCGACGGAACCGTCCGCTACACCGATTCGGACGGCCTCGTCCGGGCGGATCCCGACCTATCAGCCGGGTTCAGCCCGGTCCCCGAGCAGTCCTTCTCGGTCGTGAACGCCACCGGGGACCTCCAGGCCGGCGACGAGCGATCATACGTGGTCGAAATCCGAAACGACGGCCCACGGACGGTTCGTGAACCGGTGGTGAAACTCGACTTCGAGAACCCGAACGTGTATCTGGATTCCCCACAGCAAGCCGTCGAGGCCCTCAAGCCAGGGGAGACGGCGACAGTCAGCTACGCCGTGGACGTAAGCGACAGCGTTTCCGAGAGCCACCAGGGAGTCACCCTCAACGTGGCCTACACCGATGTCCGGGGCGATCGACAGGGGAGTGACCCCATGCCCGCCACGGCAACGATCGCGGCCGAGCGCGACCAGTTCGAGGTGACGGTGCAAAACGCAACCGTCGAGGCGGGCAGCACCGAGACGGTCGAGGTGACCGTGCACAACGCCGGCGACCGTCCAGTCTCCGAGATCGAGGCCAAAGCGTACCTCGACCCGCCACTCGACTCGACGGACGACGAGGCGATGATTCCGCACCTGGAGCCGGGCGAGTCCGAGACGATCAGCTACGCGGTGAGTGCCGCCGATTCGGCCCCCGCGAAGACCTTCGGGCTCGCGACTGACTTCCAGTACCTGACTCAGGACGGCGACACGGAACTCTCACGCACACACGTGGTGGGCGTGACCGTCACCGCGGCACCGGACGGAAACCTGCCAGATTGGCTCCTGGGCGGCCTGGCTGGGCTGGGGGTCATCCTGGTCGGGGCGGTCTGGCAACGAAACTGGCTCGCGGCCCAGTTCCGATAATGGGCCGCGGCTCCGGACTCGCTACGGGACTCACGACGGCGGTCGTCGAGCGGCCGCTCGCGGTCATTTTCGTGTTCCTGCTCCTCACCGCCGGGTTCGCCACTGGGCTCGACGACATCACGATGAGTGCGGGCACGGACGACTTCTCCGAGGACGTCGATGCGTACGCGACCCAGGAACTGGTCGAAGAGACCTTCGAGCAACCGTTCGAGCCGGATTCCAAGGCCACACTGTTGCTCTACAGCCAGCAAGACGTGCTCTCTCAGTCGGGGCTCATCGAGATGTTGACCATCCAGAAGCGAGTCGCCGATCGCCCCGACCTCCACGTGACCGAGACCCGGAGTGTCGCCTCGCTGGTCGCTCGCGAACTCGATCCGACCGCACGCACCCACGCGGATCAGATCAGGGCTATCGAGCGGGCCACCGACAGCGAGCGACAGGCTGCGGTGCGAGCAGTTATGGACGATCCGGCCGGTCAGTCGCTCCTCGGCGAAAAGCGAAACCAAAAACAGGGGAGTGCCGGGGCGACCATCGGGGTCGTGACCCACGACGTGGACGAGGATTCGCTGCAATCGGTGCAACTGGAGACCCGGCAGATCGCGGCGACGGCGACGGGGGACATGCGCGTGTTCGGCTCGGGAATCACGGACTACGAGAACCAGCAAGTCCTCAAGGATTCACTGTCGGCCTCGATCCCGGCCGTGGTCGTCCTGCTCGTGCTGTTCCTCGCGGTCGCCTTCAGAGACCCATTCGACGTGTTCCTGGGCGTTCTCGCTCTCGGGATGGCCCTCGTCTGGACCTTCGGACTGCAGGGACTTTTGGGAATCCCGTTCTCGCAACTCCAGGTCGCGATCCCGCCGCTCTTGCTCGCTATCGGCGTCGATTTTGGCATCCACATCATCAATCGGTATCGCGAGGAGGAATCCGGAGGGATCGGTGAGCCCATGCGTCGAACGCTCGCCCCGCTTCTGGGTGCGTTCGTCATGGTGACCCTGACGTCCGCCATCGGGTTCTCCGCGAACATGGCCAGTGGGCTCTCGCCGATCGCGGAGTTCGGCCTCGTCGCGGCGCTCGGGATCAGCGCCGTCGCGCTCGTCTTCGGGCTCTTCCTGCCCGCCGGAAAGGTCGCCCTGGAGCGGTTGCGCGTTCAGTCCTCGATCCCGCGACGGTCGCCCACGCCGCTGGGGGCCGAGGACTCCGCGCTCGGTCGACTGTTGCCGGTTCCGCTCGAACTCACCAGCAAGATCCCCACCCTGTTCCTGCTCACGTTGCTCCTGACGGCGGGCGCTGCAGGGTATTACGGGCAGGACGTGGGAAGTTCCTTCGAGGACGAGGACATGCTCCCGCCCGAGGACTTGCCGGACTACCTCGACTCGCTCCCCGGCCCGATGGCCCCTGGCGAGTACACGACGACGGCGAACACCCACTTCCTCGAGGACCGGTTCGAGACCACCGACCACGACACGGTGACGGTCTACGCCGAGGGACAGTTCACGGCAGATACGTCACTAACCGCACTCTCACGGGCCGGCCGTGATCCGCCCGATTCGTTCGTCCGCGATGGACGGCAGGCCCAATCGACCAGTATCAACACGGTGATCCAGGAGCACGCGGCCGAATCGGACACGTTTCGAGCGCTCGTCGACCGGAACGACCTGAACGATGACGGGATCCCCGACCAGAACCTCGAGACGATCTACGAGACGCTTTTGGCGTCCCCAGCCGGCGATCGAGCCGAGCAGTATCTCAGCTCCGACTACCGCAGCACCCGAGTCGTCTACGCGGTCGAGAGTTCGGCGAGCGACGCGACGGTGACCGCGGACGCGAGACGGGTCGCCGAGCGAATGCGCTTCGATGCGGTCGAAACCGGGACCACGGTAGTCTTCCAGCGGGTCGCCGACAGCGTCTTTGCCTCGGCCGTGTCGAGTCTCGCGATCGCACTGGCCCTGGCCGCCGGTTTTCTCGTCCTCGTATACTTCCTGCTGAAGGGACACCCGGAACTCGGCCTCGTCACCCTGAGTCCCATCGTCCTCACGGTGGCGTATCTCGTCGCGACGATGCGACTGCTGGGGATCCCGTTTAACACGCTGACGGCGACGATCCTCTCGGTGACTGTTGGGGTCGGAATCGACTACTCGATTCACGTCGTCCACCGGTTCGTCGAGGAGATCGAGCACACAGACCCCCTCACGGCGGCCAGAATTACGCTTCGGGGGACTGGTGGGGCGCTGTTTGGGACCACCGTGACCACCATGAGCGCCGGGCTAGCGCTCTTCGTGCTCTCGATCACGCCGATTTTGATCCAGTTCGGCCTCCTCATCTCGATCAGCGTCGCCTACTCGTTTCTCACGTCGGTGGTGGTGCTGCCGGTCGTTCTCCTGTTCTGGGCCCGCCGGAAGGGGCCCACCGCGGAACCCCCCGCGGACGAACAGGCCACCATCCGAACCGCCTGATCACTCGCGTCGATCGGCGTCCGAAAGTGATGCGGCCGCGTTCTCGGCCGCCGTCACCCGGTCCGCCAGTCGCTCGCGGGCCGGCCCCTCCAGAAAGTCGAGGTTCCCCGACGCCGTGGCCAGCGCCGCCCGGAGCGCCCCCGTTACGAGCATGCGGCCCGTCTGCAGGTCCTGTCCCACACTGTCGATGGAAAGTTCCGAGAGCTCCCTGGCCCCCGAAAGCACGTTCAGACACGTCTCGGCGATGGCGAGTGGGACCGCGACGAGCTGTTCGTGGGTTCGGCGATCGAGGTCCGGCGTGCCGCCAAATGCGGATTCGACGATTCTGGCGTCCGCGTCGGCAAGTTCGAGTAGAAGTCGCCGATCGGCGGCCAGTCGTTCGCCGATTCCCTCGACCTGATCTCCCTGTTGCCCGGCCGCGGCCGTGTGGACGGCAGCCATCTCCGCGAGTGCCGCACCGATCGCGCCGACGGCCGCGGCCCCGGAACCGCCCGCCGGCGCCACCTCTCGTGAGGCGATCGCGTCGAGAAACGGGTCCATCTCGGTGCTGATTGGCGTGTCGCTCCCCGTCACAGATCGGCGGCGAGTCCTTCGATCAGTTTCGTCTCGACGGCGTTCAGCCGTTGAGAGAGCGCCGACGTGGAGAGATCGAGTTCGGCCGCCAGATCCGAGAGCGAAGCCTCGCGTGGCTCCTCGTAATAGCCCATGTCGATGGCCGTCCGAACGGCCTCGCGTTGTTTCTCGGTCACGGCGACCCCGTCTATCGAATGGCCCGGTCCCCCAGTCTCCGGATCGGGACCGTCTTCGGCGGGAACGAGTCGACGCAGGACCCACTCGTCCGCCCCGGTTTCGAGGGTGCTCGTGACTTCCAGGAGGCGCTCCCGCGAGTCGAGGTAGGCAGTCACCACTAGGGAGCCGTCCTCGACTGAAAGTGCCGTCGGGGAAACGCCGGCGCGACAGATCATCGTACACGGGCAGGCCTCGTCGATCCGTGTCGTGTAGACGGTCGCGCGGTCCCCGTCGCGCTCGTCGCTGATCGTGGCGTGGCACATCTCGCCGGCGATCTGGATCCGGCCGTTGATTGGCTGTGCCGTGTGTCCCGCAACTGGGCACCGGGCGTCCTCGTGTCGGTCGATCTCCAGTTCGACCCACAGGGAGGCGTCCGTCGGTCGGACGCTCTCGTCCGGTGCCGGACCGTCGATCGGTGGGTGACGTTGTTGGATTGCCATGGATAGGTGGGAGCTCGATGGTCAGATTGCCCCGTGATGAATCTGGGTTCAACCGGAACCCCCGATAACCTGTTGGCAAGTTATCTTTATTCGGGGGGTAGAGGCGGCCCTAGATAGATAGTGTCCCCGGGCTGAAGCACATCCAAGAAATGCTCAAAACCGTCGTTAAGGGGCGTCAAACTGCGTTCGATCCCAATTCGAAAACTCAGTCCTCCTCGCCGGGCCCGAACAACACGTCCGCGATCTTTCGCTGAGCGTGACGCAGGTGGTTGTTGAACGTCGAGCCCGCGATCCCCAGATCCGCAGCGAGATCTTCGATGGTCTGGTTTCGGGGCCACTCGAAGTACCCGCCGAAGTACGCCGAGGTGAAGACCTCGTACTGACGGTCGGTCAGGACTTCCCGGATAGTGTCCGCCGTGTCACTCCCGAGGACCGCCTGGCGTTCCTGTTCGGTCTTCGCCACGAAGGTCGCAGCGGGCGCGACCGACTGGACGAGATCGACCGTCGACTCGATGTCCGCATCTGTTGGGACGGCAACTGTATAGGTTCCACTGCCGCCCTGGAGGTCCACGGCCCGCAATCGGGCGTCGCGGTCGAAGAGCTCGGTCACCGGGGAGTCCGCACCGAACGTGAGCTTGACCCGGTAGGGCTCGGCGTCGGTCGCGACCGCACGGACCGCTGTGATTCCAGGTTCCTCGGCCACCTGATCGAGAATCGCGTCCAACTCCGCGCCCTCGAACTCTAGATAGGCGTCGAGCGTGTCGTGGCGGGCCCCGGCAACCACCCCGACGAGACCGGCCTGACAGTCCAGAGACCGTGTCGTCGCGACCAGCGGGAGGTCCGTCTCGGAGACGTCGAAGGCCAACTCGATCACCGTCTCGGCAAAGAGGAGTTTCTTGTCGGTGATCGCGTCGATGGCGAATCCGACGGTCCGGCCCAGCGTCCGCAGCCCGGTCCGCTCACGCTCCTCGAAGGCGTGCTCCCGGTCGGTCGTCACCACGAGCACGCCGAAGACAGCCCCATGGTGGACCAGTGGAACGGCCGCGATGGTTCCCGGAACTGGCACTTCATGGGACGGGTGATCGTCGACGGTCTCCGGGCCCAGTTTCCGGACCTGGATCGTCCCGTCCTCGAACGCGTCACCGACCGCCTCGGCGGTGGCGGTCCCGGCATCGAGTGGAATCGATTCACCCACCATCGATTCCGTCGAGGCGGCCCGAACCGCAAGTCTCGGCTCGTTCGCCTGTTCCGTGCCGATCCAGGCCTGTTCATACAGCGGTGAATCTGACAGGGACGTACAGACCGTGCGTTCGATGCGGTCCTGGTTGGAGGACTCGAGGAGTTCCTGGGTGATCGCGAGCACCAGATCGGAAACCCGGGTAAGCATCTCCAGTTCGTCCCGGTGCTGGCGCAGGGTTCGCTCCCGTTCCTTCCGATCGCTGATGTCCTCGATGACGACCATGACCCCTTCCAGGGTCTCCTCTGGGCCGGGAACCGGCGACAGGGAGAGGCTCACATCGACACGCTCCCCGCCTTTGGTCCGCCAGGCCGTCTCGATTCCGGTCACGGGGCCGTCGACGATGGCCGAGGAGAGCAACTGCCTGAAGGCGTCGGTCCGCTCCGGTGGTAATGCCGGATTCACGGTGCCCTCGACGGTTTCAGCCGCCCAGCCGAAGATCTGTTCGGCAGCCGGGTTCCAGCGCTTTACCGTCCCGTTTGGCCCCACGATGCAGATACCAACCGGGGCCGCCTCGACGAGCGCGTCGAGTTTCTCCGTCGTCGCACGGAGCTCCTCGATGTAATCCGGCAGATCCACCCGCACCTTGGAGAGCGAGCGACCGAGTTCCCCCGGTACCTGCTCGTCCAGAACTGGATCGTCGAAGTCCCGCCGGGCCAGGGCCTGAGCCTGCTTCGAGGCCGTGCGGTGATAGGCCTGGACGGCCCGGAAGGACTGGGAGAGTTGGGCGAGCTCAGAGCGTTTGGCCGCTTCGGGCAGGGAATGGTCGATCGGCAGGTCCGTTTCGGAGATGGCCGCCTCCTCGCCACGGGCCAGTCGCCGGCCAGCACGGGCCATGTCGGCCATCGGAAGTCCGATAAGCCGTCTCGCTGCGAGTCCCCCCAGGCTCGCGACGACGATGTCGACAGCGAGCAGAACGACCAGGAGCTGCCCGAGGAGCGCCCGGCTCTCGCGAAGGACCACCGCGAACTCGGCGGTGACCGAGTCGCTGATGGCGAGCAGCCGATCGCTGTGCCGGTTGATGTAGGTCATCGACTCCTGGAAGGCCGGCGACTCCGGGTCGGCCGTCCGAACGACGTCGACGTGCGCCCGGTACTCCGTCCAGGCCGTCTCCAGTTCTTCGAGTTCGGGTTCGACCGCGGGTGGCGCCGCGGCGACGGACTCGCCACTCAGTGTGACCTGCGTGCGGGTGCTGTCACTCCCGACGGCCGGATTGAGATTCTGGTCGGGGACAGTTCCACCGTCTATGAGTACGTCGAGGTTGCGCTCGAAGCGATCGCGGGCGATCCGAAGCCGTTCACGGGCGTATTCCGGATCCTCCCCCCGGTCCACCTCGTTTGCGAGATGGGCCATCCGCTGGGTCAACATTCGCTCCTGTCCGGCGACGTTGACCGAGTTGCCCACCTGTTCGGCTTGCTGGTGGTAGACGTAGATGACCGCGATGTTGCTCCCCGCGAGCAGCACCATGATCACCAGCAACAGAGAAACCTTCTCGAAGAGCTTCAGGCGGGTATTCAGGTGGGATAGCGATTCCAGCATTCCTCGTCGATCTCTTTAAACTGACAGTTGGCGGTGAAATGAATGTGTCGCCGAACGGCACATTCGTGTCTGAAATCGGTGTCGGGCTACCGATCGGGAACGTGGTTGAGCATGTGATCGTCGGCCGAGGCAGTCCCGGTCCCATCTTCAAGGAGATCTTCGACATCCTGGCCGCGGGCCCCGAGCGAGCGGGCGGCCGTCTCGCGCACGACCTCTATTTCGGTCTCATCGTCGAGGACCCGTTTCAGCGCCGTGCGCACCGTCTCATCGTCGTCGAACCCGCCGAGAAGTTTCACGGCCCACTCCCTGACTCGATCGCTCGGGTCGTCCAGGGCTTCAAGCAAGAGATCACGCGCCCCATCGCCTCTGATCCGAACGAGGGAGATCAGCGCGTTTCGCCGGACGCCGACGGCCTCGTCTTCGAGTAGCGTCTCGAAGGTCGTCTCGTGAGCGTCCCGAGCCAGTCGGTCGAGTGCGACCGCTGCCTCCGCACGGACCCAGGGATCCGCGTCGGCTTCGAGCAGATCGAGTGCTACCTGTGGGTCACCGTCGAGTTTCCCGGTCGCCTCGACAGCGAACTGCCGGACCTGGTCGTCCGGGTCAGACCGTGCGAGTTCCGCCAGCGTTCGAATCACGGCCGGCTCAGGGTTCCGTCGAGCAAGGGCCAGGACCGCCCGACGGCGGGTTGGGGCCGCCGAATCTTCGAGCATCGCCGCGAGTTCCTCGATGGACGCGTCCTCGACCGGAGTGGTATCCGCCGCCGAATAGTCGGCCGGCTCGGCCGTCCCGAGCCGGACGCCACGAACTGACCGCACCCCGTCAGCGCCCACTGCATCGCGGTGCTCCTCCGTCATCGTGAGCCCTCCAGGAGCAGAGCCACTCCCACTATCAGGGCGAGTGCCCGCGGGATCGTCGCCGGAACGCCGGCGACCAGCACGAGGAGGCCAGCGAGAGCCATCGGGAGCCGTCCCGTTTCGACGGCCCGCGTGACCGCAGTTCCCCCACCAACTGCCCCAACCACGAGCACTGCGAGCGGGAGCCCCACGATTCCCATTCCGAGCAGGCCGACGGCAGCGACCAGCGCGGGCACCGCGATCCCGACGCCGGCCACAACCGCACCCGCCAGGAGGCCGACGAAAACCGACCGCCGGGACCAGCCGACAAATGCGGGAAGTCCAACGATCGCACCAGCGACGGCCACGGATCCCAGGCTCCGGGTAAAAGCCGGCTCGAAGCCGAACGCACCGGCCATCGAGGCGAGCACGCCGACAGTGAACGCGACAGTGACCACGACCTGGCCCGGACTGTCGGCGGTTTTAACGGCGGTTGCAGCGAGGAGGACCGTCGCTCCGGCGAGGGCGATGGCGGCCGGGGCCATGGCCGTCTCGGAGACGGCCGAGAGCAGCCCGAACACCCCCACGAAGAGCATCGCCACGCGAACAGACACGTCAGCGGTGTTCAGTCCCAGGACGAGCGCCGCACTCGCGGGGCCCAAAATCGCGAGCAGGGCGATCGGCTCGTGGATTCCGGAGGGGAACCGGGTACCGACCGGCCCGCTGTCGACGATCGTGACGAGCAACAGCGCAACAGCGGGGACGAGCGCGAGGATCCCAGCCGCCAGGCGAGTCGTCTCGGGGTCGGTTGAGCCGGAGGGCCAGCGCGAAGCCGTCCCCGTCGCCGTGCTCGTCATTCCACGGTCACCTCGTCGTCGAGGGCCGCCAGATCGGCGCGAACAAACGCCGCGGTGAACGAGACGATCGGGTCGTAGATCCCGGTCCCGACCTCCTCGTCGATCGCGGCCTCCAGACCAGCGACGAACGGTTCGAGGTGGCGGTCCAGGAAATCGGCCCGGGCACGCGTGGCCCCGTCCTCGCCGGTGGCCGCGAGTCGAGCCAGATAGCCGACGAACTCCAGTTCGTAGGGGAGATAATCGTGGTGGTCCCGCGTGCGTTCGTCGACTTCCAAATCAAAGTACTCGTAGGCGCGGGCGAGATCGAGGTTCGTGTCGTTCCACCCCCGATCGACGTATTCCGACTCGTAGCGTGGCACCGGCGGATCGGGATAGCCCACGACAAACACGTCGTTGAACCGGGCACAGAGCAGTTCGTAGTCCTCGTCGGTCCGGACCGTCGGCACCGAGACGGCAAGCGCCGACTCCTCGATAAGTCGCCCGAGCTCTTCGAAGAGGGTCCCGTCCGCGAGCACCTCGTACAGTTTTTCGTCAGGTTCCTCGTACAGCCTCGCGAGGGTTCCATAGACGGTCCCTCGGGCAGCTTCGGCGGCGTCGGTCACGGATGGCGTCGATTGCTGGGTCGTAGTCATTGATCAGTCCCCGCCCCGTGCCCGGGCGGCGATAAGCAGCGCGATCACGATGCCGATACCCGCGACAGCCCAGAGCAGGTACTGTGCAGCGGGGCCGGTATCCCCGGGCCCGAGCGGGAGGGTGTACCACTCGCTGTAGGCGTGGTGCCCGGAGCGCTCGTCGTTCGCGCCGTCCCAGACGGCAAAGGCGATGTCGACGTCGGTTTCCAGGTCGAAGTCGGCCCGTGCGGGGGCGTCAGTTTCGAGCGAGCGCTCGAACACCACCGTCCAGGTGTCCCCGTCGTGTGTCGCGTGGGTCTGGACGGTCGTCTCCTCCAGCGCCGTGATGCTGCCGGGGTTGTAGCCGCCGGCCAGGGCCTCTTCGGCGCCGTCAGCCGCCGTCCAGTACCAGAGGTTGACCGGCTGGTCCTGGCTCCCGAGTTCGACACTCGGGGTGGTCGAGACGTTGGCCGGTAACTGGACGGCGGCCCCGTCGGCGTAGGCATCAAGCGCCGCCTCGGAGGCGTTTTCCGTCTGGTCGTCCCACTGGAGCCGGACGTAGATCCGGTCGTCGGTGTGGGCCGATTGGACCGTCACCGAGTCGGTCTGGACGATCGATGCGTCCGGCAGGCCGGACGGCGCACTTGTCAGGGGGACCTGGGCCGACTCCACGTCAGCCCACGCGTCGCCGGTCGGCTGGGACAGCGAGTCACCGGCATCGGGTTGTGAGCTGACCGGGACCTGATTGGCCGGCACGCCGGCTGCGATGGCCGGAACGAAGAGCGCCGAGGCGACGACCAGCGTCGCGATTGCGACCACCAGAGTCGACTGTCGAGCGGCCGTCATTCGTCGAACACCTCCAGGTAACCGCCCTGGCGAGCTCGACGAATTCCAGTCGTCATTCGTCGAACAATCTCCAGGTAACCGCCCTGGCGAGCTCGACGAATTCCAGTCGTCATTCGTCGAACAATCTCCAGGTAACCGCCCTGGCGAGCTCGACGAATTCCAGTCGTCATTCGTCGAACACCTCCAGACGGTATTTCTGCGCCGGATTGTTGCTCGTCAGAATCTCCATCACCTCGCTGCTCCCGCCACGGTTCACCTTGGCCCGTTCCCGCTTGAGTGTCTCCAGGGCGTCGTGGACCTGGTCGCCGAAGAGATCCTCCAGGTATTCGGTCGGGATGCGGTCGATGTCCGTCGTCTCACCTTCCTCGTCAATCTGTGGCGGGGCGTCGAAGGGTGGGATGTAGAAGACGTTCGGCGAGGTCTGATACTCCGGATGGAGCGGGATCGCAACCTCGTACTGTTCGACCAGCTTGTAGATCGGGCCCTGTCGGTCGTCGAGGTAGCCGACCAGCCGGAGCTGGGTCGGGCACTCCTCGGCACACACCGGGCCGTGCACCTCCCCGTCGGGACCCTCACCCTCCAGGCGGGGGTAGCAGAAGATGCACTTCTCGGAGGCCTTCTTCGCGGCGTTGTAGTAGACCTTCTTGTAGGGACAGCCCTCCACGCAGTACCGGTAACCCCGACACCGCTCCTGGTCCACCAGGACGATCCCGTCCTCGGCACGCTTGTAGATCGCCTGGCGAGGGCAGGCCTCCACGCAGGTCGGGTGCGTACAGTGATTGCAGATCCGCGGCATGTAGAAGTACTGCGAGTTGGGGTGCTTGCCCGAGCCCTGGTCCTCGTCCCAGTTCGGGCCCCAGTCGGGCGCACCACCTTTCGGGGCGAGTTGTTCTGTGCTCGGGGAGTGAAGGGCCTCCTCGTAGTTGAACTCCCAGGCCTCCCCGTAATCGGATTTGCTGGGCATCTCCCCGTCCTCGACGGCGGAACGTTCTGGGGACTCCCAGCCGCCGCCCTGCTGCTCCCAGTCTCTGGGATAGCCCCGACCGGGTTTGGTCTCCACGTTGTTCCAGTACATGTACTCCTGGCCGTCACCCTCCGTCCAGGTCGTCTTGCAGCCGATCGTGCAGGTCTGACAGCCGATGCACTTGTTGAGGTCCATCACCATCGCGACCTGGTGGTTGATTCCATCCGCGAGGTCGACGCTGAGGTCCTGGGCAGTCATTGCCCGTCACCCCCCTGTTTCTCGACCTCGACACGCGCGTCGCTGTTCACCCCGGTCGGGCCCCAGAAGTTGGGGAAGAAATGGAGGTGTTCGCCCGAATCGGCCGGGTACTGCACGAGTTGGGTTGGTTTGAGCATCATCGTGACCACCGTGTTGAAGTTCCCACCCTCGGCGAACTGGTAGTCCTCCCAGCCGTGGGTCATCTTGACCGTCCCCTCCTGCGCGCTGGGGTAGATCTTCGCGATCGCCGAGATCTCGTCGGCCTCGTTCCGGGCCGTGATCCGGTCGCCGTCCTCGATCCCCCGTCGCTCGGCGTCGTCCGGGTGGATGTAGAGCACCGGTTCGCCCCGGTTGAGCCGAAGCATGTACTTGTCGTCCCGCCAGGTCGAGTGGATGCCCCACCGGGGGTGGTGAGTGTTGAACCGAAGCGGGTATTTCTCCGGGTCCTGCTCGTCGACTGCACCCTTGTGAGTCGGGAGTTCCTCGCCGAGTTCAAGGAACCAGTCGTGGTCGATGTAGTACTGCTGGCGACCCGTGAAGGTCGGCCAGGGCTCCTTGTCCTGGACGAAGTCCATCCAGGGCGTGTAGGTCTTATCCTCCTCGAGGGGCGAGGTCCAGTGGTCACCAGCCGCCTCGAAGCGCTGGGGCTGCTCGACCGTGTCCTCGAAGGTAATCTCCCCACCGTCGTCCGGATTGGACTCCGTGGAGTTCTCCAAGACGAATTCCGCACCGTCCCGGGCAGTCTCCAGGGCCCCCTCCTCGCCGGTAAACCAGTCCCGAACGTAGTCCTCGTGAACCGACTGGAGGTCGATCTGCCGGTCGAACGAGCGGTCATCGATGGGGCCCAGATCGCGTTCCCGGGCCTTCTGTTGGATGCGCTCGGCGAGCAGGCGAAAGATCTCCCAGTCGGATTTGGACTCCCCGAGTGGTTCGATCGCCTTGGTGAACGGATGCACGTACGTGTGCATGTCCGTCATCGAGAGGTCGTCCTTCTCGTAGTTCGAGGAAGAGGGCAAGACGTAATCCGAGAACATCGCCGTCGTGTCCATCCGGTAGTTGATGTCCACGACCAGATCGAGTTTCGGCCAGAGGTTCTCCCGGACCGCCATGCCGCCTTTGGCCTGGTTGTAGTAATTCGCCCGCCAGACGAAGAAGATGCTTGGGTCGGGGCGGGTCCCATCGGACCGCTCTTCGGGATACAGCGGCATCCAGTCCTTCGAAACCGACTCCTCGATGCGTTCGGCCAACTCCGGCTGTTCCTCGGTGATATCGGCGTGGTAGTAAGTCCACAGCGTCGTGGGCATCCCCCGAACGTTCCCGGTCGGGAACGAGAGGTTCTTCCAGCCGTTGAACGTCCAGATCTTCTCCTGGCCGACGTAGTGGTCGAAACCGGTCCCGCGACGACCGATGTGCCCGGTCAGGGTGGTCAGAAGCTGAATCGCCCGGTTGCCCAGGTCGTTGTGATACCAGTCGTTGACCCCCTTCCCGTGGATGATCTTCCCGCGGTCGGCCTCGGCGAACTCTCTGGCGACTCGCTGGACCGTCTCCTCGCCAACGCCGGTCGTCTCGTAAACCTCCCCAGGCGTATACTCCGCGAGTTTTTCCCGGAGTCGTTCCCACACGGACCGGACCTCGACAGTCCCGTCGGTCGTACTGACTGTCCGGTCCACCGAGAGTTGTGGATCGAAGTCGAGTTCGATCGACGCGTCGGCGTCGTACTTCCCCGCCCGGTCCCCCAGCGACGCGGGGGCCTTCCGGAGCGACCCGGTTTCGTCGACCATGACCATGACCTTCTCATTGCCCGAGACGCCGTCGACCTCCGCAGCCCGGAGGAACTTCCCGGTGTCCTCCCGGACCAGCAGGGGCATGTCTGACTGCTCTTTGAGGTGCTCGGCGTCGTAGAGTCCCTCTTCGACGATGGTCCGGGCCATCCCCAGGGCCAGCGCGGCGTCAGTGCCCGCATCCGGGGAGAGCCACTCGTCGGAGTGGATCGCCGTCTGGGAGTAGTCCGTGAAGATTCCCACGGTCTTCGCGCCGTCGTAGCGGGCCTCCAGGTAGTACTTCGCGTCGGGGATGCGGGTGATGTCGATGTTCGAGCCCCAGGCGATGATGTAATCCGAGTGGTACCAGTCAGCGCTCTCGGCGTTGTCGGTCTGGTGGCCCCAGGTGATTGGTTCGCCCGGCGGCAGGTCGGCATACCAGTCATAGAAGGAGTGACTGACCCCACCGAGGAGGTTGAGCAGTCGGCTGCCACTAGCAAACGAGACCGGGGACATCGCCGGGATCGGTGTGAACCCGCTGATACCGTCGTAGTGCCCGGTCGTGACCTCCTCGAGTACCTTCTCGGAAATCTCGTCGATGGCGGTATCCCAGTCGATCCGCTTCCACTTGCCCTCGCCGCGCTCGCCGGTCCGCTTCAGCGGGTATTTGACCCGCTGGGCCCCGTGGACGTAGTTCTTGTAACAGGCCCCCTTGTTACAGCCCCGGGGGTTGGAGTCCGGGACGTCCTGGCTGATCCGCGGATAGTCCCCGGCCTGTTCCTCGCGGAAGACCTGGCCGTCCTTCACGTAGACGTCCCAGGAGCAACTGCCGGTGCAGTTGATGCTGTGGGTGCTACGACCGATCGAGTCCCAGTCCCATTCATCGCGATAGAGGTCCTCCCACTCGCGATAGGGGTAGTTACCGATCGGGTCCTCGGCGACCTGTAACCCGTCTAGCTCCGAGAGTGATTGTGCCGTGCCGACGCCGGTCGCCCCGATGGCGGCGGCCGCGCCGATACCTTTCAGGAAGTCGCGTCGTCCGGTCGTGCTGTCGTCGGTGTGTTCGTCTTTCATGAAGTAGCCTCCGTACAGATGGCGGTACAGCCCCCAAGCAGGACGCCGGCGAGTGCCAGCGCCAACCCGGGTGCCGTGGCGATTCCCGTCTCGAGGGCCCCGGCCAACAGGGCGACACCCCCGAGTTTCGTGAGGCGATCGAGCCACCGATACTGGCGGGTTGAGACGGTACTCATCCGTTCCCTCCGGTCCCCGTATCCACGATCACATATGTCACCACGCCCGCCGCGATCGGGACGACCAGGATCGCCACGGCGAGGATGGGATTCAACACGTCCGTCGAGATGCCCAGCGCGCCGCCGAACAGGTTGTTCATGCCTGCCAGCGAGGCCACGAGGACCAGGGCGATCCCCGCGATTCCGATCGCGGTCCGCTTGGGGGCGGCAAGCGGGTCGGCGGTGAAGTGTTTCGGCCCCGGGTCCGACTCGATGAACGGCCAGAGCACGACGACACCGATCACGAGTGTCGGGAGCACGAGCGCCCCCAGGAACTCCGCCGAAAACTCGACGCCGGCGACGCTGAAGGCCATCCAGCCGGGCAGTACCTTGAGGAAGCCGTACAGCCACATCAGGAACCAGTCCGGCATCACCAGCCCGGGCGTACTCGCCGGGTCGTTGGGCCCGTACGCGACGATGTTGTGCACGGGCAGAAAGCCCGCGAGCAGGGAGAGCACCCCGGCAGTGAGGAAGAAGACCACGGCCCCAACCGCGGCCTGGTTCGGGTAGGCCGGTAGCCCGAGCACGACCGACTCGTCGTCCTGATCGACGTCCGCAGCGGCGGCCTCGGAACTGCTGCGCTCGCCCTCGGTGTGTTTCTGTTTGACGAGTACGAGCATGTGGACCACCAGCAACCCCACGATGAGCGCCGGAATGAGCAGGACATGGAGGAAGTAGAGTCGGGGGATCGCACCAGCCGAGGGGAACTCCCCGGCGAAGACCAGTTGGGCCAAAAAGTCCCCGAAGATCGGGACCGAGGCGGCGATATTATACCCGATTCCCGTGGCCGTCGAGGCGAACTCGTCGAATGGCAGGGCGTATCCGGTGTAACTCGCAGCCATCGCGAGCACCGCGAGCAGCGAACCGATTACCCAGTTGATCTCCCGCGGGTTGCGGTAGGCCCCGTTGAAGTACACCCGGAACATGTGCAGGGCGATCGAGGCGACGAAGAGGTGGGCCGCCCAGTGATGGAGCCGCCGAATGAACATCCCGAATGGCACCCCGTAGGTGATGTGCAACACGCTCACGAAGGCGGCCGGCAGCTCCTCGCCCTGGAACTGGTCGACGACGCCGTTGTAGGCCACGTCGACCGTGCTGGGCTCGTAGAAGGCCCCCAGAAAGATCCCGCTCAGGACGATGATGACGAAGGAGAAAAGCGCCACCTCGCCCAGCAGGAACGAGTCCTCGGCGGGGAAGGCCTTGCCCAGCAGTCCCTGGTTCTCATCGAGGTGCAACCGATCGCTGAGCCAGGACAGTGCGCCCACGCTCACTCACCCCCGGGACCGATCGGTCCCTCGAAGTTCTCTGTCGCCATCAGGAACCCGTCACTCGACAGCGTGATCGGGAGCTGTGGCAGCGCCCGTGGCGCGGGACCACCGGTCACTTCCGCTCCCTTCGTCGGGTCGAACTTCGCGAAGTGACAGGGACAGACGAAGGTGCCATCGTCCTCCGTCTCCGAGACCATACACCCGGCGTGGGTACAGACCTTCGAGTAGGCGGCATAGCCGTTCACGGTGAACGCGAGTTCCGTCGGGGACCCGTAGGCCGATTCCTCGTAGCGCACCAGGAGTGTCGGGGCGTCCTCTACCCCCGGGTGGGTCTCCGGGAAGACGGTTATCTGCTCGCCGAATTCGAGCGCCGTCGGCCTGATGCGCTCCCCGTTCTCGTCGACGAGGTAGGTGCCCTCCGTGTAGACCTCACCGGTGAACGCCCGGGAGAGTACTTTAGTCAGTCCGGTCGCAGGGGCCGCGAGGGCCAGCGCGGCCGAAACGCCCCCGACCCCGAGTGCAGCTTTCGCGACTTCGCGCCGTTGCCATCCGTCCGTCGAATCGTCTCTCTTTTCACCCATGATATCGCTCCTCCGCGACTGTCACTTCCGGCAGGAACCAGGCCGAGTAGGCGGCCGTTGCGCCAGCGAGCGTCAAGAAAATGCCACCGACGTACAGGCCGACGTATTGCGTCCGGGCCAGGGTCACAAACTCCATGACCGTCAACCCGGAGAGTGCCACCGTCCCAAGCATGAGGCCGAGAATGACAGCGAGACCATCGGCGCTCTCTGGGGCGGCCCCGTACGAGGCGAGCCATCGATGCTCCGTCTGGAACCACGGTGCGGGGTCCTCGGGATCCGCCGTGCCCCCCGTGCCGTGCATGGCCCGGTGGAGGGCGGCGAGTATCGCCATCAACACCCCGAGGACGAGGAAGATGATGACTCCCACTTGCGCGGGCGTGAACGCCGCGGGCGTCTCCAGGATCGGCTGGAGCGGCCGCATGTCGGTCTGGCTCGTGTCGATGCCGACTGCGCCCGCGTGCTCGCCGGGGGCCTGGATGGCGGCGAACCAGGTCGGGGCCAGCACCACGGCCACGAGTACCAGGATCGCGAGAGTCCGCCGGCGCATGGATCAACGCTCACCGCGACCGGGAGGCTGGCTCGCGGGCGATGTATCCTGTCCGATCGAATCGACTGGCGCGTAATACGACCGTGTGACTGGTCGCTGTCTGGCGGTGCCCATACAGAACGATAGGCGAAATCAGCGGGTACCGCCTGGGCCGGATATTACCGGGGTTTTTAACGCCCCAGAGTGCCCCTACAGGCGGTCCGCCAGATCCTCGAGGCCCGTCACGAGCGAGTCCAGGTCTTCGGTCTGGCAGAGTTCGACGGCCTGATCGTAATCCTCGATGAGGACCTCCTCGCCGCCGATGGTCCTCGCCCGACTAACAGTCCCCTCCAGGAGCACGATCGAGTCCGCCTCACGGAGTCTGGCGACTTTCCGGATCGTATCACCGGGTGTGCCGGGGCGGGTCAACAGGACCGATTCGGCGACCGATTCAGGATCGACTGGGGCGTCCATGTCCAGTCGTGATCGACCCACCGAAAAGAGCCTTCCCCCGCACTTTTCTCCTCGCCCCGTGATGGGAAGGCATGCGCGCTGCCGTCTACCGTGGGCCGGGCGAGATCGAGATCGAAGAAGTCCCACGGCCCCAGGTCGAGTCCCCGACCGACGCCGTCATCCGAGTCACCCACACCGCGATCTGCGGTTCTGACCTCTGGTTCTACCGCGGCCTGAGCGATCGTGAGGTCGGCTCGCGGGTGGGCCACGAACCGATGGGCATCGTCGAGGAGGTGGGCGAGGCAGTCACGTCGGTCGAACCTGGCGACCGGGTCATCGCCCCCTTCGCGATCAGCTGTGGCGAGTGTGAGTTCTGTCGGAAGGGGCTGTACACCTCCTGTGAGCAGGAGGAGTCCTGGGGCGAGGCAAACGGCGGCGGACAGGGTGAGTACGTCAAGACACCGTTCGCCGACGGGCATCTGGTTCGTGTTCCAGACCGCCACGCCGACGACGAGGACACCCTGCGCTCGCTCCTCCCGCTGACCGACGTGCTGGGCACCGGCCACCACGCAGCGGTGAGCGCCGGCGTCGACGCGGGCGATACGGTCGTGGTCATCGGCGACGGCGCAGTGGGGTTGAGCGGGGTGCTCGCCGCCCAGCGACTGGGTGCCGAGCGCATCATCGCCATGGGCCACCACGAGGATCGACTGGCCCTCGCCGAGGACTTCGGCGCGACCGAGACGATCACCGCCCGCGGGGACGCCGCCGTCGAGCGAGCCAGGGAGCTAACCTACGGCGGGGCTAACCACGTCATGGAGTGTGTGGGGGCCGGATCGGCCATGGACACCGCCATCGACGTGGCTCGTGACGGGGGCACGATCGGGTACGTCGGTGTGCCCCACGGTGTCGAAGAAGCGGGCCTGAACGTTCACGGGCTCTTCCGTGGCAATCTGACCCTCCAGGGCGGGGTTGCGCCGGTTCGAGACTACGCCGAAGAACTCATGGCCGACATCGTGGGCGGGACCCTCGACCCGTCGCCGATCTTCACGAAAACCGTCGATCTGGACGGTGTGCCGGAGGGCTATCGAGCCATGGACGACCGCGAGGCGATCAAAGTACTCGTCAAACCCTGGGAGTGATCAGGTGAAGGCGGCGATCAAATCTTTGCCGTCCACGTAGGGAATGCCGTGCTTCTCGGCGTAGGCCCGGGCGTCCTCGGTCTGGAGGGCCTCGCCAGTCTCGTCGTCGAGCATCTCACAGACGACCGCGGCCGGCGGGCGCCCGGCCTCGTGCGCCAGCGCGACGCCCATCTCGGTGTGTCCCTTCCGGTCGGAGAGGCCATAGCGTGAGGCCCGGAGCAGATGGACGTGGCCCGGTGCGCGGAACTCTCTGGGGAAGTCAACTGACTGCGGATCGGCCGCGGCCTCGCCCAGGCGACTAATCGTCAGGGCCCGATCCGCGTCCGTGATCCCGGTGTAGGTGTCCCGGTGGTTGACCGTGAGCGAGAACGAGGAGCGCTCGTCATAGCCCAGGTGATCGCTCTCCGCGACGGGATGATCGATCTCGTCGGCCAGGAACGGCAACTCGAAGGCGTCTGCCACCTCCGGGCCAAGCGCGACACAGATCAGGCCACCCGCGTCGTTGCGTAGCCGCGAGACCGCCTCCGGGTCAACGTCCGCCGCCGGGTAGACCATGTCGACCTCGCCCTCGCGGTCGTCGAAGTCGTGGATCAACACCGGCTGGCCGGCGGCAAACGCCTCGACGGCGGCCGCGACCGTTCCGGTCGAGGTTGGCTTATGCTGACTCGACATAGACACTCACCTCGTCACCGTCTAACAGCCCCAGTTCGTCCCGGACCCGCTCGGGCGCGATGATCTCTAGCTCCGCCGTGTCGTGGTGGGTCCGATCAGGCTCGATGACGTGGGCGCGCTCGAAGGTGTGCCCGTCCGTGGACTCGATGACCGCCGGATAGCAGGTGGCCCCGCCGTAGGTCCGTTCCTCGTCCTCCCAGGCGGTGATATCCACGCCCTCCAGGGAGGCCATCCCGGAGCGCTCGCGCTTGCTCGCGGCCGAGAGAGTGACGTTGAGCGTGCCCGGGTAGGGATCGTAGCCCAGTTTCTCCTCGAACTGGACCTTGTACCCCGGGAGCGTGACGTAGTGCCGTCCCTCGCCCATCCCGGTGGTGATCGTCCCCGCCAGGCTCAGGCTCCCCTTCTGCTCGAAGATAGCCCGGTAGTCCTCGTACTCGCGTTTGAGCAGCCCGATCCCCGTCTCGGTGAGTTCGACGAACTGGCCGTCCCCGACCTTCTCCCGGCTGATGCACTCGGCGTCCTCGAGGGCCTGAAGCCGCCGGGAGGCAGTCTGTGTGGAAACCTCGAGGTCCTCCCCGAGGGACCGACACGAGACTTTCACCTCCCCGCGATGGGCCCCATCGAGGGCCAGGCGTTTCAGCACGGCTAGCTCGTCAAAGCCGACGGCAAGCGTGCCGGCGTCGACTGACATACCCCGGAATTGGGCCCTCGGGCGCATAAGAATACCGGAACTGGAATGAATTCCAAAAATGGAACGCTACTCGGCCAGTGCCGGAACGACCGTCTCGGGGTCGGTCGAAAGCATGGCCACGTTCGAGGGCGGGGCTTCGCGGAGCACGTCGTAGGCCGGGAGGTGGTCCTGGACCGAGCGGGCGAAGTCCACAACCTCCTCGTGGTCGGGCATCGCCGAGCGGTCGAGCCGGTCCCTGGAGGTGCCGACGTGCATGTACCCCTTGATCTCGATGAAATCCGGGGCCGCCCGGCGGTACAGGTCGGCGTAGGCCGCCGGATCATGCATGTTCTCGCCGGCGACCAGCGTGGTCCGAATCGTCGTTCGGGAGTCGTGGCCCGCGAGCACGTCCAGGGATTCGTCGAGGGCGTCCCAGGCGGCCTCCTCGCGTGGCCGAACGACGGACTCGTAGGTCTCCCGGTTCGGGGCGTCGACGCTCACGTATAGCTGGGTCGGTTCGGCCGCTTCGAGCACGGTCGGTCGGGTCCCGTTGCTCACCAGGAAGGTGGTGAACCCCCGGTCGTGATAGGCCTCGATGAGTTCCGGAAGGTGGGGGTAGAGGGTCGGTTCGCCGTCAAGGCTGATGGCGACGTGCTGGGGATCGAGCGCTTCTTCGAGCCGTTCATCGGGCACGTCGTCGTTGCCACCAAAGCCCGAGAGGAGTTCCCGCTGGAGGTCGATCGATGCCTCGACGACGTCTTCGGGGGACTGCCAGTCGACACCGTCCAGTTCGTAGGTATGGCCGGCGTGGTCCCGCCAGCAGAACACACAGCGTTCGTTACACCGGACGATGGGGGTCATCTGGACACACCGGTGTGAACGGATGCCGTAAAAGCGGTGTTTGTAGCAGGTGCCCTCGCCGCGGAGGGCGTTTTTCGTCCAGCCACAGGTCTGGACCGCCGTATGGTCGACCGCGTGGTAGTTCGGCCCGGATACCTGCTGGGTCATCGAGCCTGTTTGGCCGTGAGCGGGCAAAAACGTACTGCCCCCGACCGACATGCAGAACCCCTATAGGCCGTGCCCGACACCCAACGCGTATGTTGATTGACTTCCGCGAGGAGGTCGAGTCCGCACTCGCCGGCGCGCTCGATTCCCTCGACCTGCCGGGCGAGGACCTCGGCATCGAGACCCCGCCCGAGGACGTCTCCGCGATTCTGGCTTCGAGTGTCGCCTTCCGACTCGCCGGCATCGCCGAGCAGCCGCCCCCCGCCGTCGCCGAGGACATCGCCGCAGCCATCGATGCCACGGATCTGACCTACGTCGGGTCGGTCGACACCCAGGGCCCGTACGTGAACTTCCACCCCGCCGAGGCCTACTACGAGGAGACCCTGGACGCGGCCCAGTCGGCGAGCTACGGGCACCGGCCCGAGAAAGGTGAGTCAGTCGTGGTCGAGCACACCAGCGCAAACCCGACGGGGCCGGTCCACGTCGGTCGGGCCCGAAATCCGATTCTCGGGGACGCCATCGCCCGGATCATGGATCTGGCGGGCTACGACGTCGACACCCACTACTACGTGAACGACGCCGGTCGGCAGATCGCCGTCTTCACCTGGGCCTACGAGACCTTCGAGGAGTCCGAGTTGCCCGAACCGGAGCGTGACAGCCCCGAATACGAGATGGTGCGATACTACCGCCGGGGGAACACGTTCCTGGAGGAGGGCCCCGAGGACGAGGTCGAGGCCGCCGAGGCGGAGATCCAGGCGATCATGCAGGGGCTGGAACGTGGCGAGAAGACGGCCTACGAGCGGGTGGGCGAGGTCGTCGACACGGTCCTCGCCGGGATGCAGCGCTGTCTCGAACGCCTCCCCGCGACCTTCGAGGAGTTCGTCAAGGAGACCCGATTCATCAAGGACGGGAGCACCGAGTCCGTCGCCACCCGCCTGCAGGAGAGCGGGCTGGCCTACGAGGACGAGGGGGCCTGGCACCTGGATCTGTCCGATCGCGGGTTCGAGAAGGACCTGGTCTTCATGCGATCCGATGGGACGAGTCTGTACACGACCCGGGATCTGGCCCACCACGAGTGGAAATTCGAAAACTACGATCGGGCGGTGACCGTCCTCGGGGAGGATCACAAACTCCAGGCCAGACAGCTCCAGGCCGCCCTGGACGTGCTGGGCAACGACCCCACCCAGCTCACCGACGTGATCTACTCCTACGTGAACCTCCCCACGGGGAAGATGAGCACGCGGGCCGGAACGGGCGTGGACCTGGACGATCTGCTCGACGAGGCCGTCGATCGAGCCCGGGAGGCCGTCGAATCGCGTCTGGGCGATCGCATCCGGGACGACGAGTTGACCGAATCGGACGTGGCGAGAATCGCCGAGCAGGTCGGCATCGGCGCGGTCCGGTATGACATCGTCTCGAAACAGCCCAGCAAGCCGATCACGTTCAAGTGGGACGACGCCCTGGACTTCGAGGGCCAGAGTGCACCCTACGTGCAGTACGCCCACGCCCGGACCTGCGGAATCGTCGACGAGGCGGCCGGCACGGTGGAGCCGACCCCGAACGCCTCGTTGCTGCAGACGGCGGCAGAGCGAGACCTCCTGAAACGGATCGCCGCATTCCCGGCCCGGATCGAGGAGAGCGCCCAGGATCTAGAGCCCCACACGATCGCGACGTATGCCCGCGAGTTGGCGGACGCGGTCAACGTCTTCTACCGGGAGTGTCCGGTGCTGGGAGAGGGCGTCGACCCGGACCGGTCAGCGGCCCGGTTGGCCCTGGTCGTCGCGGCCCGCAACACGCTCGCGAACGCGCTCTCTGCGCTGGGAATTGCCGCCCCGGAGTCGATGTAATCAGCCCAGCAAGCCGCCAGTCAACCGCGAGAGAATAGATTGATCGTCGTCCTCGTCGTCCGGAGTTTCCGATTGGGATGTGATCGCGCCGCCGTTCGACGCAGTGCCGTTTGACGCCTCGACTGACTCGATCGTTGCGGCGATGCCGCTCTGTGGGTGTTCGGCCGGCTTACCCGGCTGGTCGATCTCCGAACCGGCTGGCTGGTCCGGGGACGACTCGCCCCAGGTGCGTGGCAACGGCTCGTCGAGCAGTCCGTAAGCGACCTCCCGGTAGGCCTGGGCTGCGGGACTCTCCCGGTCGATCGTCACGAGCGGGGTGCCCTCCCGCTCGCTCATCTGGACGGCCCCGTCCTCCGGCACCGAACCGAGCAGTGGGGCGCCGATTCGCTCCGCGACCTCTGCCGGGGACTGTTCGCCCGCCCCACCAGTGCGGGTCACGAGGACCCCTTCGATCTCGCCCAGCCGGTCGACCAGATCGCGGGTCTTGACCGCGTTCGTGATCGCCGCCTCGGTGGGGGTGCTCACCAGGACGACGCCGTCGGCCAGCCCGAGCGGGACGGTCACGTCGTGGCTCAGGCCCCCACCTCCGTCGAGCACGACCACGTCGTACTGGCTTCGTAACGCCGCGATCGCCTCGCCGAGTCCGGCGGGGTCGGCCCGGCCGAAGGCCGCGAGGTCACGGCTGCCGAGGACGACGTCGAACTCGCCCGCGTCCGTGATTGTGGCCTCGATTTCGGCCTCGCCGGCCAGCACGTCGTGGAGCGTGGGCTCCGAGGCCGCGACATCGAGCAGGTCGGCCAGATTCGCCATCCCCAGGTCGACGTCGACCACCACGACCGACCGACCGGCCTCGACGAACGCCGCCCCGAGGTTGATCGCGGTCGTGGTCTTGCCGACCCCGCCCTTGCCACTCGCCACGGCGTACACGTCGCCATCGGTCATCGGGGAATAGTCCACGTCTTCGACGTATAAAGGATGGGGCCGATCGGCCCCTGAACAGGCCACAGCACCGCTGACTTGTCGGTATGTACTATCGCCGAGTCACTGCTCGCCGGCGAGTACTGCAAAGAGTCGGTCGCCGAACTCCTCCGGAGAGACTCCATCCGAGGGGCCGAGCCCGTTCATGTGCTCGATGGAGAGTTGCCCCCCACCCATCCGGGAGTGACCCCCGGCACCCGCCATCGGAATGTCCGCGACGGCCTCCTGGAGGGCCCGTCCCATGTGGACACGGTCGTCCCGCGAGCGGCCAGAGAGGTGCAACCGGCCGTTCTTCTGGCCCATGACGACGACGGCGGTCACGCCCTCCAGATGAAGCAGTTCGTCTGCGGCCTGGGGAATGGCGTCCACGTTCGAGAGTTCGCCGACGTCGCTCACCGCGAACGGGCCCCGGACCTCGCGGTCCTCGATCGCCCGAGCCTTCACGTCGAGGACCTCGGCGTCGACCTCGGGGTGGGCGACGCGGTCGAGGATATCCTCGTCGATCGCGGGATAGAGAAACGCGCTCGCGTCGAATTCGGCCTCCGAACACCCCCGTGTGAGGTGGTCAGTGTCCGAGAGGACACCGTAGAGCAGCCCCGTCGCCACCTCGGTGGGAAGTGGCTTCTCGGCGTCCTCGGTCGCCGGCTCGAACCCCGCCGCCTGGAGGTATTCGACGAGAATCGTCGCGGCGGCCCCATAGTCCGGGCGGACGTCCGTGAATCGGCGTCCGGTGCCGTCTCCAGGGTGGTGATCGATCACGGCGATCGGGTCGATGTCGCTTGCGCCGTCGAACCCCCGGGCCGTGTTATGATCGACGAGGACCACGTCCTCGGGGAGGTCGGCGGCCGCCTCGATCGGATCGACCTGCATTTCGAGGACGGTGCGAAAGGCTCGGTTCTCCTGGTGGCGGATCTCCCCGGGGTACCGGAGCTCGGTTTCGACTCCCACGTCCGCGGCGAGAAGTTCGACACCCATCGCGGCGGCCATCGCATCCGGGTCGGGGTTCGGGTGCATGAGCACGGCGACCCGGTCGCGGCCTGAGAGCACCCGTTTCAATTTGAGCCCCGCCGCTCGGCGATGCCGGACGAAGAAAAACAGGAACACACCGAAAACGACGAGCGTGAGGACCGCGAGGCCGGCAGCCACCGGTGGGTTCGCCTCGACGAACCGCAACACCGAATCGGAGAGAGCACGAACTGCGCCCGGTAGCAGCGCTCCAGGCATCTGTGTACAGTCTCACGCTACCCCGTAATGAAGGTACACGAATTCCGTTGGTGACTGGTCGCTCTACCATTCCGGCCCTTTATTTGTCTTCGTCGTGGAGATTCAAGCAACAGATCACATGAGCGATGACTCCACCGGGGGCGAGGAACACTCCGACCGCCGGAAATACGAGTTCCGAAAGGTCATCGAGGACCTGGATGACCACACCGGCAGTGGCACGCAACTCGTGAGTATCTACGTCCCGCCGGATATGCAGATCTCCGACGTGGTCGCCCACGTCACCCAGGAGTACAGCGAGGCCTCGAACATCAAGTCGAAGCAGACCCGAACGAACGTCCAGGACGCCCTCTCCTCGATCAAGGCCCGACTGAAGTACTACGACACGCCACCCGACCGCGGCATGGTCCTGTTCTCCGGGGCCGTCGACGAGGGCGGGGGCCAGACGGACATGGTCACCGAAGTGCTGGAGAACCCGCCGGACCCGATCGAGTCCTTCCGCTATCACTGTGACTCGGCGTTTCTCACCGAGCCCTTAGAGCACATGCTCGCGGACAAGGGCCTCTACGGACTCATCGTCCTCGACCGCCGCGAGGCAAACGTCGGCTGGCTCAAGGGCAAGCGCGTCGAGCCGGTCAAGTCCGCCTCCTCGCTGGTCCCGGGCAAGCAGCGCAAAGGGGGTCAGTCCGCCCAGCGGTTCGCCCGCCTGCGCCTGGAGGCCATCGACAACTTCTACCAGGAGATCGCCGAGATGGCCGACGAGCTCTTTGTCCCCAAGCGCCACGAACTGGACGGCATCCTCGTGGGCGGCCCCTCGCCGACCAAAGACGAGTTCCTCGACGGCGACTATCTCCACCACGAACTCCAGGAGAAGGTCCTCGGGAAGTTCGACGTGGCCTACACCGACGAGTCCGGGCTCTACGACCTGGTCGACAAGGGCCAGGAGGCCCTGGCCGACGCCGAACTCACCCAGGACAAAAACGACATGGAGGAGTTCTTCAAGGAACTCCACGGTGGCAATCTGGCGACCTACGGCTTCGGCCCGACCCGGGAGAACCTCGTGATGGGCTCGGTCGAAACGTTGCTCCTCTCGGAGGACCTACGCAAGGAGGTCGTCGCCTATACGTGTCCGAACGGGCACACCGATCGCGAACTGATCGACCCGCGTCACGAAACGCCCGAGCACACCTGTACGGAGTGTGGCGAACCGCCCGAATCCGTCGACCGGGAGGACGCCATCGAGCACCTGATGGCCATCGCGGAACAGCGTGGCACCGAGACCCACTTCATCTCGACGGACTTCGAGAAGGGCGAGCAGTTGCTCACGGCCTTCGGCGGGATCGGCGGTATTCTGCGCTACCGGACCGGCGTCTGATCGGGATCGCTTTCAGTCCGGACGGGAGACGCCCCGAAATTCGAACCGGGCCCCACCAGCCTCGCTCTCGGTTACCGCAAGCTCCCAGCCGTGGGCGTCCGCGATCTGGGTGACGATCGAGAGCCCCAGGCCGTTTCCACTCGCCGATTCCGTGTGGCCGGTCTCGAACACCGCGTTTTGCTCCGCTTCGGGAATTCCAGCCCCGTCGTCCGCGACGTAAAAGCCGTCCTCGAGATCCCCGACGGTCACGGTGACCGCCTCGCCGCCGTGTTCGACGGCGTTCCGGAAGAGGTTCTCGAGCAGTTGCCGAAACCGGCTCCGATCGGCCAGGATGGTTCCAGTCGCCTCGACGGTGAGCGCTGCGGGGTCCGTGTCCACCTGCGTCCAGCAGGTCGCAGCGAACTCGGAGAGGGCGACGGGTTCCGCCTCGCTCGCTCCCTCACCGGCCCGGGCGAGTGCCAGCATGTCCTCGATGAGTTCCAGACTGCGGTCGACGCCGTCTTTCGCGGCGGTGAGGTGGTCGGTCGAGCCGGTCTCCCGGGCGAGTTCGATCCGGCCCTGGGCCACGTTCAGCGGGTTGCGAAGGTCATGCGAGACCACGCTGGCGAACTCCTCCAGACGGGCGTTCTGTCGGCGAAGCCGGTCTGCCTGGGCTTTGCGCTCGGTCACGTCCCGCACGATCGAGAGGACGGCCGGCTCGCCACGGAACGTGATCCGGCTGGCACTGACCTCGACCGGAAACGTCTCCCCAGTGGCAGTCCGGTGTTCGGTCTCGAAGACGTACTCCCCCTGGGTCGTGACCGTCTCGATTCGCTCCTCGACGTGTTCGGCTTCCGCCGGCACGTCCAGATCTGCCGGCGTCATCTCGGCGAGGTCGGCCTCGGTGTAGCCATAGCGTTCACAGGCCGCCTGGTTGACAAAGAGGAACGGTCCGTCCGTGGCGTGAACGAACACCGCGTCGTTCATCCGCTCGAGCACCGTTTCGAGTTCCCGCTGGCGCTCGCGCCGGTCGGTGATCTCCCGGTAGACCCAGAGATGGCCCCGACCCTCCGGGAGTTCGAGCGGGCGGTAGCTCCGTTCGAGCGTTCGGCCGTCGGCCAGCGTGAGTTCCTCGTGATCGACCGGCGTTCGGTTCCCGACCAGTTCGGTGATCCGGTCGGCAAACGTCTCGGGGGTGTCGAACTGTCCCTTGACTTCCTCGATCAGCGCCTCGCAATCCGCTCCCTCGACCTCGGTCGGTGAGCCCGGCATATCGAGCAGCGAGAAGAGTCGCTGGTTTGTCACCAGAACCGACCGGGACTCGTCCTCGACGAGGATCCCCTGGGGGAGGGTCTCGACCAGCTTCGAGAGGACCGCGTTCGTCCGTTTGAGATCTTCCTCCCGGGCTTTGGTGTCAGTGATGTCCTGGAGGGTTCCACGAACGCGGGTGACTGTTCCATCTTCGAGCTGCGGTTCGCCCCGCGCCCGGACCCACTTGTGTTCGCCCTGTTCGTCAACGACCCGGAGTTCGAGGTCGTACGGTTCGCCCTGGTCGATGGCCCGCTCGTAGGCCTCCCTGATCGTCTCCCGGTCCTCAGGGTGGAAGTACTCGATCCCCTCCCCGGGATCGGGTTCGTAATCGAGGGGCAGGCCGTAAATCCGGTTGACCTGCTCGGTCCACCAGCCCGTCTCGGCCACGACATCAGTCTCCCAGGCTCCCAGATCGGCGATCGACTGGGCCTGGTCGAACAGGTCCGTGAGGCGCTCAAGCTGGTCGATCTGGGCGGCGTTGCGTTCCTGCATCGACACCCGGTGGTACGCATGGGCAATCGACTCCCCGAGGTCGGAGAGCAGCGCGAGCTCCCGGCCGTCGAAGGCGTTCGGCCGGTCGGCATACACGTTCAGCACACCGTACTGACTCGTCTCGTAGGTCAGCGGGATCGCCGCGCTCGACCGGAAACCCTGTTCGAGGGCCGCCTCCCGCCAGGGCTCGTAGTTCGGGTCCTCGCGGATGTCCTGGACGACGGTCAGTTCACCCGCACGCAGGGCGCGAGCCGTCGGCCCCTGCACGAGGTCGCCCTCCTCGGCCGCGATCTCGATCGACGAGAGATACTCCGACTGGCTCCCGGCCGTCGAGCGTGGCTCGATGGTGTCGGTCGTCGCATCGAGGTCGCCGATCCAGGCAAACCGGTACGGATCCGCCTCGCTGAGGATCGAACAGACCTGTTCGTCGATCTCCGACCGGGTTTCGGCGCGGACGAGTGCCTCGTTTACCTCCCGGACGACGACGTTGATCCGCCGGGCCGCGGCCGCCTGGCGTTCGGCCCGGACCTGCTCGACTGCGTTTCGGATGCGATTGGCCAAAAGCGAGAACCGCTTCTCGCCGGGCCGTTTTTTCAGGTAGTCGGTGACGCCGGCCCGGATCGCTTCGCTGGCGACGACTTCCGAACCTTTCCCCGTAAAGAGAAGGAATGGGAGATCCGGATCCAACTCGCGGACGGCCGCCAGGAGTTCGAGCCCGTCCATCCCTGACAGTTTGTAGTCGCTCACGACACAATCGAACTGCGCGTCCTCGAGCATAGCGAGAGCTTCAGCCCCGTCGACAGCGGTTTCGATCCTGAACCGATCGTCCGCGGCTTCCAGCGCCTCGCGAAGCAGTGAGCCGAAATTCGGATCGTCGTCGACGTGAAGCACGACGATTTCCGGACTCGGCTCGGCCATGCTAGCAGTTCAGCGGCCAGTTATATAATTCGACTGGGAGCGGTCCACGGGACCGCTTTCGACAGCTTCGGATGCCCCACCTATAGCAGTTGATCGAGCTGGTGGCGTCGTCGGTCGATGTCGAAGTGGGGCTGGATCCGGCCGCTCGCGTCGAGCCGATCGAGCAACAGGAACACGTCGACACCTGCCTGTTCGGCCAGCCTGGCGAGTGCTTCGATCTCGCCGCGGTAGAGCGCGAGGGAATCGAGCAGTCCCAACAGCGACGCCGCGATCGCGCCGGCCTCCCCGGCGGGGAAATCGGTGAGGACCGCGTCGAAATCGGGTGGGTCGGTCGGCGGCTCCGCCAGTGGGGAGACCGTCAAACAGTCGGCACAGATCTCGGCCCCGGCGCGGTCGTCGGGACAGTGTGTACGGGCGCGATCCGGGATGGGGTACGCGACCGTCGGGCCGCCACAGTTCGGACAGGACATATCGAAGGGAGACCGCCGCCCGGGAAAACCCCGTTGTTCAGGACTCGGCTTCGGCCGCCGCCTCCTCTGCTTCCTTCTCGGCGGCCTCCTTGTTCGCCTTGATCTTCTTCATCCGGAAGATCTCCTCGCGTTCCTGCTCCTCGAGTTTCGACTCGATGTAATCTTTGGACTCGTAGAGGTCCGGGAGCAGAGTGAACTCCAGGGCGTTGACCCGACGCTTGGTGGTCTCGATTTCCGTGAGCATCTTCTTCATCGCGGTCTCGACCTCCGCGGCCAGGACGACCTGCTCCAGGAGGTCCTCGAAGGCCTCGGCGGTCTCGTCGATCCGGCCGCTCGTGCCCAGCAGGCCGTAGCCCCGCTCGTTCAGGTCCTTGCGGACCTTCGTGGACTCGATCTGTGGGACGACCACGCCCATGATGTTCTTCGACTCCACCGTGATCTCGGGGTGTTCCCGGATCGCCGCCGCGGCCCCGCGGACCGCGACGTCGCCCTCCATCGCCCGGGCCATGTCGATTTTCCCCTGGGCGTCCTGGTACTCGGTCTCCATGTCCGCCCGCACGTCCTGGGCCTGGTCGAGGATGTCCATGAACTCCATGATGAGGCCGTCACGCTTCTGTTCGAGCGTGTCGTGGCCCCGCTCGGAGAGGTCGATGCGGTCCTCGATCCGCATCAAGTTCTTCCGTGTGGGAGTGACGTCTGTGGCCATACGTGTGCTCCTTGCGCGAAGGGTTAACCGTTTTCGGACCGGTCCGTCCCAGCGGCCTCGATGTCACCGGCATCGAGTGCGGCCTCGACGTTCGCGGCGGCGGTGACCATGTGTTCGAGCTTCGTCGTCGCCGGTTCACGTTCGAGGGGCTTTAGCCCACAGTCCGGGGAGACGGTCAATTGCTCGGGCGAAAGGTACTGGAGCCCTTCCTCGATCCGCGCCTCGATCTCCGCGACGGATTCGGCCTCGCGGGACTGGGTGTCGATCACGCCGAAACCGATGTCCATCTCGAAGTCCCGGCCCTCGAAGACCTCGGCGGGATCGTCGGCGTCGGGACTGGCAAACTCCAGATCGAGTTCGTCGACGGGAAACTCGGCCATCTCGTCGGCCAGGTTCGCATAGTTGCCCGAGCAGACGTGGGTGCCAAAGCGGACGTCCTCGGGGACTTCCGCGGCGACCCGCGAGAGACACTCCTGGGCCAGTTCGCCGTGCGGGGACATTCCCAGCCCGGGTTCGTCGAGCTGGATCCAGTCCGCGCCGGCCTCGGCCAGCCGTCTGACCTCTACTGCAATCAGGTCCGCAAAGTCAAGCGCCAGGTCCTCGATCGAGTCATAGACCTCCGGGCTCGCGAAGGTTGCCAGGGTGAACGGGCCGGTCATCGTGACCTTCACCGGCCGGGTGGCAACCCGGTCCGCGAACTCGAAGTCCTCGACGAGCCAGGGTTCGGCCGTCGAGACCTCCTCGGTGACCCGGGGCATGCTCGCGTTCCAGTCGGCGTCGTCCCCCTCGCCGTCCGGGGCGTCGTAGCCCGTGATCACGTTCGTGAAGTAATCGACCATCCCCTCCCGTCGCATCTCCCCGTCCGTGATCGCATCCAGGCCCGCGTTCTGCTGGTCGAGGATCGCGGCCCGGGTCGCGTCGTCCTCGGCCTCTTCGCGGTCGGCCGGCTCCAGGTCCCCGGCCCCGGCGCCGGACCGAACGTAGTCCAGCCAGTCGGGCTGGGGAAAGCTGCCGACGACGGTCTTCAGGAGAAAGTGATCGTGGTCGTGATGTGGCGGTCGGAACTGCTCGCGTGTCATCTGCCCATGGCTACGCGAGGACCGGCACAAAAAGGTTCGCGTGGACTAGGCCTCGACTTCGCCGACGTCCTCGCGGTAGTACTCCTCGATGAACTCCTCGTCGATCCGGTTGAGTTCGGCCTTCGGGAACATCGACACCAGCTCCCAGCCGATGTCCAGGGTCTCCTCGATGGAGCGGTCGGTGTCGAATCCCTGATCGACGAACTCGTCCTCGAAGCGGTCCGCGAAGTCCAGATAGGTGTTGTCCCGATCGGAGAGGGCCTCGCGACCGACGATGTTCACCAGGTCGCGAAGGTCCTCGCCCTCCGCGTAGGCTGCATACAGCTGATCGGAGAGGTCGCCGTGGTCCTTGCGGGTGAGTCCCTCGCCGATCCCCTCGTCCATCAGCCGGGAGAGACTCGGGAGCACGTCGACCGGTGGCTCGATCCCCTGTGAGTTGAGCGAGCGATCGACGTAGATCTGTCCCTCGGTGATGTACCCCGTGAGGTCCGGGATCGGATGGGTGTCGTCGTCGCCCGGCATCGTGAGGATCGGGATCTGGGTGATCGACCCCTCCCGGCCCTCGATACGGCCGGCCCGCTCGTAGAGCTGGGCCAGGTCGGTGTACATGTACCCGGGGTAGCCACGTCGACCCGGGACCTCCTCCCGGGCCGCGCCGATCTCCCGCAGGGCCTCACAGTAGTTGGTCATGTCCGTGAGGATGACCAGAATGTGATAGCCCTTCTCGAAGGCCAGGTACTCCGCGGTGGTCAGGGCCAGCCGTGGCGTGATCGTCCGCTCGACCGCGGGGTCGTCCGCGAGGTTCAAAAAGAGCGTCGAGCGCTCAAGGGCGCCCGTGCGCTCGAAGTCGTTGATGAACTCGTTTGCCTCCTCGCGGGTGATCCCCATCGCGCCGAAGACGACCGCGAACTCCGATTCGCCCTCGCTCTCCTCCTCTTCTGGCACCGTCGCCTGGCGAGCGATCTGCAGGGCGAGATCGTTGTGCGGGAGCCCGGAACCGGAGAAAAGCGGCAGCTTCTGGCCGCGAACGAGCGTGTTCATGCCGTCCAGCGCGGAGATCCCGGTCTGGATGAACTCGCGTGGGTACTCCCGGGCGTAGGGGTTCATCGCCGCGCCGACGATGTCCTGGCGCTTGTCCGGGACGATCTCCGGCCCGCCGTCGATCGGCCGCCCCGAACCGTCCAGCACACGACCGAGAAGCCCCTCGGTTACGGGCATCTTGAGCGTCTCACCCAGGAAGCGGACCGACGCGTCCCGGCCGATCCCCTCGGTGCCCTCCATGACCTGGATGGCGACGACCTCGCCGGATGTCTCCAGTACCTGTCCCCGCTTTACCTCCCCGTCCGGCGTCTCGATCTCGACGATCTCGTCGTAGCCGATCGGCTCGTCGGTCTCGACGAACACCAGCGGGCCGCTCACGTCCGTGATAGTACGATATTCCTTCATCAGTACAGCTCCTCGAGCTGAGTGGTGATTTCCTCCTCGACCTCCTCGATGAACGGCTCCCAGTCCGCGGACGTGTTCATCCGGTTGAGTCGAGGCAGCGACTCGATGTCCGTGATCTCCTCGACGGGCACGCCTGCATCCAGAGCGTCGAAGGCGGCCTCGTCGAAGGTGTTGATCGCCTGGAGCATTCGGTAGGTCTTCTCCGGCGTACAGGAGGTGTCCACGTCGTGGAACGCGTTCTGCTGGAGCCAGGCCTCCCGGATGTACCGGGCGATCTCCAGGGTGAGTTGCTGGTCCTCCGGCAGGGCGTCCTTGCCCACGAGCTGCACGATCTCCTGGAGTTCGGTCTCCTCGTCCAGCGTGTCGATCGCCCACTGGCGAAGCTCCGGGAAGTCCCGGGCCACGTTCTCTTCGTACCAGGGGTCGAGCTGATCCCGATACAGCGAATAGGACTCGTTCCAGTTGATCGCCGGGAAGTGCCGGCGCTCGGCCAGGTCGGCATCCAGCGCCCAGAACACGTTCACGATGCGGAGGGTGTTCTGGGTGACCGGCTCGGAGAAGTCACCGCCGGGCGGAGAGACCGCCCCGATGACCGAGATCGAGCCCTCGGTCCCGTTGATGTTCTCGAAGTAGCCGGCCCGTTCGTAGAACTGGGCCAGCCGCGAACCGAGGTAGGCGGGATAGCCCTCCTCGCCCGGCATCTCCTCCAGCCGGGAGGAGATCTCGCGCATGGCCTCGGCCCACCGGGAGGTGGAGTCGGCCATCAGCGCGACGTTGTAGCCCATGTCCCGGAAGTACTCGGCCATCGTGATCCCCGTGTAGACCGAGGATTCGCGGGCCGCGACCGGCATGTTGGAGGTGTTCGCGATCAGCGTGGTGCGGGCCATAAGCGGGTTGCCCGAGATCGGGTCCTCCAGTTCGGGGAAGTCCTCGATGACCTCGGTCATCTCGTTCCCACGCTCGCCACAGCCGACGTAAACGACGATGTCGGCGTCGGCCCACTTCGCGAGCTGGTGCTGACTGACCGTTTTGCCGGACCCGAACGGCCCCGGAATCGCGGCCGTCCCGCCTTTCGCTAGTGGAAAGAGTCCATCAAAGATGCGCTGTCGTGAAACCAGGGGTTCGGTCGGTGTCTGCTTCTCGGCTGACGGGCGGGCGGTCCGAACCGGCCACTCCTGATGCATCGTGATCTCCTCGCCCGATGAAAGCGTGACGACGGGTTCCTCGACGGTGTAGGCGCCGGCTTCGATCTCGGTGACCTCGCCGCCCTCCGAATCGGGCGGTACCATGATCCGGTGGTCGATGGAGACGGTCTCCTCGACGATCCCGACCACGTCACCGGGCTCGACCTCGTCGCCTTCCTCGACTGTGGGTTCGAAGTCCCACTCCGTTTCGAGGTCGATCCCCGGGGCGTCGACCCCGCGGTCGAGGAACGCGCCCATCTCCGCTTCGAGGATCTCCAGGGGTCGCTGGACGCCGTCGTAGATCGAGTCGAGCAGTCCCGGCCCCAGATCGACCGTGAGCGGTTCCCCCGTCGACTCGACCGGTTCGCCCGGTCGAACCCCGGAGGTCTCCTCGTAAACCTGGATCGTCGTCACGTCGCCTTCGATCTCGATGACCTCACCCATCAGCCCTTCATCGCCGACGTACACGACGTCGTTCATCTGGGCGTCGAGGCCCGTGGCGGTCACGACTGGACCGCTCACGCTGTTGATTTGACCGTGTGCTGTCGTTGTTTCACTCATTGGGAATCCTCCTCGTCCATCAGGTCGATACCGATTGCCCGTTTGATCTGTTCGCGCAGGCCCGTCGCGCCCGCCGCCCCGCCTCCGAGCGTGACGAAGGTCGGTTCGATACTCTCGGAGACGATCTGCCGGGTGTTCGCGGAGAGGTGATCGAGATCCTCGGCGTGCATGATGATGATGCCGACGTCCTCCCGATCGTAAACCGCTTCGACGGCGTCGTCGAGGCGATCGTCTTTCTCCCCGTCCCTGACGTTCTCGAAGATGCGGACCCCGGCCAGCCGGAAGCCGGTCGTGAACTCGGGGGCCCCAATGACGGCGATTTCCTGGCTCATAGCATCACCAGTTCGTTCTCGATCGTCGACCGGTCGAGTCCGGTCTCCTTGCCGTGGGCGATAGCCCGGATGTTGTCCACTTCACGCTCCTTGGCGAGGATGTAGGCCAGGACCGGACAGACCGAAAGCGGGTAGACATGCGAGAGGCGATCCGCAAAGGAGAGCAGCGCCTCGTCGAGTGCCCGTTCGAACTGGGTGAGATTGGCCTCGGCATCCAGGGAGTCGATCGCCGGCCCGAGATGCTTGCTGTATCGGCTCTCCCGGAGGTGAGCGATCAACTGGTCCTGGTCGGTCGCCAGCTGTGCGATCTCCTCGCTGTCGAAGAGTCGGCCGCCCTCGATGAAGTACTCGCGAGGGTCGATCTCCGCGCCGGAGCGGACGATTCGGAGGACGTTTCGCACGTTCCGGAAGTCGATCTCGGTCTTGAGGAACTCGGCGTAGAGTGCCATCGGTCCCTCATCCGGGATCGGGCCCTCCAGCAGGCCCTCGTAGTACGCCCGGTCGATCGCGTTTTCCAGGGGAGTGAGCAGCCCGGTCTCCTCGTAATCGGGATAGGCCTCGACGACCGCGTCCCCGAAGGTCGTCTCCTCGATGATCTCGACGATAGCCTCGATGTCGGGGGCCGCGATCAGGCGGTCCAGAAACTCCGGTTCGAATTCGCCGGCGTCGATGAAGTTCTCCTCGATCTCCTCGTCCTCGGCGTCCGAAAAGCGTCCCCGGAGCACCGTCTTCAGGTTCCAGGCGTCGAACTTCCGCAGGTACCGGGCCACCAGTTCGTACAGTTCCCCCTCCGAGAACCGGAGCAGGTCGTCGAACTGCCGGGCGAGGTTCCGGTTCAGGGCGTACTCGATCAACTGGACGCCGCTGTACCGAGCCCCGAGGTCGTTGATCTCGGCTTTGTACGGGGACTCCTCCATGAAACGAGCGATGCCGCCCAGTCCCATCCCGAGCAATTTCCGGTAGTCCTCCTCGGCAAAAAGCGACGCACGTCGGTGCCGAACGCGGGCGACGACGTACTCGTAGTTGGCCGAGCGGTTCGTCATTGCTCCTCGAAGAGCACGTCACTCAACTCTTTCAGGTGCTCGTCCCAGACGGTCTCCAGGGTCGAGTCGAAGGTGTTGTCGACCCGGATCCGCCCGTCGCTGCCTTCGAGTACCACGCCGCCGAGACAGTCAGTCTCGCCGGCGAGTTCGAACCCGTCGTAGTCCTCGAGGAGGTCCTCGACGAGCGATTCGTCCTCGGGCCGGCAGTAGACGGCAGCCTCGTCGAACTCCGAGACGGCGTCGGCCAACAACGCCTCGGTGAGTTCGCGACGGTCCGCCTCGGGCAGGTCCTCGATCGCCGCTTCGACCCGATCGCGAACCGTCCCCAGCACGTCCCGTCTGGCTTCGAGTCGCTGCTGTTTGGCCTCGAGTTTCGCGCTCGAGAGACGTTGCTCGCGAAGGCGAGCGATCTCGTTCTCGGTTTCGGCTTCGGCCGTCTCGTGGATCTCCGCCGCCTCGGTCTCGGCCTCGGCCCGGATGGACTCGGCCTCCGCCTCGGCATCAGCGAGGATCTGTTCGGCCTGATCCTCGGCTTCCTCTCGGATGTCCGCGACGACCGTATCAAGACTCATTGGTTGGCCTTAGACCACGAAGATCGTGACGAGGGCCAGAATCACCAGCGTCTCGGGAATGACCGTCAGAATCAGGCCCTGCCCGAAGAGGTCCTCGTCCTCGGCGATGGCCCCCATCGCGGCGGCCCCGATGCTGCGCTCGGCGATCCCGGCACCGATTGTTGCGAACCCGACTGCCAGCGCGGCGGCAGCCGTCGGGGAGATCAGTTCCTGTGCGAGTAGACCGGCGACGTTTGTGAGTGCTTCTAGCATGGGTTACTCAGTCCGTAGTCGTATACCGGCGGGTGTATCCGAACGGGTTGTAGTTCGCCCCACCGCCTTCATAAAACTTCCCAAAGAACTCAACATACTCCAGGCGGACGGCCTGGAGACCGGCGCTCGTGATGCCCAGCGCGAGCACCAGGAGGTGTCCGACGAGCAGCACGAGGAGCCCACCCAGCCAGCCGAGCGGGCCCATATTGACCAGGCCCTCGAAGAGGACTGTCGCCCCCTCGGGCGCGTGGGCGTGCCCGCCGATCACCAGGAAGTGGAACAGGCCCTCGGGGTCCTGGTAGGCCCCGAAGAAGAGCAGGTTCACCACGAAGGCCATCCCGGCCTTTGCAAGCAGGACGGCGGCGATCCGGGTGTAGGAGAGGACGTTCACCAGCACGTTGAGGCTTTCAAGGGCCCCAATGCCGCCCTCGCCGAGGATCAGGAGTGTCAGCCCAATGCCGGCCAGCGCCAGGCCGACCAGCCCAACCGTCGCGGGGAACCCGCCGAACCCGAGGCCGAAGGCCACCTGATCGGCGGCGAGCGTGGTGCCCGACGGGATCGTCGCCCCGGCCCGGTTGAAGACCGTAAAGAGCAGGTCGGGCTTCGCGCCGGCGGCGTGGGTGCTGAAGATCCACAGCCACATGCCACCCATCAGGACGACCCAGGAGCCTTTCTCCAGGAAGGCGTCCTTGAGCCCGTGGCCCAGCAGGTTGACGAACCCGAAGACATAGCCCGCTGTCAGGTGGAAGAGCCCGACGAAGAGACTCAGGAACAGCCAGGCCTGTGCGTAGGCCAGGAAGTTCGGCTGGAGTCCCTTGTGGAGCGGCGGGTGGCCGCCCCAGACCACGTCACCGAGCCCGTGGAGCCCGAATATCTCGCCGTAGAGGACGCCAAAGAGCATCGTGAAGACCCCGGCCCAGACGGCGATGCCGCCCAGGCTCCGGAGTCCGTCGCTGTCGACCCGCGAGACGATCAGGTACCCGATACCGGCATAGAGCGCGCCATAACCCAGGTCGCCGATCATGAAGCCGAACATGATCGGGAAGGTGAGCAGGATCGGGATCGTCGGGTCGAGTTCCCAGTAGGTCGGTCGGTTGATCGCCTTGACGAGCAGTTCGAAGGGCTTGGCAAAGGCCGGGTTGTCGAGGACCACCGGCGGGGAGTCCCCGGATTCGAGTTCGACGTTGCCACCGTCCGCAGCCACGTCCTCGGCCGGGCTCTCTGCAGTGGGTTCCTCGCCGTCAGCCCCGTGGTCGTCGTGTGTGGGCACGTACTCGGCGTGGTCGGCGACCTCCATCTGGTCGACCGCGACCCGTCCCGAGGCCGCCTCGCTGACCGCCGTCTCGAAGGTCTCGAACTCCTCGGCCGGGAGCCAGCCCTCGGCCACGAAGGCGTGCTCGGTCGTCGCGAAACGGAGCGGGGCTTCCCGCTTCTGCACGTCGATGCTCAGGGCCTCCTCGACGGCCAGGAGGAACTCGGCGTGTTCCTCGCGGGCCGCGTCGATGTCCGCCTCGACCGATTCGAGTTCGGCTTCGAGGTCCGCTTTGCGTGCTTCGAGCTGCTCGAGGTAGGCCTCTGGTTCGCCCTCGCCCTGCGGGATCTCGTACTCCGTGAACTCTACCCCGACCAGGGCGTCCTCCAGGGACGGCTCGCTGGGATAGGCGAAGATCGCGAGCACGTCCGTCCCGGTAAAGACCTCGAAGGCCTCGATCTCCTCGGCGTCCGCGAGCGTGTCTTCGACGGCCTCGCGGTCACCCGTGCCGGCCATCACCGAGAGGTTCTCGTAGCCCCGGAGGAGATCGAAGTCGATCCCCAGGTCGACGAAGGGGTCGATCGAGTCCATCTCGTCCCGGACCCGGGTAAGCTCCGAGCGGATCTCCGAGCGGCGATCGTCCAGGTCCGTCACCGTCTCCCGGATCGACTCCAGGCGGTCGGGAACGGTCTCCCGATCGAGGATCCGCTGCTGGTCCACGGCCGCTTCCTCGATGTCGAGCATGGACTGCAGGGACCGAACGGTGACCAGTTGATCAGCCGCGGACTCGGCCCCCGAGAGCGGGGCTCCCGTCTCGAAGCCCTCGATCTGGCCTTCGTACTCCGAGAGGTGGACGAGTTCGAGGTCGTGGATGGCTTCGATGACCGGCTCGATGACCTGGGTCGAGCCCGCCACCGAGACTTTGCTCATTCGCTCAGGTCTGAGCATGCACCGCCTCCGTGAACCGTTCGAGTGCGAGGTCCACGGCGTCCTCGACGTGGGCCTCGGCGTCCGCTTTCAGTTGTTCGCGCTCCTCGGCGCCGGCTTCGAGGATCTCCTCGCGCTCGGCTTCGACTGCCTCACGAGCCGCTTCGAGTTCCTCCTCCCGGTGCGCCCGGGCCTCGGATTCCGCCTCGGAGACGATCTCCTCGGCGTCGCGCCTGGCTTGGGCGAGGATCTCCTCGGCCTCCTCCCGGGCGGCGGCGACGCGTTCCTCGGCGTCCGATTCAGCCGCCTTGATCGATTCGAGAACCTCTGGCCTCGGCATCTGATATCTAGGGAGTGGTACTAAGACCGCGTATTTGGGAGTTGCGGAACCACGACAGCAGCAACGAGCCCGGGGCCGGCTGTCCGGAAAGCAAGCGCTAAAGGGAACCACCATCCTATCGGGGCACAATGGGCGTCCTGGAGGACAAGACCCGAGCGCGGTACTTCTACAAGTACCTCTCGAAGGTGTACGACCGGGTCAACGCGTTCGTCTTTACCGAACCGATGCGTGCGGAGGCGCTTTCCCTGCTCGACCTGGAACCGACAGACCGGGTCATCGACGTGGGCTGTGGCACCGGTTTCGGCACCGAGGGGCTCAAGCAGACGACAGACCACATCCTGGGCGTCGACCAGAGCCCCCACCAGATGGCAAAGGCCCGGGAACGGCTGGACGAGCGCGAGCTGCTCGGGTTCACCATGGGCGACGCCGAGAACCTCCCCGTGCGGTCGAACACCTTCGATCACGCCTGGTCCTCCGGGTCGATCGAGTACTGGCCCAACCCCGTCCAGGGGCTGGCCGAGATGCGCCGGGTCGTCAAGCCGGGCGGGCGAGTCGTGGTCGTCGGCCCGTACTACCCGGACTCCTGGATCGGACGGCGGATCGTCGACGCGATCATGCTCTTCTACGACGAGGCCGAGGCCGAGGAGATGTTCCAGGCCGCCGGGTTCGAAGACACCCGCCACGAGGTCGTCGGCTCGAAGTACAAGTCAAACCTCGCCATCGTCTCCGTCGGCGTCGTCCCCGAGAACTGAACTGCTGACACTTCCGAGGGGCCGCCCGTCCCGAACGAGTTCGACCCGCACGGTGTCACCAACTGCGAGCGACGGCTCGTTCGACCCGGAGATGGTAAGCGAGGCCTGCTCGCCGACCGACCAGGTCGAATCCGCGGCGGAGTTAAACGGCCCCGTCGGCCCCGGCTCGAAGCCCGCCGTCGAGAAGAAGGGGACCGGCGGCTGTTCCGCGAGTGGCGTTCCGTCCACAGTGATGTGAACCGAGGCGTGGGACAGATCGACCGAGTCACCGCCCTCGTGCGTGAGGGTGATCTCACCGTCTGCGGTCGCGGTCGCGGAGAGCCGGACGAAGTTCGTAGCGTCGCCGGCATCCGGGCCAGCCACGACGCCACCGAGCGAGGCCGCACCGAGCGTACTGACGAGGACGGCGACGAGCAAGACGGTAATCGCAGTCAACAGAAGCGTCCCGAGGATCGGGGAGACGGCGCGAGTCATGGGCCGGCTTGGCCCGGTCCCCCGACTTAAACCTACGCTCGGGAGTTCACGTCGAGTTCGAGCTCCCGGTCGTCGGCCTCGGCGGTCACTGTAAAGTTCTCGGGCGGGGCAAGCGTCCAGACACTCGATTCGGGGCCAGTCTGGCCCACGTAGGTGTCGTTTATCGACACCGACGCCGGCACCTGGCTCCCGGACTCGTTTGTCACCTGGACCCGCAACGGCGATCCGGGATCGGGAGCCGAAACCTGGAGTGTCAGGTTCCCGGCAGTCGTCGACGGACCGGGCGCGACGGGTAGGTTTGCGAGGGACTTCTGCTGGACCTCGCGATAGACGTTCCCCGAGGAGGTGTCGAGCAGGCTGTTCAGCCGCCCGTGGTCGTGTGAGAGCTGGAATCGGAAGACATCAGCACCGACGGTGTTGATGCTGACGTCGCCTTTGTTCGTCCAGGCCCAGGGGTAGAGTTCGCCGATCCGATCCTGGGCGGCCCCCAGGTCGATCGTGCCGACGGTCCCGTCCCGGGCATCGGTCCGGGTGGCCTCCCGGACGTACTCCCCACCCCGGAGCCCGCCGAGGACGACCCCGTGGTCCGCGGCGGCGACGTAGATCCGGTCGGTCTCGGGCCCGCCGGCAACTGCACTCCCCACCGCATCAGAGATCGGCCCGACGGATCGAGCAGTGTCGGTCTGGAGGGCGCGGACGCGGTCCTGCAGGCTCTCGTTCTGGGTTCGCGTCTCGAAGTGATCGAGAGAGGACTCGATGGCGTGGGCCTCGCGGTTCACCGATCCAAGTACCGCGAGATACTGCCCCACACCGATCTCGCCCGCCCGGAAGCGGTCACGAGCACGTTGCTCCCGGGTTTCGAGGGCCACGATTCGATCCGCCGAGACCGCGATCGCCTCGTCGAGGGCCCGTTCACCCGCCGACGGCGAGTCCTCGAACTCCTGGGCCACCGCGTACTGGGTAAGGGTCGCCGCCCCCGCGCCCGCCTCGCTCCCCACCGCGGCTGTCACGGATGTCGAGGCCGTGCCGAACCCGCGCTGATCGACCGTATCGAGGTGCAGCATGCGAGTGGTGTTCGAAGCCGCACCCTCGACCGGGGCCAATCGCTCGTTCGTGGTGGCCTGGGCGGCCACGCCGGGGACCGAAAGCACGCTCGTCACGAGCAAGAGCCCCGCGAGGATCGCGATGAGCGGGCGATTCATACGCCCCACTTTGGCATCGGCCGTCAAAAACAATGCGGAGCGCCAGACGGCGAGTTGATCGACTTCGATCGCCGTCGTACCAATGGAAAGTTCTTTGCCCGTCCCCGGGCCAGAACCAGACGATGCGACGGGCCCTCCTGGTCGGTGTCCTCCTCGCCCTCCTGCTCGGTGTGGCCGCCCCAGCCGCGGCGACTCCCACCCACCAGGAGACGACCTTCGCCGTCGAGATCCAGGAGACGGGTGACGCCGTCTGGACGGTCTCGACGAGCTACACCCTCGAATCCGACGCCGACCGGGCGGCCTTCGACCAGCTCCGGTCCGAGTTCGAGGCGGGCACCGGGCCGGGCCCGAGCGTGGATACCTTCCGGAGCGCGGCCGACCAGGTGGCCGCACAGACGGATCGGGACATGCAGATCACGGCCGTCGATCGGTCGAGTTCGGTGACCGAGTCCGAGAACGTCACCGGGACGCTCACCCTCGCGTTCACCTGGACGAACTTCGCCGTGGTCACCGAAAAGCAGGTGTCAGTCGAGTCGGCCTTCGCCGGGGGCTGGTTCGGTGACCTCGCGGCCGACCAGACCCTCACTATCGAGCCGCCCTCCGGCTATCGGGTCCAGACGGCCACCCCCTCCACGGACATCGTGGACGGCGCGCTGTGCTGGAACGGGCCCCAGCAGTTCGAGACGGGCGAGCCGGGGGTCGTCTTCGAGACGGTCACGGTCCCCGGCATCGGCCTCGATCCGATGGTGGCCCTGGGCCTGACGGCAGCCGTGGTCGGCGGCGGCCTGCTCCTCCTGGGGTGGCGAAACGGCTATCTCAACGGGCTGGGGATCGGGACCGCGGCGCCGGAGGAATCCGAGGAGCCGACCCCGCCGACCGACGAACCGCCAACTGCTGGGGCGGGCGAGCAGCCCGACGCGTCCGACACGGCGGCCGTCGACACCGACCTGTTGAGCGACGAGGAACGAATCGAGCGGCTGCTCGAAGCGAACGACGGCCGGATGAAACAGGCCCGAATCGTCGAGGAGACCCGGTGGTCGAACGCCAAGGTCTCCCAGTTGCTCTCCGCGATGGCCGAAGCGGGGCGGATCGAAAAACTCCGAATCGGGCGGGAGAACCTGATCTCCCTGCCCGAGGAATCCGAAGAGTAGCGCAGTTTCAGAAGGATTTACGGCAGGGGCGGAGAAGTCCCAGGTGATGAAGATTCTGGTCACCTTCGCCGAGGTGGCAGCCGTCGCGGACAACTTCGAGATCGAGGACGGGGCGGTCGCCGACCGCTACCTGGAGTATGACCTCAACGAGTGGGACGAGTACGCCCTGGAGGCGGCCGTCTCACTGCGCGAGGAGGGGATCGCCGAAGAGGTCGTCACCGTGACCATCGGGCCGGAGCGCTCGGCGGACACCATCCGGATGGCCCTCGCGAAGGGGGCCGATCGGGCGATCCGGATCTGGGATGATGACCTGCGGGGTGACCCCCTGGAGGACGTCTCGACCCGCGCGGCCCTCATGGCCCCCGTCGTCGAGGCCGAAGCACCGACCCTCGTTCTCTCGGGCGTCCAGGCGGCTGACGACGGTTACGGGTCGACCGGTGTCTCGCTGGCCCGCACCCTCGGGTGGCAGTGGGGCGCGGTTGTCAACGACTTCACGCTCGATCGTGAGGCCGACTCGGTCCGGGTCAGACGGGAGCTCGAAGGTGGTATCGAGGAGATCACGACCCTCTCGCTGCCGGCGGTGCTAACCATCCAGACCGGGATCAACGATCCCCGGTATGCCAGCCTCAGAGGACTCCAGGAGGCCCAGGCCCAAGAGATCGACGTACAGAGCCCCGCTGAGCTGGGCGTCTGGGCCGACCGGCTCGAACCCCGCCTCGAACGAGGTGAACTCACAGAGCCGCCGAGTCGCGGGGACACCGAGTACGTGGAGGGGGACCCACCCGAACAGGCGACGGCGATCGCAGATCGCCTCCTCGAAGCGGGGGTGGTCCAGGAATGAGCGACGTACTGGCGGTCGTCGAACACCGGCGCGGGGAGATCCGGGACGTTAGTCTCGAACTCCTCGGGGCCGGCGCGGACCTGGCCGACGACCTGGACGGGGAGCTCCACGTGGCCGTCATCGGCGGGAACGCCGAGGCGATCGCGGATCGGCTCGACCGGGACGGCGTCGACGTGATCCACACGATCGCTGACGGCGCCGAGTTCAATCACGACGTCTACGTCCAGGCAGTTGGGGCGCTGTACGAGGCACTCGAACCCGCCGTGGTGCTCACGCCCCACACCGTCAACGCCCTCGATTACGTGCCGGCGGTCGCCGTCGATCTGGATTTGCCCCTCGTGACCGACGTGATCGACATGGAAGTCAGTGATGAGGGGCTCCAGACTACCCGCAGCCTCTATGAGTCCAAGATCGATGCCACGGTTACCATCACCGAGCGCCCGTGTGTGGTGACCCTGCGGCCCGGCGAGTGGGCGCGGGCCACGGGAGTCGGTTCGGTTCCGGTCGAGGACTTCGAGTTCGAACTCGACGAGTCGGCGGTCGGCTCGCGGGTCGAGGGCTTCGAGGAGGCCGGAACCGGCGACGTGGACGTGACCGCCGCGGACTTTTTGATCGGCGTGGGGCGGGGTATCGGCGAGGCGGAGAACCTCTCGGTGATCGAGGACCTCGCGGCGGTAACGGATGCCACCATCGCCGCGTCCCGACCGCTCGTGGACAACGGCTGGTTCGACACCAGCCGGCAGGTCGGCCAGTCCGGCAAGACCGTCTCCCCCGATGTGTATCTCGCCGTCGGGATCTCGGGGGCCGTCCAGCACGTGGCGGGGATCAAGGGCGCGGACACGATCATCGCCGTCAACACCGATCCCCACGCGCCGATCTTCGACATCGCGGACCAGGCGATCGTGGGCGATCTCTTCGACGTGATCCCGGAACTCACCGAACAGCTCCGGTGAACGGCGTGGGGCTCCCGGCAGGTATTAAAGCCAGAGCCCCAACCCTTCGGTAGATGGAGTACGTCGAGGCGCGCCGGGACGTCATCGAGGAGCGGCTTCGCGAGGTCGTCGCGGCGGTCGAACCGACTGAACTCGAGGACGAACTCGCACACGTGGTGCTCGCGGGCGGGAAACGGGTGCGACCGACGCTAACCCTGCTCGCCTGCGAAGCCGCCGGCGGGTCGGTCTGGTCGAGCGATTCGGAAACCCTGGGGCCGAACGGCCAGACGGCCCTCGATTTCGCGGTGGGCGTGGAACTCGTGCACAACGCGTCGCTGGTGGTCGATGACATCATCGACCAGTCCGCCCTTCGCCGCGGGAGCGAGAGTGCCTGGGCGGCCTACGGACACGGCCCGGCCATCGTTGCGAGCGACGGCCTGCTCGGGGAGGCCTTCGCACTCTTTTCGGCGGACTCCCGGGCCCTGGAGTCGGTCTCCCGGGCACTGGTGGAACTCGGCGAGGGCGAGGCCGTCGAACTGGTCGACCAACCGAGTTCGGAATCCGAGTACATGGAACTGGCCCGGCGAAAGACGGGCGCACTCTTCCGGACGGCCGCGGAACTCGGCGCGATCGCGGCCGACGCCGACGCGGCCACGATCGACGCCCTCGGCGAGTACGCCGAGCGGGTGGGGATCGCCTTCCAGATCCGGGACGACGTGCTGGATTCGGTGGCCGACGCCGAGGACCTGGGGAAGCCGACCGGACAGGACGACACCATGGACCGTCCGTCGATCGTCAGAGTGACCGGCGAGGACCCGGAGACGCTGACCGAGCGGGCCCGCATGGAGTCAGAAGCCGCCCTCGCTGCACTCGACCGGGTCGCAGTCGAGGACAGCGAGGCCCGCCAGTATCTGGAAGACCTCGCGACGTTCGTGGTCGATCGGGACCGCTAGGCCTCCGCCGCGTTTCGCGCCCGGACCGATTCGACGACGGCCATCGCAAGGGTACTCAACACGCTCAGGAGCGTGCCGACCGTGAGGACTGCCGCCAGGGTGGCCAGCGCGACCCGACCGAGGAAGAAGGCGCTCATCGTGTGGAGGATGGCCCCGATGGCGAGGATGTAGACCGGCGCGTTGAGATAGCGAAAGCGAAAGCGCCCCGCGATGAACTCATCAGTTATCTGGCCGAAGCTGGTCGTGAGCGCCGCGGCCGCGACCCACCGGATCGCCCCGTAGAACAGCGCCGCGAGCATCGTCCCCACGTCCACGGCCGCCTCGACCCGGACCGAATCGAGGGTGGCAATGCCCTCGACCCCGCCGATGACGAGCAGCGCTGCGGCCACGATGTACGTGATGAGCGTCACCCGGCCGGTGTAGAGGCTCTCGCGGGCGCGGGAGACCCAGTCGTCGATGGCGTCTTCGAGACCGAGCCCGCGAACGAGGGCATACAGGCCCAGCGCGCCCGATCCAACCCCCAGGACCGAGCCGGGGAGCCCGACCATATCCGCCAGGACCGCGAGCGGATAGATCAAGAGTAAAACGCCGAGCGGGACGAGGATCGTCCCGCGGGTCTCCGGGTCGTCGAGGACCTGTTTGATCGTGTAGTACATCGATTCGAGGTCCTGTGCCTGCCGGACGACGACCCGCCGGACGGAATCGATCTGCACCCGCGAGCGGATGACCGGAATCACACTCTCGTCCTGGGCGCCGTCGGTCACGACGATCACCCGGACCGCCTCATCCGCCTGGAGTGTCGCGAGCACCTCGTCGAGTTCGCGGCCCACCGCCCGGTTCGCGGCCACTTCGCCGCGCTCCTCGCCCGTCACCGCGGCCACTTCGACCGGCTCGTCGCCCCCGGCCAGCTTGTCGTGGAGGTGTACCCCCTCGAAGAGCACGTTGACGTCGCTGTCCTCGGGGTCGGCCTCGGCCAGGGACACCGCGGCGTGCTCGATCGCGTTCCGACCCACGACCGGCGTCGGGATCCCGGTCTTCCGACCGAGGTCGTCGTCCAGGTCCACACACAGGACCAGCAGCATCGGGCGGAAATACGGGTGGGGTGGGGTAAGAGTCTTCGGCCCGGCTCGCCCGACCGGGCCGCTTTTGAACCGCGACGGCCAAATCCAGCCGATGATATCCCGGGGTTGCGAGCAGTGTGCGCTCGGTGGGAAGCTAGTGCTTTTCGTCCACGGCTACTGTGACCACCGGGACTGCTTTTACTGCCCGCTCGGGGAGAACCGCAAGAACGTCGACCAGGTCTTCGCGAACGAGCGCCCCGTCGAGTCGGACGAGGACGTCCTGGAAGCCGCACGGAAGATGGACGCCATGGGCAGTTCGATCACGGGCGGGGAACCCCTGGAGTCGATGGAGCGGACGACCCACTACATCTCGCTTCTGAAAGACGAGTTCGGGGCGGACCACCACATCCACCTCTATACGGGCATCACGGGCGACCGGGAGATAATGCGGGCCCTCGCCGAGGCGGGCCTGGACGAGATCCGGTTCCACCCGCCGGTGGCCCTCTGGGGAAACATCCATGGCACCTTCTGGGAAGAGATCCTCTACATCGCCCGCGAGGAGGGGCTCACGCCGGCCTTCGAGATCCCGGGCATCGAGGCCGAGACCGAGTTCCTGGAGTTCATCGAGGAGGGAGCGGTCGACTTCGTGAACGTCAACGAGTTCGAGATGAGCCAGGGGAACTACCGTCGGATGCACGAACAGGGCTACGACCGGCGCACGGACCACATGAGCGCCGTCGAGGGCGCAAGCGAGGAGGACCTGGCCGAACTCGTCTCGCACCCGAAGGTGTACTTCTGTACGAGCACGTTCAAAGACGCCGCCCAGCATCGCAATCGCCTCCGGCGAACGGCTCCGAACGTCAGCCGCCCGTTCGAGGAGATCACCGACGACGGCACGCTCGTCTACGGCGTGACCGAAGCCGAGCCGGCCCGACTGGACGAACTTGGCGTTCCGCCGGAGTACTACGAAGTCCTCGACGGGCAGGTGGAGATCGCCTGGTGGCTCTTAGAGGAGATGGTCGAGGAGGGCGATATCGAGGGCGGCACGATCATCGAGCAGTATCCCACCTGGGACGAGCAGGTCGTCGAGAAGACCCCGCTTTGACCCCCTCCCACGACTAAAGTCGTGGGCCCTCTCCTGTGCTCTCTGTAGCTCAGAAGATCGTCGCGTCCCGGTAGACCTCGATCCCGCCGCTCGTAAGCTCGTAGGGCTTGCTCTCCCGAGAGTGATTCGCGTCTCGGATCTTCTGGATCTCGACGGCGAGTCGAGTCTCCTGGAATTCCTCCGGACGGACGTACTGCAGGACGAACACCGCGTCGGTGAGATACTCGATGATGCCGAATCGAGAGGCATAGGCCGTATCCTCCGACGCTTCGCTGGTCACGAGGGTGGTGACCCCGGCCCGCTTCAGCGCGTTCGCGAAGTCATAGATCTCCGTGCGCCGGGTCGCCTGGTCGTCGTACATCATCTCCAGAAGCGAGACCGAATCCAGGACCAGGCGGTCGGCCTCGAAGTCCCCGACCAGCCGGGGGAGCTCGCTACGGATGCTCGTCAGGCTGTTTGCCATATCGACTGGGTCCAGATCCAGAACAGCAAGCGACCCGTCCTCGACGGCCGCCTCGAAGTCCCAGCCCTTCTGACTGGCGCTGCGGAGGATCCGTTCCCGGTTTTCCTCCAGCGTGATGAACACGGCCTTGCCGTCGTTTCGAAGTGCCTCCTGGAGGAACTGGAGCGCGAAGGTGGTCTTCCCGGTGCCGGCCCCGCCGATGACGGCCATGAGCGAGCGCTCGGGGACGCCCTCCTGGATCATCGCGTCCAGGCCCTCGATGCCCACGCCGATGCGGGGGATGTCCGTGTGGTATTCCTCCTCGTCGAGGCCGTCCTCCGCCCCCTCCTCGAGGTCGAAACCAAAGGACTCCGTCTCGGAGACGTCGATGTCGATCACGTCCGCCTCGTCCCCGAAGGTATCCTCGGTTGGTGTCTCGTCCGCCGAATCGCTGGTTTCGGAGCCTGACTCGGCAGATGGCTCCGTGGACTCATTTGTCCCGGACGTATCCGGCGCTCCGGATCCCGCCGGTTCCGTGGGTTCGGACTCTTCTGACTCGACCGTATCAGACTCATCTGGTTCGGGCTCCTCGGTCTCATCAGCCCCCGCAGACTCATCTGGTTCGGGCTCCTCGGTCTCATCAGCCCCCGCAGACTCATCTGGTTCGGGCTCCTCGGCGAGGGCCCGTTCGAACCAGTCCTCCTCGGTGTCCTCGGCCATCCAGTTGCCTGGGGTTCGTCGGGTCGACCCAAGTAGCTTTCCCGTGGAGAGCGTTTTTTGTACGCCCGGCACCCAGCCCCCGTATGATCGTGGGCGTCGTCGCACAACGGGCAAACGAACGGGCCGTCGACCTGGCCGAGGCGGTCATCGAGCGGCTGGAGACACAGGGGATCACCGTCCGGACCGACCAGGCCACCGCCGAGAAACTCGACCGGGAGCCCTGCTCGCTCGACGCCATGGACCGCTGTGACCTCGTGGTCTCGATCGGGGGCGACGGCACCTTCCTCTATGCGGCCCGTGGGGCCGGCTCAACGCCGATCCTGGGCGTCAACCTGGGCGAAGTCGGCTTTCTCAACACGGTCGCCCCCGAAAACGCCATCGAGGCCGTCGAGACGGAGGTCGCCCAGTATCGCGAGACGGGCACGATCCGCCACCGGGAGGTGCCCCGGGTTCGGCTCGAAGGCGAGGACTGGACGCTTTCCCCCGCGCTCAACGAGGTCCTCGTCCAAGGGCGACGGCGGGGCCACGCTGACGGGATCGAGGCCAGTGTCCACATCGACGAGTCTCACTACGAGGAGACCCACTGTGACGGCGTTCTCGTCGCCACTCCGACGGGAAGCACCGCGTACAATCTGAGTGAAGGGGGCCCGCTGGTCCATCCCCGGATGGACGCCTTTGTCGTGACCACTATGTCCGGGGCCAGTGCGATGCCACCACTCGTAGTGCCCGAGGGCGCGGACATCGAGATCGAGATCACGGGGGCCGAGGAGTCCGTCGTCTCCAGTGACGGATCCGAGCACCGGACGATTCGCCCGCCGACCACAGTCGCAATTTCGGCGGCAGCGCCCGCGAAAGTCGCGGGCCCGGGGAGTGCGTTCTTCGAGGCGCTCGGAAAGCTGGAGTGATCGGCCGCAATGGAAAGGGTAAACGTGGGGACTCCCCAACCGGGGGATGTATGAGTCACGATCTCCCGGACGTGCAGGCAACCGAGCCGGACGTCACCGTCGGACTGGAGCGGGTCGGGGTCACCGGCGTCGAGAAGCTCGTCGAGATCAACCGTGGCAGCGGTCGGCCACTCGTTCTCATGGCGGAGTTCGAGGTGTACGTGGACCTGCCGCGCAAGCGCAAGGGACTGGACATGTCCCGCAACCTCGAGGTCATCGACGAGACCCTGGAGGATGCGGTCAGCGAACCGGTCTACCAGGTCGAAGAGATGTGTGGCGAAGTCGCCGAGCGGCTCCTCCAGAAACACGAGTACACCACCAAGGCGATGGTCCAGATGGAGGCAGAGTACATGATTCGCGACGAGACCCCCGCCAGCGGGCGAACCACCCAGAGCCGCGTGGACTTCATCGCCAGTGCCACCGCGAGCGAGGACGCCGAAACCCGCGAGGAGATCGGGGCCCGCGTCGATGGGATGACCGTCTGCCCCTGCTCACAGGGCATGATCGAGGAGCGCGCCCGCGACGAACTCGAAGACCTCGGTGTGGGAGAGGAAGAAGTCACGGAGTTCCTCAGTCGCGTGCCCCAGGCCGGGCACTCCCAGCGGGGGCATGCGACCCTCACCGTCGAGTCCCCCGGCAAGCCGGACGTGGACTTCCGCGATCTCGTCGAGATCGCCCGGGACGCCATGAGCGCCCGCATCTACAACATGGCAAAGCGCCCGGACGAGGACCACATGACCTACGCCGCCCACGCCAACGCCCGGTTCGTCGAGGACTGTGTCCGCTCGATGGCCGAGCAGGTCGTCGAGGAGTGTAACGGGATCGACGATCAGGCGGTCATCACGATGAAACAGGAGAACGAGGAGTCGATTCATCAGCACAACGCCCACGCCGAGCGGATCGCGACGATGGACGAGTTGCGAGCGGAAGTCAACGGCGAGTAGTCAGCCCGGGCCGAAGGGTTATACTTCTTAAGCCGCTATCCGGAGTCATGTTGCGGTTGCTCCTGGCTGGCCTGCTCCTGATCCCCCTCGCGGACATCGCCCTCCTGGTGGTGGTCGCCGGGACGATCGGCTGGGCCCCGACCGTCGCGCTGGTCGTCCTCACGGCCCTCTTAGGGATGCTCTTCGTCAGAGCCGAGGGGCGTCACACCCTCCGTCGGATGCAGCGCTCGTTGGCCGAGGGCGAGTTGCCGACCAACCAGGTCGTCGATGGCGGGTTGCTCATCGCTGCGGGGGCCTTCCTGCTCACGCCGGGGCTGGTTACCGACGCGGTGGGCTTTCTCCTCGCGCTCCCGCTCTCGCGAGTGCCCATCCGGATCGTGCTCAAGCGCTATGTCATCACGCCGATGATCGACAGCCGAACGGGCGGCTTCGCGACGGGCCGGGTCTACACGGCCGGCTTCCCCGGCTCCGACGGGTCGGATGGGGACGGGGCCGGCCCCTGGACGACTGGTTCAAGCCCAAACGACGGCGGATCGTCGGGTGACACGATCGACCTGGGGCCGGACGACTACGACGTCTCCGAGGAGCGCTGAGATCCCGTCGCCGGCCGGCGAAAGGAAACCCTTTTACTTCCCAGCGGGCAAGTCGGGGTTGTCAGGGCCAGTAGCTCAATTAGGTAGAGCGCCACTCTGATAAGGTGGAGGCTTGCGGTTCAAATCCGCACTGGCCCACTTCTAAACGACTCAAACCGGAAAGCGACCAGCTTGCTGTGTCGCTCCGCGTGTGGTCGCGGTTGGGAATGGCCACGCGGATTTGAGCCCTGGAAGGCACAGCCCGCGCAGCCGAACGCAGTGAGGCGAGCAGGACTGTCTTCCTCCGGTTCAAATCCGCACTGGCCCACTTCTAAACGACTCAAACCGGAAACCGGCCAGCGTGCTGTGTGGCGAGACGTGGCTGCAAAATTTGGACCCGCTATCTCACACGGCCACAGTTATCCACGAGACATCCGCGATGTCAGCCATACGCGAACGTCAGGGAGGGAGGTGACGGTCGTAGATATTCCGTCGATGGCCGACCGCCTCGACAACGAGGACGTCGTCAGCCTGATCCCACGTGACAATCGCCCGATAGTCGCCCGCTCGGAGTTTATGGTACGGATACCCAGTGAGTTTCTCGAGGCGATGGGAGGTCCAATCTTTCGCCTCGTCGAGTTTCTTGACCAGTCGCTCCTGCGCATCTTTTTCGAGCCCCGCCAGTAAATCAAGGGCTTTCGGCGTCCACTCGACCTCAGTCATCGATGCCCAGACGGTCCTTCACATCGTCCTGCGAAACGGTCTCGCCCTGCTCGCGTTGTTTTCGGCTCTCGGCGAGGTGCTCCAGCGCTTCGGTCGATAGTTGCGTCGGGGGATTGACGGCACTTCGAAGGGCCTCACGGATAAATTCGGACTTGTTCGCGTAGCCGCGTTCCTCCCAGACCTCGTCGATTTGTGTCAACAGCGACTGTGGCACCCTGACGTTGATCTTCTCCATCTTTCCGTCGCCAGCGGCGTCACTGTCGGTGCTCATGTAGTGTGATACATGCGTATCACGTAAGTAGCTTCGGTTGAATCCGGACGGGAATTCCAAAATTGATGGTTCTACAGACATGTTGAAGATCCCTCCCACAGTATTCCCCATTGCCAAAACCAACCGGGAAAGCGAGCATAGACGGTCTTCAAACCAGGCTGGGACGGCGTGGGACCGACTTCCTTAGTCCTCGGAGCCCGCAGCATCGTCGTCATCGTCCGCTTCTTCGTCACCGTCCTCCTCGTACTCGTCATCTTCGTCGTCGTGATCGTGTTCGTCCGCCGCGTCCTCGAAGTCGACGGATAGCTCCCCGTCCCGATCCTCGTGGGTGACTTCGATTTCGAGTTCGTCATCGGCAGGAACGGTCACGGTCAGCGTCCCGTTTTCGCCGGTTTCACCGACGGGTTCGTCGTTGACGGACACCGTGGCGTTGCTGATAGCGTTACCGTCGGCGTCCAGCGCGGTGACGGACAGGTTCGCACCCGGTTCGAGCGTGCCTTCGACGACCAGGTCGATCTGCCCCTCCGCGTCCGTGTCATCGTCTTCCTCGGCCGATTCGAGTGGGATTTCGAGCTCACCCGCCGCCTCGTATTCGACTTCGACTTCGAACTCGTCCGCATCGGGGACGGTCACCGTGATGGTCCCGGTGGAATCGGTCGCACCGACGTGCTCGCCGTTGACGGACACGGCTGCGCCAGCGACCGGGTATTCCGCGTGAGTGGCGGTGATGGTGACGTTCTCGCCCGCGCTGACGTTCCCATCCACGCCGAGGTCGAGTGACTCGTCCTCGTCACTCTCGTCCATGTCCTCATCGTCTTCGTCCGCTTCCGTGTCGTCATCCGCGAGTGGGATTTCGAGTTCGCCGTCCCGTTCGGCTTCGACCTCGACCTCGAATTCATCATCGTCCGGGACCGTGACGGCGACAGAACCGTTCTCGTCGGTCTCGTACGTGTCCTCGCCGTTGACACTCACGGCGGCGAACCGGACCGGTTCGCCGTCCAGGCTGGCGGTGAGAGTGACTGTCTCACCGGGTGTGACGGTTCCGTCGACGGTGATGTTGATTGCACCATCTGTTTCAATCTCGTCCGCGGGTCCCGGTTCGCCGTTGTCCATGGCCCCGAGTGGCCCCGAGCCCTGTGTCGCCATGGCGGCGGTCGCGCCGGAGGCAATCACGAGGACCGAAACCACGAGGGCAGCTACTGTTCCGAATTTTACTGGTATCATGACGGTAGGTTCGTAAATTCCGTAGCGTATCCAGCCGTATGAACCGGGAAGATCGCATAGCCGATTTCCGCCCAATTCAGTCGGATTAAACGGTCTTGTCGGGATTCGAGTCGTTTGCGGGCTCATTCAGTCCCGGCTGAAGGGCGCCGACCGACCGCTTTTCCACCGTTTGCTATCTGAACACGGACCGTCTATTCGACAGCGAACTCGATGCCGGTTATCTCGAACCTCGCACCGCCCGTAGATCCTTCAGTGACCTGTATCTCCCAATCGTGTGCCTCAACGATCTCCTTGACGATGTTCAGGCCAAACCCAGATCCCCCCTCCCTAGTTGAATAGCCTGCCTCGAATACAACTTCCCGCTCGGATTTTGGGATTCCTGGACCGTCATCTTCTACGTAAAATCCCCCTCCTAACCCGCCGGCTGTCACCGTCACCTCACCGCTTCCCTGTTCCACAGCGTTTCTGAACAGGTTCTCGAATATCTGTTTCACCCGGCTGGCATCCGCTCGAATCGTGCGATCCACGTCCGCGACAAGAGTGGCCGCTTCAGTATCCACGTTCCTCCAACAACCATTCACCAGGTCGGCAAGGGCAACCGGTTCGGGATCAGCGACAGTCTCACCCTGGCGGGCCAGAACGAGGAGATCAGCGATCAACCGTTCCATTCGCCTGTGGGCGTCTTCAATCGTCTCGAGGTGCTTGCTATCACAGTCATCCATAGCCAACTCCAAGCGTCCACTCGCTACATTCAACGGGTTACGAAGGTCGTGGGAGACCACGCTTGCAAATAACTCCAGTTGTTCGTTCCGGTCCTGAAGTGAGTCCTTCCCGGCATTCAGGTCGGATACAGTTCGGAACAAGCCCACCATGACTTCTCGTTTTGCGAGTTCAACGGTCCCGATGCGTACCTCCACGGGGATGGCCTTCCCGTCGGCCGTTATTAGTGTCGGTGGCGAGCCATTCGGGAGTCGAGTGATCGTTTCTGCATCTCCGTAGGGAGGGCCAAACACCGCCCGATATCGGTCACCATCGCCTTCAGGGAACAAGACTTCTAGTCGTTCACCAAGGAGTTGATCCTTGGATGTACCAAGTAACGTATCGAAAGCCGAGTTGGTTTCGATAATTTCGTCGCTCTCGATATCCGTGACGATGACCGGGGCCGGGATCTCTTCGAGCAACGCTTGATACCGCTCCTTCAATGCGGAAACCTCCCGTTCGTGCTCTTTCCGGTCGGTTACATCCCGGCTCGCGATGAGATGTTGTCCGGGGACGAAATCGGTTTTTGCGGTATATTCGACTGGATTTACTCCCCCGTCCGCACTGGCGATCTGCATCTCATCGCGTTTCATTTTGGCCGCCTGGATCTCGCCCCATTCGGCTTCGAAATCGAAATCGTCCGGCAGGAAATCTTTCATCGACCGACCCATCAACTGCTTTCTATCCAGGCCATAGAGCCTGGCCGCTTCCTTGTTTACATCGAGTATGCGGGCCTGGTCGTCGGCAATTGTTATAGCATCTCCAGCCTCTTCGAAGGCGGCTTTATACTGGTCCCGGGCCCGAACGAGGTCCCGTATTGGCTGTTCGCTCTCACCCACCGGCATCCGAGGAACCGTCACCGTCAGCGTCGTTCCCGCATCAGTGACTGTTGCATCGACCGATCCATCGTGGCTAGATACGATCCAGTGAGCGAGCCACAGTCCCAGACCACTCCCATGCATCAGTGGTGTTTCCGACCCGGAGCGAAGTACCTCGATTTCTTGACTGCCGAGGCCCGGGCCATCGTCGGCAATCCGAACCTCGATGGCGTTCGGAACCGATTCGATAGATATTTCGATAGTAGCGTGCTCGCCGCTGTGTTTGACGGCATTCTCGATCAGTTCCCGCATTGCCCGTTTGAAACTCGGGAAAACAGCCACCAAAACGTCCTCATCGGTGTCGATAGAAATCGATGCCGAAGGAAATTCCGTGCGAAAACTCGCAATAACATCGCCAATGATACCCCGAATGTCCGACTGATCGCGTTCCGCGTCGCTTGCAACGATCTCGTCGAGTTCCCTGGCCTTTTGGCTCAAGCGGATGAGTTTGTCAATACTCTGCAGTGCCCGCTGTCCATACTGGGAATCCGTCAAGGACTCCGACATCATTTGCGTGTAGCCACGTATGATGGCCAACTCGTTCCGCAAATTGTGTCTGAGCACTCGATTGAGGACGAGACTGAGATTCGTCTGTTTCATCAATTGGGACTCGTGTTGCTCGGTTTCGAGTTCCCGTCCGAGCATGTGCGAGATGAGTTCGGCGACTAGTTTCTCCCCGTTCCCAAATGGTTTGCTCCGGGACTCTACAGAAACGAAACAAACGGTGCCATATGTCTCCCCATCGAGGACGATTGGAGTGCCGAGATAGCAATGGATGCCGTGGGTTTCGAATGCCGGGTCATCTTCCCAGCCCTGGTTTGGGGCATCACTGAGACTTAATTGGGATTGGGGCCCGACTATTCGGCGGCAGTAAGTGCTGCCAAGATCAAGTTCGAGGCCTGGAGGAAACGATCCTTCAGGTGAATCGGTACTGACGAGCGTTTCCCAGTGATCGGTTTCTTCGTCAATCCGAGTGAGATGGCCGTTATCTACTGACAGAAAGTCTCTACCCAGTTCGAGAGCCTGTCTGGCTTTTTCCTCGAAAGGGGTGTTTTGTCGGAAGACGTCATTCAATTCTTGTACAATCGATTCGATGGCCCTTACCGACTCGTCGCTACGATCCGCTTTTGCTTGATCGGAAGGGAAACCAGTCATACACGATTTTACGCATGGATGGTCAAGTCAGAACGGGTTGGTAAATCAGGGACTATAAGCCACCATTGTTGGCGGTTGTGCTACTAAAAAGTGTAAGCGAATTGATTTAGTCAGGCCCCTTTTTGGCGAGTTTGTGGATCAGGACTTCCCAGTCTGGCACCGCTTGTCCGTTCCGAATCTCATAGCTTGTTTCGATGCTCACGCCGTTCTCGTAGGCTGATCGAAGCAGTTGAACCAACGATTCTTCGAGCTCCTCGGCCGTGGAGATGCCGTCATGACTCGTCGAATTTTCGTCCATGATAGTATTGGAGAGGGCACCGGTCTGCTAGTCACAGTCACTTGCCAGTGGCCACCGAATCTCGTGCTGATTTGGGTGACGGATCCGGTTGTGTTACCTGTCCGTATCTTCTGTTACCAATTCCAGCGGGTAAAGGCTGCTGGAAAGCCTGGTATACCAAGCTCTACCACTTCTGTAGCCAGTCATAGTGAGGTATCTATACCTGTATGGAGAGTATACTTTGAAACAGATGTCAGTAATTGCAGACATTGACTTTTCTCCAGAGTCTTTCGAACTGGGTCGGATTCTGCGTGTGGAGGATGGTGTCGTAGTGGAAGTGGAATCGATGGTTCCGCTGGGCGAATCCATCATTCCATATATTTGGATTTACGAGCCCCATCGGGACGGGTTCGAGGCCGCGGTCAAAAACCACCCATCCGTCGAGAGTTTCGAGGTTCAGGAAGTTCACGATGACCGAACGCTCTATGCCCTCGAGTGGCGAGCGTCACGGGACCTTGTAATCAAGGGGATTCGAGAGGGGGGTGCACAGCTGCTCGAAGCGACAGGGACGGGGCACAACTGGCGGTTCGAACTTCGGTTCCCGAGTCACGATGCCCTTTCTGATTTTCAAGACTACTGTTTGAGCGCGGATATCGAGATGGAGGTGATCCGGATCTACAACCCGACGAAACCAGACACGGGACCCTGGTATGGACTGTCGGTCCCACAACGGGAGGCACTCATGTTGGCTTTCAGGGAAGGGTACTTCGACATACCCCGCCAAATTTCCACCAAGGAACTGGGCAACAGGCTTGGCATCTCGGATCAGGCTGTCACGGAGCGTCTCCGCCGGGGAACGTCCACGCTCCTCGCCCACTCCGTAATGATCGAGGAACTCCAGCAGGCGGCGGAGTCGGACGAATAAATCCCTTTGGTAGCCAAGTCAAACTGTTACAGGCAGGGAAAGAAAAGCAACAGCTGAATCACGGTGACTGTATTCAAATGGTAGATGTCGACAACCAGATACAGAACTTTCCGCCGAGTGCCAAACTCGTTTTAAAGGTCCTCGAATACAACTCTGCGTTAACCCAAAAGCAAATCGTGAACGAAACCCGGCTGTCTCAGCGGACAGTCAGAGACGCACTCAGCCGACTCATCGATGGGGATATCGTCGAGAAAAACCTCTACGTTCCGGACGCGCGGCAAAGCCTCTACACAATCTCAACGTCCACGTATTCGGAAACCGCGGAAATGAGCAAAGCGTAATGGCCGAACTATGAGGCAACTCGACTAGCCCACTATACAAACCGAACAGGATCCAAGAATTCCCCGAATCCGCACTGACCCGCGTTCTCGCGCCAGCGTCCGCGCCGTCTCAAAAACCGGAGACAAAACATATCGGGACGGCGTTCGGCTGGGTAGTCACTCCGACTGGAGCGTGTCGAACCGCGATTCGAGGTCCGCAAGCGTCGAGCGGTACTGTTCGATCTGGGTCGCCAGCCGGTCCTCGAACGTATCGAGCTGCGCGTGCATGTCTTCGGAGAGCTCCCCGGACTGGCCCTCGATCTCGGCCTGGAGGGACTCGTACTGGTCGACGACCACTTCCAGCGCGTCCAGCGTCCGGGCCTCGAAGTCGTCGTTCGCATCGAGGATGAGGTCCAGCTGGGCATCGAGACTGCTGAGCGCCCCGTCGACCGCCGCCTCGTACTCCTCGATACCCGCTTCGGCCGCTTCATCGGCGGACTCGACCACGTCGTCCTGGGCCGCGAGCAGGTCGTCGAAGCCACCCTCGACGGCCTGACGGAGGTCTTCGAGGGCCGCCTCGTCGGTCGGCGTGGTTGCCTCGATGGCGTCGAGGATGTCCTCGATCGCTCGCTGGCCGACCTCCAGGGTCCGCCGGTGGACGTCCGTGCCCTCGACTGCAGCCGAACGCATGGCCGCGGCGAACGCCGCCGGGGCACTCGCCGACTCCTCGGCGAACTGTTGTCCCTGCTCGATCACGTCGCGTTGCATCTCGAACATCGCCCCGAAGGGCGAGTCGTCGGTGGAATCGGTGTCCTCAGTCATTGTCCTGGTTGCGCTTGAGCGGCACGATCACTGCCTGGACGATGTCACCCTCGCCGAGGTCGAGGACCTCGCGTTCGGCGTCGGGAATGCTGATCCGGCCGCCGCTCTGGATCCGGGTCTTGAACGTCGCCGTCCCCTGGACCGCCTCCAGCGGGAAGGTCTCGGGCGTGGGAGCCGCATCGAGCATGGCTTCGGTCATCTGTGCTGAGGTTTCCGTCGCGTCGGAGCCCGCCTGTCCCATCGCCTTCGCAAAGGCCGAGGGAAACATGGCGGGGTTGGAGTCGTCGTCTGTCATTGCGACACCTGATCATTCGTCCGGGGGCACATAAGTGTTCCCACTAAATGGTTTTCTGCCCCTTTTTCCACCAGCTCTTGGTATTTTTTGGTATTAGCCGGTGGGATTTGGATGTTTCGCGTTCTGCCCCTGCTCCTCGAGGACTGGACACAGCCAGGGGCTGGCCCGGGGTCGGGCCGCGAACGACACCTAGATACGTCCGCCACCCCCAGCCATCCGCATGGAGGTGGCGCTCGTCATCCTCGACGGCTGGGGACTCGGCGACCACGACCGATTGAACGCGATCGAGGCCGCCAGCACCCCGACGTTCGATCGCTACTGGAAGACGGGCGTCACCGGCACCCTCCGCACCGACGGGCCAACCGTGGGCCTGCCGGAGGGACGCATGGGAAACAGCGAGGTGGGCCATCTCACCATCGGGGCCGGGCGACCGCTGGACCAGCCGGCCCTCCGCATCGATCGGCAGATCGAGGCCGACACCTTCTGCGAGAACGAGGCACTCCAGACCGTCTTCGACGACACCAGACAGCAGGACGGACGGCTGCACCTCATGGGACTGGTCAGTGACGGCGGCGTCCACGCCGATCAGGCCCACTTACACGCGCTCATCGAGTGTGCCGCCGAGGAGGGCCTGGAGGTGGTGATCCACGCCTTCATGGACGGTCGGGACACGAGCCCGACCGCCGGCGAGGCGTTCATCACCGAACTCGAATCCGAAATCGAGCGGGTCGGAACTGGCTCGATCGCAACCGTCTCCGGCCGCTACTACGCGATGGACCGGGACGGGAACTGGGAGCGAACCAAACGGGCCTACGACGCGATCGTGAACCGCGAGGCGACACATGAGGCCAAGTCGGCTCGGGCCGCCGTCGAGCAGTCCTACGACCGGGGGGACACCGACGAGTTCATCGAACCGACACTGATCACGGGCGGGCCGGCACTCGAATCCGGTGACGGCGTGGTCTTCTGCAACTTCCGGGCCGATCGGGCACGCCAGCTGACACGGATGCTCGCGGACATCGATCCCGCCTGGCCCCAGTCCACGGAGCCACCAGAAATTGCGCTCGCGACGATGACCGAGTACGATCGTCGCTTCGATCTGCCCGTCCTCGTCGAACCAAACGAGCCCGAAATCACCCTTGGCGCGGTCCTCGAACGGGCCGGGTTGACACAGCTCCGGATCGCCGAGTCCGAGAAGTACCCCCACGTCACCTACTTCCTCAACGGCGGCCGCGAGATCGAGTTCGAGGGCGAAATCCGGGAGATCGTCGCCAGCCCGGACGTGCCGACCTACGATCAAAAGCCGGAGATGAGTGCGGCCGGGGTCACCGACGCCGCGGTCCGGATCATCGACGAGCAGGACCCGGACGTGCTCGTCCTCAACTACGCGAACCCCGACATGGTCGGGCACACGGGCGACTACGAGGCGACGATCGAGGCCGTCGAGACCGTTGATGCCGAACTCGATCGACTGGGCACGGCCATCCGAGACGCGGGCGGCCACCTGCTCGTGACTGCCGACCACGGCAACGCCGAGGACATGGGCACACCGGAGACGCCACACACGGCCCACACGTTCAATCCAGTGCCGTTCATCTCGATCGATCCCACGGACGGCGACGGCCGCATTCGCGAGGGTGGCACCCTCGCGGACCTCACGCCGACGATCCTCTCGATTCTCGGACTCGACCGCCCCGAGGGGATGACGGGCCGCTCCCTGCTCAGGAATTAGGGTCTCTCGTACACGAGCTCGCCGTCGACGACCGTCAGGTCCACCGACACGTCCGAAGCCGGCCGTTCCCAGGGGGAATCAGAGAGCACGATTACGTCCGCGGGGGCCCCGACCTCGATCGTCCCCGGAGACCCGCCGCGGGCGAGGGGCCCACCGCGCGTCCCCGCCCGCAGCGCCTCCGTCACGGCAAGTCGCTGTTCCGGGCCGGGCGCGGACCGCAGGCGCTCGATCGCCCGAAACGGGGCCATCGAGAACCCGTCGCTCCCGAGCGCGAGTGACACGCCGGCCGCATGCAGCCGACCGTAGCGACCACCACGCTGTGAATCGGCGCTGTCGGGCCTGCCCGGGCTGGCGACGACTGTCGCCAATCGCTCTGCGAGCGCCCGTATCTGATCGTCACGCACCCGGTCGGCGCGGTCGATCACGAGGCCGTCTTCGAATTCCGAGAGCACGTCATCGAGGGCCTGCTCGTCGGTTGCCAGGGGCCGGACGGTGAGCCCCGCGGCCGCTGCCGCCTCGTTGAGCGCCGCGAGCGACGGGAGCGTCGATTCGTCGGCCGGCTGCTGGTCGACGTCGACCCGGATCGCCCCCATCCGCAAGCGATCGTTCCCCGCGCCGGATGGGATTCCGAGGGTTCTCGCCGCCGCAATGGGGTCACCGGCGTTCCCGACTGGCGGCCGGCGGTCCACCTGCACCCGCAGCGACAGCGCCCCCATCCGATCGAGGTCCTGATAGGCGCGGGCCGTCGTGGCGGTCAACACGTCATCCTGGACCGCGGTGACGCCGTGTCGGTGGGCGTGTTCGATCCCCGCCTCGATCAGGTCCCGGGTCCGGTCACGGTCCGGAGCGAGCGCTCCCCAGACCGGCTGCGAATCGGGCCACTCGACGACACCGCTCTCCACTGGCTCGTGGCCGATTGCTGCGAGCGCGGCCGAGTTGAGCGTCATCGTCTTTCGGTCCCTGCTGATCACGACGACGGGCCGGGTCTCGCTCACGGCGTCGAGATCGGTCCGATCGAGCGAGGCGTTCGGCGAGCCGACACCGACGATCCACTCCCGGTCCCGGTCCGCGTCGGCTCGGAGTCGGGAACGTGCCGTCTCCGGATCCACACCGGAGAGATCGGCGCGACGGCGGCGAAGCCCGATTCCCAGCAGGTGGGCGTTCGCGTCCACGAAGCCCGGGATCACCGGCCGGCCGTCGAGATCGATTCGGGTGGTCTCGATCCCCTCCAGGAACTCGACCTCGTAGGTGTCCGCGACACGGACCACGGTCCCGTCACGGACGGCGAACGCCTCGGCGGTCCGGTCCGGGTGTGCGAGCGTGTGGACCTCGCCATCGACGAAGATCGCGTCGGCGGGTGCAGCCATATCCCAACGGACGGGCCGGCGAGCAAAACGGTTGGGTTTCCGGACTCAGAGTCGGCGAAAGCCAGCGGCACCCCGGACCACCAGCCCCTGGCGGGCGAGTTTCTCCAGGATCTCGCGGACGGCATCTGGCGGCACCCCGTGCTCGCTCGCGTACTCCACGATCGCTGCCTCGGTCGGTTCATCGAGGGCGTCCAGGGCCGCCAGCACGCGGTCACGACGACTCATCGAGCCGGTGTCGTCTTCGGTGGCGGCCGCGGCGACCCGATCCGGGTCCAGGCCCTGCCCCTCGAGGTACTCGCGGTCGTCGACCCCCGCAGATTCGATCGCCGCGGCCATCTCGCTCACGGAGTCCAGTTTCTCGTAGGCTTCCGCCCGGTCCTGGGCGCTCGCGAGCATCGCCGAGCGAACCTCCCGGGCCGCCTCGCGGTCCTCGGTCGTGGTGAACTTCTTGAGCCGGTCGAACTGGTGGCGGGCCCCACAGCGCGGGCACGTGGTCGTCTCGGGCCGGTCCGCGACGATCCAGAGTGCCTGACAGTTCGAGCAACCCACCACGGCGTACATAGGTCACAGTGGTCGGTCCGCCCTGTTAAACCTCATCGACCCGGTCGAGGAAGGTATCGAAGGCCCCGCTCTCCGGATGGACATGGGTGTAGGTGCCGAGCGTGGCGTACTCGGTCAACCCGTCCCGCCCATCGCTGATGCCCTCGCCGCGTGACATCGAGAAGGCAAGCGTCGCATCCGAGTCGAGGGTCGTCGTGGAGTAGTGAAACTCGTGGCCCCGGCGGTGTTCACCCCGATTTGCGGTGAGGGTGTCCCGATCGGCCACCAGTTCGACGTGATCCAGCGCCTGGTAGCGCTCGGTCATCCGAATCTCGGCGGGCAGGACTCCAGCCATCCGGTAGCTGTCGCCCGCGGTGGTTTCAAGCGTCTCCGAGAGGGCCATCAGCCCGCCACACTCACCGAAGACGGGCGTGCCGGCCACAGCCCGCTCCCGGATCGCATCGAGGGTGTCGCTCGCTTCGAGTTCGGCGGCGAACCGCTCCGGATAGCCGCCAGGGAGGTAGATGCCCTCACACTCGGGGACGGGATCCCCAGCCACGGGCGAGAAGGTGCGGACGGTTCCAGCGGCTTCGAGGCGCTCGCGGGTGGCGGCATAGAGAAACGAAAAGGCCTGATCGCGCGCCAGTGCGATACAGGAATCAGTCTCGGGTGGATCGGGCACCGCTGGAGCGGTCGGGGGCTCACGAGCCGCATCGAGCAATCGGTCGGTCCGGATGTGCTCGGCGGCCGCAGCGAGTCCTTCGCGTGGCAGGGTGGCCTCCTCGCCCATGAAGAGTCCGAGGTGCCGATCCGGGATGTCCAGGTCCTCGCGGGGCGGGATGCGACCGAAATAGGTCAGGTTGTCGGGGAGCGCAGCCCGGATCCCGTCCTCGTGGCGGCCGCCGTGGGCCCGCTGAGCGATGATCCCGGCCACCTCGATGTCGGTCCCGGCCTGGGCGGCGTACTGCTGGAAGCCAAGCGCGGTCGCCGCCACGCTCTCCATCCCGGCTTTGGCATCGACGATCAGTACGACCGGCAGCGAGAGGGCCTCGGCGACCATCGCCGTGCTGGAGGCGTCACCGTCATAAAGGCCCATGACCCCTTCGACGACCGCCATGTCACCACTCCCACGGGCGTAGTTCCGGCGGACGCCATCCGGTCCCGCCATCCAGACATCGAGCGTGCGTGAGGGGCGGCCCGCGATCGCGGCGTGATGGCTGGGGTCGATGAAGTCCGGGCCCGCCTTCGCGGGCTGAACGTCGACTCCGGCCTCCTCGAGGGCCGTCATGACGACCAGCGAGGCGACGGTCTTGCCCACGCCGGAAGCCGTGCCGCCCAGGACGACGCCCTTCATGGGTGATGCTCCATGGCCAGCGTTCTGGCCTGCTCGAACTTCCCGGCTTCGAGTGTCTCGTGGATCCGGTCGTCTTCGAGAACATCCCAGAGGAATTCCCGACGGGCAGCCGACGGGAGATCCCCGGCCCGCTCGCGCAGTTCTGACTGGAGTTCGACCATCGGATCGAGGGCCTCGATCTCGGCTTCCAGTTGCTGCCTGAGGTACTTGCTCACGGCCGGACTCCCCCCGCCGGTGGCGATGCCGACCGTGAGGTTATCGCCCGAAATCACACTCGGCGTGATGGTCCGGCCGGTCTCGTCCACCCGGTTCACGAGCGCACCCTGTTCGGCCGCCCGGGCGGCGATCCGGTCGTTCAGCTCGGGGTCGTCGGTCGCGGGGATCACGAGAAACGCGTCGGTGGCGTACCAGGCCGCCAGGTCCCCGTCGATCTGTGTCCGGTGGAGCCGACAGTCGATCTCCGAGAAGCGCTCGTGGAAGGCAAGCGAGGGGACGACGACCTCGGCTTCCGTGGCAAACAGCGCGGCCTTCCTCGCGGCGACCGCGCCACCGCCGAAGATGACGACTCGCCGGTCCGCGAAATCGTGAAAGAGCGGGATCATCGTGGCCGACCGGACGCCCAGTCGATGTCGGGGACCCGATCCCGCATCGAGACGACCTCGCCGATGACCGTCGTCGCGGGGGGTTCGATGTCCGCCGCCGCAGCCCGGTCGACGACGGTTCCAAGCGTGGCGGTGAGGGTCTGCTGTTCGTCCCAGGTCACCTTCTCGATCATGGCGGTGGGGACATCGGCCGGAACGCCCCGGTCCCGGAGGCGGCCGACGTAATCCGGGAGGCGTTTGACACCCATCAGGACGATGAGGGTCTCGCCGCCCTCGACGCGTTCGGCCAGCGCGTCCCAGTCGACGTGATCCTCGCTCTTCTCCGCGGCCTCGTGTCCGGTGATGACGGTGAAACTGGAGGAAATCTCCCGGTGGGTGACCGGGATACCAGCCAGTTCCGGAGCTGCGACGACACTCGTCACGCCGGGCACGACCCGGAACGGCACGTCCCGGGCCGCGAGGAACTCCGCCTCCTCGCCGCCACGCCCGAAGACGACCGGGTCCCCGCCCTTCAGCCGAACCACGGACTCGCCCTGGCGAGCGCGATCCAGCATGAGATCGTGGATCTGGTCCTGGGTCGTCCGGGGCTGGGTGCGCTTGCCCACGTCGATGCACTCGGTCCCCTCCAGGGAGTCGACGATCGCCGCGCTCGTCAGCGAATCGTAGAGGACGACATCCGCACTCTGGAGGAGTTGCCAGGCCCGGACGGTCAACAGCCCGGGATCACCCGGTCCAGCGCCAACCAGCGCGACCGATCCGCCCTCCCTGACCCAGAGTTCGGCTGGCGAATCGGTGCCACAGGCCATCTCGACGGCGGACTGCTCGGCGGCCGCCTGTCGGTCGTCGAATTCGCCGTTCAACCGCGTCATCGCCCGTCCAACCGGTGGCGTCGGCGTCTCCGCGGTCACGCTGCCGAGCGGGGCAGTTGGCCCCGCACCCGATCGGCCCGGCGATTGGTTCGTCTCTGTCCGGGCCCGCCCAGGATTGCCCGCCGACTCCCGTGAATTCCCCATGTTACCCGAGGCTCTTGGCTCCGGCGTATTAAATCTAATTTTGTTTATCGCAATCCGAATTGTTTTAATTGACCCCCCAGAAGCTATTCCCACAGCATGCACATTGCAGAGGGGTTTCTGCCACCGATCTGGGCCGCGGCCTGGACACTGTTCGCCGCGCCGTTCGTCGCCTACGGGACCTATCGGGTCGCGACCTACGTGCGGAAATCGCCGGAGCGAATGGCGATGCTGGCCCTCGCCGGCGCCTTCATGTTCGTGCTCTCGGCGATGAAGTTCCCCTCGGTCACCGGGAGCACCTCCCATCCCACCGGGACGGGCATCGCCATCGTGCTCTTCGGCCCGGCCGTGACCGCCGTGCTCTCGACCATCGTCCTGGTCTATCAGGCACTGCTGCTCGCTCACGGCGGGATCACCACGCTCGGGGCGAACGTCGCCTCGATGGGGATCATCGGTCCCGCGATCGGCTGGCTGGGCTACCGTGCCGTCCGTGACCGGACGGGCATCGTCACCGGGACCTTCGTGGCGACGGTGCTGGCCAACTGGGCGACCTACATCGTCACGTCAGTGCAACTCGGAGCGGCGTTCCCGGCTGCGGGCGGAATCGCCGGGGTCCTCGCGGCTGCGGGGAACTTCGCCGCGGTCTTCGCGGTGACACAGCTACCGATCGGGATCGTGGAGGGGGTGATCGCCGCCGCGATGATCAAACAGCTTCTGGCGGTCAAACCCGCTGTGACGTCGAAACTGGGGGTGTCGACGTGAACCGACTCTCACTGCTCGCGGGGCTCGCCGTGATCGGCCTCCTCCTGATTCCGGTCCTGGCACCCGGAATCGGTGCCTGGGGCGGGGCGGACGGGGCCGGAATGGCACTGGTCGCCGACCAGGAACCCGCCTACGAGCCGTGGTTCGAGTCGATCTGGACGCCGCCATCCGGCGAGATCGAATCCGTACTGTTCAGCCTCCAGGCAGCGATCGGGGGCGGAATCATCGGCTACCTGCTTCGTGGCTGCCCGGACAACTGAGATGCACACGACACTCGAGGGCGTCCAGCAATCGGCAACCCCCGCGATCAGGGGGCCGCTGCAGGTGTATGTCGTCCTTTTTGCCCTCGTGTTGACCCTCGCCGCCCCGACCCGACTGGGCCAGGCAGTCGCCGGGCTCTGTTTTCTCGGCCTCACGATCGATGCGGTGGGTGTCCGACCCCTGCGCTGGCTCGGGGTGCCCGTGTTCTTCCTCGCTCCCGGGCTCGCGGTCGTGCTGGTCACGGCCCCCGGCGCGGTGCTTTACGGACTGGGGCCGCTCACAGTGACCGACACCGGACTGCAAACGGCGCTTGACACCACCGTTCGGTCACTTGCCACCCTCTCGATTCTGGCCTATTTGATCGCCTCGACGCCCGTCTCGACGGTCGTGCTGACCCTCCGGCAGGCAGGACTTCCGAACGTGCTCGTCGAGTTGTTCCTCTATGTCTACCGGGCCATCGCGACGGTTATGGCAGAGGCCCAGCGGATGCACACCGCCGCGACCGCACGGGCCGGGTTCGGGAATCGGCGGGCCACGCTCCGGACGATGAAACTGCTGGCAAGCGCGCTTTTCGTCCGCACGATCGGTCGCGTCGAGGCCCTCGACGAATCGCTCCGGGCCCGATGCTACGACGGCGAACCGCCGGCCCAGGCCCACGTGGAGAGTGAGGGCTATGGCTACGCGCTCGGCGTGCTCGGGCTACTCGTGGGGGTGCACCTGCTTTGACCCTCCGCACCGAGGGCGTCGCCTTTGCCTACCACGGGTCGCCGGTGCTGACGGGCGTCGACTTCACGGCCGAGACCGGCGTGGTGACCGCCTTGCTCGGCCCGAACGGGGCCGGCAAGTCCACCCTCCTCAAGCACTTCAACGGGCTCCTGCGGCCCGACGCGGGACGGGTGCTGGTGGACGGAACCCAGATCCAAGACGACGAGGCGACGTTGCGGGAGGTACGATCCCGGGTGGGCTTTGTCTTCCAGAATCCCGCGGATCAACTCATCGCGCCCACAGTTCGCCAGGACGTGACCTTCGGCCCGCGAAACATCGGGGTCGCCGACGCGGTGGACGTGGACAGCCTGCTCGCCCGGGTGGGACTACCCGACGCCGGTGACCGGCATCCACACACGATGAGCAACGGCGAACAAAAGCGAATCGCCCTGGCCGGCGTCCTGGCGATGGACCCGGATTACGTCGTCATGGACGAGCCGACGGCCGGGCTCGACGGGGACGGAGCCGCCCAGTTCGTGGCCCTGATCGAGGACCTGGTCGCCGAGGGCGTCACCGTCCTCCTCTCGACACACCACGTCGGCTTCGCCACGACCGTCGCGGACCGGATCGCCGTCCTCGCGGACGGAGAAATCACGTACGAGGGCCAGGACATCGACCGGGAGACGGCCGTCCAGTTCGGCCTCCGGACCTGGGCCCTCTAAGGAAGGTGAGTTTGTCCTACTACAAACGATATTGTTTTAGTCGGGCGTCCGTTTGGTCACGACGATGGGACGGATCTCGCTCCCCGAATCGACCGCGCCGGGCCCCACCAAACCGGCAGTCAGGGCCCTGGTCCTGTGGAAACTCGACCTGGAACCGGACGACCACGTCGTCGACGTGGGTGCCGGGACCGGGGCTGTAACGCTCGAAGCCGCCCAGGTCGCCGGTCGGGTCACCGCGATCGAGCGGGATCCGGACCGGGTGGCGGCAATCCGAACGAACCGGGAGGCCTCGACCGTCGAAGGGACGGTGTCCGTGACACAGGCTGTTGCGCCCGAGGGGCTGCCGGACGCCGCCGACGCCGTCTTCGTCGGTGGCACGCGGAACCTCGATGGCGTGCTCGACTGGGTCGAGCAAGTCGGCCCGCGGACAGTCGTCCTGAACGCGGCCCGACTGGAGACGGCCGTTCGAGCCATCGGCGAGTTCCGGGCGCGGGATTTCGAGCCCGAAATCCGGCGGATCGCGATCGGAACGGGACAGGACCTGGCCGGCGAGACGGCGATCGAACCCCAGCGACCAGTGTACATGATCGCCGGCACCCCGGGGGGTGGGGCATGACCCTCTACGGCGTTGGGCTGGGTCCCGGCGACCCGAAGTTGGTGACAGTCCGCGGGAAAGAGATCATGGAGCGAGCCGAGCGGGTGTACGCACCGGGTGATCTGGCCGAGCAAATCGCCGGCGAGTTCGTTCCGGACGCCCGAATCGAGCAACTTTCCTTCCCGATGACCCGTGACAAGAGCGCACTGCGGGCCGCCTGGGAGGACGCCGCCGAGGCCGTCGCCCCCGCCGCCGAGACGGAGACAGTCGCCTTCGTGACCATCGGCGACCCGAAGATCTACTCCACGTTCTCGCATCTGGAGCAGGCGATGGCGGACTATCCGGCGGTCGACGTCGAGACCGTCCCGGGCGTGAGTGTCCTTTCGGCCTTCACCGCGGCGATGGACGTGACGATCGACGGCGGCGCGATCGACGTACGGGAGGCCCGGGCCGGCGTTCCCACGGACGGCCCCGACCAGTGTCTCCTGCTGAAGGTGACCGACGTGACAACGACACACCAGCAACTGACCGCGGCCGGCTACGACGTGACCTACGGTCGACGACTCTTCATGAACGACGCCACAGTGACCACGGACCCCACGAATCTCGACGACGACTACTTCACCGTCGCGTTCGCCACACGGGGGCGATCAGCATGACCGGCGTTCCCTGGCAGCAGGGCGAAGCGATCCCCTTCGTCGGGGCCGGGCCGGGCAACCCCGAACTCATCACGGTCGCCGGCCGCGAGGCCCTCGAAGGCGCCGACCTGGTGGTGCATGCCGGGTCGCTCGTCAACAGCGACGTACTAGAAGCCTACGCCCCGGACGCTCGATGGGTCGACAGCGCCGGCAAAGACCTCGAAACGCTGGTCGAGACCATGGCCACTGCTTACGAGGACGGCGAGGCGGTCGTCCGGTTGCACAGCGGGGACCCCTCGATCTTCGGGGCCGCCCTCGAACAGATCGACACGCTGGCCGAGCGGTCGATTCCGGCCTACGTGATTCCGGGCGTGACCGCGGCCTTCGCCGCGAGCGCCACGCTTGGCACCCAGCTTACCCTTTCGGGGATCGCCAACCACGTGGCGATCACGCGCCCGCGCGGAAAGACCCTCAACGCCGAGCAGGATCACGTGACCGACTTCGTCGGGATGGGCGATGTGACGACGGCAGTCTACCTGGGCACACATGCCATCGAGGGGATGATGGATCGGCTGCTCGAAGCCGGCGAGGATCCCGAGACGCCGGTCGCCGTGGTCTATCACGCCTCCTGGCCCGACGAGGACGTGATCAAGGGGACGATCTCGGACATCTGGGCCCAGGTCGAAGCGGCCGGCTACCAGGCGAGCGCGCTCGTGCTGATCGGCGAGGCGGTCACCGGCGGCGGGTACGACCGGTCGCATCTCTACGGCGGCTGGGCGAGCGACGAAGGTGATGGTCCGTGACCGGGGAGAGCGAGGTCGATTCGGTCGCGGTGATCGCCTTCGAGCGGGACACGGAGGCGGCCGCCGAAATCGCCACAGCCCTGGAAGCGCCGGGCCGGACCGTCGAGCACGTGGAGTATGCTGAAGGCGTGTTCGAGGCCGCCTGGGACCGGGATGCCATCGTGGCCGTGATGGCCAGTGGCATCGTCGTCCGGAAGATCGCCCCGCTCCTGGAGGACAAGTGGACCGACCCGGCCATCGTGGCAATCGACGCGGATTGTACCTGGGCGCTACCCCTCGTTGGCGGCCATCACGGCGCCAATCGGCTTGCAGCGGAACTCACCGCCGTCGAGGCCGTGCCGGCCGTAACCACGGCGACGGAGGCCGCCGGAAAACAGGCCGTTGAAGGGCGGGCCGAGGCACTCGATGCGACCATCGAGACCCCGGACTCCACGGTCGCGACGAACCTCGCCGTGCTCCGCGAAGCGCTGGGGCCGGTCGAGCGCCTCGAAGGGCCGCGGGCGGTCCTGGTGGACGAGGACGTGACCGTTCTCCGGGAGTCGGGCGACGCCGACCTGGTCCTGGGAACCGGCTGTCGCGCCGGAACCGACGCCGAAACCTGCAAGCAGGCCTGGCGTGGGGCGCTCGAAGCCGTCGATCGCGAATTCTCGGAGGTGGCCTTTGTCGCGACCGGCGACCTGAAGGCCGAAGAGCCGGGGTTGCGCGAGGCAGCCGCGGATCTGGACCTCGGGCTGGTGACCTTCGGGCAGGAAACCCTGGAGCGCTTCGAGGGGCCCAGTCCATCGAAGGCCCGGGAACTGACCGGCTGGCCCGGTATTGCCGAGTCCAGCGCGCTCGCCGGCGGTCGCGATCACGAATTAGTGGCCGAAAAGCGGCGGTTCGAGGACCGGGTCACGGTGGCGATCGGCCGATGACCGAGTGGCCAACGGCTGCCCACGTCACCCGCCCGAAGGACGGGGCGGACGGCAAGCTACTCGTCGTCGGAATCGGTCCTGGCCGCCCCGATCACCTGACACAGGCGGCCCGCGAGGCGATCCAGGCAGCTGATACGGTCTATGCGGCTTCGCTGTATCAGGAGTTCCTGGACGAAGCGGGGCTACTCGACGATTCGGCGGTGATCGAGTCGCGTCGGGAGGCAAAAGAGCGCCAGGCCCGAGAGACCTTCGACCGGGTTCGGGCGGGCGAGACAGTCGTCCACGTCTCAGGGGGCGACCCGAACGTGTACGGGAAATCCGACCTGCTCGTGGCGCTGGCCGAGACCGAGGCCGATGGCGAGATCCCGATCGAAATCGTCCCCGGGGTGACCGCCGCGCTGGGCGGGGCGGCCCTGCTGGGCGCGCCGCTCTCGAATGACTGCTGTACGATTTCACTCTCGAGTCAGCGCCGCGAGCAGGCCGAAATCGACGAGAAGCTCGCTGCGGCGACCAGGGCCGGTTTCGTGCTCGTGCTCTACAACGGCTGGCGCTCGCTCCCCGAGGCGCTCTCGATCGTCAACGAGCACCGCGCCGGATCGGTGCCGGTCGCGATTCTCGAAGACGTCGGCCGGGGGGACCGTGGCCGCAATCCGGCCGGCGAGACCGTCACGATCTCGCGACTGGCCGACGCCGCGTCCGAACTCAACGTACAGACCCCGGGCACGCTCGTCGTGATCGGGACCGAAGCCTCTCGCGTGCTCGAACCGGCCGGCGACGGCCGGCCGTTTTTCGTCACGCCACGGGGCGATACGACACCATTTCACCAATGACAGAGAGACCCAGCGACCCCGAGACGGGACCAGACGAGACGAATCGAACGACAGCGGACGTCGGCCGCCTGGTAGCCGTCGGCATCGGCCCGGGCCATCCCGAGGGGATGACAGTTCGGGCCCAGGAAGCCCTCAAGGCCGTCGACCACATCGTTGGCTACGAGACCTACATCGACCTGCTCCCGAAATCCCTGGTCGACGCCGCCGAGTCGGTCTACGCGACCGGCATGGGCAGCGAGGTCGAGCGAACCGAATCGGCGGTCGACCGGGCGCTCGACGGCGCGTCGGTCGCGCTCGTCGGGAGCGGCGACCCGAACGTCTACGCGCTCGGCGGCCTCGTCCTCGAAGTCCTCGAATCGCGGGATGTAGCGCCCGCAGCTGTGGACTTCGAGGTCGTACCAGGAGTGCCGGCGGCCCAGTCGAGTGCCGCCCGCCTGGGCGCCCCGCTCGTGAACGACGCGGTGACGATCAGCCTCTCGGACCATCTCACCACCCGCGAGGAGATCGAATCGCGGCTCCGGGCAGTCGCCCCCGAGGACTTTGCCATCGCCATCTACAACCCCTGGAGCCCGAACCGCGCGGCGATCTTCCAGCAGGCCTGTGAGATCCTGCTGGAACACAGGGCACCCGACACGCCGGTGGGCATCGTCCACGGTGCCGGGCGGGCGGACGAGCAGACACGCCTGCTCACCCTCGGCGAACTGCCCGAGATGGGCGACGCCGCGGTCCTGGATATGACCGCGACCATCGTCGTCGGCACCGAGGAGACACGCATCTGGGGCGATCGCATGATCACGCCCCGCGGCTACGAGCGAAAGTACGACTACTGAGAGGATCCATCATGACAACGAACACACCGGTGTTACTCGCCGGACACGGCTCTCGACGCGAGGAATCGAACGAACAGGTCAAGGAAGTCGCGGCGGCCCTGGAGGACCGCCTGGGCGAGCGGGTCATGCCCGCCTACATCGAGTTGACAGAGCCGCTCATCGACGAGGGGATCGAGACGCTGGCCCCGGAGGCGGAGTCGGTCACGGTCGTCCCGCTCTCCCTGTTCGCGGCGGGGCACGTGAAAAACGACATCCCGCTTTTCGTCCAGCACGCCCGCCAGGCCTACCCCGAGGTCGAGTTCGACTACGGTTCGAACCTGGGGGCACGCCCGGAGATGATCGAGATCGTCGCCGACCGCATCAGCGAGACCGCCGCGACGATGGACGCCGACCCGGAGACCGACGACGTCGCCGTGGTCTTTGTCGCCCGCGGGTCGAGTGATCCCGACGCCAACGCCGAGGCCTACCGTCTCGCCCGACTCGTCCAGGAGGGACGGCCCTACACACGAGTCGAGCCGACCTTCATCGGCATCACCGAACCGCGCCTCGATCAGACCCTGACCGAGGTGAGTCGCCACGAACCGGACGCGGTGATCGTCATGCCCTACATGCTCGGCGATGGAGTTCTCAACCAGCGGATCGCGGATACCGTCGCGGAGTACGACACGGCACACCCGGAGATCGAAACTGCACACACCGACGTCTTAGGCGTCGACGAGCGGCTCATCCGGGCGCTGGAACACCGGGTCATGGAGGCCCGCCAGGGCACGGTCTCGATGTCCTGTGATCAGTGCATCTACAAGGTCACACTCGAAGACTACGAGGACGAAGTCGGCGGCGAGAAGGCCTTTGTCCACTCGCTGGAGCATACCCTGGCCCACGTGAGCGACGACCACGAACACAGCCACGACCACGGGGATGGCCATGGCGACGGCCACGATCACAGTCACGGTGACGGAGACGACCACAGTCACGGAGAAGGAGGGGGTCATGACCACGGACATGGCCACAGCCACGGGGATGACCACGGGCAGGGAGAAGGAGAGGGTCATGACCACGGACACGACCACGACCATGGCCATGAACACGACCACGGGGACTGTGACGGCCACGGCAACTGCGGCCACGAGTAGTCCGGACTGACTAGTCGTTCGCGGATTTCCTGACAGCCTGAACCGATGCCTCGGAGAGTTCTTCGAGTGGGATCGCTCGGGCCCCGGCGGCGGTCACCAGATCGTCGATCAGGGCGGCCCGGTCCCCCGGCTGACTGGCGTCGACCACCAGCACCTCCCCGGCCGTCTCGCCGAGGGCAGTGGCTGCTTCGCGAGTCGCCGCCGTGGGACTGCCCGCGGCGACGTTGGGGCGGCCGTCGGTCACCACGACGGCGACGCTCACGGCCGGGTCGGCCCGCTCGATCAGCTCGCTTGCGGTCTCCAGGCCGGCCGGCAGCGGGGTGCGGTCGCCGGCCGGCAGGTCCTTGAGATGTCGCGCGGCAAGCGAGACGCTGTCGGTCGGGGGCAGGAGGACCTCCGCGTCGTCGCCGGCAAAGGCCACGAAGGCGACCTCGTCCCGCTCCTCGTAGCTCTCCTTGAGCAGTTCGAGCACCGTCCCCTTGGCCGCCCGCATCGCGGGCCGCATCGAAGCGCTGGCGTCGACCGCGAACACCACGAGGGCCGTCGCCGATCCCGCACGGACCGACTGACGGAGGTCCCGCCGCTCGAGGGACTCACTGCCACGCTTGGCTCCCTCCCGCACCGACGCCGCCACGTCCACGTCCGCGGCCGATTCGGCGGGCGCGGTTCGGATCCGCGGGCCGTCGGCGTCGACGGCCGGATCAGTTTCGGCCCGTCCCGATCCGGCCGGGTCGGACCCCGACTGGGCGGAGGGGTCGATCTGGAGGTCGGGGGCGGCACCCGACCCAGGTGACGGGGAAGCGGTGCCGGGTGGCGGCCGGGCCGTCTGTTCGTCCGCCGACGCCTCCGCGTCCGAATCGCCCTCGTCGCCAGCTTGTTCCTCGGTATCCCTGTCATCGCCGTCACGGCCCGCTTCCTGCCCGTCGCCGGGTTCGGCTTCGGTCTCGCGGCCGCCCGTCCCACCGCTTTCCGATCGGGCGGGCGGGGAATTGGGCTGTCGAGAACGGTTCGTATCACCACTTCCCTCGGGGTTCGAATCGCCGCTTCCTGTAGCGTTCGAGTCGCCACGTCCGCTGGCGGTCGAATCGACATCCCCCTCGCCTCGGCCCTGACGCTGGTCACCGTCTCCGGACCCGCCCCCGGGTTCGGCCTCATCCCCAGCCGACTCCTCGCCCTGGTGGTCTGGCTCCGGCGGTTCGGGATCGTCGTCGCCGAAGTGATCCGCAAGCACGTCCTCCAGGGGTGTGTGCTCCTCGAACGGGCGGCTCTGGAGACGATGGGGGAGCGCGTAGCGAAGCGCGGCCTCCACGTCGGCCTCCCGAACAGTCTCGCGGCCGTCCAGCGCCGCAAATGTTCGTGCCGCCCTGGCCGCGGCGATGTCGCCACGATGGCCGTCCACGCCGGCGTCGACACAGACCTCGGCGATGGTTCCGGCGAGTTCCGTCGGGAGCGCGACCGTTTCGAGTGCCGCCCGAGCGTCGAGAAGCGTCTCGCGGAGCCGCGTTATCTCCTGCTGGTGTGCCTCAGCCGGATCGCTCGTGGGGTCGCGTTCCAGCGCGGATTCGACGATCGCCACCCGCTCATCGAGATCCTCGCTTCCGGTCACCTCGACCTGGAGCGCGAAGCGATCCCGGAGCTGTGGCCGGAGGTCCCCCTCCTCGGGATTCATGGTCCCGATCAGCGTGAAATCCGCCGGGTGGGTCTCGCTCACGCCGTCCCGCTCGACCCGGTTGACGCCGCTGGCGGCGGCATCGAGCAGCACGTCCACCAGATGATCGTCGAGCAGGTTCACCTCGTCCACGTAGAGAAAGCCCCGATTCGCCTGGGCGAGCAGGCCCGGCTCGAAGGTCGACTCACCGTCGAGCGCGTCCGAGAGGGAGAGCGAACCGACGACGCGCTCGCGGGTGGCCCCCAGTGGCACCGTGACCAGCGGGACGGGCCGGGTCTCGACCGGCGGATCGCTTCGCGTTCGACACGAGTCACACTGGCGAGCGGGATCATCGGGCGGACAGCCGTAGGGACAGTCCGCGACCGCACGCTGGGTCGGGAGCAGGTCCACGAGCCCCCGGACCGCCGTCGACTTCGCCGTCCCTTTCTCGCCCTGAATCAACAGGCCGTCGATGGCGTCGTTCGCCGCGACCGCGAGCAGCGCCCGCTTGAGGCGATCCTGCCCCACGATCGCCGGAAACGGGACGTCGGACTGAAACCCAACCATACTTGTAGTAGACCAACCCGAGTATAATAAGGATGTGTTCCATCGGGCTCTACACGGCGACCGACCAGCCGGTCACCGCGATCAGGGCGGCCGCCGATCGGCTGTCCGGGGTCGACCTCCTGGTCCGCTCGGGGGCCGCCCTGGACGGTCCGGAGGCGGTTTCGGAGTTCGTCGATCGGCTCGCTCGTTGTGACGTGGCGGTTTTCTGGCTGCACGGCTCCGAATCCCGGCTGCCGGACTTCGAATCCGTCCGCGAACGCCTGGTCGAACGCGGCGTTCCAGTCGTCGTCGCTCGATCGGGCACCGCTACGGGGGACACGGATTCGACCGTCGAGCCGGGGGTTCAGTCCACCGTCCGGGCGTATCTCGACCGCGGCGGGGTGCTCAACATGGAGAACCTGATCAGGTACCTCGCCGACGAGTTCGACGCGGCCGACTGGCCCCACGACGAACCGGTCGATCTGCCCTCGACGGGGGTGTACCACCCGGACCATCCGGGGGCGACGGTCGAGGACCTCCGCGAAACCTTCGACCCGGATCGGCCCACCGTGGGCATCTGGTTCTACGAGAGCCACTGGACGTTCGAGAACACCCGGTACGTGGACAGCCTCGTCAGGGCCCTCCAGTCCGAGGGGGTAAACGCCTTCCCGGTGTTCACGAACCCGACCGGGGAGCGAGACGCCCGCTGGGTCGCCGAGCACTGGTTCAGTGACGAATCGGGTGCGGTCGTCGATGCGGTCCTCACGACGTTCATGTACTCACTGACGATGGACGAACGGGGGCGTTCGGCGAGCGAACCGGCCGACCCCACGACCGGATTCCTCGCGGCGATGGACGTGCCCGTGGTGCAGGCGATGGTCTCGATGCGCTCCCGGGCAGCCTATCGGGCCGACGACGCGGGCCTCCCACCCTTCGAACTGGCCCTCTCCGTGGCTCTGCCCGAACTCGACGGCGTGGTCGTCTCCCACCCGATCAGCGGCAAGGAGCGGGCGGCTGGCACGTGGGACGGGGCGGCCGACGGGACCGCACCCCTCCTCCACCAACCACTCGAAGACCGGGTCGGGCACGCGGCCAGGCTGGTATCGAACTGGGCTCGGCTCGGGCGCAAACCCCCCAGTGACAAGCAAGTTGCGGTGGTCCTCCACAACTATCCCCCCTCGGACGACGGGATCGGGACCGCCTTCGGCCTCGACACGCCGGCGAGCCTGGATCGACTCCTGGATCAGTTGGCCGATCGCGGGTATCGAATCACTGATCGGCCCCCGGATGGCCAGCGGATCGTCGAGCAACTGGTCGAGCAACTCACGCGTGATGCCCGGTGGACCGACCCCGAACAGCCCGAGAGCGGGCTCGCTCGGGTCGAGCCGTCGACCTACCGGGAGTGGTTCACCGACCTGGATTCGGAGCTCGAAGCGGCCATTCGCGAGGAGTGGGGCCCGCCACCGACGGCTCCGATCGACATCCCGGGGGTCGATCTGGGGTCGGTTGTGGTCACCGTCCAGCCCCCACGAGGCTTCGAGGCCGACCCCGAAAAGGTGTATCACGACTCCGCCCTGCAGCCGCCCCACGAGTACGTCGCCGCCTATGGCTGGTTGCGAGAACAGTTCGACGCGGACGCGGTGGTGCACCTGGGCACCCACGGGAGCCTGGAGTGGCTCCCGGGCAAGACCGTGGGGCTCGACGGGGCGAGTGCCCCGGACGGCCTGCTCGACGGCCTGCCGAACGTCTACCCGTACATCGTCAACAACCCGGGCGAAGGCACCCAGGCGACCAGACGGTCCTACGCCACGATCGTCGACCACCTGACCCCACCGATGGACACCGCCGGCGTCCACGAGGACCTCGCCGACCTCGAAACGATGGTCAGGGAGTACCGCGATCGATCCCGGGACGGGGCGAACGACGCCGACCTCACCGGTCTGGCGACCCGCATCCGGGAGCAGGCCCAGGCACAGGATCTAGGCCCGGATTTGGGCATCGACGACATGCAGAATGTCGAAACCGACCGGCTGGTCCGTGAACTGCACGCCTACCTGACCGACGTGAAGACGAGCCAGATCCGGATGGGATTGCACACGCTCGGGGAGCCACCCGCGGGCGAGCGACTCGTGGCGTATCTCGTGGCGCTCACACGCTTTGCGAACCCCGGCGCGCCGAGCTTGCGGGAATCGGTGGCCGGAGCCATGGGAATCGACGCCGAACGAATGATCGAGGAGCCAGCGACCTACGATCCGGCGCTTGGCTCGTTCTATGCCGAGGCCGCAGAGACCGTCTCTGCGCGGAGCCTCGAACTCGTGGGCGCGCTGGCCGAGCGTGACTTCGAAGTCACGAGGGGGGAAATCGAGGCACTCTCGGCGGACCTCCCGGTGCTCGGCGAGAAACGTGATCCGGAGGCGGTCGCTGACCTCCAGGCTGTCCTGTGGTACATCGCGGACGAGCTAGTCCCCCGGATCGAGGCCGCCGAGGACGAGCTTGCGAACACGGCCGCCGCGCTCGCCGGGCAGTACGTCCCGCCGGGTGGAAGTGGGGCCCCGACCCGGGGGAACGCGGACCTGCTGCCGACGGGCCGGAACTTCTACACCCTCGATCCGCGGCGCGTGCCCTCGAAGGCGGCCTGGCAGGTCGGCCAGTCGGTCGCCGAAGGCGTCCTCGATCGCCATCTGGACGAGGAGGGAGCATATCCCGAGGAGGTCGGCGTGGTCGCCTGGGGGACCCCGACGGTTCGGACCCGGGGCGAGACGATCGCCCAGATCCTGGCCCTGCTCGGCGTCGAGCCAGTCTGGACCGACGCCGGCCGGGTCGAGGCGGTCGAGCCAGTCCCCCTCGATGACCTGGGCCGTCCCCGGATCGACGTGACGACCCGAATTTCGGGCCTGTTCAGGGACGCGTTCCCAAGCGTGGCCGGACTCGTCCAGGAGGCCGTCGAGACGGTCGCCAGCCTCGATGAGCCGCCGGCGAAGAACTTCGTGCGCAAGCACGCACTCGAAGCGGGAGAGGAAACGGCAGGCGGGGCTGGCCATCTGGACCTGAAGCGGGTCTTCACGACCCGGCCCGGCGGCTACGGGTCCGGGACGAACAAGGCGATCACCACCGGCGAGTGGGCGGACGAGAGCGACCTCGCCGATGTGTTCGTGAACTGGGGCGGCTACGCCGTGGACGGTGACGGCGAGGTGAAAGCGGCTCACGACGCCCTGGAGGAGCGACTCGAACGGATCGAAGCGACAGTAAAACTCGAAGACACCGCCGAACAGGACGAGTTCGACAGTTCTGACTGGTATGCCTTCCACGGCGGGCTCAAGCGGGCCGTGGCCGACCGGAGCGGCAGCGAACCGGCCTCCTACGTGGGGGACGCGAGCGACCCGGACCGACCGCAGATCTACACCAACGAGGAGAAACTCAGACAGACGATGCGCACCAGAGTACTCAACCCCGACTGGATCGACAGTATGGAAGCACACGACTACAAGGGCGCGGGCGACCTCGCGACCACCGTCGAGATCACGCTGGGCTGGGCGGCGACCACCGACGCAGTCAGCGACACGCTGTGGGAGCAGGTGGCAGACGCGTATGCCTTCGACGAGGATCGACAGGAGTGGTTCATGGACGAGAACCCGTGGGCCTTGGAACACGTGACCGAGACGCTCCTGGAGGCCATCGACCGGGACCTCTGGGCGGCCGACCAGGAGACCATCGACCGGCTTCGGGACCTGCAGTTGTCGGTCGATGGCGAACTCGAAGCGGACCCTGAGGTGGCCCGATGACGGACTCCTACGAAACGGACCTCGGGGCCACGACCGAAGACGGGGAGGCGATCGCCGAAGCGAGCCTCGATATCGTCTCGAAGCTCGTTCCGGGGGACACGCTGCGGGACCGGTTCCGCCGCAAGGCCGTCCACGCGACCGGCGACCCCGAGTTCCAGTATCTCATGCGGTTCGGCAACGACCCCATCCGGAGCGGGGCCGACGCCGTGCTGTCGGGCGAACCGATCGTCACCGACGTGAACATGCCACGTCACGGCATCACCGACCGGGGGCACGACTGCGAGAAGTACACGGCACTGGGCGAGGGGGACGATCGCGCCGAGGAGACGGGGATCACTCGAACCGAAGCCGGCGTTCTCGCACTCGACGAACAGGGGGTCTATGACGACGCCATCGCGGTGATCGGCAACGCCCCGACCGCGGCGCTTTCCCTCGCCGAACGGATCGAAGCGGGAACCCGACCCGCAGCGGTCGTCGCGACACCGGTCGGCTTCATCAAGGCCGCCGAGAGCCGGGCGCGGCTCCGGGAAGTCGGCGAGGCAACTGGGGTCCCGACGATCACGAACGTGGGCCGACGCGGCGGGAGTGGCCTGGCTGCAGCGCTCACGAACGAGCTGATTCACGTCGCGACGGACATCGAGGACGGGGTGATCGAGGCATGAGCGAGTACGACCTCGATTCGGGGCCCGACCCGGCCGACGCGGCCGCCGCCGAGCCGGAGGACACAGCAGCACAGAACCCGGTGATCGCGGTCGGGATCGGGCCTGGGAACACCGACTTCCTCACGAAACGTGGCCGGGACGCGATCGCCCAGGCGGACGTGGTCGTCGGCTTCGGAACGGTCGTCGAGATGGTCGCCGAACTCACCGACGCGGAGTTGCTGACCTGTGGATACAAAGACGAGGCCGAAGCCCTCGCAGCTTTCGGCGATCGAGTCGCCGAAGGGGCCCAGGGAGTGGCGGTACTCATGGGCGATCCGAACCACTCGGGGTATCAGTTCCTCGGGAAAGTCGAAAACGCGGTCGACCGATCGGTCCAGGTCGTCCCGGGCATCTCGGCGATTCAGGTAGCGGCGAGTCGGGCCCGGACGCCCATGGAGGACACCCGATTCGTCACGCTGCACAAGTCCGGGGACATCGAGCCAGGCCTTCAGCGCCTGCGGGCGGTCGTCGGCGAGCGCAACCTGCTGGTGCTGCCCAGACCGTACGACGTGATGCCCGGGGACATCGCCGCCGACCTGCTCGATTCGGGCGCGGATCCCGAACTCGACACGCTCGTCCTGGAAGAACTCACCCACGAGAGCGAGTCGGTGACGAGACTCACGCTGGGGGAACTGGCCGAACACGCCGGCGGTGACGGCCCCGAGGACACGCCCTTTTCCGACCTCTCGGTGCTGGCGGTTCGCGCCCCGCGATAGTCGTGTACAACAACTGAAATTGGTGTATCTCAATCGTAATTGTTTACACCCTCCTCCCGGTAGCGACGAGCAAGGATGGAGCCAGCAGACCGAAAAGGCGGGGCTGGGGGACGGGCCGAAGCCGTCGAGGGCCGGGAACCGACTCGACTCGACCGGCGGACGTTTCTGCGTACGGCCGGCACGGCCCTCGTAACGAGTTCGCTGGCGGGCCTGGCCGGGTGTTCCGGCGGCAGGGAGACACAGCCAACCCTCTCCATCGGGTACAAGCCGAAGTTCGCGGCCCTGCAGTACCTCGTGATGAGCGAGACGGGCACGCTCTCGGAACTCGATGCAGCCGTCGAGCCGACGAACTTCGCGGGGACGGACGCGTCGATCGTGTCCGCTTTTGCCGACGGCGACCTCGACGTCGGCTTTTTCGGGGTCACCCAGACCCTCAAGATGATCGAGAAGGGAGTCCCGGCGACCGGTGTCGCCGCGAATCACAAGAACGGCTTCGTTCTCGTCGGCGAACCCACCTTCGCGGACCAGTTTGAAAGCGAGGGGGCAGACGCGTTCCGACAGCGTAGCGAGGAACGGGGCGAGCCCGTCCAGTTCACCACGGGCCCCGCGGGCGGCATGGGCAACCTCGTCACGACCTACTGGCTCTTCGAGGAACTCGGGCTCTCCCGGGATGTCATCGATATCCAGACCATGGCCGGTATCAAGGCCATTCGACGCTCGCTGCTCTCGGGGAACGCCGCCGGGACGGCACTCGACGAACCGACGCTGACTCGACTCGCAACCGAAGACGCCGCGGTCGAGTACCTCGCCGAGCCCGAGTCCTTCCTCCCCGAGTTGCCGGGCGGTATCATGGTCGTCCGCGATGAACTCCTCGCGGAACGGCCGGCCCTGGCCCGGGACGTCACCAGGGCACACGTCCAGGCGACCGAGTTGATCAACGACCAGCCAGCCGAGGCAGCGGCCGCCGCGAGCGCGGCGATCGGGGACTCCCTCTCGACGGCGACCGCCCGCCAGGCCATCGACTCCGCGGCCTCCACCTACGTCTCCGACCCGCGGGAGATCGAGGCCGGGACCGGCGTCTTCGCGGACTACATGCGTTCGGAGGGACTGCTCGACTCCGACGTTGGCTTTGCCACAGCCTTCGATCTGGAGGTCTACGACGCGGTTTCGAACTGACATGGCAGTCGACTTCGACCTCGACCGGACCGAGGGGATCGACGCCGGGTGGTCAGGGAGCCACGCGTGGCTCGGCGGTTCCCGGCTCCGCCGAGGCGTCGGTGGGACCATCCTCTTCCTCGGCTTCTGGTGGCTCGTGGCCCAGCCCCAGCCGGCCTACCTGCTCCCGACGCCGGTCGAGGTCGGCCAGGCGCTCGTGACCGAACTCGCCAGTGGGGCCGCATTCGTCTATCTCGGGCAGAGCCTGCTCCATTACGTCCCGGGGGTCGTTCTCGGCGTGCTCGCCGGGAGCGGCGTGGGCGTGGCTGCCGGCTGGAATCAGGTCTTCGACGACGCGTCGGCCCCCGTCATCCGGGTGTTGCGGCCCATCCCGCCGCTGGCCTGGATCGTCTTTGCCATCATGTGGTTCGGCTTCGGCCATCTGGGGGCGGCCTTTATCGTCTTCATCGGGGCGTTCTGGATCGCCTTCTACAACGCCTACAGCGGCGTGGAAGACGCCTCGACGGAGCTGATGGAGGCCGCCACGACGCTGGGCGTGGACTCGGACTGGCGGCTGCTCAAGCGGGTCGTCCTCCCCGATGCCACCCCCGCCCTCTTCACCGGGCTCCGGACGAGCGTGGGGCAGAGCTGGATGATGGTGATCGCGGCCGAACTCTTCGGTGCGCCGGGAGTCGGCTACGAGATCATCACGAGCGCCAACAACCTCGCCATGCCGCGGAGCATCGCCTACATGCTGGTCATCAGCGCGGTCTTTCTCCTCTCGGACTGGGCGGTTCGAAGCCTGGAGGGGCGGGCACTCGCGTGGCGACAATGACCGCAAATCACCCCAGCCCCGGAACGATCCGCTTCGACCGCGTCGAGAAGACCTACCAGACTACAGATGGCGGCTATACGACTGCAGTGGCTGACGTGTCACTCACAGTCGAGCCGGGAGAGTTACTGACGGTCGTCGGGCCCTCCGGCTGTGGCAAGACCACGCTGATCCGGCTGGTTGCGGGGCTAGAGGCCCCGACTGCGGGCCGCGTTCAGGTCGATGGCACGGACGTCCCCGGGCCAGCCCCGGAGCGACCCGTCGTCTTCCAGGAGCCCCGGCTCTTCCCCTGGCTCTCCGCCCGGGAGAACGTCGCCTTCGGCCTGCGGGAGACAGATCACACCGAGGCGGAGATACGACAGCGGGCGGCCGAACAGCTGAAATCGGTGGGTCTCGGGGACGCCGGCGGGGCCTACCCGACGGAACTCTCCGGCGGGATGAAACAGCGAGTCGGGCTGGCCCGAGCCCTCGCCGTGCAACCGCCCGTACTGTTGATGGACGAACCGTTCGGGAGTGTCGACGCCCACACCAGCCGGGATCTCCAGGACGACCTGTTGTCAGTCTGGGGTCGGACGGGGCGGACGGTCCTCTTTGTCACCCACGACATCGGCGAGGCGGTCTACCTGGGCGACCGGGTGGTCGTGATGGGGACGGATCCGGGCCACATTCGTGAAACCGTCACCGTCGACGTGGCCCGCCCCCGGGACCGAACCGACCCCGCGCTCGCCGACTATCGCGAGCGGATCCTCGAACTGATCGACGGTAACTAAGGGAGCCACCCACGTTGGGCCGGTATGGATCACGTCTCCCGCAACACAGTCGAGACCGCCGAACCGGTCGATGGCGTTCAGCTGACACTGCTTGCCGCTGGCGAGCGCATGAGCGTCCAGCACTTTCAGATCGAACCGGGCGCGACCGTCCCGGAGCACAGCCATCCCCACGAACAGGTCGGCTACCTCGTGGCCGGGGAGCTAACCTTCCTGATCGAGGGCGAGGAAATCGTCGTGAGTGAGGGAGACTCCTACAGTCTTGCGAGCGTGGAACCACACGGCGTCGAAAACCGAGGCGACACCGTCGTCGAGGGCATCGACGTGTTCAGCCCGCCACGGACCGATCCCGACTGGGCCTGATCAGGCCAACTCGTCGATCGTCGCCGCGACCCGCTGGGCGAACTCGCTGGTGCTTGCCTTCTCGCCGCCCTCGATCTGGCGGTGGAGGTCGTAGGTGACGTACTTCGAGGCGATGGTTTGCTCGACGGCCTCGCCGATCAGGGATGCCGCGTCCTCCCAGCCGAGGTACTCGAAGAGGAGCCGTCCCGAGAGGATCATCGCGGCCGGGTTGACCTTGTCCTGGCCGGCGTACTTGGGCGCGGAGCCGTGGACCGGTTCCGCGAGGACCCGCCCCTCACCGAAGTTCGCGCCCGGGGCGATGCCCAGGCCGCCGATCTGGGCCCCGGCGGCATCAGAGAGATAATCGCCGTTCAGGTTGGGCATCGCGAGCACGTCGTAGTCCTCGGTCCGGGTGAGCAGTTGCTGGAGCATGTTGTCCGCGATACGGTCGTTGACCACGAGGGCGTCTTCGGGCTGCTCGCCGTCCCGCTCCTCCCAGAGCGTGTCCTCGGTGATGACCTCCTCGCCGTACTCCTCCTCGGCGACCTCATAGCCCCAGTCGCGGAACTGGCCCTCGGTGTACTTCATGATGTTGCCCTTGTGGACCAGCGTGACCGAATCCCGGTCGTTTGCCAGGGCATAATCGATGGCCTCCCGGACCAGCCGCTTGGTGTTGAACTCGGTGATCGGCTTGATGCCGATCCCGACCGGGCCCTCGTGGATGCCCGCAGCACCCATCTCCTCCTCGAGGAAGGTCCGGACCTGCTCGACTTCGGGGGTGCCGGCCTCCCACTCGATGCCGGCATAGACGTCCTCGGTGTTCTCCCGGAAGGTCACCATGTCCATCTGCTCGGGGGCCTTCACCGGGGAGGGGACCCCTTCGAGGTAGTAGGTCGGGCGGACGTTCGCATAGAGGTCCAGTTTTTGGCGCAGGGCGACGTTCAGACTGCGGAAGCCAGCGCCGACCGGCGTCGTAAGCGGGCCTTTCAGCGCGACCCTAAACTCCCGGATCGCCTCGACGGTCTCCGCGGGGAGGTTCTCGTCGTACATCTCGCGAGCGGTCTCGCCGGCATAGACGCGCATCCACTCGACGTGTCGGCCCGTCGCCTCCGCAGCGGCCTGAAGGACCTGCTTTGCGGCGGGGGCCACATCCACTCCAATACCGTCACCGTAGAGGATCGGCACGATGGGGTTGTCCGGCACGTCAAGTTCGTCAGCGTCCGCGTCGTAGGTCACCCGCTCGCCGTCCGCGGGCACGTCCACGTGATCGTAGCTCATAGGCGACCGGAGAGGGGGGCGGGCCAAAAGGACTGCCCTTCCCCGGAACCGCGCAATTTTCGCCGCCGGGGGCCGAGGACACGGTATGAAAGTCCTCGCACACGGGGGCGCGGGACACACCCCGGCGGAACCAGCGGCGCGCCAGGCAGCCCTCGATTCGGCCGTCGAGACTGGCGTCACGGCCGAACGCCCGCTCGACGCGGTGGAAACCACGCTCCGGCGACTGGAGGACGACCCCCGCTTCAACGCCGGCGTGGGAAGCGCCGTCCAGAGCGACGGAGTGATCCGGACCGACGCCGGCCTGATGACCGGCGAGGGGCAGATCGGCGCGGCGGCCGCCATGCCCGGCGTTCAGCACGCCGCGAGCGTCGCCCGAATCGTTCTCGCGGAGACACCACACGTCATGGTCGCCGGGGACCGGGCCAGCGCCCTGGCCGCCGAGTTCGGGATCGAGACCGAGGCCGACCTCTGGACCGAGCGCTCGCGAGAACGCTGGGCCGACGCCTCGCCACCCGAGGGCGGCCCGCGCGCCCAGCTGGACTGGGTTCGCGAGCAGTTCGGCGGCCACGACACGATTGGAGCAGTTGCCACCGACGGCGACGCCATCGCGGTCGGGACCTCGACCGGCGGCCGCTGGTTCGCGCTTGCGGGGCGAGTTGGTGATGTCCCCCAGGTCGGCAGCGGCTTCTACGCGAGCGAACGGGCCGCCGCGAGCGCCACTGGGGCCGGCGAGGACATCGCTCAGGTCACACTCTCCCGGCTGGCCGTCGACCTGGTCGAGTCCGGTGCCGACCCGGCCACCGCAGCCGAGCGCGCACTCGCAGCGTTCGAGGAGCTGACGGGCTCGACCGCCGGACTGATCGTGCTCGACCCCTCGGGCGACCGGGGGAGGGCGTTCAATTCAGCCGCGATGCAGACCGCCTGGCGAGCCGACTGACCCACAAGCGCTTTCTCCCTGTCGGCTGAATCCGGGGCCATGGAAGACGTGGACCTCTCCGCCGAGCGCTTCGAGAAGTACCGGGAGGCCGGGGATATCCTCCGGGAGACACTCGACGCTGCCGCCGAGAAAGTCGAGCCCGGTGCCAGCCACCTGGACGTCGCCGAGTTCGCCGAGGCACAGATCGAGGCCGCCGGGGCCGAGCCGGCCTTCCCGGCGAACATCAGCATCGACGAGGAGGCCTCACACGCCTCCCCGGGTCGGGACGACGAGAGCGAGTTCCACGAGGGCGAACTGGTCTGTCTGGACGTGGGCGTGCACGTCGACGGCTGGATCGCCGACGCGGCCATCAGCGTGGATCTGGGCGATCACACGGACCTAATCGAGGCGGCTGAGGAGGCACTCGACGCGGCGATCGAGGTCGCCGGGCCGGGCGTACACACCGGCGAGATCGGGGCCGAGATCCAGGACGTCATCGAGGCGTATGGCTACAACCCGGTCGTGAACCTGAGCGGCCACGGGCTCGCGGAGTACGACGCCCACACGAACCCGACCATTCCCAACCGGGGGGTCGACACCGGCGTCGAACTCGAAGTCGGGGACGTGATCGCGATCGAGCCCTTCGCCACCGACGGCGGCGGGACCGTCTCGGAGGGCCAGAAGACCGAGATCTACTCGCTGCGACAAGAGCGGTCGGTGCGAAACCGCCGGGCCCGGGAGCTGCTCGGGGAGATCGTCGAGCGCTACGACCGGTTGCCCTTCGCGGCCCGGTGGTTCGAGGGGGCCCGGACCGACATGACGCTGAACCGGCTGACCCAGCAGAACGTCCTGGAGAGCTATCCGGTGCTGAAGGGCCCGGACGGCACGAAGATCAGCCAGGCCGAGCACACGATGATCGTCACCGAGGACGGCGTCGAGCTCACCACAGACTGACCCAACAGTTACCTCCGCCCCGGGCCATCCCCCGGTATGGACACTATCTTCTCGCCCTGGCGGATCGACTGGGTCGAGCGGAACCCGGCCGAAGACGAGATCGAGGGCTGTCCCTTCTGTGTGTTGCCCGAGCGAGACACCGACCGGGACAGCCGCATCCTCGCCCGCAACGACCAGGCCTTCGTCATCCTGAACAACTACCCCTACAACCCCGGTCACGCGATGGTGGTTCCCTACGAGCACACCGGCGAGTACCGGGCTCTGGACGACGACACTCTGCTGGGACACAGTCGCCTCCTCCAGCAGACACTCGAAGCGCTGGATCGGGCCCTCTCACCCAGCGGGTTCAACACGGGATACAACCTCGGGGATGGGGCCGCTGGCGGGTCGATCAACGACCACGTCCACGCCCACGTCGTGCCCCGATGGCGTGGGGACACCAACTTCATGCCGGTCATCGCGGACACGAAGATGATCGTCGAGGCCGTCGATGACACCTACGAACGCGTCCACGAGGCTTTCGGGACGCTTCCGGACGCGACAGTCCCCGGACCCGGCCAGGCCGTCGAGCTCTGAACGACCATCTTGCGGTTCTACGGCCCCGAAAACTGCCGATAACGGTTTTGCCCTTGCGGGCGAATATTGACGGATGAGCGAACTGGCACTCACCAGCACCGGCACCCAGTCGATCCGGCCAGCGGCCCTCTACTGGCCGCTCGCCGTCTGGGCAGTTATGGCCGTACTCGCGGTACTCAACGGCGGATTCAGGGAAATCGTCCTCGTCCCGCGACTGGGTACGTATCCGGCCCACGTCCTCAGCACGCTCCTGCTCGTGGCCGTAATTGGTCTGGTCGCGGCCTGGTACTTCGGCTGGACAGAAATATCACACACCCAGGCTGAGTTGTTGCTCATCGGCGGGCTCTGGACCCTGTTGACGATCGGCTTCGAGTTTCTCGTTGGCTTTCTCGCTGGCGAGCCGGTGGGAACCACACTCGCACAGTACGACGTGCTCGCCGGCCGGATCTGGGTGCTCGTCCCGATCGTGCTGTTCGTCGCCCCGCTATTTTTCGGCCGCTAGTCGGGAACACTCTTCCCCACGGCGAGTCTGGGTGACGTATGCCCACGGTTCACGAACTGCGAAACGAGATCCGGGTCGCCGTCGGCCGACACGAGCGGATCGAATCGACGGGATTCACCAAAGAGGCACTCGCGGCCATCTGTGCGGCCGTCGGAGCGCCGGTCGACACTGGCCGACTCCCGCCGAAAGCGGAGATGCGGAATCGGATCGCCAAGGCCCTCGAACTGGGGGCGGAGTCGTTCGATCGGTCGTTCAGGAAGGCCGAACTGGCGGCGATCGCGAGCGCCGTGCGCGAGTGAGCGGGACACACCTATTGTGATCGGCCCGTGACTACAGCGTATGGCGGAACTGACGTTTCACGGACTCGACATTGGGCTCGTCGAGCCCGGCGACGATCTGATCGAGCGGATCCTCGAAACCACGGCTACGGAGTTCCCGCTTGAAGACGGCGACGTCGTCGTCTGTACCTCGAAGGTCGTCTCGATCGCAAACGAGCGACTCGTCGAGGCCGATTCGGTCACAGTCGACGACCGGGCGCGCCGGGTTGCGGCCGCCACCGGCCTCGACCCCCGCGAAGTGGCCCTGATCTACGAGGAAAGTGCGGTCCTGGGTGCGGTTCCGGTGAGCGAGATCGCCGAGGAGCACCTCATGGATCACACCGCCGATGACGGATCGGGTCACGCCGCGCTGAAGAAGATGCCCGCCGCGCTCCTGACCGAGCGAAACGGTCGGCTCTGTTCGAACGCCGGCATCGACTGGTCGAACACGCCGCCAGGGACGATGGCCCGACTCCCGAAAGACCCGGACGCGAGCGCCCGGCGAATTCGGGAGGCGATCGCCGAGCGGACCGACACCGAAGTGGCCGTGATCCTGGCCGACTCGGAGATCGTCGGCCCGGGGTCGATGGACCTGGCGATCGGGGTCTCGGGAATCGAGGCCATCGACCGGAACTACGGCCACGCGGACCTCCACGGCCAGCCGAAGCCGGGCGGGATGGATCGAGTCGCGAGCGAACTCACCGCGGGGTCGGCACTCCTGTTCGGGCAGAGCGACGAGCGAACCCCGGTGGTCGTCGTCAGAGGGCTCGATTACGAATCCGGGGAGGGGCGGGCGTCCTCGGCCGGGCTACTGCGAGCGGGAGTCAAGAAGAGCCTGGAGCTAACCGCCCGGATCAAGGCCAGGGAGTGGTTCTAAACCGGCTCGCCGAAGGCGTAGAAGGTGTTGTGATCCGTGATCGTAACCTCGAATCGCTCGCCGAGTGAGCGGTCCCCGGCCAGTTCGCCCGGGACGACGATCCGGTGGTAGGCGTCGTCGTAGGCCTGAATCGAGTCCCCCGTGCCCGGTTCGACGGCCATGACCTCACGTCGGGTGCCCAGCAGGTCCTCGTGGACCGCCCCGACGATCGCCTCCTTGCGTGCCGAGAGGTCCTTCGAGCGCTCCTTCTTGACCGTGCCGCCGAGTCCCTTTATCTCGGCCGCGTCGGTCCCCGGGCGCTTCGAGAAGCGGGTGACGTTGATGGTCTCGGGTTCGACAGCCTCCAGGAGATCCACGCTCTCCTGGTGGTCGGCCTCGGTCTCCGTGGGGAAGCCGACGACGAAATCCGTCGCCAGCGTCCACTCATCGAGGGTCCGATCGAGGGTGTTGACGATCTCGCGGAACTCCGCGACTGAGTGCTGGCGACGCATTGCGTCGAGGACGGAATCCGAGCCCGACTGGACCGGCAGGTGGAGGAAGTTGTAGAGTTTCGGGCACTCCGCGAGCAGCGTGGCGATCTCCTCCCGGACCGGGTAGATCCCCCAGGGGTTTGCCATCCCGATCCGGACCCGGAAGTCCCCGTCGAGATCACACAGTCCACGGAGCAACTCCGGGAGCCATCGCTCGCCCTGATCGAGGCCGTAGACGCCCGTGTCCTGGCCGGTGATCCGGATCTCCTGGGCCCCCGCGTCGAGCAGTTCGCGGGCCCGGTCGAGGTTTCGCTCGACCGGCGGCGAGTCGATGCGCCCGGTCGCGGCCTTGGTGATGCAGTACGAGCAGTCGCTCATACAGCCACGTGCGAGGGGCAGAATACCGATTACACCATCTAAAATCGGTTCGGTATCTGGGGTGACAGTCGGACACTCCCCGTTGCCGACCGCCTGGGGCACCTCGTCCCAGCCAAGCACCTGGGCGTCCACGCCGGCATCCTCGAAGGCCGTCTCCTGGGCCAGCGCCATACAGCCGGTGACGATGAGATCCGTTCCAGAATCGAGTTCGGTGGCCCGGCGGAGCATGTTGTTCTCCGTGGTCTCGATCACGGTGCAGGTGTTGAGGATCACCACATCGGCGGCCTCGGGTGACTCGACCGGCCGGTGCCCGCCGTCACGGAGCCGCCGCTCGATGTGGCGGCTCTCGCCCCGGTTGGCCGTGCACCCGTAGGTCTCGATGTAGTACCGGGCCATCGACTCAGGGTTGTCCCGAACCCGGAAAAGCGTCGCGCTTGGGGCCGATTGGACGGCTACTCGGGCGCGCCCGAGAGAATCTCGACTCCCGAACTCGCCCCGATGCGCTCGGCCCCGGCCTCGAGCATCGCCATCGCCGCCTCGTAGCTCCCGATGCCGCCGCTGGCCTTCACTGGTCGGTATTCGGCCAGCAGTTCGACGTCTTCGACTGTGGCCCCACCGCCCCCAAAGCCGGTCGCGGTCTTCAGGAAGTCCACGCCGGCGGCCACGGCGGCCTCGCCGGCGGCGTGTTTCTCCGCCTCGGAGAGCAGCGGCGCCTCGACGATGACCTTGACTGGGACGGAGACGGCCTCGACGATTGCGGCGAGTTCATCCCTGACGGCATCAGTTTCGCCCGCTTGCAGTCGACCGACGTTGAGGACCACGTCGAGTTCGTCAGCGCCCGCCTCGACGGCCCGGACTGCCTCCTCGCGTTTGATCGCCGGGTCGTGCTGGCCGTGTGGGAACCCGATCACGGTGGCGATGGTCGTCTCCGCTTCGGCCAGATCACGGGCTTCGGCCACGTAACACGGCGGAATACAGACGTTCATGCCCCACGCTTCGGCTTCCTCGATCACCTGGCGCACGTCGGCCATGGTCGTCTCCGGGCCGAGAACCGTATGATCGATGTGCCCCGCGAGTTCGTCCTGCTTCATGGCCGCCCGAACGGGTGGCACAGGCAAAAAGGACCCTCACTCAGGGCATCCCGCGAGCCCGACCGAGGGCCGTCGCGAGTTCCTCGGCCAGGGCTGCCTGCAGGTGCGCACGGTAGGCTGGCCGGGTGACGAGCCCGCGGCTTCGATCGACCACGGTCACCTCGCCGTGAACGACGTACGAATCGGCGTTCGTGACGACCAGTGCGGACTCCTCGGTCGCCAGGCCGGTCGCGAGGGTCACGTTCCCCGACCCGACGAAGGCAAAGCTGGCGGTCACGCGACCGCTGGGCGCAACAGGGTTGTACTGAACCGAACGTTCGCGAAGTTCGACGACCAGAAGCGAGCCGTTCCAGTCGACGGTCGGCTCTGGAGCCTGCTCGATCGACTGGAACCGCGTCGAGAGGTCGGCAGCGAGGTCACCACGCAGCATCGAGGCGTGTGGGTTCTCGCCCAGGACGACGAGTTGAACTGGGCGCTCGACCGGCGCAGCCGCATCACCGAGCTGGCTCGTCCCGACCGAGGAGTCCGCTGTCGTCTCGGATTCCAGCACCCGGAAGTCCGCGAACGCGAAGAGAGCTGCCAGCAGGGCGAGGAGCAGAACCGCGACGAGGATGATGCGACGAGTGTCCATACCTTACATACTTGACACGCGATGCTGTAGTTATCGGTCCGATCCGGGGGCGATTTTTTGGCCCGTGCCCGTCAATGGGACCTATGCCCATCGAGGAGGTCGAGGAGACCGCCGAGGCCATCGAGACCATGGAGATCCGTGGGGCGGCCACCATCGCCGGGGCGGCCGCGGCGGCCCTGGGGAGTCAGGCCGCGGCGAGCGAGGCCACCGACCCCGAGGCCTTCGAGGCCGAACTCCGGGCGGCCGCCCGGACCCTCTATCAGACACGCCCGACGGCGGTGAGCCTCCCGAACGCGCTGCGATTCGTCCTCCAGGACCTCGAGGGATCGACCGTCGAGGAGCTTCGGGACACCGTCCTGACCCGGACACAAAAGTTCCGTGCGGACCTCGAACACGCCCAGGAGCGGCTGGGCCGAATCGGCGCGAACCGGCTGCGGGACGGTGACGTCATCATGACCCACTGTCACTCCACCGACGCGCTGGCGACGGTGGAACACGCCGTCGAAGCCGGGAAAGACATCGAAGCCATCGTGAAGGAGACACGCCCGCGAAACCAGGGGCACATCACGGCCCAGCGGCTCCGCGAACTCGGCGTCCCGGTGACGTTGATCGTCGACAGCGCCGCCCATCGCTATCTCAACGACGTCGATCACGTCCTCGTCGGAGCCGACAGCATCGCCGCGGATGGTTCGGTGATCAACAAGATCGGAACGAGCGGGCTGGCAGTCAGCGCCCGCGATCGGGGCACGCCCATCGTGGTCGCAGCCCAGACAATCAAGCTCCATCCCGGCACGCTCACGGGCCATACAGTCGAGATCGAGATGCGCGAGGAGAGCGAGGTCATCTCCCAGGCGGACCGCGAGAAAATCGGGGAGATCACCGTAAAGAACCCGGCCTTCGACGTCACGCCGCCCCGGCACGTCGACGCGATCATCACCGAGCGGGGCCAGTACCCGCCCGAGAGCATCGTCTCGCTCATGCGGGAACTCTACGGTGACGTGGACGAGGAGCCCTGGGCGGAGCCGAACTGAGACCCCGACCGGCCAAGGACAACGCTTTCGGCCCCGGGCGGGCGAGTGAGAGTATGTTGCTACCGACCGGGTCGACGCTGCCACCGCTCCCCTATCTGGTGGGGCTGGCGGCCGCGTTGCTGGTGGTGAGCGCCTGGCTGTACCGCCGGAACGTGGCACTGCAGACCCGCACCGTGCTGGCGCTCGCGCCGTGGATGGTGCTGGGGTCGGCGCTTTACGTCTGCTATCAGATCGGGGCCGTCCCGGCCGCGCTCGCCCCGCTTTTCAGTTCGCCGACGGTCTATGTCTCGACAGCGGTGCTCGCCGGCGTGGTCTGGGCGCTCGCGAGTCGGTTCGAGGCCACCGACCGCTGGCTGGCCGGCGCCGGTGTGGCCCTCTCGGTGTTGCCCATCGGCGTTGCCATCGCCGTCGCGCTGGAGGCTGGCTCGTTCAGGCCCGGATGGTCGCTCGTCGGCGCGGTGCTCGCCGGCCTGGTGGCGCTTCTCATCTGGTACGCGCTGGGCCAGTTCCAGCCGGAAACGACGGCCATCCTCGGACCGGCCGGTGGGGTGGCAGTCTTCGCGCACGTCCTGGATGGCATCTCCACGACGATCGGAATCGACGTGTTGCAGTTCGGCGAGCAGACCCCCCTCTCGGCGGCGCTCATCGAACTCGGGGCCGCGCTCCCGACCGCGCCGTACCTCGGCACTGGCTGGGTGTTCGCCCTGGTGAAGATCGCGCTGGGCGTCGCCGTCGTCTGGTTCATCGCCGATCTGGTCCGGGATGACCCGCCACTGGGGAACGGGCTACTCCTGGTGATCACGGCCGTCGGACTGGGGCCCGCAACACACAACCTGATTCTCTTCGCCGTCGCCGGGCCCGCCGGGGTTTAACACCCAGCGGGGCCCAGGGGCAGATATGGGTCGGATCATCGCCGCCGGGCACCTCAACTGGGATGTCACCCTGCGGGTGACGGCGCTCCCGGACCCTGATGGGGAGGCCCAGATCACCGAGCAGCACCGGGCCGGGGGCGGCAGCGCGGCCAACGTCGCCAGTGCGCTCGCCGGCTTCGACCTGGCGGCCGGCCTGATCGGGAGTGTTGGCACCGACCAACACGGCCGGATGGCGACCCGCGAGCTCAGAACCCAGGGAGTGGACACCGACGGTGTGGTCACCGTCGAGGGCGAGACGACGGTCAAGTACATCGTCGTGGACGAAGCCGGCGAGGTCATGGTGCTGGCCAACGACGGCGTGAACGAGGCCATCGGGCCCGAGGCCGTCGAGTCGGCGATGGTCGAGGGGGCCGATCACGTTCATCTCACCGGCCAGCGTCCGGATACGGCAGCGGCGCTCATCGAAGTCGCGAACGCGGCCGGCCTCACGGTGAGCTTCGATCCCGGCCGGCGGATCGAACAGCGGGCCTTCGAGCCACTCCTGGACCAGGTGGACGTCCTCCTCCTCAACGAGCGGGAGGCAACCGCCGTGTTTCCCGCCGCGTCCGGGCCCCCGATCGAGCGGGCGGCCAGCCCCGACCGGGTCATCGTCGTCAAGCGCGGCGCGGACGGCGCGAGTGTGTACACGGGACGTGAGGCCCACCATCATCCAGGGTATGACGTCGAGGCCGTCGACACCACCGGAGCGGGGGACGCCTTCGCGGCCGGGTTCCTGGCCGCCACCGTCGGCGGGGAGTCCTTCGAGCAGCCATCGAGCGGAGCCGAACCCGATTACGAGCGGGCGCTCGCGGTCGCGAACGGAAGCGGCGCGCTCACGGTCCAGGCGGCCGGGGCCCGGTCGGCACCCAGTCGGGCTGCACTCGCGGCCTTCCTCGCCGAGCGGGCTGACTAACTCACACCAGCGGGCTTTTCGACCCGCCGCGGTATGCACCGGTATGGGCAACCAGCCACACATCCAGGTCGCTGCCGGGGACGTAAACGAGATCGCGCTGCTCCCGGGTGACCCGGGCCGCGTCGATCGCATCGCCGCCCAGTGTACCGACGCGACGACCGTGGCACAAAATCGCGAGTACAAGGTCGTCAACGCCACCTACGAGGGCGTCGACCTGACCATCGTCTCGACCGGAATCGGCTCGCCCTCCGCGGCCATCGCCGTCGAGGAACTCGAACGCGTGGGCGTCGAGACGGTGATCCGGGTCGGCACCACCGGGGCCCTCCAGGCCGACATGGAGATCGGCGACATGGTCGTCGCGACCGGGGCCACCAAGGACGAGGGAACCTCGAAGCGCTACGAGAGTGTCGCGAACCCCGCCGTCCCGGATTATGACGTGGTCTCGGCCCTGGTCGAGGCCGCCGAGGCAAACGACGAGGCCGTCCACGTCGGCCCGATCGCGACCGACGACGCGTTCTACGCCGAAACCGACGCCGTCGTCGCCGACTGGGAGGCCGCCGGCCTGCTGGCCGTCGAGATGGAGGCCGCGGCGATCTTCACGCTCGCCCGGCGCAAAGGGATGGACGCCGGCGCGATCTGTACCGTCGACGGTAATCTCGTCTCCGGGAGCCAGAAGGGCGAGGGCGAAGAAGAACTCCCGCCAAAAGCAAAGGACAACGTCGAGCGAGCCATCGGCCTCGCACTGTCCGCGGCGGCGTCCCTGGCCGACTGAAAGGCTCTTTGCCGGCCGGCCCGAACGCCGGGTATGGAGTGGAAGCTCTTTGCCGACCTCGCCGAGACGGCCGGCGAGAAGCGGGTCGCCGTCGATCCGGCCCCCGAACCGACCGTCGAGGACGCCCTCGAGGCACTCTTCGAGTCCCATCCGGCGCTCCGGGACCGCGTGCTGGCCGACGGCGAGGTGGCCGATCACGTCAACCTGTTGCTGAACGGCGAGTCCGTGGCCGACCGTGAGTCGGGGCTCGGGACCCAGGTCGAGTCGGGGGACGAACTCGCGCTGTTCCCGCCGGTCAGCGGCGGGTAGTTGGCCCGGTCAGATCGACCCGAACCACGAAATCGGGATTGTCGGCCAGTTCGATCCGGTGAGCCGCGGCGTCCCCGACCACGCGAGGCGTCTCGGGAAGCAACACACGAACCCGGTCGGCTCCGGCCATCGCTGCGTCACGCGAGATCGCAGCAAAGAGATCCGCAGCGGCAGTCAGGTCCTCCCAGGCCGCGAGACCGTACTCCGCCCAGGTCCGTGACTGATCGCCCGCCTCACGCTCGATTACACGGGCCCGATAGGTCGTGGCGACGACCCCCTCACGGTCGATCGAAAGCACCGATTCGGCCGCCCGAGCCGACTGGAAATCGTCGAGAGTCGCTTCCGAGAGCGCCCACGGGACCTCGCTGTCCAGCCCCAGGCCGTCGAGCGTGTCCCGCTCCGGGGCGTGTTGCCAGTAGGTCCAGGCCGCCTTCGGCTCCCGACGGACCGTGCCCTCGACCTCGGCCGCGGGATCTGGTTCCGGGTGGCCCCACCGGAACTCCACGCCCGAATCGAAGCCCGCGGCCCGGGTAAGCCCCAGGCCCATCACGTTCCAGGAGAACACCATCGCCCGGCCGACGGTCGCGCCGGCCTCACGCGCCCACTCGAAGGCCCGGTCGGTCAGGGCCTCGCCCACCCCGGAGCCACGATGGGCCGGATCGACGCGCAGCCCCTGAAACCAGGCCTCGTGATCGGAGAGCAGGACCGCGCGAATCAGGCCGATCGGCGTGCCATCCGCTTCGGCGACGAAGGTCTGCTGGTCCGGCCTCGTCTGAGTGGCCCACTTCGGGAAAATGTGGTTGATGTAATCCCCGCCCTCGTACTGCTCCCAGGTGTCCTGGGTGAACGCCGCGATGGCGTCCTGGTCCGTCTCGCGGGCGGGGCGAATCCTCATATCCAGGGGACCGATCGGTCGGTCAGTTCGCCCGCAAGCGAGGTCTGCATCGCACTTTCCACGTCGGCCCGGTTCGCGAGGACCCACATGAGCTTCACGAGGGCCGTTCCCGGGAGCATGTCCTCGCCCTCGATGACCCCCGCCTCCAGGAGGTCCCGACCGGTGTCGTACACCCGGTCACAGACCCGGCCTTCGAGACACTGACTGGTCATGACGACGGTCGTCCCTCGGTCGGTTAGCTCGTCGATCTGCTCGATCATGTCGGTGTGGACGTGGCCCAGCCCCGTGCCCTCGATCACCACGCCCTCCTTCTCGCGGACCATCGACAGGCAGGTCTGATCCATCCCCGGGGTGAACTTCACGAGTTCGACCTCGGTTTCGAGTGCGCTTGTGACCGAAAGCTCCTGCTCGCCCCGCTTGCGATAGGGGCCGTCGAAGGTTACCTCGCCGGTCTCGTAGTCCACGTGTCCCAGTGGCTCACCACCCACCGTCTCGAAGGCGTCCCGGCGGGAGGTGTGATTCTTCCGGGCGCGGGTCCCCCGGTGGAGCGCGACCCGGTCGTCCGATTCGGTAGCGTGCATCGCGATCATGACCTCCGCGGCGTCTGCCTTGGCCGCCTGGACCGCCCCGACGACGTTGACCACGTTGTCAGAGGAGGGCCGGTCGGCCGAGCGCTGGCTCCCGGTGAAGACGATCGGCACGGGGGTATCGAGCATGAAGGAGATCGCGCTGGCCGTATACTGCATGGTGTCCGTGCCGTGCATCACGACGATGCCGTCGGCCCCGGCCTCGATTTCGGCCTCGATTTCGGCCGCCAGGTCCTGCCAGACCCCCGGCGTCATGTTCTCCGAGAGGATGTTGCGCACGACCCGGCCGCGGTAGTTCGCCATGCCCGCCAGTTCGGGGACGGCCCGGAGCACGTCCTCGGCGTCGAACTGCGCGGTGACCGCCCCGGTCCGATAGTCGACCGTCGAGGCGATGGTCCCGCCGGTGGTCAAAAGTGAGATCGTCGGCAGGTCCGCGTCGAACTCGACGGTGGAGGTCTCCTCGGTGTCCGACTCGGCGACGTCATAGACGTCAGCTTCGAGGACCTCGACCGTGGCTGCCGCCCGATCCACACCGACGTTGTACCCGCTCTCCAGTTTGACGACGAGATGTGTCGCCGTCGAGGAGGGCATCACGATACCCTCGTGGTCCTGTCCTGCCCGCTTGACGCGGACGCGGTCCCCTGGGTTCATGAACGGGCGTAATCGGGCTCGACCCTTGAAAGCACCTACTCCCGGTCGCGGCGGATCTGCCACTTCCGACCCACCTGCTCGACGACGCCCTCGCTTGCCAGCCGCGAGAGCACCGTCTCGACCAGCTGTTCGGGGATCTCGACCTCGCGGGCGAGCCCCACCGTGGACCGCTTGCCGCCGGCCAGCGCACCGAGCACTTCCGCGTTGAGATGGCCGCCGTTCTCCCCGTCGATCGTCTGGGTGAGTTCGGCCTGGACCTCCGTGAGTCGGCCCTGGACCCACCGCTGGGCCATGGAGAGTTCGCGTTCGAGCGCCCGGAGATCGTCGAGGCTCGTGGCCAGCGTACCCACGTCCGTGGCCTCGTCGAATTCGGTCAGGACCTGAAGGTGTGAACACCGGCCCAGATCCAGATCCGCGCTGGCCGGATAGGCGCTTTTCGCCGCGAAATCGTAGGGCGAGACCTGGACCTCCAGGCGGAGGTTCTGGGCGATGTGGAAGTACTTCCGACGGCGCTCATCCACGTGGCTCTCGACCAGGCCCGCCTCGTCCAGGCGGCGCAGGTGGTCGATGACCGCTTTCGGACTCACGTCGAGATACTCGCTGATCTCCGTGACGTAACTGGGCTTGCGAGCGAGGAGCCGCAGGATCCGCCGGCGGTTCTCGTTGCCGAGCAGATCAAGGAGCGCCCCGGAGTCCATATACCCGATTTCGGGGATCGGCGGGGAAAAGCATGTCTGTGCCACCCGGCGACGGACTTATGGCCGAGCATGCCAGATGATAACACGCATGTTCGCACCGTTCTCGAGCGGGTATTACCTCGGTCGGCTCTACGTGGAGCCGGCACCGGGCACGGAGGCCGTCCTGCACGAAGCCCAGCACGAGAGCGTCAATCGAGAACTCTACGCAACGGGTGACGGGGTCGAGCGACTCGATCGCCCGCTGGTCATGAAGCTCGAGAACAGTCACTTCGCCGTGCATCCGGACCGCACGATTCCGGAAGGGGCCCTCGCCGTGCCCGAGTCCATCCTCGAATCGGCGAACGTCGAACACCCGCCGGAACTCCGGGAAGTGCTGCTCGCGAAGGCCGACCACGCCAGGCGGTTGGTCGACTTCGGGGCGGTCTGAGACCAGCGGCGGGTTTTGAACGTGAGTTAGCGTAAAGCGGCGAGAGACCGCCCGAGCCGCAGGTACTTCCTCGGGCAGCCCCTCATCACAGCCATGGATACCCCTGAGACACCACCGGAAGAGCGCACCGAAGCCGAGTGGCGCGAGGTCCTGACCGACGCCGAGTACCAGATCCTCCGGGAACAGGGCACCGAGCCGAAGTTCAGCGGCGACCTCCTCGATGTCGACGAGCCAGGTGTCTTCCGGTGTGCCGGGTGTGACACCGTGCTCTTCGAGAGCGAGCACAAGTTCGACTCGAACTCCGGGTGGCCGAGTTTCTACGACGTGGCCGCCGCGGGCCGAATCGAGACGGAAGTGGACACCAGCCACGGCATGGAGCGGATCGAAGTCCGCTGTGGCACCTGTGGCGGGCATCTGGGCCACGTCTTCGACGACGGCCCGGAGCCGACCGGCCAGCGTTACTGCATCAACTCGGTGGCATTGGAGTTCGACCCGGACGAGGCCGCCGAAACCGACACCTGAGGGGTCGGCCCGCTCGTGGGGCCGGGTTCGCGTTCATGGTGCCTCGGGAACCGTCTATAGCGTGTCGGAAAGTAGAAACTATTATACCCCCTGCACAGAGATTGGCGGAATACCTGGTATGGCAGGCGCTGTGCCGGGTATGGGGCGTGGCCTTCCTCTCCCCTCAACCCCTGGCCGCCCCCATTTTCGAACGAAAAGAACCAGCTAGCTACGGCTCGGGCGAACCGCCACGGGCCGCGATCAGGTCCCGGAACTCCGTCGCGTCATCGACTTTTTCGGCTTCATCTCGCTCGATGATCGCGGTGCCCTCGATCGATTCGGAGTCGGCCTCGTCGACGAAGTAGACCGATCGCGTGTGGATGACCTGTCGCAGCGAGCCCATGATCCGGGCGCGCTTGACCGCCGCCTCGGTGAACTTCGAGTGGCCGGTCAGCACCGGGGCCGTGCCATCCCGATCCTCGCTCACGGCCTTGAACGGGGCGCGAACGGTGGGGTGAACGTCGAACCCGACCCGGGTGAGCATCGCGACGATGGGACGGTCCTCGGGGTCGACGTCCGGGTCCTCCGGGGTGGGTTCGGCGTCGCGGATGTCCTCGGCACCGTCGAGCACGGAGACGGGGCTGGTGAGCTCCTGCTCGAAGAGGTCCTCCAGTTGGGCGGCGACCTCCACGCTCGCGTTCATGCCGTCCTCGTACTTGGAGACGGTCCGTCGGGAGACGCCCAGTTCGGTCGCCAGTCGTCCCAGACTCCAGCCACGCTCCTCGCGCTCGTCGGCCAGAATGTCCCCGTCGATGTTCACGTAGAGCCCACCCGGGGCGGCGTAGATCAGCGGCGGCACCCCGTGCACGAACAGGTCCATCGCGGTGTCGGGGTTGAGCACGGGCACGCCGTGTCTGAAGTAGACAACCCCGGGATCGAGGTCCTCGTCGCGGGTCCGCAGGCCGATGACCATCGGGGTTCCACGGAGATACGTGCCCAGACGGCGCATCTCCCGACCGGTCGGTCCATCAAAGGCGTCGATGTTCCCCAGGATCTTCACCAGGAGGAGGTCCTCGTCGCGTCTCGCAGCCAGATCGAAGCTCTTCGGGCGCGTCGAGCACCGGTCGCTCACCGTGAACCCCGCGTCGGATAGCATCGCGGTGATGTTGTCGATGAGCGCCGATCGAGTCATTACGGAAAGGTAGGGAACTCGTTCCCTAAATGCGTTGCGGGCGCAGGACCGCCGGACGCGGGCGATTTCGGGGGTGGACCACAAACAAGCAAGTCGCGGACCGCTTAAGCCGATCGACCCCCAAGCGCCGGGCGTGACGGTCCTCGGACTCGACGACACCGACTCCCGCGAACGGGGGATGTGTACGACCTACGTCGCCACGCGGGTCGCCCAGCGGCTTCGCCGGGCCGGGGCCAGGATCGATCGGCTTCGGCTGATCCGGCTCAACCCGGCAGTCGAGCACAAGACCCGGGGGAACGCCGCGCTGGCCATCCACACCGACGCGGCTCCCGACCTCGCGCTGGCGACGGCCCGCGAGGTCATCGACGGACTCGCGGAACTCGAAGACGAGCGCACGCACCCGGGGGTCGTCGTCGCCGAGGAGCCAATCGATCAGGCAGTACAGCAGTTCGGTCGTCGGGCCATCCGCGAGGTGCTCGATCGCGAGACGGCCATCGACCGTATCGAGGCCGCGGGCTACAGCCACGCCGGCTGGAAGCAAGCCCGGGGCACGATCGGTGCGCTGGCCGCGATCGGTGTCAGTGCCGCCTTCGAGGGCTGGACCTACGAGTACATCGCCTACCGCGACCCCGGGCGCTGGGGAACCGAGCGGTCGATCGAGATCGACTCGGTCTTCGACGCGGCCGACCAGTTCTACCCGACCGCCTGGGACACCGTCGACCGGGGCGAGGGTGAGCCAGTCTGTGTGCCCAACGCGCCGGGGCCGATCCTGTACGGCATCCGCGGGGACGAACCCAACGCGGTCGCCGCCCTGGCCGCCGGGATCGAGAGCGAACCGGTCCACGCGCAGGCCCTCTTCGAGACGAACCAGGGGACCGACAGCCACCTGCGGGACGCCGCGATCGGGGGCATCGAGGACGGCCGGGCCTATCGAGTGACTGGCCGGGTCATCGAGTCCCCGGAGACCCGGGCCGGCGGCCACGTCTTCACCGCGATCGCGGACGGCACCGATCGGCTCCCCTGTGTGGCCTTCGAGCCCACGAAACGGTTCCGGGACCGCGTCCGGGCGCTGCGGGTCGGCGACCGGATCACCGTCGCCGGCGAGGTAACGGACGGAACGCTCAAACTCGAGAAGTTCGCCGTCCGGGACCTCATCAGGCAGCGGGCGGTGACGCCGACCTGCCCGGACTGTGGGCGACGGATGGAGAGTGCCGGCGCGGACCAGGGCTACCGGTGTCGGGACTGCAACACCAGTACCGACTCGAAGGAACTCGCTTTGATCGAGCGGGACCTCTCGCGGGGCTGGTACGAGGTACCCCCGTGTGCGCGCCGCCACATCGCGAAACCACTCGTGCGAGGTGGGTTCGACGCGCCGACACATCCCGAGCGCTGAGGGCACCATATAAAGGCCGTCCGACGATCGTCCGACTCCCGACCCAACCCGACGATGGCGACGGAGAGAGCGGTCATGACGACGCGAGGATTCCGCCCTCGAAACGCATTTATGTGATAGTGTAACGTGTACTTACATATCCCCGGCCCACGTATACTATGGTATGTCCCATCACTCCGGCGCGTACGAGGGGGACAGGGAGAGTGGGGACCTCGCCCATCGGATCGAGGACTACTCGCAGGGCGCGGAGTGTACACTCTTCCCCTCGATCTGTGACGAGGACGACCTGCTGACTCGGTGGATCACCGCCGAGGAGGGGGCCTTCGTCGATCTCACAGAGATGCGATAGTTACGCGTCGGGGTTCGTTTTCAGTCCGCTCCCGGTCAGTGGCACCACGACTTCGGCGGCCGGGTCGAGGTCACGTTCGCGGTACGTTTCGAGCCCAGCGACGGCCACTGCACTCGTCGGTTCCACGTGAAAGCCAGCGCGGTGAAGGGCCTTCCAGGCGGCCCGAGTCTCGGCTTCGCCGACGGCGATCGCGTCCCCGTCGGTCGCCTCGATGGCCCGCTCGATCTCCGCTTTTCGGGCCGGCTCGGCGATCTGAATGCCATCTGCGAAGTCGTTTCTGGCCCCCGAAGCGTCCTTCGCGATCGGGGCGACCCCCGCAGCCTGCACGCCCAGCAGTCGCGGGCGCTGGTCGATCCAGCCAGCCGCGTGCATCGCCTCGAATCCGCGAAACAGGCCGAGAAAGAGCGTGCCGTGCCCGATCGGGGCGACGACCGCGTCCGGGGCCGACCCGCCCCGCTGGGCGACGATCTCGGAGGCCGTCGTGGCCGTCCCGGCGAAAAAGGCCGGGTTCCAGGCGTGGCTCGCGTACCAGCCCGTCCCGGACTCGACGGCCGATCTGGCAGCCTCGCTGACGGCCGCTCGATCCCCGGGGATTTCCACGACCGTCGCCCCCGTGCCAGCGATGGCTGCCCGCTTCGCGGGTTTCACGCCCTCGGGGACGTAGATCTCGGCGTCGATCCCGGCCCGGGCCGCGTACAGGGCGATGGCCGCTCCCGCGTTCCCGGAGGAGTCCTCGACGATCCGCTCGACGCCCAGGGCGGCCGCCCGCGAGAGTGTCGTCGTCGCGCCGCGATCCTTGAAACTTCCCGAGGGGGAGACATACTCCAGTTTGAAATCTACGTTCCAGTCCGGGGCCTCAACGAGGGGCGTGAATCCCTCGCCGAGACTCACCGCCCGCTCGACGGGGAGCAGTGAGTGAAACGCCCAGAGCCCCTGGTCCCGATCGAACGCGGGCGGATCATCCGGAAACGCCGGCGTCACATCGATTTCCAGCGGCGCGCCACAGTCACAGCGCCAGGGCTCGTCCGGACCAGGATCGTACTGGCGGCCACAGGCCGGGCAAACCAGTCCAGGGGCCATTAGCGTTCGATCCCCGTCCCCACCGAGCAGACGTACTCGCCAGTGGCCGCCTGCGGGAGACGACGGGCCCGCCAGAAGATCCCCGAATTCTCGGCGTGGACCCGGGCCTTCTCCGTCCCGAGGGGGTCGGTCACCGTGAACAGCGGATCACCGGGCTGAACCGGCGTCCCCAGCTCCTGCTGGAGGTGGACCAGCCCCCCGACGGGCGACCCGTAGCGGTCGAAACCGGTCGCACGGGTCTGGTCTTTCGGGGCCGCATCTCCCGGGAGAAAGCCGTAGTGCTCGAGGACCCGCCGGACCCCGCGCACCCCAACCTCGATGCTCGACTCGTCCCAGCCGACGGTCCCGCCGAGTTCGGGGTCGATGGCCGGGACGCCGGCGTCCGGGGCGGCCCGGGCGAGTTGGCCCTCCGGCCCTTTCTGGTCGAGGACGTGGCCCGCGTCGAACACCTGGGCGAGCTCCAGGCAGGCGTCGTGCTGGCGGTGGTGGCGACCACACCGCACCCGCGTCTCGTCGATCATCTGGCTCGTCGAACCCTGATGGAGATCGACGACCAGGTCCGCGTCGGTCGCGGCCTGGAAGGTGGCGTGGGCGATACGCTCCGAGGAACTCCCGTCCGGATCTCCGGGATAGGCCCGGTTCAGCTTCGTGTCGTCGATGGGGTTGCGGTGTTCGGCCACCCGGAAGCCATAGACGTTCGCGATGGCGACGACGGTGATCGTCCCCGCGATCTCGGCCGGATCGAGGTGCGGGAGCAAGCGAGTGAGCACCCCGAGCCCGTTGAGTTCGTCGCCGTCGCTGACAGCCTGCAGGTAGAGCGTCTTCCCCGAACTGGCACCGTTGATGACGGCGACGGGGAGCCCGACTTCCGATCCGTCGCGGGCCTCGCCGACGACCAGTCGGCCGGTGTCCATCTCCCCCGGGGCCGCCTGTGCCGTACCCAGCGATTGCATTGGTACGAACGGCGTCCGGGGAGCCCTTGTAGCGTTCGGTCCGGTCACGCGGCCGTCAACGCCGCGAGGTTGTCCGCCCCACTCCGGGTCCCTTTGGCCAACAGGACATCGCCCGCCCGAATGGCCGTCTCCGGGCCCGGCTGGATCTCCCAGTCGTCGCTGCCGTCACTCGGTCGTCGCACGGCGATCACCCGCATGCCGGTCTCGGTCTTGACCGCGCGCTCGCCGAGAGTCGTCCCGTCCAGTTCGCTCCCGGCCTCGACGGTGGTCCGGGTGAGGACCTCGTCGGACTCCTCGACGGCCTCCTGGACGACGACGTGAGAGTCGAGCCCCCGAATGACTCCCTCGCTGATCTCCAGGGCCGCGTCGCTGATGATCTCCGTGCTCTGGGCGATGTGAACCAGCCCCCGCAGCGAGACCGGGTCGGCGGACTGGGCGGCCGCTCGAAGCGTCCAGGCCTCGAAGCGGGACTTCAGTGCGTCGACCTCGGCCTCCAGTTCGATCACTTCCTCGGCCAGCGGCACGCTGTCGTAAAGGACACTACCGTAGGCCAGGTCGACGGCCAACTCGCTCATGTTCTTCATCAGGACCAGGGAGTTGACCGCCCGATCGAGGTCCGCGTCCGCCACGTCCGGAATATCGGGGGCCGTGTAGGACTCGCCTGAAGCGGTCTCGACGACTTCGGCGATGCCCGCCTCCGGGCCGCGGAGCAGGAGTACGTCGCCGGCTTCCAGCCGGGTCTCCCGGGACGGATTGAGCACCCAATCGCCACCCCGGCGGATGGCAATCACCCGGACCCCAGTTTCGGTCTCCAGGTTGAGGCCCGCGAGCGTGTGCCCCGCGTACGGCGAGGATTCGACGACATTGGTCCGAACCAGAGTCTCGATCGCGACGGGCAGGGAGGCCCGCATGTTCTCCGGGAGTCCAATATCATCGAGGACCACCTTCGCGATGTCCCCCGCCGCGTCGCTGATCTTCTCTGCGGCCCCCGTGATTCCCAGAACTGGGGCGAGGGACTCGGCGTCTTCGGGGTTGCGAGCCGCGAGCATGAGACTCATGCGGGCCCGGATCTGCAACACGTCCATCCGTTCCTCGAGTGCCAGCACTTCCTCTGCGATCGCCTCGCTGTGATGCAGGACTGCGGAATAGGAGAGATCGATGAGGAGTTCGGCGGTGTCTTTCATCTCCACGAGGAGGTCTTTCACGCTCGCGGGTTCGTACTCGACGCGGCCGACCATGCCCGACAGTTCAGGCCACCGGGCAAAAAGGATACGGGACGATCCGCGGCAAAACTTCCATCTCGATTAGACGTACGTTCAAAAATTGAGTCCAAACGACCACAATTCGGACGTTTGTCTGCCCCCAAACGAGTCGATCACGAAAGATATACCCCATCCTGTGCCATACCCCGGAAGGTAACGACATCCATGACAACCGAGCTCAAGAAGGGCCTCGAAGGAGTCCTGGTCGCGGAGTCCGCCCTCAGCGACATCGACGGCGACGCAGGGAAACTCTACTACCGGGGCTATCCGATCGAAGCGCTGGCCGAGGAGGCAACATACGAGGAAGTACTCTACCTCCTCTGGAACGAAGACCTGCCGACCGCCACAGAACTGGCGGATTTCGAAGCCGAAATGCGAGAGGCCCGAGCCGTGAAACCGGGAATCATCGACCTGCTCCAGCTGTTGGCCGACTCCGGCGAGCGGCCCATCTCGGCGCTGCGCTCCTCGGTCTCCATGCTCTCGGCCGAGGACCCCGCCACCGGTAGTGACCCGACTGATCTGGAGGCGGCCCGGCACATGGGCCGGCGGATCTCCGCGAAGTTCCCGACCGTGCTCGCGGCCTTCGATCGGCTCCGGCGGGGCAAAGAGCCCGTCGAGCCCCGCGAGGACCTGGGACTGGCAGCGAACTTCCTCTACATGCTGCATGGCACCGAACCTGACCCGGTCGACGCCGAGATCTTCGACAAGGCGCTGACCCTGCACGCCGACCACGGGCTCAACGCCTCGACTTTCACCGCGATGGTCGTCGGCTCGACCCTGGCTGACGTGTACAACAGCGTCACGGCGGCGGTCGCCGCACTCTCGGGCCCACTCCACGGCGGGGCCAACCAGGACGTCATGGAGGCCCTCCTGGAGATCGACGAGGGCCCGTTGACCGCGACGGAGTGGATCAAGGAGCTTTTGGACTCCGGCGAGCGCATCCCGGGCTGGGGTCACCGGGTCTACAACGTACGAGATCCGCGGGCGAAGATCCTCGAATCCGAGCTGCGGCGGCTCTCGAACCGGACCGAGGACTGCCACTGGCTCGAATACCTGGAGGATCTAGAGACCCATCTCACCGAGGAGGTCGGCCTCCCGGAGAAGGGGGTCGCCCCGAACGTCGATTTCTACTCGGGCGCGATCTACTACCAGCTCGGGATTCCACTGGACATGTTCACGGCCATCTTCGCGATGAGCCGGAGCACCGGCTGGATCGGGCACGTCCTGGAGTACCAGGAGGACAACAAGCTCATCCGGCCCCGGGGGCGCTACATCGGGCCCGATCGCCGCGAGTTCGTCCCGATCGAGGAGCGGTAGTCGGGGCGACCGCGCGATCGCGTGACAGAAGTCAGACAATCGAGATAGAACGGCTCAAACACCCGAATTCGGGCCCGTTTCACTTTCACCACGCATGGGAATGAATTAAGACACTCCGGGACAATAACCCAAATGCGGGTCACACCTCCCCTCCGTTCCCCCCTTCCTTTCATCTTCCGAGTGCCAACGCTCGGTCCGTCCCATATCCTGACCCATCACAAACCGTTAACAACCCCTGTGGCTTAGGCGGGATATGCTCAGCCTATCCGATGTCGAGGCGGCCCGGGACCGCGTCGATGACGTGGCCCTGCGGACCAGTCTCGAGTCCCAGCGGACCTTCTCCCGGATGACGGGCGCTGACGTGCGGCTGAAGTTGGAGAACACCCAGCGAACCGGCTCGTTCAAGATCCGCGGTGCGACAAACCGAATCCGGAGTCTCACCGAGGAAGAGCGAGAAGGCGGGGTCATCACTGCGAGCGCGGGCAACCACGCCCAGGGCGTGGCCCTCGCTGCGAAACACAGCGGGGTCGAGGCGTTGATCGTCATGCCCGAGTTCGCGCCGATCTCGAAGGTCAACGCGACCGAGAGCTACGGCGCGGAGATCGAACTCTACGGCCAGGACTACGCGGACGCCCAGGAGCGGGCCCACGAACTGGCCGAGGACTCCGATCGCACCTACGTGCACGCGTACGACGATCAGGCCGTCCAGGCCGGCCAGGGGACGATCGGCCTGGAGATCGTCGAGGACTGCCCCGAGGTCGACACCGTCGTCGTTCCGATCGGGGGCGGCGGCCTGATCGGCGGCATCGCGACCGCAATCAAGGCCCGAAAGCCAGACACCCGGGTCATCGGCGTGCAGGCCGAGGGGGCCGCGACGGTGGCGAACTCCCTCGACAAGGGCGCGACCGAGGAACTCGACTCCGTGGACACGATCGCGGATGGCATCGCGACGGGGGCCGTGGGCGAGACCACCCTCCCGATCATCGACGACCGGGTCGACGAGATCGTGACCGTCGACGACAGCGAAACCGCCTCCGCGATGGTGCTGCTCCTCGAACGGGTGAAGACCCTGGTCGAGGGGGCCGGCGCGGTGCCGATCGCGGCCCTGCTGGGCGAGAAGTTCGACATCGAGGACGACGAGACGATCGTGACCGTGCTCAGCGGCGGGAACATCGACCTGAACCTGCTCACGACGGTCCTCGAACGCGGGCTGGTCGACCGCGGCCGCTTCGTGAAGCTCCGGACGGTCATGAAAGACCGGCCGGGGGCACTCCGGGACTTCCTCAACATCGTGACGAACGCCCAGGCCAACATCTACGAGATCAACCACGATCGGGCCCGCCAGTCCTTCGCGATCGACGCCACGGAGATCGAGATGGACCTGGAGACCCGTGGGCACGAACACGTCGAAGAGATCATCTCGAAGCTTCGGGACGCCGGGTTCCAGGTCGAAGTGCGAACGTGAAGGGTGGCCGGTTTTGCCTGGCTTTAAGGCCCCGCACCGCGAGTGGAAGAACATGAAGCGCGTCATCGAGACAGCAGAAGCGCCGGCCGCAGTCGGTGCGTATAGCCAGGCGACGACCAACGGCGACCTCGTTTTCACCGCCGGACAACTCCCCATGACCGCCGAGGGGGAACTGCTCGAGGACGAGCCCATCGAGGTCCAGACCCGCCAGGCCCTGGAGAACGTCAAGGCCATCCTCGACGAGGAGGGTCTGACGATGCAGGACGTGCTCAAAGTCACCGTCCTGATGGACGACATCGACGAGTTCGACGCAATGAACTCGGCCTACGCGGAGTACTTCCGGGACAACCCGCCGGCCCGCAGTGCCTTCGAGGTCGCCGAGGTACCCAAGGGCGCGAAAATCGAGATCGAAGTCATCGCCGCCCAGTAACTCGGCCGGATGGACCCTCGAACCCGAGCGAGTCTGCTCTGGGGGGCGGCCGGGGCGCTCACGTTCCTGGTGCTCGCCCAGACCACGCGGTTGTTCGGCCCGATCGAACTGGGAATGGGCCTGCCGAAGTTGCTCCCGATCGCACTCGCGGTCTTCGCGGTGAGTGCCTGGCTCGGCTACGTGGTGGAAGGACGGCTGGCACAAAACAGACAGGTTTAATTCGGGGACCCAACTAGGGGAGAGCGGGCCGGGATGGCCGAATGGCAAAGCGCACGCCTGGAAAGCGTGTCCCCTTTGGGGTTCTGGGTTCAAATCCCAGTCCCGGCGTTTTCACGTTCCCACCACGAGCCAGGAGCGACCGGTAACGGCTTCGAGGCCCCAAAATCGCGGTTCGATGCGTTCGTCACGGGCGGGCCGAAATCGAGTATGGCGACCCCGATACCGAACCCTTTTATAGAAGGACAAACAATCGCCGCGTGACTATGGCAGAGCGACGAATGCAGGGCCAGCCCATGATCATCATGGGGGACGACGCCCAGCGGATGAAGGACAAGGACGCACAGGAGCACAACATCTCGGCCGCCCGCGCCGTCGCGGACTCGGTACGCACGACACTCGGGCCGAAAGGGATGGACAAGATGCTCGTCTCCTCGATGGGTGACGTCACGGTGACAAACGACGGGGTCACCATCCTGCAGGAGATGGATATCGACGACCCCACCGCCGAGATGATCGTCGAGGTCGCCGAGACCCAGGAGGACGAGGCCGGAGACGGCACCACGACCGCCGTCGCCGTCGCAGGCGAACTCCTCAAGGAGGCCGAGGAGCTGCTCGACCAGGACATCCACGCGACTGCCGTGATCAAGGGCTACAATATGGCCGCCGAGCGGGCCCGCGCCGAGGTCGATGAGGTCGCGATCTCCGTGGACCCCGACGACGAGGATCTCGTGCGCAGCGTCGCCGAGACCTCCATGACCGGCAAGGGCACCGAACTCGACAAGGAGCTTCTCTCGGATCTGCTCTACCGTGCGCTCCAGACCGTCGCCATCGAGGCCGAGGACGGCTCCACCGTCGTCGACCTGAACGACGTCGAGATCGAGACCCAGACCGGGCGACAGATCGGCGAGAGCGAACTGCTCTCCGGGGCCGTCGTCGACAAGGACCCCGTCCACGACAACATGCCGACGGAGGTCGAGGACGCGTCGGTCCTGCTCCTTAACGAGGCCATCGAGGTCGAGGAGACCGAGACCGACACGACCGTGTCGGTCGACAGCCCCGATCAGCTCCAGCAGTTCCTGGAGAAGGAGGAGGCTCAGCTGCAGGAGAAAGTCGACCAGATCGCCGAGGCCGGTGCCGACGTCGTCTTCTGTCAGAAGGGCATCGACGACATGGCCCAGCACTTCCTCGCGAAGGAGGGCATCCTCGCGGTCCGGCGGACCCGCAAGAGCGACATCGAGTTCCTGCAGGACGTCCTCGGCGCCTCGATCGTGACCGATCTGGATTCGGTCACCGCGGCCGACCTGGGCTCGGGTTCGGTCACCCGGGACGAGGCCGACGAGATGTTCTACGTCGAGGGCAGCGGTGACGGCGCCCACGGCGTCACGCTCCTGCTCCGCGGCGCAACCGACCACGTCGTCGACGAGGTCGAGCGCAGCGTCACCGACGCGCTGGACGTCGCCTCCCAGGCGCTGACCGACGGTCGCGTGCTCCCCGGTGGCGGCGCGATCGAGGTCGAACTGGCCGACCGCGTCCGGAACTTCGCTGACGGCGTCGAGGGTCGCGAGGCCCTGGCCGTCGAGGCCTTCGCCGACGCCCTGGAACTCGTCCCGCGCGTGCTGGCGAGCAACGCCGGCCTGGACTCCATCGACACGCTGGTCGAGATGCGAGCCGCCCACGAGGGCGGCGACCAGCGCGCCGGCCTGAACGTCTTCACCGGCGACATCGAGGACACCTTCGAGGCTGGCATCGTCGAGCCCGCACACTCGAAGGAACAGGCCCTGAGCTCCGCCTCCGAGGCCGCCAACCTCGTCCTGAAGATCGACGACATCATCTCCGCCGGCGACCTCTCCACCGAAGGCGAGGACGACGGTGGCGCTGGTGGCATGGGCGGCGGTATGGGCGGCATGGGCGGTATGGGTGGCATGGGCGGCGCGATGTAGGAGCGGTCGAAGACCGCTCCGAACTGACGAACGGGCGCGGTTTGCCCGTGAGTCGGGAGAGGCGAGCGAAGCGAGTCTCTCCGAACGAGCGAGCGGGCGTCAGCCCGTGAGCTAAGAACACGTTTTGCTCTGCGGGGCGCCTTCGGCGCCCCTCGGCAAAACCTGTCGCGCAGGAGCGCAGCTCCTGCTGGATCCCAAAAAGCTCCGCTTTTTGAGCACACTAAAACGCGCCTGCTCCTGTCGCGCGGCCTGCGGCCGCGCGGTAGTCCGCGGGCGCGGCCGCGAGCACTCAGTGCTCGCGGAGAATAACGCACCCCCTATTCAGTCGAACCGTTCGGGACTGGACTCCATCCAAACCCGCAATTTTCTGCTTTCGACGGTAAAGATTTGTTCGAAATAAGTTAGGTTTCATAGCTGATTGCTAGTTTCCAAGTATAAACTAGCCCAATCTGGTCGGTGAGAAAACCTGCCAGCTAGGCTGATGAAGTCCTACTCTTCCGCGACCGGAAGCTCGAACTGGTCACACTCGACCGGTGCGGCCAGCACCACGCTGGTATTGCTCTCCTTGATCGCCGGCTCGACGAGTAGTTCCTTGATGATCTCGTCCATCGAGTCGGTGTCCTCGAACTTGCCGACCGCGATGATGTCGAACTCGCCGGTCACCTCATAGACGGTGATCATCCGGTCGACGGCCTTCAACCGGTCGGTGATCTCCGGAATCGCCTCGCCCTCGACTTTCAGCTGCAGGATTGCGGTCACGTCGTATCCGAGCGTGTCATAATCGACCACCGGAACGAAACCCTTGATCGTCCCCGCCGCCTCCAGGCTCTGTAAGTGATTCGAGACCGTGGTCACCGAGACACCCAGGGACTCGCCGACGCTCCGCAGGCTGGCCCGACCGTCCGCGAGCAGTTCGTTGATCAGTTCCGCATCGAGGTTTTCGTAGGTCATGAACCCTGATTGGAACTGAAGCGCCTTATGAGTTTACGTTTGTCCAAAAATCATCCCAAAATAGGCAATTGAGTCAACCGATAGGGCTATAAAACCTCACGTATTGGACTTGGATGTCGAAACAAATGACAACTGGCGCATCTCACCCCGACGGCGGGATCACGGAGGCCGAACAGGCGGTGCTGGACCGGATCGAACAGGAGAACATTCAGTTCCTGCGGCTGCAGTTCACCGACATTATGGGGACGGTCAAACACGTCTCGATCCCCGCAAGCCAGGCCGAGAAGGCCCTGACCGAGGGGATCTACTTCGACGGCTCCTCGATCGAGGGCTTTGTCCGCATCCAGGAGTCGGACATGCGCCTGGAGCCGGACCCCGATACCTTCGCGGTCATCCCCTGGCGGGACGAGAAGAGCGGCGAGGCGGCCCGCCTGATCTGTGACGTCATCGACGCCACGACCGGCGAGCCCTTCGTCGGCGACCCGCGGACGGTCCTCAAGCGCGCTATCGCCCGCGCCGAGGATATGGGCTATACGCTCAACGTCGGTCCCGAGCCCGAGTTCTTCATCTTCGAGAAGAACGGCAACGGCCGCGCGACCACGACGACCCACGACGCTGGCGGGTACTTCGATCTGGGCCCGAAGGACCTGGCCTCCGATCTGCGCCGGGAGATCATCTTCAACCTGGAGGAGATGGGCTTCGAGACCGAGGCGAGCCACCACGAGGTCGCCGCCGGGCAACACGAGATCGACTTCAAGTACGACGATGCCCTGACGACCGCGGACAACATCGCGACCTTCCGGTCGGTCGTACGGGCCACCGCCGAACTCCACGACTACCACGCGACGTTCATGCCAAAGCCCATCGCGAAGGTCAACGGCAGCGGCATGCACACACACCTCTCGCTTTTCACCGAGGACGGCGAGAACATCTTCCACGACGGCGACGACGAGTTCGGCCTCTCCGAGCAGGCAAAGCACTTCCTCGGGGGCATCCTCGAACACGCCCCGGCGATCACGGCCATCGCCAACCCGACCGTGAACTCATACAAGCGCCTGGTGCCGGGCTACGAGGCCCCGGTCTACATCGCCTGGAGTGGCGTCAACCGCACCGCACTGGTGCGCATCCCCGCGGCCCGCCACCCCGCGGCCTCCCGCATCGAACTGCGGTCGCCGGACCCCGCTGCGAACCCCTACCTGGCCATCGCCGTGATGCTCCACGCCGGCCTCGACGGGATGGAGAAGGAGACAGCGGCCCCGGACCCGGTTCGGGAGAACATCTACAAGTTCGACGAGGAGAAACGCGAGGAGTACGGTATCGAGACCCTCCCCGAGAACCTCGGGCAGGCCGTCGACGCCCTGGAGGAAGACGAGGTCGTCCAGGAGGCCCTGGGCGAACACGTCACCGAGAAGTTCATCGAGGCAAAGCGCCAGGAGTTCCAGGAGTACAACCTCGCAGTCTCCGAGTGGGAACTGGACCGGTACCTCGAGAAGTTCTGAGGACCGAAACACCTGCCTGACTCGGAGCCCTACGGGTTTCTAATGGGTGACTCAGCGGAGGAGATCGACGACGACCGTCGCCAGGAGCTTTTGGGACGGATCTCCCGGCAGACGGCCACCATCGGCCAGCGCATTCCCGAGACGACCAGTATCGACGGCGAACCCTTCGACCTGCGGGACTTCGTTCTGGAGACCAAATCACAGGGCGCGATCCCGCCCGATCGCCGCGAAGCGGTACGGACGGTCCGAAAGACCCTCTCGACGGAGCGAGAAAAGCGTCGAAAGCGGCTGGAAACCGAATCGCTCACCGAACAGGAGGCGACGAACCTCGTCCAGGACATCCTCGGGCTGGACCGGGCGATCATCGCCCTGGGGAACCTCGCCGAGACGGATCTGGAGGCAAAGAGCCACGAGGAGTACGTGGACGGGACCCGCCGCTGGGTCGACTTCGTCGATCAGCTCACCGACTAGAAGAGCGCCCAGACCGCAAGCGAGACCGCGACGACGCCGGCAGTTCCAGCGAGGGTCCGCCGCGGGCGCAACTGGGCGGCCCGAAGTCCGGCCGTTGCGACGATCACCCCCACCGCAATCCCCGCGAGTACGTCCGGGAGATAGTGCACTCCGAGCAGCAGCCGGGTCGCGGCGATGATGCCCACGGCGAGGGCGGCCAATAGGTGGGGCCCGTAGCCCTCCCACCGGGCCACGCCCACCAGCGCGGTCGCGACCCCAGCCGTCGCCGTCGCGTGCCCGCTCGGGAACCCGTAGCCGTCCTCGGGAACGAGCATCAGCGTATCAGGCGGTCGCCCCAGCCCAAAGCCGTACTTCAGCAGGATCGATGCCGAGAGGGCGAGTGCCACGGCCACCAGAAATTGCCGGGCCGTATCCGGGGCGATCCGACCGCTCCAGACCCCGCCCACCGAGCCACCGATCGAGGCGATAGCCAGCAGTTTCGGGCCGCCGAAGGCGGTGAGCACCACCAGCAGCGGGACGACCGGCTCCGGAACCTGGGCGACCAGCGCCTCGGTTACGCCGAGGTCCCTCATGAGCGGGCGTTCCGAAGGACCTCGAGCAGTCGTCCGGGGACGCTCGCGGCCTGGATACCCATTCCGAACAGCACCAGTTGCACGTAGAGTCCCAGCGTGGAGAGCCACACGACGATCATCGCGAGAATGGCCCAGCCACCCTGCAGCCAGTAGAACGCTCCCAGGGTCATCGCCGTCCCGTAGAGCAAGACGAGGTACGGCCCCCAACCCGTGGCCTTGCCCTTTCGCTGGCGCTTGCGGACGTAGGCTTTCAGCTCCGATTCGATCGCCGACCGGCTCATCGTCTTCTCGTCGAGATCCGCCCGGAGTCCCTCGACCTCCCGGGCGAGTTCGCCGATATCCGGGGCCGGTTCGGTCCGCTCGCTGTCCGTCTCTGCTGTCGCTCCGTCCCGGTCACCGGGGGGTCCTCCGACCAACACGACGTTCACTACTGCCCCCACCATGATAATAATCCCGCCGAGATACAGCCAGGAGACAAGCAGGAGTCCAGCCCCCAGGACCCCGTAGAGCTGGAAGTTCCCGGCGTAGGTGGCGTAAATCGAAAAGCCAGTCGCCAGAAGCGCCCAGCCGATCGCCGCGAAGATCGTCCCCGGCAGTGCCTGCCGCGGACGAATATCGATGTCGGGGAACCGGTAGAACATCGGGAAGAAAGCAATCGTCAACACGCCGGGGAGACTGAGCTGACTCAGGACCCCGGCAAACGGGATCCACTCGATGTAGGGGATGACGACCCCCAGCAGTGCCGATGCCGCGAGAGCGACGGAAATCGAGAGAAACACGATCGCCGCGTTGAGAAGCCGTCCCGGGAGTGACTTCTCGACGGCCACGCCATCGACCGCTGAGAAGGCCACGTCCAGTCCCCTGAAGATCTTGCTGGCCGACCACGCCAGGATCAACAGGCTGGCGGCACTGGCCCCACCACTCCCGTGGCTGTCTGCGAGCGATCCCTCGATGACCTCGACGGCGGCCGGCGAGAGGAACTGATCGGCCCCCTGAAGTGCCGTTTCGAGGCTCGGTCCGCCGAACGTCTGGACGACGGCGAGTCCCAGAAGCGCCAGCGGGATGATCGAGACGAACCCGTAATAGGCAATGGCCGCAGCGAGAAAGGTCGCCTGACTCCGCTGCACCTCCCGAACGACGGCTATCGGGACGGTCCAGAGCACGGAACGGTCCATGGCCCACCGTTCGCGAGCCAGTCTCAAATACCCAACCGATCAGGCCATCCCGAAGGCCGCCTCGATTTCGGCGAGTGTCGCGTCGGTCTTGAACGTCGTCCCGCCGTAGTGGGTCCGGGAGGCGGCGTGGCCGGCCGCCCGCAGCGTCTCCAGGAACTCGTCCATCCCGATCGCCGGTTCGTTCCAGCGGCGGTAGAGTCCGTGCTGGTCGTAGTGGGTCGGGGTGGCAAGTTCGCCCTGCAGGCGGTCGAGCAACCGCTCGGCCCGTGTCGCCGTCCCCATCGACTCGTCGAGGGCCGCGGCGGTCGACGCGACGAACTCCTCCTCGTGGGTCGGCCCGAGCCAGAGCGGCCCCGCGGTCACGACCGAATCACTCCCGCAGTAAGCACAGGCCTCTGGCGGGTGTGAGACGAGTCCCGATTCGGTCTCACGAGCGCCGCAATTCCGGCAGTGATGGACGAAGCCGAGTTCGTCGATCGCCGCGTTCGCATCCGTCGCCCGATGGGACAGTTCGAGGTAGGTCCGGACGTAGTGATCGGAGACGTGGCTCAGGATCGGGGTGACACCGACGTCGTAGCGAGCGGCGGTGCGAGCAAGCGCCCCCAGGAGGATGCGTAGGCCCATTTCGGCGTGATACTCGGTGTTTCGTGGAACCGCACTGTAGCGACGGACCCCGCTCTCGAAGTGCGCGCCACAGAGCGGTGCAGTGTCGGTCGCGGTGACCGCGACCAGGTTGCGAGCGTTCGCGAAGGCCGCATCAGCAAACGGGATTGGCGAGCCAAACGGGTCCAGATCCACCACGTCGAAGAGTGTTCCCTGGTCGTGGAGCAACGCGTTCGCGTCGCGGTGGTAGACAGTCCCGTCCAGGTCGTTCGTGGCCAGGTTCTCACGAGCCAGATCGACGGCGTCGGGATCCACGTCCGCAAGCGAGACGTCCCACCCGGCGGCCGCCGCCCGGACCCCGCGGATCCCGCTGGCAGCCGTCGCGTCGAGGTAGGTGGCCACGCGGGGCTCCCGCTCACGGTAGGCGGTGAGGGCCGCAATCGTGATATCCCGGTTCAGCTCCTGATCGGTGTTGAAGAAGACGGCGTCGGACCGGCCCGCGTCGGGTTGCTCGGGGACCGCGACGGTGACCTGGCCCTCGGTTCGGTTCATACCCCGATTCCGGGCGACACCGTGAAAAGCCGCCCGGGGCAAACAGACAGCCTTTCACTCCCGGGGTCGAATGGCCGGTGTGGATTCGCCAGCCGACTGGCGGGCGGCCCTCGCCGAGACCGGCGAGCTCACCCCCGAGATCACGAGCGCGATTCTCGACGCCCACGGGGACCGCGGCAAGCGGGCCATCGAGGCGGTCACGGAGTCACGGGTGAAGGCCTACCGGGACTTCACGGTCGTCGTTGGCCACGGCGACGAGTACATCGTCGAGGACGACGGGTGTACCTGCGAGGACGCCACGTACAACCTGGACGAGGAGGATCCCGCTGAACTCTGCTGGCACGCGATCGCGGTGGCGATCGCCGAACGGATCGACGCCGTCGATCACCACGACATGTGGTACGCCGACGTCCGGGAGTTCGTCTAGGCGTCGGCCGCGAAGGCCACGAAGTTCTTCAACAGTCGCAATCCGATCTCGCCGCTTTTCTCCGGGTGGAACTGGGTCCCGATGACGTTTCCGGCCTCGTTTGCGATGACCGCCGGGAACTCCACGCCGTACTCGCTTGTCACGAGAATCGAATCCGTGTCCTCCGGGACCCCATAGTAGGAGTGCACGAAGTAGGCGTACCCGCCGTCGATGCCCTCGATTACGGGGTGAGATTGTTTCACGTCGAGTTCGTTCCAGCCCATGTGCGGGATCTTCAGGTCGCCCCGGAACTTCACGTTCCGGCCGGGCACCAGATCCAGGCCCGTCACGTCTCCCTGTCCCGCCCGGTCGGCCTCCTCGCTCGTCGTCAACAACATCTGCATCCCCAGACAGATACCCAGAATTGGCTGTCCAGCCTCGGCTGCCTCCAGCAGTGCCTCCCGGAACGGGCCGGCGTTCTCCATCCCGTCGCCGAAGGCACCGACGCCGGGAAGGATGACGCCATCAGCCGACTGGATGGCCTCGGGGTCGTCGACGATCCGAACTGTCGCACCCGCTCGCTCCAGGCCGCGGGTCACGCTGCGCAGGTTCCCCAGGCCGTAATCGAGCACCACGATGTCGGCCGCCGGGGTCTGGCCTCCCGTGGGTGTATCCATACCCGTGTGTGCGGGGGTCACGGATTAGACCCTTTCCATTACCGCAACCCGACCGCGAGCTCGGCCGCGTCGGCGATGACCGCCTCGAAGGTCTCCCGTGTGCTGGGATCGTACAGCGTCGCCGCAGGGTGGAGCCCGATAAGGACCCGGTAGGCCGTTCCGTCGATCGGGATCGACTCGACCGTCCCGGCCTCGTTCGTCACGGCGACCGAGCGTCCCAGGAGGTGTTCGCTGGGCACTTTCCCGAGGGTGACGATCGCTCTCGGATCTACGCCCGCGATCTCCCGCTCCAGGTGGGACCGGCAGTTCGCCAGTTCGGTCGCTGTCGGGTCCCGATTCTCCGGCGGCCGGCACTTGACGGCGTTCGTGATCCGGACTATCTCCCGGTCGAGCCCGTACTCCGCCAGGACCGAATCGAGGATCTCACCGCTGCGGCCGACGAATGGCTCGCCTTCGCTGTCCTCCTGCTCGCCCGGTGCCTCGCCGACGAAGAGGAGATCCGCATCCGACGGCCCGACACCGTTGACGATCTGGGACCGGGACTCGACCAGGTCCGCACATCGTTTGCAATCGGTGACATCGATCGTTCCCTGTTCGCTCATACGAAGTCCTCGATCGACGGCCCAATCAACGCCCGGATTCGTCGGTCCCGCCGAGCAATTCCTCGCTGAGGAATCGATCCGCGCCCCGGGCCGCGAGTCGAGCCACCCGGAGCGGTTCGGGTCGGCCCCCAGTTGGCGTGAACGCGTTCACGACGGTCTCGGGGGCGTCCGAGAGGCCGACGCTCCGGACATAGCGGGTATCGTCGTTCACCGTCACCGCCACTCGCTCCGGTTGGGCCCGGTAGCGGTCGAGACGGCGTGCCAGTTCGGACCCCTCGAAGGCCGCCCGGAGGGCCGGTTCGAGCCCGGAACTCGCCTCGAAGGAGACCGAGAGGACGGGCCGATCGACCGCACGATAGATCGCCCGCAGGTCGAAAATGTTGTACCAGGCCGGGGCGATGCCGGCGAGAAAGAGGTACTGAACGTCCTCGCGGTCGAGTGTTGAGTACAGTTCGATCACCGCGTCGGTGGCGTCCAGTCCGCCGACCCGACACGTTTCGAAGGCAAAGCCGTCGACGGTCCGCGAGGGGGTGACCACGGCCCCGCCGAGGACCGACTGGTCCCGTTCGTAGGACTCGGCGACCCCGAGGGCCCGAACGCCGGGCTTCACTCCTTGATGTCTTCGAGTTTGTCCAATAGCTCGTCGTTCGAAGCGCCGATCTCGAAGTCGACCTCACCGTCGTGGGTGGCTTCGGAGGTCGATACCCCTTCGTCATCGTCGAGGTCCTCGGAATCGAGCTCCTGTCGTTCCTGTTCCGATTCGTCGTAGCTACCAAATCCCATCGTATGTTGTGTTACTCGCGCACGACACAAAAAGGGCCCGCCACAGTACCCAGGTTCTTGACCGAGGCCGACCTCCAGGCGGACATGGACGTTCGTAATTTGACTGCCGACGCCACGGTGTTCACCGCGAACGCATATCTAATCCAAGGGGAGAGAAACAGCCTCGTGGACGTGGGTGCGATGCCCGGGATGGTCGATGTCCTCCAAGCACAGGCCACCACGCTCGACTCGGTGTTTCTCACCCACCGGCACGGCGACCACGTCGACCGTCTGGAGGCCGTTCGGGCCGCCTTCGACCCGACCGTCTACGCGGCCGACACCGGACCGGAAGCGGTCACCGTGCTGGCGGATGGCGACCAGGTTTCGATCGGCGGGGAGCCCTTCGAGGTCGTTGGGACCCCCGGACACGCGCCGGACCACCTCGCGTTCGTCGGCGAAACTGCTGTTTTCACCGGGGACATCGTGGTCTACAGCGACGGGGCCTTCGAGGACGGCAGTTTCGGCCGCACGGACATCCCGGGGGCCGACCGGGAGACCCTCGTGAAAAGTATCGACCGCCTGCTCGATCGGCTCCCGGCCACCGTCGAATCACTCTATCCGGGCCATGGACCGGCGTTTACCGGTGACGTGCGAGCAGTCATCGAGCGCGCCCGCGAGCGGGCCGCCAGGGGCGAGCCGAAGTATCCCGACTGAACCCGGACAACGGTGTCTGTCCTGTGGATCGCTGTCGGGGCACCCGTTCGAAAACGAGAGGTGGCGGTTTACGTCGCGCGCCGTTCCTTGGCCTTCGGGCGCAAGTTCTTGTAGCCACACTTGCGACAGCGCTCGGCACGCTCGGGGTTTCGAGCGTTACACCGCATGCAGACCTGGGTGCCCAGAAGCCGGTCCTCGATCGAGAGGTGCTGTGTCATGTCCGGCTATTCGCCGGTGGTGGCTAAAAGGTGTTCGACTCAGCGATCCAGATACTCGTTCTGGACCGCGACGACCCCCGCGGAGTCCGTACACTCGGCGTACCGCTCCAGGGGCTCCTCGTTGAGGTCCAGGAAGGTCTGGCCCCAGCGGAACTTCGAGAGGAGGAATTCGGCCTGCTCGCGCTCTCCGAGGATGACGAGTGCGCCGGCGAAGGCCTCGACGGTGGTGAGCTGATAGGGGTTTCCGTAGTTCACCGGGTTCCCGGCCAGCATGAAGGGCAGCGCCCGGTGGATGCCATCGATCTCGAACTGCTCGGCCGAGGCCGACTCCCAGGAACTGTCCATCGCCACGAGCGTGTCGGTCGACTCGCGGTCGGCCGGGGAGAGGGCCTTGTCCGCGAAGGGATCGAGGACGAGCCCATAGGGGACAGACCGTTTGACCGAGTGAAGCGTGGCGAGGTCGAAGCGTTCGAGCTTCTTCGCCGTACACTTCTGCGGGTCGTCGTCGCCCTCGTATCGAACGTGCAGGTCCACACCCGGGGTAGACGGGGGTCGGTCAAAAGGCTCCCGAACGGCCGGCTTTTTGGGCTGGCGCACCGAGCGCCCACATGGCCGAACCCCAGGACGGACCGGCACTGGCTCGGGAGTACTACCGCGCCATCGACGCCGGCGAGTACGACGCCCTGCAGGCGGTGCTCGCACCCTCGTTCAGCCACGAGCGGGGCGATCGGACGTTCACGGGCCGCGAGGAGTTCCTCACCTTCATGGCCGAAAAGCGCCCGGAGACCGACACGACACACGAAATCGAACGGGTGTACACCGGCCCTGGTGGCGTCGCCGTCCAGGGCCGGCTCTTGCACGGTGACGGCACGCTTTTCTTCCGGTTCGTTGATGTCTTCCAGGTCGTCGACCGGCTCACACACCTGGTGACCTACAGCGCGAGCCCCTAGGCGCAATTCTCCCTGCAAGCGAAGGGTACTTTCACGCCGTTCCATACCACACCCTTATGAGCTTCACGGACCAGCTCTCGCGGGTCGCCCGATTCGCGAGCAAGTACTTCGTCGTCTGGGTGGTCGCTGCCGCGGCACTGGGCCTGTGGCAGCCGGCGACCTTCGTTCCGATCCTGAACTACGTCAACCCCCTGCTGGGACTCATCATGCTCGGCATGGGCCTGACACTCACGCCGGCGGACTTCAAGCGACTGGTCGAACGACCCGTCGACGTTGGCATCGGCGCGACAACCCAGTGGCTGGTGATGCCCCTTGCGGCCTACCTGCTCTATCTCGCCTTCAACCTGCCTGAGGCCATCGGCGTCGGCCTCATCCTCGTGGGCGCGGCCCCCGGTGGAACCGCCTCGAACGTGATGACCTACCTCGGCCGGGGCGACGTCGCGCTCTCGGTTGCCATCACGACCGTGACGACCCTGGCCGCGCCGATCGTCATGCCGGCCTGGACCCTGGTGATTCTGGGCCAGGGCATCGACGTGACCTTCATGGAGATGTTCACGAACATCGTCCAGATCGTCATTATCCCGGTCGTGCTCGGGTTCGCCCTGCGCTATATTCTCGATCGCGCCGCCCCGGCGGTGGCCGAGATCGGAATGGACGTCTTCCCCGTGATCAGCGTCGCGGCCATCGCCGCGATCGTCGCCGGCGTGGTCGGCGCGAACGTCGAAAGCATCCTCACCGCCGGTGCCCTCGTGCTGGCTGCCGTCATCCTGCACAACGGAATCGGGCTGGGAGCCGGCTACGGCGTGGGCAAGGCCGTCGGCATGTCGACCGACCGAGTCCGGGCGACGAGTTTCGAAGTCGGACTCCAGAACAGTGCGCTCGCGGTGGCACTCGCGACCAGCCTCTTCGAACCGGCAGCAGCGTTGATTCCGGCGCTTTTCAGCGTCTGGCACAACGTCAGCGGGCCGGCCCTGGCGAGTTTCTTCGCCTGGCAGGACGATCAGGCGGCGACAAAAGAGCCGTCACCGACGACCGCCGACTAGTCCCGGTCGCCAGCGCCTAGCGCGCTCTCGCCGACCGGATCGTGTCCTTCGATGACTTCCTGGCCGTCGAGGTAGGGCCGGAGGGCCGCCGGCACGGTGACGGTGCCGTCCTCGTTCTGGTAGTACTCCAGGATCGCGACGACGACCCGTGGGAGGGCCACGCCGGAGCCGTTGAGCGTGTGGACGTACTCCGCGGACTCGTGGCGTTCGGGTCGGTACCTGATCCCCGCCCGGCGGGCCTGGAAGTCCTTGAAATTCGAAACCGAGGAGACTTCGAGCCAGCGACCGCCACGATCGGGGCCGTCGGCCATGTCATCAGCCGGGGCCCAGACCTCGATGTCGTACTTCCGGGCCTGGGTGAAGCCCATATCGCCCGTACACATCTCCAGTACTCGGTAGGGGAGCTCGAGGCGTTCGAGGACTTCCTCGGCCTCGTTGAGGAGCCCATGGAGGCGCTCGTCGCTCTGTTCGGGTTCGACGAAGTTCACGAGTTCGACCTTGTTGAACTGGTGAACCCGGACCATCCCACGGGTCTCGGTGCCGTGTTCGCCGGCCTCGCGCCGGAAATTCGGCGTGTAGGCCTGGTGTTTGATCGGCAGATCCTCCTTGAGGAGGATGTCCTCGGCGTACATGTTCGTGACCGGCACCTCCGCCGTCGGGAGCAACCAGAGGTCGTCATCGTCGTAGGGCTCCTCGTTGGAGCCACCCAGGCGGTAGGCGTCCTCGACGAACTTCGGGAACTGCCCGGTCCCTCGCATGGACGCGGAGTTGACCGGGATGGGCGGGAAGACCTCGCGGTAGCCCTGCTCGCGGTGGACATCACGCATGAACTGGATGAGCGCGTGTTCCAGTCGGGCGCCGTCCCCCTTGAGGAAGTAAAAGCCGCCACCCGAGACCTTCGCGCCGCGTTCGAAGTCGAGGATGTCCAGGTCCTCGCCCAGGTCGTAGTGAGGAATCACGTCCCCTGGCAGGTCCCGCAAGTCCGCAAAGCCCTCCCGACGGGCTTCGATGTTGTCGGACTCGTCGTCCCCGATAGGCACGTCATCGTCGGGAATCATGGGCACCTCGAGGAGGCGGGATTCGAGTTCGGCTTCGAGTTTCTCGGCCCGTTCCTCGACTTCCTCGAGTTCCGCTTTCAGTTCCGTGGAGCGCTCGATGGCCTCCTCGGCGGCCGCCTCGTCGCCGGCCTGTTTGTGCTCGGCGACAGCGTCGCTGACCTCGTTGCGTTCGTGGCGCAACTCGTCCCCGCGGGCCTTGAGTTCCCGCCACTCCGCGTCGATCTCGAGGATGTGGTCCAGGTCCACACCTTCCACACCTTTGTTCTCGATCGCCTCCCGGACGACGTCCGGGTGTTCCCGGACGAACTGCCTGCTCAACATGGGCGAGGCTATTCCCGCGGACCGGATAACACTATTGGGTGGTCCACCCACCCATGGAGTCCGTCGACGGGCCAGGGATACCAATACTTCAAGCCGGAGGGTGACAAATTCGGAACTATGACACGATCGGTGGGGCCGATCGGGGGCCCGCGACCACGATGACCGGGACGTCGGCCATGACGGCCGGGTTCGGGGCCGTCAAGCTCGCCTACGTCGCCGCCTTCGCGGCCGCCGCGATACTCACGTTCGGAAGTCTGGCCCGGATCGGGGACGTGCAGGACGCGGACACCCGCCGGGGACTGGCCTGGCTCCTGGCCGGCAGCGGCAGCTGGGCGGCGAGTACCGTCGGCTTCCTCCTGGCGCCGGGCCCCACGCTCTCGGTCGCCTTCCACACGATCGGACTCGTCATCGGCCTGAGTACCGTCGGCGCCTGGCTGTACTTCACCTCGGCGTACACCAGCCGGAGCATTCATCGAAATCCCACGCTCCGGCGGATCGCCCTGGCCGTGTTCCTCCTCGTCGTCGCCGTGAAGGTCACCAACCCGATTCACGGGCTCTACTACGGCGTCGAGATGGTCCAGACGCCGTTTCCCCACGTCGCCATCCAGAACGGCGTGCTCCACTGGACAGTCATGGGGGCCTCCTATGCCCTCTCGGCAATCGGCTACTTCATGCTCTTCGAGCGGTTCGAGGCGGTCAGCTTCGACACCACCCCGCTTTTGGTGCTCGTCGGGCTGACCGGCCTGCCGATCGTCCTCGACATCGCGGGGTTCACCAGCCCGGCCCTGATCGACGTCACCTACGAGCCGATCGGCGTGGCGGTGTTCGCCGCGGGCCTGTTTTTCGTCTTCCTCGATCAGTTCCAGGCGGTGCGAGTCGCAGGCGAGCGTGACGATCCGGTGGTCGCCCTGGACACCGACGATCGGATCCACCAGTTCAATCAGGCGGCCGAACGGGTGTTTCCCGACCGCCTTCAGGGATCGATCGGGAAGCCACTCGATGCGGTCTTTCCGGATCTCGTCGAGACCAGCGAGGAGAAACAACTCGTCGAAGTCACGGACACGGGTGGCCCCCAATACTACCGCGTCGCCACCACGCCCTTTACCGGCGGCCAGACGCGTCTCGGCCGTCTGCTGGTGTTTACGGACGTGACCCAGGAGGAGCGGGCCCGCCGGAAGCAGGCCCGCCAGAACGAACGGCTCGACCGGTTCACCAGCACGGTCTCACACGACCTCCGGAACCCGCTCACCGTCGCCCGGGGCCGACTCGAAATCGCCGCCGAGGAGACCGATTCCGAGCACGTCGAGACGGCTCTGTCGGCTCTGGAACGCATGGAGACCATGATCGAGGACCTCCTCGATCTGGCCCGTCACGGCCAGCCCATCGACGAGACCGAGCCGGTCTCGCTGTCGACGGCCGCCACGGAGGCCTGGGAGATGGTCCAGACCCACGAGGCGACCCTCGAGGTGGCCGGCGAGCGCACCTTCGAGGCCGACCCGGATCGGCTGGCGAGCCTGTTCGAGAACCTCTTCAGAAACGCCGTCGAGCACGCCGGGCCGGACGTGACCGTGACCGTCGAACCGATCGAGGAGGGGTTCGCCGTCGGCGACGACGGTCCCGGCATCCCGCCCGAGGAGCGCTCGAAGGTCCTGGAGTCGGGCTACTCGACCGCTGACTCGGGGACGGGCTTTGGGCTGGCGATCGTCTCGGAGGTTGCAGACGCTCACGGCTGGTCGGTCCAGGTGACAGCAAGAGAGGCCGGTGGGGCCCGCTTCGAGTTCAGCGGCGTGAACTAGTCCATCCGCGCCCGCAGATCCGCGAGTAGTTCGGTCGGTGGGTTCGAACTCGGGAGTCGCACGGTCTCTTCCTCGGCTGTATCGGGCATTTCGATGACGAACTCGCCGTCCTCGTAGCCCACCGACTCGATCGTTCCGTAGTCGAGGGTTCGCACCAGTACCGGCTCGGTTCCCACCGTCCCCTTCAGGAACATCAGATCGAGGGTTGTCTGATCGTAGATCCAGACCGCGTCCTCGCCCACCCCGACCATGGCCGCCTCGACCTTGGTCGGAGCCTCGACGAACGGGAGCCGCTCAGTCGGGACAGAAACCAGCCGATAGAGCGTCGCCGACTCGTCCATCCCGGCCGCTTTGAGGACCATCGGACCGAATTGTTCGACGTCGGACAGATATCCCGCTTTGACCGTGTCGTAGTTCCGGTTGATGTACCGCATCCCCTGATACCAGATCGGCACGGCCACGACGAGCGCGAGGGGGGTGAGCCAGGATCCGAGGCCGAAGTAATACCCCACCCCGGCGAGCAGGAAGACGATCATCGCCGGGCCGACGACTGGGTGCCAGCCCCAGACCCACCGGAGCAAGGAGAGTTCGTCTTTTGCCGTCCGGAAGGCGGATTCGGTTTCGGTCATGGTTCGAGGGCGTGGCGTCGCCCGGTCCCGGACCGACGCGGTGTGTCTACCGTCATCTATCGGAGGTGGGACACGCGGGGAAAAATACGTTCCGACGGGGCGGCGTTACTCCAGCCCGAGGTCTTCGAGCGAGTGGGTGTGCTGCCACGCGCCGGCCACACTCTCGATGTCGAATTTGACGACGCCGTCGGTGAGCTCCAGCCGTACCATCTCCTCGCCGATCTCGGTGTCGTGGAGGTGCAGTTCCAGCGGCGCGTCGAACTCGGCGACGGCGACCATCAGTTCGCCGTTCTTCTCAAGCATCGCTTGCAGGTCTTCTGCGTTCATGTGCGTCTCTTAGTAGTGGGACCACCCCCAAGAAGGTTGCGACCGGGGCGAACTGTCGGGCCGAAAATTCGGCCGCGACAGGCGATTTCGCGGCTGGTTTCGGATCGTGGAGAACGACCGTTCCGGCCCTCGAACGGGGCAGACTGTCGGCTCCCCAACTACGGCCGGCCCGGGGCGTGGAATCTTTATAGCGGTCGCGGTAACCGGGGGTATGCGCACCCACCTCGACCGACTGAGCCCAGGGGTGGTGCTCGTCGGGCTCACGGTGCTCGGGCTGCTGGTACGACTCCTCGGCCTCGGAGCCCGGGTGGCCCACCAGGACGAGGCCCGGGTGGCCAGCTGGATTCTCCACTACGTGGCCGTCGACGCCTGGGAGTACCGGCCGATCATCCACGGCCCCTTCCTGCCACACGTCAACGGTGCCGTCTTCGAACTGCTCGGCCCCAGTGATTTCTCCATGCGCCTGGTCGTCGCCGTGGTCGGGGGCCTGCTCCCGCTCTCGGCCTGGCTCCTCCGGGACCGACTCCGCGACCGGGAAGTGCTCTTCCTGGGGGCGCTGCTTTCGTTCAACCCGATCCTGGTCTACTACTCCCGGTTCATGCGCAACGACGTGTTGCTCGGGGCCTTTGGCTTTCTCGCCGCCGCCTTCGTGGTCCGGGCGATCGACACCAACCGGAGGCGGTATCTCTTCGGGGCGGCCGTCGCCTTCGCCCTGGCACTGACGACCAAGGAGAACGCGCTGCTCTACCCGGTGACCTGGGCCGGCACGCTCGTGTTGCTCCTCGATCACCGGCTCTTTCACTCGCGGTACGACGACGGTTGGTGGGACACACTCCGCAGGATCAGCAAGCGAATCGCCCGGGCACTCTGGCAGACCAAGTATTCGATTTTCGGGAGCCTGCTCGCCCTCCTCGTGGTCGTCGTCGCGTTCTACGCGCCGAAACCCGAATTCTATCAGGCGCTTGGGGCCCCAAGCCAGTTGCCAGCCGTGCTCGAGACGGCCACGCTGGGCACCTGGGAGAAGTTCGCCGAGCTATGGGGCAGTACCGGCATGCAGGAACACTCCTATGTCACCTTCCTCCTCCACCTGCTGGGAGTCGTGGCCGTCGGCGGTCTCACGACGATGGTGTTTGCCGCGATCGGCTTTCTCGCGGATCGGTACGGGAATCGATATCCCAGAGACCTGGTCGCGGTCGGCTTCTTCTGGGGACTGGCGAGTCTCCTCGGGTACCCCATCGTGTCGGACATCAAGGCCGGCTGGACGGCCGTGCACGTCCTGATCCCCCTGATGATCCCGGCCGCGGTCGGGCTCTCGGTCGTCCTGGACCGGGCCGAACTGGCGCTTCGACGGAATCAGCGACAGAGGGCGGCCGTGGCAATCGTGTTGTTGCTCGGAGCCGCCACCGTGCTTGCGGGCAGCGGCGTGGCGATCAACGCCGTCTATCCGGCCGACGAACGCAACCCCGTCGTGCAGTACGCCCAGCCGGCCGGGGACATGAAGCCCACGCTCGAAGAGATCGAGACGATCGCGGCCGAGAACGAGGGGATCGATGTGATGTTCTACGGCGAGGAGTTCTACAGCCCGAACGAGACCGAACACGGGGCCAGCCTCGACATCGAGACCGGGGGGTACGCGGGCTGGTTCGATCGGTTGCCCCTCCCCTGGTACCTGGAGCAGTACGACGCCCGCGTCGGGAGTACGGAAACCCCCGCGGAGATCGCCGAACACGACCCACCGGTGATCATCACGCTGGAGGAGGAAACCGGGACCCTGCAGGGAGAAATCGAGGGCTACGAGAAGACCGTCCATCAGGGGTACCTCCACGATCGGCCGATCGTCTTCTACGTTCGCTCGTAGTGTCGATGCTCTTTTCCGTCGAGGCCAGGTAGTTCTGTAAGATGGAAAACCGGCAGCTAGACGTCGTCGAGGTGTTGCTCACCGGGATCTGTTATGACCGGAACCCGAAACTCGACGAGAACGACCTGCCCCCCGCGATCCGGACGGCCCTCTGGTCCGGCGACGGTGTGCGACGACCGCCGAAACCCGACGAGGAGGACCTGGCGGCGGCCACCGGCATCGAGGACCCCTGGGCGGAGATCTCCGGGCTCATGTTCACGGACCGGGACACCTTCTCCGGGAGCGTCTCGGTGACCGACGAGGGGATGGCAGAGGAATGGTTCCTGGAACGCGCGGACCGCAACCGCCTCCAGGCGAACCCGACCCTGGCCTACGAGTACCAGGATCGGGACGCCCTGGACCTGGATTACGAGGCCTCGCGAGCGGCGAACCGGCCAGTGCACGCCGATCCGCAGTACATCGAGTCACAACTGGACTCCTTCTTCGACGAGGACGACGAGGAGATGCTCGACCTCGTGGAGGTGCGGGCCCCGGCGGAGATCGAGATCACCCTGGCGGATCTGGTGTTGACCAGAGACCAGGAGACCGAGGTCCGCAAGGTCGCAAAGGCCATCGAGCACCGGGACTACCTCGCCGAGATCGGCCTGCGCGAGATCGGCAAACTGCTCTTCGTCGGGCCCCCCGGCACCGGGAAGACCTCCGTCGCACGGGGGCTGGCCCACCAGCTCGATCTGCCCTTCGTCGAGGTCAAACTCTCGATGATCACCAGCCAGTACCTCGGGGAGACCGCGAAGAACGTCGAGAAGGTCTTCGAGGTGGCAAAGCGACTCTCGCCCTGTATTCTCTTCATCGACGAGTTCGACTTCGTCGCGAAGACCCGGACGAGCGACGAGCACGCGGCCATCAAGCGGGCCGTGAACACGCTGTTGAAATCGATCGACGAGGTGAGCCTGATCCGGGACGACGTGTTGCTCATCGGCGCGACCAACCACCCGGACGAACTCGACGCCGCCGCCTGGCGGCGCTTCGACGAGATCCTGCATTTCCCCCGCCCGGACGAGTCGATGCGCAGCGGAATTCTCGAACTGGTTACCGCCGACATCGACATCGAGGGCTTCGACCCGGACGAACTGGCCGCCGAAACCGAGGGACTCACCGGCAGCGACCTCCGGCTGGTACTTCGGGAGGCAGTGCTCTCCGCGCTGGTCTCGGATCGGACGACCCTGACCCAGCAGGACCTCCTCGATGCCGTCGAGGAGTTCGAGGAGCGGGATCACATGCGCAACCTGGAAACCATCGAGGAAGCCCTGGACGTCGAGAGCGGGCACGAACACGACCACCCGCCGACGGCATAGATGCGGGTCACCCTCCTGGGGACCGGGGACACCGCCGGCACACCGGTCCCGCGGTGTGACTGTGCGACCTGCGATCGAGCCCGGGAGACCGGAAAGGAGCGCTCGCGGTTCTCGGTGCACGTGGAGAACGAACGGACTGGCCAGAGCCTCCTGATCGACGCCAGCCCCGATTTCCGCCAGCAGTTTCTCGACACCGACGTGGCCCTCCCCGACGCGGCGATCATCACTCACGTGCACTTCGATCACCTCGACGGCCTGGGGAACGTCTACCGCCTGCTCGAACGGCTCCCGGTACACGCCGCCAACGAGACCGACCCCGAGACCGGCGAGTCCGTCGCGGAAACGGTGCGACGGCGCTATGACTACCTGCACCAGGTCGAGGTGTTCGCCCAGACCCCCTTCGAGTCCTTCGAGGCGGCCGGCTTCGAGGTCACGCTGGTGCCGGTCGTCCACCCGCCGCTTTTGAGCTACGGGCTCCGCGTCGAGGGGGAGGAGGCGGTGCTCTCACTCACGGGCGATACGAGCTACGCCATCCCGGAGCGCTCCCAAACAGTCCTCTCGGGTGCGGATCTGCTCCTCGCGGAGGCCATCGTCCCGGCGGCGATGTGCGAGAAACACCCGCTGGGCGGCCGTCACCCCGACGAAAACGGCGTCTATCGCTCCTTTGGCACCAAACACATGACCCGAGAAGGTGCGCTGGACATGGCCGACCGACTCGACGCCGAGCAGGTTCGACTCGTGCATCTCTCCCATCGCTATCCCGCCGAAGAGGCCTTCGGGCCGAAACTGGGCGTGGACGGCGAGCAGATCCTCCTCTAGGGTCGCAATTTCTCCGCCGGGAGCCACGCCTGGACCAGTTGGGGGCCGAGCACGCCGACCCCGATCAGCACGGCAAACTGGATCGCCGTGCTGTCCGTGACCGACCTGACGAGAAGCCACGCGAACACGCCCAGAGCGACGAAAACCAGCGTGATGCGGGTGTCGGTGTCGAGCATACGAATCGATCAGAACCGATCCAGAAAACTCTGCCGCCTGGCGGGGCCGGCCGGGTCGGGTCGCCAGGGCGTGCGCCGGGCCCGTTCAGCCGTGAGATCCACCTCGGGAGCGGAGCCCGTCTCGTACCCCGGACAGTCGACCCCGCACTCGGCGGCCGGTTCGACCAGGCGGTCGGCCCAGGCACAGCCGGGGAGGCCGTCCGTCCCCGCAATCGACGCCGACCGGGCGTTCGCACAGGCCGGCAACTCGTAGGTTCGCCACCCCTTGCCATACGCTCGCTCGGCGACCCGACGGCGCTGTCGGGCCTTCTGCGCGGTTCCGGCGAAGGCCACGTCGAACTGGCCCGGATGCTCCGCTCGGATCTCGAAGCTCGGTCGGTTCGGTTCCAGGGACTCGGCCTCGCGAACGACCTCGATTCGAGGGGCCTCCGGATCGACCCGCCAGATGCCCACCGGATCGGGTATCCGGTGGCGGTGCGCGCGGGTCACGTGGGAGGCCGTCGCGAGGATCACCCGATCGAGGACCTGCAGGCTCACGTCCCGGCGGAGCTGGGAGGCCAGATCCCCCGGCGTACCCAGGTCCGGTTTGTTCTCGATCCCCACGAGTTCGTCGAACCAGTCCGGGTACCGGGCGGCCTGCCGGCCGACCAGCCGACCCTGCATTCGTGAGAGTTCGAGAAACCCCACCTCTGCCGCCCGTTCGGCGACCCGGCGGGCCGCGGCGGGCGGCGCGTCGATCGACTGGGTGACGGAGCGGGCCGTCCCAACCCCCAGATCGCTCTCGACGACGAGCGGCGGAATAGTCTCGGCCGTGAGCCTGACTCGGGTGTCAAAGTCCGGCCCAGGGCTGACCGCAACCAGGTCCAGAATGCGCTCGCCCGCCCCGGTGACACTGGTTCCGAGCTGCCGGGCGAGAATCCCTGTCTCGGGTCCCGTCGGGAGGCCATCCCGTTCGAGGAGCGCGGCGAGGCGGAGTTCGAAGTCGTACTCGCGCACACCCGGGCTACCGGATGCACGGCCAAAACGCTACTGTCCGGCCTACCGCTTCGAGCGGGTGTCGATGCCCAGCGGGCGGTACAGCAGACAGGTCCGAGTGAATCCCGTTCCGAGCAGCACCAGGCCCACGACGAAGAGCAACACCCCGATCAGTGGGGAAAATGTCGCCTGGCCGAGGGCGCCGATTGCCCCCAGGATCCCGAGCAGCATCCCAGCAGCGAGGCGCAGCGTCCGGTCGGTTTCGCCGACGTTCGGTTCCATAGGCCACCCAAGAAGCCCTGGTGACTTACCGCTTGGGAGAACGGAGAGAGGGGCCGTGATCCGCTCGAAACAGTAGGTTTATCAGTCGTTCGTTGCGAAAATCGGACAAGATTACTTCGTGACCATGGAAGCCGACAACCGACAACCGGAGGTGAACATTGGACTCGTCGGGCACGTAGACCACGGGAAGACCACCCTGGTCCGGGCCCTCTCCGGCGAGTGGACCGACCAGCACTCCGAGGAGCTCAAGCGGGGCATCTCGATTCGGCTGGGATATGCAGACACGACCCTGCGACGCTGTCCGGAGTGTACGGGCCCCGAGGCCTACACGGTCGAGGAGACCTGCCCGGAGCACGACGTCGAGACCGAAGTCCTCCGGACCGTCTCCTTCGTGGACGCCCCTGGCCACGAGACCCTGATGGCGACGATGCTCTCGGGGGCCGCGCTCATGGACGGGGCGGTGCTGGTCGTCTCCGCGACCGAACCGGTCCCACAGCCACAGACCGAGGAGCACCTGATGGCCCTGGACAGCATCGGCATCGAGAACATCGTCATCGCCCAGAACAAGGTCGATCTGGTCGACGCCGAGACCGCTCGTGAGAACTACGAGCAGATCACGGACTTCGTCGCGGGCACGGTCGCCGAAGGGGCCCCGATCGTCCCGATCAGCGCCGAACAGGAGATCAACATCGACCTGATCATCGAGGCCCTCCAGGAAGAGATCCCCACGCCCGAGCGGGACCCCGAGGCCGACGCCCGGATGTACGTCGCCCGGAGTTTCGACATCAACCGCCCCGGCACCGAGTGGGGCGACCTCAGCGGCGGGGTCATCGGCGGCAGCCTGGTCCAGGGAATCCTGGAACAGGACACGGAGCTGGAGATTCGGCCCGGTCGCGAAGTCGAGGAGGGCGGCCAGACCGAGTGGCGGCCCGTGACCTCCACCGTCCGCTCGATCCAGGCCGGCGGCGAGATGGTCGAGTCGGCCGCGCCGGGTGGCCTGCTCGGGGTCGGCACCGGCCTGGACCCGAGCCTGACGAAAGGCGACGCGCTCGCTGGCCAGGTCGCCGGCGAACCGGGCTCGCTCCCGCCGGTCTGGGAGCAGTTCGAGATGGACATCGACCTGCTCGACCGGCTCGTCGGGGCCGAAGAAGACGAGAGCGTCGAGCCGATCAACACGGGCGAACCGCTCATGCTGACCATCGGCACGGCCACCACCGTCGGGGCCGTCACGAGCGCTCGCGGCGGCGAGGCCGAAGTGAACCTCAAGCGCCCGGTCTGTGCCCCCGAAGGGGCGACGATCGCGATCAACCGCCGGGTCGGAACCCGCTGGCGGCTCATCGGTATCGGCACGCTGCGTGGATGAGAGTCGCCATGGACACGAACGCACTGATGATGCCGGTCGAGGTCGATCTTCGTGTCTTCGAGGAACTCGACCGGCTGCTCGGGGAGTACACCCCCGTCGTGCCCGCGGCCGTAATCGCCGAACTGGAGTCCCTGGCCGAGTCGGGCGGCACCGCCGGTCGGGCCGCCCAGGTCGGACTCGATCTGGCCGATCGGTGCGAATCGGTCCAGTCCACAGAATCGTATGCCGATGACGCCCTGGTCGCGCTTGGAACCGCCGGCGAGGTCGATTCGGTAGTCACGAACGACGCCCCGCTCCGGAACCGCCTGCTCGAGGCGGGCGTTCCGGTAATCCATTTAAGGGGCCGGAATCAACTAACGCGTACTCAACCATAGATGTACAAGCGAGTCAGACTCACAGATACGGTCGAAGTGCCCCCGGAGGCACTCGACGACGTCACCCCGGATCTCATCAAGCGGCTGCTCCAGGACAAACTGGAGGGGCGGATGGACGAGGAGGTGGGGTCGATCGTCACGGTCACGACTGTCCACGATATCGGCGAGGGTGCGGTCATCCCGAACCGACCAGGTGTCTACTACAAGGCGGAGTTCGACGCTCTGACCTTCGATCCGGAGATGCAGGAGGTCGTCGACGGCGAGGTCGTCGAGGTCGTCTCCTTCGGTGCCTTCGTGGGGATCGGTCCGGTCGACGGGCTGCTCCACGTCTCTCAGATCTCCGATGAATACCTGGCCTTCGACGAGGAGGGCCAGATGCTGGCCTCCCGGGAGTCGAACAACACCCTGGGGGTCGGAGACGCCGTTCGGGGCCGCATCGTCACCAAATCGATCGACGAGCGCAACCCGCGGGAGTCCAAGATCGGCCTCACCGCGAAACAGCCCGGCCTCGGCAAGCACGGCTGGCTCCGCGAGGCCCGACAAAAAGAAGAGGCCGCCGCGGAGGGCGAGTAGATGGCCTCGAAACGGCTGGCGTGCCGGGAGTGTCACCACATCGTCTCGGCCGACCAGAACGCCTGCCCCCACTGTGGCTCCTCCAGTCTCACCGAGGATTGGGCGGGCTACGTGGTCATCACCCACCCCGAGCAAAGCGAAATCGCCGAGAAGATGGAAGTGACCGAGGAAGGCGAGTACGCGCTGAAAGTCCGCTAACCGTGCCGACCGTCGTGGCCCGGTTGCCGGCCGCAAAGCGTCATCACTTCGCGGAGCCGCTGGGCCCGCTCTTTACTGACGCGGAATCGCTGCTCGAAGCGGCAGGTGAGCCGATCGTCGCGATCGGTGACGTGGTGACCGCACATCTGGGGGCCGCCGGCTGTCAGCCCACCCTGTCGGTCGTCGACGGCCGGACCGAACGGGGTCCGATCCCGGAGTGGGTCCGGACGGACCGACCCGCAGCAGCGATCGAGCGGCCAGTCAAGAACCCCGCGGGGACGATTACGGCAGAACTGATCGAAGCGATCGAGGCGGGGCTCGACGCGAGCGAGCCCACCCGGATCGTCGTCGAGGGCGAGGAAGATCTGGCCGTGTTACCGGCCGTACTGCTCGCTCCGACGGGGGCGACCGTCGTCTACGGCCAGCCGGGTGAGGGGATGATCGCCGCCGCCGTGGACGGCCCCACCCGGGCAATTTGCCGGGACCGACTCGACCTGCTGGACCACGAGGCGGAGTTCTGGGCGTCGATCCGGTAAGATCGGCCCGCTCTTCGAAATCCTTTTACAGATTTCGGGCTGAGATGGTGGTAACTGACCATGGACATCGAGATACTCGACGAGGAGAAAAACTCCCTCCTCCACCGGACCGACGTGACCTTCGAGGTCACTCACGACGACGCATCGCCCTCCCGCCTCTCCGTGCGCGACAGCCTCGCGGCGACACTCGACCAGGACTCCGATCAGGTCGTGGTCCACAAACTCGACACGAAATACGGGATGCGAAAGACCGTCGGCTACGCGAAGGTCTATGACAGCCCCGAGGACGCCGCCGAGATCGAGGCCGAGCACATGCTCGAACGCAACAAGATCGGCGTCGAGGACGGCGAGGAAGCCGAGGTGAGCGAGTGATGGCCCGCGGCGATTTCTACGAGGACGGCGAACTCACGAAGGAGCGCTGCCCTCGCTGTGAGGACGCGTTCCTCGCCGACCACGACGACCGCAAGCACTGCGGTCGCTGTGGCTACACCGAGTGGAAGTGACGCGGATACTCGGCATCGAAGGAACCGCCTGGGCCGCGAGCGCGGCCGTCTACGACGACACGACCGACCAGCTTTTCGTCGAATCCGACGCCTACCAGCCAGCGAGCGGCGGCATTCACCCGCGAGAGGCGGCCGAGCACATGCGCTCGGCGATCCCCGAAGTAATCGAGACGGCACTCGATCAGGCCGAGGGGCCCATCGACGCGGTCGCCTTCTCGCGCGGGCCGGGACTGGGGCCCTGCCTGCGCATCGTCGGCACGGCCGCCCGCAGCCTCGCAGGCACGCTTGACGTGCCCCTCGTTGGCGTGAACCACATGGTCGCCCACCTGGAGATCGGGCGCCATCGCTCGGGATTCGACTCGCCGATCTGTCTGAACGCGAGCGGCGCGAACGCCCACGTCCTGGGCTTTCGAAACGGTCGGTATCGCGTGCTCGGGGAGACCATGGACACCGGGGTGGGCAACGCTATCGACAAGTTCACCCGCCACGTCGGCTGGTCTCATCCCGGCGGCCCCAAGGTCGAAGAGGCCGCCATGGAGGGGTCCTACGTCGACTTGCCCTACGTGGTCAAGGGGATGGACTTCTCCTTTTCGGGCATCATGAGCGCGGCCAAGGACGCCTACGACGAGGGCGTCCCGGTCGAGGACGTGAGCTACGCCCTCCAGGAGACCATCTTCGCGATGCTCACCGAAGTCGCCGAGCGCGCGCTCTCACTCACCGGTCGAAACGAACTGGTGCTCGGTGGCGGGGTCGGGCAGAACAAGCGCCTGCGGGAGATGCTCCAGGAGATGGCCGACCAGCGTGGCGCCAGCTTCTATGCCCCCGAACCGGCGCTGTTGCGGGACAACGCCGGCATGATCGCGGTTCTGGGCGCAACGATGTACGAAGCGGGAGACACCATTTCGATCGCGGACTCGGGCATCGACGCCGATTTCCGCCCGGACCAGGTCCCGGTGACCTGGCGCTCGGAGACGATTCCCGAGCGGGGCGATCGAACCGGCTCCCTCGAAGGCGCGGAAGCCGTGGTGGAAATCGAGGGCGAGACGGTGCGAAAGCGCCGCCGACCGAAGTCCTACCGGCACCCGACCCTGGACGAGCGACTCCGCCGGGACCGGACCGTCCAGGAGGTTCGACTGACCCACGAGGCCCGAACCCTCGGGGTCCCCACCCCGATCGTCCGGGACGTTGACCTCGCGGAGACGACCATCGTCTTCGAACGCGTGGGCGAGCGTGACCTCCGGGACGCACTCAGTCCGGATCGCGCGAGGTCGGTCGGAAGCCACCTGGCGAAAATTCATGCGGGCGGCTTCGTTCACGGCGATCCCACGGTGCGCAACGTCAGAGTTCGGGAGGGAGAGCCGGAGACGGTACTCATCGACTTCGGCCTGGGGTATTACACCGACGACGTGGAAGACTACGCGATGGACCTCCACGTCTTCGAACAGTCCCTGGCTGGAACCGCGGACGACCCGGCGGAACTCGGGACGGCCGCCGAACGGGGCTACGCCGAGGTGGGCGATTCAGCCGTGATCGATCGGCTCCGCGAGATCGAGGCCCGCGGGCGCTACCAGTAGTCGCCACAACAGTTTTGCCCGACGCGGCCGTCAGCTAACTTATGACCCAGGAAGCCTCCGGGAAGATCTTCGGTATCCCGTACAACTTCGAACGCCCGAGCCTGAAGCGCCTGCTTTCGGCCTACTGGCAGCCGGGAAAGGGTATGATCGCGGAGACGCCGTTTGGCATCGGCTACACGCTGAACCTCGCGAACTGGCGGTCCTGGCTGGTGCTGGGCGTGGCCGCCGCGCTCGTCTTCCAGGAGCGAAAGGGCGAGGAAGAAACCGAGGAAGCGGTTGACGTCGTCATCGAGGAGTAAACCGGGAACACTTTTTCGCCGCCAGCCGACTGGCGGGTATGCTGCGTTTCGTGACGACCAACGCCGAGAAGGCCGCCGAGGCACAGGCCCACCTGGCCCCGATGGCGGTCGAACAGGTCGATTACGACTACGTCGAGGTCCAGGCTGCCGAGGTCGCGCAGGTCGCGGCCCGTGGCGCCGAGGAGGCCTACGAGAAGGCCGATGGCGAGGGGCCCGTGATCGTCGACGACACGGGCTTCTCGATCCGCGGGCTGGACGGCTTTCCTGGACCCTATGCCGCCTACGTGGACGACACGCTCGGGATCGAGCGGGTCTGGTCGCTGGCGTCCGAACTGGCGGACCGGCACGCGGCGTTCACCAGCGCGATCGCCTACGCGGATGGCGACCGCGTCGAGGTCTTCGAGGGGACTGTCGAGGGGCGGCTCGTCGCCCCCCGTGGCGAGGGTGGCTTCGGCTACGACCCGATCTTCGAGTACGAGGGTCGGACCTTCGCGGAGCTCTCGATGGACGAGAAAAACGATATTTCCCACCGCGCGCGAGCGCTCTCGAAGCTCGCGGACTGGCTGGAGGCTCAGCCGATCAGCTGACGCCAGCGATCAGGGCGCGTAGTTCCTCGCGGTACGCATCGGGCGTGAGCCCCAGATCGATATCGACGCTGACCGAGATCGCATCTGTCAGGGACGTGTCCGTCTCGCGAGTGAAGTTCTCGGCCGGGTAGGCCCCGCCGGCCACGAGGTAGTTCCCGTTCGCCGACCAGACCGCGAGCACCGCGTCTACGGCCAGGTCGCCGCCCTCGATGGTGATCGCGGTGTCCTCGCTGACCGGGAATTTCATGTCTTCGACGGGGTAGGAACCCGTGAGTTCGGTCATCTCGGCGGTCGTGCCACTGGCGACTTCGATCGTCCCAGTGCCAGTCTCCTCGACGTTCGTGATCCCGGCGGCGTCCATCTGCGCCCGGAGTTCCTCGATCGCGGCCGCCCGAATCTGCTTTTTGACCTCCGACCTGACCGGGCCGAGTTCGTCAACCGACGGCGCCATGTCGATCCGGGTGGCCGAGAAGAGCGCGAGGTCCGTCTCGACAGTCGAGAGCGTGTCCGCCCGGACCTGCTCACGAAGCGCGGCGTCGGTGTAGGTCACCGACGAGGCGACTGCCTCGACGGTCACCGGACCGTACGCCTCCTCGATGACCGTCTCGTCTTTGGTCTGCTCCAGTTGCTCCCAGCCACCCGAATCCAGGGCATCGTCGGGGACCGAGGGCAGTGCGACCGAGCCGACGGCGGTCTGACAGCCGGCGAGGGACGCGATGGCTCCGGCACCGAGGGTCGCGATGAAGGATCGACGTTGCATACCCGGTCCAACGCGGGCGACGAACTTAGACCCGCCTGACCGTTGTCCCGAATTCGGGCGAATTTCGCTCAGTAGACCAACTCGCCCGAGATGAACCGTTCGGTCCGGGGGTCCGCAGGGGACTCGAAGACCGACTCGGTCGGCCCGATCTCGGTGATCGTCCCGTCGAGCAAGACCCCGACCCGGTCGGCGACCCGCTTTGCCTGGTGCATGTCGTGGGTGGCGATCACCACGCCGATACCCCGGTCGCTGGCCTCCGCAACCGCCTCCTCGATCAGCGCCGTGTTGCGAGGGTCCAGATCCGAGGTCGGCTCGTCGAGCAGTAGCACCGACGGATCGTAGGCGATCGCCCGGGCGAAGGAGACCCGCTGGGCCTCACCACCCGAGAGAGACTGGGCCGGTTCGTGAAGCCGGTCGTCGAGGTCGACGACGTCCAGTGCGTCGGTGACCACCGCCGGCGTGCCGTTTGACTGCACCAGCGCGCGGAGTTCGCCGGCCAGTCGATCGGCCCAGGATCGGCGGACTCGGAGCCCGTACTCCACGTTCCGGGCGACGGAGGTGTCAAAGAGCGTGGCCTCCTGGAAGACCATCCCGATCTGTCGGCGCAACCCCAGCCGAGCCGATTCCTCGACCGTCCAGGCGGACTCGCCGTCGACGAACACGGCCCCCGCGTCCGGGCGCTCCCGGAGCGCGAGTAGACGAAGCAACGTGGTCTTCCCGACTCCAGAGGGCCCGATGATGGAGACGACCTCGCCGGGATCGACCGACAGCGAGAGTCCCGAGAGCACCGGTTCGGTGTCGTGGGCGAACGCGAGATCGCGGGCAGCGAGTGTCATCGTAGTCCCTCCTGGCCGCCCAGTCGAATGACGATCGCGTTCACGAGCAACACCAGCACGACCAGAATGACGCCCAGCACGATCGCCGTATCGTAGCGGCCCTGTCTGGCCTCCAGCCGAATGGCCGTCGTCAGGGTCCGGGTCCGGGAGACGCCATCGGCCCCGGCGATGTTCCCGCCGACGATGAGCACGGACCCGACTTCGCTGATGGCCCGGCCGAAACCCGCCAGAATGGCCGTCGCGATCCCGTTCCGGGCCTCTTTCAACGTGAGAAGCGCCACGTCGAGACGGGTCCCACCGAGGACGAGGCCGGCGTCCCGGACCCGGTTCTCCACGCTCGTGATCGAGGCGAGACTGATCGCCATGATCGGCGGGGCCGCGAGGATAAACTGGGACATGATCATGGCCTCCTTGGTGAATACGAGATCCAACTCGCCGAGTGGCCCCTGATTCGAGAGCATGAGCAGCACGAGCAGGCCGACGACCACGCTCGGGAATCCCATCCCGGTGTTGATGATCGAGGTGGCAAACTGCTTCCCGCGGAACTCCGAGAAGCCCATGGCGAAGGCCACGGGGAGACTCACGAGCGTGCTGATCAACACCGCGAGCACACTCACGTAGAGCGAGACCCGAATGATGCTCGTGATATAGACCGTCTCGAAGGGGAAATCGAACGCCAGCGAGACGAACTCGGGAGCCACCATCGATTGTCCAGGTTATTCGCTTGAACTACTCCAACCTTCGGGAACGTACTGCTCGTAGTTCGGTTCCTCGGAGAGCGCCTCGGGGTAGAACAGCTGTTTGCCGTTTCGCTCGTAGTTCGCGATCGTCTCCTGGGCGGCCGGGCTGGTGAGATACCCGATGTAGGCCATCGCCAGATCGTAGTTGACGTTGTCGTGGACCGCCGGATTGACGGCCAGCACGCCATAGGGGTTCGCGAGGCGTTCGGGCCCGCCCTCGATCGGCCCCTGTACCAGAATCGAGAGGTCGATGTCCTCCGTCATCGAGAGGAACGTCCCCCGGTCGGCGAGCGTGTAGCCGCCCTGCTCGGTGGCCATCATGAGGACCTCACCCATCCCCTGGCCGGTTTCGAGGTACCACTCGCCCGCGGGTTCGACCCCGGCCGCATCCCAGATCGCGAGTTCCTTGGTGTGGGTCCCCGAGTTGTCCCCCCGTGAGAGAAACGTGGCCTCGGCGTCGGCGATCGCCGCGAACCCCGCCGTCGCCGAGTCCGCCCCCTCGATCCCAGCCGGATCGTCGCCGGGCCCGACGATCACGAAGTCGTTGAACATCAGGTCCCGGCGATTGACCCCGTAGCCGGCATCCATGAACTCGTCTTCGAGCGAGCGGGCATGGACCATCACCACGTCCGAGTCGCCGGCGCGTGCAGTCTCCAGGGCCGCACCCGTGCCCTGGGCGACCGCGTCGACGGTGACGCCGTACATGTCCTCGAACGGGGCGTTGAGTTCGTCGAGAAGGCCGGTGTCGTAGGTGCTCGTGGTCGTCGTGAGCGTGAGCTTGTCCCCGACGACCCCCGGCTCTGTCCCCTCCGCAGTGGGCTTCGTCCCGCCGGCAGTCCCGCCCACGGACGAACAGCCAGCGAGGCCGGCCACTGCGCCGGCCCCGAGGGCGGCGAGGAACTCCCGCCGTCGTTGTGTCGGCATAGACATATCCCCGTTATGCCCACTCCGACATAATAGTTTTCCTCGCCCGGGCCAAAGGTCGTCCATGGACCCGAGTTTCGAGGCCCAGTTGCGCGAGGGGGAGGTGACCTTCACGGCGCGTGACGCCGCGCTCCTGAAGGCCATCAGGGAGACAGGGTCGCTGAACCGGGCGGCCTCGACCCTTGGGCGCTCGTACTCCCGGGCGCAAAAGCGGCTGGGCGAACTCGAATCGGCCTTTGGCACGCTCGTCGAGCGGACCCGGGGTGGGGCCGGTGGCGGCGGCAGCCAGGTGACGGAGGCCGGCGCGACCCTGCTCGCCAGATTCGAGCGATTGGAAACTGCCTTCACGGCCGTCGCCGAGGTCACGGAGACTGTCATCGAGGGCCGAGTCGAATCGCGAAGCGGCGAGATCGCGGTCGTCGAGACCGAGGCAGGGCCGCTGAGCGCCCTGGTTCCCCCCGGCGTCGAGGAGGTCGCCGTGGGCATTCGGGCCGACGCCGTAACCTTACACGCACCGAGTGACGCGCCAGCAGCCGGTGGCACCAGCGCGCGCAACCGCTTCGAGGGGACCGTCGAGTCGATCACCACCGGCGAGCGAGTCCACCAGGTGAACGTGGACGTGGGCGCGGCGACGCCCCTCGCGGCGCTGGTCACCGAGAAGAGCCGGCAGCGACTCGGACTCGAACCCGGCAGGCCGGTCGTCGCGACCGTTAAGGCCACGGCTGCACGGTGTACGAACGCCCAGTCTTGAACCCTGGGACGGCGTCCCGTGGGTATACCTATCTATATAGACCACATAGCAGACTCTTTATTTACGGGTGGACTTCCTTCGGTTGATGGCACGAGACGACGGGCGTTCGACACTGACTCGCCGCCGGATGATCGCCGGTGCCGGCGCAGCCGGGGCAACCGTTCTCGCGGGCTGTACGAGTACCGACAACGACGGTGGAACCACCACCGATGAGCTGTCCGGAGACATCGAGATCTCCGGCTCCTCGACGGTCTTCCCGCTGGCCGAGGCGGTCGCCGAGCAGTTCATGAAAGATCACCCCCAAGTCGACATCTCCGTGAAGTCCACCGGGACCGGCGGGGGCTTCGAGAACCACTTCAGCCGGGGCCGTTCACAGTTCAACAACGCCAGCCGACAGATCACCGACGCCGAGGAGGACATGTGTGCGGACAACGGGATCGAGCCCCTCGAACTCAGGGTCGCGACCGACGCGCTGACCGTCGTCGTGAACAACGAGGCGGAGTGGATCGATTGTATAACCGTCGAGGAACTCCGTCAGGTCTGGAGTGCCGACGGACCGGACACCTGGCAGGAGATCAACTCGGACTGGCCGGACGAGACCATCGAGCGATACGGGCCCGCCGACACCTCCGGAACCTTCGATTACTTCCGCGAGGAGATTCTCGGCGAGGAGTACAACCACTCGGGAGACTACCAGCCGACCGAACAGGACAACCTCATCGTCCAGGGCGTCCAGGGCAGCGAGTTCGCAGTGGGGTACTTCGGCTTCTCGTATTACTACAACAACCCGGACAGCGTGAAGGCGCTGGCCGTCGATGGCGGCGACGGCTGTGTCGATCCGTCCGTCGAAACTGCCAAGAACGGGGAGTATACCCCACTTTCCCGACCGCTTTTCACCTACGCCGCGAAAGGAGCCCTCGCCGAGGAGCACGTCGCCGAGTTCGCCCGCTTCTACGTCGAGCAGAGCGGCAAACAGGAACTCGTCGCCGACCGGGTCGGCTACGTGCCGAACACGGAGACGGCGGTCGATGAACAGCTCGCGGCACTCGAGACGGCGATCGAGAACGCCGGCTGATCGGAATCACTAGGATTTTTCCCACCCGCATCTAACACCGATCAATGACAGAGTACTCCGAGGACCCGGACCTCGCCGGCAGTCGGGGCTTCCAGTCCCTCCGGGAAGGGTTCTACAAAGCCGTCTTCTTCACGTTCGCGGCGGCGACGGTGCTTACCACCATCGCGATCATCCTGACGCTTTTAATCGACGCCGTGGGCTTCTTCGCGGAGTACTCGGTGATCGCCTTCCTGACCGGAATGGACTGGAGCCCGAGTCTCCGACCGGTCTCCTTCGGGGTGTTGCCACTGGTCTTTGGCACCCTCGTCGTCACGGCGATCGCCGCCCTGATCGCGATTCCGGTGGGCACGCTCACCGCGGTCTACCTGAGCGAGTATGCGCCGTCCCGGACGCGGGCGATCCTCAAACCGCTGCTCGAAATTCTCGCCGGCGTTCCGACGGTGATCTATGGCTTTTTCGCCCTGGTCTATGTGACCCCGGTCATCGAATTCGTCTTCCCGGGCGTCTCGACGTTCAACGTCCTTTCAGCCTCGCTTTTGGTCGGCATCATGACGATCCCGATGGTCTCCTCGATCTCCGAGGACGCGATGTCTGCCGTTCCGGACTCGTTGCGGCGGGCCGGCTACGGCATGGGGGCGACGAAGTACGAAGTCACCACGGACATCATCGTCCCCGCGGCGACCTCGGGGATCGTCTCCTCGTACATCCTCGCGATCTCGCGGGCGATCGGGGAGACCATGATCGTCACGGTGGCGATGGGAATGCAACCCGCGCTTCCGACGGTGCGGTACGCGGACGTACTGGGCCTTGGAATCCCATTCGTCCACCCCGGGGAGGTCTTCCTCAGCTCCGGGCAGACGATGACCGCCGCGATGGTCCAGATCGCCAACAGCGACCTCGCTGGCGGCACACTGGCCTACAACAGCCTCTTCGCGATCGGACTGACGCTGTTTGTCATCACACTTCTCATGAACGTCGTGAGCAACATCATCTCGGAGCGCTACCGGGAGGAATACTGAAATGGACGAGCAATCCACCGACTCGGCCTTCGCCGGGGTGAGCCGACTGCGTGGGCGCGTTTTCGCCGCGCTCGCGAAGGGGGCCTCGTGGCTCGGGATCCTCGTCCTCGCCTGGCTGCTCTTCATGGTCGTCGTCGACGCCTTCGGGCTCCCGGCGGCCAGCGTGGGCTGGTATCTCGGTGCCGCCGTCGGGTTCGGGGTACCCCTCCTGGCGTATGGGGCGTACATCCGTCGTACCCGTCCCGAACTCGGATGGATCGCAGTCAGATCGACGATCATCCCGCCGGGTGGGCTCGTCCTCGCCGGCGCGCTTTTCATCCTCTTTCTGGTCTTCGAACCGGTCCACTGGCTCACCTACTACACCGTCGCCGTGCTCCCCGCCGTGGCGGTCTACGGCCACTTCGCCAGCCGCGAGGACACTCGGGCGCCGCTCTTTGCGACCGCCGTCGGCGTGATCGGACTCGTCCTCGGCGTGTTCGTCGACGCCGCGCTTCCGGTCAAGCCGAATCCCTGGGTCAGCCTCGTGTGGGTACTGGTCGTCCCGGCCGGGGCGATAATCGCCTGGCGGGAGGCGACCGGAGACAGACGGCGGCAGGCCACGATCGTCGGCCTGACCGCACTCGGCGGCGTGCTGGCGAGTTTCGTCGGTCCGGCGACGGTCGGGGTGACCCCCGACACGTCGGTGATCCTCTACGTGGCCGCCGTCTTGCCCGTCGGCTGGTACTACGGCCACGTGCTTGCGGCGGATCGCAGCGCCTGGCCCGGACTGCTGGCCCCGGTAGTCGCCGTGCTCGCGATTGGGCTCGGTATTACCCTGGGTGACCTCATCGGCGCAACTGGCCCGGACCCGGTCCTCGACTGGCAGTTCCTCACGAGTGCGCCCTCGACCATCCCCGAGGACGCGGGGCTGTTCCCCGCGATGGTCGGGTCGGTGTTCATCATCACCATCGTGGCCCTGGTCTCCTTCGTGGTGGGCGTGGGCGCGGCCATCTATCTCGAGGAGTACGCCCCACAGACCGGGCTCGGCGGGACGATAACCCGGATCATCCGGGTCAACATCTCGAATCTGGCTGGCGTGCCCTCCGTCGTCTACGGCCTGCTGGGCCTGGGCCTCTTCGTCAACCTCATCGGGATGGGAATGGGGATCGTCCTGGTGGCCGGGCTCACACTCTCCCTGTTGATCCTCCCGATCGTGATCATCTCCGCCCAGGAGGCCATCCGATCGGTCCCGGAGGAGGTGCGAGAGGCCTCCTACGGCATGGGCGCGACCCGGTGGCAGACGATCCGGAACGTGGTGCTCCCCCGGGCGGTTCCGGGGGTACTCACCGGGACGATCCTGGCCCTGAGCCGGGCGATCGGTGAGACGGCCCCGCTCCTGATGATCGGGGCCGCGACGACGGTCTTCCGGCCGCCCACGGGCTTTGCGAGCCAGGTCTCGGCGATGCCCCTGCAGGTCTTCTACTGGTCGTTCCACCAGAAGTCGGCCTTCAGGGAACTCATCGCGCCGGCCGGCGTCGTCACCCTGCTCGTCGTAATGCTCTCGATGAACGTCCTCGCGATTTACCTTCGCAACAGGTATGAACAGCAGACATAACCGTGAACCCGACGTGGTGAAGCTATATGAGTAGCGAGTGGTCAGCGACCGGCCTGGACGATGCCCAGCCCGAGAGCGACCGGGACATCGAGCGGATCCCCCCGGAGGAGACGATCATCGAAGCCGAAGGGCTTGACGTCTACTACGGCGAGGAGCGGGCGCTCAACGACGTGTCCATGTCGATTCCCGAGCAGGAGGTCACCGCGATCATCGGCCCCTCAGGCTGTGGGAAATCGACGTTCCTCCGCTCGATCAACCGGATGAACGACCTCATCGACATCGCCCGCGTCACCGGCGAACTCCGGTTCAAGGGGAAGAACGTCTACGACGACGACGTCGATGCGGTGGCCCTGCGCCGCCAGGTCGGGATGGTCTTTCAGGCCCCGAACCCCTTCCCGAAGAGCATCTATGACAACGTCGCCTACGGCCCGCGCATCCAGAACGACACCGAAAACCTGGACGAGCGGGTCGAACGAGCCCTGCGGCAGGCCGCCCTCTGGGACGAGGTCTCGGATCGACTCGACGAGCGCGGAACCGACCTCTCGGGCGGGCAGCAACAGCGGCTCTGCATCGCGCGGGCCATCGCCGTCGATCCCGAAGTCATCCTGATGGACGAGCCAGCAAGCGCACTGGACCCGGTCGCGACGTCCAAAATCGAGGACCTCATCGACGAACTCGCCGAGGACTACACCGTCGTGATTGTCACGCACAACATGCAACAGGCCGCCCGGATCTCGGACAAGACGGCGGTCTTCCTGACCGGCGGGCATCTCGTCGAGTACGGGGACACCGATCGGATCTTCCAGAACCCGCGCAACGAGCGGGTCGAGGATTACATCTCCGGGAAGTTCGGATAGTGCGTTTTTCTCGGCTTACCGCGTCGAACCGGCTACAAATCCGGCCAAAACGCGGTAAATCGGCTGAAATCGGGCTAAGGAACGTGGGCGTACTAAGGTCTTGGTCACCATTCCTCGAGTGTAATGAACCCACAGAACTCATCGAACGACGGTGACATCGACGGCCCGACCCTCCCGCGACGAAAGCTACTCGCGGTCGGCGCCGGAGTCGGCGTCAGCCTCCTGGCCGGGTGTACCGGCGACACCAACGGAAGCGAGACCGGAACCTTCCGGCTCCTTGTGAGCGACCAGCCCGCGGACATCGCGGACTTCGATCGGCTGGACGTGACCCTCGACAGCGCCCGCGTGTTCGAGGGCGAAAGCGAGTCGGGGACGACCACCGAAACCACGTCCGCACCGGAGACGACCGAAACGACGACCGACGAGGAAACAACCACTCAGGAGGAAGAGACCACCGAGACCACGGTCGAATCGGAGACAACCACGACGGGCACCGAAACCGACGAGGACGAGCGGGGTTTCTTCCGGCTCGACCTGGAGGGAACGACCGTCGACCTGACCCAGGTCGTCGGCGAGGACGCGATATCCGTCTTCGACGGCGAACTCGAAGCTGGCACCTACAACAAAGTCGAACTCGAGGTGGCCACAGTCGAGGGGATCGTCGACGGCGAGGAGGTACCGGTCAAAGTACCCAGCGAGAAACTCCAGGTCCAGAAATCCTTCGAGGTCACCGCCGAGGAGCCAGTCGAGTTCGTCTTCGACATCAACGTCGTCAAGAAGGGGCCGAACGGCTACAACCTCCTGCCCGTGATCGCCAAAAGCGGGGTCGCCGGCCGTGACGTGGAGTACCGGGAGGTCACCCAGAGCGAGTCGGGGAACTAACGCGGAGACACCGTTCCCGGCCCACAGGGTTATTCGGTGAGCGAGCCTATCACGGACATGAGCCCGTCAACACCCGGCATCCACCACGTGACGGCCATCGGGGCCGATCCGGGGCAGAACCGCCAGTTCTACACGGAGACCTTGGGCCTCCGGCTGGTGAAACGAAGTGTCAACCAGGACGATCCCTCGGTCTATCATCTCTTCTACGGCGACCGCGAGGGCAATCCCGGGACGAGTATGACCGTCTTCCCCTATCCGGGAGCCACGCCGGGCGAATCCGGGAGCGGCCAGGCCACGACCGTCCAGTTCACGATTCCGGGCGCGGCCGTCGAGTTCTGGCTCGACCGGCTGGACGAAGCGGGAATCGATCGTGAGGAGCCGATCGAACGGTTCGGCGACACCGTCATCCCACTCAGGGACCCGGACGGGCTGGCACTCGAACTCGTCGGGACCGACGCGCCCGCGGGAAGCCCCCCGGCGGGGCCGGTTCCCGAAGCACACGCGATCCGGGGCTTTTTCGGCGTGACACTCACGGTCGCGTCCGACGAGGGGTTTACCGGACTCTTGGAGGCGATGGGCTATCGGGAGACCGACCGGACGGCGGCCAGAACCCGCTACGAGTCGAGTGGCGAACTGGGAGCCGTCCTCGACGTGCAAGTCGACCCGGAGGCCCCACGTGGCCGACAGGGTGCTGGCACGGTCCATCACGTTGCCTTCCGCGTGGGGGAGTCGACACAGGCCGAGTGGCGAGCACTGCTCCAGGATCGTGGATTGCGCCCGACCGAGGTGATAGACCGGAAGTGGTTCGAGTCGGTCTACGCCCGGACACCCGCCGGGATCCTCTTCGAGTTCGCCACGGCGGAGCCGGGGTACACCGTCGACGAATCCCTCGAGGACCTGGGCACGAAACTCGTGCTGCCCGACTGGCTCGAAGACCGCCGGGCGGAGATCGAAGCCGAACTGCCACCCCTCGATGGCACCGTCGATGCGTGACACCACCCCTGGCCCACATCAGGGCCAACCGCTCGTCCAGGCCGGAACGCCTGTCAAGGACGCCCACGCGGCCCTCGTCTTGGTCCACGGTCGCGGGGCGAGTGCCCGGAGTATCATCCAGTTCGGTCGCCAGGTCTCGCCACCCGAATTTGTACTGTTGGCACCCCAGGCGGCCGACAACGAGTGGTATCCCCAGTCGTTTCTGGCCCCGGTCGAGCAGAACGAGCCAGGTCGCCGGTCCGGGCTTCAAGCGATCGACGACGCCGTGGAAACGGCCCGGGAGGCCTCGATTCCGACCGAGCGAATCGCACTCGCGGGGTTCTCCCAGGGCGCGTGTCTCGTGAGCGAGTACGTCGCCCGGAACCCGGACCGCTACGGCGGGCTGGCCGTGTTGAGCGGCGGCCTACTGGGCGAGACCGTCGATCCGGCGGACTACCAGGGAGCCCTCGACGGGACGCCGGTCTTTCTCGGCTGTAGCGACGTCGACCCACACATCCCCGAACAGCGAGTGCACGAGACAGCAACCGTATTCGAATCCCTCGGCGCAGCCGTCGACACCCGGATCTACGACGGGATGGCCCACACGGTCAACGACGACGAACTCGACGCGGTAGCGGCCATGCTCGCGGATCTCGACTGACCGGGGCGCCGTCGCCGATCGAGCGCGCCTCTTTTGTACGCCCATCGGTAACAGACAGGTATGCAACGGGAGACAAACCGTCCTGTTTCCGCCGAAGTCGTTGGGTTCTGAATATGTATCGAACCGGACACTACGGCGCAGCACTGCTGGTGTACGCCCCGATCGGCTTCGTCCTGCTCGCGGCCGGGTTCGACGAGCTAGCCGCAGTCGGCGCGGTGATCGTCGCGGGCGGATCGATGGTCCCGGACTGGGACCAGAAAGTGCCGTTCATCTCCCATCGGGGTATCACGCATACGATCTGGTTCGCCCTCCTCGCTGGTGCGCTTCTCGGGGCGGCGGGCTGGTACGTCGGTGAGGGAATGGAGCCACGAGCGCAACTCGGCCTCGCCGCGTTCGGGGCCCTCCTCGGGATCGTGACCATCGGCGCACACATTCTGGCCGACGCGCTCACGCCCATGGGAATCCGGCCCTTCGAGCCCCTGGGACACGGCTCGTACTCCCTCGAGTTGACCAACGCGTCGAACCCCCTCGGCAACGGGCTCCTCCTGGTGCTGGGGCTGCTTGCGACCGGTGGTGCGGTCGCCGCCAGTCGCGAGATCTCACTCGCCTTTCTCTGAGCGGCCGGCGGCCCACGGTCGGCCCATGGAATCGAGTCCCGTGACCGTCTCGTCCTGCACGGCCTGGACGCCGTCGATCGCCTCCAGTTTGCGGAGCGCTTCGGGACGACCGATCACGAACAACTCGTCCTCGGGCTGGATCAACCGACGCCGGTTCGGGATCGTCTCGACTGACCCGCCAGCCGTCCGAATCCCCAGCACCGTACTGTCGATGGCGGCGACGGACTGCCCGACAAGGGGACTGGAATCAGTCACCGAAAGCAGGCGCATGGTCTCGTCCGCCCGCCGGAGCATCGCGGCGAACTCACGATCCGGGCGCGAGTCCGCCGCGAGGGTGAGGAGCCGGTACTCCGTCTCCGGATCGATCACCGTGGCGACGGCACGATCGGTCGTGATCGTCGCGATCGAACCGATCCTGGCCCTGAGTTCGCCCGTCCCGAGCTTTCGAGGTTCCCCGTCCTCGACGGCCCAGAGCTGGACGATGTCCCCTGCCGTGGCGCTGAACGGCGGATCCGCCCGGACCGCGACCGCGGCCGCGTTCGGTGGCAAGGTCGGGCCGATACCGGCTGGGCGTTTGGCGACCCCGAGATACTGGATTTCACCCGTCGAGGAGAGTTCCAGGTCGACATAGCCCACGTCGAATTTCTCCTTGAGCCGGGCCTGGAGCTGTGTCCGCAGTTCCTCGACGGTGAGCCCGCGTGGGAAGTCAAGCGTCCGCCCTTCGAGTGACTCCTTCGTCCCGGCCTCGACCGGATCGTAGCCTTCGATATCCCTGATCTCCGCCGGGAGGGTCACCGAGATGTGACGGCCCGCGGCCCGAACGATGGGACTGAGATCCCGCTGCAGCCAGGACAGCGAGAGCCGATCGGATCGAGCCAGGCGGTCCCCGAGCGTGTTCCCACCGTAGGAGGCGAGGGCCGCGATGGCGAACACCAGGACGTTGAGCGTCGCTTCGCCCACGGTCGGGCTGGCGGCCCCACCCTGGACGAACTGGGCGAAGAGGGTGCGTGTGTTCAGGTAGAGCGCGACGACCCCCAGCCCGAGGATCAGCGTGACCCCCTCGGGAAGCGCGTGTCGAACCCGAATCCGGTACGCGAAAGCGGCGATCGCAGTCGTCCCGCCCGCCAAAAGCACCAGGCCGATCACGTGAACCACGGACTCCAGCAGTCGCGTCCCCAGCTCGATCACGGCGAGACTCACGCGATCACCTCTCCGAAGGCAGCCAACTGGTCGCTGGTGCCCACGACGATCAGGTCATCGCCGGCGTGCAGTTCGGTGCGCCCGCTGGGCGCGACGATCCGTTCGGTCGGCCGACGAATCGCCAGAACGGCGACGCCGTAGGTGTCCCTGATCTGGGCCCCGCCGATCGTTTGGCCCACCAGGTCGCTGTCCCCACCGAGGGAGTACTTTCGAAACTGGGCGCCCGCGTCAGTGAGCAACGCGATCGTCTCGTACTCGCGGTTTGTCTCCCGGGAGTGGACGATGATCGGGGCGAATGCCGTCCGGAGCACGTCCCGGGCCTCGGCCGGCGAGACCACGATCGTCACCTGCCCCGGGCCGCCCTCGGTGGTCGCGGTGGCTGGCGGTCGTGACTCGATCGGTTCGGTGTCGTCTGAACGTGCCGGCTCCTCCGGCTCGATTGACGGCTCGGGGATGGGCCGCTCGGTTCTGGCACTCACGACGGGACCGGTCACCGTCCCAGTGGAAAGCTCGATCGAGACCACGTCGCCCCGGGCCAGCCCGGTCGGCAGCAGCGTCTTGACCGTCACGGCCCGCTTGCCGGTCGGGACTCGACGCGAGAGGCCGGCGGTCTCGGGGGCCGCCGCGATCTCGGCCCGGCCCGCCTTGTCGATGGTAACCCGGACGTCCGCGAGTTCGTAATCGGCGAGGAGTCGCGCTTCGAGCTTGGCCTCGAGTTCCGACCGCGGCAGGTCGGCGGGAAACTTCCAGGAGCCGGCGGTGAGACGCTCCCGGAGGTCCGCCGACAGCGGCGGATAGCCCTCCAGATGCTGTATGTCGCCGATCGGCCGGATGTGAACCTGACCGAGCGTGTCGATCCGCTCGATGAGATCACTGGACAGCCGGCTCTCCCGGAGCCGGCGCAGGGTGAGCCCCCGCGGTGTCGCCACGGCCAGCTTGTCGCCCTGGCTGTGCGCCCAGAGACTCGCCATCAGGATGACCGCCGTGGCGGTGATTCCCGTCCAGCTGTCGGCCATCTGCGGATCGATGAACCCCATGAGCCCGCCCGAAACCCCCGCGAGCGCGCCACTCACGACCACCACGCCGAGCGCGGGGACGGTCACGTTGGTGAAGTACTTGAATCCAAAGCCGATCGCGAAGGCGATGAGTGCCGGAAACAGCGCGGCCAGCAGCCCGAGATACACCCCGAGTAGCACCTGTGCGATCGGGACCTGCATCACCGGAGCCCAGCCGCCCACAGGATAAATAGGTGGGGGCCGGCAATCACTCCGCCCGGTCGCCGAAGCTCGCGTCGACGAGCATCCGGGCCCCGAGGGCGATCGGGCTGATGACCGAATCGGCCCCCGCCCGGCGGAGCTTCGGGACGTTCTCCCGGTTCGTCGCCGCGGCCACGATCCGAACGTCGGGATTCAGCTCCCGGGCGGTGAGCACGGCGAGGGCGTCGTCCCCGTCGTCGTTCGTCGCCACCAGCACCGTCCGGGCGTGTTCGATGCCGGCCGACCGGAGCGGGGCCTCGTCACTCGGGTTCCCCATGAGCACCTCGATGTCACGATCGGCCAGTCTGGCGACGCGGTCGGTCTCCTCGGTGACGAGGACGTAGGACTCCCCAGGCTCGATCTCCTCCAGGATGGCCTCGGTCAGTTCCCCCCAGCCGAGGATGAGGACGTGGTTCTCGAGGAGGTCGTAGTTTCGGTCGGTCATGCGTCCAAGCGCTCTGGCGAATCGAGCTTCGAGGAGCGGCCCCAAGAGTGTACCGAGGGCCAGCGCGAAGCTCGCCGTGCCGAAGACGACCACGGACATCCCGAAGAGCCGGGCGACCTGTGTCAGGGGAGTCGCGTCGCCGTAGCCTACCGTCGAGGCGGTAACAAGCGTGTAGTAGAAGGCATCGACGAGGGTCTCGACCGAGGCGAACTCCTCGCGGAGGGCGTAGGTCCCGACGGTGCCATAGACCTGCACGCCGACGATGGCGAAAAGCGCCGCCAGCTGTGAGGTCGAAAGCGAGAGCGACCGGGTGAACCGCGAGCGGTTGTACACCACACCCGGCAGGGACAGTACTGAGAGCACCACGAGTGGAAGCGAGAGCGGGCTCGATTGCAGGAGTCCCTGGACGGCCGTGAGCGGCAGCAACGCGATCGTCGAGAACCAGGCCACCCGGAGGCCACGACGGAGGCCAAGCGCGCTCGCGAGCATCAAAAAGCCAGTCAGCACGCCGGTGAACCCGGCGGTCCGCTGGACGCCCACCGGGATGAACTCCGCCAGCGGCCCGACGACGCTCTGGGCGCTGATGTTCGCCACGCCGGTCACGATCGAGAGGAGGGCGACGGCGATGGTCAACCCGACTGTGACCCGCGGCGCAAGCGAGTCGGGGTCGACGGACAGGGAATCGCGGAGACGGAGGGAAGGTGACATCGGTGATCGAAAGGGGTTCGTGTTTTTTCTGGAGCGGAGGGCAAATAAATGGGTTCGTGTGGACAGGGAGTCTTTCCTTTGGGAGAGTGGGGGCCCCTCGTTCGATCTACGTTAGGTTTGAGGTCTGCCAGGAACTGCTATTTCGGTATCGGGTTTCACCAGCCGCCAACTGCGACTACGGGTGAATATCCCGCTCGTTGGACGATTCGGGAGGCTGCGGAGAGCAGTGGGTAGTGAACTAGAACTCCACGAGTTCGATGGCTGTCTCTCCCCGGAGAGGAAAGTCAGTGAGAAAACATCTCAAAACTGGAAACAGCAGAAGCCTAGGCCGGGATTTGAACCCGGGCTCTCGTCCTTACCAAGGACGCGCTTTACCGCTAAGCTACCCAGGCAGGCAGTCGATGAGAGGAACCCGACCCCTGTTAGGGGTTTCGATTACGCCCGATCAGGTGTCCGTCGCGGAGGGGGTTCGAACCGGTTCCTCGCCGGTCGCCCGACCACCGACCCGGCGCATGGCGTCCTCGATGCCGTCCGGCAGGCCCTCCGGGGCCGACGGGAGCGGTGGCTCGCCGTGGTTCCGAGCTAACCCAACCACGTACTGGCGCAGCGAGAGTGGCGTCTCCCCGCCCGTGGCGGTCGCGCCGGCAATCACCGCCAGTTCGAAGACGTTGGCCTCAAGCGAGCGGGCGGTGGTCCCCCCGCTCCGGAGTTCGGTCTGCTCCTGGCCGAACTCCCGAACCGTCTCGACGGCCTTGTCGGCGGCTTCGGTGTGCGAGAGGAGTTGAAACCCCCGGGCGACGAGCACGTCGGCGGCCAGCACGTCGAGATCGTCCTCGGCGTCGCCGGTGCCGGTCCAGGGCTCGTCGTGGACCAGGGCCCGAGTGAGCCGGAGCCCGTCATAAATGAGCTGGACGCCGGCAGCGCGGTTGGAAACGGCTGGCTCCTCCGCGTCGCCGGCGGCCACCGAGGCACTGAGAAGGGCGAGCACGCCGGGAATCATGGACGTCCCGAGAATGTGGGCGTCCATCGTCTCTCTGAGCCGATCGGGAGTGATCTCCCTGATCGCCTCCGTCACCGCGATGCGCGCCTGCGCGACCTCGTCCATCGTACCCGATTTATGGTGGGGAGCGGCAAAGACCTTTGGAAAGGACCAAACCACACCCCCGAACTCGTGCCCCCAAAGCGTCGGTCCCAGTGCAGTTAGTCGTGTGGAGTCGGTGTTGTCGGGGGCGTCCGTTTGTGTTCGGTCCGCTGGACCATCGTGCCCACGCGTTCGACCAGGTCCCGATCCACGTCCAGCAGCCGAGCCGTCGCCCCGGCCGAGAGCCGACCATCGATATGCAGGGCGAGAATCGCGTCCAGGACCTCGTACTCGACCCCCAGCTCGTCCTCGTCGGTCTGTCCGGTCCAGAGGCCCGCGGTGGGCGTCTTGGTCACCAGGTCCTCATCGACGCCGAGGTGGCGGGCGACCTGTCGAACCTGCTGTTTGTAGAGCCGGCCGATCGGGTTGCAGTCCACGGCCCCGTCGCCGTACTTGGTGAAGTAGCCCACCAGAATCTCGGTCCGGTTCCCGGTCCCGACGACCAGCCCGTCCTCGTGGTTCGCGAGGAGGTAGTTGAGAACCGCCCGAACCCGCGCCCGGGCGTTGCCGATCGCGAACTGATCGATCTCGGTCTCGGGGAACGCGCCGACGAGTTTGTCGACGAAGGGTTCGATCTCGATGACGTCGTACTCGATACCCAGATCGAGGGCGACCCGCTCGGCGTCCCCCATGTTGTCCGCCTGGCTCACCCGCCCGGGCATCACCAGCCCGTGGACTGCCTCCGGGCCGAGCGCGTCGACCAGCAGGTGGGCGGTCGTGGTGCTGTCGATACCGCCGGAGAGGCCGAGAATCGCCCGGTCGACCCCGGCCTGGCTCATCGTCTCCTGGATGAACGACTCGATCGAGTCGACGACCGGGTCGAGTTCGTCCGGCTCGAATCGCAGATCGAGGGGTTCCAGCTCGTCCGGCCCTGTCATGTTCGGGTGTGGGTCGCCCAGCATAATAGGGGTCCCGACCGCAAGCGCTACGTTTTAGTGCGTTCCTCGGAAAGTCAGATTCGAGCGCCGGTGGTCTAGTGGTAGGACATGAGCTTCCCAAGCTCATAGCCCGGGTTCAATTCCCGGCCGGCGCATTCCCACTTTTTCCGAGGGGCTGCTTCGCAGCCCCTCGCAAAAACTTGGGGAAAAAGACCGCTAACGGCTGTTGAATTGGGTGAAATCGCAACGCCGGGAATTGAGCCCTGGAAGGCGCGCGCAACGAACGGAGTGAGTGAGCACGGCTTCCTCTGGTTCAATTCCCGGCCGGCGCAGTGAGCGAGTTTTACGAGCGAACGAGCAGGGCAGGAATTGAACCACGCGAATCCGAGCGCGAGCGAGGATTCGCCATCGGGTTCAATTCCCGGCCGGCGCATTCCCACTTTTTCCGAGGGGCTGCTTCGCAGCCCCTCGCAAAAACTTGGGGAAAAAGACCGCTAACGGCTGTTGAATTGGCTGATACGCTGGGCCGCAAATTGAATCATGTAGCCGAGCGCGGAGAACGTGACAACCCAACAACCCGAAGGAAAACCTTCATTCGGTCACCACAGGACCTCCAGACATGCTCGATTCCGGGCCGTTCACCGTCAACCTCGCGACGATCGGCATCGACGACAGTCAGTTCAAGGCGGTCACAGACACCCTGGGCAAAGCGGCGTTCGGCGCGGACGGGGCCACGGGCTTCGAGATCGAAGGCGTCGAATCCGACCGGGTCACGGCCCGACTCCTGCGATCCCGGCCCATCGAGATCCAGTCCTACGACACCGACACGGGAGAGTTGGTCGATGAAGAAGTCCAGACCGTCGAGTCGATTCCCTTCCGGCTGGACTTCGACCGACAGCGCCTCGAAGTGTTCTCGAACGGCCGAGACACCAGGGCGGTCGCGTCGGCAATCCAGCAACGGATCGACCTGGGGCAACCCCCGGTTCAGTTAGGGTTGGACCTGGCGGGCGTCTACGACGCCGCCACCGAAACCGACTGGGACGTCTCGGTCAGCTCACTCCAGGTTCGCAATCTGGCGATCGACGAGCAGGCCACGGGCAGCTATCGAATGGCGATCCCCGAGGATTCCCAGGCCGATTCGTACATCGCCGACTACGCGGGGGACATCTCCTATCTCGGAACGACGTTCGAGCGGGCGGGATCGGCAGTCTCGGTGGGGTTCTACGAGAGCGGCTCGATCCGGTTTTTCAGCGCCAGCGACGCGAACGCGGAACTCTGGGAGACGATCGGCACTGAGATACAGGCCCACGGGGCCACAGTAAAGAAACGCTGATCAGCGCTCGATCGACCCGATGCTGAAGCCCTCGTCTTCGAGGATCGATTCGATGCGGTTCAGATGATTGCCCTGGAGTTCGATGGCCCCGTCCTTGACGGTCCCTCCGCAGGCGAGCTTGGACTTGAGTGTACTCGAAAGCGAGCCCACGTCCACGTCGTTTTCATCGAATCCCTCGATAACAGTCATCTCCTTGCCGTACTGTCGGGTCTCGATGTGCACGGACAGTTGCTGGGACTCTTTTGCCACGTCCTCACAGACACAGAGCTCTTCGGGGAGCCCGCACGTCGGGCAGACCTCCGCCATACTGTCTGTGTTCCCGAGCCACGGTAATAAACTATGCCCAGGTCCGCGAAAATCCGAGTTCAGCCCTCGAAGTACGCGCTGATGAGCTTGCGCTCGGCGGCCCGGAGATGCTGGTGGAAGGTCGAGGGGTGAATGTCCATCGCCGCGGCCAGGGACTCGCCCTCGACTGCCCGCGGCCACTCGAAGAAGCCACTGACGTAGGCCTTCTGCAGGGCTTCGAGCTGCCGATCGGTGAGATCGTCGGTCACATGGTCACGAAAGCTCTCCGCCGATTGGTCGCGGTCCGCGACCTCGTGGAAGGCCAGCAGTTCGACCCCGTCATAGCCGTCCCGGAAGCGTCCGACGACGGTGTTGCCCATGTGCTCGGAGGCGGCCGCGAAGGTGAGGCGTACGCTCGACGGGGTCGCCGAGAGGTGTTCGAGCCGGACGGCGTCCTGGACGATCGAGCGGGCGAACGGCCCCGGAGGGACGGTCCACTCCAGGACAGTCCCCGATTCGCTCCCGGCGACCAGTTTCAGATCGCCGGTTCGCTTGACCTGCTCGGCGACCGATGAGGAGGGGACGTCCGAGACAGTGAGCAGGAGCGTCGGCTGGCCGTCCGAGATGGTGGCCTGGCCGTCGGCGGTCACCTCGCCCGAGAGCGAGTCGGCGAGTTCGACCAGCGGCATGGTCGGATCGGCGACCTCCAGTCGGACCTCGATGACCGACTCCCCGGCGGAGAGACTCACCCGTTCGAGGGCGTTGATCGCGGCCCCGGCGGACTGGCCGATGGCCTCCAGAACGACAGTCTCCCGCTCGTCGAACACGTCCGCCTCGGCCGTCGCGACCGCGAGCAGGCCGTAGACGCTGTCGCGGTAGCGAAGTGGAACGAGCGCCGTGGCGGCAGGGGGCTCCATCCCGGCGAACAGGCCCGTGGAGTCCGTGAGCACTTCGACGGTTCCGGAGTCGATCGCGGCGGCGAGTCCGGTGACGTCGGCGGCCCCGAGTGGCTCCGTGGGACGATTGTCACCCGCGACAGGACGCAACAGCCCGGTCGAGGGGTTGTAGCGGCCGACCCAGGCCGCGGTGAGATCCGGCACGGTCGCGAAACGCTCGGCGATCGAGGCCTCCAGGTCCTCCCTGGTGTCCGAGTCGACGATCGTCTCAGCGATGTCCGGCACCAGCGAGGTAACCCGGGAAAGGACGTGATCCAGGGTCTGCCGTTCGGCCGCGAGTGCGAGTTCGGCCTCCTTGCGGTCGGTGACGTCGGCCTGATAGCCCACGTAATACGCCACGTCGCCGCTCTCGTCGTAAATCGGGGCGATCTCGACGCGGTTCCAGAACAGTTCGCCGTCCTTCCGGTAGTTCTTGAGTTCGACGGCAACCTGTTTCTGTTCGGTCACCGCCTCGGCCATCTTCGCCACCCGGTCCATGTCCGTCTCCGGGCCCTGCAGGAATCGGCAGTTCGTGCCCAGGATCTCCGTGCGCTCGTAGCCGGTGGTCTCGGTAAACTGGTCGTTGACGTAGATGAGCGGGTTGTCCGGGAGCGACGGATCGGAGATCGAGATACCGACCGGCGCGGCGTCCATGGCGTCCTCCTTGAGGTGCAGTTCCTCCTCGACGGAGAGCTCCGCGATGCGTTCGTCCGCAGGCGTCTCCCCCATGTTAGCCCTCCCGACCGCCCACAGGGGACGGCCACCGAGTGCCAGCTGCACGGCGCGTTGCGGTCCCTGGTCCCAGCATGCACGGGGCCCTACAGGCGGCACCGAAATAAACACCCGGAGGCGACATCGTTTTCCCGACTGCCATGGAACTCCCTGGCATGGGCGTCGAGTACGTTCAGTGTCCGTCCTGTGAAAGCGAGATCAGGGTCGGCGTGCCACGGGAGAGCGAGGTCCTCGAGGTGAGCCAGGGCGGTAAGCCGACCACGACGGCGGACTCGAAAACGCGGTTGCTGACCTGTCAGGAAGGCCACGACGTCTGGGTCCGATTCTCGATCTGATCAGCCACCGAGTAACTGTGGCCCGAACAGCATCAAGAGCAGGGCAAGCAGCATCGTCAGACCGACCGACGTGGTGATCGCCCGGACCGCGACCTGGCGGTCCTCGATCGGGAGCCTGGAGACCACCGCCTCGGCAATCATGCGCAAGAGGTGCCCGCCGTCCAGGGGGAAGGCCGGAATGCAGTTGAAAAAGCCCAGGTTGAGGTTGATCCAGCCCGTCCAGAAGAGGACGTTCGCGAGGACGAACACGCCACCCCCCAGCGGCGCAAGCGGTCCCTCGACGGTGAAAAAGCCCAGGTTCCACCCGACGAATCCGGCGAAGTTGTACTCCAGACCGGTCAGGCCCACGCTCCCGATCAGCGGGAGCAGCAGGCTCACGCCGATCCCCCGGAGGAAGCCCACGATACCCGGCCCCGTGGCCTCACCACCGGCCATATCGAGGTAGGTCTGGGCGGGGTAGAGTGTCGTCCCGAAGTCCGAGACGACGAGGCCGCTGATCCCCCGATAGACCTGCACGCCGAGGTAACTCGTGCCGTCCTGGGCGCCCAGTTTCACGTCGGTCGTCTCGGCCGCCCCGTTCTGGTAGGTCCTCACCGAGACGGTCTCACCCTCGTCAAACCCGTCCAGCACGGCGTTCAACTGTGTCTGAGAGGCAACCCGTTGCCCGCCGATCTCAGTGACGACGATAGGGGTCTCCGTCGGTAGCCCATCCGACGCCGCCGGCCCGTCCGGGACGACGGTGACGAGCGCCCCTGCTGGTCCCGTCACGCGGTCACCCCCGGCCGTATCCAGTGTCACAACCGTCTCGTTCGCCACCGCGGCCCGGAGGTCAGCTTCGGTCTGGACTGGCGTCCCGTTCACCGCCGTGATGGTCGTATTGGTTCCAAGCGACGCGAAGGGCGACTCGTCCGCGACACCAGTGACCAGTACCGACCGGCGGACGCTGGTCTCGGTTCCGTCTCCGAGGGTCAGCGTCACCCGGTCGGCGCCCGAGGCAACCAGCGTCTCCTCGAGGTCGGCGTTCTGTTCGACGGGTTGCTCGCCGACCGCGACGATCCGGTCGCCGGCGTCGATGCCCGCCTGGGCGGCCGGCGAACCGGGGAAGACCCCACCGACCGCCGCGCCCGGTGCGACACCGATCGAGCCCACGACCGGCCCGAAGAGGATGGCGAAAGCGATCGCGGTCAGCAGGAAGTTGTTCGTCACGCCGGCGGCGAACATCCGGGCCTGGCTCCCTCGATCGGCGGCCTCGACACTCTCCTCTTCGGGTTCCACGAAGGCCCCGATCGGGAGGATCGCGAGCAGCACCACGCCCATGGATTCGACGTCGATGCCCTCGACCCGGGAGAGGATGCCGTGCCCGCCCTCGTGGACCAGCATGCCGATGAAGAGGCCAAAGAGGATCTCCGGGGCCACCGCGAGCGGGAGGAAGTCGTTCACGCCCGGGATGACCAGGAAGTTCTGTGGCTGGTTGACCGCGGTTGGCTGTGGCGGGTTCCGGAGGACCTGGACCGCGTTCGCGAGCAACAGCAGGAATGACCCGACGAGGATCACCAGTGCGAACCCAAGTCCCATGTTCGCCCAGACCCGCCAGAGCCGACGGGGACTCGCCAGGCGGTCGAGCAGGTCACGGCCTCGTTTCGTGTGGACAGTCAGTATCGGGCCCGTCACGCCGATAAACTCCGGGAACCAGTCTCGGGAGCGGAGCAGAGAGAGCGCCAGCCAGTAGGCCAGCAGGCCGCCGAGGACCCAGGACCAGGGATTCATCATCGGGAGAGCCGTCCCGAAACGGGTTAGGCGTTCGGGTTGGGTGCCCGGGCGAGCTATTTGGGCCCGGGGTGAAAATAGGCTACCGTGAACGGGCAGGACCTACTGCGGACGCTTCGAACCGGGTTCGTGAGCGGCGTGGTCGTCGTGGCCCCGCTCGTGGTCACCTGGCTCGTGCTGTCCGTCCTCTTTGGCTGGCTCGTCTCCGCGATCGAGCCCCTGCTCGCGCTCTGGCCCGGCGAGACCGGGTTCGTCGAGAACGCCGTGGCCCTGATCTTGCTCGTGGGAGTCATCACCGGACTCGGAATCGCGTTTCGACGGGGGACCGGCGACGAGTTGGTCGTCCAGTTCGATCACGTGATGGAGCGGATCCCGATCGTCCGCACCATCTACTCGCCGACGCGTGAAGCCTCGACGGCCCTGTTGAAACACGGCGACCAGTTCGAGCGGGTCGTCCTCGTCGAGTGGCCACGGAAGGGAGTCTACACGCTCGGATTCGTGACCGACGAGACCCCAGATCGGCTCTCGACCCGGCTTCCGGAGTCGGCGTACGTGGACGTCTACATCCCGATGAGCCCGAACCCGATGGGCGGCTATCTCACCATCGTGGCCCGCTCGAAGGTCATCGCGACGGAGCTCTCGGTGACCGAGGGGCTGCGGATCGTCGTGACCACTGGGCTCTACGGGGAGGGAGGCAGACCGCCCCTAGCGCTCCCGGCGCAGACGTGCCAGCACAAAGGGCTCGTCGAGTTTCCCGAGGAAGGTGCCGAGTTTCGGACCCTCGGGCTGGTCGAAGAAGAGTCGATACCCCGTGGCGAAAAAGTCCCCAACCTCGATGTCGTGTCGGCGAGCCGTCTCGTAGATCTCGCCCTGGATCTCCTCGGGGCTGGCCCCCGCCTCGATGAAATCCGCGAGGTCGTCCAGGGCCGCCGCCGTCGGCTCGTCGATCTCGACTTCGGGCATCGAGGCCCGCTTGAGGTCGTAGTTGAAGGCGTTGTCAGTCCGACGGGCCCACTCCCGGGCTCGCTCGACGCGGTCGAGGGCCGCCTCGATCGCCCACTCGGGGGCGTTCTCGGGGATGTGGCCCTCCCGCCTGGCGATCTCCGCCCGAAGCTCCTCGTCCTCGGTCATGCCGAGGACCGCAGCGAAGGAGAAGGGGATCCGGATCCGCTCGGGGCGGATCGAGTCCACGAGGAAGGGGTAGACCCGCTCGGCCCGCTTTCGTTCGTCCTCGCTTGCGTCCTCGATCTCGTCGAAGTAGATCGCCTCCAGGCGGTCGAACTCCGCGACCAGCTGGTCGGCGTGTTCGATCGAGAAGTCCCGGGCCTTCCGGGGGTCCTTGCTGAAGAAGTACTTGACCACCGGGACTTCCAGAAACTCCAGGACCTCCGAGACGAGGATGACGTTGCCCGCCGAGGAGGAGAAGGGCGCGCCGTCGAGGGTGAACCACTCGTAGACCATCGGCACCGGCGGCTGGTGGTCGAAGATCGCGCGGGAGATCTCCGCGCCGCTGGGCCAGGAGCCCTCGGCGTGGTCCTTGCCGAAGGGCTCGTGGTCCACCCCCAGCAGTTGCCACTGGGCCGGCCACTCGAACCGCCAGGGGAGTTTTCCATTTCGGAGCGAGGTCGTGCCCTCGTGTCCACAGCCCTCGATGACCTGGTCGCCGGCCTCCATATCTGTACATCGGTACGAGACCGTACCCGCATCCAGGTCGACGTCCGTCACGGTCTCGGTAATCTGACCACAGTTCTCACAGATCGGATTGAACGGGACATACTCCGCGTCGACTTTGTCCTGGTAGGCCGCGAGCAACTCGCGAGCCTCGTCGGCCCGTTCGAGAACCGTTCGCGTGGCAGTCTCGAAGGCCCCGTCCTCGTATTGTTCGGTGTTCGAGATCATCTCCACCGGGATGTCGAGTGCCGCCGCCGACTGCTCGACGAGGCTCGCGAAGTGTGCACCGTAGGAGTCACAGCAGCCGAAGGGGTCGGGGATGTCGGTGTATGGCTTGCCCAGGTTCCGGCCGAGCGCCCCGGCATCGACGGCGCCCAGATCGACGATCTCCCCGTCGAGAGCGGCCAGTTTCCGCGGGAGTTTGCGAAGCGGATCCCGGTCGTCGCTGGTGAATATCTGTCTGACCGTATACCCTCGCTCCCGGAGCACCTCGGCGACGAAGTAGCCCCGAACGATCTCGTTCATGTTCCCGAAGTGTGGGACCCCCGAGGGCGAGATACCGCCCTTGATGACGATGGGATCGGTCGGCTCTCTGGCCTCGATCAGGTCCGCAACCGTATCGGCCCAGAAGACCCGCCGGGAGTCCACCGAGTCGAGGACGTAGGGGTCTGTCTCGTCGGGCATAAAGGATTGCTCGTCGGACATCACTGCCACTCGGGGAGCATGGTTCGCGTGCCGTCGGCCGTCACGTCGGTGCCGTCGTGGTCCCCACGGAGTACCGCATCGACGATGCGATCGGGGTCGGTCCCGTCGAGCACGATAGTTCGCATCCCGGAGCGCTCGATTAGTTTGGCCGCCAGCAGGTCGACCGGGGCCGAACTCCCGGCGACGAGTTCGGTGTCGACGATCACGTCGATTAGTTCCTGGGGCGTCATGGCCTCGATGTGCCGGGCCGTCTCGTCCTCGTCCGGGTCGGCGGTGAACACGCCCGGCACGCTCGTGGCATAGACCAGGAGATCGGCCTCGACGTACTCCGCGAGCGCCGCCGAGACGGCGTCGGTCGTCTGGCCGGGGGTGACCCCACCCAGCACGGGCACGTCCCCCCGTCGCATCGCTTCCAGGCCGCCCTGATAGCTCTCGATCGGGGCCGGCGCGGCGATATCCTCAAGCGCCGCGATGAGCAACCTGGCGTTGAGCCGGGTGACCCCGATCCCGATGTCGTCCAGCGCGATCTCGTTTTCTCCGAGGTTTCGTGCGGCCTCGATGTACTCGCGGGCGACCGACCCGCCACCCACGACCACGCCGAGGTCGATCCCGGTCGCGTCCAGTTGTTCGATGGCGTCAGCGTGCCCCTGCACGACCGACTCGTCGAGGTCGGGTGCGAGAACGCTGCCGCCGATAGAAACCACCACCCTCATTGAGCCCTGCTAACCCGGTAGCGGTCTTAAGGATTGGTATCCCCACCGCCGCGTACGACACCTACAAACCGCGCCCGCCCCTGCGTGGAGATATGTACCCACTGGGGATCGTCACGGGGCCGGAAACGTCCCCCGACAGCGTCCTCGAACCGGTGCTGGACCGTCTGGAAGCCGAGGGCTCGGTCGGTGTCGTTCGGCCCGGCGAGTCGACGGCCGAGCGAACCGTCTACGAGGTCGGCGAGGACGGCTGGGCCGCCCGGGGCGAGGGCCTCGACGCCGAAAGCGCGCTGTCGAAGGTGGCGACGGCCCACGATTACGGTCTGCTCGTCGATTTCCCGGACGCAGCAGTCCCACAGATCGCCGTCGGGACAGCCGACATCGAGGAGCCAGCCATGCTCGCGGAGTCACCACAGGCCCTCGATCTGGACGCCGTCGTCTCGACTGCCGAGGCGGGCGAACCGATCGAGACGCTTGACAGCCTGATCGCACAAGTGAAGGCTTCCCCCAGAGCCGAACTCTCGGGGGCAATCGCGACCTTCACCGGGCGAGTCAGAGCAAAAGAAGACCCCGAAGACGATCCGACCGAATCGCTGACCTTCGAGAAGTACGAGGGCGTCGCCGAGACCCGCATGGCCGAGATCGAAGCCGAGTTGACCGACTGGGATGGGGTCTACGAGGTCGCGATGCACCATCGGGTCGGGCGGATCGAGCGCGGCGAGGACATCGTCTTCGTCGTCGTGCTGGCCGGCCACCGCGGCCAGGCCTTCGAGGCCGTGGAGGCGGGCATCAACCGGATCAAGGACGAGGTCCCGATTTTCAAGAAGGAAACGACCGTCGCGGAGGAATTCTGGGTTCACGAGCGCGAACATTGAGGCTGGCCCCCATTTTTCCGCTTACGGATGCAGAACACATTGTAAAACGTCTCGAACGTTCTGAGCGGTTTATAAAACGTCCCAAAAGGATCGAGTCGGCGTGAAAGTGACCGAATTTGATCGAACGTTCACCCCGCTATAAGATACCGGGGACAGTATGGTATCGTGTATGAGCCCCTCCACGACCACCACTGCCGAACCCAAGGAAGCACGGCTCCGTTCCTACCTGCGGGAGAAGGCGACCGACGGCGAGCTCTACTTCAAGAGCAAGTTCATCGCCGAGGACGTCGACCTCTCGCCGAAGGAGATCGGCGCGCTGATGGTCAAACTCAAGGAGAGCGCCCCGGACCTGGAGATCGAGAAGTGGTCGTACACGAGCGCGACGACCTGGCGTGTCAGTCCCGCCTGAACAGTCCTCCCCCCCCCCTGAGCCCCCTTTTCGCGGTCGGCCACCAGTTTCCCACCGGGACGTTTTTGCGAGCGAGCGGCCCACACACAGACATGGACGATACAGGCCCCGAAGCCGACGCCGACGACCGAACGGGGGCCGACTCGCTTCGCTGGCGAACCGAATCGCGGTCGACCGCCTACACCTGTCCGGGATTCTCGATCGTGCACGAGGAAATCACCCTGCCCGATGGCACCGAGACGGACTTCGATTACCTGCACGACGCCCCGAGCGTCGTAATTTTGCCGTTCACGACGGAGGGCGAACTCGTTCTCATCGAGGAGTGGCGACAGGCGGTCAAAGGCGTGACCCTCGGATTCCCGGCTGGCGGGGTTGAACCGGGCGAAGACCTTGCTGCGGCCGCCCGGCGGGAACTCACCGAGGAGACGGGCTACGAGGCCGAGGCGCTTACCGCACTCGACAGCTTCGAGCCGGCGACCGGAATCACCGATGCCGTCTTCCACTTCTTCGTGGCGACGGGCTGTGAACCCACGGGAACACGGGACCTCGACGAAAACGAAAGCATCCAGGTGACGACGAGCACGCTTGGCGCGCTTCTGGAGCGAGTGCTGGCCGGGGACCTCCGGGACGGCCGAACCGCCCTCGGGCTCCTGCGATACGTGGCCGAGCAGGAAGATCAGGTGACGGTCGCGCCACCCACAACAGAACGGGTTTGACCGCGCGGGGCCAATGGCGGGCAATGACTGCGCCCTTCGAGATCCGGCAGCAGGACGCCGCCGGCCGGATCGGCGAGCTAGAGGTCCCTCGCGTCGACCGGACCGTCGAGACGCCGGCACTGTTGCCAGTGGTCAATCCGCACTATCGGACGATCGACCCCGACCGGCTCCCGGCGTTCGGCGTGCAGATGCTCATCACGAACTCCTACATCATCTACCAGGACGAGGAACTCCGCGAGCGGGCTCGATCCGAGGGGCTCCACGAACTGATCGGCTTCGACGGGCCGATCATGACCGACTCGGGGTCCTTCCAGCTCGCGGAGTACGGGGACATCTCGGTGACGACCGAGGAGATTCTGGCGTTCCAGGCCGAGATGGGCTCGGACATCGCGACGCCGGTCGACATCCCGACCCACCCGGACGCCGACCGGGAAACCGTCGAATCGGACCTGGCGGAGACCGAACGCCGGCTCGCGACCGCCGAATCAGTCGACACCGGCGACATGCTCGTCACGGCCCCGGTCCAGGGTGGGACCTTCCCCGACCTCCGCGAGCAGGCCGGGGCGAACGCGGCGGCGACGGATCTCGACGTGTTCCCGGTCGGGGCGGTCGTGCCCCTCCTGAACAACTACCGCTACGCCGAGGCAGTCGACCTGCTCGCCGCGGCGAAACGCGGCCTCGGCCCGTCCAGGCCGGTCCATCTCTTCGGTGCCGGGCACCCGATGACCTTCGCGTTGATGGTCGCGATGGGCGCGGACCTCTTCGACTCGGCCGCCTACGCCCTGTTCGCCCGCGACGAGCGATACCTCACCGTCCGCGGGACCAGACACCTCGAAGACATCGAGGAGTTTTCCTGCACCTGTCCGGTCTGCACCGAGCACGACCCGGCGGCGCTACGGGACGCCGACGAGACGACCCGGACCCGCCTGCTGGCCGAACACAACCTCCACGTCTCGATGGCCGAGATGCGGCGGATCCGGGAGGCGATCCGTGAGGGATCGCTCCTGGAACTGGTCGAGTCCCGGGCCCACGCCCACCCGAGCCTGCTCGACGGCTATCGCACCCTGCTCGATCACGTCGAGCAACTGGAGCGAGCCGACCGGGCGAGCAAGTCGACCTTCTTCTACCTCTCGGAGGACAGCGCCCGTCGCCCGGAGGTCAGGCGACATCACGACCGGCTGGGCCGCCTGGACGTGGAGGGCCCACTCTTGCTCACCGAGGGCCAATCCGACGACCGCTACGGGGATTCCTGGCGGCTCAAGCCCCCGTTCGGTCCGGTCCCGCCGGCCCTCTCGACCACGTACCCGTTGACGGCGGAGGTCCCCGAACGCATGGACGATTCGGGGTACGTGGCCGCCGCTCGCGGAGTCAAGCGGCTCGTCGAGGCCAATCCCGGGACCGAATTTGTCCTCGCACAGTTCGACTGGCCCCGCGAAGCGATCGAAACCCTGCCGGCCCGCGTGACTGTCGAAGATCTGGGGTCGGGGATGGGAAGATAGTTCCCGACCGGGGCCCCAGAAGCGGACATGACCGAGTACTTCGAGGTCCTCGACCGGGACGGGCCCGCCCGACGGGGTGAGCTTCGGCTCACGGAGCCCCGGGCGACCCCTGGCCTGGTCGGCGACGCGCTGGCCGACGCCGGGAGTCTCTGGGCAGCGGACCGAACTGTCCCCGAGGGGAACCCGGGGAAACTCACGGTGCTCCCCCACCGGGCCTTCCCCGCTGGCACGCCGGCGGACCTGCAGTCGGCCATGGACGTTCCGGCCCCCGAGATCGACGGCCCGAGTGCCGCCGTCGTCTCGCCCGAGACCGTCGCGGATCTCGGTACTGACGCCTACGTGCTCTCCGGCCCCGGTCGGCTGGTGGGCCACGCGCGAGCGCTCGTGGAGACGCTCCTCGACGTTCGGCGGACGATTCCCGACGACGCTGCCCTCGTGGTGTCGGGGATCGCCACGCCGGCGAACGTGGGCCTGTTGGCCTACGCTGGCGTGGACCTCGTGGACGACCATCGGGCGGTGGTGGCGGGGACCGAGGGTCGATACCTCGATTCGACGGGCGAGACGTTCCTGGAAGATCGGGCGGAACTCGGCTGTGCCTGTCCGGCCTGTCAGGGCCCGCGTGTGGAGTTTACCCGATCGGACTGTGTCGAACACAACGTCGCAGCGCTTCGGGCCGAACTCACGCGAGTTCGCGAGCGGATCCGGGCGGGCACGCTCCGCGAGTACCTCGAAGGGCAAGTCAGACACGAGCCCTGGCTGACTGCCGCGCTCCGACGGCTCGATCAGGAGGGGACCTACCTCCGCGAGCGGACCCCGCTCTTTCGGGGCAGCGAACTCCTCGCGACGACCGAGGACTCGCTGTTCCGGCCCGCGGTCGCCCAGTTCGCCGATCGAGTGGCAGAGCGATACACGAGCCGCTTTTCGGACGTGCCGCTGTTGCTCGTCCCCTGTTCGGCCGGCAAGCCCTACAGCGACTCCAAGAGCCACCGGCGGTTCCAGGAGGCCGCTCGCTATCGCGCGCACAAGGTCTCGCTGACTTCGCCGCTGGGGGTCGTCCCCCAGGAGCTCGAACTGACCTACCCCGCCCAGCACTACGACGCCGCCGTCACCGGGTCCTGGAGCGAGACCGAGATCCAGGTCGTCGCCGACCGGCTCCGGACGTATCTGGAACGGACGGACTACCCGCGGATCGTCGCTCACGTCCCCGAGGACGGCTACCGGGCGATCGTCGAACGAGCCACGGCGGACCTGGACCTACCGGTCACTTATACCGTTTCGGGCCACCCCACAGACGGCGACTCGCTTTCCGCACTGGGTGAGGCTCTGGACGGTGAGCGGACGATCCGCGTCGAGGAGAAGGAGCGGGCGACCCTGCGGGCGATCGCGGACTACCAGTTCGGGGCCGGTGCGGGCGAGGAGCTATTCGATGAACTGACACTCCAGGGCCGCTACCCCCGGCTCCAGGCACTCGACCCCGACGGCGATCAGGTGGCGGCCCTGGTGCCCCAGTATGGCACCCTCGCGCTCACGCTGGCCGGCGCACACGCCTGGGCCGAGAGTTCGATCGAGACAAAACGGGTCGAGATCGACGCGTTCCAGCCCCATGGCAGCATCCTCGCGCCGGGGATCCGGGCGGCCGAATCCTCGATCCAGGTGGGCGAAGAGGTGCTCTTTGAAGGGCCCAACGCGTTCGGAATCGGTCGGGCGACGATGCACGGAACCGCGATGGAACGAAGTACGCGAGGGGAAGCCGTCGACGTGCGACACACCGAGCCGATCGACTGACTCGATATGGATACCTTTTCGGTCGTTGGATTCCTCGGTTGAGTCATGGCGATCAATCTCGGCTACCTCGGTCTCGCGGCGCTCGGCTGGGTGGTGCTCCTGGCGAGTCTGTACTTCGTCATGAACGTCCGCCCCTGGCACTATCCGGTCCGGTACGTCGAGTTCGACTTCGGCGTGCGGGAGGCGACCGAAAAACTGCTCAGTCGCGGGCCCTCGGGCAAGGAACGGGGCCCCGAAGAGCGGGAGGCCGAGGAGGCAGAGACGTTCTGGCAGCGCGTGAAGATGGGGCTGTACACCTACCCCGTCCGACCGTCGAAGCTTCACTGAACTGATTTTCGTCGGGCGGTGACCGAACCGGCCCTCATTCGCCCCCGACGCGGCCCTTTTGTGCCTGGGGGACCCATCCGTGAGCATGGAAGACATCTCACTCGGTGTCCCGCGTCAGATCCTTGAGTCGCTTCCCGAATCCGAGGACGACGCGGCCGCGGACATGCAATCGGCCGTCGCCGCCTGGGAGAGCCGCCTCAACCGATTCATCGAGGAGGCCGCCACCGACCAGGAGGCCGCCAGCCGGGTCGTCGACGTCCTCGAACGCTTCGAGGACCGCCAGGAGGAGTACGACGAGTTCGTCGCGGAACTGCGCGCCTGGGGACAGTCTCCGATCTATGCCATCGGCTGGCGGAATCTCTATGCCGACCTGATCGCCCAGATCCACGAGCACGAGGAGATCGCCGCCCTCATCGATCGGGAGCGAAACGCCCGCCTGGTCGAGGACGGCATCCGCCTGGAGGAGACGGAGTAGCATGGAACTCGAAATCCGGCTCTTTGCCACGTTCCGGGAGGCCGTCGGGCAGAAGACCATCACCCGGACGTTCGAAAAGCCGGTCACGGTGGGTGCAGTCCTGGAGTCCCTCGAGGCCGAGTTCCCGGACCTGGAGGGCGAGATCCTCGCCGAGGACGGCCTTCAGCCACAGCTCAACGTCCTCAAGAACGGCCGAGAGGTCTCGTATCTCGACGGACTCGCGGAGTCCCTCGAAACGGGCGATCGGCTCTCGATCTTCCCGCCGGTGGCAGGTGGATAGATGCGCGTCGAGCGGACGTTCCGGGGTATCACCCCCGATCTGGTCCGCATCTACCTCGAATCGGTCGGGGCCGAGTCAGTCGAGGACGATCAGGCGTCCGGCCCCGGCTGGCACGCCGAATTCGCCGCCGAGAAGATCGCGATCGGCCCCTCGATCGAGTTGACCGAGATAACGATCGTCTTCGAGGGCGAGGAATCCGTACTCGAGGACGTCGTCGCGGATTTCGCCCGGAAAGCCGTTCGGTCGGGCGGGTGAGTTACTCCCAGCCCTCGATGGACTCCTCGACGTAGTGATCGCTCGCGGGGAACTGGCCGTTTTGTACCTCCTCGCGGAAGCCCTCGACGCCCTTCTCCATCTCGGATTGCACGTCGGCGTACTGCTTGGCGAAGGGCGGGACCCAGTCACCCACGCCCAAGACGTCGGTGATGATCAGGCCCTGGCCGCTCACGTGCGGGCCGGCCCCGATCCCGATCGTCGGGATCGAGAGGGCCTCGTCGATACGTCTGGCGACGTTCGCCGGGATATGTTCGAGCAGGAGCGCGAACGCGCCGGCGTCCTCGTGGGCTTTCGCGAGTTCCAGGATCTCCTCGGCCTCCTCGGCGTCGGTCGCCCGGCGGGTCAGATCGCCGGTCTCGTTGACACTCTGTGGAGCCAGCCCGAGATGGGCCATCACGGGGATGCCGTTTTGAACCAGTCGCTCGGTCAGTTCGATGGTGTGGGGGCCGCTCTCGTGTTTGATCGCCTGCGCGCCGGCCTCCTTGATCATCCGCCCGGCCGTCTCGATGGCCTCGTCGGGGTCGGCCCCGTAGCTCATGAAGGGCATGTCAGCGATTACCAGGGACTCGTCGGTCGCCCGGGTGACTGCGCCGGTGTGGCTCAGGATTTCCTCGACGGTCACGGGAAGGGTCGAGTCGTACCCGAGCATCGTGTTGCCGACGCTGTCGCCGACGAGGATGATGTCGATACCGGCCGCCTCGAGTGCAGCGGCAGTCGGTGCGTCATACGCCGTCAGAAAGGTCAGCGGGTCGTCGTCCGCGTCGTGGGAACGAATGTCAGCGACGGTGGGCATGTTTCCCACCAATCAATGCGCTCTCTTAAGGCCCCTGTCTTCGGTCGACTGGGGCGTGGTTAGTCGTCGGCGGAGGCCGCACCGCCGACGCCGGTCCCGGGTCCGACTTCGATTCCGAGTTCGTCGAGTTTTGCCTCGGGCACGACGCCGTCCTCCCAGCCACGGACGTCGTAGTACTCGTCTTTGAGGAAGTCGAGATCGACGAGTTCGCCCTCGGCGGCACCGGAGCCGGGAACCGCGTCCTCGGCCCCTTCGAGGAAGCGACTCGGGAGGGAGTCGTCCTCGCCGTCGAAGCCGTTGAGGTTGTTGTAGTAGCGTTCGAGCGTGTAGATGCGCTCGCCGGCCTCGTTGAGTTCCTCCTCGGTGAGGTCACGGCCGGTCATGCCGTTGTACTGTTTGGTGTACTCCTCGATGCCCTCCGCGAAGGCGCTGAACTTGCAGATGTCAAAGGAGTCAGAGACCGCGTGCAGGTCCTGGAAGACCGTCAGGAGTTCGCCCTTGCCCTCGGCCTCGATGGGGTCGACCTCCTCGGGGATGCCGAGGACTTCCGCGGCCGGCGTGTACCCGCGAAGGTGACACGCCCCGCGGTTCGAGGTCGCATAGCCGATGGCCATGCCCTTCATGCCACGCGGGTCGTAGGCCGGGATGGTCTGGTTCTTGACATCGAGCCGGGTGTCATGGGCGTCCAGGCGTTCGGCGGCCCCCGCCGCGCCCTCGGCGAGTGCGTCGGCGAAGTCGTCCTCGCGACGACCGATCCGCTCGATCAGGCCGATCATCTGGTCGGCGTCGCCCCAGTCGATGGTGTCCTCGACGTAGCCCTTCTCGTCCATCTCCATGGCCATGGCCATCATGTTCCCGGTCTCGATGGCGTCGATGCCCATCTTGTTACACCGGTCGATCATGACCGCCAGCTTCTCCACGTCGTCGTTCATGGAGTTCGGGCCGAAGGTGAAGGCCGGCTCGTACTCCAGGGACTCCATCCGGACGTTGATGTCCTCGCCGTCGACGGTCGTCTCGACCTCGACTTCCTTCTTGCAGGCGACCGGACAGGAGTGACAGGTCGGTTCGTCGACCAGAATGTTCTCCCGGACGTACTCCCCGGAGACGTTCTCGGCCTCGATGTTGGGGTCTTCGGGGTCGTCCTCGCGCTCGGCACGGGTCGAGGTGTACTTCCCGTTCCGGGTCGGCAGGGCATCGATTTCCTCGGTGAGGTTCATCAGGACGTTCGTCCCGTACACCGAGAGGCCGCCCTCGTTGGGCGCTGTGACGTCGGAACCCTGGACCGCACTCATGGCCTGGCCGGTGCCGTCCGCGAAGGCCTCGGGGTTGGCCGGGTCCAGCATGTCCGTCTTGGACTTGACCATGACCGCCTTGAGGTTCTTCGACCCCATGACACAGCCCGTGCCACCGCGACCGCTCGCGCGGTCGTCCTCGTTGATGATGCAGGCGTATTTTACGCCCTCCTCACCGGCCGGGCCGATGCCCATGTAGCTCAGGTTCTTGCCGTACTCGCCCTCGACTTCCTCCTCGAGAGTCTCCCGGGCCTCGTGGGTGGTCATCCCCCAGACGTGGGAGGCATCACGAAGTTCGACCTCGCCGTCCTCGACGACGGCGTAGACGGGTTCGTCGGCCGCACCCTCGAAGACGAGGCCGTCCAGGCCGGCCCACTTGAGTCGGGCCCCACTCCACCCGCCGTGATGGGAGTCAGTTACGGTGCCCGTCAGCGGGGACTTCGTAACCACGGCGATTCGGCCCGACATGACCGCCCGCGAACCCGTCAGCGGGCCGGTCATGAAGGTGAGGATGTTCTCCTCGCTTTCGGGGTCTACCTCCGGGCCGTTGTCGAAGACGTACTTGGCACCGAGGCCCCGGGCCCCGATATACTTCTTCGCGTCCTCCTCCGGAATGCTCTCGTAATCCACCGCCCCGTCTGTCAGATCGACGCGGGCGACACAGTCGTTAAATCCGCCAAGTTCGGTCATGAGTAACCTCCACTATTCATCCACGGGCGGAGATGGGGTAGTCCTTGCCGTCAGTATGTAACGAATACCCGTTACGGGCCGCGAGCGACGGCACTTTACGCGCCGACGCGTAGATTGCATCAATGGCCGAATCGAGACCGGAATACGACTACGGGAACCACCTCGACGCGCTCAACCGGGCTACCGGTCGGCTTCGGTCCCGACACGAAGGTGGGGACCCGACCCAGCCGACCCGGACCTGGCTCGACGAGGACCTGACACCCGACGGGATCAGGTCCTCGCTCACGATCATCCTCGACACCGGTGGGTGTCGCTGGGCACGGGCCGGGGGCTGTACGATGTGTGGATACGTCTCGGAGTCCGAAAACGCCGAGGGCGTCAGTCACGAGGCCCTGCTGGCACAGATCGAGACCGCCCTGGAGCGAGAAGCCGAGCAGGCCGACCAGCCCGCTGAGGTGGTGAAACTCTACTCCTCGGGATCGATCCTGGACGACCGGGAGGTCGGGCCGGAGACGCGAGCGGCCATCGCCGAGACCTTCGCCGACCGGGAGCGGATCGTCATCGAGACCCTCCCCGACTTCGTGACCGCGGACCGACTCGAACCGTTCCTCGAAGCCGGGCTGGCGACGGACGTCGCCGTCGGGATCGAGACCGCGAGCGACCGGGTCCGGCGGGACGCCGTGAACAAGTACTTCGACTTCGAGGCGGTCCGGGAGGCCGCGACCGTCGCCCAAGAGGCTGGTGCGGGCGTGAAGGGCTATCTCCTGTTGAAGCCACCCTTCCTCACCGAGTCCGAGGCCATCGAGGACGCCGTCGAATCGATCGAGCAGGTCGCGGAGTTCGCACACACCGTTTCGCTGAACCCGACGACCGTGATGGAGGACACGCTCATCGAGGAACTGTACTACGACGGGGGCTACCGCCCACCCTGGCTCTGGTCGGTCGCGGATGTGCTCGAACGGACAGCAGCCGTGGACGCCATCGTCGTCTCGGACCCAGTCGGGGCTGGCAGCGATCGCGGCCCGCACAACTGCGGGGAGTGTGATGAGACCGTCGAGCGGGCCATCGGGGACTTCAACCGGCGACAGGACCCAACCGTCTTCGGCGAGGTGTCCTGTGCCTGTGAGCGGACCTGGGAGACGGTCCTCGAACGGGAGCAAAGTTACAACATGCCACTCGAGAGCTGACCGGCCGGATCTATCGGATTCCAGGAAATAGCAGGAGAACGTACCATTGATTGATTAGGGATGGGGTCGAACACCATGGCTGCGGCTTTCACGCCGCAGGGGAGACAGGCCATGACCGACGTCAGACGAGAGGGATACAGTTGTCCGGACGGCTGGTTCGAAGTCCGGGACGACGCCGGTCCACACTGCTGGATCGCCTGCCGCGATCCGGTCACTGTGGAACGGTAGCAGAGGCAAAGCCCGCAAGAATACCCCGCCCATCGGTCCCGCCGATATCCGAGAGTGCGGCCCGTTCGGGATGGGGCATCAGCACAGCCACGTTTTCGCGCTCGCCGAGAATGCCAGCGACGTTGTCAGTCGAGCCGTTCGGATTCGCTTCGGGAGTGATTTCGCCGTCGGGGGTCGAGTATCGGAAGAGGATCCGGTCCGCGGCCTGAAGATCCGCCAGGGCGTCCTCGCTGATCTCAAAGCGGCCCTCGGCGTGGGCGATCGGGAGTTCGAGGACCTGACCCTCCTCGTAGGCCCGGGTCCACCGGGTGTCGGCGTTCTCCACGCGAACGTGGACGTGTTCACACTGGAAGCGGGCGCTCTCGTTCGTCGTGAAGGCTCCCGGCGTGAGACTCGCCTCGCAGCCGATCTGGGCCCCGTTACAGATGCCCAGGACGGGCACGCCAGCCTCGGCCTGCTCCTTGACGGCCTGCATGATCGGGGCGCGGGCGGCCATCGCGCCCGCCCGGAGATAGTCACCGTAGGAGAAGCCGCCCGGAAGCATCACGCCGGTCGTGTCCGCGGGGAGGCCGTCCTCGTGCCAGACGATCTCGTTGTCGATGTCCAGGGAGTCAAGCGCGCGGGCGGCGTCCCGGTCGCAGTTCGACCCGCCGAACCGGACGATTGCCACGGTCATCGCTCGGCGATCTCCACCGTGTAATCGTGAATCGTGGGGTTCGCCAGGAGCCGTTCGGCCATCTCCGCGGCGCGATCCTCGGCGGCGTCGGCGTTCGCGGCGTCCAGGTCGATGTGGTACTGATCGGCCGAGCGGAGGTCCTCCAGTTCGAAGCCCAGGCGTTCGAGGGCGCGCTGGGTCGTGGTCGCCTCCGGGTCGAGCACGCCCCGCTTGAGACGAACCGTCACCGTGGCGGTGTAGGCGCTCATCGAGTGAACGTGCGCGATTGTGCTCAAAAACTCTTTTGGAACCGCCGGGTTAGCCCACGTTCCTGAATACCTACAGCGAGCGGAGGTGATCCAGAACCGTCTCCAGGGGTGGCGCGTCGAAGAGGTCCCGGCCGAGATAGGTGTTCGCGCCGGCCGCGTACATGTTCGAGACGTGCCGGAGCACGTGTTCGGGCAGCGGTTTGGGCGAGATCTCGACTGATTCGCGCCAGTCCGGGTCCGCACTCGCCAGAGCCTCGTCCTTGGCTTCCTTGACGGCCTCGACCCACTCCGAATCGGTCCGGCGGTAGTACTGGCGGATGACCTCCTTGGAGAGCTGGATGCCGTCCGAACTGAACCGGTTCTCGTCGAAGGTGCCGGCCACGTCCGCGACCAGCACCGCGCCGTCGTGATAGACACACTCGATCTTGCCGTCCTGGTGGGTGAGCCCGACTCGATCGGCCCGCTCCGAAATCACGCGGTTGACCGTCCGGGCACAGTCCTCGAGTGTGTCGATGCTCGCCGGGCCAGCGATTTGCGCGGCCGCTTCGCGGTCCAGGTAGCGGTCCTGCTTCTCGTATTTGGTCGAGAACTCGACGATTGGCTCCTCGAGTGAGACGGTCTCCGCGGGCCAGGTGTCGTACTCGAGGCCGTGATCGGCCGGCTTCGTCCGGCGCCGCAGGCTCGATCCGGGCGGGACGACGTTTCGAAAGACGATCTCCAGCGGCACGACCATGGGGCCACCGGCCGCGTGATAGGCCTCGTAATCGTAGCCCGCCTCGGAGTGTGGCAGGTCCGGAACCTGGGCCAGATCGATCGCCATCTCGGTCGGCGGTTCCTCGACGGCCGCGAGTGGCAGTACCTCGCCGTCCTCGATCACGCCGCGATAGTGAGTCGAAACGCCGGCCTCCTCCAGGCGCTCGAAGTTGTACGCGCCCATCGCACAGAGACTCGCCCCTTTCCGGGGTATCTCGTCCGGCATCCGCCCCCAGTCGAAAACCGAATAGTCGTCGCTGAAGACGAACGCCCCCTGCCCGAGAGTCCCCTCCGAGGCCGGTGTCTCGACCCGGATGTCCTTGACGCTGGTCATACGCGCACCTGGGAGCGGGGGCCCCAAAGCGTTTCTCACCGACCCCGCGAACTTTTTGGGCTGTACCGAATACGCGACGCCATGGGAGACGGGCCCACGCTGCCGACCGGTGTCCCCCGCGAGCAGTTCGACTTCGAAATCCGCCCGGAGACCGACCAGTCCTTCGAGAACGCCCTGGCCCGGGCCCGTGCCGGGGACCGGCTCACCATCGCCGATGCGATCGAGTTGCTAACCACCGGCTCCGATCGGCGGGGCATCGACCCCGAACGCCTCGAAGCGGTTGTCACCGCCGCCGACCGCCGCCGCGAGGAAGTCGTCGGCGAGTCGGTCACCTTCGTCGCGAACCTCAACAACAACGTCACCACTGCCTGTGACACGGGCTGTCTGTTCTGCAACTATCGTGACAGCGCCCACACCTTCGAGACCGGCTATGGAGGCGACGAGCGTGGCTACACCCGCACGCCGGCCCAATCCCGGTCGCTCGTGCTGGACGCCGTTCGGCGCGGGGTCTCGGAAGTCACCACCGTGAGCGGGCTGCATCCCGCCCTCGCGCTCGACGACGAGCACCGGGAGATCCTGGCGGCCGAATCCGGACCCTCCTACCGGCCGCCCGCAGCCTATCGCACCGATCCGGGGACCTACGCCGAGCAACTCCGGGCCATGTCCGTCGACGGGCTCCACGTCCACTCGATGACTCCCGAAGAGGCCGATCACGCCCGTCGCGGGACCGACTGGGACTTCGAGACGGTCTACCGCCGGCTCAGCGAGGCGGGCCTCGATTCGGTCCCCGGCACCGCCGCCGAGATCCTAATCGAGGAAGTCCGGGAGGTCATCTGCCCCGGGAAGATCGACACCCAGGGCTGGCTCGACGCGATGCGTGGCGCCGCGGCCGCTGGTCTGCCGATGACCGCGACGATGCTGTACGGACACGTCGAAAACGAGGCACATCGAGCCAGACATCTCGCCCGGATCCGTGAGTTACAGGACCGGACGGGAGCCATCACCGAGTTCGTCCCGCTCTCCTTTGTCCATCACGACACCCCGCTCGCGAGGCGAGGCCTGGTTTCGGGCGGTGCCACGCTGGCCGAAGACCGCCTCGTCGTGGCCGTCGCCCGACTCTTCCTGGACAACGTCGAGCACGTCCAGGCCTCCTGGGTAAAACACGGCGACGACCTGGCGAAGACACTACTTGCGGGTGGGGCTGATGACCTCTCGGGCACGCTCCTCGCGGAGTCGATCACCAGTCGCGCTGGCGGGGACCACGGCGAGTTCCGCTCGGTCGCGGCCCTGGTCGATCTGATCGACGACCTCGATCGCGTGCCGGTCGAGCGCTCGACGGACTACGAGCGCCGCCACCGGATCGACCCGGAGCGCGAGCGGCCCGGCCCAGTGTTGGGCCCGCTCGCGGACGGAACACCGCTTCTGGCCCCGGGCGAGACGGTTCCCAAGCCCTAGGTTCGCGGGCCGTCCGTGTCGCCGATGATGGCGCGATAGTGCCGGCCAGCAGGGGTATCACCGTAGAGCACCCGCCCCACGGGCTCGCCGATCCACTCGTTTTCGAGTCCGGACGAGGGAAGGAATCGCTCGCGGACCGGCAGCCGTTCGTGAAGCGCGATGTCCATGGACTCGACGGTCGCCGCCAGGTCCCGGAACGCGGGCCAGGCGGCCTCGGGGTTCACGTGATCGACCGTCACCGGGGACACCCCGCCCAGGTCGTCCGCGCCGGCCCGAAGGAGGGGTTCGACGGCCGTGAGGTTCGGCGGGATCTGGACGGCAACCGCCGGGGGGAGTGCCGTTCGAGCCATCGCGACGACCCGTCTGAGCGTTTCCGTTCCGGGTTCCTCGCCCTGCCAGCGCTCGTTCCGGGTCACCGGCTGGACGATCACCTCCTGAATGTGGCCGTGCCGTTCGTGAAGGGCTCGAATCGCGAGCAGACTCTCGGCGCGGTCGCGCCAGTCCTCGCCGATCCCCACGAGGATGCCGGTGGTGAACGGGACCGACAGTTCGCCCGCGGCGCGAATCGTCCGGAGTCGATCGGCCGGCGATTTGCCCCGCGGCCCGGCGTGGGCCGGCACGTCGGCCGTCGTTTCGAGCATCACGCCCATGCTGGCCATGACGTCGGCCACCGCAGCCAGTTCCTCGCGAGTCTGCTCGCCCGGGTTGCCATGCGGGAGCAAGCCAGCGTCGAGGGCCCACTCAGCACCGGCCCGAAGGTAGTCCTGGACGGACTCGAAGCCGCGGCCGGAGAGTTCCTCGTGGATCGCCGTGTACCGCTCGTCCGGGTCGTCGCCGAAGGTGAAAAGCGCCTCCGTACAGCCCGCCTCGCGGCCGCGACGAAGTTCCGAGCGGACCGCCTCCGGGTCCAGCAGATCGGCCGCCCCCGGCGGATCGTAGAAGGTGCAGTAGCCACAGGCGTACCGACAGGCCGTCGTCAGTGGGAGAAAGACGTTCCGGGCGACAGTCACGGTTTCGGGCGGGTCGACCGCCGTGGGCTCGACCGCCAGCAGCGACTCGACTGCCGACTGGTCGATCGACAGATCGAGGCCGGCCGCGGGAAACACGAGTTGGCTCTCGGGTGGCCGGCAGTTAAGTGCTACCCGGAGGGCCTCTCGTCACCGTCGGGCGGCCCGCGGTCGTCTCGATCCGGAACCCCGCCTCCCGGAGCCAGGCCACACTGTGAGGACCGCCGTGGAGCAACACCTCGATCAGATCCGCGGGTTCGTCCACGTCGGTCCCCAGCCGGAAGGAATCGATCTCGCTTACGTCGAGGGCTCGTGCCGCGGCGATTCGGCGGTGATCACGGATCGACGCGCCGTGATAATCGACCGAGAACGAGTCCGTCCGGACGAGCATCGCGTTCGTCCCGCCCCCGCGCCCCGGGGCCAGGACCACGTCACCGGCGGTCGCCTGCAGGCGAGCCAGTGATTCCGGCTCGACGAGTGGCAGGTCGGCCATGACGACCGCAACGGGGGTCTCCGCCTCGATAGCATCCTCGATCACCGCATCAAGGGGGCGATCATCCACTCGAATCGGGGCCGGCAACGTCGCGTCGGGTTTTTCAGTCGCAATCACGGTCGGTTCCAGTTCGGTGGGCGCCATCGCCTGCAGCACGTCACGCAACATCGCGATCGCGAAGTCCACACGCTCGGAGGCGGAAAGTGCCGAACCGAGCCGTCGCTTGGGGGTGGTCGCGTCGAACGGAATACAGGCCCGCATGGGCCTAGCCGAGTTTGTCGTAGGTCTCCCGGTTGGAGAGATACCAGTAGCCGACACCGGCGAGGATCGCGAGCACCAGCACGACGCCGCCGATCATGAGCAGCGTGCTCGTCCGCTGGCTTTGCTGCTGGGCGGACTCGGCACTCTCCTGGGCGTCGCCCGCGAGGTCCTGCGCGTTCTCGAAGTTGCCGGAGTTGAACGCGGACTGGGCGTTATCGAGGCGGTCGGTGGCCTCGGTCACGTCGACACCGGCGTCCTCGGCGTCCTGGATCGCCGCGGTCGCATCGTCGAGGGCGGTCCGGGCGGACTGACTCGATTCAGTATACGGACGCGCCGTCGAGGTTAGCAGGTCGTTCTCCGCGCCGCCGGTCTGGCTCTCGGTGAAGTCAGCCAGCGTGATCGACTGGGCCGGGTCATACGACCAGTTCGACCACTCGGGAACCGTGCCCTGGAGTCGCACTTCGACCATCGCCACGTCACCCTCCTTGTCGAGGGCGTGGCTGAACTCCTGGCCGTTGTACTGCTGTTTGTCGAGTTGACTGTCGCTGAGATCGTAGGTCGTCACCGTCCAGGTGACCGACTCGAGTTCGGTCGCCCCCTCCAGGCTCCACTCGTTGTAGTTGGTATAGAGGTCCTCGACCGTGTAGGTCACGTCGACCGTCGAGCCGACCTCGACGGAGTCTGGAGCCGTGGCGTCGCTCACTGACACCGCCGCGGCCGGGCCGGCCGCGACGACCGCGAGGAGCACCGCAGCGATCGCGAGTTTAGAATAGTGGCTCGAGTTCATCGTCCTCGTCTTCCACCAAGTCCTGTAAGGCCGCTTCGCTTTCCTGCCGGATGTCGTCCATGTTCTCCTGGGCCTCGACGGCCTTGCCCTGGAGTTCCTTGATGCGTGGCACGTTCGTGACCCCGGAGAGCAGCGTGACCGCCGCGACCTGCGAGGAGTCGCCTACGGGGTAGTCCCCACCCCGGACCTCCATGCTGCCGGTCTGCTCTTCGAGCCACTTCCGGCCGCGCTCGATGCCCTTCCGGTTGAGGTAACTGGACGGGCCGGCCACGACCAGCAGTGCCCGTTCGGTCCCCTCGATCTCACAGGGCAGGGTAAGCCGTCCCAGTGCGGCCTTCCGGACGAGACTCGTGATCCGGTTGGTCGTGTTCGCCGAGTCCTCGGTTTCCGAACCCCCGCTCCCGGTGATCTTCGAGAGGAAACCGCCGCTCGAACCGGAGTTCTCGACGGTCTCGGACGCATAGCCGATGGTCGAGACGCCGCCTCCAGCAAGCGTGTTGATGATCTCACTGGAGTCGACGACACTCTCCCCCACGTCGCCGCTCCCGGTGACCTCGCCGGCCCCGAAGAGGATGCCAAAGCGGGTGACGATCTCCTCGTTGATCTCGTCGTAGCCGCCCTGGATGGACTCCCCGGACTTGCGCCAGGCGTCGTTGTCGAACACGAGGAGGTTGTCCACCTCGCTGACGAACGTCTGGAAGGACCGGGCCGCGTTCAGCGTGTAGATGCCGCCCTCGTCCTTGCCCGGCAGGACGCCGATCCCGTAGACCGGTTCGGTGTAGATGCGCTTGAGGTGCTTTGCGAGCACCGGTGCGCCCCCACTCCCGGTTCCGCCGCCCAGCGCGGCGATGATGAGAAACGCGTCGACCTCGTGTACCGGTATGTTGTCGATCGCGCCCTGGATCTCGTCGATGTCCTCCTCGGCGATCTCCGCGCCGAGTTCGTTGTCCGCTCCGACCCCGTGTCCCTTCACCCGGGACTGCCCGATCAGTACCCGGTTGTCCTCCGGGACCTTCTCCAGCCCCATGAGGTCGGCCTTCGCGGTGTTGACCGCGATTGCGGACCGGACGATCCCCGAGTCAGTTCGCTCGTCGTACTCGAGGAACTTGTCGAGTATCTTGCCCCCCGCCTGGCCGATCCCGATCATTGCGAGTTTCATGCTACAGTGTACTCTACGTGAAAACACGTGTGATGGCGGCCATAAGGCTTTTGTTGGGATTATCAAGATGTGTCAGACACGAGGCGTGCATCGACCGAGAACGAAGGGTAGATCTGCACCGTATGTGATAGGTTTCGAGAACCGGCGGCACCGAGTCAGGTCGACTCGATGTACTCCGCGAGGGACAGCAGGTCAGCGGGTTCCAGATCGAAGGCCGAGATGTCGTTCTCGGCAGTCGTGTTGTCGAACTGCAGCGAGCGGTACTGGTCTCGCCCGAAGGGAACGAAGGAAAGTGGGTCCGCGAGGTTCATCCCGATCTCGGTCAACGACATCGGCACCGGGATCACCGAGAGTGATTTGCCCTCGGCCTCGTAGAGCAATCGGGCTACGTCGGCCAGCGAAAGCGCCTCTGGCCCCCCGATGTCGTATATCTGGCCGCGATGTGTCTCTGACTCGACGCAGTCAGCGAGCATCGGGGCCAGATCCCCGATCCAGATCGGCTGGAACCGGGTCGAGCCCCCGGCCGGGAGCGCGGTCACGTAGGGGGTCGTCAGCGTCCGGGTGAACTTCAGGAACTCGCTCCCGTCCCCGAAGATGACCGAGGGCCGGACGATCGTCCACGCCAGGTCCGACTCCTGCACGACGGTCTCGGCCCGGCCCTTGGCCCGGATGTAGGCCGTCGCGCCTTCGGGGTCGGCCCCGAGGGCGCTCATCTGGACGATCGCGGAGACACCACCCGCCTCGGCGGCCCGGATCACGTTGCGGGTGCCCTCCAGGTGGATCTTCCGGTGCATCTCGTCCCCACCCTTCGGTTTGAAAAGCGGCGAGAGCGCGACCAGGTTGACGACCACGTCCTGCCCGTCGATCGGATCCACGAGTGAATCATACTCGGTGACGTCCCCGGTGACGGTCTCGACCGCATCGGGCAGTTCCTCACCGTCGGGTGAGCGGGAGAGTGCCGTCACCTCGTGACCCCGCGAGGCGAGTTCGCGGCTCAAGTGGCTCCCGACGAAACCGCTGCCGCCCGTGACGAGTACCTTCATACCCGAAAATTCGGTCGCATTCGGGATAACGCTTGTCGCGACGGGCCCGGGTTGCCGGTTGCTCTCAGAACGGTTATGTGAGCGGTCGGCGAACGCGAAGCCATGCTCGTGTCCCTGGAGGGGCTTGACGGTAGCGGCAAGACGACGGTGTGGGAACGGCTCGCCGAGCGCGAGGCGTATACGTTCACCCACGAGCCGACGGACTCCTGGTACGGCGACGCCGTTCGAAAATCGATCGACACTGACGGTGCGGACCCGCTGGCCGAACTCTTCCTGTTCACCGCCGATCACGCCGATCACCTCTCGCGGGTCGTGAAGCCGGCCCTCGACCGGGGCGAGGTGGTGGTCACGGACCGGTACTCGGACTCCCGGTATGCCTACCAGGGGGCCGCGATCGAGGGGCTCGTCCCCGACCCCGTCGCGTACGTCCAGGAGATTCACCAGCCGTTCACGCGGCCCCCGGATCTCACGATCTACTTCGAGGTCGACCCCGCGACCGGCGTCGAACGCAGCGGCGCGACGAACAAACTGGAACAGCAGGCGTTTCTCGAATCCGTCGAAGCAAACTACGAACGGCTCATCGACGCCGAACCGGATCGCTTTGTCAGGGTGAACGCCGAACAGCCCCTGGACGCCGTCTTCGAGGCCGTCGCGTCGATCATCGAGCGTGAGACGGCCGGGCAGGCCGACTGACTACTCGCTCATCCCGACGTAGGTCTTGGTCTCCAGCACTCCCGCCTGGCCCTGAATCTGGTCGGTCGCCACATCCAGCACGTCCGTGACTTCAGGGGCGTCGACCTCGACGATGAGGTCATAGTCGCCGGCGACGACGTGGGCGGCACTGACCGCATCCAGGTCCGCAACCGCGTCCCGGACTTCCTGTGGGGCGCCCGCTTCGGTCCTGACCATGACGTAGGCGTGTACCATGGAGTCACCTCGAAGCGGACCGTCAAAAATCCTCGCGACGGTTCGGGCGAACCGATTTATAGCGAGGCGTGTGAAGAGGACCCATGGTCGTCGCCTACGCATTACTCGAGGCCGACACGCCGGAGACGGATCGGCTGCTCGAAGCCGTCGCTGGGATCGAGGCCGTCCAGACCGCTCACATCGTCGCGGGGGACGTCGAGTTGATCGCCCGGATCGAGGCCGCAGATCCGATGGCCATCTCCGAGGTCGTCGCCCAGCAGATCGGGCGCATCGACGGCGTGGTGAACACGGAAACCTACATCAGCCGCGGGGCCTAGCGCCCCAACCCGGGAGGTTTTTGCCACCCGGCCCATGGCAACGGCCATGACTGCGGCCCTCGCCGACGCCTTTCGCTCCCGGCCCGAGTTTCAGGAGACAGACAGTGGCAGATTCACCATCGACGGGACCGACTTCGAGGCCCGTGTCACGGTCGAGTCCGATACCGTGACCCTCACCCAGAAACTGCCCACACTGGATTCCACGGTCCAGGGGGAGACCGTCGCCGAGGTCGTCGCCGACGGGTGGGAGGAAACGTTCCGCCGGCGCGTGGCGGATGTCGGGAAGGTCGTCTCCAGCCCGGGCGGCGAGCCAGCGGTCGAGCGAACGGGGGAGACGCTGCGGGTCACGATCGAACTCCCGGCCGATCCCCAGGACGCACCGGCAGCGGCGCTCGGTGCGGCAAACTACGTCGAAGGTACCTGGGTCGAGGGCATCGTCCCCGGGTACGATTATGACGAACGAGTGCAGGCGATCCGCAACCGGGCGCGGGAGACCGGCGGCGAGGGTGCCTGATCAGCGAACGATCGTCACCGGGATCGGCGACCGGCGCACGACCGACTCCGCGACGCTCCCGAGCAGGATGCGGGTCATCCCCGAGCGGCCGTGGCTCCCCATGACTACGTGATCGACGTCGTGCTCCTCGACGTAGGAGACGATCGCCCGGGAGGGCCGGCCGACCTCCGTGACCGTCGTCGTGTCGATTCCTTCAAAACTGGCCGTGGCCTCCTCGAAGAGTGTCTCCGCCTCCTCCTTGCGATTCTCGTACCACTCCTCGGAGTAGCCGGGCATGGTCGCAGCGGCGCTGTACCCGGCCTCGACCGGGTCGATGACGTGAAGCAGGACGAGGTCGTCCGGGGCGAACGTGTCGATGGCGTACTCGAGGGCCGCATTCGACTGGGCGGACCCGTCGATCGGTACCAATACTCGCATGGGAGAAATTTCGGCGGCGGCGGGCATATATCTACGGGCCAATCGGCGGTTCAATCCCGGCCGTGGCGGGTCAGACAGGTCGAGAGCCCCATCACTTCGACGGGTTTGGAGTTGTCCGGCGAGTAGACGGCCATATTGCCCCGCTCCATGTCCGTGATTCGGGACTCCAGTGCGGTCGGCAGATTCAGACTGGAGACGGCGTCCTCGTCGCTCAGGGTGAGCGCGATCCGGGTGTTGAGCTGTTTGAATACCGGGTCCGCGATGTCCTGTGGGTCCTGGGTGATCAGGAACAGTCCCAGCCGTTCCTTGCGACCCTGTTTGGCGGCTTCGGTGAACTTCCCGATCACCTGGCGGGCCTGGACGCTGTCGGCGTCCGCGAGGAAGTTATGCGCCTCGTCCATCCCCAGAATGAGCGGCGTCTCCTTGATCCGCTCGAAGGTCGGATCGCTCGACAGTTTCTGATCGACGAGGAGACTGGAGAGCGCGAGGACCACCATCTCGGCGGCCCGGGTGGAGGAGAGGTGATAGGTCGGGACCACCGAGAGCCGGCCCGGCCGGACGAACTCGTGGACCAGTTCGGTTATCGGCCTGGCGTCCTGATCGAAGACGCCTCGCGGAACCGCAGAAACCCGGCGTTTCACGGCGTCGAAGGTCGCCTCGTGCACGCGACCGCTCTCGTCGAGTTCCTGTCTGAGCGCCGGATCGTCGAGGAAATCCAGGAAGGCCTGGTAGGTGGCCTCGCCGCTCCGTTCGTCGAAGAAGCGATCGAGGAGGTAGGTGAGCGCGTTGTACTGGTTGTCGTTGAGCCGGCCGCCGGCGACGAGCCACTTGTTCGCCCGGACCATCGAGAACGGGATGGTGAACGCCTGCTGCTCGGCGCGGTGGTGGCCTGCGGCGTATCGGGCGTTGCCCACTTGCGGGACGAATGCGACGGTGTCCTCGTGGCCGCCCGAGGCCACGCCCTGTCGGTCGTAGTCGCGTTCGGTCGCCGCGTCCAGGTCCGGATTGTCGTCGTGCATCTGGGCGTACTCGTCCTGGGGGTCGAACTGCACGACGGCCGCTCGTGGGGTGCGATTGCTCCCGGGTTCGATGGCGTAGCGCCGGTCCTCGGTGAGGTACTGGCGCAGGACGTTCTTCGCGGTGTGGGTCTTGCCCGAGCCGGTGCCACCCGCGATGAGCACGTGGCGGAAGATCAACGGGTCGGCCCCCGAATCCCCGTCTTCGAGGCGGTAGGCCACCGTCGGCGGCGTGGCCTGGGTGCGTACCCGCTCGCCGCCCACGGAGAGGTGGCCGAGAAAAGCCCCGGACTCGGGGAGGTCCAGCCCCGTCCGGATCTTCTCGTGGTCACTGGCGTGTTTGACGACCGTCTCGGGTTTCGGGACCCGGTCCGGGGCCCGGCGTCGCAGGGTCTCGCCGTCGGGATAGAGAACCGCGAGGGGGTCGAGATCGGCCATGAGTTTGTAATCCTGTTCGTCGATCCCCGAGGAGCGCATGGCCCGACGGGCGTGAATCTCGGTGGCATCGTCGCTCCGGTAGGCCTGGGCGTACTCCAGGCCGGTGATGCGACAGAAGAGTGTCTCGTAGTCCGGATACGGCGCGAGCAGGTACGTGCCGAGGCGGATATCCGTTCGGTTCTGGGCCGTCACGTAGGCCCGCAACCGGTTCTCCTCTGCCTCCTCGGCGACCCGAAGGCCCTCCGAGACGGCGAGCGCGCCGACACCGGTATCGCTGCCGCTTGCGGTCACGTCTGGGCGGTCGAACTCGCGCCCCTCGGGACCGCTCCCGCCGGACTGCTCCTCACCGCCCTCGTCCCCGGACGACTCACTGTCCCGGAAGTCCGAAAACGATCCGAGATCGCTCATGGCACTGCTCCGTTCGGAGGTAACTAACCCCTTTCCCCCGCTGCACGATCACCCTCCCCCCAGAACAATTGATCTCGCTCCCGATCAGAACTCCGGCCCCCACCGCTCGGCGTCGTAGTTCCGGTCCTCGCTGGTGTCGAAAGCAACCTCCAGCCGTCGGACGAGTTCCGCCTTGCCCTCGCTTCCGATCCGGGCCAGTTCGTCGGCCTTCGCGATCGGCAGCGGTGGCCCACGCTCGGCTGCCACCCCCCGCAGCACGTACTGTTCGACTGCCGACCGAACCGCCGGGTCCTCCGCGAACCCGCCGGGGAGTTCAGCCTTGAAGAGGAGCTCCGTCCGGGGGTCATAGATCACGAAGAAGGCGACCTCGTAGTCCGGGGCCGGGCGGTCGCGGGTGACCCCCAGATCCGCCTCGGGCCCGGCGAAAACCGCATCGGCCCCGAGTCTGGAGCGGAACCAGCCGGTCCAGGAGAGCTGGTCCGTGACCCGCTCGTTTCGGCGGCCACCGCCCTCGCGCTGTTCGAGGACCTGGGAGAAAAACGCCGTGTCGCTCGCCCAGGGACTCGGTCGGCCCGTCTCGGCGAGGGCTCTGATGAGCCCACGGGACTGGGGACTCTTGACGAAGCCGACCAGGGGAATCTCCCGCTCCAGGAACGTCTCGACGAGGGCGACGTAGTTCTCGAGGACCTCCGCCACCAGATCGTTCTCCCCGGCGAGTTCCGCGATCGAGCCGTGGCGGCCCCGCCAGTGGAGCAGCCCTTTGGGATACAGCGGGCCATCGAGGAAGAGCACGTCCTCGACCCGGTGGGCGTGTTCGAGTGCGTGATGGCTCTCGGCGAGGTAGAGCGCCAGGCCGTGGACGATCCGCTCCTCGTCGCGGGCCAGGGCCTCGGTCTGGACGATACGGCCCCGGCCGTGGTCCTCGTCGAAGGGGTCCCACCCATCCGTGCCGTGATTGACCGAGGCGTCGTTGGAGTGGACCGGCATGATGTAGGTCCGGGCCCGGTGGAGGTCCAGATCCGAGGGGACGGCCGCCATCGCCGCCTGCGCGAGGTCGAGCAGGAGCCCGTTCTTGAACGTCGTCGGGTTGATCGTGCCAGAATCGAGGCCGTGGGCCGTTTCGAAGGGAGCCTGCTGCAAAGCCAGGTCGTCGATCGGCGCGGCCCGGCGAGTCACCGACTCGATCGGTTCCAGCACCGGGTCCCCGTCCGTCCGGAGCGGGTCGAGATGCTCGGCCCAGACGGTCTCGGCGAGGTCCCGGTGGGCCTCGGGGTCGGCGTCGTGACGAATGCGACTGGCGAGGGCGGCGATCCCGTCGTAGTGGACGGGGTCGATTGTCATCAGGGGCCAGTTCTGGCCCCACCGTAATCACGCCTCGGGTTGGCGGCGGATGATGAGTCGTCCTGCTTCAGCAGTTCACGCCGAGGTAGTCGCATAATTTCTCGGCGATGGTGTTTGTCGTCTCCTCAATAAGGACGCCCTCCCGGGATTGAATATCGGCGTGTTTGATCGTCGTTACGGTCCAGGGATTGACGTAGCTGGTTTTTGGCAGCCCGCCAGTTTGGAAGTCAGTATCGGTGAGCGGGATCGCTTCGGATCGTCGGGTCGTCGTGATCGCGACAAAGATACCCTCTTGATCACCGAACGGATGAGCGGAGTCGTGTACACAGACCCACGGCCGAAACCGCGAAGCACCGAAGAAGTCCGGGCCTTTCAAAACGTCTCCACGCTGGTACCCGGTCATTCCTCCCCGGCGTAGTAATCATCGGTCGTCGACATCGAACTGGCCTGCTGCTGGGCCGCAAACGCCGCCAGACGGTCGTCCGTCCCGATCGCCCAGTACCGGCCTTTGTGCCGGACGAGATCCCGATCATCGAGACGCGAGAGAACAGCACCGACACTCCCTCGGTCGATCCCCGTTGTCTCCGCAATCTCCGTCTGTGTGTACGCCTGGTCGTCGTTTTTGGCGAGGAACTGGAGCACCGTGTAGGGCTGTGTCCCCTCCCGGACGGCCAACACCTCGGGCGGTTCGTTTTCGAGACGATCGATGCTGATTGGCATGTGTAATAGAACGCAATATAATGTAATAGACCTTCCGGTGATAGCCAGACGGGTTGATGCAACCAACCGGGTGATCATCAAGAGATTTCACACCCGGCGGCTACAGAAACTCCAATTGTCCGAGATCGGTTCTGAAGAGCTACAACAGCGACTCCACGGCCTCCTCGACGGACATCACGCCCGTATCGAGGGCGTTGAGAATGCCACGAACGTCCTCGCGTCTGGCTTCCGGATCGGGCTCCTCGACCCAGAGGTCCTTGATCCGCTCGCCGTCCTCGACCGCCCGGTCGTGTTTCACGCGGTAGGCCCCGTTCTCGGTGAGCGTTTCAGCGGGGTGGAAGAAGGCCCAGTCCTCCCGATCGAAACGGGCGGCGATCCGGGGTTTCGCTCCGAAGGACGCCGCGAAATATCGTAGTGCCTCGACTTCCTCGCTGGTGAGATATATCGGGTCGGCGGCACTGGATTTGGCCTCGATGGCGTAGAAGACAGTGCCGTTCCCCGCGAGGACGTCCGGGAGTTCCCGCTCCGTGGCGCTTCCGCTGGCCGGGGCTCGCATGACGGCGAATCCGGCCGAATCGAGGGCGTTGACCAGTTCCCGCTCCCGGCGGTCGCCCTTTCGGTTGGCGGACATCTACCGGATGGCACGGGGGGAGAAGTGAAAACTGAACCGGCTCGACTACTCGCTCTGGATCCGCGGCGCGAGCATGTAGGTCACGTTGCCCAGGCCCTCGGCGATGTCGAAGTGGAACTTCACGGGGAACTCCTCGCCGAGTTCGACGACGACCTCGCCGTCGGCCGGGATGGCCTTGTTCATGTCCTTGAGGTAGTCAAGCGAGAAAAGCGAGTGGGCCTCGCCCAGCTCCAGGGAGATCAGATCCTCCGGGCCGAGTTCCAGATGCACGTCGTCGGTGTCGCCCTCGGCGTCGACGTAGAAGTGCTCGGCGGCCGTATCCACGCCCAGCGCGATGTGATCGGAGACCATATCCGCCGCTCGCACCGCCCGGTCGATGTCCCGGCCCTCGATCACGATGCGGGCGGGAAGGTCCAGGTCGGGGAGGTCCGGCTCCTGGCGGATGGAGTCGGGATCGATGAGCGCGAGGGTGTACTCCAGGCCGTCGATGTGGATGTGGAGTTTTCGGGTCTCCTCGTCGAGTTCGAGCTGGACGAGCTGGCCGGCGTCGGCCATGCCGGCGATGTCCTCCAGTCGCGAGAGGTCCACGCCGATGATTCCGCCGTCCGCCTCGTAGGACTCGAAGGCCGCGGCCTCGAGTTCGAGATCAACCATACCCACGTTCGCCGGGTCGACCGCCCGGATTTCGAGTCCGTCTTCGGTGAGGTGGATCTTGCACTCGTCCACCAACACGCTCACGGAGTCGAGCGTGGTCCGGAGCGTCTCTGCGCTCACGATGGCCGTAAACATATTTCCGGTATACGGACACCCGACTTAAAAAGTCACCTCTTCAAGCCTCCCGCCCGGTGCCGGTTCTGTCCCGCGTGTGGGGCTGTACGCGGCGGTCCAGCGGCGGCCGAGGCCACCCCATCGCCAGCCACTTCCCCACCGGCCTCGAACGCACTCGCAATGAGTCACAAGGATCACTACTACAACAAGGCCAAGCAACAGGGCTACCGGGCTCGCTCGGCCTACAAACTTGCCCAGATCGACGACCAGGTCGGGCTGCTTGCGGCCGGCGACACGGTACTCGATCTCGGGGCGGCTCCCGGCGGGTGGCTGCAGGTCGCCGCCGAGCGAGTCGGGGAGACGGGGCGGGTCATCGGGGTCGACTTCCAGCGGATCGATCCGCTCGAAGACCACGACGTCGAGACGATCCGCGGGGACATGACCGAGGACTCGACGACCGAGAAAATCGAACAGGCGGCCCCAGAAGGGGTCGACGTGGTCGTCTCCGACATGGCCCCGAACATGACCGGCGAGTACGACCTGGACCACGCCCGGTCGGTTCACCTCGCCCGGACGGCCTTCGAGGTCGCTCAGGACTTCCTGGATTCGGGTGGCAACTTCGTCGTGAAGGTCTTCCAGGGCCGGGACCTCGATGCCTTCGTCGCGGACGTCGAGGACGAATTCGACAAGGTCAGCATCGTTCGCCCGGACGCCTCCCGGGAGTCCTCCTCGGAGGTGTACGTCGTCGGGATCGGCTACCTGACCGCCCCGGTCTCGGTGGGCGAAACGCGGACGGTCACCATCGAGGCGACGGGCGAGGACGGCGACGGGATCGCCTACGTCGAAGGGTACTCACTCTTTGTTCCCGGCACAGCGGTCGGTGATAAAATCGAGGTCGAAGTGACCGGCGTGAAACCACGGTTCGGGTTCGCCGAACCAGTCTAATCGGCCGCCGACGCGGCACGGCTGCCCTGTTCCCGTCGGCGGAGCGCGCCGACGACGAGGTAGACAAAGGGCGTATCGAGGACGGCGATGAGGAGTTTCAGGAGGTACTGCCCGACCAGAAGCGACGCGACCACGGCGAGTGGGGCCGGATCCCCGGTCCCGAGAAAGCGCGGGATTAGATAGAAGCCCAGGCCGACGAAGATCACGGTATCGAGGAGCTGACTCGTGCCCGTCGACGCGATGTTTCGCAGCCAGAGATGGGCCCCGTCGGTGCGCTCACGCAGGGCGTGAAAGACCAGCACGTCCCAGTTCTGGCTCACCAGATAGGCCGCCAGGCTGGCGATGACGATGTTCGTACTCGACCCGAGCACCGTGGCGAAGGTTTCCGGAGCGACCGGGGAGCTGGCGGCCGCCGGGGCGGCGATCGTGCTCCAGACCAGCACGAGCAGGACGAAATTCAACCCGAAGCCCACGTTCACGAGGATCTGGGCCGCGTTCCGACCGTACAGCTCAGCGTAGACGTCGGACGCGAAGAAGGTCAGCGCGTAGGCCAGGGCCGCCCCGGGCAGCGCGAGGGTCTCGCCGGCTACCGGGATCGCGAACGGCAGCTCGAACCCGAGGACCTTCGAGGCCGTGAGCTGAGCGGTGATCAGCGCCGTGACGAACAGGCCGATCAGCGCCACCTGCGGCGCGGGCATCGCCTGGCGAGTCATTGATCCTCGGCCTCCAGGCGGTCGTGTCGGGCGTCGATCTCGTCGAGTCGGTCCAGGGTCTTCCGGATCGAGGCCCGGATCGCGTCGCTGCGATTGACGAACTTCCCGTCCTCCCCGACGTGCTCGTCGAGGTCCGCGAGAAGTTCGGCCGGAATCTCCACGCTAATCTTGGGCATTGGCGTCACCCCGAGTCGAAAGTGGCGTCATGATGCTCTTGGAAGAGTACTCGGAGAGCATCGTTGAAGTCTCTGGCGATGGCAGCGCAGGGAGGCGTCGGGAAATCAAACTCGTACTCTCCCCCTCGAAACGGCCGATAATCGTTTCTACCCGGCCTGAATAGCTCGGCTGATGGTAGCTCACGCCGGCTCGGCAGATCGTGGTTTCCCGCCGCGTCGGCCGCCCAGCGTGACCACCCACAGCACGCCGAGGCCGAAGACGTAGGCCGCGGAGGTCGGGACTGCAAGGAGGAACATCGTCCAGATGCTACTGGAGGAGAAGAACGTCGAGAATACGAAGATCACGAGGACGACTCCCCGCCAGCTCCGGCGCATGCGCTCGTAACTGATGATCCCGCCGCGGTGGAACAGCCACATCGAGATGGGGATGTCCGCGAGCAGGCCCACCCCGGCCGTGGTGAAAAACACCATCCAGAAGAAGTTGTTCACCCGGTAGCTCACCACCATCCCGGCGCGGATCGCGTCCTCGACGAGATACGAGATGATCGGCGGGGCGACATACAGATACCCGATGATACTTCCCCCGATAATGCCGAGGATGATCGAGATACCCCAGAGGGAGACCGCACGCCGGTCGCCCCTGATGATGCCCCGCTCGCTCAGGGCCGGCCAGGCGTAGTAGAAGAGCACCGGCAGCGTGACGATGGCGCCGATGACCATCGAGATCTTGACCTCGAAGACCAGTGCCTCGACCGGGTGCAGCGTGATCGGCCACTGGGTCGCAGCCGGGTCCGGTCGAACCTCCGGGGGAATCCGGGAGATGAAGTCCGCCCGGATGGTGCCGATGCCACCACGATAGAGGAACATGAAGAGCCCGGCCATGACCACCATGAAGATCCCGACCAGGTGAAACGTCCTGGAGCGCAGACTGTCGAGGATGAAGGCGATGTCGTGGTAGTACCCGCCGATGTCGTCCTCGGTCGTCTCCTCCTCGGTGAAGGCGTTGACCATCCCGGCGGTGGTCTGGGAGAACGTCCCCCCCGACTCCTCCTCGGCTTTGAGTTCCTCGGGCGCGTCGTCGAACCGCTCGAAGATCGCCTCTGCCTTCTCCGGGTCGCCGTCGTCCATGGCCCGCTGGGCTGCCGCCAGCGCCGATTCCTCGCTCATACCGGCAAAGACCTCGATGGGCAGCGCCCGGACGGCTTCGGCCCCCTCGACCTCGTCGATGTCGGGGAGCGGTTCTTCGGGCTCGGCCGCCGGTTCGCCTGTCGCCGCTTTCGGCGGGAGCCCATCTTCGGGCTGGGCCTGCATCGTCGCCCGGTAGAGCACCACCAGCGCGCCCAGGATGGCGAAGACGACAGCCCCGATCAGCACGACGACCAGGAGGGCCAGCCCTGGCGAGAGACCAAGCGCGGCCGCAGCCGAGGGCACGGGCCCTGGTCGAACGAGCGTCGGGAGCGCCGGCCGGATCGACCCGTTGAAGAGCTCCAGACCGCCCGCGCCGTAGAACCAGTAGACGAGCCCGCCGCCCAGGACCGCCGTGCCGGCGACCCGGTGGAGCCGGCGGCGGAGGGCCCCGAAAAAGTCGAGATTGCGACGGCCACGCTTGCCGGCAGTCACCAGTTTCGAGAGATAGAGACTGAAGGCATAGAGGAGCAAAAGCGGGAAGGCCCACATCAACTGGGTGAACGGGTCCGGTGGGGAGAACATCGCGCCGAAGGAGAAGATGGCGATGACGGCGTACTTCCACTTGTCACGGAAGGTCTCGTAGGGGACGATCTCCGTGTAGGAGAGGGCAGTCATCAACAGGGGAAGCTGGGCCGCGAGCCCGAAGGACAGCGCCAGCACGAGAATGAACTCCGTCCAGTGCACGATGGAGTAAAGCGGCGCGAGCCCGGCCCCCAGGGCGTTGCCCGCCAGGAACGTGAACATGATCGGGAAGAAGAGGAAGTAGGCGTAGACGATGCCGATGGTCGAGAGGAAAACCGCCATCAGCGCCACGATGGCGAGTTTCCACCGGGGGACATGCAGATCGGGAATCAGACCTCGGTCGGCCAGCGGTCGCTTCGAGTAGTACAGGAGCACCGGCAGCGCGAAGATGATCCCGACCGCCAGCCCGATCTTCACCTGGAGGAGGATCACGTCGAAGGGCGTCTGGGCGATGACCGCGGCCCCGCGGGCGAGCAGGTCCCGCTTGAGCGTCGGCCAGATGTAGAGCCGCATCGCGATCACGCCGGCGAAAAGCCCCACGACGAAGGCGACGAAGACCACCTTCAGGCGGTTCTGGGCGGTCTTGAGGATCGCCCCGAGGGTTTGTCGACCGCTCTCGATCGATCGAGCGGTATCCGCGTCTATCGGCCCCGGGGCACTCATCGTGTTGGGCCTATCCCAGTGTCCACTATCAATCTTCTTCTCTGGGGACGGTCGGAAAACGAAAAGGCCCATAACGACGCCGTTGCCTATCTGGGGTCATGTCGCGGGATCCGAGCGAGGGCTCGGACGGGGAGCCGACGGACGCCGACGAGCAGCGAGCGGACCGTCAGGACTCCGAGGATTCCCGCACCGAGATCGTCGATCTCGACGCCGAGGACAATGCGGAACCGAACGAGACGGACGCTTTCGACGCCACAGGCGGGACCGACGATGAAAGCGAGGCGGCGGAAACCGAGGACGAATCCGACGATTCTGGAGAAGCGGAGACGCATGCGGACGGCTCGACCACCGAGCCAGCGGAGGGTGCCGACGAGGCTGAAGAGACGACCGACGAGCCAGAAGACACGGACGAAGCTGAAGAGACGAAAGACGAGACGGCGGACACGGGGGAGGAAGCCGAAGACACGGACGAAGCCGAAGAGACGACCGACGAGCCAGAAGACACGGACGAGGAGTCCGACACCGAAACTCCCGAAAGCGAGACGGAAACGACGCCGATCGAGCGCAAGACCGGACCGGCCGAGGACCAGGAACAGCCCCTGACCGAGCACATCGAGGAGATGGTCAAGCGGGTCGCCGTGGTCGTCGTCATCGCGGGTGTGGTGAGCCTGCTCGCGTTCCCCTACGGCGAGGAGTTCATCAACTTCCTCTGGTACTCGGTGCTCCCGAGTGACATCTCGAAACCCCACGTCTATCACCCACTGGAGCTCGTGGTCACCCAGCTCAAGGCGGCGAGCCTGCTGGGACTGGTTCTCGCGCTGCCCGTCTTCGTCTACGAGACCTACGCGTTCATGCGACCTGGACTCTACCCCCACGAGCGACGCTACTATCTCGCCGCCGTCCCGACGAGCCTGGTCCTTGCCTTCGTGGGACTGCTCTTTGGGTACTTCCTCATCCTGCCGGCGGTGATGACCTACTTCCTCCAGTACTCGCGTGACGTGGTGGACATCGCCTTCGCGCTCGGACAGACCTTCTCGCTCATGCTGGTCCTGTTGGGCTTTCTCGCGGTGGTCTTTCAGATCCCGCTGTTTGTCATGCTCGCGATCATGATGGGCCTGACCACCCGGACCTGGCTCGAGGAGCGCCGACTCATCATCTGGGGGGTGTTCCTGGCGATCGCCTTCCTCTTCAGCCCGGACCCGACCGGCATGGCCCCGTTCCTCGTCGCTGTAACCATGATCGGGCTCTTCGAGGGCACGTTGCTCTTGCTCCGCTGGACCGGCCGCGGGAACGGGTGACTCCCCAATCGTTTAGCCCCTCGGGGTGAACCGTGGACTCGATGGAGCTCGAGGCGATCCCCGGGATCGGCCCGAAGACCCGCGAGGCGCTTGCCACCCTGGAGGACCCGGTCGAGGCCCTGGAGCGCGGTGACGTCGCCGCGATCGCTGCAGTCCCCGGAATCTCACAGGGGCGGGCCGTCCGCATCGTCCGAAACGCGATTCGTCACCGCCACGACGATCCCGGCGGGTTTCTCGCGACCGACCGCGCCGAAGCGGTCTACGACGGCCTGCGCTCGCTTTTGGCCGAGCGTGCCGTGACCGACTACGGCCGAAAACGGATCGAGACCTTCTATCCGAGTGCGGTGCCCGCCCGCATCGCGGAGACCCGTGCCGTCGCCGAACGGGCGATGGCGCGAGAGTTCGGGGAGCCCGTTCGGGAGGCCCTGACGGGGCTGGAACCGCTCTCCGAGCCCGGGGCGGTCAGAGTACGAGACCGCTGTCTGGCGACGACCGACGCCGAGACCTACAGTCGGGCGACCGAGGCGGTCCCGGAGTTGAGCGTCGAGCTGGTCTCCGACGCCCGGGCGCTCGCCGACCTCGCGCGAGGCTATGCGACCGTGATCGCCCTCGACCGGGAGTTTGCGGGTGTCGAGGTCGACGGTGACGTTCGAGTCGAACCCGACGCCCTGGAGAATCCTGCCGAGCTGGTTCCGGAGCGAGTGCTCGCCTTCTACGGGGCGAACCGCGAGTCGATCCGGGCCGCGATCGAGGTGCATCGCGTCGCGAACCTGGAGTGTGAACTCGACCTGGACGCACTTGCGGGGTCGCTTTCCCGGATCGAGGACGACGGGCAGGTGAGTTCCGACGCCGAACTGACCCGGCTCGCTGCGGCCGTCGATGACCTGGAGGAGGCCGTCTCGACGGCCGAATCGATCGCGAACGACCGGCTCACCGAGGCGATTTCGGAAACCGACGTGACCGTCGACGGGGCCGACCTGCTCTCGCTGGCCGAGCGGGGAGCGGGAGTGGACTCGATCCTCGCCCGGGAGCTGACCCAGGAGTTCGATGGCGCTATCGAAGCCGCCCGGAACCACCTCGTGGAGGCACTCGATCTGCAGGACGAGGAAGCCACCGCGGCAGCTCGGGTCTTCCCGGAGGAGCCGACGTTTCCGGTCGAGCGAAACGAGTCGGCGCTGTCCCGACTTGAAGAGACATTGACGACCGCCCGGGACCGCCGGGCCGGACAGGTCAAGCGCGAGTTGGCCGAGGAGCTTGCGGGGGCTCGCGAGCCAGTCCGGGGACTGGTCCGGCGGGCGCTGGAACTCGACGTCGAGCAGGCCATCTCGCGATTCGCGGCGGACTTCGATTGTGTGATGGCCGACCGCTCTGGACGCGGGTTCGAGATCGAGGGCGGTCGGTCACCCCTGCTTGCGGAACCGCCCGAGGCCGTCGAACCGGTCGATTACGCGGTCGAGGACGTGGCGCTGCTCTCCGGAGTGAACAGCGGGGGCAAGACCACGACCCTGGACATGATCGCCGCGATCACGATCCTGGCCCACATGGGGCTACCCGTGCCGGCGACCGCGGCCAGGGTGCCCGAAATCGAGGAGATTCACTACCACGCAAAATCCAGTGGCACCCTCGACGCCGGCGCGCTGGAGACCACGCTCCGGGATTTCGCCTCGCTGTCCGCGGGCGGAGCGACCAAACTCGTCCTCGTGGACGAACTCGAGAGCATCACCGAACCCGGGGCCTCGGCGAAGATCATCGCCGGGATCATCGAGGCCCTCCAAGAGAGCGAGGCCACGGCGGTCATCGTCTCCCATCTCGCGGCCGGGGTGCGGGAAGCCTGTGAGACCCCGGTCACGGTCGACGGGATTCGGGCGCTCGGGCTCGAAAACGGCGAATTGCAGGTCAAACGCTCCCCGGAGAAAGACCACCTGGCCCGTTCGACACCCGAGTTGATCGTCGAGAAACTGGCAGAGGGAGACACCGAGGGCAGGACGGAAGCGTTCTACCGGGCGCTGCTCGAAAAGTTCTGATCGAAACAGGTCGGCAAAATAAGACGGACTATATTGCCGATTTTTGAGCGTAGAAATCAGCTGTTGCCGAAACAGCCTATCATAAATTTTGGACAAGTAAATCTTAGTATAATATTACAGGACATTGCCCGTAAATCCCCCTATTGCAGAGCGGCACAACAGTTAAGTGAAATGGGAAGTCTTGTGGCAATGGGTGACACATGACAGAAGAAGCGACCACGTCGCGTGAGGAGTGGGGGACCCGTTTCGGGTTCATGATGGCGATGATTGGGGCAATGGTCGGTGCCGGCAACATCTGGCGAATGCCCTATACGACCGGGATGAACGGCGGCGGCGCGTTCCTGCTCGCCTACATCATCCTGCTGTATGTCATCGCCATCCCGGGACTGATGGCCGAGACGATGATCGGTCGGTACACGGGGAAAGGCGTCATCGGGACGTTCAAACAGATCTTCGACGACAAGACCCTGCGCGGGCTCGGGTTCGTGGTGGTCATCGTGAACTTCGCGCTGATGACCTACTACCTGCCGCTCGTGGGCGAGATCCTGTACTACGCGGTCCACTCGGTGCTTTTCACCTTCATGGATTCCGCGTTCCAGCCCGAGGTCTTCTGGGATAGCTTCATCAACTCGCCCGCGCTGACCGTCGGGACCCACACCGCGGTGGCCATCGGCGTGGCCGCCGTCCTCTCCCTGGGGATCAAGGACGGGGTCGAGCGGATGGCGAAGTACATGATCCCGCTGATGGCGATCGCGCTGGTCGCGGTCGCCATCCGCGGCGTGACCCTTCCCGGCGGCATGGAGGGCCTTTCCTTTGCCTTCAACCCCGACTGGAACTACTTCCTGCGCGGGGAGACCTGGGTCGCGGCCCTTGGGCAGGCGCTTTTCTCCACCGGCCTCGGCTGGGGGGTCGCCCTGACCTTCGGGAGCTACCTCCGCAAGCACGACGACGTGCCCCTCGGCGGTGCACTGTTCACGGCCGTCGGGAACACCAGCATCGGCCTGCTCGCGATCTTCGCAGTCTTCCCGGTGGTCTTTGCCTTCGGGCTTGAGCCCACCGCGGGGACGAGTCTGGCCTTCATCTCGCTGGTCGAGGTCTTCCCGCAGATGCCGGGTGGCGGCCTCTGGGCGATCGTGTTCTTCCTCGGCTTCTTCTTCGCCGCGTTCACGTCCGCGTTCGCGCTGACCGAACCAATCGTGACCACGCTCGACGAAGAACTGGGCTTCTCCCGGAGTCAGACCGTCGTGGGAGTCGTCGGCCTGATCTGGCTTTTGGGCGTGCCGAGCGCGCTCTCCCAGAACTTCCTGGGAACGATGGACTACATGTTCGGGAACTTCGGCCTGCCGATCGCCACGCTGGCGGTCATCTCGCTTGTCGGCTGGAAGTTCAAACCCGAGCGGGGTCGCGTGCTCGATCTGAACCGCAACGCCGACATCCACATCGGCCAGTGGTGGAACCCGATCGTCCGCTTTGTCATTCCGGCCGTGATGCTGTTCATCATGGCCTACGGCGCGGTGACGAGTCTGGGAACCGAGAACGAGACGCTCATGTTCGGCGGCCTCGCGCTCATGGCGATCATCCTCGCTACGAGTCTCGGACTGGCCCAGGCACTGAACATGCAGACAGAGGACGAACGGCCGGCCGTTTCGGGAGGTGACTGATCATGGCACTGGCACCAATCACGTGGGTCATGATGCTCGGCTCGATCGTCCTCCTCTGGGGGGTCGGCGGCTGGGCGATGTATCGCACGTTGACCGACGAGGACCGCAAACTCGACCTCATCAGACGTCAAGGAACCATCGACACCTACTCCCCCACCGCGTTGCAGGACCTGCGGAACTGGATCGAAAACAACCCGGGGGACCCATACTACGAGGAGGCGGTCGACCGCCACGACGAGTGTGTCGAGGTGCTTCGAGAGAACGAGGAGCCGTTCTACGACTGGTCCGAGAGCGAGATCAAGGCCCTCGAAACCATCGGCGAGGAATCGGCAGCCGACTGAATCGGTTCGCGGACTGATTTTTTGGCGGGAAGGGTTAAGTGGCCGTGGTGGCTCGGTTGACAGCATGGCTGACGAGGACATGCTCTCCTGGGACGAGTCGATCTTCCGGGACGAGCACGTCTTCGAGATCGATTACGTCCCGGAAGTTTTCGACCACCGGGACACGCAACTGGAGACGTTGACCCACGCCCTGCGACCAGCGACGCGGGGAGCGAGACCGCTCAACGTCCTCGCCACCGGTCCACCGGGGACAGGCAAGACGACGGCGATCCAGAAAGTCTTCGGCGAACTCGACGCCCAGCCGGGGGTACGGGCGGTCCGGGTGAACTGTCAGGTGGATTCGACCCGGTATGCGGTCTTCTCCCGGATCTTCCGGGCGCTTTTCGACTACGAACCGCCGGCCTCGGGCATCTCCTTCAAGAAACTCTTCGGCCAGATCGCCGAGAAGCTCACCGAGGAAGAGACCGTCCTGGTGGTGGCCCTCGACGACGTGAACTACCTCTTCTACGAGAACGAGGCCTCCGAGACCCTCTACTCGCTGTTGCGTGCCCACGAGGCCCACCCGGGGACGAAGATCGGGGTCATCCTGATCTCCTCGGACCTGGATCTGGACATCATCGAGGGCCTCGACAGTCGGGTGCAGAGCGTGTTTCGCCCGGAAGAGGCGTACTTCCCGGTGTATGACACCTCGGAGATCGTCGACATCCTCTCGAACCGTATCGAGGTCGGGTTCCGGCCCGACGTCGTCCCGCCGGACGTACTGGACGAGGTGGCCGCACGGACCGCCGAAACCGGCGATCTCCGGGTGGGCATCGATCTGCTCAGACGGGCCGGGCTCAACGCGGAGGGCCGGGCCAGCAAGACGATCGAACATCGAGACATCGAGCAGACCTTCGACACCGCCCGTCACGTTCACCTCGAACGGCATCTGGAGGGGCTCTCGGACCCGGAACGCACCCTCCTCACGGTCATCGCCGAGACCGACGCCGAGCAGGCCGGGGCCGTCTACGAGACGTTCCACGAGGAGACGGACCTGGGGTACACTCGGTACACCGAGATCGTCAACAAACTCGACGATCTGGGACTCATCGAGGCCGAGTACGAATCCCTGGAGGGCCGGGGCCGCTCCCGGTCGCTGCGCCTGGCTTACGACCCGGAGGCGGTGCTGAATCGACTGAGCTAAGCAGCAGGGTTTTCCCCGCAGAGCGGCATTGTCACCCATGGGAGACCTGTCTGCAGTGCTGCACACGACAGAAGGCGACATCGAGATCGAACTCTACGACGAGCGGGCCCCCCGGACCGTGGAGAACTTCGTCGGCCTGGCGACGGGCGAGCGGACCTGGGTCGACCCCGAGACCGAGACGGAGGTCGAGGGCGAACCGCTCTACGACGACGTTCCGTTCCACCGGATCATCGGTGACTTCATGATCCAGACCGGCGATCCGACCGGGACCGGCCGCGGCGGCCCGGGCTACACCTTTGACGATGAGTTCCACGACGACCTGCGCCACGACGAGGCCGGGACCGTCTCGATGGCCAACCGCGGCCCGGACACGAACGGCTCGCAGTTTTTCATCACGCTGGCCCCCCAGCCACACCTCGATGACAAGCACGCCGTCTTCGGGACGGTAACCGACGGGATGGACGTCGTTCGGGAGATCGCCGGCGCGAAGACCGACCGTCAGGACTACCCCAAGAAGGACATCCTGCTCGAATCGGTCACGATCGAGGAGTAAGCGAAAGGGCTTACCCACTTCTTCACGAACAGTGGAGCGCGAGGGTAGCCAAGTGGCCAACGGCGGCGGGCTTAAGACCCGCTCTCGAAGGAGTCCGTGGGTTCGAATCCCATCCCTCGCAGTGAGCGAGTTTTCGAGCGAACGAGAAGGATGGGTTCGAGCCCTGGAAGACGAGCGACCATCGGGAGCGAGTCTTCCTCCGGTTCGAATCCCATCCCTCGCATAGCGAGGTCGAACGCAGTGAGACCTCGATGGCGAGCGGTGAAACCGCGAGCCAACTCCCACTTTTTCCGAGGGGCTGCGAAGCAGCCCCTCGCAAAAACTTGGGGAAAAAGACCGCTAGCGGCTGGCCAGTATCAAGACTTTCAGTCTGTAGTGAGCGAGTTTTCGAACGGCTGGTTCCGCGCTGCCCCGAGTCAGAACCCGTCGACGATGGGAACCTCGTCGGGCCCCAGATCGTCGGACAGCACCAGATCGGCGACGACCTCGTCATCCTCGATCGCGAGCATTCGCATGCCGTCGCTGAGTTCGCTGACGTCGACGCGGTCGTCGGTGGGCGCCGTGTCGGAGAGCAGGTAGAACTGGCCGCTGGTATCGACGGCGAAGAAATTACCGTCGTCGTCTGTATACTCGGGGTGTAACTGGAAGTGTCGTTCGGCTGCCATCGTCCGCCGGTTTGCTGGATCGCCGGATAAGCCTCCCGGTTGCACTCCCGTTCGTTTACGGACCCAGATACCCCCACGCCTGTAGCCGGTCGCCGTCGCCGTCGATCCAACGCTCGCCGATGTCATCCCGGTAGTACATATTGGGCATCAAAACGTGATCGATGCGCTCGTAGGCCTGCTCGCGGGCCGCCTGCATCGTCTCGCCCGTGCCGGTCACGACGAGTGGCATGCCACTCTCGCCAGCGACCCGCCACTGACCGTCGACTCGTTTCGTATCCTCCAGGTGGATCCCCTCGCGACCCGCCTCGAAGACCACGGCCGCGTTCCGTGAGTTCTCGTCGTAGGTCTGCTCGTCGTCGAAGGGAAAAGGCGGCAACACGATCCGAACGCCGACCTGGTAGCCCCGATGGACGGTCGGCTCGGGGTCGTTGCCGTGAGCCAACTCGTAGAAGAACTCGCCCGTCGAGGACTCGATCGATTCCTCCTGCAGTGCGATCGTTGGGTACCCGAACCGCGGCGTGAACTCCAGTGGATAGATCCCGTTCTCGTTCACGATGCAGTTCAGGTCGATGCTGCCAACATAGCCCTCATTGGCGAGCCAGTCCTCGAGTTTGCCCAGGGTTTCTTGAAACAGCCTGTTCTGCCCGGCCCAGAACATCGACGTGCCCATCTCGCCGGTCGAGGGACCGATATTGCCCGGGAAGAGTTTCTTGTGCTCGAAGTTGAAGTTGACCCGATCGACGAACCGCTCGCCGTCGAAAAAGCCACAGATGGCAACCTCGACGCCCTCGACTCGCCGCTGGAGCTGAAAGCCCTTCATCCGGTGGCCCCAGGCCTTCTCGTAGGCTTTCAGCACGTCCACGACATCACTCCCGTCGTCCTCGCTTCCCACATAGAGAAGTCGCTTGACGTTCTGGACCTCCCCGAGCGGTTTGATGACGTACGGGGCAGGGTGCTCCAGAACGTGCTGGATGCCCGCCTCGAAGTCCTCGAAACTGTGGTGTTCGACGGTGCTCACTCCGTGTGCTTCGAGCACGTCCATCGCGTAACCCCGATCGTCTTCGAGTCGGTCGGTGTTCGGCGTGCCGCCGACGACGGCGTTCCCGTCCGCACGGAGTTCCGCAGCGAGTGCGCCCGTCCCGACACTCGAACCGACCCAGATGTCGTCGAAAACGATGACGTCGGCCCACTCGACCTCCGTGCGCCAGTCCTCGGTCTTCGGGACGAACCCGTTACCGATCTCTCGGTCGCTTTCGGCTTCGATGTAGTACTTCACGTCGTGGCCCTCACGGTGAACCTGCCAGGCCAGGTCGGTGATCAGCGCCGCGTCGGCCGAGACGAAGAGGAAGTTGTGGGTGTCCATCGGTAACTCGCTTTATCCCCGTTACCACGTACCAATGGCTGTAGCCGACTTAATACGTACCGGGTAATCAGGGCCAGCGCACTCCCCCAGCCGACCTTCGACGGCTTTTTTGCCGGCGGTCCGGAATCGGGTGATATGGAAATCGAAGGCCAGGCCCTCCGCGAGGCGGGGCTCGCCGTGATCGGGGTCGCCGTCTTCGTCGGGTTTCTCGTCGCCGGGAGCCTCATGGGGGCCGGCGAAGGTGAGCCGATGGGGACCTTCGTGATGGTCGGCGGGATCGTCGCCTTCGTCGTCGTCATGGGCGCGCTGGGGCTGCTCTTTCTGGACGAGGACTAGTCCTCGGCCTCGGCCCGTTCGCGCCAGTCGGTGTGGTCCTCGGCCTCGTCGTCGAGTTTGACCTCGTAGTAGGAGAGCGGGTGTGAGATCGCATCACAGAGATCGTCGGGATTGACACAGTCACCGTAGGCGACCATCGTTGCACAGGCCGGGGCGGTGTACTCGGTCGGGCTGGAATCACCCCGGATGTGATCGGTCTGATAGCGGGTCATCTCCTCGCCAAAGCCCGGGTTCGTCCGATAGAGTTCGACGATCTCGTCGGTCTGCAGGCCGATGTTCGTGAGAAAGGACGTGATCGCAAAGCGGGAGTGATGGGCGAGGTGCTCGCCGGACTGTACCCGGTCGAGCAGGTGTTGCATACAGGGCGGGAACAGTTCCGGCACGACCGTGTCGATCTCCCGCGTGAGATCCAGTTCCGAAAGCGTGTGTTCGATCGCGGTGACGGCCGCGGCCAACTCCGTCGCGATCGAATCGGGGACCGACAGCGGGAGGCCGCTCTCGACTCGCGTTTCCACGGCCTGCTGGAGCAACCGGTCCAGTTCGTCGGCCGTGATCGAAACCCAGCCGTCCGCGAGAACACGGGTCGAGAGTCGCCACTTGCTCGGGCGGAGCGACGCCGCGTAGGTCAGATAGTCGCTGACGGCCATCTCGAATCCCCCGTCGGCCCGGCGGACCGCCGACTTCAGGTCGAACTCCCGGAGGAGCGTCTCCCGGTCCAGCGAGGGGGCCCCGACCGAATTGATCTCCTCGCTATCCGCGAAATCCGCCTGGAACCGCTCGCGGGCGGCCGTGGCCTCCGCCTCGGCGTAGCGCTGTCTCACGATGTTCGCGTCGACGAGCGAGGCGATCACGCGGGCGACGGGATAGGAGAGCAACTCGACCCGGGTCGATCGGGACGCCGGGCCGATCTCCCGATCCGTGAGCGCCCGTTCGACGCGCTCGCGGGCCCGATCGACAACTGCGTCGTCGGTCCGGACAAGCTCCGAGAGGTCCACGCCGGCCTCCTCGACGGCCGCTCTGGCCGCCCGGAGGAACGGATAACGGGCGTGGTAGGCGTCCATCGACGGGAGTTCCCACTCGATGCCGATAAAGGCCTCGCCCGACCACCCGAAAGGCCCTACTCGGCGGGCGGCGAAGGACACCTATGGATCTGGCCCCCGGCACCTGGCGACTCGCCGCGCCGCTTTTGGCTCTCGGCGGGCTCGGGCTCCTTTTCGCCCCGATCTGGGGGCTTCTCGGACTGATACTCGGCGGGTTCGTCGTCTGGTTCCACCGCGACCCGGACCGGGATCCCCCTGATTCGGGCCTCCTGTCGCCGGCCGATGGCACGGTGACGGTGCTCCGTACGGAGGACGATCGGGTTCGCGTGGGCGTGTTCATGAACGTCACTGACGTGCACGTGAACCGGTCGCCGATCGCCGGAGAGATCACCAGCGTCGAACACGTTCCCGGGGGGCACTGGCCGGCGTTCTCGAAGGAGGCAGAGCGAAACGAGCGGCTCCACGTCGACTACGAGGACCTGCGTGTAACACTCATCGCCGGCACCGTGGCCCGGCGGATTCACCCCCACGTCGAGCCCGGGACCGTGGTCTCCCGGGGCGAGCGGATCAGTCACGTCTCCTTCGGAAGCCGGGCCGACGTGCTGCTGCCACCGCGATTCGAGATGGCTGATGTCACCGTCGAGACGGGCGAGACGGTTCGGGCCGGGGAGTCCGTGCTGGCCGACGACCCCCGGCACTGATCCGCGGCTTTTTGTCGGTCGGGGGCGGTCACCGAGATATGAGCGACGGGGGTACCAGGGCCGCGCGGAAGCGACGGGCCGGCGAGCGAGCGGTAGAAATGGTCACGGCGGGTGACGTGGTTGGACTGGGGACCGGAAGCACCGCAGCCTACGCGATCGAAGCCCTTGGCGAGGCGGTCGAGCAGGGCCTGGAAATAGAGGGAATCCCGACCTCCTATCAGTCCCGGGCACTCGCACTCGAGGCGGGCATCCCGCTAACGGCCCTGGACGCCGTCGACGGCATCGACATTGCCATCGACGGGGCAGACCAGGTGGTCGAGGGGCAGTTGATCAAGGGCGGCGGGGCCGCACACGCCCAGGAGAAGATCGTCGACGCGGCGGCCGACCGGTTCGTGGTGGTCGTCGACGACGGCAAACTGGCCGCCGAACTCACCCATCCAGTCCCCGTAGAAGTAGTCCCCGAAGCCCGGCCCACGGCGATGGCCGCGATCAGTGACCTGGGCGGCGAGCCAACCCTCCGGGACGCGGGCCGGAAGGACGGACCCGTGATCACACAGCACGGGAACGTCGTTCTCGACGTTGATTTCGGCCGAATTTCGGACCCAGCGGCGCTGGGAGCCTCGCTCGCTTCGGTGCCGGGCGTGCTAGAGCACGGACTGTTCGTCGATCTCGCGGACGAAATCGTCGTGGGCGGACCCGACGCTGTGCGGGTCCTCGAAACGAACTGAAAAGACGGGTGAGCCGGGTTACAGGTCGCGCGGCTGCACCGTCTTTCGACCGTTCTCCTCGGCGCGACGGGCGGCGTCGGCGAGGAGGTCGTCGACACGCTCGTCGAGCGCGTCGTAGAAGTCAGAGGATACGTTTTTGTCGTCGAGTGCTTCCTTCACGGCGGCTTTGACGATCAGATCTGCCATACGCCTCGTTTTTCCCTACGGCCCGTAATAAACGTTCTCAAATCAAGCAGCATAGAGCCCGAACTGTCCGTACACCGCAAATGCTACGTAAATCGGGCCCGGCTGCAAGCGGTTCCAGAAACGGTGAAACCCCCGATTTCGGCCCAATACAGATCCAACACGGCCGTTTTGTGATTCGAAACGAGCGGAGTCGAGCGGCGAAATCGGCCGACGGAACGGCGATTTTCGACCGCCATCGACGACCGGAGCGGTTTTTTCCACCGGCCCCTAGCCACCGGCTATGGAGCAGATCTCCTTTGGCACCTCGGGGTGGCGGGCGACCCTGGATACGTTCACGAACCGACGGGTTCGGATGGTCGCCCAGGCGACGGCCAGCCACCTCGCGGCCGAGGGGGCGGCCGGCGAGCCAGTCGCGGTGGGCTATGACGCCCGGGAGAGTTCACGGGGCTTCGCCGAGGAGGTCGCCCGCGTGCTCGCGGTCAATGGCCACGACGTGTTGCTCCCCGAGCGGGACGTCCCGACGCCGCTCGTGGCATACGCCATCAGGGACCGAGACCTGGCCGGCGGACTGGTGATCTCGGCCTCGCACAACCCACCGGAGTACAACGGCATCAAGTTCTTCCCGGCGGACGCCGCCCCCGCGATGCCCGAGGTCACGGCGGACATCGAATCGCGGCTCGCGCCGCCGAACCCGGCCCCGGAGGCGGATTGGGGCACCGTCCGGGAAGTGGACTTCCAGGGCCCCCACGCCGAGCACGCGATGGACCTGCTCGATCCGGACCTCTCGGGGCTCTCGATCGTCTATGACGCCATGCACGGCAGCGGTCGCGGCGTCACCGACCAGTTGCTCGAAGCGGCCGGCGCCAGCGTTCGGCGCCGGCGCTGCGAACTCGACGCGGCGTTCGGCGGGACGCCACCGGAACCCAGTCCCGAGAACCTCGCGGGCCTCGCGGAGGCGGTCAGGGAGACCGGCGCCGACCTGGGAATCGCCAATGACGGTGATGCAGACCGGGTCGCGATCGTCACCCCCGAGCGGGGTACCCTCGACGAGAACCTGTTTTTCGCCGCCACCTACGATTACCTGCTCGAAAGCCAGTCCGGACCCGCCGTTCGAACGGTCTCGACGACCTTCCTGATCGATCGGGTGGCCCAGGCCCACGGCGAGGACGTGATCGAGACGCCGGTCGGATTCAAGTGGGTCGCCCAGGCGATGGCGGAGCACGACGCGCTGATGGGCGGGGAGGAGTCCGGCGGCTTCTCCATCCGGGGCCACATCCGGGAGAAAGACGGGGTGCTGATGGGCCTGCTCGCGGCCGCCGTCGAGTCTGAGCAGCCCTTCGACGACCGGCTCGACGAGTTGCGGGCGGAACACGGCGAAATCCACCAGGACAAGGTGAGCGTGGACTGCCCAGACGCGGCGAAGACCCGGGTGATCGACGAACTGGCCGAGTCCCTCCCGGAGACGATCGCCGACCGCGAGGTCGAGTCGGTCAACCCCGCAGACGGCGTCAAGGCGCTCCTCGACGACGGCTCGTGGCTGCTGGTCCGGCCGAGCGGGACCGAACCCAAAATTAGAGTCTACGCCGAGGCCGAAAGCGAAGCCCGGGTCGAGGCCCTCCTCGAGGCCGGTCAGGAGCTCGTCGAACCGCTCGTCTAGTCCGGCTTCTGTTCATCGCCCCCGGACTTTTGCCCCGGCTGGTCGGAGACTGTGGCATGACTCTGCTCGGCTGGGCGACAGCCACGTCGCTTTGGAGTGACGTTCTCGGGGAGTTCCTCGCGGCCCTGCGCGAGTCGCTCCCGCGGTTGTTCTCCGGGCTGCTCTTCGTGAGTCTGGCCTGGGTGGTGATCAAATCGATTTTGGGCGTCCTGCGTCGGGTGCTCGATCGGGCATATCCGGCCGAACAGGACATGATCGTGGACCTCGCGATCGTGATCATCGGCGGGTTGCTCTGGTTCGGGGTGCTGCTCGTCCTGTTGAAGATCCTCGGGATGGGCGAGGTCGCGGCCAGCCTGGGGACCGCCACCGGGTTCATCGCACTTGGAGTGGCCTTCGCGCTCAAGGAGATGATCGCTGACACCGTCGCCGGCGTGTATCTCCTCCGGGATCCCGATTTCAACGTCGGGGATGCCGTGGAGACGGCCTCGATCACGGGGACGATCGTCCGGGTCGACCTCCGAAAGACCCGGATTCGAGCTGCGAGCGGGGACCTGGTCGTCGTCGCGAACCGCGATGTCGAAAAGCGCTGGACCCAGCAAGCCGACCAGCCTTAGCGGTCGGGTTTGTACCCGGAAATGTGCGCCGAGTGAACGAGATCAGTCAGCCCTTCTTCGCCGTACATCTCCCGGACGATCGCGTCACTCTCGGCTTTCGGCCGGACCGAGACCGACTCGAAGCCGGCTCCCTCGATGAGCGACTGGAGGCGCTCGATCGTGACCGCACCCGAGAGACAGCTCGCGTACTGATCGAGGTCAGCGTCGTCCAGTTCGGCCTGCCCGCGCTCGGTCAGCACGATGTCCGAAATCGCGAGTCGGCCACCCGGCTTCAGTACCCGGAAGGCCTCCTCGAACACCCGTGATTTCGACGTGGAGAGGTTGACGACGCAGTTCGAGGTGATGACGTCGACCGAGGCGTCTGACACCGGGAGGGACTCGATCTCGCCGAGCCGAAACTCCACAGTGTCGTGTGGCGAGCGCTCGGCGTTCCGGCGGGCCCGCTCGACCATCTCGGGAGTCATGTCCACGCCGATCACCCGCCCCGTCGGTCCGAGTTCCTGGGCGGCCAGGAAACAGTCGAATCCGCCCCCGGAACCGAGATCGAGCAGCGTCTCGCCCGGCGACAGGTCGGCGATCGAGAGGGGGTTGCCACAGCCAAGCCCGAGGTTCGCCCCCTCGGGAGCCGCCTCGACGCGGGCCGGATCGTACCCCAGCCGCGTCTCGAAGGTCTCCCCGGAGGAATCGCCACAGCACGAGCTACTGCCGGACGAAGAGCCACAACATCCGTCCTCGGCTTCCGGAGAACCAGCTGACCCGGAGGCGATCGCACCGTACCGGTCACGGACGGCACCCCGCTTGTCGCCGGCCGCAGGGGACGTATCTGCCCGGGCGAACTCCCTCTCGCTGTCCAGCGCGTCGAGGAGGCGCTTCGCGCGGTCGGTCACGGAATAGTACCGCCAGCGACCGTCTTTGCGCCGGTCGACGAGCCCGGCCTCGGACAGGCGCTTGAGCGCGCGGCTGGTCGTGCTCTGATCCACGTCGAGATGGGGAGTGAGATCACAGGCACAGACGGGCTCGGGGGCCCCGTCGAGGAGCCGAAGGATTTCGTAACGTGTCTCGGCCCCCATGGCGGCGAGTCGACCGACGTCGGTCTCGATCTCCTCGCGCGTGAGGTCGTGCTCAACGGCTGTACAACACGGCTCGCTCGTGGGTTCGTCGGTGGGCTGCTGGCTCATTTGCGTATTTGTACATATGACCATATGGAAGAAAGGCGTTGTGGTCCCCGGGCCCGGAGGACTGGAGAAGCCGACGCGTCGATTCAGCGATCTCGCCGACCGCGAAGGCGTTTCGCCCCCTCGATCTCGAATCCGGCCTGGCGATAAAACGGTGCAAGCGGCGGGTCGAATTCGGCCGTCAGCGTGCCCCATCGCTCACCCGCCGCGCGGATCAGTGCCGTGCCAATGCCCTGTCCCCGCCGGCCCGGTCGGACCGCGATGGCCTCGATCCGGGTCGAGTCCTCGCATGCGCGGCCGACGAGCGCGCCCAGCACCGTCCCCGCCCTCGATCGGGCGAGAAGTACCTGCTCCGCCCCGATCGCTTGTTCCACGAGGCCGACCTCGATGGCCAGGTCCGCCCCGTCGAGCACGTTCATCACGGCCGCCAGCTCACCCGCCTGGGCCGGTTCGACGATCATCCGCCGCGGACGAGTCGGACGACCTCCACCTCGGCCTCGGTGACGGTGCCATCGGCCGGTTTGGGCTGGCCGTCGACGAACACGCTGGCCTCGTGCGGACTGAGATCGACAGCCGCAAGGAGGTCCCCGTAATCGGGGTCATCGACTGTGACCGTCTCGCTTCCCTCGCCGATCACGTCTACGGTCACCTGCATTGGGCCGGGATATTGGACCGACGATAATAGGGGTGCCGGCTCAGGCCGGGGCGGCCGTGTCCGTGTCGTCAGTGGCCGTCGTTGGCGTTGCACCCGAACCGCGTCGCCGGCGGGCCGAACCCCAGAGTACCGACGCCAGCGCGCCCATCCCCACCAGCAGCGCGGCCAGGACGAACAGGCCACCGATGAGGGGGACGGCCCCGAGGATCGTGAAGAGCAGGAGTCCGAGGCCGAGTGCGTACCACCGGTTCGGCGGGTCGGTCCGCCGGGCCAAAAGCCAGTGGCCGACGGCGTATTCGCCATAGACCACCCCCGCCCAGAGCAGGAAGAGGTAGGCGAAAACGCCCAGCACCGCGAGTGGGATGCCGACGATGGTCACCGCGATGAGCACGAGAACGACCGGAATTCCCAGCAGCGCGAGGAGCCCGACGAGCGCGGAGCGACCGGTCGATTCGGTGGCCCGGGTCGCCACCCCCTCGGAGAACGAAGGGAGGAGGAACAGCAAGACCGCGCCCAGTAGCAGGTTGGCGAAGAGACCATAGACGGCGTCGAGCCAGCCCATCGTCGGCCAGGAGTAGCCAGAGACACCCACTGGCCCGAAGGTGCCGAGTTCGGAGTCCTGGACCACCGACCCGCCGACGGTCGCGCCGGTCTGCTGGGTGAGCGCGCCGTCGTACCGGAGTTCACCGCCGATGACCGCGGTCGGCCCCAGCGTGATCGTCTCGGCCCCCACGTCCGCGTTACCGTCGATCTGCCCCTCGATGCGGACCGACCCGGCACCGGCCGAGAAGTCACCGCCGACCCGGCCCGTCGGCGTGAGGACGAGCGAACCCGTGCCGGCCGAGACACTGCCATCGACGGTGCCGGCGATCCGCAGCGAGCCACTCGCCACGCTCAAATCGCCTTGCACGATCCCTGACTCGGCGACGACCACGTCACCGCCAAAGCCCTCTAGATCGCCAGTGACGGTGCCCCGGACGACGATCGTCCCCGCCATCACCGTGAAGCCCTCGACGGTCTCGTCCGCGTCGACGATCACGGTGCCGCTCATCATCGTCGAGTCGGTGCCCCCACTCTGGGCGACGGCCGGGCCGACTCCAAGACCCAGCGTCAGCAAGACGACGAGGAGGACGACGGCGATTCGACGGCGAGAAGTGTGACGGTTCATGCCTTCATATTAGATTGGACAAACAATAAATATATGCTGACACGAAATGGCAGACCGAAGTCAGCCCGCCACACCGTCTCGGGGACTTTAAGAACACGAGGGACCCAATTCGGGCCATGACAGAGTCCGCGGCCGGGCGCGAGGAGATCTGGGTCGAGAAGTACCGGCCCGAGCGCCTGGACGGCGTGGTCGGCCACGACGCGATCATCTCGCGGGTGCAAAGTTACGTCGAACGGGACGACCTCCCGCACTTGCTCTTTGCGGGGCCAGCCGGGACCGGGAAAACGGCAACAGCCCAGGCCATCGCCAAGGAACTCTACGGCGAGGACTGGCAGGAGAACTTCCTCGAACTCAACGCCTCCGACGAGCGCGGGATCGACGTGGTTCGCGAGCGGATCAAGGATTTTGCCCGCACCTCCTTTGGCGGGTACAACTATCGGATCATCTTCCTTGATGAGGCTGACGCGCTTACACAAGACGCTCAATCAGCGCTTCGGCGCACGATGGAGCAGTTCTCGAAGAACACCCGCTTCATCCTCTCCTGTAACTACTCCTCGAAGATCATCGACCCGATCCAGTCCCGCTGTGCCGTCTTCCGGTTCTCGCCGATCGACGACGCGGCTGTGATCGACCGGATCCGTGAGATCGCCGAGATCGAGGACATCGAGTTCACCGAGACGGGGTTGGAGGCCCTGGCGTATGCCGCCGACGGGGACATGCGACGGGCCATCAACGCACTGCAGGCCGCCGCAGCGTCCGGCGGCGTCGTCGACGAGGAGGCCGTCTACGCGATCACGAGCACCGCTCGCCCCGAAGAGATCGAGGCGATGATCGAGCGGGCCCTCGACGGGGACTTCACGGGGGCGCGGGCGCGACTGGTCGAGTTGATCACCGAGCGGGGCCTGGCCGGCGGGGACATCATCGATCAGCTCCACCGCTCGGTCTGGGAGTTCGATCTGGACGAGGCGGCCGCCGTGCAGCTTATGGACCGGCTGGGCGAGGCCGATTACCGCATCAGTGCCGGGGCCAACGAGCAGGTCCAGCTCGAAGCGCTGTTGGCGTCGGTCGCGCTGGCCGCCAACGACGGGCAGTAACACGGTCCCGGAACTGTTTTACCCCAGCATCGGCCACTACCCTGCAATGAGCGACCTCGAGGAGGCCTACCGTCTCGAATACTTCGAGACGGAGGACTTTGTCCGGAAGCAGTGTTCGGAATGCGGGAGCTTCTTCTGGACTCGCGATCCCGACCGGGAGACCTGCGGGGAGCCCCCCTGTGACGAGTACGAGTTCATCGACAACCCCAGCCTCGACCGGGAGTACACCCTCGAGGAGATGCGCGAGAAGTTCCTCTCCTTCTTCGAGGCCCACGGCCACGAGCGTATCGAACCCTACCCAGTGGCCGCGAACCGCTGGCGGGACGACGTGTTGCTCACCCAGGCCTCGATCTATGACTTCCAGCCCCTCGTGACCAGCGGGAAGACCCCGCCACCGGCGAATCCGCTGACGATCAGCCAGCCCTGCATCCGGATGCAGGACATCGACAACGTGGGCAAGACGGGTCGACACACGATGGCCTTCGAAATGATGGCCCATCACACCTTCAACGTCCGCGAGGACGCAGAAGAGGAGTACGCCTACGACGGCGAGGTCTACTGGAAGGACGAGACCGTCGAACTCTGTGATGAGTTCTTCGTCGAGATGGGTGTGGACCCCGAGGAGATCACCTACATCGAGGACCCGTGGGTCGGCGGGGGCAACGCCGGCCCGGCCTTCGAGGTCCTGTACCGCGGGGCGGAACTCGCCACGCTCGTCTTCATGTCGATGGAGCAGGACCCCGAGGGCGAGTACGAGATGAAAGACGGCAACCGCTACAGCCCGATGGACACCTACATCGTGGACACGGGCTACGGGCTGGAGCGGTGGACCTGGGTGAGCCAGGGGACACCCACCGTCTACGAGGCGATCTACCCCGAGATGATCGAGTTCCTCAAGGAGAAGGCGGCGATCGAACTCACCGCAGAGGAGGAGGCACTGATCCATCGGGCCTCCAAACTCGCCGGCCGACTCGACATCGACGAGGTCGAGGACGTGGACGCCGCCCGGGAGACGATCGCCGCGGAGCTAGACGTCGATGCCGCCTACATCGACGAGCTCATGTCGCCCCTGGAGGACATCTACGCGATCGCCGATCACGCCCGCACGCTCGCATACATGTTCGGGGACGGGATCGTCCCCTCGAACGTCGGCACGGGGTATCTGGCCCGGATGGTCCTCCGTCGCACCGTCCGGCTCCTCGAATCGGTCGACATCGAGGTTCCGATCGCCGACCTGGTCGACATGCAGGCCGAGCGCCTGGAGTATCAGAACCGGGAGACGATCCGGGACATCGTCGAGTCGGAGGTCGAGAAGTACCAGGAGACCCTCGAACGGGGTGGCCGACGGGTGCGCCAACTCGCCGAGGACCACGCCGAGTCCGGCACGCCGATCCCCGAGGCGGCCCTCGTGGAGCTCTATGACTCGCATGGCATCCAGCCGGACATGGTCGAGGAGATCGCCGCCGAGTACGGCGTCGCGGTCGAGACCCCCGATAACTTCTACGGTCTCGTCGCCGAGCGACACGACAAGGAGGGCGGGGAGACGGCCCAGGAGACCCGCGATTCGCGGTTTGGCGATTTGCCCGAAACCGAACGGCTCTACTACGACGACCAGTACCGGACCGAGTTCGAGGCCATCGTCCTCGACGTCTTCGAGCGCGAGGACGGCTACGACGTGGTCCTGGATCAGACCATGTTCTACCCCGAAGGCGGGGGCCAGCCGGCCGACCATGGAACCCTCTCGACCGGCGAAACCAGTGTCGATGTCCGTGACGTGCAGATCGAGGACGGCGTGATCCGCCACCACACGGACGACAACCCCGGCAAGGGCGAGTTCGTGACCGGCCAGATCGACGTGGAGCGCCGGCGACGCTTAATGCGCCATCACACCGCCACCCACGTGGTCATCGACGCCGCCCGGTCGGTCCTGGGCGATCACGTCCGACAGGCCGGAGCCCAGAAGGGCACGGATTCCTCGCGAATCGACATTCGGCACTTCGAGCGACTGGACCGGGAGACGATCGAGGAGATCGAGCGGCGGGCGAACCGGACCGTGATGGAGGACCTCCACGTCCATCAGGAGTGGCCGGACCGCCACGAAGCCGAGGAGACCTACGGCTTCGACCTCTACCAGGGTGGCATTCCGGCCGGGCAGAACATCCGCCTGATCCACGTCGGCGAGGACGTACAGGCCTGTGGCGGGACCCACGTCGCTCGCACGGGCGAGATCGGCGCGATCAAGATCCTCTCGACCGAACGGGTACAGGACGGGGTCGAGCGACTCACCTTCGCCGCCGGCGAGGCTGCGATCGAGCACGTCGAGTCGATGGAGCGGGATCTCCTGGCGGCTGCAGCAACCTTCGACGTCTCGCCGGCCGACGTGCCGGCGACTGCCGAACGCTTCTTCGAGGAGTGGAAGGAACGCGGCAAGCAGATCGAACACCTGAAAGAACAACTCGCAGAGGCCCGGGCCGCCGGAGCCGAGAGCGGCGAACGGGTCTCGGTCGGGGACTGGGAGGCCGTGATCAAACGCCTGGACGTGGACATGGACGAACTCCGGGCGACGGCCAACGCCCTCGCCGAGGACGGCACGATAGCGGTGGTCGCAAGCGGCGTCGACGGGGCGCAGTTCGTCGTCGCCGCACCGGACGGCGCCCCGGTCAATGCCGGTGCGGTCGTCTCCGAACTCGCCAGTCGAGTCGGCGGCGGCGGGGGTGGCCCGGCTGACTTCGCACAGGGCGGCGGGCCGAACGTCGACGCGCTGGACGAGGCCCTGGAGGCAGTGCCCGAACTCCTGCAGTCACGGGCCGAAGCCAACTAGGCGCGGTCGATATCGAGTTCGTCCTGGAGGTCCTCGAACGCCGACGACTCGGAGAGTTCCTCGAGCCGTTCCTTGAAGTGGTCCTCACAGAGTCCGACCCGGACACCGTCGGATTCGACGGTGACGTCGGCGGTGCGCCCACAGTAGTGACACTCCATACGAGACTCAAACGGCCCGAGCACCCTGAACCTCACGGCTCGGGCGAAATCCGGGCCGCGATGGATTCGTAGTCCGGCCGATCGAGGCCGGCTGCCCCGAGTTCGGTGCCGTGGGCGTCGCTCCCGCCAGTCACCAGCAGGTCGTGTTCCTCGATAGCCGATTCGAGCAGCGACTGGTCCACCACGTCACGCCCGTAGGGATAGTACCGTTCGACCGCATCGAGCGGGCCACAGCGGGCGAGCGCGGCGGCCGGGTCGGCGTACCGAAACGGGTGGGCCAGGCTGAGCAGGTCCGCGGCCCCCGAGAGGAGTTCGACGCCCCGGTCGAAATCCGGGATCGCCCGCGGAACGAAACAGGGGCGGTCGGTCCCGATCAGTTCCTGGAACACCCCCTCGACCGCCTCGTAGTCCGTCTCCGGGTGTTCGACCACCGCCCGGGCGATGTGTGGGCGACCGGTTCGGCCGTCGATTTCGAGCTCGAGGCTGCAGCCCAACTCGGCCTCCAGGCAATCCACGATCTCGTGGGCCCGCTCACGGCGATTCCGGGCCAACCGCTCGGTCTCAGCCCGGAGTTCCGGCGTCGGGTCGAGGCCATAGCCCAGCAGATCGATCCGCTGGGTCGGGGTCTCGACCCGCAACTCGATGCCGTGCACGATGGTCACGCCGTCGCGCTCGACGACCGGAGCCTCGAGGGCGGGATGGGGCCGATCGTGGTCGGTCACGCCCACCACAGCCACGGACCCAGCCCTGGCGGCCCGCGGCACCGCCTCGATGGAGAGGGTGCCATCGGAGTTCTCGGTGTGGACGTGGAGATCCGCATAGACCATACCGAACCGGGAACGGGCGAGTGCATACGCCTTTCGCCGGCGGAAATCGCCGATACATTGATAACCACACCCACACAAGTTGTGGGTACACTTCCCATGTCACTAGGTGCGTACGACGAGCAGGAGCACGAGCGGCGTGAGCGGAAGAACTCGACCGTCGACCTCTCGGAGGCGGACACCCGGTCGAACTATCACGGCTCGGTCGAGTTCGACTCGGGGGAGTCCGCCGAGGCGCTGCTCGATCAGTTCCACGAGATCAGCGACGAGTGATCGTCCCCAGCGTTTTCCCGTTCGGGCCCCAGGTCCGGGCATGACCCAGACGTGTGATGGGTGTGGCGTCGAGATATCCGTCGCCGGCGGCATCGCGAACATCTGGTCGACGGAGCCGACTCACACGAGCGGCATGACCCTGGAACTACCCGACGGGTCCGAGCACCTGCTCTGTTTTGACTGCATCGAGGCCCTGCCCGAGGAAGCGACGGCGGCCGACGTCGAGGCACTCGACGACTCGACGTAGCTCAGAAGAACGAGACGCCGTAGGCCAGGACGGAGCCGAGCATCAGTATGACCAGAAACAGTGCCATGAGTTGTTCGCGGTCCATACGAAGTGCTACTCCTGGAGCGAGTTAGCCGTTTCCCTGTCCCCACCGGGCCGTCGAACACAGGCTCCCGTCACTCGATCGTGGCGTCGAGCACGACGTGGGTGACGCCCTCGCTGTGAGTTTTGACCCGCCTCCGGTCGATGTCGAGCACGGTTCGGCCGGCTGTCTCGGCGGCGGCTTCCAGGCGTTCGACCGGGCGATCCCAGAGCAGGGCGTCGGGGGTGGCCTCGTGCATGTGAACTGTTCCGCCGGGTGCCAGAACTGCCATGGCCGGGTCGAGGTACTCGGAGGCGTCGTAGTAGCCCATCACGATTCGGTCGTACTGTTCGCCCGCCTCGGCGCGAACGGACACGACCTCGCGACAATCCCCCAGTATGAGTTCCAATCGGTCTGTCACGTCGTTGAGCCGGGCGTTCTCCGAGAGGTACTGGAAGGCCGTGGGGTTCTTCTCGACGGCCGTGACCTGCGCACCGGCCCGGGCCATCGGGAGCGAGAAGTAGCCGATGCCCGCAAACATGTCGAGGACGCGTTCGCCCGCCTCGACGACCTCCCCCATGCGAGCCCGTTCGGTCTTGTTCCCGGGCGCGAACATCACCCGAGCGAGATCCAGGGCGTACTTCGTCCCGTGTTCGGTGTGGACGGTCTCGGTGTCGCCCGACCCGGCCACGACTTCGACTGTGGGCTCGCGTTTCTCGCCCGCGATCCCCGCCCGGTGGAGGACGGTGTCCGCGCCGCGATGGAGCTCCAGAAGCGCCTCGGCCACGGCCTCGCGACGCTCACACTCCCCGAACTGGACGAGGATCACGTCGCCGATAACCGCCCAGGAACTCGGCGCCGCCTCGATCTCCGCGGGCGAGAACCCACGCGCTTCGAGCAGGGTCGGGAGATCCGGCGCTCGGGGCTCCGGATCGACCTGTTCGATCACGTCCCGGACCCGGGTGGCAGCCGGGGGATCGGTGATCGGGATCGCAACCGTCTCGTCGTCCTGTTCCACCAGGCGACGGCTCTCGTCGTGAATGCCTTCCTCCTGCAGCGAGGCGATGGCGACCTCGACGTCCGGTTTCGCGACGACTGCGGCGAGATTACTCATTGTCGGGGAGGACATAGAGGTCACCGTCAATGCGAATCACGGAGACGGTTGCGGCGTCGGCGTCGAAGTACGACGGACGAGAGACAGTTCGAGTCTCGGCGGTCGCGGGATCGAGCACCTGGACCGCATGTTCGTCGAGCACGGCCACGACCGTCGTCTCGGCGGCGTCCTCGCGGTTGCCCACCAGTTGGGCGTCGGGCACTCGACCGTCGTCGAAGGCAATTTCGTATGGCTCCCCACTCCCCAGTTCCACTCCCTTGAGGTTGCCCCGCACGCCCTGGACCAGCACCGGGCCGGTGGCCTCGGGCACCGTGATGACGTCCCCGGGCCGGAAGGCCGGCAGTCGCACGGCGTAGGTGACGCGGTAGACCTCGTTGCCGTCGCCGTCCTCGGTCACCAGGGTCTCGGAGTCGGAAATCGAGCCGCCGAACTCCTCGCGGAGTTTCGTGGCCACCCGCCGCCCGAGTTTGGTGGTCGAGAGTTTGATGTTCGGACCGTGTCCCGAGTCGTTGACTTCCGTGACGAAGGCCTCGCGGTCGCCGCCCTCGGCCATCTCGGTCGTGATCTCGTGGGCCAGTTCCACGGCCCGGTCGGCTTCCTCAGATCGAGGGGTGCGGCCACTCGCCCGGACCTGGACGATGCTCGCATAGGAGTTGCCCGCGATGCGCCCACACCGGCGACAGGTGCCCCGGCCGATCGCGACCCGGATCGGTCGCTCGACGGTGAGTTCGCGGCCGCGCACCACGCCCGTGAAGGTCGCGTGCAGCACGATGGTGTTGCGGTCGATCTGTTCGGGCTCGACCGTCCAGGAGACGTCCTCGGCGTCCCGATGGACCGAGACGGCCGCCGTGGCCTCCTCGATCGCCACGTCAGTGAGGTCACGCGCGCCCACGTCGACCCACTTCTCGCCGCGCTTGACCGCCCCACATCGGGCACAGACGGTCACTTCGACGGTTTCGGGGGCCGAGAGGAGATCGAAGTCTTCGAGATAGCAGTCCGTACAGAGCCCGCGCTCCGAGGCCGCAGCCTGCTCGGGGTCGACGGGCGAACCACAGCGGGGACAGAAGACCCCGGACTCGGTCGTCATTGGCCCGGGGTAGGCCGTGGAGGCTGTTAAGTGGCCCGCGATGGGCCGGAAGGGGTTTCTACCTCGATGTGCAAACACCGATCACATGGAGTGGAAATCGGACTGGGGACTGCGATTGCGAATGGGAGTGACGATGTTCCTCCTGTTTGCCCTCTACATCGTCTTCGCCGGCGTGATCACCGCCTATCTGGGCGGCGGCGCGACCATGATGTTGCTCTTCTTCGGCGGGTTCTCGCTGGTCCAGTGGTTCTTCAGCGACAAACTCACCCTCTGGAGCATGGGCGCAAAAGAGGTCACCCAGGAGGAGTACCCACAGCTACACGCCACGATCTCGCGGCTCTCACAGCAGGCAGACCTGCCAAAGCCCAAAGTGGCCGTCGTCGACTCCCAGGTGCCAAACGCCTTCGCGACCGGCCGCTCGAAGAACCACGCCGCCGTCGCGGTGACGACGGGGATCATGCAGACCCTCGACGAGGACGAGCTAGAGGGAGTCCTCGCTCACGAACTCTCCCACATCAAGAACCGCGATATGGCCGTGATGACGATCGCCTCGTTCCTCTCGACGATGGCCTTTATCGTCGTTCGCTGGGGGTGGCTGTTCGCCGGCGGCCGGAACCGACAGGGCGGGGGAGCCCCGGTCTTCGTGGCGATCGCCGTGTCCATCGTGGTCTGGATCATCTCCTTCCTTTTGATCCGGGCTCTCTCGCGATATCGCGAGTACGCGGCGGATCGCGGGGCCGCGATGATCAGCGGCAAGCCGTCGAAACTCGCCTCGGCGTTGCTGAAAATAGACACCCGGATCGATCGGGTTCCCAAGGAGGATCTCCGGGACGAGGCCGAGATGAACGCCTTTTTCATCATCCCGATCAAGGCCGGGATCGTCGGCAAACTCTTCAGCACCCACCCCAGCACCGAGAACCGGGTCGAACGGCTGCGCGAACTCGAACGGGAACTGGAGACGGCCTGAGATGGGCCTGTTCGATAGATTTCGGCGGCTCTTCGGGAGCCAGGCCGAGGCGGATGCCACCCGGGACGCCGACCCGGACGATCTCTTCCAGTTGAGTGCGGCCTCGGTCACGATGACCGTCGACCTGGATTATGACCCCGGCGACACCGCCGGCCTGGTCTTCTCGGCGATGGACTCGACGGACTTCCAGGGCGCGCTGCGGGACGTCGAAGCCGTCCTGGAGGGATCGGGCTGGTCGAGTGTTCACGAGGACGACCACGGGTACACCTGGGCCGTGGCGACCCGCGACGGCTTCGAGGAACTCGTCGCCGACATCTACGTGGCCGCCGACACGCTCGCCGACCGGGGCTACGGCGACCGACTCCTCGCCGCCGTCTTTCACTTCGAGCCCCAATCAGGTGACCAGGACGTGTACTGGATCTACTCCTTCCGTCGTGGCTCGTTTTACCCCTTCGTGCCCAGCGGCCCGTCCTCGCGGGACGACGCCCGCGAGGTCAAACTCCAGTCGGTGATGGACGAGGAACTCGACGTGGAGGAAGACACCCAGTACTGGTATCCACTCTGGCCCGACCGGCGGGGGGCCCATCCCTGGGAGTGACCGGCCGACCCGTTCTTTCCCGATAAACGTTCCCGTTTGGTTCGATCTGTCACACTTCCCTCGGGCGATTTCACTTTCACTTTGGTGTTTACGAGGGTTTATCCCCCGGGCCGAGCAATCCAAGAGCATGGCAAGTGACGCGGATCTCGAGGAGCTGCCAGGAGTCGGGCCGGCGACAGCTGACAAACTCAAGGACGCCGGGTTCGAGTCCTACCAGGGACTCGCGGTCGCCTCCCCGGGCGAACTGTCGAATACGGCCGACGTGGGCGAGTCGACGGCGGCGGACATCATCAACGCGGCCCGCGAGGAGGCCGACGTGGGTGGTTTCGAGACCGGGAGTGACGTTCTCGAACGCCGCGAGCAAATCGGGAAGCTCTCCTGGATGGTCGATGAAGTAGACGAGCTCCTGGGTGGGGGCAGCGAGACCCAGTCCATCACCGAGGTTTACGGCGAGTTCGGGTCCGGGAAGTCCCAGATCACCCACCAGCTCTCCGTGAACGTCCAGCTCCCCGAGGAACACGGGGGGCTCGCGGGCAGCGCGATCTTCATCGACAGCGAGGACACCTTCCGCCCCGAGCGGATCGACGACATGGTTCGGGGGCTGCCCGATGACACCCTCGAGGCGACGATGGAACAGCGCGAGATCGAGGGCGGACCGGACGACGAGGCGGCGATGGAGGAATTAGTCGAGGACATCCTCGACAAGATCCACGTCGCGAAGGCCTTCAACTCCAACCACCAGATCCTGCTGGCCGAGAAGGCAAAGGAGGTCGCCTCCGAGGCCGAGGACAGCGAGTGGCCGGTTCGGCTGCTCAACGTGGACTCGCTCACCGCCCACTTCCGGGCCGAATACGTCGGTCGCGGAGAACTCGCGGACCGCCAGCAGAAGCTCAACAAACACCTGCACGACCTGATGCGGATCGGGGATCTCTACAATACTGCCGTCCTTGTGACCAACCAGGTTCAGTCGAATCCCGACGCCTTCTTCGGTGACCCGACCAAGCCGATCGGCGGTAACATCCTGGGACACACCTCCACGTTCCGGATCTACCTCCGGAAGTCAAAAGGGGACAAACGCATCGTCCGACTCGTCGACGCACCAAACCTCGCGGACGGCGAGGCCGTGATGCGTGTGGAAGACGGGGGCCTCAAGCCCGAATAACGCCGTTTTCTCCGTTTTCGAGTTCGCTCCGGGCGGGCAACCCGTTTTGATATACTAAAGGGTTTCTCTATGGCCGGGGGGTTCCTACAATGTTGGAATGAAAATGCATTACTACACTCGCACCCGTAGGGTCTCTGTGGTGAAAACAGAATGACCGGCTATGCAATCGTCCTCGCCTCCGAGGAGTTCGAGCGAGTACAGGCAGTGAGTATGATCGGAAGCGTCGCTGCCTCCTCCGATGTCCCCGTCGAGGTGTTCGTGACGATGAACGGACTCAACGCCTTCGAGAAGGACACGGTCGAGAACCTGGACTTCGAAGGCGGTCGGGTCGCCGAAGCGATGCTGGCGGCCGAGGACCAGCAGAGCCCGCTTTTCACCGAGCAGCTGGAGAAGGCAAAGGCCATCGGCCCGCTCTCGGTGTACGCCTGTGAGATGGCCATGGACGTGCTCGGCAACGACCTCGACGATTACGTCGACGTCTTTGACGACACGCTGGGCGTCTCCGGCTTCCTGAATCGCGCACAAGACAAACAGATCATCTTCGTCTAACAACACAACACAACAATGAGCGAATCCATCGAAGCTGACGAAACGGTAGACGCACGCGGCTCGGCCTGCCCGGGCCCCCTCATGGACCTGATCGGCAAGATCAAAGACGTCGAGGAGGGCACAGTCGTGGCCCTGCTGACCGGCGACGAGGGCTCGAAGAACGACGTCCCCGAATGGGTCGAAGAGGCGAACCACGAACTCCTCGACATCGACGATAACGGGGAGTACTACACGATCTACGTGAAAAAGACCTGATATGACGGCGCGAATCGTCATCGTCGGGGGCGGGAGCGGTGGCACGATCACCGCGAACCGCCTGGCCGAGAAGCTCGAACCGGAAGTCGAGGCCAACGAGGTCGAGATCACGATCGTCAGTGACAACCCGAACCACATCTACAAGCCGCTGTATCTGTACGTGCCGTTCGGGGAGGCGACCCTCGAGGACGCTAGCCGACCGCTGGTCGACCTGGTCGACCACCGGGTGAACCTGGTCTACGAACACGTCACCGAGATCGACACGGACGGCAAGTCCATCGCGACGGCCGCCGGGTCCGAACTCGAGTATGACTACCTCGTGATGGCGACCGGCGCGATCCCCCAGCCCGAGGAGACACCCGGGCTCGGGGACGGCGAGCCGGGCCATCACTTCTACGGCCCTGAGGCCGCCGAGGACCTCCGGACGGCCCTGGCGAACTTCGACGAGGGGCATCTCGTCCTCTCGGTCATCGGCACGCCACACGTCTGTCCGGCGGCGCCGGTGGAGTTCCCCATGATCGTCGACCAGTGGTTCCGGGAACGCGGCGTCCGCGAGGACATCGACATCACGTACACCTACCCCATCCAGCGCCTCCACGGGGTTCGCCCCACGGCGGAGTGGATGGTGCCACGCTTCGAGGAGCGTGACATCGACTCGGAGACGTTCTTCAACGTCGACAGCGTCGAGGACGGCACGATCGAGACCCTCGAGGGCAAGGAACTGGACTTCGACCTCATGGTCGGGGTCCCCGAGTTCACCGCGTCCTCGCTCGTGCAGGACGCCGGTCTCGGCGAGGAGTGGATGGAAGTCGACCGTCACACCCTCGAATCCGACCACGCCGAGGACGTCTATGGCATCGGCGACGTAACCAACCTCCCGACCAGCAAGGCCGGCAGCGTGGCCCACTACGCGTCCGGCACGCTGGTCTCCCGGATCGCGAGTGAGGTCCGCGGACAGGTCCCCACCGCCACCTTCGACGGCAAGACGATCTGTTTCATCGAGGCCGGCACGGAGGAGGGCACCTTCATCGAGTTCGCGTACGACCGCGAGCCCGTGGTGCGGGACGAGAACCGCTTCCTCCACTGGTCGAAACTGGGATACAACGAGGCCTACTGGCTCACCGCCAGAGGGGTGATGTAAATGGGAGACGACATGGACGAACTCGAAGCCGAGTCCGAAGCGATTCAGGAGGCGGCCGACGCGATGGTCGAACTCCAGCAGGACGGAACACTCGATGACCTCACCGAGGCGGCCACGGCCATCTCGCTTCTGGCCGACGCCCTCGACGACGAGATGGTCGTCGAGGTCGCCGGGCTGGCGAACGACCTAGGCCTGGTCGCCGGGAGCGCGAGTCAGACGAACACGATTCGCACGCTCCAGGCCATGATGGACGCGATGGACGAGGCCGACACCTTCGAGGATCCCGAGAAGGTCGGCATGATGGGCGCGATGCGGAAAATGCGTGACGAGGACGTCCAGCGGGGACTCGGATTCCTGATGGCCTTCCTCGGCGCGCTCGGTCGACAGATCGACCGCCGCGCCGACGCCTACGAGCAGTCCTAGGCTCTTACTCCGAGATTTCGGTCGTTTCCGGGTCGCGCTCGCCGCGATAGATCTCGATACCGTCCTGGACGACTTTCTCCGCGAGCACCGCACACTTGATCCGCATGGGGCTGATGTCCCCGCCGAGCATCTCGGTCATGTCGTCCCGATCCATCGCCTCGACGTCCGCGAGCGTCATCCCCGGCAGTCGCTCCCCGAGCATGCTCGCCGCGGCCTGGCTGATGGCACAGCCCTCACCGTGGAAGGTCGCCGCCTCGATGGTCTCGCCGTCCGCGGCGAGTTCGACGTCGAACTCGATCTCGTCCCCACAGGAGGGGTTGTACCCCCGGTGACTGAAGGTCGGGGAGTCGAGTTCGCCGTAGTTGCGGGGGTTCTTGTAGTGATCCAGGATCTGCTGGCGGTACATGTCCGATCCCATACTCATGATTACACGGGAGTAGGCGAGCGGGGTACAAGGGTGCTACGGAGGGCCGAATCTACGCGAACAGTTCCCGGGCCGTGTCCAGACCCTCAAGGAGCACGTCGACCTCCTCGGTGGTGTTGTAGACATAAAAGGAAGCCCGGGCCGAGGCGGGAATGCCGAGACAGTCATGCAGTGGTTGCGTACAGTGGTCGCCGGCCCGAACGGCCACGCCGGCCTCGTTCAGGATCGAGGAGAGGTCGTGTGGGTGGACCCCATCGAGGGTGAACGAGACGAGCCCGCCACGGTCCTCACCAGGCGGCGGCCCATACACCGTCACGTCGTCCCGTTCCGCCAGCCGCTCGTGGGCGTACTGGGTGAGCTGCTCCTCGTGGGCCTGCACGCGGTCCATCCCGAGGTGATCCAGGTAATCGGCCGCCTCGGCCAGCCCGACCCCCTCGGCGATGGGTGGTGTCCCGGCTTCGAACTTCCAGGGCAGTTCGGCCCAGGTCGCCCCGTCCAGGGTGACCCGCTCGATCATGCCGCCGCCGAACTGGAAGGGCTCCATCGACTCCAGCAACGACTCCCGGCCGTAGAGCACGCCGATGCCGGTCGGGCCGGCCATCTTGTGCCCGGAGAAGGCATAGAAATCCACGTCGAGGGCGGCCACGTCCACCGGCCGGTTCGGCACGGCCTGGGCCCCATCGCCCAGGATCAGGGCGTCGTGCTCGTGGGCCATATCCGCGAGCGTGGACAGCGGGTTGACCGTACCCAGCGTGTTCGAGACGTGGGGCACACTCACCATCTCGACGTCGTCGTCGATCAACTCGGCGGCCCGCTCCAGGTCGAGTCGCCCATGGTCGTCGATCGGGATGTGTCTGACCTCCGCGCCGGTCCGCTCGGCCATCTGTGTCCAGGGGACCAGCGAGGCGTGATGGTCCATCTCCGTGAGAACCACGGCGGTCCCGGGTTCGAGGTGTTCCCGACCCCAGGCCTGGGCGGCCAGATTCATCGACGCCGTCGTGTTCTTCGTGAAGACGATCTCCTCGCGGCCCGCGGCCCCGATGAAGCGGGCGATCCGGTCGTGGGCCTCCTCGTACTCGATCGAGGCCTCCATCGAGAGCTGGTGGATGCCCCGATGGACGTTCGCGTTGTACGTCCGGTAGTACTCGTTCATCGCCTCGATGACCGAGGTGGGGGACTGGGTCGTCGCCGCGTTGTCCAGATAGACCAGTGGCGTGTCCTCGCCGACCGTCCGGGAGAGGATCGGGAAGTCCGCGCGCACGGCCTCGACGTCAAGTCCCTGGTGCTCCGTGGCCGTCATTGGGCCTCGATTGGGGACCGATCCCCAAGTGTCTCCCGGTGGGCTCGGGCGAACATCCCCGTATCACAATACTTTACCCGCCGAGTGGCGAAGTTCGGCCAACGAGGCCGCGTTGAGACTACTATGAGCGAACTCGACACACTCCCGGAACAGGACGTCGTGGGAACGGACTGGGACTACCTCATCGTGCTGGACGCGGCCCGCTATGACACCTTCGAGCGGATCTACGAGGAGTACCTGGACGGCGAGCTGACGAAAGTCCGCAGTCCGGGCTCTGCAACGCCCGAATGGGCGACCAAGACCTTCACCGGCAACCACGAGTTGACCTATCTCTCGGCGAACCCCTTCATCAACAGCCTGGGCATCCCGCTCAACGAACTCAAGTGGGGGGCCTCCTCGGGCTACGAGTGGACCGCCACCGAGCACATCGACACCATCGTGGACCTCTGGCAGGAGGAGTGGGACGAGGACATCGGTGCGGTCACGCCGGGAGCGGTAACCGAGTCGGCTCGCAAACATCTGAACGAGGGGTATGACGGCCGCCTGGTCGTCCACTACCTCCAGCCCCACGCCCCGTTCATCCAGGAGGGGACCGGCCGGAAGATGAAGCGGATCAAGGCCGGCTTCGACGACGTGCCAGCGAGCGGCAACGCAAGCGAGACCGACCCGGAGACCCTGCGAGGACGGTTCCGGCGCTGGATCGAACCGAAACTGGGCGACAGCGAACTGGCCCAGCGACTCGGGATGCTCGTCGAACTCGACGCCGCGAGCGCCACCGACCTCGTGAGCGGCGGCATCGAGGACACGCTCCGGGAGTACTACGAGGGGAACCTCCGACTCGCCCTGGCGGAGGTCGAGAAACTCGTCGAAGAACTGGACGGCGAGGTCGTCGTGACCGCCGACCACGGGGAGGCCTTCGGCGAGCAGGGCGTCTGGGAGCATCACATCGAGACGTACATCCCGCCACTGATCGAGGTCCCCTGGCTTCGCGTGGAGTGATGTCGATCGAGGGGCCGCGGGCGGTCGCCGGCTGGTTCGATTCCGGTGGTGAGCGAGTGTGAGACGCCGGCAGGTCGCGTTCATCGGATTTCTCGGCTCGCTCGCGGTGATGGGAGTATTGCTCTCCTTCGTCGGGATCGAACGCATCGGACAGGCCCTCTCGGCAGCGAACCCCCAACTGGTCGGACTGGTCGCAGCCTTCGGGCTCGCGCAGGTCGCCGCCTGGGGCCTCTCCCTTCGCACGGTCCTTGGATCTCTCGGCGTGTCCGTCAGCCGTCCCAAGGGGATCGCCCTGTACGCCTCGGCGATGTTCGCGAACAACGTCACGCCGTTCGGTCAGGCGGGGGGCGAGCCAGTAACCGCCTACGTGATCAACCGGGTGACCGACACGCGCTACGAATCGGCGCTCGCGGCCATCGCGACCGTCGATGCGGCCCACATTTTCACCTCGATCTCGATCGCGGTCTTCGGCGCCGTTTTGACCGTCACCGTCTTCTCGCCGAACCGCAAGCTGACTCAGGTCGTGCTGGCCGTGTTCGGGATTGCGGCCCTGCTCACGGCCCTGGCCGGAATCGGACTGCGGTATCGGCGGTCGATTCTCGAACGGATCGAGTCCCCGATTCAGCGGGGTCTCCACCGACTCGGCGAGGCGCTCCCGGCGGCCGCCTCCCGGTTCCTGCAGGCGGCCCGGAAGCGCTATGTCGCGTTCAGGGCCGATCTGGGCCGGGTGGCGTCGAACCGGGTGACCCTCGTCACGGCGCTTGGCTTTTCGAGTGCCGGCTGGCTCTTCGAGGTCGGGGCACTCGCGGTCGCGCTGTGGGGCCTGGGCGGCCCAGTCCCACTCGCGACGCTGTTGATCGTCATCCCGGTCGGAAAACTCGCCGGCTTCATGCCCCTCCCCGGCGGGTTCGGGAGCATCGAGGCCACACTCGTGGCGCTTTTGGTGGCCACGACGCCGGTCGACAGCGGCCTGGCGACCGCCGCCGTGTTGCTCCACCGGGCGGCGACCTACTGGCTGCCCACGCTTTTGGGCGGCGGCGTCTCACTCACCCTGGGTGCGCGGGCCCGGTTAGATTAGCTACAGTCGGAGATACTGGGCGTGGCGGGTCTCGCCCACGTCGAGGACTCGCTCCTCGTCGACGAATCCCTCCTCGATGGCCAGGGCCACTGACTCCCGACCGACGAGGTTCGCGATCGTCGCCCGCGAGAGGGCCGCCACGACGGTCTCGGTCTCGACTGGCTCACCGCCGTAGAAGTCCTCGGTGACCTCGATGGAGACCGAACCGTCCTCGAAGGTCTCGCCCAGCACCTCGGCGTCACAGACCGTGACCAGCAGCCCCTGGTCCGTCCGTCGTTCCGAGAGGATCATTCCTGCTGGACCAGGCGCTCCTCTTCGGCTTCCTGCATCTCCGTTGCGGTCTCGCGCATCTCGGCGGCCTCCTCGTCGCGTTCGAGGCCTTCGAGGGCCCGGGCCTTCTCCTCGTACACGGCGGATTCGGTAAAGCCCAGGCGGATCGCGTTGTCCAGACACTCCAGGGCGTCCTCGTGGCGACCCTGCTCGACCTGAATAAATCCGAGGTTGTACCACGCCTGCGGGACCCGTCGGTCGGCCTTGACGGCGTCCTCGGCGTGCTCGAAGGCGGGCTCGGTCTCGCCGCGCTCCCAGAGCGCGTAGGCCAGGTTCGTATGGGCCAGGGCGGCGAACTCGCCGTCCTCGTCGACGTGCAACGCCTCGCGATGGGCGGAGACGGCGGCGTCCCACTCCTCGAGTTCACCGTGGGCGATCCCTTTGCTGACCCAGGCCTCTGCCTCGCGGGTGTCGTCCTCGGCGTACCGGGCGGCCCGCTCGAAGGTCTCGACGGCCTGCTCGTGGCGGTTGATCGACATGTACTCGATGCCGACGTCGATGAGTTGATCGGCATCAACCTCGTCGGCGGCGATGTTCCGGTCATCGAGCAGGTCCGTGAGCGCCCGGGAGTCTACCGGGTCGACCTGGGTGGGGTCGTCGACGTCGAGTTCCGGTGGGTCCAGGTCGAAGCCCTCGTAGGGCTCCTCGAATCCCTGCCCCGAAGAGAACTCGTGTCGCTCGTCGTCCTCAGTCATGTCGTCGGATATGAGAGACGGAGGGTTAAGGCCACCGGCCCGCGAAACGCCGCTATGCGACTGTTCGTCAGCGTCGACCTGCCGGCGGCCTTCGCCGAGCCGATCGCCGCCCTCCAGGCGGCCTTCGAAGGGGCCTCCGGACTCGACTTCACCGACCCCGAGCAGGCCCACGTCACCCTGAAGTTCCTCGGGGACACCGATCCCGACCGGGTCGAAGAGATCACCGCCGCGCTCGAAACCGCCGTCGAAGCGGCCGACGTGGCCCCCTTCGAGGCCACGTTCGAGGGGTTGGGCGTGTTTCCCTCCATGGAGTACATCAGCGTCCTCTGGCTCGGGGTGGGCCAGGGAGCCGAGCAGTTCCGCACGTTACAGGCCCCGATCGAAGCGGGACTAATCGAGTTGGGCTTCGAGCCCGAAACACACGATTTCACGCCCCACGTCACGCTGGCGCGGATGAAACACGCCGGTGGCAAGGAACTGGTCCAACAGCTGGTGAGCGAACGAGAACCGACCATCGGGACGACGACCGTCGAAGCCGTGAGCCTGACCGAGAGCCGGTTGACCAGCGAGGGACCAGTCTACGAGACCGTCGAGCGGGTGGCCCTCGACGGGGCGGCGGGAAACGGACAACGTTTTAAGGAGTAGAGACAGTATCTCAGCCCACCATGAGCAAGAAGACGAAGGCCAAGAAAAAGCGACTGGCCAAGCTGGACCGGCAGAACAGCCGGGTCCCGGCCTGGGTCATCATGAAGACCGACCAGGAAACCCAGCGCAACCCGCAGCGTCGCCACTGGCGGCGAAGCGACACGGACGAGTAACATGAGCGCGAGCGACTTCGAGGAGCGCATCGTCACGGTGCCCCTCCGCAAGGTCAACGCGTCGTCCAAGAGCGAGCGCGGGGACAAGGCCATGTCCTTCGTGCGCGAACACCTCGCCACCCACTTCAAGGTCGAGACGGACGCGGTCCGGCTGGACCCATCGATCAACGAGGCCGTCTGGGCCCGTGGCCGTGCCAACCCGCCGAGCAAGGTCCGCGTCCGAGCGGCCCGCTTCGAGGAGGAAGGTAGCGCGGTGGTCGAGGCCGAACACGCCGAGTCCTGAGAGTGCTTCGCACTGCATTCTACGGGTCGTCGTACGTCGGGGTCTACCTGGCCGCGACTGACGAGTTCGCCGTCGTGCGACCGGACCTCGACGCGGAGATCATCGACCCCGTCCGCGAGGAGCTTGCAGTGCCGGTCATCGAGACCACGATCGACGGGGCCGGTACCGTCGGGACGCTCCTCGTGGCGAATCGACACGGCATCGTCGTCAGCGATCGCGTGACCGAGCGCGAGCGCGACCGGCTCACCGAGGAAACGGGGCTCCCGGTCGCAGGACTCCCGGGTCGGATCAACGCCGCCGGGAACGTGATCCTCGCCAACGACCACGGTGCGTACATCCACCCTGAACTCCCAGCGGCGGCGGCCGAAATCGTCGAAGCGACCCTCGAGGTACCCGTCGAACGGGGCGAACTCGGCGGCGTCGCGACGGTTGGCACCGCCGCCGTGGCGACAAATCGCGGCGTACTCTGTCACCCACAGTCGACCGACGCGGAACTCGATGCCGTGGAAGCCGCCCTCTCGGTGCCGGCGGATGTGGGCACGGTCAATTACGGCGGCCAGCTCGTCGGCTCGGGCCTCGTCGCCAACGCGGCCGGATACGTGGTCGGCCAGGACACCACGGGCCCGGAACTGGGCCGCATCGAGGACGCGCTGGGCTACATCGACGCGTAGTCCCGAGTAGGAAGATACTTCCGACGCAAAACCCCCTTTTCGAGCATGAGTATGGGAGGCGGCGGTCAGCTTCAGGCGCTTCAGCAGGAGATGGAGGCACTGCAGGAGCGACGTGAAGAACTCGAAGCGGAAGTCGAATCACTCGAAGAAGAGAAGGGCGAGATCGACGAGGCCATCGAAGGCCTCGACGTGCTCGAAACTGGTGGGACGGTCCACGTCCCGCTGGGCGGGGACGCCTTCGTCCGCGCCACGATCGAGGACGCCGACGAGATCGTCGTCTCGCTTGGGGCGAACTTCGCGGCGACCGAGGACCGCGAGCAGGCCGCAGAAACCCTCGAAACCAAGAAGGAACGGCTCGACGAGCGCATCGAGGAGCTCCGGGAGGAGGAGTCCGAACTCGACGAGCAGGAGCAACAGCTCGAACAGCAGGCCCAGCAGGCCCAACAGCAGATGCTCCAGCAGCAGGCCCAGATGCAGGGCGACCAGCAGGAGTAGGATGTTCGACGGGCTGAAGGAGAAGCTGGGCGCGTTCCGGGAGGATGCCGCGGACGTCGCCGAGGAGCAAGCGGACGCCCAGGCCGATTCGGAGGCCCCCGAAGCAGCCGCCGAGGAGTCGGCGGATCCCTCGTTTACTGACCGAGCCAAATCACTGGCGACCGGCAAGGTCATCCTCGACGCCGAGGACCTCGAGGGCCCGCTCTGGGACCTCGAGATGGCACTGTTGGAAAACGACGTGGAGATGGACGTCGCCGAGGAGATCCTCGACGGCATCGAGGCCGAACTCGTCGGCGAGCAGAAGACGATCACCGACAGCACGGAGTCTTTGATCGAGGACGCCCTGCGCGAGGCCCTGCTGGATGTTGTTTCGGTGGGGCAGTTCGACTTCGTCGAGCGACTGGCGGTGGCGGACAAACCGGTCGTCATCGTCTTCACCGGCGTCAACGGCGTCGGGAAGACCACGACGATCGCGAAGCTCTCGAAGTACCTCGAATCGCGTGGGTTCTCCTCGGTGCTCGCGAACGGGGACACCTACCGCGCCGGCGCGAACGAGCAGATCGAGGTGCACGCCGACCGGCTGGATCGAGAGCTCATCAGCCACGAACAGGGTGGCGACCCCGCGGCCGTGATCTACGACGCCGTGGAGTATGCCACGGCCAACGACATCGACGTGGTGCTCGGGGACACGGCCGGTCGCCTGCACACGAGCGACGACCTGATGAGCCAGCTCTCGAAGATCGACCGGGTCGTCGAACCCGACCTCACCATCTTCGTCGACGAGGCCGTCGCCGGCCAGGACGCGGTCAACCGCGCGGCCGAGTTCGACGACGCCGCGAACATCGACGGGGCGATTCTCACGAAGGCCGACGCCGACACCCACGGCGGCGCGGCCATCTCGATCGCGAAGGTCACTGGCGCGCCGATCCTCTTTTTGGGCACCGGCCAGGGCTATGACGACCTGCAGGCCTTCGACCCGGAAGCGGTGGTCGAGGAGTTGCTGGGCGAGTAGTCGGGCCGAAACGCTTTCGGGGTCGGCCACGAGGGGCCTGTATGGACGAGGACTACGACGAGCTCGTCAGCTACCTCACGCCCCGTGAGGAGACCGAGTCGATGAAGCGCTATCAGAACACCACCTCGATCCCCTGTCCGGTGTGTGATGAACCCTTCGCCGACCTCGTGATCGTCACCGGCGAGAGCACGAGCCTGGAGCTCTCAGAGCCACTGGACATCTGTGTCTCCCGAACCTCGGAGGAGAAGCCGATGCTCTTTACCCATCAGTAATCGGCGTCGAAATCAGTCTCGGGAGCCGCGGCCGCGACGGTGACAAGCGAGCGTTCCGTCCCGTTCCGACCGAAGGCGACGACGTTCGCCGGCTCCCAGGGTGGCACCGCCACCAGCACCGTCGCGTGCAGATCGTCCCGCATGCTCAACTCCGGGTTCCCGTCGGGATGGGAGAGAAAGCGGGCCTGTGTCTGCCCGGCCGGGGTCCCGAGATCGACGCCGAAGACGAACTCCAACGCGTTGCCCACGTCGGGGAAGTAAAAGTCCGAGAACACCGGCGTGTCGGGCTCGAGATCGTCAAGTCGGCGAACCGGCCCGTCGCTTTTGGCTCGCTCCGCAGGGGCCGACTGGGGATCCAAATCGGCGGCCGCAGTGGCCGAGAGCGAGACGGTCACCGATTCTGGGCTCGCGTCGGCCGCCAGTTCGAGCAGCACCGCGAGCAGCGGGCGCGTGACGAAGACCGGCGTCTGTGACACACCCTGCCTTCGACGTACAGCCGGATAAGTCGGCCCCTCCCCCGTGGGCACACGGTTAGACCTTTACCGCTCGGCGAGCCTACTACGGGTAACAAGATGGTACTCGACGATCTCGGGAGTTCGCTCAGGTCGACGCTGGACGACCTCAGAGGGAAATCCCGTATCAGCGAGGAGGACGTCGACGAGGTCGTCACCCAGATCCAGCGATCGCTGCTCCAGGCCGACGTGGACACGGGGCTGGTGATGGACCTCTCGGACGCCATTCGCGAGCGCGCCCTGGACGAGGAGCCGCCGGCCGGGACCACGGCCCGCGATCACGTCCTGCGGATCGTCTACGAGGAGCTGGTCGAGCTGGTGGGCGAGTCCACCGAAGTCCCCCTCGAAGAACAGACGATCCTCCTGGCCGGCCTCCAGGGGTCGGGGAAGACGACCACCGCCGCGAAGATGGCCTGGTGGTTCTCGAAGAAGGGGCTGCGGCCCGCGGTCATCCAGACCGACACCTTCCGCCCAGGAGCCTACGACCAGGGCAAGGAGATGGCCGAGCGCGCGGAAGTCGACTTCTACGGCGATCCGGACGCCGACGACCCGGTCCAGATCGCCCGGGACGGCATGGAAGCCACGGCCGAAGCCGACGTTCGCATCGTCGACACCGCCGGTCGCCACGCCCTGGAGGAGGGGCTCATCGGCGAGATCGAGGCCATCGCGGCCGCCGTCGAACCGGATCGCAACCTGCTGGTGCTCGACGCCGCGATCGGCCAGGGGGCCAAAGAGCAGGCCCAGCGGTTCGACGAGGCCATCGGGATCGACGGCGTCGCCATCGCCAAGCTCGACGGGACGGCGAAGGGTGGCGGGGCGCTGACCGCCGTCAACGAGACGGACTCGACGATCGCCTTCCTGGGGACCGGCGAGACGGTCAAGGACATCGAGCGCTTCGAGCCCTCCGGGTTCATCTCCCGGCTCCTCGGGATGGGCGACCTCAAGCAGCTCACCGAGCGCGTCGAGCGCGCCATGGAGGAGACCGAGGCCGAAGAGGAGGACTGGGACCCCGAGGACATGCTGGAGGGGGATTTCACCCTCAAGGACATGCGCCACCAGATGAAGGCCCTCGACCGGATGGGGCCGCTCTCCCAGGTCCTGGACATGGTGCCCGGGCTCGGTGGGGGGATGATGGACCAACTCCCGGACGAGGCCATGGACATGACCCAGGAGCGCATGCGCACCTTCGAGGTCATCATGGACTCGATGACCGAGGACGAACTGGAGAACCCCCGGTCGATCGGTGCCAGCCGGATGAAACGGATCGCGGCCGGTAGCGGCACCGACGTGGACGACGTGCGCGAACTCTTAGAGCAGTACCGGATGATGGAGCGGGCACTCAAGCAGTTCCAGGGCATGGGCGATGCGGACATGGAGCGGATGATGAAACAGATGCAGGGCGGTGGCGGGCCCGGCGGCGACCTCGGTGACATGGGCCCGCTCGGATAAGGCCATTCGTCGCGTTCGGACGGACCCTTTTTGCCCGGTGCGGACGAGGTACCGACGATGACAGTCGCCTCGCTGGCTCGATCAGCCTACCGCGAGGCACTCGGCCCGCTTCTGGTGGCGGCCGTCGGGGGCCTGTTCGCCGGACTCGTGCTGACGGGCATGGAGGCGGATCTGGAGCGGACTCGCGGTCTGTTGGTCCTCGTTCCGGCCCTGCTGGCCACCAGAGGGAACGTCTTCGGGGCCTTCGCCGCGCGGATCGCCTCCGGGCTCCACCAGGGGCTTGTTGGCCCCAAACTGCAGGTGGACGACAAGCGCCTGCAGGCGGCGACCGCCGCAGCCTCCTCGAACAACCTGCTCGCGAGTGGGTTCGCCGCGGTGCTCACCGTCCTGGCCATGCTCGCGCTGGGCCAGGGGGTGGCCCCGCTCTGGGAACTCCTGGCGATCGCGCTCATCGCGGCGTTTCTCTCCGGACTCGCGCTCGCGGCCGTCGTCATCGCCGTGATGTTCCTGGGCTTCCGACGTGGGATCGACCCCGACACGCTCGTGGGGCCGCTCGTGACGACCACAGGGGACGTCATCGGCATCGCCTTCCTGTTGCTCGCGGTCCGGATCGTCGTCGGGGGGGTCTAGATGCAGTCCCAGCCAGGCAGCCACTGGACGTTCCGGTCGATCTCCCGGGCCACCCTGCCGACGCTCACGCTGCTCACCGCCGTCGCGGTTGGCTCCGGGCTGCTGCTTGCCACCTTCGAGGAGGCGCTCTACCAGTATCCCTCGCTTTTGATCCTCGTCCCGGTCACCATCGGAACCGCCGGAAACCTGGGCAGTTTGCTCGCCTCGCGCCTCTCGACGGCGTTTCACCTGGGCACGCTCTCCTTTCGCTTCCGCGACGAGCAGTTGGGTGGCCACTCGTTGGCGACGGTGGCCCTCGCACTCACGCTCTTTCCCCTCGTCGGGGCCGGGGCCTGGATCCTCGCGCTCGTGACCGGACGGGTCGTCCTCCCGCTCTGGCGCGTGGTCCTCATCTCGACGACCAGCGGGGCTGGCCTCGCTGCCGTCGCGATCGTCGCCACCGTGCTGACGACCTACGGGGCCTACCAGGCCGGCCTGGACCCCGACGACGTGGTAATTCCGGTGGTCACCGTGCTCGCTGACGTGTTCGGGGTCGTCATGCTCTTTCTCACCGTGTCGGCCTTTACCTGATCAGGACGGCGGGGTCCCGTCCTCTGTCGCCGGCGCGAGGTGATCGATGAAGGCCTCCACGTCGGGTTCGTGGACGGTCACCGCGACTTCGATCGCGCCCAGTTCGTCCGGCCGCCCCACCGAGAAGGTGATCACGTCCTGGCGAGCGGCCTGTTTTTTCAGTTCGAAGGAAAAACCGCGTGGCCCGGCTCGCTCGAAGAACTCCTGGCGGGCGGTGTCGAGGATCCGCTGTTCGAAGAGTCGCTCCCGGAAGTGCGTTAGCTGATGGCTGGTCGCCCGCACCCGGTCCTCGGCCACCTCGATTTCGGCTTCGGGGAAGAGTTCGGCGACGGCCTCGGCGACCCGGTCGGGGACCTCGGTCTCGTTGACGGGGGCCTCTACGGTCACCTCGATCCGGGAGACAAAGCCCTCGATGGCCTCCTCGAAGACCGCGCTCGCGGCGTCCCGGAATGCCGACAGCGAGGCGTCGTTCTCGATCGTAACATCGGCCCCATCCATCGCCTCCCGGATGCCGAAGCCGAGTTCGCGTTCGTCCCGGTCGGCGAGGGTCTCCCCGCCCGACTCGGCCCCGGAGTCCCGGTTGCGAACCTCCAGGCGTTCGGCGCGGAGTTCGTCCGGCGCGGTGATCGCCACCAGTCGGAAGTCATCGCCGAAGGCGTCTTCGAAGCGCTCGACCTCGTGACCCGACCGGATGCCGTCGACGACCACGGCGTCGTGATCCCGGCGAGCGTCTCGAATCGCGGGCAGCGCGCGGTCGGCGATGGCCGCCAGGCCCTCCTCCTCGCGGAGGGCCTGGGCCACCTGGCCGTGGTCGGCACTGGGGTCAAGTCCCCGCTGTTCGGTCTCCGCGCGGACGATATCCCCCAGGGTGATCACCGGCAGGCCGAGTTCGCGGGCCACCGTCGCGGCTTCGCTCTTGCCGCTGCCCGGCAGGCCGACGATCCCGATAACAGTCATTGGTCCGGGATAGACGGGGCCGGGTCTTTTTGGTTCCGCTCCGGGCCGGGTGGCGAGTGTAACACATATTACGCCGGGCACCGAACGCGAGTTCGAGGGCACGTAGCTCAGTCCGGACAGAGCGTCGGACTTCTAACCCGGGCAGCCTGGCTGTGTGGGGGAGACATCCGACGGTCGTGGGTTCGAATCCCACCGTGCCCGCTTTTCTGAGGAGCAGGCGACGAAGAAAGCGGCACACGGGATTTGAACAATTGCATACACCCATCGGAACGATTACACGCGTCCGCTCTGTCCAGTGAGGTGATGACTGACTTCTGGTATCCGTCAGTCGAGGACATCCTCACCATTCACGAGGAAATTGTTACGGAGTACGCCGATACGACCCGGGGAGTACAACAGCGTGGGGAAATCGAGTTTGCTCTTCACTATATTGAAGAGGGAAGTTTCGGACGGGCGCCTGAGACGATTCACGAAAAGGCGTATCACCTGCTTCGACTCCTCGTGGCGAATTACCCATTCGTCGATGCCAACAAGCGCACGGCCCTCAACACCACTGTCGTCTTTTATTTTCTGAATGGGTACCAGTTCAAATATGATAGTGAGATTCGGACAATTCTCAAGCAGTTCGGCAAAGCCGAGACTTCAATCGATAGGGAGGAGGCCATTACCTATCTCGAAACGCACACGGAATCCCTCGGTCTGCCGGGCGCAATCGAGAATTGGCGTGAAGACCTCATCAAGTATGGACTTGAAGAATTATCCACGGGGACGGACCCGAATGATTAACGGCTTCCGTGACGAATCAAGAAGTATGGCAACGGAGGAAGGGACCGAATCCCCATCTCCCCTGGACGAGGTGATGGCCGACATCCGCCGAGAACTCGTCCGCCGGGTCGCTGCCCAAGACCGCGATTCCCACCGTGAAATCTACGACGCCCTTGAAAAAGAATAATAGGAGGTGTCGTGCCCGCGTTTCTGCGGAGTGACACCAGCCCTACCCCACAGTCGAATCCGCACCCATCAGATACCCACCGAAGACTACCGCCCAGAGCAGGAGCGGATAGGCGACCCAGCGCTCCACGCCGCCGGAGCCGAGGAAATCCAGCGGATGGGGCACGCCAGCGATCCCGAGCGCGATCAGACTTACGAGGATGGTAAGGGAAATCCCACCCAGGAGCCCACAGAGCACCGCGAAGGGCCGGTCCACGATTCGGACCGAGTAAATCGCCGTCACCCCACCCGCGAAGAAGGTGAGCAAGGCGGCGAGGCCGTGCCAGGGAGTGACGTTCCCCGGAAACACACCAACTCCGAGCGCACCGAGACCGAACACGCCGAGCAAGAGCGGAAAATCCGCCCGGCCGAGCGCTCGATACGCGAAGTACGCGGCGACCAGCAGGCAGAGCCCCGAAATCACCATCGTGGAGTTGAAAATCGTCGCGGACGGCTCGTGGATGACCGGGTTCGGGGGGCGCGTCGAACCGAGGTCGCTGATGTCCTGGCGAGTGGAGTAGTTCGGGTAGAGCACCTCGCCGGTGATGATCCCCATGAAGGCGATGATTCCTGCGAGAGCGGTCCCCAACCCCGCGAGCGAGCGGGCGGACATCCCCTGGGTCGGTACCGGCCCCGTGTGATTCTCAGCTGTCATACCCACTACCTATGAGTGGAGTGACAGTAAAGGAGCGGGTCGATTCTCCGAAACTGGAGACCGAGCGGAGCCGATCAGGCGAGCAGCGCCCGAGCTCGCGGCACGAGTTGTTTGATCCCGAGCAGGTACACCCCGACGAACAGCGCCCAGGCACCGATAAAGAGCTCCCAGGCCCCAAGAGCCAGGCTCCCGGCCATGACGTTCGACAGCGCGGCCTGTTCGCCCAGCAGGCCGAGGGCGGTAAACAGCGTTGAGCCGATCGCGACCGCCAGCAACGAGACGAGTTCGCCCGCGAAATCGGCGACGAGTTCGTTCATGGCGGGCGAATGGGCCACCCGCCTATCAATCTTTCAGCTGGCCGGTCGGATTACTCCTCGATCGTCAGTTCCCCCTCCTCGGGCGTGGTCGCCGGCGTCCGCCAGACCAGTTCGAGTTCGATACTCTGTTTGGCCTCCGTCTCGCCCGCCGACCAGTCCGACTCACCCTCCAGCTTGAAGGTGACCGGATCGGTCGGGTTCAACACCACCTCCTTTCCCCCGAGGTCCAGACAGACCGCGCCATCGGCCTCCAGCTGATCGGCGAGATCCCGCAGGTAGAGGGCGATCTGCTTGCGTGTCTTCTCGGCTTCGGTTTCGAGTTCTCCCATGCCACCTCCTACGCTCGGCTCGGGCTTAAAACCATAAGGAGAAATAACTTACAGGAGGTCCGACACGTCTTCGAAGTTCGCCCCACAGTACGGGCAGCGATAGGACGTCTCGAAGCCCTCCGATTTCGCGACGGTTCTCGTCTCGAGTTCGTGCATCGAGATCGCACGGTCACACTCCGGGCACTCGATATCGGGCACGGCAAGCCGTATGGGCTGGACGGCCTTCAAGGGTTGCCCGGCGATCACTCGGTCGTGACCGAAAGCGAGACCGGAGTCGGGTTCTGGAAGTTGTCGCTGACCGGGCAGCGCGATTCAACGGTTTCGAGCCAGTCCGCCAGGGTCGCCTCGTCAGCCGGGGAGTCGACCGTCAGGTCGACCCGCACATCCTGATACCCCGCGCGTGGCTCCTCGGCCCGACCCATGAACTTCCGCGGATCGAGGTCGCCCTCGATGGAGACGGCGATGTTCCGGACGGTGATACCCATCTCCTCGGCCACGGTGTGGCCAACGACGTTCAGACAGCCGGCAAGCGCCCCCAGCATGTACTCGACGGGGTTCGGTCCGGCGTTCGTGCCACCAACGTTGGTCGGCTCGTCGACGGAGAACTCGAAGTCCCGGGCCTCGATAACCGTGTGCGTCGCGGTCTTGCTCTCGGCCGAGATCGAGTACGAAACTGTGTGTTCACTTTTCGCGTCTGTTTCTGCCATACTCCCATTTTGGAGACAGAATGCCCTATATTTGTTCATTGAGGTGCCGGATGGGTGTGATAATGTTTCATGTGGTCGTGTGACATGACCACAGGACGGGCCGGCGAGCGGACCGTCATTCGTTTAACGGCCGCCCGCCCAGCATTGTGCATGATCGACTTGCGAAGTGATACCGTCACCCGCCCAAGCGACGAGATGCGCGAGGCCGCAGCCGACGCTGCCGTCGGCGACGACGTCCACGGAGACGATCCGACCGTCACGGAACTCGAAGCCCGGGCCGCCGAGATCGCCGGGACCGAGGCGGCGCTGTTCGTCCCGTCCGGGACGATGGGCAATCAGATCGCCGCCCGGGTCCACACCGAGCGTGGGCAGGAGGCCATCACCGACCGCGAGAGCCACGTCGTCCGTTACGAGCGGGCCGGATATTCCCAGCACTCCGCGCTCCAGATCCGGACGATCGACGCCGAGCGGGGACTGCCGACACCCGAACAGGTCGAGGCGGCGTATCTGGAGGGGGACCTCCACCGGCCCGAAACTGGCCTGCTCAGCCTGGAGAACACGCACAACGCCCGTGGCGGCCTGGCCCTCGATCCCGACGCGTTCGCCGAGACGGTCGAAAGTGCCCACGGCCTGGGTGTACCCGTCCACCTCGACGGGGCCCGGGTCTTCAACGCGGCCGTGGCGAACGACGTCGACGTGACGGCCTACACCGAGCCCGTCGACTCGGTGATGTTCTGTCTCTCGAAGGGGCTTGGCGCGCCGATCGGGTCGATGCTCGCGGGGTCAGAAGCCTTCATCGAGGAGGCCATCGGCATTCGAAAGCTCCTGGGCGGCGGGATGCGCCAGGCCGGGATGGTCGCCGCGCCGGGCCTGCTCGCGCTCGAAAACCGGGACCACCTGCAAACGGACCACGAGAACGCTACGACGCTCGCCGCCGGCCTCGACGAAATCGAGGGGCTCGCGGTGACGCCGCCGGAGACCAACATCGTGCTCGCCGACACCGCCGGACTCGACGTGACCGCGTCGGCGTTCCTGGAAGCGATCGAGGACGAAGGCGTCCAGGCCTCCGAGTTCGGCCCCTACACCGCCCGCTTTGTCACCCACTGGGACGTGACTGCCGCGGACATCGAGGCGGCGATCGAGGCCGTCCAGACGCGGTTCTGATCAGCGGTCCCGACTTCGATCGACGCCCTCCTTGAATCCCAGGACGGTGCGGCGGATCATGAGATAGATGAAGAAGAAAAACAGGAGCAGTGCGGCCAGTATCAGGTAGAAGATCGGTCCAACGTCGACCATGTTCGAACCTGGGGTGGGCAGGGACAAAGCCGTTTCGTCGGACACTCAAAGACGCGTTTGAGGCTCCGCCGGGGATTTCTTGGACGGCTCCCTCATGTCACCCGGGGCGAACCCGTTTCCCCACCGCCCGGGTTCAGTGCCCCCTCGTGCCGTTCCCGCCCGCTTTTCGGCCCTCCAGCCGAACCGACCGTTTTTCGGCCCCCGTCGTGTCTCGGATCGTGATCTCCAGATCGCCATCGCGCTTCGCGAGGGTCGCGTAGGTCGGGTCACCGCCCCTGGGATCGGCGTGGCTCCCCGGGTTGAGCAGGACTGGCCCGTCCGCAGTGTGCAGATGCGGTCGATGAGTGTGCCCGGAGATCACCAGATCGGCACCTCGCTCGGCCCCGAAATATGTGAGGCCGGTCTGGCCACCACGCTGGGTGTGGGTCACCGCGACCGTGAACGTCCCGATCGTGAGCGTGCGAGCCGTGGGAAGCCGGTCCTGGACACCTGGCTCGTCCCGGTTGCCGGCCACGGCGACGAGCGAGGAGGCAACTGACTGAAAGCCATCGAGCACCGCCTCGGTGGTGAAGTCCCCCGCGTGAATCACCCGGTCGGCGCTCCGGACGGCCTCCCGAAGCGAGCCCGTGAGCCCGGGGCGCTCGCTTCGATGTGTATCCGAGACGACCACGATCATGGACGAGGTCCGCGGGCCAGGCACCTGAGGGTTTCCACCGACTCCCGTGGGAAGAGGTTTATACCGGAGTGGGCGTGACTGGGGAACGTGGCAGCCGAGTACGAACGGTTCTTCCCGAAGCCCGAGCCCTACCCGAATCAGGCCGAGGCGATGGACGTCATCGCCGACGCCCTCGAGGTCGGCCGGGACGTGCTCTTCGAGGGAGCCCCGGGCACCGGAAAGACCCTCGCCGCCCTGGCACCGTCACTCGCGTACGCGCGGGAACACGACAAGACCGTCGTCATCACGACGAACGTCCACCAGCAGATGCACCAGTTCGTCGAGGAGGCCCGCGAGATCCACGCCGAGACGCCCATCCGGAGTGCCGTGTTCAAGGGCAAGTCCTCGATGTGTCACATCGACGTGGGCTACGAGGAGTGTCAGGTCCTGCGGGACACGACCCGGGATCTGGTCGAACTCGAAGAAGAACTCGACGAACTTCGAGATCAGGAACGGCGGCTGCTCGATCAGGCCCAGGACGGCTCGGAGTCGGCGACCGAGAAGCGCCAGTCGGTCCTCGAAGAGATCGAAGCGCTCGAAGAACAGCGGGCGAACCTGGAGGACTCGAACACCTGTGAGCACTACCGGACGAACCTGACCCGGCCGGGGGACGCCTTTGTCTCCTGGCTCTTTGACGACGTGCGCACGCCGACGGAGGTCTACAGCTACGCCGAACAGCAGGGAGTCTGTGGCTACGAGCGCCTCAAAGAGGGCCTCGACGGCGTCGAGTTGGTCGTGGCGAACTATCACCACCTCCTCGATCCGGTCATCCGCAGCCAGTTCTTCCGGTGGCTCGACCGGGACCCCGAGGACGTGATCGCGGTCTTCGATGAGGCACACAACGTCGAGGACGCCGCCCGGGACCACGCCACCAGAACGCTGACCGAGAACACCCTGGCGGAGGCCGCAAACGAGGCCGGGGATGTCGAGGACTCCCGGGCCGACGCCGCGCTCCGAATTATCCAGCCCTTCCAGGACGCCCTGATCGAGACCTACGAGGCGAATCTGGGGTTCGGCGACCGGGAGCGGGTCGGGTCCACCTGGCAGGACGTGCCGGTCGCGAACGAGACTGGCCGGGACGATCTGACACGGGCGTTCCTCGACCGGTACACCGGCCCCGGCATCAGCACGGATCTGGACGAGGCGCTGAAACTCGGGACGGCCCTGGACGAGGAGTACGAGACGGCCTACCGGGAGGGAGACGCCGAGACCCGTCGGGAGTCCCAGACGCTCGCTGCGGCGGACTTCATCGAGGGGTACCTGGAGGAGGGCGACGAGACCGGGCAGTATCCGACCCTCGGCATCAGACGCGACGAGTCGACGAACGAGGTCTACGGCCGGGCGGAGCTTTTCAACTGCATCCCCCGTGAGGTGACCGAGACGCTCTTCGAGGAGGTTCACGCGACGGTCCTGATGAGCGCGACCCTGCGGCCCTTCGACGTGCTCTCGGAGGTCCTCGGACTCTCCGACCCCGCCGAACTCGCCTTCGGGCTGACCTTCCCCGAGCAGAACCGCCGGACGTTCGCGGTCGACGTGCCGCCGCTTTTCGCCAGCCGACGGGACGATCCCGGCATCCAGGAAGTCCTCACGGACACCCTCTCGGACGTGGTCCAGTTCACCCCCGGGAACACGCTGCTCTTCTTCCCCAGTTACGGCGAGGCCGAGCGGTACTACGACCGGCTCTCGGGGACCCTCGACGCCACGCTCTTCCTCGACGAGCCGGGGGTCGCCGTGGAGGAGAAGCGACAGTCCTTCGTCGAGCGGACGGACGGTGTGCTGTTCACCTCCCTCTGGGGCACGCTCGCGGAGGGGGTTAGCTTCGACGGCGACGACGCCCGGTCGGTCGCGGTCGTCGGCGTCCCGTATCCCCGCCTCGACGAGCGTAGCGAGGCCATCCAGGACGCCTACGACGAGGTGTTCGGCGACCGCGAGCCGGATGCCGGCTGGCGCTACGCCGTCGAAATTCCCACGGTCAGGAAGACACGACAGGCACTGGGGCGGGTGATCCGATCGCCCTCCGATATCGGCGTCCGGGCGCTCATCGACCGCCGCTACACGCCAGCGTCCCGGACACAGCTCCCGGACTACACGGTCAATCCCGACTTCCCGCCCGAGGAACGGGCCGAACTGATCGACGTCGAGCCGAGCAAGCTGAAGTACGCGATGTTGAACTTCTTCCGGGACCGGGACGCCTGGAATGGACGGCCGCCGACGCCCTGATCAGGCGGGCAGGGATATCGACTCGACTCGCTCGCTGTGGCCGCTGTCGTAGAGTTCGAGCGTGTCGACGGTGAACCGGACCGGCTCGATCTCACGCTCGAGGAGGGAGTCAGCAGCCGTCGCGGGCCCGTCACGGGCCAGAGTGACGTGGGGCGTGTACGTCCCCGGGCCCTCCAGATCCTCGATCGCCCCGAATTCGTCGACGAGCCGCTGGTGGAGCTGAAAGAGGCCGGGGCTCTCGACGGCCAGATAGGCTACCGGGGCGGTCCCGGTCGGTGGCTCGCGAAAGACATCGAGCCCCGTGATTTCGGCCTCGAAGGCGGGCGCCCCGTCGAGGGCCGCTCGGGCCCGGCGAGCGTCCCGCAGGTATTCACGCCGGTTTGCCGCCGGGAGCCGTTTGAGAACGAGCGTTCGGCTCCGGGCGGGCCGGATTCGCTCGAAGGACGTGAGCGCGGGTCGAAGCTCACGGGCGAGATCCCGGACGGCGGGCGGAACCGGGACGTTGACGCTGTACACAGTCGGCGTAGGCATGGGTCGAGTAAAAATTCGCCGGCCTACAGGAGGTCCCGGAGCAGTCGGAGCGCGAGCAACGCCAGGACAGCCAGCACCAGCACTCCAACCGAGAACCAGATCAACCGGCCGAGAATCCGAACGAACGCCCCCAGGATCACGAATCCCACGACGATCGCGGCCACCGCCAACAGCACCTTGAGGACCGTCATCGCGTCGAGACCGGACTGATTCATTGGGCGGGCATATGGGAAGCCGCCTTAAAAATCCGGCCACCGGCGCGTGATCGCCTGCCACGAAAAGAGAAGGATTCAAATAGCCCGACTCGATATGGAGACATACGATGCACCCCCCGCACGCACGGCGTCGCTCGCAGGCCCGTACCCGGGGGTCCCTTCTTTCCGTCTCGCGACGACGAGCGGGGTCTCGCTGACCCCAGAATCATCCACACCGTCCTGATCTGTCGCCACCCGCGAGTTGTCGGGGGACCGTCCGTCGATCAGTGATCGTCGAACCACACCACACCACACCACCATCACAATGACACAGAACACCGTCGTGCTCGCCTTCTCGGGCGGGCTCGACACGACCGTCACCGTCCCGCTGCTGCAAGAAGAGTACGGCTACGACGAAGTCGTCGGCGTCACCGTCGACGTCGGCCAGCCCGAAGCCGAGTTCGAGGAGGCCAAAGCCACCGCCGAGGCCCTCGACGTCGAGCACTACGTCGTCGACGCCACCGAGGCCTTCGGCGACCTCCTCATGGACGCCGTCAAGGCAAACGCCACCTACGAGGGCTATCCCCTGGGCACGGCCCTGGCCCGCCCGGTCATCGCCGCCACGATCCAGGCGGTCGCCGAGGACATCGGGGCCGAGGGCCTCGCACACGGCTGCACCGGCAAGGGCAACGACCAGCTCCGCTTCGAGGCCGTCTGGCGCCAGTCCGACATGGACGTGGTCGCCCCCGTCCGCGAACTCGACCTGACCCGCGAGTGGGAGATCGAGTACGCCGAGGAGAAGGGCCTGCCCGTCGACAGCGGCAACGACGGCACCTGGTCGATCGACACGAACCTCTGGAGCCGCTCGATCGAGGGCGGCAACCTGGAGGACCCGGGCTATGTCCCACCCGAGGACATCTACGCGTGGACCGAGGAGCCGACCGGCGAGACCGAACTGATCGAGATCGAGTTCGAGCAGGGCGTCCCAGTCGCACTCGACGGCGAGGCGATGGACCCGGTCGAACTCATCACGACGCTCAACGAGGTCGCCGGAGCCCACGGCGTCGGCCGGACCGACATGATGGAAGACCGCATCCTCGGGCTAAAGGTTCGGGAGAACTACGAGCACCCCGCCGCGACGACGTTACTCGCCGCTCACGAAGCCCTGGAGTCGTATGTCTTCACCGCCGAGACGATCCAGTTCAAGCAGACCGTCGACGACGCGTGGGCCGAGAAGGCCTACAAGGGTCTGCTGGCCTCGCCGCTCGTCGATAGTCTGGAGGCGTTCATCGAGGACACCCAGACCGAGGTCACCGGCACGGTCACGATCAAGTTCGAGGGCGGCCAGGCCCGCCCGGTCGCCCGCGAGAGCGACAACGCGGTCTACTCCGAGGCCGCCGCCTCGTTCAACACCCAGGCCGTCATGGGCGACATCGAGCAGGGCGACGCGACCGGCTTCGCGAAGTACCACGGCTTCCAGGACCGCCTCGCGGCCACGATCCAGGCCTCGACGGACGTCTCGGACTTCGCGGCCGACATCGAGACCGACACCTGAGATGACAGAGGACACCGCGGACAGTTCGGTCGTCCGCCGCGATCGCTACAGCGGCGGGCCCGCCCGGGACTTCCTCTCCTCGATGGCCGCAGACGCCCACATCTTCGCGGCCGACCTGGCCGTGGACCGCGCCCACGTGACCATGCTGGCCGAACAGGGGATCATCCCCGAGGAAACAGCCGGGGAGATCTTCGACGCGCTCGACGAGATCGAGGCGGCCGGTCACGAGGCGCTGCCCGATGGCGAGGACGTTCACGAGGCCATCGAAACTGCGGTTATCGACCGCGTCGGGCCCGAGGGCGGCAAGATGCACACCGGGCGCTCGCGCAACGACGAGGTCGCGAGCTGTCTGCGCTTTCAGCTCCGGGCCGACCTGCTGGAGACCCTCGATGCCGTCATCGCCTTTCGCGAGACGCTTCTCTCGGTCGCCGGGGACAACCTGGACACCGTCATGCCGGGGTACACCCACCTTCAGCCGGCCCAGCCGACGACGGTCGCTCACTACCTGGCCTCCTACGAGAGCGCGGCCGCCCGGGACACCGAACGGTTGCTCGATGCCTACGACCGGACCAACCGCTCGCCGCTGGGTGCGGCGGCGCTGGCCGGGACCCCCTTCGACGTGGACCGGGAACGGACCGCCGAACTCCTGGGCTTCGATTCGATCGTTGAGAACAGCCTCGATGCGGTCGCCGGCCGGGACTTCCTCCTGGAGGCCCTGAGCGCGATCGCCGGGCTCACGGTGACCCTCTCGGGGCTCGCAGAGGACCTGATCTTCTACGCGAATCGTGGGTACATCACCCTGGACGACGATTACGCCTCGACCTCCTCGATCATGCCCCAGAAGAAAAACCCCGACTCCCTGGAGCTGGTCCGGGCGACCGCCGGGGACGCCGCCGGGGCCCTGCAGGGGCTCATGACGACCATCGCCGGCCTCCCGCGGGCGTACAACCGCGACCTCCAGCGGGCCACACCCCACGTCTGGGAGCCGGTGGCGGCCGTCACGGAGGCGACCGAAGTCGCGGCCGGAGCGGTTGGCACCCTGGACTGGAACGAGGCGGTCCTCGAACAGGCGGCCGGCGAGGGGTTCTCGACGGCCACGGGGATCGCCGATCGGCTGGCGATGAGCGGGCTCCCGTTCCGCACGGCCCACGAAATCGTCGCGACGACCGCCCAGACACTCGAATCGGCGGGCGAAATCGACGACGGAGCCCCGGACGACGCGGCCACCATCGAGGCGCTCGCGGCGGCCACCGAAGCGACGACCGGGTCACCACTCGAGGAGTTCGTCGATCGCGAGGAACTCACGGCGCTACTCGATCCCGCTGAGAGTGTTGCGGCCAGGGATTCCCGCGGCGGGCCCGCGCCATCACAGGTCGAACAGGCACTCGCGGACGCCCGGTCGGGCGTCGAGGCCGACCGGCGGGCCGTGACGAAACGCCAGGCGGCCATCGACGCCGCCGAACAGGCACGCATGGAGGTCGATTTCCGATGAACGTGCGAGCACCTGGTCGACGGGTGTGACCCACCCGTTCACCCACCCATCATTTCAAATATACGATACTCCGGATCGCAGTTCCGGTTCGACGGTGGCGTTTGCGTGCGTAGCGGCGGCTGCAGATAGTATATTATTGTTGATAAGTTCGGAACGCTTAAGGTAATCAGTGTCCTACGGGAGATTGCAATGACAGTCTGCCCGGAATGCGGGGCCGAGGTGACCCTGCACGACTCGATCGAAGTCGGAGAGATCGTCGATTGTTCGACCTGCGGGACCGAACTCGAAGTAGTCGAGGAGAACCCGCCGGTTCTCGAACGGGCCCCGGAGCTCGACGAGGACTGGGGGGAGTAAACGTGAAAGTCGGCCTCCTCTACTCGCGGATCCGCACGGACGAGAAGCTCCTGCTGGAGGAGCTCCGCGAGCGCGGCCACGACGTGGTCAAGATCGACGTCCGGGACCAGCAGTTCGGCCTCTCCGGGTCGAGTGTCGACGCCGCGGAACTCGACATCGTCGTCGACCGGTGTGTCGCCACCAGCCGGTCGATGTACGTCACGGAGTTTTTCGAGTCCTACGGCGTCCCGATCGTGAACCCGCCGGACGTGGCCAGCACCTGTTCGGACAAGGTCAAGACCAGTCTCGCCCTGGAGGAGGCCGGGATTCCGACCCCGGACACCCGGGTCGCGTTCACGCGGGAGGCCGCCCTGGAGGCCATCGAGGACTTTGGCTACCCGGTCGTGCTCAAGCCCGTCGTGGGGTCCTGGGGCCGGCTGATGGCCCGCATCGAGGACGAACACGCCGCCGAGGCGATCCTCGAACACAAGGAGACCCTGGGCCACTACGAGCACAAGATCTTCTACATCCAGGAGTTCGTCGACAAGCCGGGCCGTGACCTCCGCGTGCTCGCCCTGGACGGCAAGCCGGTCGCCGGGATGGTCCGGTCGGCCGATCACTGGATCACGAACGCCCATCGCGGGGCCGAGACCGAGGTCCTGGAGATCACCCCCGAGATCGAGGACCTGGTCCGGCGGGCCAGCGACGCGGTCGGCGGCGGCCTCCTCGGCGTCGACCTCATGGAGACCGAGGACGGCTACACGATCCACGAGATCAACCACACCGTCGAGTACAAGGCCCTGGCCGACGCGGTCGAGACGGACATCGTCGCCGAGGTCGTCGACTGGCTGGAGGAGAAGGCCGCGAAAAGCGAGAACGACGTCGCGGCCACCGTCTAGGGGAGTTCGGGTGCTATTTGTATCGGGGCCGTCTGGGTTGGCCCGATGACAGACCTTTCACTTTCGGGCCCCGTCCCCGAGGTCGCCGAGGACGGCGTCTGGCTCGCGTGTATCGAGTGTGGGGAGACCTACGCGCCCTTCGAGGAACCGACCTACGAGTGTGACGCCTGTGGCTCGCTTTTGGAAGTCCGGTACGACGAGTACCACGACTTCGATTCCTTTACCGGCGAGGGCGTCTGGCGATACGCCCCCGCGCTGCCCGTGGACGACGGTGTGACAATCGAGGAGGGCAACACGCCGCTCTACGAGGCCCCCTCAATCGAGGCCGCGGTGGACGTGGCCGACCTCCGGATCAAACACGAAGGCATGAACCCTACCGGGAGTTTCAAAGACCGTGGGATGACGGTGGGGGTCAAAGTCGCCGAGCGAATCGGTGTCGGGCGACTGGCGTGTGCCAGCACCGGGAACACCAGCGCTGCGCTCTCGGCCTACGGGGCCAGAGCGAACAAGGAAACCCTGGTCTTGCTCCCCGAGGGCAAAGTCGCGGCCGGCAAACTCGCCCAGGCGAGCCTGCACGGCGCGACGATGCTCGAAGTCGAGGGCAACTTCGATGACTGTCTGGACATCGTCTCGGAGCTGGCCGACCGGGGGGAGGTGTACCTGCTCAACTCGCTGAATCCCTTCCGGCTGGAGGGCCAGAAGACGATCGGCCTGGAGATCATCGAGCAGTTCCGGGACCAGACTGGCTCGCTCCCCGACCGGATCGTGCTCCCAGTGGGGAACGCCGGGAACACCGCTGCGCTCCACAAGGCCTTCCGGGAACTCGTCGCGGCCGGTGCGATCGAGGAAGACGAAGTGCCGGTTCTCACCGGCGTGCAGGCCGCCGGCGCGGCTCCGATGGTCGAGGCCATCGAGAACGACTGGGATTCGGTTACCCGCTGGGAGGACGTCGAGACCCGCGCGACGGCCATCCGGATCGGCGAACCGGTCAACGCGCCGAAGGCCATCCCCGCCATCCGGCAGACCGGCGGCACCGCGGTCGCAGTCGAGGACGAGGAGATCACGGCGGCCCAGCGCGAGTTGGCCCAGGACGGGATCGGCGTCGAACCCGCCAGCGCGGCCTCGGTGGCCGGTCTGCGGAAACTCCGGGAAGCGGGGGAGATCACGGCCGACGAGCAGGTCGTCTGTCTGACGACCGGCCACCTCCTCAAGGACCCGGACGCCGCAGCCGACGCCGGAAACGACCCAACGACGGTCCCGAACGACGTCGAAGCCGTGCTGGACGCCGCCGGGAACTGATCAGGGAGAGACCCGCAGTTCGCTCGGATCGCTCACCGTCTGCCCGTCAAGAAACGAGTCGAGTGGCCCCGTGACAGTCTCGGGCCGGGCGAGGAACGCGTCGTGGCCGTAGTCGTCGACGATTTTCTCGAAGGTGACCTCGGCCCCCGCCGCCTCGAAGGCGGCGGCGATTTCCCGCCCCTGTTCGACCGTGAACTGCCAGTCCCCGGTGTAGCTCAGGACCAGGATCGACCCGTCGAAGTCGGCGACGGCATCTGCAGCGGATCCCTGGCCGGCCGCCAGGTCGTACTCGTCCATCGCCCGCAGCAGGTAGAGATAGCTGTTCGCGTCGAAGCGGTCGACGAACGTGCTCGCGTTGTAATCGAGGTAGGAGGCGACGTCCCGGTAGGGGAAGGCCTCGGCGGTCGGGTCGGCGACGCCCGCGATCACCCGGTCGGCCGCCCGACGGCCGAAGCGGTTCTCCATCGAGTCCTTCGAGAGGTACTGGACGTGCCCGATGCGGCGGGCCAACCCCAGGCCGTCGGTGGGGCCGGGGCTACCGTAGTACTCGCCGCCCTGGAAGTCCGGGTCCTGGGTGATCGCCCGCCGGGCGATGGAATCCAGCGCCAGGTTCTGGGTGTCGACCCGCGGGGCCGTCGCGATGGCCGCAATGCGCTCGACCCGCTCGGGGTAGGTCCGGGCCCACTCGATGGCGTTCATCCCGCCGACGCTCCCGCCGACGACGGCATACAACGTCTCCACGCCGAGTTCGTCGAGGAGGCGTGCCTGGGCGCGCACCCAGTCGGTGATGGTGACTGGCGGGAAATCCGGGCCGTAGGGCTCGCCGTCCGGCCCGATCGAGGCGGGCCCGGTCGTGCCATAGCAGGACCCGGGCACGTTCGCGACGATGACGAAGAAGTTCTCGGTGTCCACCGGCCGCCCGGGGCCGACCACGTCGCTCCACCAGCCAGCGGCCTGGCCGTCGATTCCCTCGGGGCCGGTCCCGGTGACATACTGGCTGCCGGTCAGCGCGTGGGCGACGAGCACCGGCGGGTCCGCCGGGTCCCCGAAGGTCTCGTAGGCCACGTCGAGGTCGACCTGACCGCCTCGCTCGAACTCGAATGCCCCGACGGAGACCTGGTTTGTCGGCTCGACGATCGGGCCGCCGTCGGCGGTGGGGTGTTCATCTGTCATGTCTAGCACGCATATTCCAAATCGGGTATATTACTCCTACGTAATCCGACGTTTGTAAGTGTTGCTATTGGAGACACTCTGTTTTGGCCCGGAAACGTTCACATGACCCGGGTTAGTACGACACATTATGTTCCACGTCCGGCGGGTCCTCGAATTCACCCCGCGGCGGATGGCAAGCGGGTACGCCGTCTTCGGGAGCCTGTGGGTCCTGCTCTCGGATCGGATCGTGTTCGCGACCGTCGCTGCCGAGAGCACGCTCGCGCTGGTGCAGACGATCAAGGGCTGGGTCTTCGTGGGCCTCTCAGCGACGCTCATCCTCGGGCTCACGCGAGTTCGTGAGCGGCAACTCGAGGACTCCAGGCACCGGGCGATCACGGCGAGCCAGCAGCTCCAGGTGCTCCACCGGATCTTCAGACACAACGTCCGCAACGACATCACCGTCATTCGGGGCTACAGCCAGTTGCTTCAGGAGCAGTTCGAGACGGACCGAGCGGCGGCGTGGCTCGAACAGATCAGGGAGACCGCCGGGCAGGTCATCGACACGAGCGAGAAACTCCGGATCGTCTCGGAGGTCGAGGTCTCCGAAGACCGGGACGTCGTCGACCTGGTCTCGATCGTCGACGGTGAACTCGCCCGGTTCGAGTCCCAGTTTCCCGGCGTCGAGGTCACGCGAGACCTCCCCGAACGCCTGCCCGTCCAGGCCGACACCTCGATCCAGTACGCCATCAGGGAGGCCCTGGAGAACGCGATGGAACACCATCCCGATCCGCCCGCCGAGCGCCAGATCAGTGTTACCGGCGACACGTCGATCGGTGCGGCCACGATCGAGATCACCGACAACGGGCCGGGCATCCCAGTTGATGAGGTCGAACCGATCGAATCCGGCGACGAGAGTCAACTGAGCCACGGCAGCGGCGTGGGCCTCTGGCTCATCGCCTGGATCTGCCAGAACTACGGCGGACGCGTCGTTTTCGAGCCCGCGGACGGGACGACGGTCGCCCTCTCCTTCGAGCGGGCCGACCCGATCGACGAGGCCACCGATAGACTGTATGGCGAACTGACTCCCGACCTGGCCTGGTGAGCGAAAGTGACACACTCCGGCCGACCGAACACCTCCGTATGTCAGCCCCGGACCCGCCCCCGGACAACCCCTACGTCGAGAATCCCGACCTGGACTTCGAGCCGATCGAGGCCCTGGACGAGGCCCAAGCGGCCGCACAGGCCGACGCCCTCCGGGACGCCATTCGCTATCACGACCGACGGTACTACGTCGAGGCCGACCCCGTGATCGCCGATCGAGCCTACGACCGACTGTTCGAGCGGCTGCAGGCACTCGAATCGGCCTTCGACCTCCAGACTCCGGACAGCCCCACGCGGCGGGTAGGTGGGGAGCCACTCGACGAACTCGGGACCGTCGAGCACGTCGTGCCCATGCTCTCGATCGACTCCGGCGGCGATCCAGCGGCCGTCCGCGAGTTCGACACCCGCGTTCGCCGGACGATCGAAGACCCCGAGTACGTCTGTGAGCCCAAGTTCGACGGGCTCTCGATCGAAGTGATCTACGAGGACGGAGTCTACCAGCGGGCGGCGACCCGTGGCGACGGTCAGACGGGCGAGGACGTGACCGAGAACGTCGCGACCATCGACTCGGTGCCCCTGCGACTCCGGGGGGATCCACCCGCGTTTCTCGCGGTTCGGGGCGAGATCTACATCCCGCGCCCGGATTTTCAGGCCTACAACCGGGAGCGAGTCGAGCGCGGCGAGGACCCCTTCGCGAACCCCCGGAACGCGGCGGCTGGCACCCTCCGGCAACTCGATCCGGGCGTCACGGCCGACCGGCCGCTTTCCTGGTTTGCCTACGACGTGCTCGCGGCTGGGCCGACCGCCGAGGCCTTCGAGGCCGCCGACGCCTCGACCGGCCCCGTCCCGGAGACCGGGCTCGAAACCCACGCCGACGAGCACGCGGCCCTCGAGGACTGGGGCTTTCCCGTCAACGACCGCTTCGAGGTGCAGGCCGCCATCGAGGGGGCGATCGCGTATCGCGATCGGTTGCTCGCGGCCCGCGAGGAGTTGCCCTACGAGATCGACGGCGCGGTCATCAAGGTCAACGACCGGGCGGCCTGTGCGAGGCTGGGCACGACCGCTCGACACTACCGCTGGGCCTTCGCCTACAAGTTCCCGGCCCGGGCCGAAGAGACGACCATCACGGACATCGTCGTCCAGGTGGGTCGCACCGGCCGGCTCACGCCGGTCGCGCTGCTCGAACCCGTCGACGTCGGCGGGGTCACGGTTTCGCGAGCGACACTCCACAACCAATCGGAAATCGAGGCCATGGGCGTGGCTGTCGGGGACGAGGTCCGAATCGAGCGGGCCGGGGACGTGATCCCGTACGTGAGCGAGGTGATCGAGTCCCACAGCGAGGGGCACTTTACGTTCCCAGAGACCTGCCCGGCCTGTGGCAGTCCCGTCGATCGGGACGGCCCGCGACACTTCTGTACCGGCGGGCTCACCTGCCCGGCCCAGCTCGTCGCCGGGGTAGCCTACTTCGGGAGCGAGGACGGACTGGACATCGAGGGCCTGGGTGAGGAGACCGCCCGGGAGTTCGTCGAAACCGGGCTGATCGAGCAGGACGTGGCCGATCTCTACGATCTCAGCGTCGAGGATCTCGCAGCCCTGGATGGGTGGGGTGAGCGTTCGGCGACGAACCTGCTCGCGGAACTCGACGCCTCGAAGCACCCGCCGCTTTCCGATTTCCTCGCGGCGATCGGAATTCCGACGGTCGGCCCGACGCTGGCCCGCGACCTCGCCAGGCACTTCGAGACGCTCGATGCCATAATTGAAGCCACAGCGGCCGAGTACCAGGCCGTCGGGGGCGTGGGCGAGACCGTCGCCGAGCGGATCAGCGAGTTCTTCGCCAACGAGGGGAACCGGCGGGTCATCGAGCGCCTCCGCGAGCGGGGCGTCGACCCGGAACCGATGACTGCAACCGGTGGCGACGAACTGGCCGGCCTCACGGTCGTCTTCACCGGCAGCGTCGAGGGCTGGACCCGGGACGAGTTGCAGGCGCTGGTCGAGGACCACGGCGGGTCGGCGACCAGCAGCGTCTCGGGCAACACCGATTACCTCGTCACCGGATCGAATCCCGGCCAATCCAAGACCCAGGATGCGGCCGCAAAGGACGTGGAAATCCTCGATCCCGAGGCCTTCTTCGACCTGCTGTCCTCGCATGGGGTCGACGTGGGTGATCGCTGATGGCCGGCGAACAGGGCTGGCAAGCCACTCCCGAGGCGCTTTGCTACGCCGGCGAGGAAATCGAAGAACACGTCACGACCCGGGAGGGTGCCATTTCCGTGACCAGCCACCGCGTGCTGGTGTTCACCCCGGACGACGAGGGCTCGAATTTCCAACCCTTCGAGCGCCCGAACGTCAGGAGCATCTCGAAGTCGGCGGGCGGGGCCACGCGTTTTCTACTCACGAGCGCAAAGTGGCTTCTCGTCGGGTTCGTCCTCGCCGTCGCCGGCTGGCTGCTCGATTTCGAGGGGGTGCTGGGCCCGGTCTCGGTGGGGGAAAGCGCCGGCCAGGTCGGCGTCGACTGGATCGGCGGCCTGTTTTCAATTTTCACCACCGCCTTTGCGCTCCTCGATGATCTCCTGCTCGTCGGTGGGGTGGGGGCACTCGTCGTCGGTCTCGCGCTTCTGGGCTGGTACTGGCACACCCGGGCCGAGACGATCCGAATCGAAGTCGCCGGCGAGGAGGCGTTCGAGCTACCTGGGGCCGGGGTTCCAGATGGGGCGGTCGAAGCCCTCGATCGGGCCCTCGGACCCCCGGGAGCGGTCGATTCAAATCCGTCGAACCGATAGGACCGGCTATGCAGACCGGGGCGGTTCGCGAGCGGGCGGCGACGCTGTCCCGCGAACCCGGCGTCTACCAGTTCCTCGACGGCGACCGGGTGCTCTACGTGGGGAAGGCCGTGGACCTGCGGGACCGGGTTCGATCCTACGCCGATCCCCGCAGCGAGCGGGTCCGGGAGATGGTTCGCCGCGCGGCGTCCATCGACGTGGCGGTAACCGACACCGAGACCCAGGCGCTGTTGCTCGAAGCGAACCTCATCAAGCGCCACCAGCCCCGGTACAACGTCCGGCTGAAAGACGACAAGTCCTATCCGCTCGTCCAGTTGACCGATCACCCCTTCCCGCGGATCGAGATCACTCGCGATCCGGACCCCGGCGCGACCGCCTACGGGCCCTATACCGACAAGGGACAACTCGAAACGGTGCGGAAGGCCATCCGCGAAGTCGCGAGGCTTCGGGGCTGTTCGGACCACAAGTTTCAGAACCGCGACCGGCCCTGTCTCGATCACGACATGGGCCTGTGTGCGGCCCCCTGCACCGGGGAGATCGACGCGGCGGCCTACGCGGACCGCGTCGAGCTAGCGACGCGGTTTTTCGACGGTGAAACCGGGGCGCTGGCCGAGCCACTCCGGGAAGAGATGGAAACGGCGGCCGACGAACAGGCCTTCGAGCGGGCGGCCCACCTTCGGGATCGGCTCGACGTCGTCCAGGCCTTCCACGGAACTGGCGGGGACGCCGTCATCGACACTGGTGGCTCCAGGATCGTCGACGTGCTCGGTGTCGCCGTCGAAGGGGACGGCGCGACGGTGGCCCGACTCCACAGCGAGGGCGGCAAGCTAGTCGATCGGGACCGACACCGCGTGCAGACCCCGGCGCGGGGCGATGGCGTACCGGCCATCCTGGCTGCCTTCGTGGCCCAGTTCTACGCCGAACGGGAGCTCCCCGACACGCTGTTGCTGCCCGAACCGCCCGAAAGCGACGACCTACGGGCCTGGCTGGAAGCCGAGGGGGTCGAGCTTCGGGTCCCCGGGGCGGGCCGGGAGTCGCGGCTGATCGACCTCGCGATGAAAAACGCCCATCAGGGCCCGGACCGGGACGGTGCGGCGCGAGCCCTGGGGGACACGCTGGGGATCGACCCGCCGCGGCGGATCGAGGGCTTCGACGTGAGTCACGCGGACGGTCGCGAGGTCGTTGGCAGCGACGTCGTCTTCGTCGACGGCCAGCCGGCGAAAACGGACTACCGACGGAAGAAACTCCCCGAGCGCAACGACGACTACGCGAACATGGAAGCGTTGCTCACCTGGCGGGCCGAGCGCGCGCTTGCGGGACGGGACGAGCGACCCGATCCGGACCTGTTGGTCATCGACGGAGGGCGGGGCCAACTCGACGCGGCCCAGGCGGCGATCGAGGCTGCTGGCTGGTCGGTCCCGGTCGTCTCACTCGCGAAGGCCGAGGAGATCGTTCACACGCCCGATCGACAGTTCGACTGGGATCACGACGCGACCCATCTGCACCTCCTCCAGCGCGTTCGCGACGAGGCCCATCGTTTTGCCGTGCAGTACCACCAGACGCTGCGGGACGACGTTTCGACGGTCCTGGAGTCCGTCGAGGGGATCGGGCCGGCCCGGCGCAAGCGGCTCTTCAGGCGCTTCGGCAGCGTCGAGGGCATCCGGGCGGCCTCCGAAGCCGAGTTGCTGGCGGTGCCCGGCATCGGGGCCGAGACGGCGGCCCAGCTCAGGCGTCGGTTGTGAACTGGCCCGCTTCGAGTTCGACCTCGTGGATCTCCAGGGTGGGGTGGCTCTCGAACATCTCCCGTGGGGCGTCCCGGTCGTGGGCTCGCTCGAACGCCTCGCTCTCGGTCCAGGCCTGGTAGTCCGAGAGCGAATCCCAGTAGCTCATCGAGACGAAGGTCCCGGTGTCCTCGGTGGCGGGACTGAGTAGTTGGAAGTGCCGAAAGCCCGGCTGGGACTCGACCTCGCCGCGACGCTCGCTGAAGCGTTCGACGAACTCATCCTCGTAGCCCGGGGCGATCTCGAAGCGGTTCTGGACGACGATCATACGGGATGGTCTCCCGTCACACAGTTACTCGTTTGGGTCCACGGGAACCGTCTCCTCGTCCGGTTCGATCCCGGCGTCGAGGTCGAACTCACGGTCGAGAGTCCGGATCCGGTCGCGGATGTCCGCCGCGAGTTCGAACTCCAGGTCCGCGGCGGCAGCCTCCATCCGGGACTCCAGTTCCTCGATCAGGGCGGCGGCTTCCGCTTCATTCTCGGGGTCCCGACCCGAGATGGAGTCGGTCGCCTCGCCGGAGCCCGGAAGGTCGATCTCGCCGACTGGCTTGTCGATCGTGCTGGCTTCGACGTCGTGGGTCTCGTTGAATTCCCGCTGGATCTCCCGGCGACGGCGGGTCTCCTCGATCGCGTCGTCCATCGCGTCGGTCACCGTATCGGCGTAGAGGACGACCTCGCCCTCCAGGTTGCGGGCGGCCCGGCCCATGGTCTGGATCAGCGAGGTGCGCGAGCGGAGGAAGCCCTGGCGGTCGGCATCGAGAATCGCGACCAGCGAGACCTCGGGGATGTCCAGTCCCTCGCGGAGGAGGTTGATCCCGACCAGCACGTCGAACTCGCCCAATCTGAGGCCGCGGACGAGTTCGTGGCGTTCGAGGGTGTCGGTCTCGTCGTGCATGTACTCCACCGCGACCCCCGCTTCTTCGAGGTATTCGGTGAGGTCCTCGGCCATTCGCTTGGTGAGGGTGGTGACGAGCACCCGTTCGTCTGCCTCGATCCGGTCGTCGATCCGGGCGAGCAGATCGTCGATCTGGTCTTCGGCCGACGCGACCTCGACGGCGGGGTCGAGCAGGTAGGTCGGCCGGACGATCTGCTCGACGACCTGTTCGGACTGCTCGCGCTCGTACTCGCTCGGGGTCGCGCTGACATAGAGCGTGCGATCGGTTCGGTCTTCGAACTCCTCGAAGGTCAGCGGCCGGTTGTCAAAGGCCGTCGGGAGCCGGAAGCCGTTCTCGACCAGCGACTCCTTGCGAGACCGGTCGCCCTCGTGTTGGCCCCGGATCTGCGGCACGGTTCGGTGGGACTCGTCGATCACAGTCAGGAAATCATCGGGGAAGTAATCCAGCAAGGTGTAGGGGGCCTCGCCGGATTCCCGATCGGAGAGATACAGCGCGTAGTTCTCGATGCCCGAACAGTAGCCGGTCTCCTGGAGCATCTCCAGGTCGAAGGTCGTCCGCTCCTCGATGCGCTGGGCGGCAACCAGATCCCCCTGACGCTCGAAGTACCGGACCCGTTCTTTCAGGTCTTCCTCGATCCCCTCGATAGCCGATTCGAGGCGCTCCTCGGGCAGCGAGTAGTGTTCGGCCGGGTGGATCAGCGTCGCCGGTTCCGCCGAAACCACACTTTGTTCGAGGGGGTCGAGTTTCGAGAGCCGATCGATCTCGTCGCCCCAGAACTCCACCCGGACGGCATAGCGGCCGTACATGGGGAAGATCTCGACGGTGTCCCCCCGCACGCGGAACGTGCCCTGGGTGAAATCCACGTCGTTTCGCTCGTAGTTGAGATCCACCAGGGAGGCCAGCAGGTCCTCGCGGTCGATTTGATCGCCCCGTTCGAGGCGCAGCGCCATCTCCTCGTAGTTCGTCGGGTCCCCGAGCCCGTAGATGGCCGAGACGGAGGCGACGACGATCACGTCGTCGCGGGTGAGCAGCGAACGCGTCGCTGAGTGTCTGAGTCGGTCGATCTCCTCGTTGATCGAGGCGTCCTTGTCGATGTAGGTGTCGGACTGCTCGACGTAGGCCTCGGGCTGGTAGTAATCGTAGTAGGAGACGAAGTACTCGACGGCGTTCTCGGGGAACAACTGGCTGAACTCCTCGTAGAGCTGGGCCGCCAGGGTCTTGTTGTGGGCGATGACGAGTGTCGGCACGTCGAGCTGTTCGACCGTCCAGGAGACGGTGTTGGTCTTCCCGGAGCCGGTCACCCCCAGCAGCGTCTGTGTGTCCATCCCCGACTGGAAGCCCTCGACCAGCGCGTCGATGGCCGCGGGCTGATCGCCGGCCGGATCGAAGGGGGCCTCGACCCGAAACGACCGGTCGACGTCCGGTCGGTCCGGGGAGAGTGGGCCTGCCGAGTCGCTCATTGTTCGAATCTAGCCGTCGAGGAACTTACGTCCAGCCCATGCGGAAGTGCCCGGCGCGGCCAAACGAGACTGGTGGCGAACAGGTGACACCAGCGAGTCACGACCACGGTGTGTCACGCCGCCGGAATTCCGGCGGCCGGGGTCCGTTTTTGGGCACCCGAAGGGACGGAGACGCCCCGCTATTTTCGGCCCGTGGCCGAGCGAGCGGTCACATGAGACGCCATGGACCGGTCTTCGTGTATAAAGCTACGCAGCGTGGCGGCGGCTTTCAGTGGCGACCGTTCTATGGACCGATCCGTCCGTCGGTGCACTCGATCGATCCCCGGAGCCGGTTCGTCAACTATTGATGTGGGAGGTCCCTCACTGTCGATGATCGCATGCCGACGAGTTTGAGTGGCGCGTTCACGACAGCGGTGATGCCGATTATCGCCGTCGCCGTCGTGGGCTATCTCTTCGCGCGTGTCTATGACGTCGACATCGACCCGGTGAACACCGTCGGCCTCTACATCATGATTCCGGCCCTGGCGTTTCACAGCATCGCCACCACCCCGCTTGGCGGGGGCGAGGTCCTGAAACTGACCGCGGGGGTCGTCGGCTACGCGGCCATCATGGTGGTGATCGCCGGTGCTGTCGGTCGGTTCCTCGGGACCTCCGAGGCCCTGCTGGGGGCGTTGATCCTGGCGAGCGCGTTCCCGAACTCCGGGTTCATCGGCATTCCCCTCTCCGAGTTCGCGTTCGGAAAGATCGGTCGCACGACGGCGGTTCTCTATCTCACCGTCCAGAACGTCGTCGTCTACACCCTCGGGGTCTACATCGCCTCCCGCGGGACCGACCGGGACCCTCGCGAGTCCGTCCGCGAGATCTTTCGACTGCCACTCATTTATGCCGTGATCCTCGCCGTCCTGTTCAGGGCGGTCGGCGTGCTGCCGACCGATGGCGGCGCGACCGCGGGGGCGATCATGGAGACGATTCAGATGGTCGGCGACGCGTCCATCCCGCTCATGCTCCTCATCGTGGGGATGAAACTCGCGGAGACGGACATCCAGGCACTCTCGAAGACGGTCACGCCGACCGTTCTCAAACTCGGCGTGGCGCCGCTCGTGGCGTTCGCAATCGCCCTGGTGCTCGGCTTCGAAAACCTCACCGTCGCCCGCACGTTCGTCATCGAGAGCGCGACGCCGGCCGCCACGGTGCCCCTTGCGCTACTCATCGAGTACAGCCCCGATGTCGGCCCCGACGAGATCGACCCGGCCGAGTACCTGAGTACCGTGATCTTCGTCACGACCGTGCTCAGTATCGGCGTCCTCACCGGTCTCGTCTACGTCTTCCAGGCCGAGATGGTGTTTTGAGGGGCAACCGCACCGTGTCCCTTTTGTACCACCTGGTAAAACAACCAGGTAATGAAACGGCGGACGTTCGTCAAACGCGTGGGTGCAGCGGGCATCGCCGGCCTGGCTGGTTGTGCCGGTCCCGATGCCGATGGCCGGGGAACCACCACGGGCACGAGCGGCGGGACCGACGAACTCGCCGGCACGCTCCGCGTCGCGACCTACGAACCGTTCGTCGACGCCCCGAGTGTGAGCCCGGGGGCATGGATCAAGGAGGCCTTCGAATCGGCGTATCCCGACGCCACGATCGAGTGGCAGACGCCGAACTCGGGGCTCAACCACTTCATCCAGCAGGCCCAGTACGGTGACGGCGTCGAAGCGGACGTGTACGTCGGGCTCAACGCCGACGACCTGGTCCGCGCGGACGACGAGCTAGGCGAGACCGAACTCTTCGAACCGGTGTCGGCCGACACGCTCTCGAACGACGACAGCGTCATCGAGGAGCTACGATTCGATCCGGCCGGCCGCGCCGTCCCCTTCGACACGGGATACATCAGTCTGGTCTACGACGCGGGCGAGATTGACGAGCCCCGGACCTTCGAGGATCTGATCGATCCGGAGTTCGAAGACACGCTGCTCCTGCAGAACGCCCAGACGAGTGACCCGGGGCGGGCCTTCCTCCTCTGGACGATCGCGAACCGGGGCGAAGCGAACTACCTCGATTACTGGCAGGCCCTGGTGGACAACGGGGCGCGGATCCTGGGAGACTGGAATGGGTCCTATACCGCCTACTCGAATGCGGAGCGGCCCGTCGTGGTCTCCTACTCGACCGATCAGGTCTATGCCCACCGCAACGACAGGGACATGCAGCGCCACCAGATCGCCTTCCTGAACGACCAGGGGTATGCCGTCCCCGAGGGAATGGCTCGCTTTGCCGACGCCGCGAAGCCCGAATTGGCCACGGCCTTCCTCGAGTTCATGCTCGAACCACGAACGCAGTCCGAGATCGCGGTCCGAAACGTCGCCTTCCCGGCCACCACGACCGCCGACCCGCCCGAGAGCTTCACGGAGTACGCTCACCGCCCGCCGGAGACGGTGACCCACACCTACGACGAACTCGCCGGATCGATCGACGACTGGGTCTCGGCGTGGGCCGAACAGATCGCGAGCGGGTGAGTATGAAGCCCAAGCGAGGTGGTGACCGGATCGCTCGGCTGCAGTACTGGACCGGGGAGTACGCACTCCAGGGAACCGCTGCCCTGACCGCACTCGTCCTGGTGGTGCTTTTCTACTACCCGGTCGGGACGGTCCTCGCGAACGGGCTTTTCGGGTCGGTCGAGGGAACGAACCCGGTGCTCGCGGTTCTGGGCTCGGAGTTCTACCTCGGTGCGGCGAGTGGGCTCACGGACCCCTCGGCCGTGCCAGGTGGCGTGCTGGACTGGATGCGAGCCGGGTTTCCAGCCGTCGACTTCGGGCTGATCGGCTTCACGGTCTATCAGGCGCTGCTGTCGACACTCGCGAGTCTCGCTCTCGGGCTCCCGGGGGCGTATCTCCTCGCGCAGTACGACTTTCCGGGCCGGGAGACGGTTCGGTCGCTCACAATGTTGCCCTTCGTCCTCCCCTCGATCATGGTGGCAATCGGTTTCGTCGCGATGTTCGGGGACCAGGGGGTGCTGAACGGTTTCCTCGGGTGGGTTGGGCTGGAGTCGGTGTCAGTCATGTACACCCTCCAACTCGTCGTCCTCGCCCACGCCTTCTACAACGCGCCGCTCGTGACCCGGATCGTGGGGGCCGCGTGGGCGGGGCTGGACCGATCGAAGATCGAGACGGCCCGCGGGCTGGGGGCCGGGCCGATTCGTGCTTTTCTCGATGTGACACTGCCCCAGTTGGGTCCCGCGATCCTGGCCGGAGCGCTTCTGACTTTCCTCTTTACGTTCATGTCCTTCCCCATCGTGCTGGCACTGGGTGGGCTCGAACTCGCCACGGTGGAGGTCTGGCTGTACGCCCGCGTCCAGCAACTCGAACTCGCCCAGGCCGCCGGCCTGGCCGTGGTCGAGACGGTGATCACCCTCTCGCTGACCTACGCCGCGCTTCGCTACGAGAGCGGCCAGCGCGGGCTCGGCCGGGGACCGAACCGAAAACCGCTCTTCGGCTCGCTCCGGGATCCCCGCCGCCTCGGCTTGCTTGGATACGGGCTCGTCGTGACGATCGTCTTCCTCGGGCCGATCCTGAGTATGGTCCTCGAGAGCCTGACCGGACCAGGCGGGCTCACGCTCGATCACTACGCCTTTCTCCTCGAACGCCAGGCGACCGGCGCGAGCTACCAGGTCAGGCCGCTGCCGGCGATCCGCAACTCGCTCTTGTTTGGGCTAGCCGCTCTCGGCCTCGCAGTTCCGATGGGTGTGACGGTGGCAATCCTCGAAGATTCCCGTTTCCCCGGGAGCCGCGTGCTTGGGACGCTGCTGATGGCTCCCCTCGCGGTGAGCGGGATCGTCCTCGGCCTCGGCCTGTTACAGGGACTCGTGTTTGGAACCGAGCTGTTCGGCCACCGGATCACCGTGACCGGGCCGGTCGCGATCGTGGCCGCCCACGCCGTCGCTGCCTACCCCTTTGTCACCAGAACGGTTTCTCCCATGCTCCAGCGAGTCGATCACCGAGTCGTGGAGACGGCCCGGGTGCTCGGGGCCTCCCGCGCCCGAGCCCGGTTCGACGTTGAACTCCCGCTGGTCATCCCGGGGATCGTCGCCGGGGCCGCACTGGCCTACGCGATCAGCGTCGGCGAGTTCGACTCGACGATCATATTGGCCGAGGGGAGTTCGAGTTACACGATGCCCGTCGCCGTCGAGCGCTACCTCGGGAATCGGACCCTCGGCCCGGCGACGGCCATGGGGACGGTATTACTCGGGATCACGGCGATCAGCTTCGTCGTCATCGATCGCGTCGGGGGATGGTGGGAGCCATGACGCGCGTCGAACTCACGGGAGTCAGCAAGCGATTCGGGGACGAACTCGCCCTCGAAGACGTCTCGCTCTCGATCGACGATGGGGAGTTCTTTACGCTCGTCGGGCCCTCTGGCTGTGGGAAAACCACGACCCTGCGAATCCTCGCTGGCCTGACCGAGCCCTCGGCGGGCACGGTCCGGTTCGACGGCCAGTCGATGGCCGAAATCCCACCGGAGGATCGAAACGTCGGGATCGTCTTCCAGAACGTCTCGCTGTTCGAGCACCGAACAGTCGCCGAGAACGTCGCTTACGGCCTCAAGTTCCACGACCCACCCGGTGGCAGCACAAGGGAAAAGCGAGTCGCGGACTTGCTCGAACTGGTCGATCTGGGCGGACTGGGCGATCGGGACCCCGAGACCCTCTCCGGGGGCCAACAACAGCGGGTCGCCCTCGCCAGGGCGCTCGCACCGGGACCCGACCTGCTGTTGCTCGACGAACCGATGAGCGCCCTCGATGCCAGTCTCCGGGACCGACTCCGGAAGACGGTCGCGGCGATCCAATCCGAGCTCGGGATTACCACGGTATACGTTACTCATGACCAGTCGGAGGCGCTCTCGATGAGTGATCGCCTCGCGGTGATGCGGGCTGGTCGGATCGAACAGGTCGGCCGGCCGGAGACGGTCTACGGGCAACCCGTGAATCGATTCGTCGCCTCGTTCGTGGGCGAGAACAACCTCTTCGAGGCACAGCGGGTCGACGGCGACGCCATCACGATCGAGGGTGGAGAACAGTTTCAGGTCGGGCCCCCTGTTTCAACTGGAGATGTCCTTGCCGTCAGGCCGACTGCGTTGCATCTAGGCACGGACGACAACGAACTCGAAGTCGAGGTCGAGCGGGTGGCGTTCCACGGCACGGGGTATACCCTTCACTGTGACTTTGCGGGCCGAGAACTGGTCGTCGAGAGCGACCGGCCGGCCGAGGGGATCGTTACCGTTGGATTCTCGCGGTCTGCCGTCACGGTCTTGCCGGCGACGTGATGGGCCGAATCGGTCGTTTAGGGTGCGACACCGACTGTAAGGAGCGTGCCGTAGGTGTGATACCGTTCGACCATGGCCTCGCGAGTCTCGAAGGATTCGGTAGGGAACGCATCGGCCGGCGGGATCTCGACCTCGCGGTCCGGAATGTTGTCCTGTTCGGCGACGTACAGCCCGGCCTCCCTGAACGCCTCGCGGTACTCCTCGCGGCTCCAGCGGGTCATCGGGATCTCGATGTACTCCTGCCACTCGTGTGAGTGGACGTTCTCCTCGTAGTAATCCACCGCACAGTAGACAGTCCCACCGGGGGAAAGGACCCGGCGGAGTTCGGACAGGACTTCGACCGGATCGTCGGCGTAGTAGATCGCCTCCATCGAGAAGGCGTGATCGATCGAGTTCTCGGCAAAGGGAAGGGCCTGGAAGTCACTTCGGAGAAAAGCGATGGCGTCGTCCTCGGTGTAGGACTTGGCGTTTGCGACCATCTCCGGGGCGGCGTCCAGGCCGTAGCCGCGAGCGATCGAACGCTCCCGAAGCGCCCGGAGGGCATACCCACTGCCGGTCCCCAGGTCCAGGACGGTATCCCCTTCCTCGATGGGCATCCGGGCGAGGGCGTGTTTGGCCGTGTGCCAGTGTCGTTCCTCCATCCCGCGGTCTTTGCCCTCCTGGGCCCAGGCGTCGAACGCTTCTCGAATGCTCATGGAGACCCTCCCGCAGTCATGTTCGAAGGCACACGCGCCACCGTGAAAACCGCTCCGGGAGCCCCTGTGCTTATGCCCCGTGACCGGGTTGCTCCGGTATGGCCTATGATCTCGCGATCGACGGGGCTCCAGAGACCGTGGCGGCCGGGACGTCGATCCTCCTCAAACATCCCAGCATCGGCGGGACGGACCCGATCGACACCGGGTTTCTGCGCCCCGGTTCCGAGCGGGCCTTTGTCGTCTCGACCCGAACCACGGCCCGCGAAGTGGCCGAAAAGCTGTCCCATTACGGCGTCGATCCCGATCGAACGGGAATCCTGGACACGCTCAGCATCGATCGAGGATACTCTCGCCGACGCCAGCAGGGGGTCCACTACGTCTCCGCCCCGGACGACGTAGCGGGGATCGTCGACGCCGTCGAAGATTTCCTGGCCGAGAATCAGTCCAGGGGTCGGCTTAGCTTCGACTCGATCTCGGAGTTGGCCTACTACGCGGGCGAGGACGCCGCAGCCAGCGCGCTCGCCCAGCTAAGCGAGTTAGTGGCCGAAAACGACGCCGTCGGGCTCTTTCACGTCTCGCCGGAAGTTCACGAGAACACCGCCCTCGATCGATTCGAACGGGCCTGTAACGCGGTGATCGAACTCGGTGCGGACGGCCAGATGCAAACGCAATTCTAGGGCACTCTCGCCGAAAAGTTCAGTCGTCCCGCCAGGTCTCTGGGACTTCGATCATGTACTTGCCGTCTTCGCGGAGCGCGACGATGTGTTCCTCCCGATCGTAGAGTTCCATCAGGTTCAGTTCGTACTGTCCCGGCTCGACGATCCGGATGCTCTCGAACTGGTCGTTGAGTTCCTCGCGAAGGGTCTCCAGGTCGGTGTCGGCCGCGGAATCGGGTTCGTCGACCACGCGCCCACTTTCGGGCAGGGTTTCGCCTGCCGATTCCTCCTCGGCGGGAGGTGCAGTCGACCCGCCAGCCGACCCCGCTGAGGCAGTTTTCGAGGGAAGCTCGGAGAGATCGGCGACATCACCTCGGGCGGAGGCCTGTGCTCGATCTTCGGAAGACGGGTCCTCGGTTGCCGTCTCTTCGGCGACGACCTCGGCGTCGTCGGCCGATTCGTCCGGCTCGGGCTCCGAGCCGGCGTCACCGACGTACTCCTTGACAGTCTTGGCCGCACGACCCATCCGCCCGGTGACCGAATCATCCGAGAGGGGCGGATCCGGTGGTTCCTCGGCTGTGGAAGTCTCCGCTGGACTGGCCCCCTCCGGGATGTACTGGAAGGTGTTGCCACCACAGTGAGGACAGCCCGAGAGCATCTCCTTTGAGCCGTCCGGGAACGTCGCCGAGCAGTTCGTACACTGGTGGGGCATCGGCTATCGCCCCGAGATGAGTGCACGAATGAGCGTCTCGTCTTTCTGCAGCGAGTGAATCTGATTGGCCGGGCCAATAACTGTGAGTTTGGCGTTCGAGGATTGGCCGCCGATCAGCCGGGAGAGGAAGTTCCCGCTGCCCGCCGCCGACTGTGGGAAACTCTCGATCTCGATGCCCGAGAAGTCATCCGGATTGATCTCGGTCATCGTGACTTCGATGAGTTTGGACTCCTCGTCCGGGGTGAGGCCCTCCTCGAGGATGACGATGTTCCCGTCACGCACGTCATCGAGGATCATCCGGATCTTCTCCATCGAGGTCTTATCGCGCATGCGCTGCCCGGAGATCAGCTCGATCTGGACCCCGTCCGCCGTCTCGTGTTCGATTCCTGCCATACTATCACCCGAAGTACGCCGCGATCTTGTCGTACACTTCGTCCATGTTGTCCCCCTCCAGCGCCGAGAGCGGCACCGTTTCGTGCTGGGGGAAAGCGTTCTCGATACGGCTGATCTGGGCCTCATCGAGGTCGATCTTGTTCGCGAAGATCAGGACCGGGAGATCCCGGGACTCGATGATTCCGATCAGCATCGTGTTCACCTGGGTGAACGGATCCTCCGCCGAGTCCAGGACGTAAATCACGCCGTCGACGTCCTCCCGAAGCCAGTGCATCGCCTCCGCGACCCCCTCGGTCGCCTCCCGGGAGCGCCGCACAGCCTCGTCTTTCTCGATGTCGTGATCGAGGAACTCGGTGTAATCGACCTTCGTCGTCACGCCCGGCGTGTCGACGATGTCGATCGTCACCGTCTGTCCGTTGCGTTCGATCTCGACGTTCTCTTTGCGACGGGCCCGCCGCGTCTCGTGGGGGATCTGTGATTCCGGTCCGATGGCGTCACCGGTCCAGTCCCTGGCGATTCGGTTCGCGAGTGTCGTCTTCCCCGCGTTCGGCGGCCCGTAGATGCCGATACGTTTCGGTTCCCCATTGCTCTCGAAGAAGGCGTCCGCGACCCGAGAGATGCTGTTTCGTAGGCTTCCGAGCAGTCCCATTATGACCCACCTTGTGCGTCCCGGGGCTTGAAATCTCCGGACACGTCTACCCGTGCAGGCTGTAACGCCTTAAGTCTACAGGCAGAGCGGGCGACTGGTCCGGATCAGCAGTCCGTGCCAGGCAGTTCCAGTTGAAACAGAGCGGTTGGCACCAACCCGATGATTTCGACTGGAACGGAGGCGAAAGGCATAGCTTCGGGGAAGCAGTCGCGATTCTTTTCGGTGGATCTCCGGCCGTATCGGTGAGATTTGAGACTATGTGACTAGTTTCCGTGATTTAGACATCGTTTCAACAACATATCGAAAATGGGACTGGACAGGACAGTGCCCCTCCCCCACCCCATTGTTTCGCGTGGAACGCGAAAACAGCGTGGTGACGGGTTCAGAAACGCGATTCTCCTCTTGGATAACTTAGTTTATCAGTAAACGAGAATAGTATAGGCTGTTTTCTTTACTGGTTTACGGATACTGTTTTCACATCACCACCATAAATCTTCCCTAGTTCAGTAGCGGGGGACACTCACCCTGTTTCGTCGCTCCACACGAAACGAAGGGGTGGGGGGCTAGGGAGAAATCGCGCCCCATCCCAGTCGTTAAGCCCTCCATATCCTGAAAATATTGTTTTTGCAACTGATCTGCTGTCGAACAATCCGTTTCACCGCCCGCTCAGTCGTCGGTAAACCCGATCGGTTTCGCTCCCGTTCTGATCCGGTGGACCGATACCTTTTTGTCCGTCCCAGATCCGTGATTTCATCTGCATCAACTGGACGGGGAGGTACCTGGTGTGGCCCCTCTAATTGCCCGGAGCGGGGCGCTGCAATGCGTTTCCACCCGGTATCCTCCGCTGTCCCACTCGAACCGGGGGACATGACACATGGAAGAGGAAGGCCACACATCGGAAACACACGGGGCGGAACGAGACTTCGAGGTGGATCTCGACGAGGTCCTCGAAGACGAGTCCGAGACCGACCAGGGACTCTTCGACGATCTCCTCTCGGGCAAGCCCATCTTCGAGAACAAGGAGGTCCTCCGCCCCTCCTATACGCCACACGAACTGCCACACCGGACCGACCAGATCAACAAGATGGCGACGATCCTCGTCGCCGCGCTCCGCGGGGAGACGCCCTCGAACATTCTCATCTACGGGAAGACTGGGACCGGGAAGACCGCGAGCGCGAAGTTCGTCAGCCAGGAACTCGAGGCGACCTCCGAGAAGTACGACGTCCCCTGTCGAGTCGAGTATATCAACTGTGAGGTGACCGACACCCAGTACCGGGTCCTGGCGCAGCTCGCGAACACGTTCATCGAACGCAACCAGGCCTACGTCGAGGACCGGCTGACCGATCTGGAGGACCTCCACGAGCGTGCCCGGGTGGATTCTGACATCCTCGCGGACTCGAACTACGATTCGCTCGGCGATCTCCAGGCCGAGATCGATCGACTCGAAGCCGATCTGGCCGAGATGGAACCGGTTCCGATGACCGGGTGGCCAACCGACCGGGTGTACTCGACGTTCTTCGAGGCCGTGGACTACGTCGAGCGGGTCGCGGTCATCATGCTTGACGAGATCGACAAACTCGTCGAGAAAAGCGGGGACGACGTCCTCTACAATCTCTCCCGGATGAACTCGGAACTGGAGAACTCCCGGGTCTCGATCATCGGCATCTCGAACGATCTGAAGTTCACTGACTTCCTCGACCCGCGGGTCAAGTCCAGTCTGGGCGAGGAGGAGATCGTCTTCCCGCCCTACGACGCCAACCAGCTCCGGGACATTCTGACCCACCGGGCGGACGTCTCATTCAAGGACGACGCCCTCTCCGAGGACGTGATTCCCCTCTGTGCGGCGTTTGCCGCCCAGGAACACGGCGACGCCCGACGTGCCCTCGATCTGCTCCGGACGGCGGGCGAACTTGCCGAACGCGAACAGGCCGAGCAGGTCACCGAGGAACACGTCCGGAAGGCCCAGGACAAGATCGAACTCGATCGGGTCGTCGAGGTCGTCCGGACCCTGCCCACACAGTCGAAACTCGTCCTCTATGCCATCGTCCTCCACGAGAAACACGGGGTGCGGAACATCAACACCGGCGAGGTCTACAACATCTACAAACGGCTCTGCACCGAAATCGACGCCGACGTGTTGACCCAGCGCCGGGTCACCGACCTCATCAGCGAACTCGACATGCTCGGGATCGTCAACGCGGTCGTGGTGAGCAAGGGTCGCTACGGCCGGACCAAGGAGATCAGCCTCTCGGTCCCGGTCGACGAGACCGAGACGGTCCTGCAGGCGGACTCCCGCATCGGCGACGTGGGGGATGTCTCTCCGTTCCTCCAGGCGCGTTTCGATGGCGATCACAACTGACCGGTAGCCCCCATTTTCCGGGTCGAGAAATCTTCCAGTAACGGCCGTGAGTCGGGACGACCGACCAGAATTGTTCCGCGAACCGGACAGCCGACGGAGTTATTAGGTTCACGGCACCACCCTTTTATTGATGGTAGCTGGTCCGCTGAGGGATGTCGACACGCCCGATTCCCAGGCCGTGTTCGCCGCCCTCGAGGACAGCGACTGCCGCCGGATCATCGAGCATCTGGACGATCCGCGAACGGCAAAGGAGCTCTCCGAGAACTGCGATCTGCCGCTCTCGACGACCTACCGGAAACTGGATATTCTCACCGAGGCCTCGTTGCTCTCCGAACGGACCGTGATCCAGTCGGATGGACACCACACGACCCAGTACGAGGTCGCCTTCGAACGGGTCCAGATCGGGCTCGACGAGGACCACGACATCGAGGTCGCGATCCAGCGCCAACCCGAGTCGACGGACGAACGGCTTGAAACCCTCTGGGCGGAGGTGCGTCGCGAGACATGATCGACCCGATGGGACTCACCGTGCTCCTGAAAAGCGCCTCGCTGCTGCTGGGTGGACTCATCACCTTCTATGCGTTCCGGGCCTACAACCGGACCCAGGCCCGCCCCCTCAAGTTGCTCTCGGTCGGGTTCGGCATCGTCACGCTCGGGGCCCTGCTGGGTGGGGTCGTCGACACGTTCCTCGTCATGACCCGCGAGTGGGCGATCACGGTCGAGAGCGCCCTCGCCGTGATCGGCTTTGGCGTGATCCTCTACTCGCTTTACGCCAATTGAGAACCCTGGTGAACTCCGATTGTGCCACCGGCAAAGAGCGTCGCAGAGAGCCCCGGCAGCTCCAGGTCCGAGGCGACGAGTCGGATCCAGCCCACCCAGGGAATCCGGACGACGGCCCGTCCCTTGACCCACTCGGGCTCGACGACGGTACTGATGCCCCTGGTCTGATCGTAGTAGTCGTTGGTCACCGGGTTGTCGCCTTTCGTGATGAACCCGGCGTGTGGGGCCGGGCAGGCGGTCAGATCCTCACACGAACTGGCGTCGACCACGTCCGGGTCGGCCCGATCGTACCAGTTCTCGCGGTCATCGACGTAGAGGTGCGCACGGTGGATGATCGGTGTCGCGGCGGCCGAACCGGAGGGGCGATAGACGATCACGTCACCAGGCCCGCCGAACCGGCGGTAATCGTTTTCGGCCCCGACCTCAGCCGTGACGACGCCCGTGTCTCCGACGGCGAATGCCGGCTCGAACCGGTTTTCGTCCATCACGAGCACGAGATCGCCCTTCTGGAGGTGTGGCTCCATGCTGTCGCTCTCGACGGCGACGAGGGGTGGCCACACGCCGCTGATCGCGAAGAGGATGAATCCAACGGCAACCACGATCAGCAGACTGACGACGATCTCGCGCAGGAACTGCACAGTACTGTGGTCTGTCGTCCCGAGCCAGGTAAGCGCCGCTCGGGGGCTGGAACGTGGATCTGGGCGGGTGTCCTGGGGGTGAGGACCTGGGGGCCCGCCTGGGCGGTGGGTGTCGGAACGACCCCCATCCTCGGGCCCCCCGTCCCAGTCGGTGTCTTGTGTCCCCTCGTCACGACCCATGGCCCGATGTACAGCGGTTTGTGGTTTCAACCTTCCCATGCCCCACGGCGTGGGCAGTCGCTATGCTTTTGGGGCAAGTCCCCCTCCTTTGCTGCGTGCCGCGTGCGTCGCCCGTCCGGATCGTGAAACAGCTCACTGCGGCCGGTTACAACGCCGACCGCGAAGCCGTCACGCTGTTAGCCGGCGCTCCGGACCCGGACCGTGCCGTCGAGACCCTCCTCGACCAGATCGAGTCCGAGGCGGTGACCATCACCGCCGGGGAGGTCCGCGAGGTCCTGAACGGGACCACCCCACGGGCCGACGACACCACTGTTTCAGGTGGAGGGGAAACAAACACGAACCACCCGAATGCGTCCGAGTCCGCAGCTGAAGTGAAGGGGGTCGAACAGGCCGATCAGGCGGCGTCGGATCGATCGCCACGGGACCCGGCCGAACCGATCGTCCACGGGGATATGACCGGTGAGAGTACTGGAACCGGCGAGTACGAGGACTTCGTGTCCGTGTTTCGGGACCGCTACGAACGGCTCTCGGCCATGCTCCGCGGACGGGTCAAACACCGCCCGACCGACGCCCTCGAATCGATGCCCGGGGGCTCGGAGGGCGCGCTCATCGGGCTGGTGACCGACATCCGCTCGACTCGAAACGGGCACTGGCTCGTCGAACTCGAGGACACGAACGGAACCTTCCCGGCCCTGGTGATGAAAGACCGGGAGTTCGCGACGGCGGTCGAGGAACTCCTCCTCGACGAGGTCATCGCGGTCCAGGGAACTCTCTCCGACGATGGCGGGATCCTCTTCGTCGATGACCTCTTCTTCCCCGACGTTCCCCTGACGTTCGAACCGTCGACCGCCGACAGACACGTTCAGGCCGCCCTGGTGAGTGACCTTCACGTCGGGAGCCAGGAGTTCCTCGACGGAGCCTGGACGGATTTCGCCGACTGGCTGCACTCACCTGCGGCCGATTCCGTCGAGTACCTATTGATCGCCGGTGACATGGTCGAGGGCGTGGGGGTCTACCCCGACCAGGATGAGGAACTCGACATCATCGACATCTACGAGCAGTACGAGGCCTTCTCGGAGCGACTCAAGGCCGTCCCCGGGGACATGGAGATCGTCATGGTGCCCGGCAACCACGACGCGGTGCGACTGGCAGAACCACAGCCGGCCTTCGAGCCCGAACTGCGGGAGATCATGTCGGCTCACGACGCCCACATCTACAGCAACCCTTCGACAGTCACCCTGGAGGGGGTCTCGATCCTGCTCTATCACGGCGTCTCGCTGGACGAACTCGTCGCGGAGCTCCCCATGCCGGAGGTCAGTTACGACCAGCCGGATCAGGCCATGGCCCAACTGCTGAAGAAGCGTCACGTCGCCCCGAAGTACGGTGGCAAAAACCGGATCGCCCCGGAGAAGCAGGACTATCTCGTCATCGAAGACATCCCGGACGTGGTCCACTCGGGCCACGTTCACAAACTCGGTGTCGGAGCCTACAACGACGTCCGACTGGTGAACTCCGGCTGTTTCCAGGGGCAGACCGCCTTCCAGCGGAGCGTCAACATCTCCCCCGACGTGGGGACCGCGCCGATCCTCGATCTGGACACCCTCGACGTGACCGTGCGGAAGTTCGCCTGAGGCCCGCGCTTTCCGGTACGAACGGGGGCCAATCCGGCGGCGCAGGAAGGACACAGTTATGATTACCCACCCGTTACCCCAGCCTATGCACCTCTCTACCACGGCACGGAGGCATCTGGTATGCGGGTAGTCACCAAGTTTGGCGGGACGAGTCTGGGCAGCGGCGAGCGCATCGACCGGGCAGCGGATTCTATTGCGGAGGTGGCCGAGGCGGGCCACGAGATCGCGGTCGTCGCGAGTGCGATGGGTGATACGACCGACGAACTTCTCGACGCGATCGAGTTCGAGGCGACTGACCGGGACGAAGCCGAGATCGTCTCGATGGGGGAACGAACCAGCGTTCGGCTCCTCAAGGCCGCGCTCACTGCCCGGGGGATCGACAGTGTCTTCGTCGAACCGGGACACCCCGACTGGCCGGTCGTCACGAACGAACTGGGCGAGGTCCTCCCCGAGGAGACCCGCCGGCGAGCCCAGGCCCTCTCGGAGAAACTCGGGGATGTCGTTCCGATAATCACGGGATTCCTCGCGGAGGACCCCGAGGGCAACATGACCACGCTCGGCCGCGGTGGGAGCGACACGACGGCCATCATGCTCGGCCAGTACATGGACGCCGACCAGGTGGTCATCGTTACCGACGTCGAAGGGGTCATGACCGGCGACCCGAACGTCGTCGAGGGGGCCCAGAACGTCGGGGAGATCACCGTCGACGAACTCCGAAACCTCTCGTTCCGGGGGGCCGAGGTCGTCGCTCCGAGCGCGCTCAGCTACAAGGACGAGGACCTGACCGTCCGGGTCATCCACTACCAGCACCGGGACATCCTCTCCGGGGGGACCACCATCGAGGGCAAGTTCGAGCATATGGTCGACATGCGCGAGGAACCACTGGCCTGTCTCACCGTCGCCGGCCGCTCGATTCGAACCAGTCCGGGGATTCTCCACACGCTCTCGGGGGCGCTCTACGAGGCCGACATCAACGTCGACGCGGTGGCCTCGGGCATGGACTCCATCACGTTCTACGTCGGGGCGGACGTCGCCGACACCGCCGAAAACGTCCTGCACGACAAGATCCTCAAGACCAACACCCTCTCCAGTGTCACCGTCACCGAGGACATTGCCGTCATCCGGGTCCTGGGGACCGAGTTCCCGGACCAACCCGGCGTCGTTCAGGACATCGTCGGCCCGCTGGCCGGGGCTCACATCAACCTGGTCGACGTGATCACGAGTGCCACCTCCGTCGCGGCCTTCGTCCCCTGGGCGGACCGCGAGAAGGCCCTGGAGATCGTTCAGAACGCGTTTTGAGCTCGTGGGACGGTCGTGGGAACGACCGTCACACCAATGGCTTCCAATCCCCTACGGTCGGTCGTGGACCTGCTATGGGTCCAGTGTCCCATGGAACTCGCATACGGCCCCGTTCCGTCACGTCGACTCGGACAGAGTCTCGGCATCAACAACGTCCCGCCCACGACCTGCACCTACGCCTGTGTGTACTGTCAACTCGGGTCGACCACCAACCCCGAGACGGACCGCCAGGCGTTTTTCGACCCCGCGGAAATCGAGTCGGCGATCGAGGACCGACTCGCGGCGCTCGGGCCAGAGGAGACGGTCGACTACGTCACCTTTGTCCCCGACGGGGAGCCGACCCTGGATGTCAACCTTGGCGAGACGATCGACCGATTGCAACGCTTTCCCGTGGACGTCGCAGTCATCACCAACGGGTCGCTCCTCCGACTGGAATCGGTCCGTGCGGACCTCGCCCGGGCCGACTGGCTCTCGGTCAAGGTCGACGCCGCCGACCACGAGGTCTGGACGCAGGTCGATCGCCCCCACGGGGCGGTCGACTTCGAGGCGGTCCGTGACGGTATAGTGCGATTCGCTCGTGACTTCGAGGGCACGTTGACGACCGAAACGATGCTCGTCGCCGGGGTCAACGACGGGGCCGCAGTCGAACCGACTGCGAAACTCGTCGGCGAAATCGCCCCTGACACCGCTTTCGTGGCTGTCCCCACCCGCCCGCCCGACGAGGAGTGGGTGGAGCCACCCGACGAAGCCGAAGTTACCCGGGCCTATCGGACCTTCACCGAGTACGTCGATGACGTGGAGTATTTGATCGGTGCGGAGGGGGATAGCTTTGCCAGCACGGGCGATCCCCGGACCGACCTGCTGGGCGTGACGGCGGTCCACCCCATGCGGGCCTCCCAGGTGTCGGCATTGCTGGACCGGGAGGACGCCGACTGGTCAGTTGTCGAGGACCTCCTCGATGCGGGCGAACTGATCGAACTCGAGTACGACCAGGAAACCTTCTACGTGCGCCCCATCAGCCCCGACCGGCACTAATTCGGAACCAGGCGATCGACGACGAACCCCTGGCCGGCCGAGACGACGATCATTACGGTCCCGAGCACGACGGCAAATTCGACCTCGAAGTAGACGAGAAAGAGCGGGAGCAGCGGGAGTTTGATCGCCCGGTTGTAGAGGAACACGGCGATCAGCCCGTTTCGCATGCCCTCCGCTTGGAAATCCCGAAGCAGCGCATACCAGGCGTAGACCGGGCCGTGGCTGAGCAAGCCGCCAAGGGCAGCGAGTAGATAGCCCAGCCAGCCCGATTCGGCGCCGACGTACCGAGCGACGACCTGCGGTCCGAGAGCGTACTTGCTCAGTCCGACGAGGACAGTCACCCCGACCAGCACCGGGGCGATCCGACCGAGGATGGCCAGACTCTGATCGAGTGCCGCCCGTGTCCCGGCGGGGTCGAAGCTGAAACTGAAAAGATAGAGCAAGCTAACGGCGATGAGGGCGTAGATCCCACTGGGTCGGGCCGAAACCGTTCCGGGACTCCCGGATGAATCGCTCACGCGAAACCCCCCACGAGTCGAACGGTTACGATGGCCACCAGAATCGCGCTCAGGGCGCTCGTCGCGTTCCGAACCAGTGCGAAGCGGCGACCCAACAACGCCGCCTCTGCGGGGAGTTGAACCAGACCGACGGTGACCCAGGCGACGAGGAAGGCGGTAACGGCCTCGAGTCGAACACCGTCCGACAGTAGCTCCCCGCCGATGACGTAACTCGTCACGGCGTTCCCCGTCGAGAGGCTCCCCGAAACGGTGCCGAGGAGAATATCGAGCCCACCGGACCCGATGAAGACTGCCTGAAGCTGCGCCGGCGAGACGAACGTCCGGAACAGTCCCAACAGGAAAACGACGCTGAGAATGATCGGAAGGGCCTTTCCCATCCCCAGCACCGCTCCAGCCATCGCGGCTTTGAGCCCGTCTTCTCGCTCCGCCATCGATCTTACTGTGACGGCCAGCAAGTTCGACATTTCGGTGCGAGCCCGATATCCCGAGGATCGCTATCCTTTTTCGGCTTCCAGCACGAGCCCGTCCATGGTTTGCAGGCGCAGGGCGGACCGGGGATGTGGTGGCCCGTGACCTGGCGACTCGTTCCGGAGGGCCAGTTCGACGCGGCGAGTAACATGGCACTCGATCAGGCGATCCAGGAGCGGGTCGCCGAGGGTGCGGATCCGGTTATCAGGTTCTACCGCTGGGAACCCGCTGCCGTCAGCATCGGCTACTTCCAGTCCCTGGAACGTGAGGTGGATATCGAGGCCTGCGAGTCGGCCGACATCGACTACGTCCGTCGTCGAACTGGGGGCGGGGCGGTCTACCACGACCCGGCCGGGGAGCTCACCTACTCCGTGATCGCCCCCGAAGAGAACTATTCGGCGGACATCGAGGCGAGCTACCGGGAGATCTGCGAGCGGGTCCTCGACGGGTTCGACCGCCTGGGCATCGATGCCGACTTCGCGCCGATCAACGACATCGAGTACGACGGTCGGAAGCTCTCGGGGAACGCTCAGACCCGCCGAAACGGCGTGTTGCTCCAGCACGGAACACTCCTCTATGATCTCGACCCCGATGAGATGTTCACGGCCCTGTCCGTCGACGAGGCGAAACTATCAGACAAGGCTATCGAGGCCGCCCGAAACCGGGTCGCCACCGTTAGCTCGGTGAGCGACGCCTCGATGGCTGACCTTCGATCGGCGATGATCGAGGCGTTTACCGCCGGCCGAAACTATCGAGTCGACGACTATCACGCAGCGGAACTGGACCGGGCCGAGAGGCTGGCTGAGGAGAAGTACCGGACCGACGCCTGGAACCGCGACGGCTAGAGGCGATCGGGTTCGACCCCGTCGTCGAGGGCGTTCTCGACCCAGAGTTCACCGGCCCGATAGGAGGACCGGACGGTCGGAGCCGCAGCGACGTATTCGAATCCCTGGGCCTCGCCGTACTCGCGGTAGGCCTCGAACTGCTCGGGTGGAACGTACTCCTGGACTTCCGGGTGGTCGGCGGAGGGCCGCAGGTACTGTCCGATGGTGAGCAAATCGACGGCCGCGCCTCGCAGATCGTCCATCGCGTCGGTGACCTCGGCTTCTGTTTCCCCGAACCCGACCATGAGGGCGCTTTTCGTGAAGATGGTCTCATCGAGTTTCTTTACGCCCTCGAGCACCGAGAGGGACTGGTAATAGGCCGCTCGTGGATCCCTGAGCTCTCCCTGGAGCCGGCGAACCGTCTCCAGGTTGTGACCGATCACGTCGGGGCCGGCCCGGACGATGGTGCGCAGGGCGTCGGTCGAGCCCATGAAATCGGGAATGAGCACCTCGATGGTGGTTTCGGGGTTTCGCTCGCGGACGGCCCGAATGCAGTCAGCGAAGTGTTCGGCGCCGCCGTCGGGCAGGTCGTCCCGGTCGACCGAGGTGAGGACCACATAGGAGAGATCCAGATCCTCGACCGCCCCGGCCAGTCGATCGGGCTCTGTCGGGTCAGGCGGGCTCGGCGACCCGGTAGGCACGTCACAGAACGAACAGTCCCGCGTGCAGGTGTCCCCGAGAATCATGAACGAGGCGGTGCGCTCCTGTGACCAGCACTCCTCGCGATTGGGGCAGGAGGCTCCCTCACAGACGGTGTTCAGGTCCCGATCCGCGACGGTCTCGTGAACGGCGTGGTGCTGTCGATCGACTCCGGAGAGCTCAGCCCGAAGCCACGCTGGTTTCCGCTGGGCCATGGCCCGGCTTTTTCGAGCCCGCAATATAACGATAGTGGGACACCGACAGATCCGGCCCCTGCTGATCAGATTCGCCCGACGGCGACGCCGAAATCGCACTCACGCACACGAATCCGCACGAAGAGTTAGGGGCCGCCGTCCCCGACACTGCCCATGCGCTCGTATCTCTCGAAGATGGTGAGCAGTACCCGGCTTCCGCCTCGCGAGGAACGCGAGACGGCCATCGAGGCGGCCGGCTACAACGTCTTCAATCTTGACGCCGAAACCGTGTACATCGACCTGTTGACCGACAGCGGAACCGGTACCATGAGCGACGAGCAGTGGGCCGCCCTCTTTCGCGGCGACGAGTCCTACGCGGGCAGTTCGAGTTTCAGGGCCTTCGAGGAGGCCGTCGAATCGGTCATGGGTTTCGAGCACGTCGTCCCTGCTCACCAGGGCCGGGGCGCGGAGAACGTCCTCTACGGGACCCTGTTCGAGGACGGCGACGTGGTCCCGAACAACACCCATTTCGACACCACGCGTGCACACGTCGCGAACGCCGGGGCGAATCCGGTGGACTGCCCGGTCGAGGATGCCATGGACCCGGACGCTCCCGGCGACTTCAAGGGCAATCTCGATCTCGACTGCGTGCGGGCACTCGCCGAGGAGCACGGAACGGAGTCGATCCCGGCGATCGTGCTGACGATCACCAACAACTCCGCGGCCGGCCAGCCCGTCAGTGTCGAAAACACCCGCGAGGCGAGTGCGCTGGCGGATGAACTCGACGTGCCGCTGGTCGTCGATGCCTGTCGGTTCGCCGAGAACGCACACTTCGTCAAACAGCGTGAGCCGGAGTTCGCGGATGCGAGCGTTGCCGAGATCGCGCGCGAACAGCTCTCGTATGCCGATGCGGTGGTCATGAGCGCCAAGAAAGACGGGATCACCAACATCGGCGGGTTCGTGGCCGTTCGGGATCCCGACCTGTTCGAGCGGGTCAAACAGCGGGCGATCCTCTACGAGGGCTTTGTGACCTACGGGGGGATGGCCGGCCGAGATCTGGAGGCTCTCGCAGTCGGACTCCGGGAGGCCGTCGAGGACGAGTACGTGGCCCAGCGGGTGGGACAGACCCAGACCCTCGGCGAGGAACTCGCGGCGGCCGGGGTCCCGATCTACCAGCCAGTCGGCGGCCACGCCGTCTACCTCGACGCCGAGAAGATGGTGCCCGAAGTGCCGAAATCCCAGTTCCCGGGCCAGGCGCTGGTGGTCGAACTGTACCGCCAGGGCGGCGTGCGGGCCGTGGAACTCGGGAGCTTTGCCTTCCCCGGCACCGACCGGCCGGAACTGGTCCGCCTCGCGCTTCCCCGCCGGACCTATCACCGCGAACACATCGATCACGTCGTCGAGACGGCGGCGACAGTCCTGGAGGCGACCGATTCGGTCCCCGGCTACGAGATCGTCGCCGAACCGCCAAACGAGGAACTCCGGCACTTCTCCGCGGAACTAAAACCGGTCTGAGCTATCGGCCGTCCCGTAGGCGGGTAGCCGTCGACCGTGGCAACCCGGCCTCGATTGTGGCCTGCTCGACCTGGGGGATGTCGTAGGACACCCGACGGGGCTCGACAGAGATAGAATCGAGATCCAGCACCGCGTAGGCCGCTCGGGGGTCCCGATCCCGGGGCTGGCCCACGCTGCCGGGGTTGACGATCACGCCCTCGGAAGTCTCCGCGACGTGCTGCACGTGGGTGTGGCCGAGGACGAGCACTGACTCCTCGCCGAGCAGGTCCGGCCCGAACTCTTCGGGGTAGGTGTAGTGATCCGGATCCGCAGGGTGGCCGTGGACGATCTTCACCCGCCCGTCGAAAACGTGCCGCTCAGGCGGCAAGCCGTCGAGGAAGGCGATCTGGTCGGCCGAGAGCTGCTTCCGGGCCAGTCGGACGCCTGCTCTGGCCATTTCGTTTCCCGGGAAGTTCCGTCCCGAGGCGACCATCCGGTCGTGATTCCCCTGCACGCAGGGAATCTCCTGCTCCTGAATCGTCTCGATTACGGCTGCCGGCCAGGGATTGTACCCGACCAGATCCCCGGCGCAGACGATCCGATCGACTGGGGGCATGTCTTCCAGCACGGCTTCGAGCGCCACCCGGTTCGCGTGGATGTCCGAGATGAGCCCGACCTTCATGGACGGCCCTACCAGCCGAACGGGGTTAGTTCCCGTTGTGGACGGCCCGTTCGAACTCGTCTCCAGAACGCGAAACGCCGGCCGCGGCGACGGCGTGCTCGAAGTCAGCCTCGTAGACTGCCTCGGCAGCCGTCGTGGCGTCGGTCGCCTCGAAGTCGTAGGATTCGGGGGCGTCCTTCTCGTAGGTCGCAACCAGGGTCGGCTCCGTCACCGCACGCACCAGCAACGCATCCCGGCGGACGATCCCGATGTAGGCCTCGTCGCCGACTATTCCGGCGATCCGGGGCGTGTCGTAGTCGTCCTTCTCGTAGTCGAGGGCGAACAGCCCGGATACGAGGGCGTCACGGGGCGGATAGCCCAGGTCGAGTTTCTCCGCGATGGGATCGACGTGTGAGCCGTTGCCGACGACCATCGACTCGCCGCCGGGTTTCACACAGTTATAGGAGATGTAGGGGTTGTCCGATTCGGGGGCCTCGGCGGTCGGCCGCACGGTCAGTGTGTCCCCGCGCTCGACGATTTTGCGGTTGGGAAACGATCGCGAGGAGACTCGATAGGCGGCGATCTCCGGGCCGACGACGATGAAGCGACCGATGTACATCGTCCCGAGAGTCTGTGATGAGTCCCAAAAGTGTAGCGGAACGGCGGTTCGTGAGTCGAACGCGGAACGGTTAAGGGCGACCGTCGAATAGGGTCGGGTGAAGTCCCATGGGGTTGCGCAAACCGCCAGGTTTGCGATGCACATGGGGCGAGTGAAACGAAGTCCCATGGGGTAGTGGCCAATCCTGTTGCCTTCTGGGGGCAACGACCCAGGTTCGAATCCTGGTGGGACTATCACCCTTTTCCAGTGGCCGCCTCGATCAGGCCTGGCTGTACTCCGCGAACCCACAGCGGGCGAGGTCGGTGTACTCCCTCGTCGTCGCGACCACGTCGCTCAGTGCGCCCGTGGTGAGGTCGGTCACCGTTCTCCACTCGCCGGTGCCCGCGTTGTGCGCCCAGAGGGTCTCGTCCGCGTCGAAGGCGATCTGGGACTTGATCGCGACTTCGGTCCGGTCGCCGTCCGCCTCGCTGGCGATCAGTGTCTGGACGGTCGGGTCCTGCAGGTCGACGCTGAAGAACAGCGCGCCGACGACAGTGTCCGAGCTGGTCGTGCTGACATACAGGACGTCTTCCGCCCGGTTGATCGCGAGGTCCCCAAGCCCGACCGACCAATTCAGGGTGACGACATCCCGAGTCGTCACGCTGCCGCCCGCGATGGACGCGGCCATGAGCCGGTTTGTCCCGTTCGGGATGAACAGGTACTCCGCGGTGTCGTCCCGGAACGCGGCCCCGGCGATCGACTCGTTGGCCGGCGTGATGACGCCGTACTCCTCGATTCCGAGCGCGCCGTCCTCGTTCATCGTCTTGAGGGCGCCGTTCTTCTCGGCGAAGTACCAGACGTCGCTCGCGTCGTCGAAGGCCACGCCGTTCGGGTAGTTACTGTCCGCGAAGTCATCGGGGATGTCGCCGATCGACGTCTCGACGATCGCGCCGAGCCCGGCGTCATATTGGATGCTGTTGATCGCCGTCGGGTCCGACCGGGTGGTCCCGTAGAACGGACATGCCGGGAACGGAGCCTCCTCGACACAGAACTGGAGGTTACTGATCGCGGCCGTCTGCCCGCTGGGCGTGTCCAGACCAGCATCACCATCCCCGTCTGCGTTATAGGACGTTCCCGGGTCCTCGACGAGTTCACAGTCTCTGCCGCCGAAGGCCAGCACCGTCGTTGCGACGTGTGTGTCCGAGTCCCACTCCACGGCGATGGGCTCACAGGGCTCGCCGGGTTTGTGCTCCCAGTCCGTGATCTCGAGCAATCCGGTGTCCGTCTCCTCCTCGAAGTAGCAATCCAGGACGTTCCCCTCGTCGTCTTCCTCGATGACGAACTCGAACTTGACGTACGTTCCGTCCCCGCTGCAGGTGAAATCCCGGTGACACGGGGTCCGATTCGGCTTCGCTGCGGCGCTCCCGCTCAGCATCGGAACGCCGATGAGTCCCGCACCGGCGAGTGTCGCAGTCCCCTTGAGTAGTGTTCGGCGGTCGATTCCGTCCCCCTCGTATTTCCCTGGATCTGTCATGATTGTCTCCGCCCCACCCATCCCAACTTCCAGTCGGTGAGACACCTGTTCATAGGCGACCAGCGGAGATGAAGTGTGAGGATCGTTACCGTTGGTTTTGCCGAATTCATCGAGGGAAAAACGGGCCGGGACGGCGGTAGGAGGCTATTAAGCGAGGAGCGGACCTGGTGCAGTCGTACGGTTTTCGGTAAACGGTGGCGAAACCGGACGGACTTCAGTCCTCGGCCGACTCGACTGGCGTCTGGACCGGATCGATGGACCGACGCCTCGCGTCGAGAGCGGAGAGGGCATAGACCAGGCCGGTCAGGACCACCACACCGACCACCAGGAGGATCACCGGCGAGATGCGGGTCACGCCCCAGACGACCATCAGAGACGCGGTAACCACGGCGACGGTGATCGCATAATAGAGTTGCGTGCGCACGTGATCGATCAGGTCAGCCCCGGTGAAGGTCGCGGAGAGGACGGTCGTGTCCGAGATCGGCGAGGTGTGATCGCCGAAGATCGCCCCCGAGAAGACCATCCCGACGACCACGGCGACCATGGTGTGTGTCCCGGCGAGTTCCCAGGCCACCGGGATCACGATGGGCGTCATGATGCTCATGGCGGCCCACGCACTCCCCATCGAGAAGGCGACAAAGCCCGTGACGAAGAGCACGACGGCGGGTAACACGGCCGGGGAGAGGGTCTGGGTGGCGATGCCGGCGACGTACTTCCCGGTGCCCAGGTCGTTCGCGACGTTGCCGATCGACCAGGCCAACACAAGGATCGTCACCGCGGTCAGCATGAGGGAGAAGCCGTCGATGGTGACATCAACACTCTCGCCCAGCGTCAGGTGGCCGTCGAACCAGGCCAATAGGTACGTCGAGACGACCATCGCGAAGGACCCGAAGATCAGGGCCATCGCATAGTCTCCGCCGGTGAACATCTCCTGGAGGGTGGCTCCCGGCTGGTAGCCCGTGTACAGTCCCGACCCGAGGGTGACGACGATGAGCACCGCGATCGGGAGGAAAAAGGACCGCAACCGGGGGTTGGTCACGTCGGGTTCGCCCAGTTCGGCCGCGACGTCCTGCATCGGCCGGGCCCCCTCGCGACTCACGAGTCCGGTCGTCGCGGCTCGATGTTCGGCCCCCAGCATCTCGCCGTAGTCCCGCCCCGAGAGGACCACGATGCCGACCATCACGATGGCGAGGATGGCGTACATGTTGAAGGGAATTGACTGGAGGAACACCTCGAAGGCGTCGGGGATCTCGCTTGCGGCGAGGTCGGTCGCCGCGTAGCCCTCCTCGATCATCGTGAGCTGATAGGCGACCCAGGAGGAGATCCCCAGCGTCGAGACCGGGGCCGCCGTCGAGTCGACGATGTAGGAGAGTTTCTCCCGGGAGATCTTGAGCCGGTCCGAGACGTCTTTCACGCTGCTCCCGACGATGGCCGTGTTGGCGTAATCGTCGAAGAACATCGCGATGCCCAAAAGCCAGGCCACGACGCCGGCCTTGCGCTGGCTGTCGAGGTGGTTCATCGTCCAGTCCCGAACGGCATGCGAGCCGCCGATGCGCCAGATCATCGCGACGGCCGAGCCCAGGAGCAACAGGAAGATCACGACCTGTGCGTGAAAGACGCTGTCGCCGAGTGCCGACGCGATCCAGGTGAAGGTCTGGCCGACGCCGAGCCCGCCGGAGTAAATGACTCCCCCGACCCAGACGCCGAGGAAGAGTGACAATACGGCCTTCCGTGTGACGATCGCCAAAAGGATCGCCAACAGCGGGGGCACGAGGGAGAGCGCGCCAAAGTCTGACATGTGAACTCGCTTCCGATCACCGCCCAATAAGCGCTACGAAGCCCGGCCCGTCAGAAGACCCGGTTCCCCAGGAATCGCCGCACCAGATTGGGGCGCTCTCCGCCGGTGGTGATCGCGACGGCCGTCGCGTCGCTTCCGACGATCAGCCGGTCTTCCGGTCGCCCAAGCAACGCCCCACGGAGGCCTGTCGGGCCTGCACAGGTGACCAGCAGGCCGGTCCCCCGGGTGGCCTCGATCAACCCGGCGGGTCGATCTTCGGCCTCGATGAGGCGGGTCTGGACCGGCACGGAAACGTGACTGGCCATCTCCTCGAGGTGTTCGCCGGTGGTGGCCCGTTTCGGTTCGGTCGCAGTTGGCTCGACTGCGGCCAGCAGTTCGAGATCCGCGCCGTAGGTCGCCGCGAGGGCCTCCGCGATCAGGAGTTTCGTCGCGTCGCCGTGCCCACAGTCGGTGACCAGCGAGATCCGGTCGATGTCAGCCAGGCCCCGATCCTCGACCTCGATGACGTCCCGCTCGGTGTGGCGCTTGATCCATCCGACCTCACTCCCGAACACCGAGGTGTGGTGCTGCTCGCCCCGCCGCTCCATCAGTATCGCGTCGAGGTCGTGGTGGTCGGCGTGATTGACGATCGCGTGTTTCGTGTCGTGAGAGGCGGCCGTGCCATACTCCATGGGCACCGCCGTCTGAGAGGCGAACTCGGCCATCCGCTCCTCGAAGGACTTGTCCCCGGATATCGGCCGGTCACTCGCGGTGCCCAGCGGCAACTGGTCGGGGACCTCGTCGAACCGCGTCGCCCGGATCGAACTGTCCTGTGCGCTCGCGATGGCCTCCGCGATGGCTAACAGGGTCGTCTCGCGCTCGACCGGTGTGCTCTCCGTGACGGCCACCAGGACATCGTAACTGCCCGGCGACGTCATCATGGCTTCTGTGTGTTCGAGGGTCTGTTTGCCCAGTTGCTGGCGGACGGCGTCTGTGACCGCGCCTTCACGTTCGATGTCACTCTGGGTGCGCACGTAGGTGTAGTACCAGGCCATCGAGCCCAGGACGATCAGTACCGCGCCCACGAGGGGGATCAGGCCCATGAACGGGATCAACACGATGCCACCCGCGATCCCGAACAGCTGGGGCACCGGATACAGCGGGGTGCGGAAGCTGGGTTCGTAGCCGTCGGGCTCGGCCTCCCGGAACGCGATCAGCGCGATGTTGACGAGGACGAAGACCAGGATCTGAAAGGCACTGGCCAGCTTCGCGATCTCCTGGATCGGGACAAAGGCCACCATGAAAAGCAGCATGGCCCCGGTGAGCGTGATCGCGTTGAGCGGGGTGCCAAACCGGTCGCTGACCTTGGTGAACGCCGGCGGGGCCAACGCGTCCCGGCTCATCGCCAGCGGGTACCGCGAGGAGGAGAGGATCCCGGCGTTCGCAGTACTAATTAGAGCGATGACTGCCGCCAGAATCACCGCGAAGATCCCGATGCCAGGGAGCGTGGCCTCCGCCGCCAGGGCCATCGGGATGTTCGAGCCCATCAGGTCGGCGGCCGGGACGACCCCGACCATGACCACGACCAGCGCGACGTACAACGCGGTCGTGAAGGCGAGCGAGCCGAGAATCCCGAGCGGGATGTTCCGGTCCGGGTTCTCGATCTCCTCGGCGACGCTGGCGACCTTGGTCACCCCGGCATACGAGACGAAGACGAAACCGGTCGCGGCGAGCAAGCCGTTCAGACCGCTGTCGAAGAAGCCGCCGTAGCTCACGGGATCGATCGCCGTCGCACTGCCGGCCACGAACCAGGTGAGTGCGGCCAGCATGACGACGACGATCGCGACCTGGAGCCGGCCGGTCTGTTTTACCCCGACGATGTTGATCACGATCAGGACGAACCCGGCCACCAGCGCGACGGGTTTGACGGGGAGATCGAAGAGCAAGACGAGATACGGTGCGCCGCCGATGAGCGCGAGCGCGCCCTTGAACGTGAGCGAGAACCAGGTCCCGACGCCGGCGATCGTCCCCAGCAGCGGCCCCATCCCGCGCTCGATGTACAGGTAGGTCCCCCCGGATTCGGGCATCGCAGTCGCCATCTCGGACTTGCTGAGCGCGGCGGGCAAGACGAGCAATCCGGCGAGCAGGTAGGCCAATATAACTGCCGGCCCGGCCATTTTCAGGGCCAGACCCGGGAGGATGAAGATCCCGCTCCCGACCATCGCCCCGATGCTGATCGCCAGCACGGCCGGGAGGCCGAGGTCCCGTTCGAGCTCCTTCATTCCCGGGACACACCCCCAATTTCGTCCGAACTGAAACCTGCGGGACGGTTCGAATGTCCGGGGTTCGTCGAAAGAACGGTGGTGTGGATCATGAGAGAGAAAGTGCCGATCCGGGCCGGCGTGTGTTCGAGTGAATTTACGAACGGATCACCATAAATACGTGGATATCAGAAACGGTTCGTCCGATATACCCGCTGTTTTCTCCAGATCTGTTGAAGGTGGCCCGTTCCCGCAACTGGGTCAGGCCAAGGACTCGGGCCGAGCAAGTTAACCCGCCCCCGCCCGGTGACCTGCACAATGAAGGATGGGAGTCTCGATGCGATCGATCGCCGGATCATCGGCGCCTTACAGGGGGCCGCCCGCCACACCTCCTCGAGCGAGGTGGCCGACCGGCTCGACATCTCCGCCAGCACCGTCAGGACTCGGCTCGCCAAACTCGAAGAGGAGGGGATCATCCGGGGGTATTACGTCGACGTGGATTACGACGCGGCTGGCTACCCACTCTACACGAAGATCATCTGCACAGCTCCGATTGCCAGGCGTGACGCCCTCGCAAAGCGGGCCCGAGAGATCGAGGGGGTCACCGCGGTGCGGGAGGTGATGACGGGCGAGCGAAACGTCTACGTCAACGCCCTCGGCCTCGATCACGACGACCTGGACCGAATCAGCCGCGAACTGGACGAACTCGGCCTGCAGGTCGTCGACGAACAGCTCGTCCGGGACGAGTACATCTGTGCAGATCCCGGACTTCTGACACGGGAGGAATGAACCGGAAAGTCGCCTAGACCAGAAGCTGCACGTCCGAATCGGCCATCTGGCGAAGTGCGTGGGCCGCGCCCACGCCGGTCTCGACGCCGTCGATGAATTCCTCGTCGTCGTAGTCCATCAGGTCCATGGTCATCTGGCAGGCCTGGAAGTTCACGCCGTTCTCCAGACCCCGCTCGACCAGTTCCGGAACCGAGTCGGTGCCGACCTCGTCGATCTTGTCCCGCATCATCTTGGTGGTCAGCCGATCCATTCCGGGCATGACGGCGAGGAGGTTGGGCAGGGGCATGTTCGGGTTCCCGGCCGAAGACAGCTTGAGGTCCCGGTAGTTCTCCTCGTGGAGCATGTCCAGGCCCCAGAACGTGGCGAAGACGGTCACGTTCCAGCCGAAGGCGGCGGCCATCGGCCCGAGAATGAGGACGGGGTAGGCCATGTCCAGGGTCCCCTTGGTCGCGATGATGACCATCTCGGTCGGGCCGTCCTCCGCAGCCTGGAGTTCTTCGACCTGTGTTTCGAGCGACGTGATCTGTTCGCGGAGTTCCTCGATAGTGGTGTCGTCGTCCATGGGTAGAGTCCTCTGTGACAGCGAGCCGGCGATATGGTGCTGTCGTGAATGCAGTCTGCAAGTTCGCACGGCGGGTGATAAAAGCGCCCGGCCGATTATTCGTCTCTGGGAGTCGGAACGGCGGGATCTGTTCTCGTGGGTGAAATTACCACTCAGAAAGTGATGGGGAGAATAGTACGGACAGTGGGCAAATTAAAAACAGTCTCACAGCCGCCAGATCGCCGAAACTCCAAAAACCGGGCGCGCTCGATTACGCCTCGTCCTCGTCTGTCTCGTCCTCGGATTTCTTCTTGCCCTCGAGTTCCTCGCCGATAGTCTCCTCGACGGTCTCTTCCACGGTCTCCTCGACGGTCTCTTCCACGGTCTCTCCGACTGTCTCTTCGACCGTCTTTTCGACGGTCTGCTCGACGGTCTCCCCGACGTCCTCGGTGACTTTCTCCTCGACCTGCTTTGTCACCTCGTCCATCTCGTCGCTGACCGTCTCCTCGACGGTCTGTTCGACGGTTTCGCCGACGTCCTCGCTGACCTTTTCTTCGACCTGCTTTGTCACCTCGTCCATCTCCTTGGTGATCGTGTCCTCGACTTCCCTGGTGACGGACTGTTCGACCTGTTCGGCCACGTCCTTGGTCATCCAGTCCGGGTCGAAGCGGGCCATCTTCCAGCCGATGTGGACGACATACGAGGCCAGGACGCCCAGGCCGAAGGCGATCCCGACGATCGTCTCGACCACGAGGATGAGCGCGATGGCCACGAAGATCAACAGGCCGTAGGTCAGGTCGATGATGAAATCGACGCGGTTCGGGTTCATCGTCGTCCCTCCGGTGCCGAAAGCCAGTCGAAGATGTGCATACGTGGCCAGAGCATCTCCAGATAGGAATACCCGTCCCTTCCGGCTCCACCTCGCGGCTGTCACGGTGCTTAAGGAACTCCGAACCGAGGCTCCGGTATGATCGAAATCCTCCTTCTCATCGGCATCGGCGTCTCGCTATTCGTCGGGTTCAACATCGGCGGGGCCACCACTGGCCCGGCCTTCGGCCCGGCGGTCGGCTCGGACGCCATCTCGAAGACCGGTGCCGCGGCACTCATGTCGATTTTCTTCTTTATCGGCGCGTGGACCATCGGCCGTCGGGTGGTGGACACGCTGGGCTCGGAACTCATCACCAGCACAACCGTGTTCACGATGGAATCGAGTATTGTCGTCCTCTTCTTCATCGGCGGCGCGCTGTTCGTCGGGAACTACTTCGGGGTCCCGGCCTCGACCTCGATGACGGCCGTCGGCGCGATCGCCGGGTTGGGCGTCGCCACGGGTGAACTTGACTGGGCGGTCATGGGCGAGATCGCCGTCTGGTGGATCGTGGCCCCGATCGTCGGCTTCTGGGTCTCCGGGATGATCGGCCGCTATCTCTATCCCCGGATCAATCGCTGGGTGGCGATCGACAACACGCCCGGCGCACTCTGGGAACTGGATCGCTCCGGAGCCATCCCCCGGCCCAAAACCGGCCCGAACACGACCCGCCGGGAGTTGACCGGCGCGATCGTGGTGATCGTAATTGGGAGCCTGATGGCCTTCTCCTCGGGCACCTCGAACATCGCGAACGCCATCGCGCCCCTCGTGGGGGCCGGCGTGGACATGAACATGATGATCATTCTGGGCGGGGTCGCAGTCGCGGTCGGGGCGTTTACGATCGCCCGACGGACCCTCGACACGCTCGGGAACGACATCACCGACCTCCCGCTTACGGCGGCGATCATCGTGGCGATCGTCTCCTCGGCCATCGTGATCGGACTCTCGGCGATCGGCATCCCGGCCTCCTTCGTGATCATCGCGACGATGTCCATCGTCGGCCTGGGCTGGGGGCGGGCGACCCGCCCCGCGACGATCCCGGAGGTGGTTCACGGCGAGGGGACCGAGGGGGTCTCCGTGGGCGCGCTCGCGGCCGAAGAGCCGGGTGAGGAACTCCCGCCGATCGGCGAGGAGGACCCCGCGGACATCCCGTCGGCTGCAGACCTGTTCGATCCCTCCACGACCGGCCGGGTGATCGTCATGCAAAACGTGGTTCCGCTGCTCTCCACCGTGGGCGCGTACGTGACGTTCACGCTTCTGTTCACGCTGGTCTGGTGACTCCTGTTCACGCCGGTCTGGCGATCAGAACACCAGCTCGAGCCCGGTGTTGACGCCGTACCCGACCGCGACGGAGGTGACGAGCGTAATCACCCAGAAGCCGAGGGTGACGAGGATTTTCCGTCGGGAGACCCCGGCCGACCCGGCGGCCAGACCACCACCGATCACGCCGGAAATGATGATGTTGTTGAAGGAGATCGGGATGCCCAGCGCGATCGCCGCCTGAGCGATCAGAAACCCGGGCACGAGGGCCGCGATCGACCGCCGCGCTCCGAGCTGGGCGTACTCCCGCGAGGTCGCCTGGAGGAGCCGCGGGGCCCCCATCCAGGCTCCCGCCAGAATGCCGGCTCCGCCGATCGCCAGCAGGACGATCCCGGGCAGGCCCAACTCGACGCCGTAGAGGTATTCCAGGGGCCCCGTGGCGAGTCCGACCTGGCTCCCGCCACTGGAGAAGGCGACGACGCTCCCGAGTCCCACCAGGAAGGTCTTGACGCCGCGATCGACTGACTGCTGGGTGCGCCGTCTGATAAAGACGAAGCCGCCGATCGCGAACAGCAGCGTCACCAGGACGATTCCCGTGTCGAGGCCGCCCACGACTGGGGTAGTGATGGTTCCGGCGACGAACCGGGCGAGTGAGTTCTGGGCGACCCTTGGCGGCCCCGGGATGACGCCGAGTTCGATGTTCGCGAGCACGCCTGCGACGATCGCGGCGAGCAACGGAATGCTGAGCGTATCCGAGATGTCATCACGCCGAAGTAGCGACGCCGTCCCGAAGGCCAGCCCACCGGAGACCGGCGGGACGAGTACCCAGAACAGCCCGATTCCGCGAAGCGTCTCCATGTTCGGGGTCCCGCCAAGCGAGAGGCCCACGCCGACCATCGCGCCCGTCGTGGCAAAGGCCGCCGGCACTGGGTAGCCGGCGAAGATCCCCACGGCCATGAACCCCCCGGCGGTGAGCAACCCGGCGGTCGCCGCAAGCGGCGTGAAGGCTACCCCCTGGAACAGCCCGGTCCCGATGGTTTCCGAGATGCTCCCGCCCTGGAGGAGCGCCCCCGCGCCTGCCAGCAGGCCGATGAGAAACGCCGCCTGCATCGTCGAGATGGCCCGGGCCCCGATCGCCGGCGCGAAGGGCGGGGAGTTGCTGTTCGCGCCGAGGGTCCAGGCAGTGAAGATGGCGATGGCGGTCGCGAGAACGACGAGCCCCCAGGCCGTCACCGTTCCCCTCCCGTGAGCGCCGCGGCCACTCGACTGAACAGTCCGCCAGCGACACTCGCCGACCGGGCGATGATGACTGTCTGTTCGGTCCCGTCGACGATCCGCCGCGGGACCGAGCCGACCAGTCGACCTCGAAGCGGGCCTTTTCGGGTCGCCCCGAGGACGAGCACGTCGTGTGGCCCGGATTCCGCGACGATCACCTCCTCGACTGTTCCCCGCTCGATCTGTGTCTCGACCGTGAGGTCCGGGTGCGCCGCCTCGATGGTAGCGGCCTCCTGATCGACGACGGTGCGAGCCTCCCGTTCGGGTGTGTTCTCGGTCGCGACCGTGAGAACGGTGATCGCGGCGTCGTTCGCCAAGGCGATCGCCACGGCCGCCGTTCGCGCGGTCGGGGTGTGGGGCCCGCCCGCGACGGGGAGCAACACCGACTCGACGGTCCCCGCTTCCCGACCGATCCGCTCGACGTAGACGTCAGTCGGGGCGCGTTCGAGCACGTGGTCCACGGTCGTCCCCAGGAGGGCGTCGCTCCGCCGTGGGTCGCTGTCCCAGCCGATGACCAGGGCCGCCGGGTCCGTTCGTTTCACGGCCGAGACCAGTCCCTTCTCGACCGAGCGAGCCACGACCAGGTCCCGGACGACCTCGACCCCCTCGGGGTCCGGCGCACGGTCGAGCAATTCGTGGCTGTCGGCCGCGAACTCCTTGACGATCGTCTCGTCCGAGAACATGCCAAACGGCGATTCGTAGGGTTTGACCACGACGGTGACGAGTCTCACCGTGCCGCCATGTCCCTGGGCGATGTCACGGGCCGTGCGGACGAGCTGTGCAACCTGCGCTGGATCTTCGACGGCCACCATCACGTCGCCATCGCTCCCTCGACCGACCATGTGAACTACTACACGCCACCGGCGGATAAGGATTGGCGGGGATCGGTGGCTGCCAGATCCCGCCCGCAGTGGACGGCCCTGTGCAGTAGTGCACACGTATTTATCGCTCGGCCCCCATCCATCGGGTATGACCGCAGGCGACTTCGCGGAGTACGGCGGTCGGCACGTGCCCGAACCGCTCAGAGAGCCGCTGGAACGACTCGCAGACACCTACGACGAGTACAAGGACGACCCCGACTTTCAGGCGGCCCTCGCCGACCTGCGGGAGTCCTTCGCCGGGCGGCCCACGCCGCTGTATCACGCCGAGACACTCAGCGAGCAGTTCGGCGCGGAGATCTACCTCAAGCGCGAGGATCTCCTGCACGGCGGCGCCCACAAGATCAACAACGCCCTCGGGCAGGGGCTGCTCGCCGACCGGGCGGGCAAGACTCGTCTTATTGCCGAGACCGGGGCCGGCCAGCACGGCGTCGCGACCGCCATGGTCGGGGCCGCACTGGACCTCCCCACGGAGATCTACATGGGCGAGAAGGACGTGACCCGCCAGCGGATGAACGTCTTCCGCATGCGGCTGCTCGGCGCGGAGGTAAACGAGGTCACGACCGGCGACGCGGGGCTCGCTGAGGCCGTGGACGCCGCCCTCGAGGATTTTGCGGCGAACGTCGAGGACACCCACTACCTGGTGGGGAGTGCGGTCGGCCCCGACCCGTTCCCGCGCATGGTCCGGGACTTCCAGTCGGTCATCGGGCAGGAAGCCCGCGAGCAGTTCCAGGACCGGGTGGGTGAACTCCCGGACGCCGCGGTCGCGTGTGTCGGGGGCGGCTCGAACGCGATCGGGCTCTTTCACGCCTTCCGGGAGGACGACGTGGCCTTCTACGGTGCCGAGGGCGGCGGTGAGGGCGGCGACTCGAAACGCCATGCCGCCCCGCTCGCTGCCGGTGAGGACGGCACGCTGCACGGGATGGCCACCCGGGTGCTCCCGGAAGACACCGAGGTGCACTCGGTTTCGGCGGGCCTGGACTACCCGGGTGTCGGGCCCGAGCACGCCATGTTCCGGGCGATCGGGCGAGCGGAATACCGGGCGGTCACCGACGACGAGGCCCTCGAGGCGTTCCGGACCCTCTCGGAAGCGGAAGGGATCATCCCGGCCCTCGAATCGAGTCACGCCATCGCGCTGGCCGAGGATCTAGCGTCCGAACACGACACGATCCTGATCAACCTCTCCGGGCGCGGGGACAAGGACATGGACATCGCCGCCGAGCACTTCGATCTGAGCGAGTAGGCCGGCCAGAACGATTATCCCCGTCTCGGTCCCAGGTTCGGCTATGTCAACCGGACTGTTCTCCGAACTCTCGTTGCGATCGGTGCGGGCGCGAAATCGCCTGGCACTCTCGCCGATGTGTCAGTACTCCGCTGGGACAGAGGGGGTCGCGACCGAGTGGCACCGGGTTCACTACGGCTCCCGGGCGGTCGGCGGGGCCGGAATCGTCATCCAGGAAGCCACAGCCGTCGAGCCGCGAGGCCGTATCACGTCCCACGACCTGGGGCTCTGGAACGACGAGCAGGCTCAGGCGCTGGCGCCGATCGCGGAGTTCGTCGCCGAGCAGGGTGCGGTCCCGGCCATCCAACTCGCTCACGCGGGGCGCAAGGCCTCGACGACCAGGCCCTGGGAGGGCTCCGAACCGCTGCAGCCGGAAGAGGGCGGCTGGACCGTCGTCGGGCCGAGCGGCCAGGCCTACCCATACGTGGGCGAGGCCCCACCGACCGAACGGCTCGATCCGAACGACATCGAGGCGATCGTCGAGTCCTTCGGCGCGGCGGCCGAGCGGGCGATCGAGGCCGGGTTCCAGGCCGTCGAGATTCACGCGGCCCACGGCTATCTGATCCACGAGTTCCTCTCGCCGGTCACGAACCAGCGCACCGACGCCTACGGCGGGGACTTCGAGGGCCGGACCCGCTTTGCCCGCGAGGTATACGACACAGTTCGGGAGGCGGTCGGCGAGGAGGTCCCGGTCTTCATGCGGGTCTCGGGGACCGACTGGCTGCCCGAGCCGTCCTGGACGATCGAGGACACGGTCGAACTCGGCTCGATCCTCGCCGATCGGGGGCTGGACTTCCTCGACGTCTCGAGTGGCGGCATCCACCCGGACCAGCAGATCGATTATGCGGGGCCGAACTACCAGGTCGCACTCGCCGAACAGGTCCGCGCGGAGACTGATCTGCCCGCCGTGGGGGCCGTCGGGGCCATCACGACACCCGAACAGGGCGAGGCGCTGATCCGAAACGACCGGGCCGACGTGGCCATCGTCGGGCGCAAGTTCCTCAACGACCCGTACTTCGGGCTTCGGGCCGCAGAGTCGCTGTACGAGGTCGAACCCGACGTGCCGCCCCAGTACCTTCGCGGCTGGTAGGCAACGATTTATGCCGCCTCGGACCGGGGTTTCGAGCAGATGCAGCAGTACCTCGATCTCGTGGAATCGGTGCTCCGGACCGGAACCTACGAGGAGAACCGGACCGGCGTCGACACCCTGGCCGACTTCTCCCAGCACTACACGGTGGACCTGCAGGCCGGGTTCCCGCTCTTGACGACCAAGGACCTCTCGCGGGCGCGATGGAACTCGCTGGTCCAGGAGTTGATCTGGTATCTCTCCGGGGAGGAGCACATCCGCACCCTCCGGGAGGAGACCGGGATCTGGGACGCCTGGGCCGACGAGGAGGGGCATCTCGACACGGCTTACGGGCGTTTCTGGCGTCGCTACCCGGTGCCAGCGGAAGCTGACCGCCTGCCCGGGGAGTCCTGGCCCGACCCGGACAGCCAGTATCTGAACGAGGAGGGGACCTTCGATCAGATCGCCTACGTGCTCGATGGCCTGCAGCACAACCCCGAGAGCCGGCGGCTGGTGGTCAACGCCTGGCACCCGGCCAACGCCGCGGACTCGACGCTCCCGCCGTGTCACTACACCTTCGTCTTCAACGTCCAGGACGGTCGGCTCAACACGCACCTCCAGCAGCGTTCGGGGGACATCGCGCTGGGGATCCCGTTCAACATCGCCTCGTACGCGTTGCTCACCCACGCCGTCGCGAACCAGGTCGGGCTTCCCGTGGGGGAGTTCGGCCACAGCATCGTCGACGCCCACATCTACCTGGGCAAAGGCGACCGCGGATCGTGGTACGAGGACCACGCCGCGGAGCTGCGAGAACGGGTCACAGCCGTCGAGGAGAAAGCCGAGTACGCCGCCATCCGGGAGTGGATCGAGACAACGGCCCCGCCGGACCCCGAGGGCTATGATCACGTGCCGGGGCTTTTGACACAACTGACCAGAGCGCCCCGGGATCGTCCCGAGATCGAGATCGCGGATCGGTCCCTGGATTCGCTCTCGCCCGCGGATATCACCCTGTCGGGCTACGATCCCGCACCCGCGATCGACTTCGCGGTGGCCGAATGAAGATCGCGCTCATCGCCGCGGTCGCGGAGAACGGCGTGATCGGCGACAGCAAGTCGATTCCCTGGCACTACCCCGCGGACCTGAAACACTTCAAGGAGTGCACCGTCAGCCACCCGGTGATCATGGGCCGACGCACTTACGAGGCGATCGTCGACCGCCTCGGCGAGCCACTTCCCGACCGGTTGAACGTGGTCCTCTCCACGAACGGGATCGACGTGCTGGACGGGGCCGTGCAGGCCAACAGCATCCCAGAGGCCATCGAGATCGCCGCGGCGACCGACGCGGAGATCGCCTTCGTCGCCGGCGGCGGCTCGATCTACGAGCAGTTCCTCCCGCGGGCCGATCGGCTCTACATCACCGAGATCCCCGAAACGCCGCCCGGGGATACCCACTTCCCGGAGTGGGACCGGGATCGGTGGGAGCTCATCGAGCAGGAAGAACGGGGCGATCTCGTCTTTTCCACCTACGAGCGCTCGCGCTAAGGGACCGAAAAAATCCGAGAAACCGGCCGCGAGTGAACCGTTACTCCGAAACGGTGATCGCGTCGACGGGGCAGGCCTCGGCGGCCTCCTTCGCGCGGTCGATGTCGCCGGCGTCTTCGAGTTCTTCCATCCCGTCGACGACGTGAGCGAACCCGTCGTCGCCCATCTCGAAGAGGTCGGGATGCATCGATGCACAAACCTGGTCCGCGATACAAAGGTCTTGGTCGACTTCAACTTCCGCCATGATGGTAGTACCCACTTTCGAGGTAGTGACTGCCGATACATAAGACGCCCTATCTCGTCGGCGATCTGGGTGAGAGTCCCACACACGAACGCGGACGGCTGGAGCCACCAACTCTGCCACCAGCCCGTTTCAGCCGTGTAGTGCACACTGAACCGGCGTCGTCGCGGGGTAGCGGGGTTCGAAGGACCTTCGTTTCGAAAGCCTCTTCTGTTCCACACAGTTTCCCCACGATCCCGGCGCAGTTCGTGGGTTTGTGTCTCATTCTCCAGACGAAACGAAGGGGTTCGTCCCGAGTGCCAACCGTTTTGGCCGTCCTCGCCCAACGGCCCCTATGGATACATCCCGCGTGCGTGCGTTCTGGCTCGACGAGCCGACGCTCGCGGTGCTGGTCTCCGGGGTCGCGAGCATGGGCCTCGAGATCCTCGCGGGGCGAATGATCGCCCCGGAGTTCGGCAGTTCGATCTACACCTGGGGGAGCATCATCGGGGTGTTCCTCACCGCGCTGAGTCTTGGCTACGCCCGGGGTGGTCGCCGCGCACAGACCGAGGCGAGTGTCGCCTCGCTCCGGACGCTGTTGCTCTGGTCGACGGTGTACGTCGCCTTCCTGATCTTCGCCGGGGACTTCCTGATCCGTCAGACCGCCACGCTCCCGATCCCGGCCCGTTTCGGCTCGCTCGTGCCGGTCACGCTGCTCTTCGGCCCGCCGACCTACCTCCTGGGTTTCATCAGCCCCTACGCCGCCGAACTGTCCCGAACCGAGAGCACCGGGGCGGCCTCGGGACGGGTCTACGCGCTTGGCACCATCGGGAGCATCGTCGGGGCCTTTGGGACGACGTTTCTCCTTATCCCGGCCTTTTCCATCGAGGTCATCGGCCTGATCTTCGGCGGGATGACCCTCGTCACGGCCGCCGCCCTTGCTTTCCCGAGTCCCTCGTCCCGGGAGGTGATTCGCGTGCTGCTCGTCACGGCGCTGCTCCTCGGGGCCGTCCTCGCACCCCCGTTCGGGGTCGCCATGGCCGGGGAGACGGTCTACGAGACCCAGACTGCCCACCAGCAACTTCGCGTGGCCGACCAGGACGGGGTCCGCACGCTGTACCTCGATGGGGTCTCACACAGCGCGATGGACCTCGACGATCCCGACCGGCACGTCTTCACCTACACCCGGTATTTCCATCTGCCCTTCCTCTATACCGATTCGGTTGAGAGTGTCGAGAACGTGCTGTTCATCGGCGGTGGCGGCTTCACCGGACCGAAGATCTTCGCCCAAAAGTACGACGTGAACGTGGACGTCGTCGAGATCGACCCCGGGGTCGTCCAGGCTGCCCGGGACTACTTCGACCTGGAGACCGGGCCGGACCTCTCGGTTCACACCATGGACGGGCGGCAGTATCTCCGGGAGACCGACACGGAGTACGACCTCATCGTCCTGGACGCCTACAAGCGTGACTCGGTGCCCTTCCACCTGACGACGACGGAGTTCTTCGACCTCGCCACCCAGCGGCTCTCCGCGGACGGCGTGCTCCTCGCGAACATCATCTCGGCCCCCAGCGGGTCCGGGTCGGCCTTCTTCCGGGCGGAGTATCGAACGATGGAAACGGTCTTCCCGACGGTGACGGCCTTCCGGACCGCCCAGCCGGGGGTCGTCCAGAACGTCGAGATCGTGGCGACCAAACAGTCCACCTCGCTCTCGACGGCCGAACTCCACGAGCGGGCCGCGACCCGACCGATCGGCTACGAACTGGACGACGCCCTCGACAGACAGGTCGAGTCGGTCCGAACCGGAGACGTGCCGGTGCTCCGTGACGACGACGCCCCCGTCGACTCGCTTTTGGATCCCATGGTCGGCCAGCGCTATGTCGTCGAGACCGGCGAGCGGACCACGACCGCCTGACCGTGCGGGGAGGTTTTTTATTTGTCAGGGTCTTTCCCACGCCATGGACTCGCGCATTTCCGGATTTTACAAGTTGCCGGTCGAAGAGCGACGAGAGACGATCGCGGACCTGGCGGACCTCTCCGCGGAGGCGACCGAAGCGATCGGCGGCACGGGACTGGATGACGACCGGGCGGATACGGTCAGCGAGAACGTCATCGGGACCCTGGAGTACCCCCTCTCGGTCGCGACGAACTTTCGGGTCGACGGCGAGGACCGACTGATCCCGATGGCCATCGAGGAGACCAGCGTGGTCGCCGCGGCCTCGTATGCGGCCCGCATGGCCCGAACCCAGGGTGGCTTCGAGACGGAGGTCGACGCCCCGCGCATGATCGCTCAGATCCAGGCCGTCGACGTCGCCGATCCCCAGGCCGCACGGATGCGGATCCTGAAGGAAAAAGAGCGGCTGCAGGAGTTGGCCGACGAGCAGGATCCCACGCTGGTGAAGTTCGGCGGGGGCTGTGAGGACATCGAGGTCCGGGTGATCGACACGCCGAACGGCCAGATGGTCGTGACCCATCTGATCGTGAACGTCCAGGACGCCATGGGCGGCAACGCGGTGAACACGATGGCCGAGGCCCTGGCCCCCGAGATCGAGGCCCTGACCGGGGGCGACGTGGAGATGCGCATCCTCTCGAACCTGGCCGATCGCCGGCTGGCGCGGGCGACCTGTACCATCCCGCCCGAAGAACTGGCAGCCGAGGATAGCGAGTTCACGGGCGAGGAGGTCCGTGATCGCATCGTCGACGCCTGGGCCTTCGCGATGGGCGATCCCTACCGGGCGGCGACCCACAACAAGGGCATCATGAACGGCATCGACGCGGTGACGACCGCGACGTTCAACGACTGGCGGGCAATTGAAGCCGGGGCACACACGTATGCGGCCCGGGACGGCTATGACTCCCTGACGAGTTACGAGGTCGACGACGACGGCAATCTCGCCTGCAGCATCGAACTCCCGATCCAGGTCGGGACCGTCGGCGGCGCGACCGGGCTCCAGCCGGTGGCCCAGGCCGCAATGGAGATCCTCGACGTGGACTCCGCCGAGGAGATGGCCGGCGTGCTCGCGTCGGTCGGCCTCGCCCAGAACCTCGCGGCGCTTCGGGCGCTCGTGAGCGAGGGCATTCAGCAGGGCCACATGTCCCTGCACGCCCAGAACCTCGCGATTCAGGCCGGCGCGGAGGGCGATCAGATCGACGCGGTCGCGAGCCGAATGGTCGAGGAGGGGGACATCGGCCAGGCCCAGGCCGAGGCGATCCTCGAAGAGCTGGCGGAGTAACCGACACGCGGCAGTTTTACTCTAGGTGTGCAATACCGCCCCACCAAATCGTGGTAAATACTCCCACGTAACTTGTTCGCAAGATCGGGAATTGTACCGATTCCTTCCCGTAGGAGTCGGTTTGGAGGGGATCGGCGCGACCGCTCGAACGAACCGAGCCCAACACATATTAATAGCTGGGGCGGTAGTGTTGAGTTAAGATGGCAATACTCTCCGACGAGAACCGCGACGACGTCCGGGAAGTCTTCGAGCAGATGACGAACGAAGTCACGGCTCACGTCTTCACGGACGGGAACTGTGAGTACTGCGAGGAGACTGTGGAACTCAACGAGGAACTCGAATCCCTCAGCGAGAAGTACACGGTCGAGGTCCACGACATGGACAGCGAGGCCGCCGAGGAGTGGGATGCAAACAAGTACGACCAGGCCCCGGTCACCGTCATCACCGACGGCGAGATCAAGGGCGTGCGCTATTATGGCATCCCCTCGGGCCAGGAGTTCGGTGCCTACGTCCGTGACATCGTCGCGGTCTCCACCGGCGAGAGCGGCCTCGATGAGAATATCAAGGCGGAACTGGCCGAGATCGACGAGCCGGTGAACCTCAAGGTCTTTGTCACCCTGACCTGCCCGCACTGCCCGCAGGCCGTCGAGACCGCCCACAAGTTCGCGATCGAGAACTCCAACTTCACCTCCGAGATGATCGAGGCCCAGGAGTTCATGGAGCTCTCCCAGGACTTCGGTGTCCGCGGTGTCCCGCAGGTCAACATCAACGACGAGGCCGGCGAGTTCACGGGCGCACAGCCGCCCCAGCAGTTCCTCGAACAGGTCAAGAACGCGCTGTAAGTCGGTTCCGACGTGGTGTCAGACACCAGTCGTGCGATTGACTGACGCACGCGGGCGGCGTTTCGTGTGGAACGCCCGTCGTGTTCCCTCGATTTTCCCGTCCGACCGTTTCTTCGGGCACAGCATGCCCATGTGAATCGGTTTCACGTAATCGACTGACGGCGACGCGTTCGAACCCCTTCGTTTCAACTGGAGAACCCGATCCGCCGCCTTACTTCTCGACGTCGAGCAGCGCCACCCGTTCGAGCACCAGGTCGGTGAGGGTTCCGGTGGTGGCCTCCCGCTCCGCCCGGGTAATCCCGAAGAAGTCGCTGAGATGCTCCGCCGAGGGCTCTACCGATCCCGCCGAAACGAGTTCGGCGACCGCCGCAGCTGCTGCAGTCTCTCGCTCGCCGTCGATTAGCACGATCACCGACTGTTCGCCGGTGCCCAGGCCGAGTTCCATCGCCCGGTCGATCTGTCGGCGGCCGGCCGCATAGCACAGGACCTCGACCGCGAGATCGTCGGCGACGTTCTCCCCCCGTTCCATCGAGCGCTTCGCGTGGGCGAGCGCCGATTCGAGGTGGGTCGGCCCGGCGATGTAGCGGGCGTCGAAGGCCTGGACCAGCACGTCGTGGTCCGTCCCGACACGCCGGAGCGAATCGAGGAGCGACTGGAGGTCGTCCTCTCCGTCGATCCTCACCCGGCCCGTCACCGTCTTCACTCGAACTCACCCAGATTGGCCTGCGTGCGCTGCGAGTTCTCCGGGGGGTCCCGGGTGGTCGTGTGCTGGCTCGACGGTGTGTCCTCGTCCGCCTCGACCCCGTCGAGGTCCGGGTTGGGGTGCCCCGCGCTCGCGAGGACTTTCTCCGTGGTCTTGCGCCGCCCGGAAAGCGCTGCGAGCACCCGTCCCGGTTCGGCCTGTCGCAGATCTTCGCGGGTTTCGAACCCAGCCTCACGGAGGCGTCTGGCCCGCTTTCGGCCGACGTGTCGAATCCCCACCAGGTCGAGCAGGTCCGCCTGGATCCCGTGTTCGACCCGGATTCGGGCCTCGCGAATCGCGCTCGCCGAACGTATTTCGAGTTCCCCGGCGAGTCGCTCTGCGGCCTGGAGCAACCACTCGGCGGTCTCGACCTTCCCACGGATGTCCCCGGGGCCGACGCCGTAGCGCTCGGCGATCCGGTCCTCGTCGAGCTCCTCGGCCCAGTCCTCCAGGAGTTTGGCGGTCTTCAGGGCCGAGAGCCAGTCCTCGAACTCGCCCTCGGCGAACTCGGATGGGGTCTGCCCGAGCAGTTCTCGCTCCCGCTCGTAAGCGATCTCCGTGTAGGTCGACTCGTCGCCGGACTTCAGGTACAGCTCGTACATGTCCGGCGTGCGACTCACCAGGTGATAGAGCCCCAGCGGGGTGGGCGAGCCCTCACCCGCACGGAGCCCGTCGATGATGATCGCCGCGGACATCGGATCGAGGTAGAGCTGAGAGACCAGATGCCCGGCCGGCGTGGCCCGCAAGTCGCCGTTCTCTCGGACCAGGAAGTCGTTTCGATCGAGATACTCCAGAACGTCCTCGGTGACCGCCTCCAGCCGGGATGGATCGTCGGTCTGGGAGGCGTACAGCGTCTCGCCGAGGAATTCGAGCAGCCCCTCGTGACTGCGGACGAAGCCGGTGGCGACCGTCGAGAGCACGTGTGAGCGCAGCGCCGGCTCGGCGGCCAGCTTCGAGCGAACCGGCTCGGGGTCGGCATAGACATAGCGGTCGAACAGCTCCTCCAGTTCGTCGTGGGACTTCGCGAGCAGGACGGCCTCGCCGTGAGGATCACGGCCGGGCCGGCCCGCGCGCCCGAACATCTGATGGACCTCCAGGGTCGAGAGCGGGGCCATCCCACCCGTCGACCCGTCGTAGCGCCGCCAGTCCCGGACCACGACCCGCCGACTCGGCGTGTTCACGCCGGCCGCGAGTGTGGGGGTGGCGCTGACGGCCCGGATCAACCGCTCCCGGAAGGCGTCCTCGACGAGGGTGCGATGGCCGCGAGCGAGGCCGGCGTGGTGAAAGGCCGCTCCCTTCTCGACGGCCGCCGCCAGGTCCTCGCTGGTCTCCGTGTCGCTGACGGCCCGGATCTCGTCGGCGACCTCCTGGAGGGCGTCCCGGTCCGCGGCGGAGAGTGCCGATTCGGTCACCGCGCCCAGCCGCCGGGCCGCGGCTTCGGCGTTCCGTCGGGAGTTGACGAAGACCAGCGCCGAGCCGTCCTCCGCGATGGTGTCCGCGACCAGCGCCTCGGTCTGGTCGTGCGAGCCGGTGGGGAGCTCCGTTGTCGTGCCGTCGTCGAGGTGCAGCGCGTCACCGTAGTGGACCCCGGTCCGGAGTTCGATCGGCCGCCAGTCCGAGTCGACCAGTTCGGCATCGAGCCAGTCGGCGATCTCGTCGGCGTTGCCGATAGTCGCGGAGAGCGCGACGACCTGGAGGGAGGGAACTCGGGAGCGGAGCTTCGCGAGGGTCACCTCCAGGGTCGGTCCCCGGCCCCGGTCATCAACCAGGTGGACCTCGTCGGCGACGACACACGCCAGGTCGTCGATCCAATCCGCGCCGTTCCGGATGAGCGAGTCGACCTTCTCGGAGGTCGCGACGACCACGTCGGCGTTCCCCAGCCAGTCGCCGTCCTCCTCGTAGTTGCCCGTCGAGACCGCCACGTCGAGTCCGAACTGCTCGAAGGCCTCGAACTCGGCGGCCTTCTCGCTGGCGAGGGCCCGAAGCGGCACGATGTACAGGGCCATCCCGCCGGTCTCGTGGATGGCCGAGAGCATCCCGAGCTGGGCGATGAGGGTCTTGCCACTCGCCGTCGGCACGCTGGCGACGACACTCTCCCCGGAGAGCACGCCGGCCTCGACGGCGGCGGCCTGGGGGGGATAGAGCTCCTCGATGCCCGCGGACGCGAAGTGTGCTGTCACCCCGTCGGGGAGCCCCGAGAGGTCCTCGACCTGCATTGAGCAGGCCTAGGTCCGGCCCCGGTTATAAGATGTCGGGCTCTCACCCGCGCCATTTTAACCGTCGCGGCCCGACGTGCCGACCAATGAGCGAAAACTTCGACAAGGAGGCCGAACGGGAACGGCTCCGGGAGAAATACGAGGCCGACCAGGGGGATCGGGAAGCCACCGAGCGGATGAGCGAGCTACTGCTCCAGGGCGCGACGATGACGAACAAACACTGTGACACCTGTGGCTCGCCGATCTTCCGCTATCAGGGCCAGGAGTTCTGCCCCACCTGTCAGGCCGAGGGTCAGCCGGCCGCAGAGAGCCAGCCCGAGAGCGAGGATTCATCCGCCGAACCGGGTGTTGGCGCGTCGACGGGCGGCGCTGACCCGGCGGCCGGGGGCCAGGTGGACCCCGGGGCCAGCCAGGTCGATGCTGGGGCCGGCCAGACCGACCCCGGAACTGAACCCAGCCAGGGGCCCGGAACGACAGCAGCCCGGACTGCGACCGCACCCGGTGGAACGCCGGTCGCCGCCGGCGACGCTGGGGCCCAGGAGTCCCTCTCCCAGACGATCGCCGTCCTCGCCGAGCGGGCCCGGACGAGCGAGGACCCACAGCAGGCAAAAGCCTTCCTCGAGGCCGCTCGCGAGGCTGCCGAGGCTCTCGCGGCACTCGCCGGCCGATGACGACCGACCGGGTGCTCGTGCCCATCGACGGCTCGGACGTGAGCTATCGGGCCCTCTCGTATGCCGTGGACCTCGCGGCGGCCTTCGATGCGACCCTGGACGTGGTGCACATCACGACCGACCGAACGCCGGCGGCCGAGGCGGTCCTCGACCGGGCCCGTCGCATCCTCGACGCGACCGACGTCGAGGCCTCGCTCTCCCTCTCGACCGATCTCGATCTCGACTTCCGGCCGGCGGACCGACTGGGCGAGGACGTGCTGGATCTGGTCGCCGAGCGCGGGGCCGATCACGTGGTGATGGGCCACGCCGAGCCACCCGGCCCGGTCGAGCGGGCGCTGCTGGGCAGTGCTGCGGAGACGGTACTGCGAAGCGAGCGGGTCCGGCTCACGGTCGTCCCCTAACTCACATACTCGCTCCCGACGACCTCGCGGATCCGGCTTGCCGTGACTTCTCCCACACCCTCGACTGACTGAAGGGTCTCTTCATCCGCCGTGAGGACCGCTTCGACGCTGCCAAGCGCCTCCAATAGCGAGCGAGCGGTGATCGGGCCGATGTCCGCGATCGACGCGACGACGTACTCCTGTTGCTCCGTGAGCGTCTTCGCCGCGGAGGTGCCATGGACGCTCACCTCGCGGTCCCGCGTTTCTTGCTCGCGTCTGGCGATGGTCTCTAGCAGCGCCGCCGTCTCGGTTTCGTCCGGGGTAAAAAGCACCGAGACGCCGAAATCCACGGCCAGGCTGGCGAGGGCCCCCCGGATCGCGTTCGGGTGGACGTTTCGCTCGCCGTAGAGGTCTCCCTCACCCTCGATCACCAGGACCGGACGGCCGTAGTGGCGGGTCAGATCGCCGATCTGGTCGAACAGCCCCCGATCGCCGTCGAGCAGGGTCGAGAGGAAGTCCTCGATGGTCTTGCGCTCGACGGCCACGCGGTCGCTGAGCACGTAATCACCCACCTCGAGTGTCTCCAGGCGGGTCTGTACCCCTTCGCGCTTCGAGAGGTCCCGGGCGATGCTGGCGTCCAGTTCCCGCTGGTCGATCACGATCTCGACGTGGTCCTCGCCGCCCGCCTCGGCGACGACCCCAGAGTCGTCCACTGTCTCTTCTCCCGCCGGCGCTTCTGTCGCTCCTGTCCCATTCGTCTCCGCCGCCCCGAAGTCCGCGATGCCGGCCTGTCCGTCCCCCGTGTCGGCTTCTCGCTCCTCGGACGTGTCGGTCGGGCCCTCCTCCCCGGCGAAGGTCTCCAGGCCGGCCTGTTCGTCACTGAATTCGGCTTCGAGTTCCGGGGCGGCCTCGCGCAATCCCTCGAGTTCGGCGGCCATCTCGTCCTCGCGGCGGCGCGAGATCCAGAAGTAGGCCTCGTCGCGGGTGTCCTCGGCCAGTAACACCACGACTCGCCCCCGGGCCTGTCGGCCAGTTCGACCCTTGCGCTGGATCGAACGGATCGCGTTGGGAACCGGCTCGAAGAAACAGACCAGATCGACCTCCGGGACGTCAAGCCCCTCCTCGGCGACGGAGGTCGAGACCAGGACCTCGAACTCCCCCGCGCGGAAGGCCTCGAGCACCTCCGTCTGTTCGGTCTGGGTCATCCCGGAGGACCCCTCCTTGTCGCCCTGGCCGACGAACCGCCGGACCGAGAAGTGAGCCGAGAGAAACTCCGTGAGCGCCTCGGCGGTGTCCCGGGACTCGGTGAAGACGATGACCCGGTCGCCGTCCCGCACGCCCAGCGTCTCCGCGAGCAAAATGCGCACCCGGCGGAATTTCGGGTGGAGGTCCTCGAAGGACTCGGCTTTCGACATCGCTCGCTTGATCTGTGGGTCCGAGACGAACCGCTGGCTGGCCTTCGAGGCCCCCGAGGAGCGGGCGGCGTTTCGCTGGCGCTCGAAGTACCGCCGCAGGGCGTCGACACTCTGGGTCTCGACCAGTTCGACGGCCCGCTTTACCTTCATGATCTCGGCGTGGACGGACATGCCCTCGTAGCCCGCCGAATCGCCGTCGTCGATCCGCCGCTGGAGCTTCTTGCGGATCTCGTGGAGGTCTCCCTGTGAGATCTCCGGGTCGGTCTTGCCGGTGACACCGAGTTCTCGCAGGGTTCCCAGCCGGTCGGCGAGCACCTCCTGTAACAGATCCCGGATCTCGATAACCGCCTCCGGGAGTTCGACCCGCACCCACTCGACGTCGGTCTCGTGAGTGTACTCGGCCACGTCCGGGTCGGATTCGGTTTTCACCGCGACCCGCTCCAGGCCCAGATTGGCCATGACCTGTTCGATGGCTTCCTCGTCGTCGCCCGGCGAGGCGCTCATCCCGGTCACGAGCGGGTCGGCGGCCGCTTCGTGGTAGCGTTCGGCGACGTAGGCGTAGGGGTAGTCCCCGCTCGCCCGATGACACTCGTCGAAGGTCAGATGGACCACGGGTTCGAGATCGATCCGATTGCCCAGCAGGTCGTTCTCGATCACCTGGGGTGTGCCGACGATGATTCGAGCGTCGGCGAACAGCGCCCCTCGATCCTCGGGGGCGGTCTCGCCGGTGAAGACGACGATCTGCTCGTCGGGAATCGTTAGCGCCTCCCGGTAGAACGCGGCGTGTTGCTCGACGAGGGGCTTTGTCGGGGCCAGGAGCATGGCCTTCGCGTCCGGCCGGTCGGCGAGTCGGTGGGCGGTCACCCGCAGGCTCACCGCGGTCTTCCCGAGGCCGGTGGGCAGGGAGACGAGCGTGTGGGCGTCCCGGGCCTTCTCGACCAGATCTGTCTGGTACGGTCGTGCCTCGATCGCGCCCGGTTCGATCAGGGGCGATTCGAGTGTCCCCTCGCCTGCTGCCATTCGATCGTGGATTGTGCGTTCGAGCGGTTAAGGGTTCGTGTGTCTAGAAGAACAGGCCGAGTTCCATCGCGGTCGCGGCGGCGACGGGGATGGTGAGGTTGTCGTCGATGACGTAGCCCGCGATGGTGGGCTTGACGCCGTCGGCGACGGTGGCTGCGCCCGCGCCCAGCACTGCCGCGAGCAGGGGGACCCGAAGCAGCCCGGCAATGCCGAGACTGACCCCGAAGGTCACCAGCAACACGTAGCCCTGCTTCACCGCGAGTTCGTCACTCGAGAGCACGCCGCTGATCGGATCGGCGATGGTCAGCATGAGGAGTGCCGGCACCGCCACCGTGGGCCGAAAGACCAGGACGGTCGCGGTCGCACCGAGGAGCGCCAGCGCGTAGCCGGCAGGCCAGTGTGCCTCGTAGTCGCGGGTGAACCGCTCGTAGACCCACCAGTCGAGTCGGCCGGAGAGACGCAATCCCTCCAGGACCGTGACGACGGCCAGCGCGAGGACGAGCAGTCCCTGGACCTGCCGCCAGGTGAGCACCTCGAAGACGTAGGCGATCGGGACCAGACTCCCACTCGCGTGCACCAGCCGCCGGCCGGGTTCGCTCACAGCTGTTCGAAGGTGCGCTCGCCGTCACGGAGCGCGGCGAGGGTCTCGGGTAGTTCGGCCATCGGAACCCGAACCTGCTCGGTGGTGTCCCGGTCCCGGATCGTGACGGTGTCGGTCTCTAAACTCTCGTAGTCGACGGTCACCGTGTACGGGGTGCCGACCTCGTCCTGGCGACGGTAGCGGCGACCGATCGCCCCCGAGTCGTCGTAGGTCGTGGCGAGTCCGGCCGCACGCAACTCCCGTTCCAGTTCGCGGGCCCGCTCGCCGAGGCCGTCCTTGTCCATCAGCGGGAAGACCCCGACCAGGGTGGGGGCCATCTCGGCCGGGAGGCGAAGGACGGTCCGTTCCTCGTCGTCGATCTCGTCCTCGTCGTAGGCGTGGACCAGGATGGCATAGACGGTCCGGTCGATCCCCATCGAGGGCTCGATCACGGTCGGGGTCTCGTGCTGGCCCCGCTCGGTGACTTCCTCGACCTGGAAGCCGGTCTGCTCGATGGGCACGTCGACGGTCTCCGCCTCGAGTTCGACGCTGACGCTGTCGCCTTCGAAGGCCGATTGGTCGGTCTCGGCCAGCTCCTCCAGTGCAGTGGCAATTTCAGCGGCCTGGGACCCGTACTCCGGCCCGAGGGCGGCCATATCGGGGTCGACGGTGGCGCGCTCGACCGTGCGTGGTTCGTCGTACTCCTGGAAGACGCTGAACCGCTCGTCGGTGTGGGCCGCGTGATGGGAGAGGTCGTAGGTCCCCCGGTTGGCGATGCCCGCCAGTTCGATCCAGTTCGGTTCCTCGTCGGGCCCGCTCACGTCGGCCTCGGCGTCCCAGCAGTCCGTGGCGTAGTGGGCCCGCTCCTCGGGCTGGTGCTGTCTGAACCGGAGCCGATCCAGGTCGATGCCGATTCGCTCGTACCACTCGGTCGCCACGCCCACGTAGTACCCGACCCAGTCGTCGGCGATGGGGCCGGACTCGACGGCCTCACCGATCGGTTCGAAGCGCACCTCGCCGTCGCCGTCCTGGTCTGCGGCGCTATAAAGCGGGGCCTCGACGTCTGCGACCCGGGAAAGCGGCGGCTCGTCGCTCTCGGGGTCGAAGAACAGTTCGAGTTCGGCCTGGGTGAACTCTCTCGTGCGCACGATGGCGTTTCGCGGGCTGATCTCGTTGCGGTAGGCCCGACCGATCTGTGCCACGCCGAAGGGCAACTCGCCACGGGCGTACTCGCGGAGCCGCGGGAAGTCGACGAAAATCCCCTGGGCGGTCTCCGGGCGGAGATAGCCCTTGTTCGTCGATCCGGGGCCGATCGCGGTCTCGAACATGAGGTTGAACTCCTCGACCGGTTCGCCGGCGAGCGGGGCCCCACAGCTCGGGCACTCGATCTCGTGTTCGGCGAGCAGCGATTCGATCTCCCTGGGCGTGAAACTCTCGGCCTCGGCGATGTCGGTCTGGTCCTCGATCAGGTGATCGGCCCGGTGGCTGCTCTGACACTCCGGGCACTCGACCAGCAGGTCATCGAAACCGTCGAGGTGGCCCGAGGCCTCGAAGACCGCCTCGGGGAGGATCGTCGGGGCGTCGATCTCGTCGTGGCCCTCCCGTGTCACCCAGCGGTCACGCCAGGTCGATTCGACGGTCGACTTGAGGGTCGCCCCCTCCGGACCGTAGGTGTAGAACCCGCCGACGCCGCCGTAGGCTTTCCCGGTCTGGAAAAAAAACCCCCGGCGTTTTGCGAGTTCGGTCAGGGCCTTCATAGTCCGGCGATGAGATCCACGTCGCGAACGACCCCGACGAGTTCGTCCCCCCGCTTCAGCGGGACCTGCTCGATGTCGTTGTCCAGGAGCAGGCCGGCCACCTCCCGCGCGCTGCGGGTCCCGGTCACGCTCACCAGCTGATCGCTCATGTACTCGCTGACCGGCGCGTCCGGGAGTTCGACGTCGCGGGTCGGCAGGTAGCGGTTGCCGACGGCCTTGATGCCCTCCCACATCCAGTCGTCGTCCTGGTTGGCGATCGAATCGCCGGTGGCGTCTTCGCCCTCGACGACCTCGGCCACATCGATGAGGTCGACCTCGGTGATGATGCCCGCCATCTCGCCCGTCTCGTCGAGCGCGATGGCATACGGCACGTTGGCAAAAGCGATCTCCCGCTCGGCGACGACCAGCGGCGTGCCCACGAAGACCGTGTTCACGTCGTAACTCGCGAGGTCGCCGACTTCGAGGTCGCCGTCGACGTCGCCGTCAGCGATGGCCCGGATGATGTCCGTGACGGTGATCATCCCGGTCAACGAGCCCCCGTTGACGACGGGGATGCGCCGCTCGCCAGTTTCGGCCATGACCTGCGCCACGTCGTGGATGTCCGCTTCGCTCTCGGTCGTCGGGACGTCCTCCATCAGGATGGCGAGCTGGTCCTCGTCCGGTCTGGCGATCAGGGCCTCGCGGGAGACGAGCCCGCGGTACTGTTCGCCGTCGTCCGTTTCTTTGACTACCGGGACCGAGGAGAAGGCCCGCTCCTGGAGGTACTCCAGGACGTCGTCCCTGGTTCCGGGAAGCGAGACAGTGACCACGTCCTCCCGGGGTGTCATCGCGTCGGCGACTTTCATGTGAGCGGTTTACAGCATCCTCGCATATGTAGGCTACGACACTCCATGTCGAGTTCTCGAATTCATTCGAGGTCCTCCGGGGGGAACAGCGGCCGGGGGTCCTCGACGCCGAACTGGACGTGTTGCTCGCCGGAAAGCGGGTGGAGGTAGACGTGGAGTTGCTCGCCCCCCCGCACCCGTTCGAGCATCCGGTCGGCCTCGGCGGTGCGATAGTAAAGCGGGAGGCAGACAGCGGTCTCCTCGGCCGAGGACCGAAAGACGACCGTGGCGTAGACCAGCCCCCCGTCCTGCGCGTTGAACGCCTCGAACTCGTCGAAGGTCCCGGTCTCGACCATCGATTCCAGTTTCTCGAACTCGTCACCGGAGACGAGTACGTCAAGGCCCACTTTTGTCGTCTCCGAGCCACCCGGTGCCGGTACCGGAACGACATCTCCTGGGACGGGGGCGAAGACGTCCCACCCCTGTGTTTCGTAGTCCGCGGCCAGCGATTGGCTCTCCTCGACGACTTCCTGCCACCGACTCTGGTCGCCGTCCAACGGGTGACTCACGTCATCCATACCCGCATTGGGTGGTCCCTGACGGGTAAACATTGTCTCCCGACGAACCTTCAGCAGTGAAAAGATATATCGCCGACGCGGGGACAAACGGTGGGTATGCCGCCGCTGCTCTCTATGGAGGATCTCCGCACCCAATTCGCTACCGACCGCGGTCAGGTCAAGGCAGTCGACGGGATCGATCTCGAGATCGAGCCCGGGGAGACTGTCGGCCTGGTCGGGGAGTCCGGCTCTGGCAAGAGTGTCACGGCGCTGTCGACGATGGGTCTCGTCGACGATCCCGGTGAGATTGCCGGGGGGACCATCGAATTCACGGATGCCGAGATTGCTGCTGAACTCCGTGAGACGTTTTCTAACCCAACTTTCGTCGACGGCAACACCGTCGACCTGACCGCTGCCCCGGAGGCGGCGCTTCGTCTCGTGCGGGGGCAGGCGATCAGTATGATCTTTCAGGACCCGATGACGTCCCTCAACCCGGCCCATACGGTCGGCGAGCAGGTCGCGGAGAGCCTGTCCCTCCACCAGTTCGGCGGCCGGCGAAAGGACACGTGGCTGAACGCCATTCGCGAGATCCTGCCCCAAATCAGTCGGGATATCGACCCGGAGATCCGCGAACGCACGATCGAGATCCTCGAAGAGGTCGGCATTCCGGAGCCAGGGGCCCGCTTCGAGGAGTACCCTCACGAGTTCTCCGGTGGAATGCGTCAGCGGGTTCTCATCGCGATCGCGCTGGCGAGCCAGCCGGACTTGCTCATCGCCGACGAGCCGACCACGGCCCTTGACGTGACGATTCAGGCCCAGATTCTGGACCTCATCGACGAGTTACAGGCCGAACTGGGGATGTCCGTTCTCATGATCACTCACGACCTCGGCGTGGTGGCCGAGACCTGTGATCGGGTCGCCGTGATGTACGCCGGTGAGATCGTCGAGGAAGGGCCCGCCGAGGAGGTCTTTGCGAACCCATCCCATCCCTACACCTACACGCTGCTCGAATCCATCCCGACCGAGGACAAGGAGCGTCTCACGCCCATCGCCGGCAACGTCCCCGACCTCATCGACATGCCCGAGGGCTGTCACTTCGCCCCCCGCTGTCCCTGGGTGACCGATGGCTGTACGGACGGCGAGATCGAATTCCGGCAACACGGTGGGACCGCGGTGGACCACCGGTCGAAGTGTCTCCTCGAGGATTTCGATAAGTCGAAATACGGGACGGACAGCGTCCTCCCACAGGACACCGGGGAGCGCGGGGCAGAACCGTTACTCGAGGTCTCCGACCTCAAGAAGTACTACGAGGAAGACGACGGCGTTCTCGATCGCTTCCTCGGTGGCACCGGAAAGAGTGTCAAGGCCGTCGACGGGGTCGACTTCTCGATCTACCCAGGTGAGACACTCGGCCTCGTCGGGGAGTCCGGCTGTGGGAAATCGACGGCTGGCCGGGCCCTCCTCCATCTCGTCGAGCCGACCGACGGACGGGTTCTCTTTGCCGGCACTGACCTCACCGACCTGGATCGGTCCGGGTTGCGGGAGGCCAGGAAGGACATGCAGATGATCTTCCAGGACCCCCTCTCCTCGCTCGACCCCCGACTGACAGTCGGGCAGACGATCATGGAACCGCTCAAGATACACGACCTCCCGGAGAGCGATCCGTCCGTCAGCACGACGGCCGACCTCACGGTTTCGGGAATCGAACGGGACCGTGTGGAAGTCGAGGTTGGTGACGAGGTGGATGCCGTGGTCGGGGCGGCTGAGGACATCTCGACGGTACACGTTTCCGTGGCGGTCGCGGACGACGACGTCACCGTCGAGGTGGACGAACACGTTGGCGTCGAAACCACGGTTTCACGCTCGGAATCGGGCCGGATCGAACTGATCTCGGTTGTCGTCTCCGCTGGCGACAGCGACCGGCTCCGACGCCGCCGTCGGGTCAACCAGCTCATCGAAGCCGTCGGGCTCGAAACTGGCCAGTACAACCGGTATCCACACGAAATGTCGGGTGGCCAGCGCCAACGGGTCGGAATCGCCCGTGCGCTGGCGGTGGATCCGGACTTCATCGTGGCCGACGAACCGGTCTCGGCACTGGACGTCTCGGTCCAGGCCCAGATCCTCAATCTGCTCGAGGACCTGCAGAACCGCTTTGACCTCACGTACCTGTTCATCGCCCACGACCTCTCGGTTGTGCGACACATCTCCGACCGCGTCGCGGTGATGTATCTCGGCGAGATCGTCGAACTCGCGGACACCGAAGCGCTATTCGAAGATCCCCGACACCCGTACACACAGGCTCTGCTCTCGGCGATTCCGGTTCCGGATCCGACGGTGGGAACCGAAGACCGCGACATCCTGCGGGGTGACGTTCCATCCCCCATCGACCCGCCGTCGGGCTGTCACTTCCGTACGCGCTGCCCGCAAATCATTCCGCCGGACGACCTCGACGTGGATCAGGAGGTGTATCGGGAGATCATGTTCTTCAAACAGCGCGTGGAGGACCGGACAATCGACCTGGAGACGGCGACCCACGAGGCCGACTCCGAGACGCCCCGTGCAATTGCCGAGCAGTTGCGCGAGGACCACTTCGACACGGTTCCGGCCGGTGAGGCCGGTAGCGTACTCGAGTCGGCAGTAGAACAGGTCGCCTCGGGCGACTGGGAGGAGGCGGAATCGCTCCTCTCCGATACCTTCGAGAGTGTCTGTGAGGTTGCGGACCCAGTCTTGTCGGATGGAGACCATCCCGCGGCGTGTCATCTGCTGGATTGACGAGATCTGAATTGATGCAAACATTTATGATAGTTACACATCTGAGGTAATTTCATGTCATCCAGTGACAGCACGGTTTCGCGTCGGGGATTTCTCACCGCAGCCGGCGGTGCTGCCGTTACTGCTGCACTCGCGGGATGTAGTGGTAATGGGACTGACGACCAAGACAACGGGGATTCCGAGGATTCCACGCTGTTGCGATACGGCCGTGGCAGCCACTCGACGACGCTTGACTTCCAGAACAGTACCAGTGGCGAGGTCGCGAAGGTCACCGAGAACCTCTATGACAAGCTGATCGACTTCGTCCCGGGTGAGGCGACGCTGCGCGAGGGGTTGGCGACGGACTACTCGATGGACGGCCAGACCGTCTCGCTGACGCTCCGAGAGGGTGTGACCTTCCACGACGGCGAGGAGTTCACCGCCCAGGACTTCGTGGCGACCTATCGCCGCTTCACCGATTCGGATTACGAGTACTACGCTGGAGACGATTACGTGTCCGCGTACGGCAACTTCACGCTCGGGAACTGGATCGAAGACATTCAGGTGGACGGGGATTACGAGATGACGATCGAGTTGTCCCAGCAATACGCCCCGTTCTTCCGGAACCTGGCCATGTTCCCCTCTGCGGTCCACTCGGAGGCATCCATCGAAGAGTACGGAACGGACCTGCAGTCAAATGCGAACGGAACTGGTCCCTTCGAGCTTGAGACCCTCGACGACGGCAACGAGCAGATCCGGCTGTCGGCCAACGAGGACTACTGGGGTGAAGGCCCCCACGTCGACGAACTCGTCTTCGTCACCGTCGGTGAGAACTCGACGCGAGCCCAGTCACTCGGCTCCGGCGAACTGGACATCATCGACGGCCTCGGTGCCCAGTCCGCCCAGCAGGTCGAGGGCTTCGACAACGCGTCACTCGAGCGCAAGGAGGGGATCAACATCGGCTACATGGCGTTCAACCTCTCCTCGATCGAGCAATTCCAGGACCGCCGGGTCCGTCAGGCAATCAGCTACGCCATCGACACGGAGTCCATCGTCGAAGAGATCTACGCCGGTGTGGCGGTCCAGGCAAGCCAGCCGCTGCCACCGAACCTCCTGGGGTACAACGAGGATCTCGATCCCTACCCGTACGATCCCGACGAGGCCCAGCAACTCCTCGATGAGGCCGGCTACGGCGATGGGTTCTCCTTCGAACTGGCCACCTTCCAGAACCCGCGGGCGTACAACCCGTCGCCGCTGCAGACCGCCGAGACCGTCTCGTCGAACCTCGGCGAGGTCGGCATCGACGTGGAGATCAACCAGCAGTCCTTCGGGCCGTTCCTCGAATACACCGCCGAAGGTCGACACGACGCGTGTTTCCTCGGCTGGATGACCGACAACGCGGACCCGGACAACTTCGCGTACGCGCTGTTGCACCCACAGGTCGAGGCGGACCAGCTCACGGAGGGCCAGGACTGGGTTAGCTTCGACACCGAGGGCTTCAACACGAGCAACCGCGCGGGATGGGCAAACCGCGAGTACATGGACCTGGTCGAGGAGGGCCAGCGATCCCTCGACGACGCCGAGCGTGAGGAGCTCTACAACGAGGCGATGCAGATCGCCCACGACGAGGCGCCGTGGGTCTACCTGGACTACGCCGAGGAGCTTCGCGGTGTCGCCAATCGCGTGCAGAACTACACCGTCGCAACCATCAGCGGTCCGTATCTTAATTACGTCTCCGTCGAATAGGCTTCGACGAGCCGATGTTTCCGAAGCGTTTCGTCATCAAACGCCTCCTGCTGCTCGTCCCCGTGCTGATCGGGGTGGCGACAGTCGTGTTCTCAATTTTGCATCTGTCTCCGGGTGATCCGGCACTGACGATCGCCGGGCAACGAGCGAGCGAGGAGTTCGTCGAACAGATCCGAGAAGGCCTCGGCCTGAACGATCCGATATGGGTTCAGTACGCCGACTTCCTCTGGAACGCCGCCCAGCTCAACTTCGGCGATTCCTACATCATCTACCGGAATACGCCGGTCCGGGAGGTCCTCATCGAGAAGCTCCCGGTGACCATCGAACTGGCGCTCTATGGCCAGTTTTTCGGCATTCTCTTTGGCATTCCGTTCGGCCTCGTTAGCGCGATCAAGCAAGACACGATCACCGATCACCTCTCCCGGGTCGGGGCCCTGGCCGGGATCAGCATCCCGATCTTCTGGAGTGGGCCGATCCTGATCTTCGTCTTCGCCCAGTTTTTCGGCGTGTTGCCGACGAGTGGTCGGATCTCCTCGCTTTACAACTTCCAGGCGATACACGTCACTGGCCTTGTGACCGTGGACACGCTCCTCGCTGGCGAGTGGGATATGTTCGTCTCTGCGGTCAGGCATATGTTGTTGCCCTCGCTCACGATCGGCATCTACTCGATGGCGCTGATCTCCCGGATGATGCGGTCCTCGATGCTTGAGGTCATCAGACAGGACTACATTCGAACGGCCCGGGCGAAGGGCCAGGGGGCCAAGATCACGGTCCTCAAACACGGCTTCCGAAACGCGCTCATCCCGGTTATCACGGTCATCGGCATCCAGTTCGGAACCCTCCTCGGTGGGGCGGTCCTGACCGAGACGGTCTTTGCGATCGGCGGTATCGGCGTCCTGCTCGTCGAGGCGATCAAGGTCGGCGATTACCCCATCGTCCAGGGGACGGTGCTGACCTTCGCGTTCCTCTTCACGCTCGTGAACCTCGGCGTCGACATCACTTACTCGTACCTTGACCCACGGATCAACCAATGAGTACACAAACAGTCCAGGAGGGCGGCAGTTCGACCCGGAGCCTCTTCGAGCGGCTTCGCGCCTCGCCGTTCCTCTCCCAGCTCCTGTCGAATCGGCTGGCGCTCGCCGGCATTCTGATTATCCTCGCGATGCTTGCCATCGCGATCTATTCCCGGTTCGCACTGGACCTCGAGGTCATCTCACAGAGTCAACTCGGGACGAACCCGAATCGGGCGGCCCCGAGTCTGGAGTACCCCTTCGGAACTGACGGGCAGGCCCGAGATCTGCTGCCCCGGGTCGCCTATGGGGCCTGGTACGCGATGCTCTACGGTTCGATAACCGTCGGTGCATCGACGATACTCGGGGTGGGGATGGGCATCATTGCAGCCTACTACGGCGACGTGACTGACAACGTCATCATGCGGTCGATGGACGTGCTGCTCGCGTTCCCCTCCTTGCTCCTCGCCCTGGCTCTCGTCTCGATCTTCCCCGACGAACTGGGCCTCTGGCGGGCCGTGATGGCACTGACCCTCGTCTACACGCCACGGTTTGCCCGCGTCGTGCGGGGGGCTGCACTCACAGTCCTCGAAGACGAGTACATCGATGCCACCGAGGCCCTCGGGGCGACCGATCCCCGAATCCTCGTTCGACACATCTTGCCAAACACGCTCGCGCCCATTACCGTCCAGAGCACCCTCAACTTCGGGCTCGCGATCATCGACCTCGCGGCGCTCTCGTTCCTGGGTTTCGGCGCCTCGGCGGGAACGCCGTCCTGGGGATTGATGCTCTCGAACGGCGTCAGTCTGGGCCTCCTGACCGGGGTCTGGTGGTGGTCTTTCTTCCCGGGACTGTTCCTCGCATTGACCGTCCTCGGGTTCAACCTGCTCGGTGACGGCATGCGTGACGCCCTCGACCCCCGGATGCGTGAGGCCGTGGACTGACCGTGCGAACCGCTACTTGGGCGATTCAGCAACGGGTTCGACTCGTGGCGCCGGCCGGTCTGGTCGGGGTCGTCCTCGCCGTGGTCTTCCTGACGGTTCTCGGTCTCGTGGGCCGTTCGGTCCCCATCTGGATCGACAGTACCTTCGCGTTCGGGGGGATCTGGTTCGGTTTCGGGCTCCTGTCCTGGGCGAGTTCGATCATGCTTGGTCGGACAATCGAGGGGCTCCAGGCACGGATGGACCTGGGAACCGGCTGGACGGAGACCAGCTCGCGGCGAGCGATGGCGCGGGTGGCCGCGTTCGGTGCCGGAATGATGATTGGGGCGACAGGTATCGGGCTCATCGTTTTCTGATCGGTCGAACCGTTTTCAGATCGACTCGCGACTGCCGTGTCCGATCTCTCGTTCGGTTTGAGACCCGGATCTTTCCGATTCGACGTGTTTAAATAATCGATGAGACGTTGTACCAAACGTCATGGTGTCTGATGCCACGTCCATGGCCGCCACGGGTACTGCCGGAGAGGTCATGGCTGCAGTCGATGAGGCCGGTTCCGAGTCGCGGCTCGTCATCGCCGATATTTCCCAGGACGGCGCCTGGGTATCGGCGTCGATGGACGAGACACGCGACCTCGAGGCGTGGCGCTGACACCCGGGTCGATTCAGGAGAGGCCAGCTTTTTGCCCGCGGGTCCCGTCCCGGTCGGTATGCGCTTTCAGGAGGTGTCCCCCGACCGGACCCTGCTCGTCGATCTTGCGTACGACGAGTCTCTACTCGCGGAACTCGAAGCCGCCGTCGCTCAGGCCGACCTGGAATCGGCCTGGATTCTCGGCTCCGGGGCCGTCCGCGAGCTCGAACTGGCTGTCTACGATCAGGACGCCTTCGCCGCCGACGCCCTTGCCTTCGACGAACCGCTCGAAATGCCCGTGTTCACCGGGACGGTGACCGCCGGCCCCGAACTCGCCGTTCAGGGGGTCTTCTCGCGCCCCTCGGGCCAGGCCGTCGCCGGCCGGATCGAATCGGCGACAGTCTACGGCGGCGAGGCCCTCCTTTGGGGATTCGAGGAATCACTCGACAGGGACCGTGACGACGCCACCGGGCTCGACCGGCTCGATCTGTAGATGCGCGAGGTCGACGCCCAGTACTTCGACGAACTGGAAACCCGGCTGGACCGGGCCATCGACATCGCGGAGACCGCCCGCGAGCGTGGCGAGGACCCCACGCCCGAGGTCGAGATCCCCGTGGCCACCGACATGGCCGACCGCGTGGAGAACATTCTGGGCATCGACGGGGTCGCCGAGCGCGTGCGCGAACTCGAAGGCGACTACTCCAGAGAGCGAGCCGCGCTCATGCTCGTCGAGGACTTCGTCGAGGGGACGGTTGGCGACTACGACACCCGCCAGGGCAAAGTCGAGGGCGCGGTTCGCACCGCTGTCGCCCTGCTCACCGAGGGGGTCGTCGCCGCGCCGATCGAGGGGATCGACCGGGTCGAACTGCGGACGAACGACGACGGGACCGAGTTCGTCTCGGTCGCCTACGCCGGCCCGATTCGCTCGGCCGGCGGCACAGCCCAGGCGCTGTCGGTGCTGGTCGCGGACTACGCGCGCTCGCTTCTGGGCATCGAGGCCTTCCAACCCCGCGAGGAAGAGATCGAGCGGTACGCCGAGGAGATCGCCCTCTACGATAAGGAGACCGGCCTGCAGTACACGCCCTCCGACGAGGAGGCAACTCACATCGCCCGGAACGTGCCGATCATGCTCGACGGGGAGGCAACCGGCGACGGCGAGGTCTCGGGCTATCGGGACCTCGAACGGGTCGACACCAACAGCCCCCGCGGGGGGATGTGTCTGGTTCTCGCGGAGGGGATCGCGCTCAAGGCCCCGAAGATCAAGCGGTACACGGACGAACTCGACGATGTTGAGTGGCCCTGGTTGCAGGCGCTGATCGATGGGGACGTGGGTGAAGACGACGCCGAGGAGGAGGCCGATGGCGACGTCGAGGCCGAATCGGACGAGCAGGCGGGCCCGCCACGGGCCCCGCCCAAGACCAAATACCTCCGGGATCTCATCGCGGGCCGACCGGTCTTCTCGCACCCGAGCGAGCCTGGCGGCTTTCGACTCCGGTACGGTCGAGCCCGCAATCACGGCTTCGCCACGGCCGGGGTTCATCCGGCGACGATGCACCTCGTCGATGACTTCCTCGCGACGGGCACCCAGATCAAGACCGAGCGCCCGGGCAAGGCCGCCGGCGTGATCCCGGTCGACTCCATCGAGGGACCGACGGTCAAACTCGCCAACGGGGACGTCCGCCGCATCGACGACCCCGCGGAGGCCCTCGAAGTGCGAAACGGCGTGGAGGCGATCCTCGACGTCGGCGAGTACCTGGTGAACTACGGGGAGTTCGTCGAGAACAACAAACCCCTCGCGCCCGCGTCCTACACCACCGAGTGGTGGGTGCAGGACCTGGCTGCAGCGGGGGCTGACGTGCAGGCGCTGCGGGACTCGCCCTATGTCGATCTCGCCGATCCGGAGCCGGCCCAGGCGCTCAACTGGGCCCGCGATCACGACGCGCCGCTCCATCCCGCCTACACCTACCTCTATCACGACATCAGCGTCGAGGACCTCGACACGCTCGCCGCGGCCCTGTCCGAGGCGACGATCGAGGGGGAGGCCCTCTCTGTCCCCCGCACGGAGCCGGTTCGGGAGATATTGGAGGTGCTCCTGATCGGGCATCACCAGGACGCGGACACCCTCCAGATCGAGGACTGGCAACCGCTCGCGGAGACGGTGGGGGTCAGCACCGACCTCGAACGACAGTGGGCCCTGGCGGACCTTTCCGAGGCCGCTCTCGACTGGGAGAACGCCATGAAGGCGATCGAGGAGATCGCTCCCTTCGAGGTCCGCGAGCGGGCCCCGACCCGGATCGGGAACCGGATGGGCCGCCCGGAGAAATCCGAGTCCCGTGACCTGAGCCCCGCGGTCCACACCCTCTTCCCGATCGGGGAGGCCGGGGGGAATCAGCGGGACGTGGGCAAAGCGGCCGCTGCGGGGGACTCCATCGACGGAACCCAGGGAACCGTCGAGGTGGAACTCGGCGAGCGGGTCTGTGTCGCCTGTGGCGAGCACACGTACAAACCCCGCTGTCCGGCGTGTGGCGAGCGGACGAAGCCGTACTACGAGTGCCCCGAGTGTTCCATTCGTGTCGAACCGGACGAGGCCGGTCGCGTGGAGTGTCCGCGCTGTGAGCGCTCGCTCTCGAACGTCGACATCCAGACCGTGGACGTGGGCAGGGAGTTCAACGATGCCCTGGCGGCCGTCGAGGAGCGCGAGACCTCCCTCGACATCGTGAAGGGCGTCAAGGGGCTGATGTCCAAGACCAAGGTCCCCGAGCCGATGGAGAAGGGCGTGCTCCGGGCCAAACACGGCGTGACGGCGTTCAAGGACGGGACGGTCCGGTACGACATGACCGACCTCCCGGTGACCGCGGTTCGGCCTGCAGAACTGGACGTGACCGTCGCGGACTTCCGGGAGTTGGGCTACGAGACGGATATTAACGGCGACCCGCTGGAGCACGCCGATCAACTGGTCGAACTGCGGGTTCAGGACGTGATCCTCTCGGATGGGGCCGCCGAACACATGCTCAAGACCGCGGATTTCGTCGACGAACTCCTCACGGACTATTACGAGTTAGACCCCTTCTACGAACTCGAGGATCGCGAGGATTTGATCGGCGAACTCGTCTTCGGAATGGCCCCACACACCTCCGCGGCGGTCGTCGGGCGGGTCGCCGGGTTCACCTCGGCGGCGGTTGGCTACGCGCATCCGTACTTTCACGCCTCAAAGCGCCGGAATTGCTTCCACCCCGAGACGAAGATCTGGTTCGAGGACGAAAATGGTGTCTGGCACTACGACCGTATTTCGGATCTCGTTGAGCCCCGGCTTGATCCCGAAACCGCAGACGAGGACGATTTCGGAACTCTGGTGCAGGATATCGACGAGACGGTGTTCGTTCCCTCGTTGAGTCAGGACGGCGAGATCGTTCGCAAGCCGGTGGAGGCGGTTTCGAAGCATCAGGCGACTGATCACATGGTCACCATCGAGACGCGAAGCGGCCGGGAGGTTACTGTCACTCCTGACCACGACGTTCACGTGTTTGATGGCTCCGGAATCAGTGCCAAAATGGCGAGTGAGGTGAGCGAGGACGATTCGCTGGTTACTCCCGCCAATCTCGACGTTTTTGAGCCGTCGTCCGAACCGAAACAGTTCGATCTCCTAGCGGAGTTCCTCTCGACTCCCGAAATCGATCCGAGCGCGCTGATGGTGAAAGGGTTCGATAAGGAGTTCCTCTATGATCTCTTTGAGTCAGTGCTCGCCAAGGATTGGGACGGTGAGTTTTATCCACTCCAGAGCACAGCGAAACACCTCGGCTTGACGAAGAAGGCGTTAAGTAACTACATTTACCGGGAGAGCATTCCAGCTTCGCTGTTGCTGGAATTGCTTGACTCGCCCGGAGCAGTTATCGATCGGGTTCCGGGTGATGTGACTTTGGGGATGAAACGTGACCGGACCGAAATCGATCGGACGATCACTCTCGACACCGATCTTGCCACGCTGATTGGCTATTATACTGCCGAGGGCTTCGCTCGAAAACAGGAGACGCCGAAGGGAACGATACATCAGACGACTATTTCCGGGGTGGAATCAACTGCTCGTGATTTTTTCGTCGATACGTTTGAAAACGCATTTGGGGTCGAACCCTATCGCGAGAACGAGTACAAAGTTACTGTCTCCGGGCGATTGATGCGAGTTTTCTTCGAAGACGTGCTAGCTGCTGGGCTCGATGCAGCGGAGAAGCGAGCTCCTGACTGTATCTTTGATGCGACGAAAGACGTGGTTGCAGCGTTTCTCAGTGGGTACTTCAGTGGCGACGGAACCGTGGAGAAAGACCGCCTGGTCGTATCGGCGACGACAGTTAGCAAGGAACTGAAAGAGGACTTGCTTGGCCTGCTCACACGGCTTGGCATTACGGCCCGAGTTAAGTCCGTAGATCCTGTGAAACTGGCTGAAAAGTTCCCAGATGTCTACGATCCAGGAAACGAATCCACTTCCGAGCGGAGCTACGTTCTCACCATCTCGTCCACGGACGCCGTTCGGTTTGGGGAGGAGGTTGGCTTTCACCTTCCACGTAAGCACGATAGATTGATCTCTCAGACTGATTCGATCGAATCACGGGGACGACGTGTATTTGACGGCGGGGAGGGAGATTATCTGATCGACGAAGTCGCGCAGGTCACGTATGCTGAATCGAAGGTCGAACATACGTACAGCCTCACGGTTCCGGAGACGCATTCGGTCATCGTCAACGACACCTCCCAGAAGCAGTGTGACGGTGACGAAGATTGTGTGATGCTCCTGATGGACGGCCTGCTCAACTTCTCGAAGCAGTACCTTCCCGACCAGCGTGGCGGGCGGATGGACGCCCCGCTCGTGATGTCCTCGCGGATCGACCCGGCGGAGATCGACGACGAGGCCCACAACGTCGACACGGTGGACCAGTACCCCAGAGAGTTCTACGAGGCGACCCGGGAGATGGCCGACCCCGGCGAGGTCGACATCGAAATCGCGGAGGCCCACCTGGGGACCGACCGGGCCTACTCGGACTTCGGGTTCACACACGACACCTCTGACATCGCGCTCGGGCCGGATCTCTCGGCGTACAAGACCCTGGAGTCGATGATGGACAAGATGGAGGCTCAGCTCGAACTCGCCCGGAAGCTTCGGGCCGTCGACGAGACCGACGTCGCCGAGCGGGTGATCGAGTATCACTTCCTGCCGGATCTAATCGGAAACCTGCGGGCGTTCACCCGCCAGGAGGTTCGGTGTCTCTCCTGTGGCGCGAAGTACCGGCGGGCGCCCCTGACTGGCGAGTGCCGGAAGTGTGGCGGCGACGTGACCCTCACCGTTCACGAGGGGTCGGTGACCAAGTACCTCGATACGGCCATCGAGGTCGCCGAGGAGTACGGCTCGCGGGAGTACACCAAACAGCGCCTCCACATCCTCGAACGCTCGATCGAGTCGATCTTCGAGAACGACAAGAACAAACAGTCAGGTATTGCGGACTTTATGTGAGTGCCGAAAGCGGACGTTTTGGTCCAGCTTTTGCAAGCGAGGTCGCGGAGGGACCGAGCGCAGTAAAAGTTGGGTGTTCAGTCGTCGTCAGTCTGTGGCACCGGTGAACTGGGACTGGACCCACCGGCCGCGCCGGGCGGGGTTTCGATCTCCTGGAGCGTCTCGTACTCCTCCTGAAGTCCCTGGTAGAGCGTGTAGATCAGGATGAGGATGACGCCGGCAAAGGGCAGCCCCGTGGTGATCGCCGCCGTCTGGAGGGCGTTGAGGCCGCCACCGACCAGCAGGGCCGCGGCGACGATGCCCACGACGATCGCCCAGAGCATACGCTGGCGCTGGGACACGTTGAGCTTCCCGCCGGCAGTCACCAGCGCGATGACCTGCGAGCCCGAGTCGGCGGAAGTCACGAAGAAGGTGACCACGAGGCCCACCGCGGCGGCTGAGGTGATCGTCGAGAGCGGATAGGCCCCCAGCAACTCGAACATGGCGTAGGCCGACCCCTGCTCGACGACCGTCTGCTGGATCGTCCCGCCGAGTTCGAGTTCGGTGAAGACTGCCAGCCCGCCGAACGAGCCCAGGAACGCCATCGAGAAGCCGGTCGGCAGCAGCAAGACCCCGAGGATCATCTGTCGGATCGACCGACCCCGGGAGATGCGGGCGATGAACAGCCCGACGAAGGGCGACCACGCGATCCACCAGCCCCAGTAGAAGATCGTCCAGCTATCCTGCCAGCCGGCCTCCTTGCCGGCCTGGTCGGTTAGCGGCCCCATGAAGGTCTCCGTGAACAGGGACATGTGGGGCAGATTCTGGATGTAAAAGCCCACTTCGCGGATGATACCCTCCAGCAGATAGCGCGTCGGGCCAACCGCGAGGACAAAGAGCATGAGCAGGACCATCAGGTAGACGTTGATCGTGCTCAGCCGCTTCAGGCCCTTGTCGATGCCCAGGCCCACCGAGATGCCCGTGATCGCGGTGATCGCCGCGATGATGAGCAGTTGGGTCCCGGCCCCGAACGGGACCCCGGTTCCGACCAGCCGTTCGAGGACGACCGAGAGCCCCACGTTGATCTGTGAGGCTCCGAGTCCGAGCGAGGTCGCCAGCCCGAAGATCGTGGCGAAGACGGTCACCAGGTCGACGATGTGGCCCGGCCAGTCGAAGACGCGATCGCCAAAGAGCGGGTAGAACATCGAGCGGAAAGTGAGCGGAAGCCCGCGGTTGAAGGCGAAGAAGGAAAGCCCCAGCGCCACCAGCCCGAAGATTCCCCACGGGTGAATGCCCCAGTGGAAGAAGGTGATTCCGAGGGCTGCACGCCCGGCCTCGGCAGTGTTCGGCGTGAACGGGAACATCGTCCCGCCACCGGTCGCGAGGTGGTTCATCGGTTCGGCGACGCTCCAGAACATCAGGCCGATACCCATCCCGGCGCTGAAGAGCATCGCCATCCACTCGAAGGTCGTGTAGTCAGGCCGTGCTCCGAGGCCCCCGATGCGGATGTCGCCGTAGCGACTCGCCGCGAAGTACACCAACGTCAGCAAAAAGACGTTGGCCGAGAAGATGTACAGCCACCCCAGGTTCGCGTTGATCACCGAATTGATCGTCTCGTAGGCCGTCGCGGCCGTATCGCCCAAGAGAATCGTGCCCACCAGAAAGAGCGCGATCATCGCCAGCGAGATCGGGAACACGACCGGGTGGGCGTCGATCCCGAACCCCGTGAGGTTCCCCTCGCCTGGCTCCCTGTCCGAATCCGCATACAGGAGCTCCTCCTGTCGTTTCGACCACCATTCTGCGTCCCGTTCGCCCTGATCGTCACTGTCCATGGTTTGAGTTATGACAACAATCTGGTTGTTTTTTGAAACATTGGGAGCTCTCCCCACACTCACCAGTGTCAAGCCGACAGAACGAACTCTCGAATACGCGAGGAAAAGTCCCACGATTCGCCGCTTTCGTTACCGGTCGTTCCAGTGGGACTCGAGAACAGTATGGGACTCCAGGGCTCGTTCGAGTTCGTCGACGCTCTTGGCGAGGGTTCGAGCGATCGAGCGCTCGTAGGAGATCCGGTGGGGCGAACCGGAGACGTCCATCGCGCCCAGGACTTCCCCATCCGAGGCCGTGACGGGGACCGCGACTGCCTTGAGGTTCTCCCAGGACTCCTGTTTGTTGACCGCGTACCCGCGCTTGCGGACCTGTTCGAGCTCCTCACAGAGTGTCTCGCGGTCCGTGATCGTGTACTCCGTGAACTTCGGGAGTCCCCACTGGTCGACGATCGTATCGATCTGGGACTCGTCCATCTCGGCGAGCATCGCCTTGCCCGCGGCCGTGCTGTGGAGGTAGAAGTACTGTCCGCGCTGGAATCCTTCGAGGGTCCCGGTATCGAGACTGTCGAAGAGGGTGATCGCGCGGCCGTTCTCCAGGACCGAGAAGTTCACGACCTCGCGGGTCCGCTCCGCGAGCTCGTAGGTCTTCTCGCGGGCGAGCATGAACTGTGGCTCCCGGCGTTTGGCTTTCGACCCGAGGTGGTAGAGTTTGAGCCCGAGCTGGTACTCGTCGTCGTGCTTGACGATCAGGCCGTTTCCCAAGAGGGTCTGGAGGTGTTTGTGGGCCGTACTGACTGCCATGTCCAGTTCGTCGGCGATCTCGCTCACCGTGGCCCCTTCGAGGTCCGCGACGGCATCGAGCACGCGAAGTGAGGTGTCCGTGGTCTCGTGGGTCCGTCCCCGATGCTCGTTCATCAGTTTCGATTCGGTTTCACGTTATGGAAAATGTTGCTATTGGGCGTCCCGTGGTACTGAATTTAATATAGCGAAATACAGTTTATTGAGGGGTTCTGTTGCATTATTGAAGACAGAACTCTGGTAGTTGGTGGAATTTCCCCAACCGATCCAGTTGGCGAAATTTCCCCCAGTTCGCTTCGGACAGGTGCTGCTGTGGCTTCGAGTCGGGTCCCTGGCTCGTGGTCGTCCGGTCGCTGATTTCGTATATCGGGATGTGGTTTATCAGGCAGATTTTTGGCCCTGGTGGTTGCTGTGGGGTTGGTTGGGTAATTGGGGTGGTCAGATCTCGACCGCGTCTCACGACAGCTTGCACGCTGGGTGGCTAGACTGAGGCGGATGCTTGCTAGATTGGTCCGTGGTAGTGCCCATTGGGTTTGTGTGATCTGGCGACCCAAAACCCGTCTATAAACCAAATACTGCTATATAAAAAATCGAAACTGATCTGACCCATTTTGGCCGACAGAATAGGCCCAAAACGCCGAGAATGGTCCTTACTGGCGGTTTCAGGCCTGCTTCGGTAAAATCGAACAGAAACTCTCGAAGTCGAAAAACGTGAACTGTGGCGATCGACGGGTGGTCAGGTCCCGACTGGCTCGGGTTCTTCGAGGATCGCGTCGAGGAGCTTGGACTGGGCTGCGGCGAGGTGTTCGGTGAAGGTGGAGGTGGTGATGTCCAGTTCGTCGGCGACTTCACCCGCGTTGGCGCCCTTGGGATGCTGGAAGTAACCGAGCTCGTGGGCCGTTTCGAGGACTTCCCGCTGGCGGTCGGTGAGCACGCCGCGGTCAACGAAGACCAGGTCCTCACTGCCGTCCTCGTCGCGGGAGCTGACCAGTCGTTTGACGTCCACGTCGGGGAACGACTCCCGCAAGGCCGTCACGGCTCCCCGGAGCTCGTCCATCGATGGCGCGTGAAACACCATCGTCAGATCGCCGTCCTGGGCCTGAACGTCGACGATCGGGCAGTCATACTCCTCGACGAGTTCGCAGGCACAGTCGTGACCGAAGGTCCGCTGGAAGCGGTAGACCGATTGGTTTCCATACGAGAAGACGGGATCCAGGCCCGATTCCCCGTCCAGATCGGCGTCCGTCGCGAACTCCTCGGTCACTCGCCCGGTCTCCGGGTCGACTCGTTTGGAGACGTTGAAACACTCCACGCCCTGCTTTGAAACCTGTGCGACTGGACAGCTCCGCAGATCGGCGAGCTGGATCTCCGCTCGGATGCCGCCCGACTCGCCGGACTCGCTTGGCTGCTCCGCGAGGGCGCTCATGACGGCCCCGCACCGTTTCGGCGGCGGTGCCCGCCCCACGCGTTCGTTCGCGACCGTCGCGTGACGGTCGTGCCCTGTCGATCGCCCTTCGCGTACATGTGAGGTACTTACGGGCCCGTAACCCTAAAACACGTTGCGCTTCCCATCCTTTGAAAACGGTGAAAAACCTGGGAAGAGGGTGTTTTCGGCCGATGTGGGGTATGAAATACGAGGCCGTGCGTATTTTGACTGCCCCCTCATATAGGGGAATTCTCGGGCGAGAACGGGGCCAGGCTTGCTGGGGCCGGAACGGTTTACCTGCCTACTCCGTTCTGTACGGTCATGCCGACTGGCATTCGGGCCGAGCTGGCCTTCGAGAGCCCAGATGCCTGTCGTATCACACAGTATCTCGGGGACGCTGGCGACGCGAAGTCCATCTCGTGGTCGGTCGCCCCCGAATCGGGGCGGATCACCGAGGAGTTCGCCGTCGAGGGCGACCCCGACATCGAGGAGGCGACACAGGTGTTCTCCTATGGCGACCGCTCGGTCTATCGCTTCCAGCGCGAGCAGGCCGAGTGCTGTCCCTGTGGCATCGTCCAGGATTTCGACGTGCCAGTTCGGGACGTGCGAACCGTCGACGGGGCGCTTCACTTTGCCGTCTACGTCGCGGACATGGACGAACTTCGAGAGGTGGTCATCGGCGTTCGCAACACGTTCCCCGACGTGCGAATCGTCCGCATCGTCCGGGCACAGGAGGCCGGCGAGGGCGATCTCGTGCTCGTCGACCGGGGCGAACTCACGGATCGCCAGCGGGAGGTTCTGGAGACAGCCCATCGGCTGGGGTACTTCGATCACCCAAAAGGCGCCAACGCGGGAGAGGTGGCCGACGAACTGGGCATCACCACCTCCACCTTCACCGAACACCTCGCCGCGGCTCAGTCCAAGCTCCTGAACTCGATTCTGGCCTAATTCAGTTGTGCGCCGATCCGCTCGTCGAGGGCGCTGACGAACGGTTCTTCTGTTCCCTCGGGGATCGTCGCGCCGGCAGCCATCGCGTGCCCGCCACCCTCGCCGCCGACGGTTGCGGCGGCCTCGCGCAGGGCCGTCCCGAGATTTAGCCCCCGATCGCCGAGCCGGCCGTTCGCCCTGGCGGAGACCTTGATGCCCTCGTCGGGCTTGTTCGCGAACGCGACGATGGGTGTGTGTCGGTCGATGTCGCCCTCGCCCAGGGCCATCCCGGCCACGATGCCGACGATCGTCGCCCGGATCTGCTCGCCGGCGTGGACCCACTGGAGGTGGTCCGTCTCGGTCGTGCCCGTCTCGGCGAGGGACTCGATCCCCGCGGAGATGTTCCGCCGGTGGTTCCGGAGAAGCGTTTCGGCTCGATCGAGTGCGCCATCCCGATCCCCCCGGCAAACGGCGAGCCCGACCTCGCTTTCCTCGTAGCGGGCCGTCGCGTTCAGGAGCGTGGCGAACTCGCTCGCGTCCCGAAGTTGTGTCCCTGGCTCCTCCCGGGAGAGGATGTAACTGGTCCCCACCAGCGCATCGATTCGCTCCGGGGGCACCCCGCGCTCGACGGCCCGAGTGAGCAGCGCACTCGCGACCTGGGTCCGTTTTTCGGCCCCGAGATCCGCCCAGGTCGGCCAGCCCGCCTCGGTTCGTAACTCCACGTCCAGGTCCTCCAGAAATCCAATCGCGCCCCGTCGATTCCCGGTGATTCCGGGGATTCGAACGTCCGTGGTGTACTCCAGCAGTTTGGGCAGCGGCCGGGTCTGCGTGCCGTAGATCGCGAGGTCGGTCCCGCTCTCGATGACGCCGGCAGCCTCCCCCTCGGCAGCAATCGCGGCGTTTGCCCCCACGAGTTCCCCGTCGACGGTCTGCCGGTCGCCCACGGCCCCCACGACGGCCAGTGCCGCGAGTTCGCGTGGGTCGGGCTCGTCGACGCCAGCCCGATCCAGGACGGTCCGGGCGAGGAGATAGGCTGTCCCGGCTCCGGCGAGTTCCCGCCCCCCGTCGAGCCCGACACAGTGGGGATTGAGGTGGTGTTCGATCGACCCGTCTGCCGGTTCGTGGTGGTCGGCGACGATAGGCGTGAACGACCCCGTATCGGCGAGTCGATCGAGTCCGCCGCTCCCCAGATCGGTGAACAGGACGGTCCCACCAGTCGCGGCCAGATCGTCGATCGCCGCCTCGTCGAGCCCGTGTTTGATATCCACCTCGACCGCGAGCCCGGCCCGTTCGAGGGCTGTCACAGCGATTGCCGCGCTCGTCAGGCCGTCGGCGTCGTCGTGAGAGACCACCCGGACTGACTCGGCCGCGAGCAGCCGATCGGCGGCGGCCACGGCCCGGTCGTGGAGTGCTGGGACCGGCGGATCCATCATCCGAAAGTGGGTCGGCATCCGGGATAAACGTGATCAGTCGAGTTCGGCGACGACCGCCCGGGCCAGGGCCTCGAAGTCGGCGTCCGCCGGGACCACGTCCACGGAAAGATCCATTGACGCGGCCGTCTCGGCGGTTGGCGAGCCGATCGCGCCCACCGTCGCCTGGGCGAGTCCCGCCCGGACCTCGGCCTCGATCCCTCGCTCGGACGCGATGGCGAGGAAGTGCTCGAGGGTCAACGAGGAGGTGAAAAGCGCGGCATCCAGCTCGCCAGCGGCGGCCAGTTCGACGGACTCGCCCGCGTCGGCGGGCGTGGTCAGTTCGTAGAGGACGGTCTCGTGCACGTAGGCGCCGGCCTCGTTCAGCCCGTCGGTGAGGACGGTACTGCCGTGGTCGCTCCGGGCCACCTCGACGCGTTCGCCGGCGACCGAGTCCGCGAGGGCCCCAACGAGCCCGGCGGAGGTGTAGGCGTCGGGGATCAGATCGACCTCGAACCCCGCGTTTTCGGCGGCCTCGGCGGTCGAGGGTCCGATCGCGACCAGCCGTGTGTCGCCGGGTGCCCATCCTTCGGCGAGTTCGACGCCCGTCTTGCTCGTGAGGATCGTGACGGCCGCGTCCGTGCGTGGGGTGGCCCCAGTCGGTCGGATTTCGAGCATCGGGTCCGGGACCGGCTTTACGGCAAGGGATTCGAGCATCTCGATCGCCTGGGCCATTCGCTCGTCGTCCGGGCGGAAGACCGCCACGCGAGGTCGCTCGCTCATTCGCGTTTCGCCTCCTGAATCAGGGTGTCGGCCCCGCGGTCGGCCAGATCGGCGGCGAACTCGCGGGCTGCCGCCGCGTATCGGTTCACTTCCAGCGCCCGGGTCTCGGCGATCGTCTCGCTCCCGTCACGGCTGAGCACCTGCACCGCGGTCCTGACCACGTCGCCCTGGAGGGTTGCGTGGATGCCCAGCGGGGCGACACAGCCGGCGCCGAGTTCCTGCATGACGATCCGCTCGACCGTCGTGGCGATGCGGGCCGGCGCGTGGTCCAGCGCCTCGTGGATGGCCTCGGCGGCGGCCGAGCCGTCCTTGGCAGCGACTGCCAGCGCACCCTGCCCGGCGGCGGGGACGTGGGACTCCACGGGAAGGTCGTGTGTCGGGACCGCCTCGAGGAGGCCACTCCGGGAGAGCCCCGCTTTCGCGAGCACGATCCCGTCGTACTCGACCTCGACCTCCCGACCCAGGGCGGCCCGCTCGATCTCGGCCAGGGAGTCGAACCACTCCTCGACCGACAGTTCGTCCGGCGCGCTCACGTCCTCGTCTTCCTCGGCCGCCAGCCGCGCCTCGTGTTCGGCCTGCAGCGTGGGTGCGAGGACTTTCTCCAGTCGGGTGTCGACGTTCCCCCGAAGCGGCTCGATTTCCAGATCGGGCCGGCGGGCCTGCAACTGGGCTCCGCGCCGGAGACTCGATGTCCCGACGGTCGCGCCCGTGGGCAGTCCATCGAGTGTGTCCCCCTCGGGAGTGACCAGCACGTCGCCGATTGGCCCGCGACCGGGCACGGCCGCGATGGTGATCTCCTCGGGCTCGTCGGTCGGCACGTCCTTCATGGAGTGGACGGCCCCGTCGACGGTCTCGTCGACGATCAGGCGGTCGAGTTCTCGGACAAAGGCGCCAGTCTTCCCCAGGTCCTGGATCAACGCGTCCTCGATGCGATCGCCCCGGGTCTCGACCTCGTGAAGATCCGTTTCGATCCGGTGGTCCGCGAGCCAGGACTGGACCTGACTGGCCTGTCGAAGCGCCAGATCCGAGCCCCGCGTCGCGAGTTCGAGCGGGCCCTGTGTACTCATGTCCGCTGCTCGGGGCCCAGCGAGGGAAAACCATTCGTCTCGTGGCCGCTGGGGTGCCTAGAGGACGGCCTTGTAGGCTTCCAACGTCTCTTCGATGTCCTCGGCGGTGTGAGCGGCGGTGAGGAACTCGGATTCGAACTGGTTGGGGGTGAGCAGGACTCCCTGCTCGCGCATCTGGTGGTAGAAGACCCGCTCCCAGCGGTCGGTCGCCGCGGCTTTCACGTCGCTTGCGTTTTTCGGACAGGCCTGACTGTGCGGGCAGTCCGGATCCTGGCGACACCCGGCCGAACAGGCCCCAGTCTGGGCCGGCCCGTCCCGGGTGAAGATGACCTTGAACATGCTGTCGATGCCCGTCACCGTGTAGGCGGGGGCCTGATCGGCCACGATGTCCACCAGCCCCGATCGGAGCTGTTCTCCCAGGTCGGCCAGGTGCTCGTAGACGTTCTCCTCGGCGGCATAGCGCAGCGTCTCCAGTCCCGCGGTCATGGTGACCGGGTGCCCGGAGAAGGTCCCGGCCTCGAAGACGTCCCCGGCGGGGGTCAGCGACTCCATGATCTCGGTTCGGCCGCCGATCGCCCCGATCGGGAACCCGCCGCCGATGACCTTCGCCAGCGTCGTCAGGTCGGGTTCGATCCCGAAGTGACTCTGGGCACAACCCAGGCCGCCGACCCGGAACCCGGTCATGACCTCATCGAAGATCAGGAGTGCGCCGTGCTCTCGGGTGAGTTCGCGAAGGGTCTCGTGATACCCCGGCTGGGGCATGACGATGCCCTGGTTGCCCAGGAGCGGCTCGGTGAGCACGGCGGCGATCTCCGAGCCGTGGTCCGCGAAGACCGCCTCGACCGCCGCCTCGTCGTTGAACGGGACGGGAATCGTGTTGGCGGCGAATTCGGCGGGGACGCCGGGGCTGGAGGGGGCGGCCTCGTGCTGGTCGCCCTCGATCAGCGTGCTCTCCTGGGCCCCGTGATAGCCGCCCTGCATGATTACGACCTTGTCCCGGTCCGTGTAGCCGCGGGCGAGTCGCACGGCCCCTGTCGTGGCCTCGGTGCCCGAGTTCACGAACCGGACCATCTCGATGCTGGGCACGTGGCGTGTGATGAACTCCGCGAGTTCGACCTCGACCTCCGTGGGTGCGCCGTACATCGGCCCGTCGCTGACCTGGGACTGGATCGCCGCGATCACCCGATCCGGGAGCGAGTGGCCCAGGAGAACCGGGCCGTAGCCGGCCACGTAGTCGATGTAGCGGTTGCCGTCGGCGTCGATGACGTGGGCGCCGTCGCCGCGCTGGATGAACGCGGGATAGGGATAGCTCGCCCGAACGGGGGAGTTCACCCCGCCAGGGAGGACCGAGAGCGCACGGTCGTACAGGTCTCGTGAGGACTCCAGATTCATGCTACGGGCTTTGCCACCGGGGGCAATGAAGGTGGTGTTGGTCGACTGTCGTGCCGTCGAGACTGATTCCCGCGTCTTCAGGCGCGGGAGGAGGTCAATGTCTGTATATCGCATTCACAGCGAAGTGCAAGATGGAGGCCGTCTATTGTGACCTGGTGACACACCTTTAGGCAGACCATTACTACCTGAAAGGGGCCTCCAATTGCTGGTATGGCCACGAGAATGGATGAGTTTCGGGGAGCATCGGACTCGAAACCGAGGGAGCGACTCGATCGGTCCTACCGGGAGCTCGAAGCAGTCCTGGAGCAGTCCGACCTCGAACGCGAGGCGCAACTCGCCGAAGCGGTCATCGACGCCATCGACGCGGTCGAGAAGGCCCGGACGCTTGCTGGGGATCGGCCTGACAATGGGTCGTTCTCTTGGGGCATCCAGTAGCCCACCGGCTCACTCTCTTCAACTGTTCTTGGTCCCTGTTCGCGCCCTGCTGAGTGCACTCGCTCGGCGCTGGAATCGTCTCGGCTGTTCGCGGGCTACAGTCGCCTGGCGACGTCCTCGGCGAAGTAGGTGAGGATCAGATCCGCGCCGGCCCGCTTGATCGACTGGAGGGATTCGAGGGCCGTCGCTTCGAGGTCGAGCCACCCCTTCTCCGCGGCCGCGTGGAGCATGGCGTACTCGCCGCTGACGTTGTAGGCCGCGACCGGATATTCGAAGGACTGGTCGACCGCCCGGACGACGTCGAGGTAGGGCAAGGCGGGTTTGACCATCAGCACGTCGGCACCCTGCTCGACGTCGAGGGCGACCTCACGCATGGCCTCCTCGGCGTTTCCCGGGTCCATCTGGTAGTGGCGGCGATCGCCGAAACTCGGTGCGCCGTCGGCGGCGTCCCGGAAGGGCCCGTAGAACGCGGACTCGTACTTCGCCGCGTAACTCATGATCGGGGTGTGCTCGAAGCCCGCCTCGTCGAGGGCTTCTCGCAGGGCCCCGACCATCCCGTCCATCATTCCGCTCGGGGCGACCATGTCCGCCCCTGCCTCGGCGTGGGAGACTGCGGTCCGCGCGATGTGTTCGAGGGTCGGGTCGTTGTCGACCGTGAGCGTCACGTCCTCGGGCGCGCCGGGTTCCAGCACGCCACAGTGACCGTGGTCGGTGTACTCACAGAGACAGACGTCCGTGATGAGATAGGCTTCTGTCGCCTCGCTCACGCGGCGGGTCGCCTCCTGGATGACACCGTCCTCGGCCCAGGCCCCCGAGCCCTCGGCGTCTTTCTCCTGGGGCACGCCGAAGAGGATCACCGCTTCGATGCCGGTCGCGAGCACTTCCTCGACTCGCTCCGTGATCTGGTCCAGCGGGACCCGCTCGTGGCCGGGCATCGAGGGGATCTCGACCCGCTCGTCGATCGTCGCGTCCACGAACACGGGCGCGATCAGGTCCGACGGGGAGACTGTCGTCTCCCGGACCAGCTCGCGAATGCCGTCCTGGCGCAGGCGTCTGGGGCGTCGGGTCTGTTCCATACCCGTACTGACCGCCCCACGCAAAAAGAGACTCCGACTGTCAGTCCGCGGCCGCGACCGAATCGGCAGCGCCGTTCGCCTCGAGGGCGTCCCAGACCATCTCCGCGAGGTCGACGACCTCGATGTCGTCCTGATAGCCGCCGGACTTGGCGCCGTCCTCGTACATGGTCATACACATCGGACAGGAGACGACGAACTGGTCGACGTCCTCGCCGCCCGAAGTGTCCTCGAGGGCCTCCCGGATCCGCTCTTCGGCCGGCTTCTCGTCCTCGTCGGGGTCGAGCCAGAGGCCGCCGCCACCGCCACCACAGCAGTAGGAGTCGGACTTGTTCCGGGGCATCTCGTCGAGGTCGGCCCCCGTGGAGTCGAGCACTGCACGCGGGGCCTCGAACTCGTCGTTGTACCGGCCGAGGTGACACGGGTCGTGGAAGGTCGCGCGGGTGTCCAGTTCCGTGCCCTCCAGGGGCAGCGCGCCGGACTCGACGAGGTCCTCGACGACCTGGGTGTAGTGAACCACGTCGTCACCGCGCTCCCAGCCGAACTGCTCGTACTCGTTCTTGAAGGTGTTGTAGGCGTGGGGGTCCGTGGTGACCATCTGGTCGTAGTCCACGGCCTCGAAGGTCTCGATGTTCTCCATCGCGAGCATCTCGAAGAGCCCTTCCTCGCCCACGCGGCGGATGTCGTTCCCGGCGTTTTTCTCGTCCTCGTAGAGGATGCCATAGGAGACGTCCGCGGCCTCGAAGATCCGGGCCAGGGAGCGAGCGACCTTCTGGTTCCGGTCGTCGAAGCTCGGGTAATCACCCACGTACCAGAGGTACTCGACCTCGGTCTCGCGGGCATCGGGGATGTCGAATTCGAGTTCCTCGGTCCACTCCGCCCGCTGGGCCTCGGGCTCGCCGAAGGAGTTGCCCTGCTGGAAGAGGGCCATCATGGCCTCCTGGACGTTCTCGTCCATCGCGCCGGACTCGGTGAGCCGACGGTTCATCTCCGTGAACTGCGTGACGTGCTCGATCTCGACCGGACAGGCATCGACACAGGCCATGCAGGTCATACAGGACTCCATGGTTTCCGGGTCGATGACCGAGTCCTCCTCGCCGGAGATGATCGGGATCTCCTCGGTCTCGCCGGCTTCGAGTTCCCGGCCGTACTTCCGCAGGTCGAGGATGACGTTTCGCGGGTCGAGCGGCCGACCGGACTGGTTGGCCGGACACACCGAGGTACACCGGCCACACTTCGTACAGGCGTCGTGATCGAGCAGTTGCTTCCAGGAGAAGTCCTCGATATCGGTGGTGCCGATCTCCTCGGGACTGGCGTCCTCCGGAACGCCCGGCAGGCGAACGCCGGCCTTCGGATCGCGGGTCACCACGTTCGCGTAGCTCGTGAGCATGTGCACCGGCTTCGCGTAGGGCACCGTGGCGACAAAGCCCAGCGCGAGCAGGGCGTGGGACCACCAGAGCGGGCGGTAGAGGGTCGCGGCCATCTCGGGGTCCATGCCGAGGCCCGTGAAGACCGAGGCGAGCGCGTAGCCGACGACGCTCACGGTCTCGAACTCGGGCATTCCGGCACCGACGATGCGAATCGACTCCTGGAGGAACCCGCCGACGCCGAGCAGGAACAGCGCCCAGACGAAGAGGTCGTCCTCCAGCCGGGTGTGTTCACCCCAGAGCCGGTCCTTTCGGGTCACGTAGCGCTGAGACAGGGCCATGGCCATCCCGACCACGAAGACGAAACCCATGATGTCGGCCATCATCGAGACCGACTGGTAGAAGTCGCCGACGAAAAAGCGATCCTGCTGGAGCAGTTTCACCCAGATGTCCATCTCGAAGGCGACGATCGTCGTCGTCATCAAAAGCGCGAGGAACCCCCAGAAGATGAAGGAGTGCATCAACCCCGCGAAGAAGTCCCTGTCGAACTGTTTTACGTTACTCCCGACGATCCTGGTCGCCTCCACGGTCCGGCCGACGAGGTCATCGAGTCGCTCGAAGGGGTCTTCGGCCCCTTGCCGATAGCGCTCGACACGGCGGTAAAAGCCGTAGGCGAACAGCAGAACGGCCACGATCGTGAGGTAGTAGAAGACCAGTTCCCCCGCGTGGCTGATCTGCCAGAACGCTTCACGCGTGATATCACTTGCCTGTGCGAGTAGCACCATACGGGATGCTCTCCCGACGCCGCGCATAAAACTTTCCAAGACCCCCGAATACCTGCGAAACTCGCCCCCTTCTGGGGGAAAAATTTGCGGGAAGTGTGGGACATGCACACGGATTTCACGCCCGATTCGAGCCCAATTTCGGGGTGCGCACGCCATGTTGGATGCGGCTCGACTCGCTGGAAGCGACCCGCGGCCGCGAGCGCGCGCCAGGCGACGACAGACCTATGCGGCTCGCCGGACCAAATTTTGGTATGGGTGACCGGACGTCGGAACTTCGTGACCTCTTCGAGTCGGTGACCGGCACCGAGACCGTCACCGAGCGCCAGCAGGACACGCGAGGGACTCTCGGATCCGAGCAGGACGTCCGGGCGGCGTTGATCGAGGCGATCGAGGACATGCGCGAGGCACTCGAATTCGAGACGGGTTGCGCCACAGCGCAGCTGGCGACGATCGTCGAGGGCTACTACGCGGGCCGTTCGGACGCCGAGATCGCCGCCGAACACGAGGATCTCTCCGAGGCGGCGGTAACGACTGCTCGCTACGATCTGCATCTCCAGCGATCGACCGATCCCGACGAGCGAAGCCAGGCAGTCAGGGCCGAACGCCGCCGGGTCGCCGATCGCTACCGACAGGCCTTCGAGTCGATCCTCGAAGACCGGGACATCGCGGACCGGCTCACGTCGAGTCTGGAGGAGACCGGGCTGGACGAGTCCCTGGCGGACCAGGAAGTCGACGTCGACATGTAAGTTTAGGGGCGATGACCGGCCCACCCGGGTTCGTGTCCGAACGCCTCGCTCTCTCCGATCTGGCCCTCGCGGCGTTCTGCCCGCGGAAACTCTATTACGCCAGGCAGAACGACCGCTCGCCGCCGCCCGAACACGCGGCGGCACTCGAATTGAGCCGCCAGTACGAAACACTGCTCGCCGATCCGGACTTGAGGCCGGCGGCCGACCTCGCCGTCTCCAGGGGGACGTTTTACGAGCGACTTCGAGCGCTGCGAGCGTCCCATCCTCGCTGGGCCGACCTGGTCGACCCCGACCGGACGGACGTGCTTCTCACGGGCAAGGACGTTCGCGGGCGCGTCGCGAAAGTGCTCGCCGACCCGCTCGCGCCGACGATCGTTTCCGCCGGCTCACCCCCGCCGGAGGGCGTCTGGCAGCCACAGACGGTCAAAGCCGTCGGCGCGGCCAAGGCACTCGCCTGGACGGCCGCGACAGAAGTCGAGACGGCCTACGTCGAGTACCCTCGGCACGGAATCGTTCGCTCGGTGCCGCTCACGACCCGTCGGAAGGCAACCTATCGCCGCACTCTCAGGGCCGTCCGGTCGATGGACGGCCCGCCACCCCGGATCGGCGACGACGCCAAGTGCGAGACCTGTCGCTTCGCTGGTGAGTGTGGGACACAGACCCGTTCGCTCGCCTCGCTCCTGCCCGGCGGCTAGTGGCTCGCGAGCCAGTCCCGGATGGCATCAGCCTCCGGGCCCTCCCTGAGCAACTCGTCGGTTGCCACGTCGACCACTGTGCTCCCGGCGCCACCGCTCCGGCCGGCTTCGAGGATCACGGCCACGGCCGCTTCGAGTTCGGGGTCGACGGCTTCGGGGCGGGTCGCGCTGGGTCGGCCGCTGACGTTGGCGCTGGTGGCGGTGATCGGTGCGAATTCCGCCAGCAACGCCTGGGCGACCGCGTGGTCAGGCACCCGGATGCCGACCTTCGCCCGACCGCCCGTGAGCACGTCCGGGACGATCGGCTTCCGTTCGAGGACCACCGTCACCGGGCCGGGCAGGAACGCAGCCATGAACTCGGCTTCCCGCTCGCTCGGGGTGACGTAGTCCCGGGCCGCCGCGGCGCTGGGAACCGCGAGCGAGACCGGTTCGTCTCGGTCCCGGTGCTTCGCGTCGAACACCCGATCGATCGCCGCTGGGTCGAGGGCGTCGGCCCCCAGCCCGTAGACCGTCTCGGTGGGGTAGACGACGAGTTCGCCCCGATCGAGCGCCGCGGCCGCTCGCGTTATGGCGTCGTCCTGCCGTCCGTCGAGCCGTTCGGCCATGGTTCCCATCTCGGTGGCGGGGGCAAAGAAATCCCGGATCGGCAAACGACTACGGGGCTGGGCACCGAGGCAACGATATGCGAGTCAGTGTCATCGGTGGCAGTTCCGTGGACGCAGAAACCGACGAGCTGGCCGAAGAACTCGGCGAGCGACTCGGCGAGCGCGGCCACGACGTTGTCTGTGGCGGGCTCACGGGCGTGATGGAGGCGGTCGCTGCGGGGATGGCCGAAACGGGCGGCCGGACCATCGGCATCCTTCCCGGGGACGACCGTGCGGCGGCCAACCCCCACATCGACGTGCCGATCGCGACCGGACTGGGAAACGCCAGGAACGTGCTGGTCGTCCGGAACGGCGACGCGGTGATCGCCATTGATGGGGGCTACGGCACGCTCTCGGAACTCGCTCACGCGCTGGATCTGGACCGGCCGGTGGCGGGGATCGAAACCCACGACGTGGCCGGCGTCGAAGCCGTCGATTCGCCGTCCGCGGCGATCGAATACGTCGAATCGGTCGTCTAGAGTGCTTCGAGTGCGTCTTCGAGCGCGTCGTAATCCGGGAACTGCGGCCAGGCCTCCGCGACCCAGTCGAAGGCGACGGTCCGGTCGGGTTCGATGAGATAGAGCGCGAGGCGGGGCTCCTCGATCCCTTCCATGCCGTCCAGGTCGTGTGCCAGGCCGTACTCCGCGGCCACTTCGTTTTTCGGGTCCGAGTAGAGGCCGCGGATGGCCTCGATCCCACGGTCCTCGATCGTGCGGGCGTGGTCGTAGGGCGTGGAAATCGTGATACCGACAACCTGGGCCGGCCCCGAGAGGATCGACCGATCTTTGAGCGCGTTGTAGACGTAGGTCGTCGGGAACGCCCGGTCCATCGGGTGGAAGATGAGGAGGACCGGCCCGTCCTCGAGGACATCCGAGAGCGCGGTGTCCTCCCAGAACTCCTCGTTGACGAGGGGCCGAGTGAAATCGGGCGCTTTCTCGCCGGTCTCAAGGTGATCTGTCGGTTCGAATTCGGTGACTTTTCGCCGCATCAGTCTCCACCCCGGTTCCGGTAGGTCTTGTAGAGGTATTTGACGATCCGGGGACTCTCGCCCATCGTCACGCCGGTGTTGTGATCCACGATCACCGGCACCTCGCGGTTGCCGGAGAGACGCTGGACGACGTTTCGCTCGGAGTGTTTTGCCTCGACGAAGCGGGAGTGATAGGAGACGTCCAGGTCCTCGAGGGTCCGGACGACTCGTTCACAAAACGGGCAGCCCTGGAGCCGATACAGCGTGAGGTCGGTGTCCACGCTCGCGGGCTCATCGAGCGTCTGCTCTGCCATATCCGTGCTGAGGGATCGGCGGGGAAAACCTTGCCGAGTCCGGCTAATCCATCCGGGGGTGAAGAAATGCTTTAGGGGCCGCGCCCGGAATTTCGGGTGTTGATGGGTATACTTCCCGCTGCAATCGATGGGATCGGCGCTGGCTCGCCGGGACTCTGGGTCTGGCTCGGCTTCGCCTCGATCCTCCTGCTCGTGGCACTCTCCGCTTTCTTCTCCTCATCGGAGATCGCGATGTTTTCGCTGGCCCGCCACCGCATCGAGGCGCTCTACGAGGAGGGGGTCCCGAACGCGGCGACAGTCATGGAACTCAAGGAGGACCCCCACCGCCTCCTGGTGACCATCCTCGTGGGGAACAACCTGGTGAACATCGCGATGTCCTCCATCGCGACGGCCCTGTTCGGGGTCTTTCTCACCCAGGGCCAGGCCGTCTTCGCCGCGACCTTCGGGGTCACGGCACTGGTGTTGCTGTTCGGCGAGATCGCGCCGAAGTCCTATGCCGTCGAGCACACCGAGGAGTGGACACTCCGGGTCTCCCGGCCGCTCGCGCTCACCGAGCGTCTGCTCTATCCGCTGGTGGTGCTCTTCGATTACCTCTCCCGGATCGTCATCAAGGTCACGGGCGGGCACGCGGCGATCGAGTCCTCCTATGTGACCCGCGACGAGATCCAGAACCTCATCAAGACCGGCGAGCGCGAGGGCGTCATCGAATCCGACGAGCGGGAGATGCTCCAGCGCATCTTCCGCTTCGACCAGACCATCGCCAAGGAGGTCATGACGCCGCGACTGGACGTGACTGCGGTCGCCGCGGACGACCCGATCGAGACGGCGATCCAGACCTGCACTCAGAGCGGCCACGAGCGGGTCCCGGTCTACGAGTCGGATCTGGACACTGTCATGGGGATCGTCCAGTTGCGGGATCTGGTTCGTGAGTATCTCTACAGCGAGAATGGCGAGGCGACACTGCGCGATCTCATCCAGCCGACCCTCCATGTTCCCGAGTCCAAGAACGTCGACGAACTCCTCCAGGAGATGCAGGAAGAGCGGGTGGGCATGGTCATCGTCATCGACGAGTTCGGGACGACAGAAGGCCTGATCACCACCGAGGACATCATCGAGGAGATCACCGGCGAGATCCTCGAAGGCGGGGAGGAGCGCCCGATCGACCGCGTCGACGAGCAGACCGTGCTGGTCAGAGGCGAGGTCAACATCGAGGAGGTCAACGAGGCGCTTGACATCGAACTCCCCGAGGGCGAGGAGTTCGAGACCATCGCTGGCTTCATCTTCAATCGAGCGGGCCGGCTGGTCGAGGAGGGCGAGGTCTTCACCTACGAGAACATCGAGTTACGGGCCGAGCAGGTCGAGGACACCCGGATCATGAAAGCCCGGGTGACCAGACACGAGGGCGACGACGCGCTTCCCGATGCGGAGCGCCCGAACGTCGAGGAACTCTGATCAGAACAGCAGGGCGACGAGCCTGAACCCGCCATAGCCCACGACGATCGCGAAGACGAGCGAGCCGACCCAGGCGAGGGCCGTGTACCCCATTTTCGCCGCGCTCACGCCCTCCCGGCCCTCGACGGCCAGGCCGCTGCCCATGATTGCGCTCACGACGATCTCGTTGAACGAGACTGGCACGCCCAGCAGAACCGCCGTCTGGGCCAGTACGAAGGAGGGGATCAGCGCCGCGATGGAGCGTCGCGGGCCCAGCGAGGAGTAGTCCTGGGCGATGGCCTTGATCATCCGCGGCGCACCGGTCCAGGAGCCCACGAGCAACCCGAGCCCGCCACCCACCAGCACCATCGAGAGCGGGATTGAATCGCCCAGCAGTGGGATGAGCGGGCCGACGGCCAGCCCGACCTGGCTCCCCCCGGCCGAGAACGCGACCAGCCCGCCCATGGCGACCAGGAAGTGTCGCATGCCGGCGATCGGGTGTTTTCCCACGTCCCAGCGGAGGAGCACGGCCACGAGGATACCAAGGCCGACGGTCGCCAGGGCGACCCCGGCCGCGCCGAACCCGCCGATGCCGGCGATGCTCTCGGCGACCGACTGGCCCCCGTCGCCCCCGAGGATGTCAAAGCGAATGTTCGCGACGACGACCCCCACGAGCGCGCCGAGGGCCGGCACCGTCAGCTGATCGCGATCGACCGACCGGAGCAGCCTTGCGGTCGCGAACGCGACCCCGCCACCGACGAAGGGGACGGCGACCCAGAGCCCGACGATCTCGTAGTAGGCCGCCCAGGCGGGCGCACCGCCCAGCGCGAGGCCGACCCCGACTACGGCCCCCGTGACGGTGAAGGCCGTCGCGATCGGATAGCCCAGGAACACGCCCGCCGCCACCAGCGTGGCGGCGATGGCGAGCACGGTCACCACCGCAGCCGGCGTCAGCGTGACGCCCTGAATCAATCCAGTCCCGACCGTCTCGGAGACGTTTGCGCCCTGGAGGGCCGCACCGGCAAAGCCCAGGATCCCGACGAGGAACCCGGCCCGCATCACCGAGATGGCGTTTGCACCGACTGCCGGGGCGAACGGTGTGGAACCGCTCGATCCGGCCCCGATGGCCCACGCCATGAAGAGACTCGCCAGCGAGGCGACCACGAGGGTCAGGAGGGCTCCACCGCTCATTACTTTCGGATGGACGGGGCCACGATAAGTGCTTGGCGGCTCGGCTCAGGTCGTATGCGAGTCCGGTGACGTGTCGTCCGGGGTCTCTGTCCCCTCGGGGGCCTCGACGCCTTCGACTGCTTCGGCGATCTCTGTTGCTTTCTCGGTGTCCACGTGCCAGCGATCCAGGTCCTCGAAGGACTCCAGGTGCTCGCGGACCTCGTCTTTGAGCGTCTCGTCGTTCACGTTGACCTCGAAGACGAACTCCTCCTGGGAGCGCACCCGCTGGATGTTCGCGCTGATCAGGTCGTTGTCGAAGTAGTAGGGGGCGACCTGGGTCATCACCCGCTCGTAGACGGTGCTCTCGACCTTCCGGAGGGCCTTGCGACTGGCGGTGTCGGCCGCCCGGGCGACGTAATCGATGGTGTCCTGCCACTTCTCGACCGCGCCGTCGGTGTCGTTCTCCTCGATCTTCTCGTAGGACTCGGTGAGGTGCTCGCCCGCGGACTGGAGGTCATCGTCGGCGGTTTTGCCTTTGGCCTCTCCTTTTCCTTCACCCACGCTTGCCTGGTCGGCGGTCTTCGCCGAGACGTCCTCCTCGATCTGCTCGTGGATCTTGGGTCGCCACTCGACCCACTCCTCGAACGCGTCGGGATATTTCTCGGTGGCCGAGGCCTCTCGGAGGGCGGTGGTGATTCGTTCGCCGTGTTCGACGATCTCACCCCAGGTTCCACGTTGTTTGAAACCCGAGATGCTCTCTTCCATTATGCCCCGTAACCCAGCAGCGAGTATACACTTTTCCCCTCCATCGGGATCGGTAGCGCTAACCCGCCGCCGCGATTTCACCCGTGCATGCCGATTCGGGAGCAGGAACACGGCGCGCTGATCGACCACGCACTCGCGACACACACCCTCTCGCGGCTGCGATCGGTCGAGACCGAACAGATCGGGTTCCGAAAGGGGCTGGTGAAACTGGGCCGCATCTGTGGCTACGAGATCATCGACGGGGCGATGGACACCGAGTACGTCGAGATCGAGACTCCCCTGACCGACACGATGGGCCAGCAGGTCAGCGGCCTCGATGACGTGGTCATCATCAACGTCCTCCGGGCGGCGACGCCCTTTGTGGAGGGGTTGCTCAAGGCCTTCCCCTCCGCGCGCCAGGGAGTCATCAGCGCCGGCCGAAACGAGGGCGCCGGGATGACCGAGGACGGCACCTTCCCGATCGACGTGGATTACGTGAAACTCCCCGACATCTCGCCGGAGGATACGGTCATCGTCGCCGACCCGATGCTCGCGACGGGGTCGACGGCGACGACGGTACTTTCGCGGGTCGCCGAGGACGCCCCCGACGAGGCCGAGGTCATGCTGCTCGCCGCCGTGAGTGCGCCGGAGGGCGTCTGTCGCGTGGAGGACGAATTCCCCGATGTTTCCGTGCTCACCGTCGCGGTCGACGATCATCTCGACGAGGACGGCTACATCGTCCCCGGGCTGGGGGACGCCGGCGATCGAGCGTTCGGGACGGCCTGACCGGACGACACGAAACAAGCTATATGTCTCTCGCGGTCGGGACTTCGAGCATGACAGACGCCGATCGCTGTGACGCGTGTGGGGAGCCGGTCACCGATGCGCTGGCCCGAACTGTTCGGCTGACGGTCGACCGCTCCCAGATCGACTCCCAGCGACTGTGTCCGGAGTGTTTCGCGGCGTGGATCGACCGCTACGAGACGGAGATGCAACACGAGGCCGCCTCGACGGTCGTCTCCGAGGACGACGAACTCATCGTCGACTAGTCCGTGATGTCGGCCCGGCCGCTCGTGGCGCTTCGGAGTCGGTCTTTGAGCCCCGCGACCTCATCAACTGGCACGGTCACCCTGAACGAGACCGTCTCCTCGTAGTCGGCGTCGAACTCCACGTCGGCGGACTCAAGAATCCCTCGCACCGTGCCCGAATCGTCGTAGACGACCTCCACGTCGAAGGTCTCCTCCGGCCGCCGTTCGGTGATCCCAGCGTCCTCCACGGCCTCTTTCACACCCCGCCCGTAGGCTCTCGCCAGCCCGCCGATTCCCAGGTTGGTCCCACCGTAGTAACGGGCCACGACGGCCACCACGTTCTCCAACTCCTGCTGGACGAGGACGTTCAGCGCCGGTTTCCCGGCCGAACCGGTCGGCTCGTGACTGTCGCTCTGATACTCGCGAAGAATGTAGCCCGAGCCCGAATCGACCCGCACCCGGTAGGCCGGGATGATCGTCGCGCCGGAGAACTCGGCTCGCACCTCCTCGATGTACGCTTCTGCGGCGTCTTTGGATCGAACGGGAGCGACGTGGCCGGTGAACTCCGAGCCCCGGACCTCGAAGTACGCGCGGCCGACTTCGGCCACGGTGCGATAGGTGTCGGCCATCGTCCTGAATCGTCGGTCGACCGCCTTCGGGGTTGCGGTTCTCAGGCGATCTCGACCGACCGAACGAACTCCAGGTCGGTGAGCGCCGTCAGCACGTCGCCGGGGACCTGCTCCTCGGTGATGATGTGGAGACGCGGTTCGTCGGTGAAATCCGGATCCTCGCTGACGGCCTGCCGGATGGTGATGTCGTGCTCGGCGAGCAGGTTGGTCACTGCCCCGATAATGCCGGACTCCCCGGCGGAGCGGACCGAGATCGTCAGGACGGTCAGATCCAAAAGCGGGGCGAGATCCATCAGGCTCGGGATCTGTGAGATGTTGCGGAAGATGCGTTCGAGTTCCGGATCCTCGAGGATCGCGTCAGTCGTGGAGTCGACGACCCGACGGTCCACGCCCGCCTCCTCGGCGACCTGGGTGTTGGGGATCTCGATGGAGCCCGAGACGACCCGGCCCGCCTCGTTGACGGAGAACCCGCGTTCGAGCAGGAGTTTGACCACGGCCTGTTGCCCGGGACTCCCCTCGAACTTCTCCATGATGGCCTTGAACATCGACGATCACAGGGTCCCTTTCGTGCTCGGGGTTCCGCCCCGGCGGTCGTCCAGTCGCGTCGCGTCGTCCAGGGCCCGACCCACGGCTTTGAACAGCGCCTCGATCTCGTGGTGGGCGTTCTCGCCCTGGAACGCCACCTGGAGGGTGAGCCCCGCGTTCTCGGCGAGCGAGCGGAAGAAGTGGGTCGCCAGGACGCTCGTGAACTCGTTCACCCGCTCCTGGGAGAACTCGCCCTCGGCACTGAAAAACGGGCGGCCGCTCACGTCCAGCACGACGGTCGCACTCGCCTCGTCCATGGGAACCTGGCGATCCGCGAAGCGCTCGATGGCCCGGCGCTCGCCAAGGGCCTCGTCGATGGCCTGCCCGAGAACCACGCCAACGTCCTCGACGGTGTGGTGCTCGTCGACGTCGAGGTCCCCGTCACACCGCACGGTCAGATCGAAGTAGCCGTGGGTCCCAAAGGCCGTGAGCATGTGATCGAGAAAGCCCACGCCGGTGTCCACCGTCGTCTCGCCGGTCCCGTCGAGGTCGATCGTGACCGAGACGTCCGTCTCTGCGGTCTCCCGGGTTCGGGCCGCGTGCCGTTCGCTCATGGCTCAACTCTGCCGCGGGACGCATATGACCGTTGTGCTCACGCCACCGCGTCCTGGGCCTCGGCCAGCGTGAACGCACCCTCGTAGAGGGCCGTGCCGACGACGACCGCAGCGGCCCCGGCTTCCTGCAGCGCTTTGACGTCCTCGACGGTCGCGACGCCGCCGCTGGCGATTACCGGTACGTCCACGGCCTCGACAAGAGTTGCAACCGGCTCAGTACGTACGCCTGCCTGCTTGCCCTCCACGTCCACGTCGGTGAAGAGAATGCCCGCCGCTCCCATCTCCGCGTAGCGACTCGCGGCTTCGACAGGCGAGAGCCCGGTCCCTTCGGTCCAGCCGGAGACGACGACTTCCCCCTCCTTCGCGTCCAGGCTGACCAGCACGCTCTCCGGGTGGGTCTCGCTCACCGCTTCGACCAGGTCCGGATTCTCCAGGGCGGCCGTGCCCATGATGACCCGTTCGACGCCCGCATCGAGGAGCGCTCTGGCGTCCTCGGCCGTCCGGATGCCCCCGCCCAGCTGCACAGGGACCTCGACGGCGTCGAGGATCGAGTCGATCGCCGCGGCGTTCTGTCGCTCGCCCTCGAAGGCCCCGTCGAGGTCGACCAGGTGCAGCGTTTCGGCGCCCGCCTCGACCCACCGGGTCGCGGCCGCGACCGGCTCGCCGTAGCTCGTCTCCGTGCCGCGTTCGCCCTGGACGAGTTGCACCACCTCGCCGTCTTTGAGATCGACCGCCGGGATCACCTCGAAGGATTCGAAGGCCATTGCATCGCGGCTATGATGGTGGCCCTTTTGAACGTGCTGACTGTCCTCGTCGTGAGGCGGGCCAATCGCCAGCCAGTGGCCGTTTGGCCCCGTTTGCCTTTCGGCACGAAACTGGGGTGATGGAAACGACTATCACCTTGGCCTGTGAACAGATCCTCTGATGCCCACGGTAGAATACATCAACTACGAGGTACTCGACGACCAGGGCTGGGATCTCGAGGACGGCGACCTCTTCGAGAAGGCCGGCGACGCGGGACTGGACGACCAGGACTATGGCACACTCGACGTCGGTGAGGGCGAGTATATCCTCGAGGCCGCCGAGGCCGCGGGGTACGACTGGCCCTTCTCCTGCCGGGCCGGTGCCTGTGCGAACTGTGCGGGGATCGTCAAGGAGGGCGACATCGAGATGGACATGCAGCAGATCCTCTCCGACGAGGAGATGGAGGAGGAGAACGTCCGCCTGACTTGCATCGGCTCGCCCGCCACGGACGACGTCCAGCTGGTCTACAACGCCAAGCACCTGGACTTCCTCCAGGACCGCGTCATCTGATCGGGCCCGCCCGATTTCCCGTTGTTTTTTCGACCAACGAGCAACGGTGCTCGAAATCCACTCGCGAGCAACCGCTCTAGAAACCTTCAAACCGCGGGCGGGCCCAGTCCCGACTCGTGGACGCCACCGTCGCCGACCTGCTTCGACTGCTCGCCGTCCCGGTCTTCGCCTGGGCCGGGATTCAGGACCTCAGGACCCGCCGGGTCCCGAATCGGACCTGGCTGCCCCTCGTGGCCCTCGGCGTGCTGCTCGTCGGCTGGGACCTCCTGGTGCTGGGCCCGGGCTCTCCGGGGTTCGGCCTCTATCTGCTTCGAGTCGGGCTCAGCGTGGGGCTGGTCGGGGGGCTCGCGCTCGGCTTCTGGATCATCGGTGGCTTCGGCGGGGCCGACGCGAAGGCGTTTCTGACCCTCGCCGTTCTCTTCCCGACGTACCCGGCCTACGAGGCGTTTGGCAGCACGCTCCCCGTCGTCGAGACCACGATCGGGGTCTTCTCGCTCACGGTGCTGACGAACGCCGTGCTGGTCGGGGCCGCCTACCCGATCGCACTTGCACTCTCGAATCTCCGAGGTGGAACGTTCTCCCTGCTCTCCCTGGTCGCCCGGGAAGTGTCCGTCACGAGTTTACCGGACAGACACGGCACCCTGCTCGACACCGACGGCGGCTTCACTCGCTCGGGGCTGGACCTGGACGCCCTGCGGATGTATCTCCGGTGGCGACGGATCGACCTGGCGACACTGCGTACCACGCCGGAACTCGTCGATCCTGAGACACTTCCCGAGGAACCCGGTGACCCGACGGATGGCGCTGTTGGGGCCGGAACGGCGGTGACCGAGCCCTCGGTCCCGTCTGCTGGTGACCTGACCGAGGAATCGGCGGACCGCTGGGGTGCCACCGCGTTCCTCGACGCCCTCGACGGATCGGCCTACGGGACCAGCCCCGAAGATCTCCGGGCGGGCCTCGATCGAATCGTGGCAGCAGACCGGGTCTGGGTCTCGCCGGGGATCCCCTTCATCGTCCCGACGGTTCTGGGTCTGGTCCTCGCGCTCATCGCCGGGGACCTGCTGTTCTGGGTGCTCGAATTGCTCGGCCTGGCCGGTCCCTGACCCCGGACGAAACGGCTATCCGGCGGCCACCCGTTCTCCGGGTATGGATTCCTTCGAGGTCGAACTCGACTTCGATTCCGGGCTGATCCCCGTCATCACCCAGGACGTCGAAACTGAGGAGGTGCTCATGTTTGCCTACGCCACCCGCGAGGCCGTCGAGCAGACCGTCGAGACGGGGCGGGCACACTACTACTCTCGCAGCCGAGACGAACTCTGGGAGAAGGGCCAGAGCTCCGGGCACACCCAGTCGGTCGCGGAGATCCGGGTGGACTGTGACGCCGACACCCTGCTCTACCGCGTCGAACAGGAGGGAGGGGCCTGTCACACGGGCCATCGTTCCTGTTTCTACCGCACCCTCGACGGAACTGACGTGGGCGAAGTCGTCTTCGACCCCGATGACGTCTACTGAGGACTCGATGACTGAGCCGGATCTGGTCGCGGAGCTCGCAGCGGCCCGCGAGGCGCTCGCTCAGGCCGAAGCACAGGTGGCGGAAATTGGCGAGTCCCGGCTCCGGCGGCTCGAATCGGCCCACGAGGAGTTCACCACGCTGCTCTCGACCTACGAGGACCGGGCCACCGGCTCGGGGGACTTCCAGGCCTTCGTCGAGTTCCAGGACGAACTGGCCCACTTCCTGGATGATTACCCCGAGGACCTGCCCGAGCGCGAGACCTTCGAGGCGATCGACGAGACCCTCCAGAAGCGCCGCCTGACCGACGAGGATTTCGAGTGGGCCCGTGACCGACTCGGCCCGGTCGAGGACCTGCTGGACCGCCTGACCGAGCGTAACGAGGCCGAGCAACGCGTCCATACCCTGGCGGGAGAGATACGAACGGCCATTCGCGAGACTCGGGAGCGCATCGATCGCCTGGAGACGGTCAAACGCTTGGGCACTGCTGACCTCGACGCCCCGGTCGAGGTCCTTCGCGATCCGATCGAGCGGTACAACGAGTCGGTTCGCGCCGCGATGCAGCGGGCCCGGTCCGAGATGCGGGCCCGGCAGGTCCTCTCGATCCTGGAGACGGCCGAGCGCTTTCCGCTGCTGTCGGTCCCCGCACCGCCGGCGGAGCTTCGCTCGTATCTCGAATCGGCCGCCGTCGGGACCGAGACGATTCCGACGCTGCTGGAGTATGCCGATTATTCCCAGTCGAAACTCACCCACTACGTCGACGCGCCGGCGACGTTCGCCCGGGTGGTCGGCGGGAACCGGACCTACCTGGACACCCTCGATGCGACGCCCTTCGAGATCGAGTGGCCACCGCCCGCGGCCGACCACCTTCGATTCCGTGGGCGGGAACTCGTCTCGGTCCTGAACCGATTCGACGCGAGGGACTCGATCGCCGCGCTCAGGGACGTCCTCGACCTCGCTCGCGGGGACCCCGCCCGGTACGCCTCGCTCAGGAAGACCGCCCGCGCGCGGACGGAACTCACCGAAGCCGAACGCCGACAGGTCGCGGACGGAACGATCGAGGCGGAACTGGAAGCCGCTCGCGACCGGTTGGCGGCCCTGGAGACCGCCCTGGAGTCCGACCGGTAGTACGAACCTTCTTATTCGGGTGGAGAATATTGGACTTCGAATGGCCTCGGCCCGGGATCAGGAACTCACGGACAGATTCGAGACGTTCTACCGGCAGCACGAGAGCGACGCGATCGCCGATCTGGCGCGGAAGTACCCCCGCGAGGACAAGTCCCTGGAGATCGACTGGCAGGACCTGTTTCGGTTCGATCCGGACTTCGCGGAGGACGTCATCAGCTCGCCGCGCACCCTGCTGGACGCCGCGGAGGAGGCGCTGGGTCGCTATGACTTGCCGGTCGACAAGGACCTCTCGGGCGCACACGTCCGGGTCGTCAACCTCCCGGAGGCGACGGAGATCCGGGCGATCCGGGCCGAGCACCTGGGCACGCTCGTCTCGGTGCAGGGCATCGTTCGCAAGGCGACGAGTGTCAAACCCAAGATCGAGCGGGCCGCCTTCGAGTGTCTCCGCTGTGGCACGATCACCGTCGTGCCGCAGGCCGACGGGGACTTCCAGGACCCCTACCAGTGTGACGGCTGCGAGCGGGAGGGCCCCTTTCAGTTTCTCACCGATCACGGCGAGACCGAGTTCGTCGACGCCCAGAAGCTTCGCATCCAGGAGAGTCCCGAGGGGCTGGCCGGCGGCGAGACACCCGAGAGCATCGACATGCACATCGAGGACGACATCACCGGGGAGGTCAGCCCCGGGGACCACGTCACCGCGACCGGCATCCTCCGTCTGGACGACAGCGACATGGAGTCGACGGACAGCCGCGTCTTCGACATGTACCTGGAGGGCGTGGACGTGGTCGTCGAGGACGAGGAGTTCGAGGAGATGGAGATCTCCGATGCCGAACGCGAGGAGATCATTCGGCTCTCCGAGCAGCCGGATATCTACGAACAGCTCGTAGACTCGGTCGCTCCGACCATCTACGGGTTCGACGTGGCGAAACTCGCGATCGGGCTCCAGCTGTTCTCCGGCGTGACAAAGCACCTCCCCGACGGCGCGCGGATTCGCGGGGACGTGCACATTTTGCTGGTCGGCGATCCTGGCACGGGGAAGTGCGTGCGGGGCGATACGACCGTCACGCTCGCCGACGGAACCAGGCGGAACATCCGCGACCTGGTGGAATCGAATCTGGAGGACCCCCAGCCAGTCGACGATGGCGTGTTCGCCCGGACTGATATTCCAGTCCTTTCCATGACCGAGGAGGGCTCGATCGAACCGGCCAGCGCCACCAAAGTCTGGAAGCGCGAGGCCCCAGAGACGATGTACCGGGTCACGCTCTCGGATGGCTCCGAACTGGAGATCACGCCCTCGCACCCGCTTTTCACCCTCGACAGTGGCTCACCTGCGGCAGTCACCGGCGAGGAACTGTCCGAAGGAACGTTCGTCGCGGTTCCTCGAGACACAGATCGAGAGACGGATGTAATCCCCAATGTGAGCGAGGAACTCACCCGAATTCGAACGGCCCTGGCACTCTCTCAATCGGAGTGTGGGGTTCCCCGAACAACCTTCCAGCACTACGAACGGGGCGACCGGAATCCAGGTCGTGAGTCGCTTCGTACGGTGCTCAAAACGTTCGAATCGCGGCTTGCCGACCTCCGGGAAGCATCCCAGTCACTGGATGGGGCGGACTGGGATCAGGTGGAGCAGATCCGACAGGATCTCGGCCTCTCTCAGGCCGCGCTGGCCGACGAAATCGGTGTGGGTCAGACCACCGTTTCGCTGTACACTCGGGGCGAAGTGGTGCCGGACGGCGGTCGGGTCCAGGACGCACGCGAGGTGATTCAGGAACGTCTCGAAACCGCGCTCTCGGTGACTGATTCGGTTCGGGCCCTCTCACAGCTCGTCGAGGGCGATCTGGCGTGGGCGGAGATTACCGACATCGAAGCGGTCGAGCCGAACGAGGAGTGGGTCTACGACCTGGAAGTCGAGGGTACACACTCCTATCTCTCGAATAACGTCCTCTCGCACAACTCCCAGATATTACAATATATCCGACATATCGCTCCACGATCAGTGTACACCTCGGGGAAGGGCAGTTCTTCGGCCGGGCTGACGGCGGCGGCGGTGCGAGACGACTTCGGCGAGGGCCAGCAGTGGTCCCTCGAAGCGGGGGCGCTGGTGCTCGCGGACAAGGGCATCGCGGCGGTGGACGAACTCGACAAGATGGCCTGCGTGACCGGGGATACGCTGGTTTCACTCGGGGACGGCGAACTCGAACGCATCGGCGAACTCTCTCGGGAAGCAGCAGCCGAGGGGTCCATCGAAGAACTGGAGAACGGCCGGACGATCCGGGACGTTCCGGATCTCTCGGTGCAGACGATGACCGAAGACGGCTCGATCGAGGAGCGCCCAGTCACGGCGATTCACGAGTACGACGCGCCGACGGGACTTCGAAAAGTCACGCTCGAATCTGGAGAATCGCTGACTGCAACCCCCGATCATCCGTTCTTTGTCTTTGAAGCGGGTGAAACGGTGGAGCGTCAGGCTGAAGAGCTTTCAGCTGGAGATTGGGTTTTCATTCCGAAAACCTCTCAGCCCACGGCTGGTGATGGTGGCGTTGCCGCCGCCCGGGGGGCAACTAGCGCCCAGACAACAGATGACCCGTCGTCTGTTGCACTTGCAGCCGTTTTGGGCTATCTCTCTGGCGACGGAAACGTCTATTACAACCGAAAGGAGGGCTCCTATGGGGTTCGTTTCATTAACAGCGAAGAAGAACTCCTCTCGGACTTCGAGCAGGTTGCCAAACAGGCGTTCGAAAAATCACCGGTCCGCCATCCAAGTGAACAGCGTTCCGATGGGGTTGAAACGGTCCGCGTCAACGGCAAATCCGCTGCCGATACAGTCCTCGACGCTGGAATGAACCTCCAGATTTACGACGGGAAAACATTCCCAACTAGTATTACTGATGGCGGTCGCCTTCAAAAAGCTGCATTCGTTCGGGCGCTTGCAGATAGTGAGGGATCTGTCGACACCGCCACTGGGAATGTCAAAATCCACTCGGCGAGCCGAGAACTATTGAATGGGACCAAGTCGGTCCTTCGTCAATTTGGCGTGTCCGCACAAATACAGCACCGGGATCGCGAGGATAAACGCGATATTTTCATTCTTGCAATTACGGATGCCGAGTCGCTACAAAATTTCCAGGCTTACATTGGATTCACTCTTTCGCGGAAACAGGACGCTCTTGACGCAGTTGTCGAATCGGTGGATGGTAGCCGAACCATCCTTGATGTTATCCCTGAAATCGGTGAACGTCTCAAGAAAACCCGCGAAGGCCTCCGGCTTTATCAATCCGAGTCTGGGACATCGGCATACGGGGACTTCGAGCGCGGGGAAGCAAACACTTCGATACATCGCGCGACGGATATTTTGCTGGCATTCAAAGAACGGAAACGGACGTGCCGGGTTGATCTTGACCGGCTCGAAAACGAGGTATCATGGGATCAGCTAGCGGATGTTCGAAGTCGGTACCACGTTTCTCAATCTGACCTCGCCGCAAAAGACGAGGTCAGCCAGCAGCACATTTCCGACCGGTGGGGAAAGGACCCGCAGTTAAAACAATTTGTTCGCCGTAAACTGCAAGAGATACTCGAATCAGTTTTGGAAACTGATGTGGGTTGGTTCGAATCAATCGTCCAAGGGGATGTAAAGTGGCGACGGGTCGATAGTGTTGAATATACTAGCCCGGACCTTTTCGACGACGCAATCCCAATATTATCGGAGGATCTTGCCCAAGAATTGGACTGTTCGCCTGACGAGGCCGAGGCAAAGGGGAGAACGCTTGTCAATGAAAAGGTGGACCTCTCAAACTGGGAGGGGATGGAACTGGCCCTCAATAGGTTCGGAATCTCACAGGCGAAACTTGCGAAGCAGGTGGGTGTTGACCAATCGACGATATCAAGGTGGTTTTCGGAAACGGTGGCGTCATCTAGTTTCGAGTCAGTTCAGAAAGCAACTTCCGACCTCGTGGCGGAGAAGCGACAGCGACTCCGTGATCTTCTTGAAGAAATCACGGAACGAAGATCACCGAAGGTCTACGATCTTACCGTCGAGGGAACCCACAATTTCGTCGCCAACGGGATGGTCGTTCACAACTCGGACGATCGCTCGGCGATGCACGAAGCACTAGAACAACAATCCATTTCGATCTCGAAGGCCGGGATCAACGCCACCCTGAAATCGCGGTGCTCGCTTCTGGGGGCGGCCAACCCCGAACTCGGGCGCTTTGACCGCTACGAGACCCCGGCCGAGCAGATCGACCTGGAGCCGGCGCTGATCTCCCGCTTTGACCTGATCTTTACCGTCACCGACGACCCGGACGAGGAGAAGGACGCGAACCTCGCCGAGCACATCCTCAGAACCAACTACGCGGGCGAGTTGAACACCCACCGGACGAAGGTTAACGCCTCGAACGTCTCCGCCGATGAAGTCGATTCCGCGACCGAATCAGTCTCGCCGGCGATCGAACCGGAACTCATGCGGAAGTATATCGCGTACGCGCGCTCGACGTGCTTCCCGACGATGACCGAGGAGGCGGAGGAACGCATCCGGGAGTTCTACGTCAACCTTCGCTCCCAGGGGACCGGCGAGGACTCCCCGGTGCCGGTCACGGCCCGCAAACTGGAGGCGATCGTGCGACTGGCCGAGGCCTCCGCCCGGGTGCGACTCTCCGACACCGTCGAACTGGAGGACGCCGACCGCTCGCTCGAAATCGTGGAGAAGACGCTCAAGGAGATCGGGATGGACCCCGAGACCGGCCAGTACGACGCCGACGTAATCGAGACCGGTCAGTCCAAATCCCAGCGCGATCGCATCCGGACGATCAGAGAGCTCATCGCGGACATCGAGGCCGACTTCGACGAGGGCGCGCCGATCGACGAGGTGCTGGCCCGCGCGGAGGAGGTCGACATGGACCGCTCGAAGGCCGAACACGAGATCGAGAAGCTCAAACAGAAAGGCGAGGTCTACGAGCCGACGAACGAACACCTCCGGACCACTTGAGCTGAATCCGAACGCTCATTGGATCGCCGGCCGACGGACCGTCATGGACCGCATCGCGGCACTTCGGACCGTCGAGGAGGCCCTGGCGGCCTTCGAGCAGGGTGAGATCGACCTCGACACGATGGAAGCCCGGGTCCAGGGCACGCTGCGCACCTACGCCACCGAGTTCGACGACGGCAACTTGGGAGCGTATCGAGCGACCGGCGATCAGGCCGCCGAGGGACTTATCGTCGTCGCCGAGTCCCCCACTGCGGCTCGGGAACGAGTCCTGGAACTCCTGGCTCCCGACCGTCCCGACTTCGAGGTCGAGCCCGTGGACTGATCGAATCCCTTTTTTGCCAGACGGCACCGGGTTGAGCTGTGTTGTTGGTCATCGCCTATTCGTCGGCCGCCCGCCAGCAACTCCGGAACACCGAGCGGGCGTTCGAAGACGTCTTTCACCGTCGTTTCGGTCGCGTGGGGCTGCTCGCGGAGACGGAACTGGGAGCACTGCTGGCGTTGCGACTCCGGGAGCGACACGGCCCGGACGTGCAACTGGCTCGAACCGAGCCCCTCAACGAGTTCAGTGACGTTCCGGAGCCGGTTCGGGACGCGGCTGCTGCCTACGCCGATCGTGATTCGCCGCAGACGCCGTACGCGAAGTTCGCCGCCGGCACGGAGCACCCGCCCCTTGAGCGGCTTCGCGATCGCGAGCTATGAGGGTCCGTGTGGCCGGCGAAGAGCGAGTCGGCCAGGCGGTGGATCTGCGGTCGGCAGCCGTCGGACCCAGTCAGCTCTCGACAGCCCTGGCGGATCCGAGCGCCGAGTGGATCGACGCGCCAGCCCCGACACCGCCACACGACGCCGTCGGACTGCTGCAGCCAGGGATGGAGCTGGACCTGCGGACGGCACTGGCGGCTGCCGGTCGCTCGCTGGGACTGGTTGCACCTCAGGCCGCGGAAATCACTCGGCTCGACCGAGAAATCGCGTCGATCGAGCCCAACTCGCCGGATCTCCGGGCCGCCCGCCATCGGGCAGCCGAAGCCGGGGCCGACGTGGCCGCGCTGGAGGAGCAGGTGGCGCGGACGAGTGGCCGGCTGGCCGCCCGTCGCGAGGCTGATCTCCCGACGGAGGCAGTCCAGGCGAAACTGGACGACCTCACGCGAAAACTCACCGAGGCCGAGACCGAGCAGATCGCGGCCCAGGAAGCCCTGGAGCAGGCCGAGGCGGCGGCGCAGGCGGCGCGAGACGCCAGAGCGAGGCGGCTGTCGCTGGTCGACCGGCGGGAGAACCGACGGCGCGAAGCCCGGGCGTGGTTTCTCGATGCGCTCGCCGAGCCGTTCGAGCGGGCCCTGGCGAGCCTGCCCGGAGACGTGGCGCCGACACCGCCAGTCGGCTTTGACGGCCCAACGCTCACCGGCGCGCTGGCCGTCGCCCGCATCGCCGACCTCTCCACGCCGGTCGTGCTGGTCGACGGCCCCTTTCAGACTGCTGTCGAGGCGCGGGCGGCACTCGACGCCCCGGTCGTGCTGGCGAGCGTTTAAATCCGACCACCCGCCCAGGTGCGGCCATGGAGTGTGTCACGCAGGCCACCGCCGTCGACGGGACGGCACTCGTCACGGCCGTCCTCGAAAACCCACACGACGAGCCGGCTCGGTTCCGGCTCCGGAACGAACTGGACGGCCCGGTCTGGCCGCCCCGGCGTCGCGGGCACCCGGAAGCTGGCTGGGACGCGGACGGCTACGAGGGCGTCCTCGAACCGGGCGAACGCCGCGCGCTGGGGTATGCTGTACCGGCCGCCCCGCAGGAGGAGCCCGCGACTATCGCCTGGACCGAACCCGCCGAGGCGACCGATTCGGCCCCCACTGCGGAGACGGCGGCCCGCTCCTTTCGGGACCCGCGGCCGCCTCGAAGTGTCATTTCCCCGCCCGGGCGACGGCTCGACGAGGGCAACACGGGGGAGCGGCCGTGATCGTCACCGTCTGCGGGGGCAAAGGTGGCGTCGGCACCAGTACGGTCGCGCTCAACCTGGCCGCGGAACTCGACGCGGTACTGGTGGATGCCGACCTGGGGATGGCCGACCAGCCGACGGACGGTGGGCCGACGCTCTTTGACGTGCTCGCGGGTCGAGTCGACCCGCTGGCGGCCGTCCGGACGGAGTGGGCGGTCGGGGTGCTGCCGGCCGGTCGGTCCCTGGCCGGCGCTCGGTCGGTCGAGCCCAAAGCGCTCGCCTCGGTTCTGGAGTCCCTCGCGGAGACCTACGAGCACGTGATCGTGGACGCGCCGGCCGGGTTCGCGGCCGATACCGCGCTGCCGATCGTGGCGGCTGACTGCTGTGTGCTGGTGACGACCCCCGATCCGGCGACGCTGGCGGATACGGTCCGGACTCGGTCGCTGGCCCGTGAACTCGGCACCGACCTGGGCGCGATCGTGCTCAACCGGGCTGACCGTACGCGGGAGTCGGTGACCGAGACCCTCGGCGGTCCGCAGTTTGCCGTTCCAGAGACGGCCGCCATCCACGAGGCCCAGGCTGCCGGGCTCCCCGTTTCTCTGGACGACGAGCAGAACGCCGGTCACTTCGAGCCGCTGGCTGGGCACGTGCGAACGCTGGCTCGGGACCGGCGGCAAACAGAAACGTAGCTCAGTCGACCAAGACGCGAGCGGCGGAGCGGAGCGTGACCGGGGTCACACCGGCCAGTTCGGCGGCTTCGACCTGCGTGGGGCCGCCCTCGTCCACGTCGGTGACGGCATAGAGGGCGGCCGCGGCGACGCCACTTGGATTGCGGCCACCGATCTCGGCTTGCGGGGTCGAGTCGAGGAGCGACCGGGCCGCAGCCTCCACGTCCGAGCCCAGGCCCAGTTCCGTCGCGAACCGAGGGAGATACTCGCTGGGGTCGATCGGGCCGGTCGGGAGCTCGAGTTCGCGGTTCATCGCGTCGTAGGCCGCCTGGAACTCCTCGGGACTGGCCTTTGCGGTCCCGGTGATCTCCTCGGTCGTGCGGGCGAGCCCGTTCGTGCGGCACACTGCGTACACCGCCGCTGCGGCGAACCCCTCCAGGGAGCGACCCGGGAACAGCGACTCGTCCTGGGCCGTCTCGAAGAGCACGCAGGCCTGATCGCGAATGTCGGTCGGCAGCGAGAGCGCGGCGGTGACCCGCCGGATCTCGGTGAACCCGTAGATCTGGTTGCGCTCGGCCGTCGAGCGCACTTTCGAGCGATCGTGTTGGGTACGCATCCGGCTGAGCCGGCGGCGCTTGCGGCCGGTTACCCGGTTCGAGTGCCCGATCTCCGTGGAGAGGCCCCGGTCGTGTCGCGAGCGGGAGAGTGGCGCGCCAGTCCGCCGGCGGTCGGGGCCGTCCTCGAAGTTCCGCCACTCCGGGCCGCGGTCGATCCGGTCCTCGTCCACGACCAGGCCACACTGGGTACAGATCGTCTCGGTGCCGTCCACGCGAAGGGTGCCTGCACATTCGGGGCAAGTCCGTCCCGTCTCGGTTGCGCTCATCACATCTGAAACTTGACGCTGAAAGGGTATTTAAGATAAGGCTGAGGCGGGGGTTCGAACCGGGGGACGGCAGTGCCCAACCGAACGGTTACCGGTAGGTTTCTCGTCGAAGCTCTCAGCGAACTAACTACGAAGGTTTTTGCCGACGGCCCGCCGAGTTTCGGGCATGACACTTTCGGACATCGCCGAGGGGGTGACCACCACCCACGCCCAGGAGGACCGGGGCGTCGCGGTCGTGGATCGGACGGACGCCTCGCTTTCGACCGTCCTCGCGCCGTACGCCGAGTCCCTTCCCTGTGGGGCCGAGACCGCGGCGACGGTGGTCTCCACGTACGTCGGCGGAAATAGCGTGGGCGAGGCGGCCACGGCCGCGGGTGTCGCACCGATCACGGCCGCAAAGACCCTCCACCGTCTGGGATTCGAGGGTCTCTCGCCGCTGTCGCCCCTGCAACGGGAGATCTGTGGGGACTGGCTCTCGGGGTCGCTCACTCGAATTGAGGCCCAGGAACTCGCGGACGTGGGAGATCGAGCCTTCGCACTCGGGGCCTACATCGAGACCCACGACCCGATTCCGGGCGCGAACGAGACCCTTCAGGACACACTCTCGACCGACGGTGACGCCATGGTCGAGAAACGCGACGCCCTCGCGGACACGATGACGGCCGCGAGTGACCTGCTCTAATTTCGCAGTTTCTCGCCGAGCGTGCCGAGTCGCCCGATCGGCGAGTCGGCACTCGAAGTGTCGACATCCAGATCGAACAGCGTCGCGGCCGCCGTTCTCGCGGCGCGGACGAAGTGGCCGCTCGATTCGAGCGTCGCCGGTCGATGGGCCGGTGCGCCGTCGGGGCGTGCCGGAAGCGAGGTGGTCGCGTCGGCCGGCGGCTCACCGTCGCCGACTGCGAGGACCGAATCGAAGGCAGTCCCGACGTCCGCGAGTCGCCCCCGCTCGCGCTGGAGGGCGTCGACGCCTCGCTCGCTCGGGGGCATTACGGCGACGACTCGATCGGCGGCGGTGACGGCCCCGATGGCCTGGTTCGAGACGACCGGCGGCACGTCGAGCAGTACCCAGTCGGCCCGCTCGGTCGCTGCTTCGATTCGCTCGGCCACCCGCTCGCCGGCCGCTTCGGACTTTGCCGCGGCGATCTGGACGAACGGGGCGAGTGCCGGGACCACCTCGAACCGGCCGTCGCCGTCGACCGGCCACTCGTGTACTGCGTCCGCGAGTTCGGTACTGGGATCGGCGAGCAGTTCGGTCGCGTCGACCGGGACGGTGCCGTCCACGTGACGGCCCAGTCCCTGGGTCGCGAAGTCGAGGTCCAAAACGAGGACGGCCTGGCCCTCGCGGGCGAGGACCCCGCCGAGTTCGAGAACCGACCAGGTGGTTCCAACCCCGCCGACGGTACCGACGAATCCGACACTCTCGGGCTGCATAACTCACCGCAAGCGTGGGGGCGGGAAAAACGCCCGCACTTCGATCAGTCCCGAAGGTGGTCGTTGATCGCACGTGCGATCGCCTCGGGGTCGCCCGCGTTCCGGTCGGCCCCTCGCGGCAGGACCGCGTGAATCGGGCCGCCGCCGTCCCCGTCGAAGCGGGGGATGATGTGCCCGTGCACGTGCGGGACTTCCTGGCCGGCCGCCCGGCCGTTGTTGAACCCGACGGTGGTGGCGTCGGCATCGACGGCCGCCTCGATCGCCGGCGCGAGTTCGCGAAGGCGGTCCATGACCGCGCGGGCCGTCTCGGTGTCGAGGTCCTCGAGTCGCTCGGCGTGGGCGTTCGGAATCACGAGCGTGTGGCCCGGGGCCAGCGGGTTCGCGTCGAGAAAGGCCATCGTCCGGTCGTCCTTGCGGATCGTCGCGGCCGGGGCGTCGCCGGCGGCAATCGCACAGAAGATGCACTCGGTCATAGGGGGGCTTTTGCGTGCCAGCAGTTAAGATTGGGGCGAGCGGACCGATTATCATTTTACCCGGGAGCGATAGGCTCTCCGTATGACACACTTCGACGGGGACGTCCCCGACCAGTACGACCCGCAAGCCGTCGAAGCGCGGGTCTTCGAGTACTGGGAGGACGTGGACGCCTACGAGGCGACCAAGGACTACCGGGCCGACGGGGAGGATTTCTTCTTCGTCGACGGGCCGCCCTACACCTCCGGGGCCGCCCACATGGGCACGACCTGGAACAAGACGCTGAAGGACGCCCATATCCGCTTCCGGCGGATGCAGGGCTATGACGTGACCGACCGGCCGGGCTATGACATGCACGGCCTGCCCATCGAGACGAAAGTCGAGGAGAAACTGGGCTTCGAGAACAAACAGGACATCCAGGACTTCGGCGAGCAGCGGTTCATCGAGGAGTGCAAGGCCTTCGCCGAGGAGCAACTCGAGGGGCTCCAGTCGGACTTCCAGTCCTTCGGGGTCTGGATGGACTGGGAGAACCCCTACAAGACGGTGAACCCCGAGTACATGGAGTCGGCCTGGTGGGCCTTCGAGCAGGCCCACGAGCGGGGGCTCGTCGAGCAGGGCCAGCGCTCGATCAACCAGTGTCCCCGGTGTGAGACCGCTATCGCCAACAACGAGGTCGAGTACGAGGAGGTCGCAGACCCCTCGATCTACGTGAAATTCCCGCTCTCGGATCGGGACGGCTCCCTTGTTATCTGGACGACCACGCCCTGGACGATCCCCGCGAACACCTTCATCGCCGTCTCGCCCGAACTCACGTACGCCGAAGTCGCCGCCACCAAAGACGGGGACCGCGAGACCCTCTACGTCGAGGAGTCCCTCGTCGAGTCCGTCCTCGAAGCCGGTCGCTACACCGACTACGAGATCCAGGCGACCTACGAGGGCGAGGAACTGGTCGGCTGGGAGTACGACCATCCGTTGCGCGAGGAAGTACCCGCGGCCCCGGACTTCGAGGGCGCGGGACAGGTCTACACCGCGGACTACGTCGAAGCCGAGGACACCGGGCTGGTTCACTCCGCGCCCGGGCACGGTGAGGTCGACTTCGAACGCGGCCAGGAACTCGGGCTGGAGGTGTTCTGTCCGGTCGGCGAGGACGGGGTCTTCACGGAGCAGGCCGGAACCTACGCCGGCGAGTACGTCAAGGACGCCGACGAGCAGATCATCGCCGACCTCGATCGGACGGGCCACCTGCTCGCCCGGGAGACCGAACACCACTCCTACGGGCACTGCTGGCGGTGTGACACCCCGATCATCCAGATCGTGACCGACCAGTGGTACATCACGATCACCGACGTGAAGGAGGACCTGCTCGCGAACATCGAGGCGACCGAGTGGCACCCCGACTGGGCCCGTGACAGCCGGTTCCGTGACTTCGTCGCGGAGGCTCCGGACTGGAACGTCTCCCGACAGCGCTACTGGGGGATTCCGATCCCGATCTGGACCCCCGAGGGCTGGGACGGCGATATGGACGACGTGCTGGTGATCGGCACGCGCGAGGAGCTGGCTCGGCGGGCCGATCAGGAGGTCGATCCCGAATCGGTCGACCTGCACAAGGGCACGGTCGACGATCTCACGATCACGGAAGACGGGCGGACCTACACCCGTGTCCCGGACGTCTTCGACGTGTGGCTGGACTCCTCTGTGGCCTCCTGGGGCACGCTCTCCTACCCCTCCGAAACCGAGGCCTTCGAGGACCTCTGGCCGGCGGATCTCATCATGGAGGCCCACGACCAGACGCGGGGCTGGTTCTGGTCGCAACTCGGGATGGGCACCGCCGCGATGGACCAGGTCCCCTACGAGGAGGTGTTGATGCACGGACACGCGTTGATGCCCGACGGCCGGGCGATGTCCAAGTCCAAGAACATCACCGTCGAGCCGGGTGAGGTCATGGACGAGTACGGCGCTGACCCGATGCGAATGTTCCTGCTCTCGGTCACTCCGCAGGGCGAGGACATGCGATTCTCCTGGGAGGCGACCGAGACGATGCAGCGGGACCTCAACATCCTCTGGAACGCCTTCCGCTTCCCGCTGCCGTACATGGAGATGGACGACATCGACCCGATGGCCCTCTCCCCGGCCGAGGAGTCCCTGGAGCGCATCGACCGCTGGCTGCTCTCCCGCCTGCAGGCCGTCGAGGAGACGGCCGACGCGGCCTGGGCGGACTTTGAACAGCACCGGGCCCTCGATGCGATTCTCGACTTCGTCGTCGAGGACGTCTCGCGGTACTACATCCAGGTGGTCCGCGAGCGCATGTGGGAGACCGAGGACACCGCCTCCAAGCGGGCGGCCTACGCGACCCTCTCGGCGGTCCTTCGGGAGTCCATCGCCCTGCTCGCGCCCTACGCCCCATTCATCACCGAGGAGCTCTACCAGCGGCTGACCGGTGCTGATGGCCTCACCTCCGTCCACATGCTCGACTGGCCCGAACCCGACCCCGACCTGCGCGATGAATCCCTGGAGGCGGCCATCGAGCACGTCCGACAGATCGAGGAGGCCGGCTCCCGGGCGCGCCAGGATGCGGGGCGAAAGCTCCGGTGGCCGGTCACCCGGATCGTCGTCGACGCCACCGAGGACGCCGTCGTGGACACCCTCGCCGACTACGACGACCTGCTCGCCGAGCGGCTGAACGCCCGCCGGATCGAGGTCGTCGAACCCGGCGCGGACTGGGCGGAACTCGCCTACACCGCGACCGCGGACATGAGCGAACTCGGCCCGGCCTTCGGCGACCAGGCCCACGCGGTGATGGAGGCACTGAACGCGGCCCGGGTCGACGAACCCGACATCTCGGCCCTGGAAGCGGCCGTCGAGGCCGAGTTGGGCGAGTCGGTCTCGCTCACCGAGTCGATGGTCTCCTTCGAGGAAGTCCCGCCGGAGTCGGTCGCCGGAACCGACTTCGAGGGCGGTCGGGTGTACGTCGACGCCACGCTCACCGAGGACGTCGAGAGCGAGGGGTATGCCCGCGAGATCATTCGTCGCGCACAGGAGATGCGCAAGGACCTCGACCTGGCGATGGACGCCGAAGTGGCCCTGGAGATCGTGATTTACGACGAGCGGATCGGCCAGCTCGTCGCTCGCCACGAGGACCTGATCGCCGAGGAGGTCAGAGCGGTCGAAATCGGTGAGGTTGAGGACGGCCAGCGGGAGACCTGGGAGGTCGAAGGAATTCAGATCGAACTGGCGATCGACCCGGTCTAGAGCTTTTCGGCGATCGCCGGCGCAACACTGACTGCGGTGACTGCTCGTTCGATCGTGTCGGTGCCATACACTGCTTCGACGCCCGCGTTCGCGAGTTTCGTCCGTGCGCTGTCAGCCAGCAGGGGATGGACGGTCGCGACGAACACCCGGTCCGGGTCCGCACCGAGTGCGCCGATGGCTGCGCTCATCGTCCCGCCGGTGGCGACGATGTCGTCGACGACGACCAGATCACGACCGGCCACGTCGAGGTTGGCCGGCTGGATCTCGACGGCTCCGGTCTCCCGGTCGCGGTGTTTCTCGAAGGCGTCGGTCTCGCCCCGGCCGTAGGCGTCTCGGACAGTCGCCGCGAGGTCGATCGCGCCCTGGTCGGGCGCGAGGAAGATCGGATCGCTGAGATTCTCGGGTAGCGGTTCGGCCAGCCGACCTGACGCGTCGATTACCGTCGTGGGGACGGTGAAAAACTCCTGGATCGCTGGTTCGTGCGGGCAGACGGTCAGGACCCGGTCGGTGCCGGTGCTGATCGCGCGGGCCATCGCGCGCGCCGAGACGGGCTGGCCGGTCTCGAAGGCCTCGTCCTGGCGGGCATAGCCCATGTAGGGGATGACGGTGATGACCTCGGTTGCCCCGGCCTCCCGGACGGCGTCCTGGAGCTGGAGCAACTGGATATGTGCGTCACTGGTCTCCGTGGCGGCGACGATGATGGCTCGCCCGTCCTGTTCGGGGACCTGCACGAGCTGTTCGCCGTCTGGGAACCGTCGATACTCGACCTCGGCCAGTCGTTCGCCGAGGGCGGCGGCGAGTTCGGTGGCGACTTCCTGGGAACTGCTGCCGGGAACGATCATGTTCGAGCGGTCGGGGCCGGTCGGCATACGCGTTTCTCTCCGGGTTTCACAACCGCTTTGGTCGCTCGCCGCAACGAGCCGGTATGCAGGTATTCGGGTCGAGTGGCACCCGTGGGCGGGTGACAGAGGAGCTGACCCCCGAGTTCGTGCTCCGGGTGGCGGCCGCGGCGGGCACCGTCTGGGGGGCCGACCGCGTCGCACTCGGCCGGGACACGCGACTGACCGGGCCGATGCTCGAAAACGCCGCCGCGAGCGGCCTCGCGAGTGTCGGCGCGGACGTGGACCGTCTCGGCGTGGTTCCTACGCCGGCACTGCAGGCCTACGCCGCGGCCGAAGGGGTCCCGGCGGTCATGGTGACGGCCTCGCACAACCCGCCGCCGTACAACGGGATCAAACTCGTCGGCGCGGACGGCGTCGAACTCTCGATCGAACGGCTCGAAGCCATCGAATCGGTGCTGCTCGACGGCAGTCAGGCTGACGCCGCCTGGGATCGAACGGGCACGGATCGACGGATCGAGGGCGCCAGGCGTCGCTATCGCGAGGAACTGCTCGCGGCGGTCGACCACGAGGCCATCGCTGGGGCCGATCTCACGGTGGCTCTGGACCCGGGGCACGGGGCCGGCGCACTCACGAGTCCCGATTTCTTCCGCGAACTGGGTTGTTCGGTCCGGACGGTCAACGCCCACCCGGACGGCCACTTCCCCGGTCGTGATCCCGAACCGGTCGCCGAGAACTTGGGCGATCTGGGCGATCTCGTCAGGGCTACCGACGCCGATGTGGGGATCGCCCACGACGGGGACGCCGATCGAGCCATCTTCTTCGACGAGCACGGGGAGTACATCGAGGGCGACGCGACCCTCGCGGCGCTCGCCGACGCGGCCCTCGAACCGGGAGATGTCACCGTCTCGGCGGTCAACGTCTCCCAGCGTCTGGTCGACGTGGCCGAGTCCTCGGGGGCGGACCTCGAACTCACGCCCATCGGAAGCACCCAGATCATGACCCGCATCCGCGAGTTGCAGTCCGCCGGCGAGACGGTCCCAGTCGCGGGGGAGGGCAACGGCGGCGTGATCTTCCCGGCGTATCGTATCAACCGGGACGGTGCCTACACGGCGGCTCGTTTCCTCTCATTGCTGGTCGATCGACCCGCGAGCGAGGTCGTCGAGCCCTACGACGGCTACGCGAACGTCCGGGAGAACGTCCACTACGCGGACGAGGCCGAGCGGGCGACCCTCGTGGAGGCCGCGGGCGAGTGGGCCCGGAACGTCGAGGGTGAGGTGAGCACGATCGATGGGTATCGCGTCGACTTCGGCGACGCGTGGGTGCTGGCCCGACCCAGCGGCACCGAACCGGTGGTCCGGGTCTACGCGGAGGCCAGAGCGGTGTCCCGGGCGCGGGAGCTGGCCGACCGGCTGGTGGCGGTCCTCGAAGCCGCGGCCGGTGAGTAAAAGGTCACGCGTCCCGAACGCCGAGGTGATCCGCCCGAGAGTCGGCCGATCCAGTGATCCACATGAGCCACGAATCCGAGAAGACCTACAGCGAGAGCGTGGAGATGTACCTCAAGGAGATCTATCTCTTGTCACGGGACGGCGATCCGGCCTCGACGGGGGCCATCGCCGACCGACTGGGCGTCTCGCCGCCAAGCGTGACCGACCGACTCAACCACCTCACAGAACTGGGGCTGGTGACCTACGAGAAACACCGGGGGGCCTCGCTCACGGAGCGGGGGACCGAGGAGGCGGTGGCGCTGCTGCGCAAGCACTGTCGCATCGAGCGCTTTCTCGTCCAGGAGCTGGGGGTCACCGAGGGCTTCCACGAGGAGGCCTGCCGGCTTGAGCACGCCCTGAGCGACGAGGTCGCGGCTCGCCTGGATCGGTTCGTCGACCTCCCCGATGACTGTCCGGACTGTTATGACCCCGAGGCCCAGCACTGCACGCACCTCTCGCCCTGAGAATGCCAAGGGCTATCACGGTCGACCCCCAGAATCGGGTATGAGTCCCACACTTCCCTCCCGGAAGATGACGATCGTCCTCCTGGGAATCCTCGCGGTCGGATTCGTCGTCACGACGACTCGACTGGGCACGATGGCCGAGAACCTGCTCTATGTCGGGTACATGGCTACCATGCCGGTCCTGTTCGGGGCCGTCGTTCTCGGGGGTGTGTACTTCGGCGTGCGACATCTTTTGGCCTCCTGAGGCCAGAAGACCCAAGCAGGTGGCCCCCGATGAGGGGGTATGGACTGGGACGCGATCCGACAACTCTTGCCCCACTACCTGGCGCTCATCGTCATCCTGACGGTCCTGTTGACTGCCCTGCAGATGGTCTGGCCCGGTGCGAGTATCTGGGTCCAGATCGGCGTGGCGGTCCTGCTGGGATTGGCCTACCCCACGGCCGTTCGCTATTTCGGGCTGGCACCTGACCCCTGGCAATAGTGATTTGCTGACCCACTTCGAACTTTTCACCTAGTATTTGACAGGTAACGAACCCGAAGTCGAGGACAGCCGTCCGACGCACGTGCGCCAAGTTAGGGCTGCACTTACCCGCATTCTTAAGTTAATTCCCGGTTAATGTAGTGGTAAGCGTCGGTCTATCCGGCCCATCCTTCGGGTATCTTTGATCGGCACCCAGGGGGGTCGTCGCCGACGTACACAAACCATGATGGACACAATTCGTAACAAACTGGACGACCGTGGCGTGTCGCCAGTGATCGGCGTCATTCTGATGGTGGCGATCACGGTGATCCTGGCCGCGGTTATCGGGAGTTTCGTGCTGGGAATGGGGGAGAACGTGAGTGAACCGGCTCAAGCGAGTATTGGGTTCGAAGAAAAGAATAGTACGGCTGTAACGATCAACCACAATGGTGGCGATTCGCTGGAGAATGCGACAGTAAATGCTAGGGTTGACGGTGATTCCCACACATTTAGTGAATTGAATTTGGATCCTGGCCAATCTCAAACGATAAACGCTTCAGAGTTTGACACCACTCCAACTTTCTCTGACTCTGAAGTCGAGTTTATCGTTACAAAGGATAGCCAAACCGTGGGAACTGGGACCGTGGAATTCAGTTCCTGAAGTTAAGGGGATCTTTATCACTCAATTCTCGTTCCTTTTTGCTTTAGGTTATTAGGGGTCTACTTCTAAACTAATCAGTTAATATTGTGAATTTATATGGGGGCTGAAATGAGCACCACCAAATTCCACCCCGTAACCCCCACCCCAACGATCGCGAACCCGACTGGAATCGCGATCGCCTGTTCGTCCGGCAGCACGCGCCAGACGAGATAACTCCCGCTCAGTAACACCACCTTCAACAGCAACATTGCCCCAACGCCGTGACTCGCGATCTGGGTCGCCAGAAAGGCGTTCACCTCCGTGACGCCCGTGGTGGAAATCCCGATGGCCGTCGTGATGACGTCCCCGGCGAGGAAAAAGCAGAGCGTGAGGACCCAGGCCCACCGGTGGACGGCCGGGTTCGCGGCCGAGAGGGCTGTGGGCCAGCGGGACATGGTCCGCATTTCGAGTGGCCTGGTATTTAGTTCTCGTCGGCTTTTCAGACGTGGCTGTGAAATTTGCGGTGCCACTTAACGAGGGGTGAAACCGAGCCAATCCGCGAAGTCACCGATACGTTTCGTGAGTAACTCCCGGTATTTTCCCGAAGTGATCGTCGCCAGCGAGGACTGGCTCGTCCCGCTCCATCGCTGTGGCAGCGATCACTGCATCTCCCTTGCCGATTCCTGGTCCGTCCCCCTGGTTGGTGGCGGCCATTCGCTCTCCGAGAAGGCGGCCAGCGCGCCGCGAGATGCTTGGCGTCTGATCAACCAACGGATAGGATTCGAGGATCGCTTCGACTCGTTGCCGTTCCTCGTGCGTATTCGCTACCTTCCCGACGCCGATGTAAAGTTCCAGGACGGTCATCGTCGGGATCACCAGCGGGATGCTTTCGGCTTCGAGCGTGCGCGCCTTCTCGACAGCGGCCGCTTCGTCGTCGATGATATCGAGGATGAAGCTGGTATCGACGATCATTCGAACCGGTCTGTGATGTTTCGAACCTCGTCGCGGTCTTCCTGGTCGGCGGCCTCGACGGCGTCGCGCATTTCGTTCACCTCCTCCGTGTCGAAGATGCCACGGAGATCTCGAAGCGATCGACCACCGATTAGGCGTTCGACGGCGTCACTGAACGACTCATCGGCGCGTTTGTTTGCCTTGATGTGTTCGTACACGTCATCGGCAAGGCGGATCTGGTGTGACATCTCTTTGTTGACAGCGTTGACGCCAAGGAGTAATCAAGGTTTGGACGAGATATCAGTCTCAAAGCCTGGCTACTGTTTCACTCGTGGTCTTTCCTCAACACGGGCGTTGGAAGAGGTCCGTTGCGAGGGATTTCAACAGCGCCTTCTCGCCAACGGATCAAAATTTGCTAACAGTTAGCATCCGCCGAGCGAAGCGAGGCGGTTCACTCGTCGCGAACGGAGTGAGCGACGAGCTTTTTTGGTGGAGATTTTTCGAGGAGTGGTGCGCGAAGCGCACCCGACGATGAAAAAGGTCCATGGGACCGCCGTCGTTTCGCTTCGCTCCACGACGAGGCCTCTGTTTCTCCTCACTTTGTTCGTCGAAAAGTGGGTGGAGTTGCATCCGCCGAGCGGAGCGAGGCGGTTCACTCGGAGCGAACGCAGTGAGCGACGAGCTTTTTTGGTGGAGATTTTTCGAGGAGTGGTGCGCGAAGCGCACCCGACGATGAAAAAGGTCCATGGGACCGCCGTCGTTCCGCTTCGCTCCACGACGAGGCCCCTGTTTCTCCTCACTGCGTTCGTCGAAACGGGGGCCGCCCGGATTTGAACCAGCGCAAACCTCGCTCGTCCCTCGCTCGGTTTCCTGGGTTCAAATCCGGGATGGTCCCACCACGACCGCGAATCCACGACTTCGGACACGCTACGCGGTCCTCGTCGGTGGATGTCGGAAAAGTGGGACCGCCCGGATTTGAACCGGGGTCACGAGCACCCAAAGCTCGAAGGATACCAAGCTACCCTACGGTCCCTTGCCCGCATTACTCCGGGTGGCCAAAAGAGGGTTTCGCTCCAGCCGGGCAAAATCGGGTGAACTCGGCGCCAATCGCCCAAACCGACGATAGACACTTTCCCCCGGGACACCTTGACTGAGCCATGGCGACTCCCATCGAACTCGGCTTGCTGCTCGCGGTCGCGGTCGCCGTGATCGCGGCCTACCTGGTGCTCCGCGCGCTGAAACCCTTCATCATCAACGCCGTCCTGGGACTGTTGGTCCTGCTGGTTGCGGGCGTCCTCGGGTTCGAGGTGGCAATCACGCCAATCGTCGTCCTGGTCGTGGCCATCGGCGGGATTCCCGGGGCAATCTTGGTGCTGCTGCTCGCGTACTTCGGGATCCTGTTCGGCCCCGCTGCGGCCGGCCTTGCGTTCCTCTAAGTTTCCTCGTCGAGCAGTTCGAGATCCGCGACGATGTCGTAGGGGTCAGTCCCCTTGCGGACGTGATCCAGGATCGTGAACGCCGCGTCGGGCTGGAGGAAGTGAGTGGTGACCGCCCGACCCAGCGGGGTCGGCTCCAGGCCGTCGATGAACCCGTACTCGATGAGCTTCGAGAGGGCCTGCTTCGTGGGAATCTCCCCGAGCATCCGGTCGTTGAGTCGCTTTGCGGCCGACCCGCCGACCGTGACGTTCGCCAGCGTCTCCGCGATGGCGGCGTCAGCGTCGTAGTGAGCCACCACGTCCTCCATCTCGCCTTTGAGGAGGGTAAACGCGACCTCGTCCTCCGTGCGCTCCATCGACCCGTGGTAGACGGCGTCGGGTTCGACCAGGAGATAGACCCGACCGCGGTCGTGGTAGTCGGGGCGGCCCGCCCGGCCGAGCATCTGCTCGAACTCCTGGACCGAGAGCCACTCGATGCCCATCGCCAGCGAGTCGAAGATCACCTGGGAGGCCGGGAAGTCCACCCCCGCGGCCAGGGCGGCGGTGGTCACGACGGCCGCCAGATCCTGATCGGCGAACTCCCGCTCGACCTGCTTGCGCTTGCCGTAATCCAGGCCCGCGTGGTAGGGCGCGGAGGCGTAATCCAGCCGGCGGCTGATCTCGTGACAGCGCCGCCGGGAGTTGGTGAAGATGATCGTCTGGCCGTGATACCCCATCGAGGAGGTGTGATCGAACTCCCGCCGGACGAGTTTGTTCTCGATCCGGGGTTTCTCCTGGTTGTCGGCGAAGGTGACGTGGCGCTCGATCGGGACTGGGCGCTCCTCGAACTCGATCGGTGTCGCCTCCAGTACCTCGCCCAGTTTGCCCACGTTCCCGACCGTCGCCGAGAGGTAGATCCACTGGGTGTCCCCCGCGCCCCGTGCTCGGGTCTCGGTGTAGTGTTTGAGCCGCGAGATGAGCCCGTCGAGGCGGTGGCCCCGTTCGGGGTCCTGGAGCATGTGGACCTCGTCGATGACGACGGTGCCGATGTTGCCCAGGTCACGCCCCGTCCGCAGGGCGTGGTCGATGCCCTCGTAGGTGCCGACGATGATGTCCGCGTCGGGTTCGAAGGCGATGCCGTCCTCGCGGATCCGACTCGCGCCGACCCGGATCGTCACGTCGGCCAGGTGGCCGTAGTCGGCCTCGAAGTCCTCCTCCTTCTGGTTGGCCAGGGCCACGAGCGGAACCAGAAAGAGCATCTTTCCCTTCCCTTTGAGCAGCCGGTCGACGCCGGCCAGCTCGCCCACGAGGGTCTTGCCCGTCGCGGTCGCCGAGACCACGAGCTGGTCCTCGCCGCCGAGTAACCCGTTTTCGACGGCCAGGCTCTGTACCGGCAGCAGCGTGTCGAACCGGCCTTCGAGAATGTTCTGTAGGTCGGGATGCAGATCCAGGTCTGTGACCGGCACGTCCTCGATGTCCTCGGTCGTCGCCGAGATCTCGTCGAACTTCGTCAGGTCGGGATCGAGTTCGCCCTGGAGGAGATCGACGATCCGATCGAGGTCCCCGACCTCGAAGAGGAGCTCTTCGAGGCGGGCCTCGGCGGCCCCGGAGAATCCCCCGGAGAAGGAGAGTTCACGCTCCAGTTCGCGGACCGCACACTCCCGACAGATGTACTCGCTCCCGGATTTGACCGCGGTGTCGGTGGTGATCGGGGAGTAACGCCACTGATTCGAACAGAGTCGACAGGTTCGGACGGCCTTGGCGTCCAGTTGATAGCCGTCCAGCATCTCCTCCAGTTCCGCCCGTCCGCGGGCGGAGGTCTGTTGGGAGATGCGAATGCGCTCTGCGCGCCGGGCGATCTCGACGAACTCTTCGGGGGCCCGGGGCTCCTCGTCGTGGTCGCCCTTGATGCGAAAGCGGGCTGGGCGGGGGCCGGCGGCGGTTTCCTTCAGGTCGAGTGTCGCCCGGAACAGCCGCTCGCCGTCCCGCTGGGCGACCACGAGGTAGTCGCCCTGGCGTTCGTGGAGGAACAGCGTCTCGACGTGTGTTGCCTGCCGGGACACGGCCCGGCCTACGGAGTCGGGGGTATTTCAGCACCTCGGCTCTACTCGACCAGCTGGATCTCGTCCTCGCCGTTCGGCACGGCACAGATGAACGCGGCCTGGGTGTCCCCGGTGTTTCGGTACCAGTGGACCGTTCCAGCGGGGATCAGGAGTGAATCGCCGGGTCCGATCTCGTACTCGGTGTCGGTGCCGTCCTCGCGCAGACCGACGACGTACTCGCCCTCGAGGACGTACTGCTCGTGTTCGACCGCGTTCGTGTGCTTCGGGACGGTCTCACCCGGGTCGAGGGTGAACCGTCGCATGCGGAAGTTGGGGGCGTCCTGGGCCGCACCGATTAGAACGCCCTTCTTGAGGCCGTCGGCAGCGGACTGGGGTTCGTACTCGATCTCTTCGGGGTGTCTGATGACTGGTTCCGGCATAGCCCTGCATTTGTCGGCGAGGACTATACCAGCATTGGTATTTAACCGCACGCGCCGTGAATACTGGGGTATGCGCAGCTTCAAGATTGGGAGTGCCTTCGGCATCCCGGTCAAACTGAACATCACGTTTCTCCTCGTGTTGCCGATTTTCGCGTGGCTCATCGGCTCGCAGGTTGGCGAGCTGGTCGCGCTCCTCAACCAGCTCTGGGGGCTCGAGCTCGACGCGGCGGTCCTCACGGCGGGCTCGATGCCCGCGCTCGTTGGTATGGCAGCCGCCATCGGGCTCTTTGCCGGCGTGCTCCTCCACGAGTTCGGCCACGCGCTCGTGGCGATGCATTATGGCTTTCCGATCGAGTCGATCACGCTCTGGTTTCTGGGCGGCATCGCCCAGCTCTCCGAGCAGCCCGAGGACTGGCGAACCGAACTGCTGATCGCCATCGCCGGCCCGATCGTAAGTGTCGGGCTGGGTGTGGGCCTCTGGATCGTGCTCGTGTTGCTCCCGATGGGCCCGGACGTGCTCCTCTTCCTGTTGGCCTACCTGGCGCTGATCAACATCGCGCTGGCGGTCTTCAACATGCTTCCGGGCTTCCCGATGGACGGAGGTCGGGTCCTCCGGGCGCTTTTGGCCCGCAAGCGTTCGTTTGCCCGCGCGACCCGACTGGCCGCTGAAGTCGGCAAGGGCGTGGCGATCCTCATGGGAATCGCCGGACTGTTCGGTGGGAACATCATCCTCATCGGTATCGCCTTTTTCATCTACATCGGCGCTGCCGGGGAGTCCCAGCAGACCACGCTCAAGGCGGCGTTCGAGGGTGTGACGGTGGCGGACATCATGACCCCTGCCGAATCGGTCTCGACGGTGGAGCCCGAAACGACGGTGGCCGACCTCGTCGAGAAGATGTTCCGCGAGCGTCATACTGGCTTCCCGGTCGAACGGAGCGAGGAGATCGTCGGCGTGGTGACTCTTTCGGATGCCCGGCAGATCGATCCCGTCGAGCGGGACGCCCATCGGGTCGCGGACGTGATGACGACCGACCTCCACTCGGTCGAGGTGCACGCGAACGCGGCGACGGCCCTCGAACGCATGCAGCAGGAGAAGATCGGGCGGCTACTGGTCGTCGACGACCACAACGAACTGGCCGGCCTCATCTCGCGGACCGACCTGATGACGGCCTTCGAAATCATCAAGTCCAGTGGCGGAAACCCGAGTCAGCGCGGTGCGGCGGTCAAAGAGCGATTCGCCGAAGAGTCTCCAGAGGCTCCACGCTGGTGATCGATCACTCCGCGCCCGGGAGGGTGATTTCGACGATGCTCCCGCGTGGCGCTCGCTCCTGGAAGTTGAGCGTTCCCTGGGATTCGCTGACGACGTGGTTTACCAGCCAGAGTCCCAATCCGCTCCCGTGTATGAGAGGCGTGATTTCCGCGCCTTCGAGCACCTGCCGGTCCATCTCGGGGATGCCGGGGCCGTTGTCCGCGACCCGCAGCGTCACACGCTTGCCGTCCCGAACCGCCCGCACCTCGATTTCGGGTGTTCGGTCCGTCGTGTGGATGATGGCGTTCTCGATGACCTCGTGAATGGCGTCCTCGATACAGGGAGTCGTGACGGCGCGCAGTTGGGCTGGCACATCGAGGTTGATCCGGGCCGTGGGATGGTTCGCTCGCAGGTTCTCGACGACGGTCTCGACGATTTGGCCGACGTCGGTGACCCGCCGTGGTTCCCGACGTTCGAGGAGTTCGACGATCTGCCGTTCCTTGTCGGCGAGTTCGACTAACGTCTCCCCGGCGGCCTCGATCCGACGGGCGGCGGCCGCGATCTCGCCCTCGGCCGTGTTCGCGATGGTTTCGGCGTGACCGAGGACGACGTTCATCTCGTTGTGCAGGTTGTGCCGTAGCACCCGGTCGAAGACCTGGAGCTGTCGCTCCCGCTCTCGAATGCCGGTCACGTCCCGACAGATCGCGACCGTGCCGTCGATCTCGCCGTCCTCGTCGTAGTGTGGGTAGCGGGTCGTCCGGAAGGTCCGATTCCCGCGGTTCGGAAAGCTCGGCTCGACCTCGTAGGTCCGTGGTTCGTTGCCGTGGATCACTTCGGCTTTGTGGCGTGCGATCTCGGTGGCCGTCTGTTCGTCCATGAACGCGAACTCGTCCTGTCCATAGAGGGCCTCGGCGGACATGTTGGCGTACTCGGTCAGCGTCTCGTTGATGACCTGGAAGTTCCCGGCCCGGTCCTGGAGCATGATCGGGTCCTCGATGCGCTGGACGATCTCCTCGAAGGTCGCCAGATCCGTCTCTAACTCCTGATCGTGGAGGGCCAGCCCGAGGTCCCCGGCCAACTCTTCGAGCAGGTCGACCTCCCGATCGGTGGGGGGCTGGCCCGGCGGAAAGTGAACGGTGAGGATGCCATACCGACGATCGTCGTGGCTGATCGCGATCGCCACGCCGCTGTGGGACTCGGTGTCCGGCTCATGCTGCTGGAAGGGGGGCTGTGTCACGTCGTCCATCCGGAGCGTTCCGGCCTCGAAGACGGCCTCGATGTAGGCCTCGGAGTGGAGGCGTTCTATCTCGGGGGTGGCGATATCGCTGCCTTCCTGGCAGAGGAACTCGATTTCGTTCCCCTCGACGAGCGCGAGAAACGTGCAGCCGAACAGGTCACTAGTGGCCAGCACGTCGACGATCTCGGGCAGGATCTCCTCGTCCGGCCCGGCCCTGACCAGCTCGTGGTTGACCGCCGAGACGACCCGCCGGTACTCGGAGAGTCGCTTGATCTCGTCCAGATTCGCCTGCCGTTCGGTCACGTCTCGGATGGCCGAAACGACCCCGACGATCTCGCCTTTCTGGTCCTCCATGGGCGACATCGAGGACTCGATCGCCCGGCGCTCGCCGTCGGCTCGCACCCGTTTCATCCCGTACTGGACCCGTTCGCCCTGGAGGACGCGATCGAACCGCGGCTGCAATTCCGTGTAGTCCGATTCGCCGAGGACCGACTGGAGTGGCGTCCCCGCGACGGCTCCTCGTTCGAGTCCGTGGAACTCTCGGTACTGCGCGTTCGCGAACAGGAGCCGCCCTTCGGTGTCGGCCGCTGCGAGCATGTCCGTCGCCCCCTCGACGGCGTACTCGTACTGCCTGCTTCGACCCAGTTCGTTGTGCTCTTGCTTGTCCTGGCTCCCGGCCGACTGGAAGAGACTCCCGAGTCGCCAGGCGAGTTCGTTCGGCTCGATCGGCAGCACCAGCACGTCGTCGATCGGCTCGGATCTCGGCTCGGGGATGTTCCGTGTGCCGGATTGTGACTCGGAGACGAGCAGGAGCGTCGGTCGGGATTCGAAGCCTGCGGCCTCGCGTTTTGCTTCGAGTTCCGGCCGTCGATTCGCAAGTTCCGTTTCGTCGACCACCAGCAGGTCGAACGATCCCTCCAGATCCGAGTCTGGTTCGACGAGCCCAAACCGCTCCGTCGATTCGACCGCCGCTTCGAGGGCTGTCCGCACCCCCTCGTCCCCGACCAGCGGATAGATTTGTGTCGGGGTTCCCCCTCCCGATTGATTCATATGAGTCCTCTCTCGGCCGTTCTGTGACGGTTCTGCTGTCCACCGGGAGGGTCTCCTGGCCCGGGGGTGTGGCCCCGTTCGTCACGGAATCGCCGACGTGGCTCGTGATCCATGGCAGCTAATGTCCCATCGTTCTTGGTCGGCGGTTTGAATAAGGGTTGCGTGACGGGCCGGAAATCGCCTACCAGCGGCAGATTCTGTTCCCGGCGACTGTTCCACTCCTCGCTTTGCTCGTCGGGAAATCCGGGTGCGAGAATTGAACCCGATGGCGAGACTCGATTCTGCTCGTCTCGCGTGATTCAATCTCGCACTTCGGCTTGCACATCGCCGATCGAACGGTTCGCGGCGGTCCTGACGGACCAGCCGCTCACCGGTTCGAGTGTACTGAGAAGGTCCGGGTGCGAGAATTGAACCGAATGAAGGCGTGCTCGCTCGCATTCGCTCGCTGTGCGCGCCTTCCCGGGTTCAATTCTCTCCCAGAACGCTCTCACCGCTCACGCATTCGCCCGGCTCCTGACGGAGCACGGGCTCGTGTATTGTTCGCGAAAGAAGGTCCGGGTGCGAGAATTGAACCCGCGTCTCAGCCTCCACAAGGCTGAAGGATAGTCCACTACCCTAACCCGGACACGGCTGAACGCAAGGGGTTCGCGCCCAAATACGTTACGAAAGGTCGGGGGCTCCCGACACGCTTTTGGCCCGCTCTCGGCTACGGCGAACTACGCGTGGCCATCACGGACAAGATCTACGTGAAAAATCACCGCCAACTGGCCTCTCAGCTCGAGGTCTCCTTCCCGAAATCGGCCTTCTCGGGGGCGACCCTCGACCTGCTCTTCCAGGGCGAACTGGAGAAACTCGACGAGGCAAACCGGGAGCGAGTGCTGGACTTCGCCGAGGACTTTCTCGACTGTTCCTGTCAGTCAAACCCCTATTGTGGGCACCCAGAGCGGAAGTTCATCCGCTATCTCCTCGATCTGCGGGCGCGAAAACTCGATCCCGAATCGATCGTCGACGTGATGACCGATGACTACATGCTCTATGCGTATCCGGGCGATATCTACTCGTTTCTCGACGACGCGGTCCGGAACCTCGAAGCCGTCGAGGAGATCGCCCGGGTCGACGGGCGAGAGAAACAGGCCCAACTGGCGGCCCAGCGCAAACACGAACTGCTCTGATCAGCCGATCTGGTAGCGGTCGGGTTCTTGCTCCGACCCGAACTCCTCGTCGAGGTCCTCTAGCTGGACGACCTCCTCGACTGTATCGCCCTCCTCGACCCGCTTCTGGAGGCGGGTGATGTACTCTTTGTGTTCCTGGAGCTGATCGCGGAGGTGCTGGGCCTCCAGTTCCAGACGCTCGTGCTCCCGAACGAAGCTCTTGGGGACCTCCACCCGTGGGGGGAACTCCTCGGCGTCGGTCTCCCGGACCTCGTTCTCCGGGACGACCCGCACTTTCCCCTCGTGAGCGACGAGTTGATCGACGTAGTCCCGAAAGACCGCAGAGAGGGAGATGTCACGCTCCTCCGCGATGTCCCGGAGCGCCTGGAAGGCCTCCTCGCTGACCCGGAAGGAGATCGTCTTGTTCTTCTTCCCCATGCGGATGACTATCGTGCCTGGCTCCTTAAGGGTTCGTCAGACGCCCCGACTACGCGTCCGGGGTCTCGGCCGCCGCGTCGGTCTCGTCCAGGCCCTCAAGGGCCTCGACGACGGCCGATCGGTAGCGATCGGGCCCGTCTTCGTACTCCTCGCGGGCCCGAACGCCGTACTCGTTCGTCTCCGCGTCCAGGTTTTCGAGTCGGTCGAGGGTCCGCTCGGCGGTCTCCAGTACCCAGCGGTCCCGGGTGGCCTGGTCGACGACCGTAATCGACTCGGGCCGGATGGAGACGTTCACCGTGCCGTCGTCGGTTTCGTAGGTGCGCGGTTTTCCGACCACGGCGACGTAGGTCGGTGTTTCGAGTTCCCGGAGCGCCCCCGCGGCCTCGGGTTGATACTGGCCGGCGTAGACGAAGACCGTCCCCGTCGGGTCGACGACTCGGCCCTGCCAGTACTCCTGTTCGTTGCCCACGTCCTCGGTCTCGGTCAGCGTCCCGACGACGAGCACCCGGTTGGCCTGCTCACCAGTTGGCAGGAGAACGTACACCGGCGCTCGCTCGTCGTCACTCTCCTTGAACGTGAACGTCGAGTCGTTGAGTTCCGTCGCGAAGACCCGGCGTGCTGGCTCCCGGGTCGGGGTCGTGGTTTCGGCCATCTACATCGACCTCGCCCGGATGAGAACGTCGTCCGGATCGACGGCTTCTGTGAGCTCTTCGACCTCGTTCGCGAGCAGATAGCGACCCATGATCGGGCCGGTTACGCTGTAATACCGGCCGAGGAGGGTATCCTCCATCTCGTCGGCGACGACGGTGGTGTCCAACGCGTCCTGAGCCATCTGTTTTGCCTCCTCCAGGTCGATCCCGGTGAGTGACTCGGTCATCTCCCTGTCGAAGATCACGTCCTGGACCTCCCGGCCGTCGTCGAGGACCCCCTTGATGCGCAGGTCGAACTCGCCCTCGACGTCGCCGTGCTCCGAACACCGGCCGTTCTGGAGGACTCGGGTGCAGTCCTCGACGGGACAGCGCTTGATGAGCCCGCTCCCGGACTGGATGTCCACCAGCGCGCCCTCCATGGTGGTGTCGTTGTTCCCGACCTCGATCTCCTCGTCGAGGTGGGCGATCTCGGTCGTCTTGTTGAGTTTGACCGAGTATCGGCCCTGGTACTCGTCGGTGACGACGTTGTCCAGGCGATAGACCTCGCCCTCCTCGAGGGATTCGAGGTCGGACTTGGCCCAGGCGGTGAACTTGATGGTGCCACTCGCATCGCCGAGCAGGCCCACCTGCCCGACTGCATCGCTGCGGGGCTCCCAGAGTTCGACGACCTGGGCGGTCAGACTGACCCACTCTTCGGGCTGGTCGATGTCCGCGACCGAGACCTCGGTCTCGCTGCCGGCCGAGAGGTCCTCACGTTCGAGGCCCGCCTCCTCGAGGTAGTGATTCTCCACGCTGCGACGCGCCTCGGAGAGTGGGACCTTGTACTCGGTGACGAGTCTGTCCAGCCGGTTTGCCACGTCCTCGATCTGGATGTCCAGGTGCTCGGCGAATTCCTCGTGAATGTCTTCGGCCGCGGATTGTATGTCGCTCATGATGGATCGGTCCCCGGTGCGGGTGACGATGCAAGGTAGTCCGCGTTCGTCCTTAAACCTGGGTATGGGCGGGAGGTTGAAAGCCCTCGATCCGGTAGGTGTCCCATGGCGGATCTCGGCACCCTGTTCAGACAGGCGGCCCGCCGGGTGGGTCGGACCGTCGGCGCGGCGTCGTCGGAGTTCTCGGGTGGCCGCATCGAGGGTACGCTCCCACGCGAGGAAGACGGCCGGGCCCGGATCGTGTGCCGAAAACACGCGGAACGGCGGGCCGTGCGAATCGACTCGGGACGACCAACTTGCTTCGAGCCCGAGGATCCGGACTGTGAGTCCTGTCTGGCCGATATCGAGGACGGGACCGTCGAAACCTGGTGAGTCAGTCCTCGGGTTGGACCCGGACTCGCATCGTGCCGTCGCTGGTGACCCCCACGAGAATGTGCTGTTTCACCTCACGGCCGGCGACGGCGTCCCCGGCGGCCTCGCTCACCAGTTTCATCACCTCGGGCGCGGAGTACGGGACTTTTACCCCGGCGTCGTCACAGCCGTCGTAGACCAGGTCCGGAACCTCATAGAGGTCCGTCCCTGGATCCACGTCGATCTGGACCGGTGCCTGGAGGGTTTCAGCGAAGGCGACGGTCTCTCTGGCTTTCTCGATGTTGTCCCGGGCGCTGGTCTCGACTTTCGAGACGTTGGCCCGCGAGGTGCCGAGTTCCTCGGCGATGGCTGCCTGTGGCAGGCCTCGCTCGCGGAGCGCGAGGACCTCGGCCTGTCGTCGGGTCAACACGCTCTCGGACGGATCGAACCCGGCGCGGGCCAGGATCGCAGTGACGTCTGGGACCTCGGTCATTGACAGCACTTGATCGCCCGGGCCAAAAAGGCAACCGACGCTTAGCTTCCCCAGAAGTTCTCCCGACTGCCCAGTCGCGGGTCGTCTTTCGCTCGCTTTTTCCGCTCCTCGGATTCTGTCTTTTCCTCGCTTTCATCGCCCGTCTCCGCGGTGTCCTCCGCTTCTTCCGCCGTGTCTGCTTCGTCGTCCGGGGGGCCGTCCAGTTTCTGTTCGAGGCTCGCACGGGCGTAGTTGGACTTCACGGTGTCGACCGTGGCCTCGACCCAGGCCTCGGGGAGCACGCCGTCGACCATGATGACAAAGCCGGTCTCCTGGTGGTGGCCCACGCCGGCCCCACTCTCGTGCATGTCGGTGACCTCGACGATTACTTCCTCGCCGGGGACCACCGGCGCGGTCTTCAGGTCCTCGATGGGCTGGGAGTAGTGTTTGCACCACTCCATCCCGCCCCGGTCCCCGAAGTGCTGACATCCCATGCCGTCGATCTGCTCAGAGAAGTGGGGACAGTCGTCCGCGAGTGGGCACATCGCCATTACAGGCGCATAGCGGCTCAGCCCATTAAACTCCACCGTCCTGGGCTCAGATCCCGCTTTCGTCCTGGGCAAGCAGGACGAGCATCGAGACCCCCGAGACGACGATGAGCACCAGCGCGGGGACCGCAGCATACCGGTAGTAAAGACTCCCGTGGGCGGCCCAGATCATGGTCGCCAGGGTGTCACGCCCGATCGGCTGGAGCATGAGCGTCGCCGGGAGCTCCTTCATCGTCGTGAGAAATACCAGGGCCGCACCCGCGAGCACCCCCGGTGCGATCTCCGGGAGGACCACCTCCCTGAACGTCCGCCAGGGGCCGGCGTTCAGGGTGCGAGCCGCTTCGGCGACCTGGTCGTCGAACCCTTCCAGGGCCGATCGGGTCGTCCCGACCGCCTGGGGGAGAAATCGCACGACGTAGGCGAACACCAAAAGCGGAGCCGTCCGGTAGAGCCACGGAGCCGTCGACGAGCCCAGAAAGACGAGTGCCAGACCGATGACGACACCGGGAACGGCAAAGCCGACGTAGGTCCCGCGTTCGAGCAGCCGGCCCAGCCGGCTCCGGCCGCTGACCCCGAGGTACGCCACGGGGAGGGCCATCACGCTGGCGACCAGGGCGGCCGCGAGCGAGAACCCGATCGAGTTCAGGGCGTGCTGGGGCTGGAAGGCGAGTGAGGGGACCGCCCCGCCGGTCCCGCGCACCATCCAGGAGAGGAAGAGCCCGACGGGGAGGAGGATCGTCACCGCGCCCAGCAGTCCCACGAGCCCCATTGCCGGGTACCGCAGCCACCCGAGTTCGATCGGACTCCCTCGTCTCCGGGCGGTCTGGCCGCTGGCGCGGCCGGTTCGGGATTCGATGAGGAGAATCACGCCCGCCAGCGTCAACAACTGCAGGGAGAGCAACGCCGCATAGCCCACGTTGAACGCCTCGCTCTCCATGTAGATGGCACTCGTGAACACGGAGACGCCCATGAACGCCGGCGTGCCGAAATCGGAGAGCGCATAGAGTGCCACGAGCAACGCGCCGGCGGAAATCGCGGGCCGGATCTGGGGGAGGGTCACGCGCCGAAAGGCCTGGATGGGGCCGGCGTCCAGGCTCCGTGCAGCCTCGACCAGCGAGGCGTCCATCGATCGAAGCGCGGCCCGCGTCCCGAGGAACACGTAGGGATAGGTGTACAGCGTGATGACCAGCACCGCACCCGCGAACCCGTCGATTTGGGGCAAATTCAGGCCCAGCAGGGAGCCGACCTCACCGTGGCGACCGAACGCCGAGACGAAGGCGAAGGCCCCGATGTAACTGGGAATCACCAGCGGCAGGGCGATGACGACGGAGAACAGACGCTGGGCGGGGAGGTCGGTTCGGGTCGTGAGTACCGCCAGTGGCACCCCGAGCAGAACAGACGCGACCGTCGTCCCCAACACGAGCGCGATACTTCGAGCCCCGATCATGACGGTGCGACGTGACGTGACCAGCTCGATCGCCCGTGTCGGCTCGACCGTGCCGGCCCGGAGGACGAGCCAGAACAACGGGGCGACCACGAGGACGGCGACGAGGCCCCCGAGCAGGAGGGCTGCCAGGTAGAACGGCGATAGCGTTTCGCGACGCTCGCCGAACCACTGCCGCGTCTCGGTCAGTCGATCGGGGAGCCGCTGCATCGAGTTTAGACGGTCATCCCTTCCTCGCGCAGGAGGTCGATGGCCGGTTCGAGGTCGCCCAGTTCGTTGAGGTCGAAGCTGGGCGGTTCGAGGGCCTCGAGGCTCGGGAGCGGGCCGTCGTAGGCGACCCCGTCGACGACCGGGTACTCGCCGTTCGTGTCGACGAAGAACTGCTGGCCCTCCACGGCGAGGACGTGGCGGACGAACTCGGCCGCGAGGTTCGGCTTCTCGGCCCCCGAGAGGACTGCGACCCCGGAGACGTTGAACAGGCTCCCCGGGTCGTTCTGGGTGAAGGTCACGTCGAGTGGCGCGTCGGGCTGGTTCCCGATGATTCGGGCAGCGTAGTACTGGTTACCAAGCCCCACGGAGACCTCGCCGTTCGCGACGGCTTCGGCCTGCTGAGTTCCGCTCGAATAGAGGGTGACGTCCTGGTCTTCGAGGAGGCGCCGAACCCACTCCCGGGTTCGCTCCTCGCCTTCCAGTTCGAGCATGGCGACGATGAACGAGCGGAAGGTGCCGGAGTTCGGGCGGGTGGAGACCTCGCCAGCAAAGCGCTCGTCCGTGGCGTAGGCGAAGATGTCGGTCGGCAATTCGGACCGACTCCAGGTGTCGCTGTTGAACTGGACCGCTCGCACGCGCCCGGAGGCCCCCGTCCACTCGCCGTCGGGATCACGTTTGTTCTCCGGGACGGCATCCTGGACGTCAGTCGGGAGTGTTCGGGCCAGCCCCTCGGATTTCAGCGCCGCGAGCGCACCGGAGGACTGGGTGTAGAACAGGTCGGCCGGCGTGGACTCGCCCTCCTCCACGAGGCTGTTGAGCTGGGCCTCGTTGCTGTCGTAGTCCCGGGCGATCGAGAAATCCGGGTAGAACTCCTCTAGCTTCGCGAACAGCGGGTCGATCTGATCGCGGGTCCGCCCGGAGTAGACGGTCAACTCGCCCTCCAGGTCGCCCAGATCGTCCCAGGTCACCCCCTCCCCGTCGATCGGTTCGCCCTGGGGCTCGTCGGTTTCGAAGGGGTCCGAACCGCCCGAACCGAGACAGCCGGCCAGCCCGACGCTCATCGTGAGGGCGGCCCCGGCGGTCCCGAGCAGCCGCCGCCGACTCCAGGCCCGATCCCGGCTCCCCGTTTGTGCTGTCGTGTCCGTGTGATCTGCGTCGCTCATCTCAAGTTTTAGGTCGCCCTAAAACATACTTAGGCGTGGCGGTTTTAGGCGAACCAAAAAACGCCGCCGTGCCCGCATCGGGACGTTTTTAGGGCTGCCTAAACAAGTGGGGCCAACGACGAACCTGACCCGGTTGCGGATCTACACCTATGGCAACACACACCTCCTCGCCCGCCGTCGAACACAGCCACGCGGAACACGCGGATACGGAAGCGGCGGCCCGGACGGTCCTCGAACTAGATTCGGTGACGACGGCCTTCGAGGGTGAGCCCGCCATCGAGGACGTCTCGCTGGCCGTGCGCGACGGCGAGTTGCTCTCGATTTTGGGCCCCTCGGGGTGTGGGAAGACCACGGCACTCCGGACGATCGCCGGGCTCGAAGCCCCCGACTCCGGCCAGGTCGCCATCGGTGGGGAACGGGTCGCGGACGGGACCCGCTCGACGCCGCCGGAGGAGCGGGACGTGGGCCTGGTCTTCCAGGACTTCGCGCTGTTTTCGCACCTCTCGGTGGCCGAGAACGTCGGTTTCGGGATCGAGGACTGGCCGGCGGCCGAACGGGCGGCCCGGATCGAGGAGCTACTCGATCTCGTCGGCCTGGCCGGGGCCGAGGACCGCTCGCCGGCTGATCTCTCTGGTGGACAACAACAGCGAGTGGCGCTGGCTCGTGCACTCGCGCCCGAACCGGCGCTGTTGCTCCTGGACGAACCCTTCTCCAGCCTGGACCGGGACCTTCGCGAGCGCATGCGTGAGGAGGTGCGGGACATCCTCGACACCGCCGGCGTGACCACGGTCTTTGTCACACACGACCAGACCGAAGCCCTCTCCATCTCGGATCGGGTTGCCGTGCTCCACGACGGCCGCCTCGAACAGGTCGGCCACCCGGAGGCGGTGTTCTCGAACCCGGCGACACGATTCGTCGCGAACTTCCTCGGGAACCCGACCTTCCTGGCTGGCCAGGTCGAAGACGGGGCCGTCTCGACGTCGATCGGGTCGATTCCACTGGGACAACTCCCGGGACTATCGGCGGCTGATGCCGGCCGCGCGGTCGACGTGATTCTCCGGCCTGACGACGTGAACGCGGTCGCTGCGACACCGGACAGGGCCCACGGGACCGTCCACCGTCGCAGTTACGAGGGGTCGACGATCCGGTACCGCGTGCGGCTGGCTGCTGGAACCACCGTCGAAGTGCGACACAACCACACGGCAGGACTGACCCAGGACGATCCCGTCAGGATCGACCTGATCGCGGACCACGAGTTCGCCTGGTTCCCGGCCGAGCGTTGACCGGTGCGTAACGGTTTTGAGCGTTTGTCGACAATCCCACACCATGAGCCAGAATCCCGATGACGACCGACTGGAGGAGCTTCGCGAACAGAAACTCCAGGAGCTACAGGAAAACCAGGGCGGCGGCGACGGTGGCCGCGAGGAGGCCATGGAGGCCCAGCGCGAGCAGGCCGATGCCCAGCGGAAGGCGGTGCTCCGTCAGCATCTCACCGACGGGGCTCGCAAGCGACTCAACACGGTCAAGATGAGCCGCGAGAGCTTCGGCGAGCAGGTCGAACAGCAGATCGTCGCGCTGGCCCAGTCCGGCCGACTGCGCGAGAAGATCGACGAAGAGAAGATGAAAGAGTTGCTCCGCGAGATGAAACCCGACTCGAAGAGCTTCAACATCTCGCGGCGGTAGGCAAGGGACAGGTACAAGCGCCGGGTGGCCCAACTCGGCTCTATGTACGACCGGCTGAAGGGATTTCGTGATTTTTACCCCGAGGAGATGGCCGCCCGTCGGGCGATGATCGACACGCTGGAGGCCACCGCGTCCCAGTACGGGTTCCGGGAGGTCGGCACCCCGGCCCTGGAGCGGACCCAGATGTACGTCGACAAGAGCGGCGAGGAGATCGTCGAGGAACTGTACGCGTTTACCGACGACGGGGGCCGCGAGGTCGCCATGACCCCGGAACTGACTCCCACCGTGGCCCGCATGGTCGTGGCGAAACAGCAGGCACTCACGAAGCCAATCAAGTGGTACTCGACCCGCCCCTTCTGGCGCTACGAGGAACCCCAGCAGGGCCGATTCCGCGAGTTCTACCAGCTCAACGCCGACATCTTCGGCTCCACGGCCCCCACGGCCGACGCCGAGATTCTGGCCTTCGCGGCCGACGCCATGACCGCGCTGGGTCTGACCGCCGAGGACTTCGAGTTCCGGCTCTCCCACCGGGACATTCTGGGCGGCCTGCTCGAATCGATGGCCGGAGATGTCGATACTCGGGCTGCGATCAGAGCCGTCGACAAAAGCGAGAAGATCGAGCGGGCCGCATACCACGATCTGCTCGTCGACGCCGGCCTCTCCCGGGAGCAGGCCGTCGAGTTCGAGGATCTCCTCGAGAACGGCGACCTCGACGAACTCGTGGCGTTCGCCGGCACTGACCGCGTCGAGGCGGCTGTTGAGAACCTCAGAGCGGTCCTCGCGGCCGCGGAGGATTTCGGTGTCCGGGAGTACATCACCCTCTCGCTGGAGACGGCCCGCGGCCTGGACTACTACACGGGGGTCGTCTTCGAGTGCTTCGACTCGACCGGGGACGTTTCCCGGGCGGTCTTCGGGGGCGGGCGCTACGACGACCTGATCGAGAGCGTCGGTGGCCAGCCCACTCCCGCGGTGGGTGTCGCGCCCGGACTGGCACCGCTCTCGCTGCTCCTCCAGCGGGCCGGCGTCTGGCCCGAGGAGGCCCTCTCGACGGACTATTACGTCCTCCAGATCGGGGACACCCGGTCCGAGGCGGCCCGGATCGTCCGGGCGCTTCGCGAGCGCGGTCACGTCGTCGAGACCGACGTCTCGGAGCGCTCGTTTGGCGCGCAACTGGAGTACGCGGACTCGATCAACGCCGAGACGGTCGTCATCGTCGGCGAGCAGGACCTCGCCGAGGGGATGGTCACGGTCAAGGACATGGCCTCGGGCGATCAGGCCCAGGTCCCGATCGAAGCGTTCCCCGGCGACCACGAGGCCCCGCGCCTCGCGGACTTCCAGTAGGGGCGCATGCGGGCCTACCGGGTCGCCTACGACGGCCGGGCCTACCACGGCTTTCAGCGCCAGCCGTCGCTTCCAACCGTCGAGGGCGCACTCTTCGACGCCCTCGCGGACCACGGCATCGAATTCGAGGACGCTCCGCCCGGATACGCGGCGGCCGGCCGGACCGACGCTGGTGTCTCGGCACTGGCCCAGACGATCGCCTTCGACGCGCCCGCGTGGCTCTCCCCGCACGCGTTCACCGCCTACTTGCCCGAGGACGTGCACGTCTGGGCCAGCACGCCGGTCCCGGAGGACTTTCACGCGACCCACCACGCCCGGTGGCGGGAGTACACCTACTTGTTACATGCCCCCAGCGACGATCCGGAGCGCCGGGCCGAAATCGAGGCCAGGCTCGCCGGCGAGCACGATTTCCACAACCTCGCGGCGGCGGATGCGGGCACGGTTCGGGACCTCACGGTTCGAAGTGATCGGACGGGCGAGTACCTCCGGGTCCGGGTCCGGGCGGGTGGGTTCCCGCGACAACTCGTCAGACGGCTGCTCGGGCTCTACGACCGGGTGCTCCGTGGCGACCGCGATCTCGCCTTCGTCGATCGCGTGCTCGCCCCCGAGCCATTGCCCGGGCCTGAGGGCTTCCCGCCTGCGCCAGCCTATCCGCTCGTCCTCACGGAGGTGAACTACGACCAGTCCTTCGATCCCGAACCGGAGGCGGTCGAGGCGGCCCGGACTGTGTTCGAGCGGCGCGCTCGTGCGGACCGAACCCGGGCCGCCGTCGGGCGAACCCTCCAGCAGGGGATCGGCGGGTCGACTGGCGACAACCCTTAACCCCTCGCCCGTACCACGGCGGGTATGGACAGCGTCCCCGAGCGAGCGGAGATCCCGACCGAGTACACCTGGGATCTGGAAGCGATCTACGAGTCGACCGAGGAATGGGAGGCCGCGTTCGAAGCCGTGTCCGAGCGGATCGACGAGATTCGGGCGTACGAGGGTCGCCTGGGCGAGGACGGCGAGACGTTGCTTGCGGCACTCCAGACTCGTGACGAACTCGCCCGCGAACTCGAACAGGTCGCCGCCTACGCCCGGATGCGATCCGATGAAGATACTCGCGATCAGGCGGCCCAGGGGCGGGCGACCCGGGCCCGGACCCTCGCCGCGGAATTCAACAGTGCGAACTCCTTCATCGGGCCCGAAATCCAGCAACTGCCCGAATCGCGGGTGACCGAACTGCTCGACTCCACCCCGGAACTCGAACCCTACGAGCACTACCTCGATGACGTCCTCCGACTCAAACCCCACACCCGCTCGGCCGAAGTCGAGGGGGTTCTCTCCGAACTCGGTGAGGTTCTCTCCGCCCCCTCGGAGGTGTTCGGGAAGCTCACGAACGCCGATCTGACCTTCCCGACCGTCGAGGGACCGGATGGGGACGTGGAGATCACCCAGTCGAATTTCACCTCCCTGTTGCAGCGTCCCGATCGGGCGTTCCGAGAACGCGTCCACGAGGCCTTCTACGGGGAACTCGCCACGGTTCGCAACACGCTGGGGACGTCGCTGAACCATCAGGTCAGAAAACACGTCAAGACCGCGGACATCCGCGATTACGAGTCGGCCCGCGAGGCGGCCCTCGACGGCTCGAACGTCCCCGTGTCGGTTTATGACGCCCTCGTCGAGACTGTCGAGGGGAACCTGGAGACGCTGCACCGCCACCTGGACCTGAAGGCCACCGCGCTGGGGGTCGACGAACTCGAAATGTACGACGTGTACGCGCCCGCCGCGCCCGGGGAGAGCCCGGAGATATCCTACGAAGAGGCCACCGAGATGGTGATCGAGGCGCTGTCCCCGCTGGGCGAGGCCTACCAGGACCGGGTCGAAGCGGGCATCGAGTCCCGGTGGATCGACGTCCACGAGAACCGGGGTAAGCGCTCGGGAGCGTACTCAGGTGGGACCTACGACACCCACCCCTACATCCTCATGAACTGGCAGGACGACGTCACCTCGCTGTACACGCTGGCCCACGAACTCGGGCACTCGATGCACTCCGAACTGGCCAGCGAGACCCAGCCCTACGTCGATGCCGACTACGAGATCTTCGTCGCCGAGGTGGCCTCGACTGTCAACGAGACGCTGTTGACCCATCACCTCCTGGAGACCGTGGAGGACCAACACTTCCGCGCCCACGTCCTCGATCAGTTCCTGGAGCGGTTCCGCTCGACCCTGTACCGACAGACCCTCTTTGCCGCCTTCGAGGCCGAGATCCACGAGCGCTCGGCCGCGGGCGAGCCGCTGACGCCCGACCGACTCGACGAACTGTACGGCGAGCGCAAGGCCCGATACTACGCGCCGGCCCACCTCGACGAGCACATCCGGACGGAGTGGATGCGCATCCCTCACTTCTACTACAACTTTTATGTCTACCAGTACGCGACGGGCCTGAGTGCGGCCGTCGCCATCGTCGACCGCATCGAATCGGATCCGACCGCTGCCACGGACTACCTCGATGCCCTCCGGCTGGGCGGCAGCGAGTACCCACTCGACGTGCTCCAGACGGCGGGGGTCGACATGGCCGACCCCGAACCTATCGAGACGGCGATCGGGGAGTACGAACGGCGCATCGAGGAGATGGCCGAACTGCTGGCCTGATCAGAGTCGCTTTTGCATCGGCTGGAATTTGCTTTCGGATTCTGCGACCTCCGCTTGGCTGTATCCCTGGGCTTCGAAGAACGGGACCATATCCGCCGGCGTTTCGAGTCCAAGCGAATCGAGGCCTAATTCGCTGGCCCGGGTCTCGATGGCCTCGACGAGGAGCGTCCCGATCCCCGATCTGGCGGCGTGGGGATGGACAAAGACACCGCCCAGCTGGCCATCCACGGGTGGCTCGAACCGCTGGGTGGCCTCGGCTTCGAGCCAGCCAAAGCCCGCGATCGATCCGTGTTCCTCGACGACGAAGACGGCCGTGTCCGGACGTGCCAGCGCCGCTCGAACTGGTTCGTCCGCCTCGATCCAGGCCTGCTCGGCCGGGCTCTCGGTTAGCCCGCTGATCGCGGCCCGGCGAACGGCGAGTAACTGTGCTTGATCGTGGGCTCTCGCCCGGCGGATCGAGCGGGTCACCGTTCGGCCAGTCGCTCGGCCGTCCGTTTCGCGTCGGCGATCCGGCCGATGATCCCCGCTCGCTCGGTATAGTTGGTGACAAAGTCGATCCCGGCTGGTGGATCGAGGCGGTCGAGGGCGGTCCAGGACTGGTCGTAGGCGGGCATGCCGGGCTCCCAGCGGTTCACGGACAGCACCTCGGCCGGTTCGCCGTGCAGGTCCTCGAACTCCCGGGCCGCGATCGCCCCGATCTCCTCGTCCGAGCGGTCGAGCAAGGCTCTCCGCTCGCTCCCGCCCAGGTACGCGGTGTAGACGCCGTCACGGTCGAGCATGCTGGCGTTCCAGGTCATTCCGAGGGTGGTGTAGCCCGCCTCGGGGAGGATCTGACAGCCGTGACCGGTCAACTCGGCCGTGGAGTGCAGGTGGGCCATCACGATCGGGTTGTAGTTGAACTCGCGGAGGGTTCCGGCGAGGGTCTCGTCCAGCGGTTCGAGGATGTCCGCTGCGACCGGAGCCGGTGTGGTGAGCGCGACCGCGTCGATGGCGGTACGGCCGTCTGGCGTGTGGATCTCGTACCCGTCGCCGGCGGACTCGATCGCCTCGACCGGGGTGTCGAAGTGAATCCGGTCGGCATATCGGTTCGCTATGGCCACCGGCAACCGTGCCAGCCCGTCCTCGAAGGTCACGATCGGGGGCGGGTCCCGTCCCTTCAATACATAGCGGAGGACGGCCGCGAGTATCGAGCCCTCGATGCCGTGGCGCTCCAGGGCCTTGCCCAGCGAGTACTCCACCAGCATCTCGTCGGCCGAGGAACCATAGAGGCCGGTGTAGAGCGGCTCGAACACGCGGTGGGCGGCCTCGTGACCGAACTTCCGGGTGAGGAAGTCCTCGACGGACTCCTCGGGCTGTGGCCCCTTGGTCAGGGGTTCGGCCAGAACCCGGAGTTTGCCGCGCCAGGAGAGCAGATCGGTGGTGATCGCGGCCCGGACCGAGAGCGGGGCCTCCCTGAACGCGCCGTCGTGATAGATATAGAGTGGCTGGTCGGTGTGGCCCTCGCGAAGTTCGTCCGTCAGACCCAGCTCGGAGACGAGGGCTTTGACCGGCCCCGCGAGCCGGAGTCGCTGGGGGCCGAGTTCGAGCACCCGGCCGTCGACGGCACGAGACTGAATCATGCCGCCTGGACGATCCGTCGCCTCGAAGGTCACCGTCTCGACGCCCTGTTCCCGGAGGTAGTGTGTCAGTGCGAGCCCGGAGATCCCGGCCCCGACGACGCCGACGGTCACGGGCGATCAGCCCTCCTTGTAGTATGGGCCCACATCTCAGGCCTCGGGCGGGTCTCCGGAGACCAGTTCCTCGACGTAGGGGCAGAGCGGGTCACTCGCCATCGGGTTCCCAGTGACGGCGTAGGCCCGCGAGCGGCTGCCGCCACAGAGTTCACGGTGTTCGCAGGTCCGACAGGAGCCGGTGAGTTGGGAATCGTCCCGGAGCATCTCGAAGAGATCGGAGTTCCGATAGATGTCCACGAGGGAGGTCTCGGTCACGTTGCCCCCCGTGAGTGGCAGGAAGCCCGAGGGGAACACGTCGCCCTCGTGGCTGACGAAGACAAAGCCCTTCCCGGCCCGCGTCGAGCCGACCCGGACGTCGTTGCCCGTCGCGGCCTGTTCGAGTTCCTTGGCGATCACGCGGTAGTGGGGCGCTTCGACGGTGATCGTCCGGAACGGCGCCGATTTTTGGCGCTCGTAGAGGAACTCCATCACGTCCCGGGTCGCTTCGGGTTCGAGCTGGTCGAGTTCGGTCCCGCGACCGATGGGAACCAGGAAGAAGACCTCCCACATCGCCGCCCCCAGCTCTTCGACCAGGTCCGCGATTTCGGGGAGTTCCTCGGCGGTGTTCGCGGTGACGGTCGTGTTGATCTGGATGCCGATCCCCGCTTCCTTGGCCATCTCGGCCCGGTCCATGATCAGGTCGAAGGAGCCCTCCTCCCCGCGGAAGGTGTCGTGGCTCTCCGGGGTGGCCCCGTCGAGGGAGAGCGCGATGCGTTTGACACCCAGGTCCGCGAAGGTCTCTAGCACTTCGCGGTCCAAAAGCGAAGTCGGGGCCGGGGTCACGGCGGTGGGGAGTCCCTGATCGGTGGCATGCTCGATGAGTTCGTAGAGATCCGGGCGCTTGAGCGGATCGCCGCCGGAGATGACAAAGACCGGAGGCGGGTGCCCGAAGTCCGCGATCTGATCGATCAGGGCCTTCCCCTCGGCGGTCGAGAGTTCGTTCGGGTCGCGGTCGGGCTGGGCGTCCGCTCGGCAGTGATCACACTCCAGATCACAGGCCTGTGTTACCTCCCAGGTCGCGATGAGCGGGGTTTGCGCGTAGTTTCGCCCACCGCCGCCACCGGGGTGGCCACCCGGATGTCCGTGTGCCATTGGCGGGGATAGGGGAGCGACGGATAAAAGCCCAGTTCTCCGCGGACCAAGAGCCGCGAATTTATATCGCCCCGCCCGACTAGAACTACACAGAATCAGTGACGATGAACGATCTCTACGCCCTAGTCGTCTCGCACAAACGGGCCTCCGTCGACCAGATCCGTCGGTTGACGGAGCGGGACGTGGGGCAACTCCGCTACCGGCTGGCAAACGCCGGGGCGGAGGAAGTCTACGTGTTGCATACCTGCAACCGGGCCGAGTACTACGTCACGGGATCCAGCACGGCCCGCGAGGCGGTCGTCGAGGACATCGAGTTGCCCGCCGACACCATCCAGCGCCTCTCGGGTCCGGCAGCCGCCCGGCACCTCCTGCGGGTCGCGGCCGGCCTGGAGAGCATGGTCGTCGGCGAGGACGAGATCCTCGGACAGGTCTCCAGGGCCCAGGAGGACGGACTCTCCCATCTGGACGGCACGCTCGGGCCGATCGTCGAGAAGGCGATCCGGGTGGGCAAACGCGTCCGCTCGGAGACCCGGATCAACGAGGGCAATCCCTCGATGGGGACCGCGGCCGCGGAACTCGCCAGCCGCCAGCTCGGCGATCTCGACGGCGTGCAGGCGATCGTGATCGGGGCCGGGGAGATGGGCAAACTCGTCGCCAAACCGCTTGCGGACCGCGGGGCCGAACTGTTGATCACGAATCGCACCTACGACTCCGCAAAGGAACTCGCCCAGCGCGTGGCTGGCACGCCCATCTGTTTCGAGGCGATTCACGGCAGCCTCTCGAAGGTCGACCTCGTGGTGACCGCGACCGACGCCCCGCACCCGATTCTCGACGAGGCGACCTTCGACGAGACGAACGTGACCGTACTGGACCTGGCGAATCCTCCCGACGTCGCCGACCCGGCACGGGACCTGGACTCGGTGACGCTCTTTGACATCGACGACATCGGTTCGATCGTCGATAGCGCGATGGCGACCCGGACCGAGGCGGCCACCGAGGCCGAGCGGATCGTCGACACCGAGATGGAGGCCCTGAAACGCGATCTGAAGAAACGCGAGGCCGACGAGATGCTCTCGACGATCTACGACCGGGCCGAGGAGTTGCGCCAGGCGGAGGTCAACCGGGCGCAGAATCGGTTGGACCAGAACGGCGGGCTCACGGAGCGAGAACGGGAGATTTTGGACGACCTGGGCTCGGCCCTGGTCAACAAGCTGCTCTCGACGCCGACCCGGTCGATCAAACAGGCGGCGGTCGCGGAGGACTACGAGACCCTCCGAACCGTCGCGGATGTCTTCGAGGTGCCCGAGGAACCGGTCGAGCCTGACACCGAGGAGCAAGCGGACGGTTGAGGAGCGGAGGATACCCCGTGGACCCAAAGGGACTTGATTATCCGGACCGTACTCACGCCAAAATGTCTCGGAGCCCCTCCCTTCCGGATCGCCCAACGCTCGATCTGGACCCAGAATCGCCGCCTCGCGAGCGTCTCGAGGCGCTGAAATCCCACTACGTCGACATTCTCTCGGTGCACCGGGAACTGCAGGCCCAGCTCGACCGGGTCACGTCGCGTCGCGAGGACCTCCAGGAAGAGGTTGACAGTCTTCAGCGTGAGAACGAGACGCTGAAGACGGCCTCGCTCTACCTCGCGACAGTCGAGGATCGGACCGAAAGCGGCGAGGTCATCGTCAAACAGCACGGCAACAACCAGGAGGTCCTGACCGAGGTCTCCGGGGAGCTCGCCGAGCGACTGGAGATGGGCGATCGTGTCGCCATCAACGACTCCTTTGCCGTCCAGCAGATCCTCGACGACGAGACCGACGCCCGGGCCCAGGCCATGGAGATCCAGGAGAGCCCGGATGTCACCTACGCGGACATCGGGGGCCTCGACGACGAGATCCGCGAGGTCCAGGAGGCCGTCGAGGACCCGCTCACCCAGCCCGAGCGCTTCGAGAAGGTCGGGGTGGAGCCACCGAGTGGCGTGCTCCTCCACGGCCCGCCCGGCACCGGGAAGACGATGCTGGCCAAGGCAGTGGCCAACCAGACCGACGCGACCTTCATCAAGATGGCCGGCTCCGAACTGGTCCGGAAGTTCATCGGCGAGGGCTCCCGGATGGTCCGAGACCTCTTCGAGTTGGCCGCCGAGCGGGAACCCTCGATCATCTTCATCGACGAGATCGACGCCGTCGCGGCCAAGCGCACGGATTCCAAGACCTCCGGGGACGCCGAGGTCCAGCGGACGATGATGCAACTGCTCTCGGAGATGGACGGCTTCGAGGACCGCGGGGAAGTTCGGCTGATGGCCGCGACCAACCGCTTTGACATGCTCGATCGGGCGATCCTGCGGCCCGGCCGGTTCGACCGCCTGATCGAAGTGCCAGAGCCCACTCGCGAGGCGCGGGCGGAGATCCTCCGGATCCACACCCAGTCGATGAACCTCGCAGCGGACGTGGACTTCGAGCGTCTGGCCCGCGAGACCGAGGGCTTCAACGGCGCACAACTGGAGAGTTTGAGTACCGAGGCCGGGATGTTCGCGATCCGGGACGACCGCGAGACGGTCACGATGGCGGACTTCCGGGACGCCGTCGAGAAGTTGGAGACCGCCGCCGAGGGCGATTCGCCCGCCTACACGGCCTACATCCAGTAGCTCGCAACCGACACGGATTAATTCGGGACCTGCCTTCTCCGAGTCGATGGGCCAGATCAGAATCGTCTGGGGGACCGGCCGCGGCCCCACGGAGACCGCCGCGTACGACGCCGCGCTGGCCGCGGCGAACGTGCACAACTACAACCTCGTCGCGGTCTCCTCGGTCATTCCGGCGGACGCCACGGTCTCGCGAGTCGGGACGGCCCCGGATCTGGGGCCGATCGGGCATCGGCTGACCGTCGTGGAGGCTGCCACGACCGTCGCCGGGCCGGGGGTCGCCTCGGCGGGCCTCGCCTGGACGACCGGCGACGGTCCGGGACTGTTCTACGAGTCGGCCGGCCCGACCGACCGCGCCACGGTCGAGGCCCGGGTACGAGAGGGGATCGCGGCGGGCCAGGACCTGCGCGACTGGGAGATGGACGGCCCGGCGGTCGAGACGACGAGCATCGAAGCCGAGAGCGGTGAATACGCCGCAAGCGTCGTCATCGCGGCCTACGGGACCGCCGAGCCGATTCTCTGACTGCTGGGACCGAAGTGTTTACCCAGCCCGCCCGGCTATGCGTGGGTAATGTATGGAAATACGCCGTACGCGGGCCGTCCGGGCGACGAGGAGGTTCCGGAACTCTCTCCCGCGGCGCGGCGCGCCCTCCAGGAGGGCGTCTCCGACGTAGAGCGGGCGACCCGTCGCTTTCTGCCCGATGACTACCAGGTCGGCTCCCGTGTTGGCCAGTCGAACTCGGGGCCCCAGGTCACCATCTCGGTCCGGCCCCCGGTCGGCAACCCCGTGAGCGCCGGCTTCACGCCCGACATGGAGAGCGAGGAGGACCTCATCCCCGTCGAGGACGTCGACGAGGTCGCCCGCGGCCTGGCCGCGAGCGCGGCGCTGCAGGTCAAGCAGGCGATCGGTGACGACGTGCCGCCGATGGCTCGATAACTCACTTGAAAACGCCGCCACCGTTCGAAAAACCCGAGTTGTCCCGAGGAACCTGAGACCGCAGCCGTTCTCGTATTAACTCGCCTGGCACGTCGGGCAGGTGTCGTCTTGCTTGTAGTCGACCAGACCGACCGCGTGGCGGCCGGTTCGTCGCCAGTAGCTGTTGCAGTTGGGACACTCCCGGATCTGGTGGAATTCCGTGGTGTGTTGCATCACATCCCTATCGTTCATGGTTGTGCACATAAGGGTTCTCCTGATACCAATTGAAACAATATTAGAACCTTATATTCATATAAGGTCCGGCGGGCGGCGGCGCTCACTCTCGGCGCTGGTTTCGAAAACGACTGTGTGTGGTGGGTAACGACCTACTTCCCCCAGAATGGCTCGCGCTCGCGCCGGGTCTCCAGGAACTGGGCGAGCGCCTCCCGCTCGTCGGCCGGCAAGTCCTCGCGGAGTTCCTGTTCGAGCACTTTGGCGTGATTCTCGGGGAGGTCGACCCAGAGCACGTCTTCTTCCTCGATGTCCCGCCCCACCGTCGGGCCGTCGATCGAGACCGCGGCGCGCTCTCCGGCCCGGAGCTCATCCAGATCTTCGCCCTCGTCCTGGATCGTCTTGAGGACGCCCACGCGCTCGAACTCGCCGTTCTCGAAGTAGCCAACGGGAACGTTCCGTCCCAGGGTGCCCGTCGCGACCTCCACGCCGACCACGGCGGGCCCGGACTGCCGGAAGACGTGATCCCGGAGGATCCGAAAGCGGGCGGGCCGGACGACGTTCTCGAAGACGGCCTCGCGTTGCTGTCGGTGGATGTTCTCGACGTACGCCTCGTAGTCCTCGATGAGCTGATAGATCACGTCGTCCACGAACAGTCGGACGTCCGACTCGGCGGCCAAATCCGCGGCGTCGTCGTGCACGTCGACGTTGAACCCCAGGATCGCCTGGTGGGTGTCCTCGTCGGCCGTCGAGGCCACGCTCACGTCCCGGGGCGCGATGTCCCCGACTTCGGCCCGGAGGATCGGAATCTCTGCCTCGCGCAGCGAGTTGGCGATGGCCTCCAGACTCCCCAGGGTGTCGGCCTTGACGACGATGCCTTCTTCCTCGGTGGTCACGGCCACCTCCGCGAGTTCCTCCCGGACGGCTTCGACGACGGCCTCGGTCTCCCGGTCCCCGACGACCCGGACTGGGGCGCCGGAGAGGGCCTCCTTGAGATCCGGCGCGGCGATCTTCAGCCCCATCGCGGCCGAGACCGACTCGACCTGCTCGAAGCGCTTCTCGGTGCGGATCTCCGCCAGATCACGTGGCCGGAGCAACGCTCTGACGGTCGTGACGATCGGCCCCTGGGTCCCGCCGACGACGATTTCGTCGCCCTCCTCGATCGTGCCGTCGTACAGGATCACGTCCAGCGTGGAGCCAAAGCCCCGCTCGTCGGTGACTTCGAGGACGGTGCCCGCACCGGGGCCCGCGATGTCGACCTCCATCTCCTCGCCCATGTAGCGCTGGGAGAGCCCCATCAGGACCGCCAGCAGGTCCGGGACGCCCTCGCCGGTCTCCGCGCTCACCGGAATCACGCCCACGTTCTGTCGGAAGTTTTTCACCCGCCAGTAGAAGTCCGCGGAGAAGCCCGCATCCGAGAGGTCGCCGATGATCTCGTAGAGCCGTTCGTCGAGGTCCCCGCGCACGCGGTCGCTCTGGGCCTCGTAACTCGCCCGGATCGGGGCGTCGGCGGTGGGGTTCCAGCCGGGAATCGTATCGACCTTGTTGGCGGCGACGACGAAGGGCGTCTCGCTGTCCTGCAAAATCGAGACCGCCTCGTGGGTCTGTGGCTGGAAGCCGTCGGTCACGTCCACGACGAGGATGGCGATGTCCGCCAGCGCCCCGCCGCGGGCCCGCAGCGTGGTGAAGGCGTGATGGCCCGGCGTGTCGATAAAGAGCAGGCCCGGCAGGTCGAACTCCTCGGGGTCCACCAGGTCGCCGGCGATCTTCGAGACCACCTCGAGGGGGACTGCGGTCGCGCCGATGTGCTGGGTGATCGCTCCCGATTCGCCCTCGATCACGGCCGAGCCCCGAATCTTGTCGAGCAGGCTCGTCTTGCCGTGATCAACGTGGCCCAGGACGGCCACGATGGGGGTTCGAAACGCGTCGGTTTGGGCTGGGTCAGGCGACATGCGAGTAAAGAACCCGGTTACTCCTACAGATCAACGGGCGGCAGTTAAGAGCATCGTCACCTGGCCCGGGGAGCCCACGGCATTTAAGGTCGCGGGTCGAGTCCGATGGCGTATGGCCGATATGCTCGCTGAGACCCTCTCCGGCAAGTCGGTAATGGGGGCCGACGGCACCGAACTCGGAAAACTGTACAACGTCACGATGGATCTGGAATCGGGCCGGATCGAGAACCTCCTGGTCGAACCCCTGGAGGAGGGCTCGGCCCACGTCGACTTCCCGCAGGACGAGTCGGGCCGCTTCCAGATCCCGGTTGCCCGGGTGCAGGCGGTCAAAGACTACATCGTCGTCGACCGGTAGATGTACGTCCTCGACGCGTCGGCGTTCATCGAGGAGTTCGACACGGAGGAGCCCGTCGCGACCATCCCCGCAGTCAGAGAGGAACTGGTCGATGGGGCCGGGTATCGCTACGACGCGATGGAGGGGGCGGGGATGCACGTCCACATTCCCGACGCCGACGTGCTCGATCGGGTCAAACGCGCCGCCGAGTCCACCGGCGACCTGGACACCCTCTCCGAGACCGACCTGCGCCTGCTCGCTGCGGCCTTCGAACTCGACGGGACCCTGGTGACCGACGATTATGCCATCCAGAACGTCGCCGAATCACTCGACGTGGCCATCGAGGTCATCGCCCAGGAGGGAATCACCGAACAGCGGGACTGGCTGTGGCAGTGTCAGGGCTGTGGAAAGGAGTTCGACGAAAAACACGACCGCTGTCCGATCTGTGGGGCCGATCTGGCCCGCAAGAACCCGAACTAGCCCAGCACGCCGGCGGTGATCGCCACGTAGGCGAGGCCGAACTGGATGGCGTCGTAGGTGCCATGGACCAGTGCCGGTACCACGACGTTCTCCGTTCGTTCGTAGACGATCCCCAGGACCAGTGAGATCCCGAACAGCCGCAAGAGCGTCGCGAAGATCGCGGGCGGCGGGCCAGTCGCGTAGGCGGGCAGGTGGATCACGGTGAAGACGACCGTCGCCACGATCACTGCCGAACGGCGGGAAAACGCGTCGTAGAGGTGTTTCTGGACGACGTTCCGGGAGAGTAGCTCCTCGCCCGGCCCGATCGCGAGCCACGAGAGCGGGATGAACGCGAGCAGGATCACCGGGTCTTCCCGGGCCTGCTCGATGAGTCCGTGTTCGACGGATGGAACGCCCACGAGCTCCGCGAGCCAGCCCGAGACGCCCAGGATCACGAACATCGCGATCGTGCCCCCGATCACGTAGAGCCAGCCCCGTCGGGTCGGCCAGGCCACGTCGAAGAAGTCCCAGCCCCGACCGGTCCGAATGACATAGCCCACGGCGACCACTCCCAGCCCGACGCTGAACGCCGCGGTCGCGACCCCGTTGCTGGCGATGGAGCCACCGGGGAACAGTGCCAGTACGGCCACCGTCGAGAAGGCAAAGCCAACGAGCAAGCCAGTGAGTCCGATGAACAACGCCGTCGAGGTGGCGTGGCTGCGAACCAAAATGTGTGCTCGATCCTGTCCCAGGGAGTCGGCGTAGGCAATGCCAACTCCCAGCACGCCGACGACGAACGCGACTGGCACCCCGAGTCCGACCCCCGGGTCGGCCATCGCCGATGGGTGAAGCGTCGCGACCCCGGCGGCGGTTGCCAGCCCACCAGCGCCGACGCCCGCGAGCAGACTCCACCGGCGATCGGTGGCCCCGTAGCGTCGCGCCGCGAAGCCCGCGAGCGCGAGCAGGCCGAAGAGTACCCCTGGCAGGCTTTCTACCGGTCCGACGGCCACGAGCTCCGTCCACCGGAGAAAGCCCGTTCCCAGGCCGAGTCCACCCAGGACGAACCCGACGGCAGGCGCGAAGCCTCCGCGATCCCGGCTCATTGGTTACTGAGACTCGGGCCCGGAGCGAACCGAGAGCCCGTCCATCGTTTCGAGGCTTTGCTCGCCGCGCAGGAGCGCTCGGGCGGTGTCCTTGCCCCACTCGACGGCGGGTTGTGTGAACGTGTCCACGCCGGCGAGTTCGCCGGCCATGATACACGCCGCCTCCATCGTGTAGAGCAGTTCGCCGATCCCGGTCGCGTCGAGCGCGTCGATCTCGATCCGGATGGCCGGCACGCCGGCCTTCCGGAGGCTGGCCTCGGTCGCGTCGAACTCCGCATCGATCAGGGCCCGGAGGTCGCTGCCGCCCAGATAGTCGATGGCTTCCTGACTGGTCTCCGGAATCGGGACGGAGGGCCGTTCGCGTGGGCGCACGAGCGTGACGACCTTGTCCTTCGGCCCGGCGCGGTAGAGCTGGAGTTGAGAGTGCTGGTCGGTCGCGCCGAGGGCCCGTGCTGGGGTTTGCCCGCGGCCGTCCTTGCCCAGGCTCTCGGCCCAGAGCTGGGCGAACCACTCCGCGAAGGCCTCCAGGGATTCGGCGTAGGGCATCATCGCCGCGACGTTCGCGCCCTGCGCTTCGAGGGCGTACATCGTCGCGCCGTAGGCGTAAGCCGGCGACTCGAAGAGCGAGTCCGCGAGACTCGCTTCGGCCCGGCGGCCACCCGCCAGGATGGCCTCGAGATCTAGCCCCTGAAAGGCCGCGGCGGCCAGCCCGACCGCTGAGAGCGCGGAGAAGCGTCCGGGGACCCCATCCGGGACGGTAAGCGTGGGGAGGTCGTGGCGGTCGGCGAGGGTCGCGAGTGGCCCCGACTCGCCGGTGGTGATTACGGTTCGCTCGGTCCAGTCCACGCCCGCCGCCTCCATGGCTCCCCGGACGACGAGGAAGTTCGCGAGGGTCTCGGCGGTCGTCCCGGATCGGGAGACGACGTTCATCGCGGTCTCGGAGAGGTCAATATCCGCGAGCAAAGCCGCGATGTCGGCGGGGTCGACGTTGTCGAGGTAGTAGGTCTCCCCGTCGCCGTCCAGGGCCTCGGTGATCGTCGCCGCGCCCAATGCGCTCCCGCCGATTCCGATCGTCAGCCAGTTCTCCGCCGGTGTGACCGACTCGACGGCGGCCTCGATCGGTTCCGGGTCCGTCTCTTCGGGGAGGTTCAGGGCTGCGTACCCGTGTTCGTCCTGCTCCCGGCCGGTCGCGATGCGATCGGCCGCCGAACGCACCGCCCCGTCGAGTTCCTCCAGAGTCGCCCGTGGAACGCCGATGGGGCTGTGTTCGGCCAGCGCGCTCTCGATGGTCACTTCCATACCGTCGGGTGGACCGCGGGCCTAAGGCGTTTTCCGGTTCTCCCTAGCGCGTGCGTTTCACGAGCTCCCGAATCGGTGTCTCGCGCCAGTCGACCCGGCCGCGGCTCAACACGCCCACGACGACCGCGCCCACGGCGTCAAAGAGCAGGTCGAGGATCGTGTCCTGGAGCCCGTACTGGACGAGCAAGGGCTGGTGGCCGAGCCAGCTTGCGAGCAGTCGCCCCACGAACTCCAGGACCTCCCAGAGCACCCCCGCGGCCATCGTGAAAAGAACCACGTACACGAAGAGGAAGTCCGCAGGGAGTGTGATTCCCGGGGCATGCTCCTCGAAGGCACGGGCGAAGGCATAGCCCACACTCGCTACCAGCGTCGCCGAGAGGGTGTGGGTGAGGTGGTCCCACCACCAGACCGTGGTGTACGGGCCCGCCATGCCGAGGGTGTGGAGGAGGACCGCGACGGCGACCCAGAGGACGACCGTGGTCGGGAAGGAGACCCCGTAGGCCCGCTCCAGGCCCGCTGGAAGGAACGTCGTCCCGAGCCCGAGGACCCCGTTGACGACGACTACGAGGTCTCCTGTGAGTGTCCCGTAGGCGACGACTAGGCCGATCGCCACCTGGATGGTACGGATCAGTCCCGTGAGGAGCACGGCTAGGGCCCCGTAGGACCCGGGGGCCTATAACTCGCCATTCTGACCTCGAACAGGCGACAGTCATATACCCGCTCGCGCTGTAGGATGGTCACGATGATGGCGACCACCCACGCGCTCGTGGGAATCGCGATCGCAGCGGCGGCCGCCGTGGCGGTTCCCGAGATCACGCTTCTGGGAATCGTCGCCGCGGCCGCCGGCGGCGTGTTTCCCGACCTGGACCTGTACGCCGGCCACCGCCGGACGTTGCACTATCCGGTCTACTTCAGTATAGCGGCGGTGCCAGCGGTTCTACTCGCAGTTTTGCTCGCTACCCCGGCCGCCTGGGCGGTGGCGCTGTTCCTCCTCGCCGCGGCGGCCCACTCGATCATGGACGCCGCGGGCGGTGGACTCGAACTCCGGCCCTGGCGGGGTCGCTCCCAGCGGGCCGTCTACAGCCACTTCCACGGGCGGTGGCTTCGACCTCGCCGGTACGTGCGCTACGACGGCGCGCCCGAGGATCTAGCGCTGGGCGCGATCGTGGCTGCGCCGGTGCTGATCACCGTCGAGGGCCCGGTCGCGCTGGGTATCTGGGCGCTGCTGCTCGTCTCGGTCGTGTACACGCTGGTCCGCAAACCGATGGTCGCCGTCGCGGAGTGGCTGTTCGAACGGGTCCCGTCGACCGTACGGACCCGCCTCCCCGATCGGTTCCTCGAGGAGACTGTCAACGGAGATACGAAGTCTTAACCCGGGGCCCGCCTCACACGCCGATATGCCGCAGTTCGAGGTCCCGGAAGTCGATTACAGCCGGTACTCGAACCGCCAGCTCGTGGCGGTCCCGCTGGCGGTCCTCGTTGTCGCCGTGTTGATCGTCGGCGGAATGTGGGCGATCACCGGGTCGCCGGCCCATATGGGGGTCGATTTCGCCGGTGGCTCAGAGCTCACCGTCGAATCCTCACTTTCACAGGCTGATATCGCCGCCCAGTTCGACGAACCGGTCGTCTCCGTCCAGGGAATCGAGGGACAGAACACCTACGTCGTGACCTTCGAGACGGCGAACGTCGATTCGGTCAGGGCGACCGCCGAGAGCGCTGATGACCTCACGGTCCTCGGGAGTGGTGAGACGTCCGCGATCTTCGGCGACGAGAACAAGAAGTGGGCGATCATCGGGCTCGCGATCGCCTTCCTGGGGATGAGCGTGCTCGCCTTTGCCCTCTTCCGGACGTTCATTCCCAGCCTGGCGATCGTCGTTTCGGCCTTTTCGGATATGCTCGTCCCGATTGCCGTCCTCAACCTGCTGGGTATCAGACTCTCTCTGGGGACCGTCGCGGCGCTGTTGATGCTCATCGGGTACTCCGTGGACTCGGACATTCTGTTGACCAATCACGTGCTCCGGCGCTCCGGGGACTTCTACGAGTCGACCTACCGGGCGATGCAGACCGGGGTGACCATGACCGTGACCTCGATCGCCGCGATGGCCGTGATGGCCGTCGCCGCGACGTTCTTCGGGATCGACCTCATGGCCTCGATCGGATTGATCCTCGTTATCGGACTCACGACTGATCTCATGAACACGTACATGTTCAACGTCTCCCTGCTTCGCTGGTACAAGTACGAGGGGGTGGCCCGATGAGCGCCATCCGCGAGAACTGGCGACTGGTCCTGCTCGTGGTCCTGGTCGTCCTGAGTTCGGTCGCGCTGTTCGTCCCGGGTGCGCCGGCCGGCAGCACTGGGGAACAGGTCGCCGAATCCGACGCGACGACGAACCTACAGTACGGCATCGAACTCAGCGGCGGGACCCGAATTCGGGCCCCGCCGGTGGGGATCACGGCCGAGGAAGTGAGCGTCTCTGCAGAAGACGAGACCGCCCTCGCCGCCTCACTCGCCGATAGCCTGGCAATCGACGCGATCGACATCCGGGTCGCAAACGAGACCAACACCGTCGAAGTGTTCACGAAGGACGTCTCTCGGGACGAACTGCGGAGCGCACTCGAAGCAGAAGGCTATGACCCCGGTTCGGTCCGGGACGGCGTGACCGATGAGACGGCCACCGAACTCGTCGAACGCGTGGAGGAGAAGCTAAGTGAGTCCGCGTTGAGCGGGGGATCGGTCCAGAAGATCACGCTTGGTGGACGACAGGTCATCAGTATCACGGCCCCTGATCGGGACCGTGAGGAGCTCGTCAGTATTCTGGAGGACCGCGGTGTCGTCCGGATCTTCGCGGTCTCACAGAACGAGAGCGGTGCCTACGAGCCGACACAGGTCCTGAACCAGGACGAGTTCGCCCGCGTCGGGTCGGCGACGACGAACCAGGACGGGGAACCTGGCGTGCAGGTCACGATCGCGGAGGCGAGTGCGGAGTCGTTCTCCCAGGAGATGGTCGAACTCGGCTTCGGCGACGGTTCGACCTGTACCGCGGCGGCCGAGGAGCACGACTCGATCGAGAGCATCGAGGGGGACTGTATGGTCACGACGTTGAACGGGAACCCCGTCTTCGTCGGGGGTGTGGAGCCCGGACTCGGCGAGGACTTCCGGAGTGGCGACTTCGCCAAGAGCCCCACCTTCACCATGACCACGTCCTCGATGGAGGAGGCCCGGAACCTCGAACTCAGCCTGAAGGCGGGGCGACTGCCGGCACCGCTGGACTTCGAGAACTCCGACAGCCTCTCGCTCTCGCCGGCGCTGGCTGACCGCTTCAAGAGCAACTCACTGATCGTCGGCATCATGGCTGTCCTCGCGGTGAGCATGGTCGTCTACGGCCGCTATCGTCGGCCCGAGGTGGCTGCGCCGATGGTCGTGACCGCCCTTTCGGAGGTCTATCTCCTGCTTGGCTTCGTCGCCTTCGTCCAGTACCCGCTCAACCTCTCACACATCGCCGGGTTCATCGCGGTCATCGGGACGGGGGTGGACGACCTGGTGATCATCGCCGACGAGATCCTCCAGCAGGGGAACGTGGCGACCGGTCGGGTCTTCCAGAGTCGCTTCCGGAAGGCCTTCTGGGTGATCGGGGCGGCTGCCGCCACGACCATCGTGGCGATGAGCCCGCTCACGGTGCTCTCGCTGGGTGATCTCTCCGGCTTTGCCATCATCACCATCGTCGGGGTCCTCATCGGGGTCTTCATCACCCGCCCGGCCTACGGGGACATTCTGCGCCACCTGGTCGTCTCCGAGGACTAATCGAAGTCCCCGAGTCCGGTCTGGGCGGCCGCTGAGAGAATATCGCTGCTCGTCTGCCAGGAGCGACGCGCACAGTCGGGTAACTCGCCGGTTCGCTGTACGTAGGTTTCGAGGAACGATCGGGTGCGGTCGTCGCTGGGATAGCCACTGCCGAGATCGGCATCGTACTCAGTGTTTAGCGCCACAACGTGGGCGTCACGGGCGACTTTTGCGATGATGCTTGCGGCCCCGACCAGGGGATCGGACTCGTCGGCCCCGTGTTCGGCCTGTATCCGCACGTCCGTGTCAACTCGCTTCTCGACCCGTCGCCCGAACCGCTCGGCGTCCACGTCCCCGGCGTCGACGTATCCCGTTTCGTCGCTCACCCCGGCCGCGTCGATGGCCTGGGCCTGGGCGCTGACTGTCAGTGTGTTCATGTCAGTCTCGGGATCGTCGATCCTCGCGACCGGAATCTCCGCGACGCCGATCGAGATAGCCTCCGCAGCCCGGAGTGTCGCCGCGAGCCGTTCCCGTCGCTGTGGGGTGAGTGTCTTCGAATCAGCGATCCCGTCCGGGAGATCCTCGGGGTCGGCGACGACCGCGGCCGCGAACATCGAACCGAGCACCGGTCCCTTGCCTGCCTCGTCGACCCCGAAGGGCATACGCTTTCCTCGATCGGTGCCTGGTTAGCTCTTGGGACTCGGGGTCGCCCGGAAGTAGGCCTCGTCCTCGAAGGACTCGTCCTCGCCTTCGACGGCGAGTACGTCCAGGGCGGTGACGTGACAGGACACCCCGAGTTCGCCGGCCAGGCTCGGTTCGGTCCGTCCGTTGTCGGAGCTGACCAGTTCCTTCACGTAGAGTCCGCCCTCACCGTGGATCTCGACTGTCGCCTCGGTCGGCGAGTCGAGGTCACCCTCGATTCCATAGACTGTGCGGGTCCGAACCTTCGAGGCCCGGCGATGGTCGACTCGGGTGGGGGTTTCCTGCTCGATGGTCGCGCCGTCGAGGGTGTCGAGCGCTTCGGAGAGCGCTGCTTCGGTGATCGGTTCCTCGAAGCTGACCGTCGCCCGGTAGGTCTTGGAGGCCGGGAGGCGTTTCACCCGCTCGACGCTCTCGTAGGTCGCGAGTCGCAATCCCTCGACCTCGACCTTGCCGTCGGCAAAGTCGTTGATATCGGCTTCGAGCGATTCGATGTCGGGAAATCGATCCCGTGGCGCAGAGACCTCGATCACGAACGGCCGGCCGGTCCCAAGCATGCGGGCGTCGATGTCCTCGCGACCGGCCCCGTGGAAGGTCGCGTCGCTGCCGTCCATGGCCGCCTCGACCGGCGGTGTGGTCAACTGTTCGACCGACTCGGGGTACTGATAGCCGGTGCCGTCACAGTACACACAGGGTTCGCCCGCTCGGGTGCCGCTGCCGTGACACTCCCGGCAGGGCCACTCGGTCTGTGGGATGCCCCGTTCGAGCTTGCGATAGCGGCCGTAGACGAACGCGGAGTTGATCGTTACGTCGACGTCCCCAGCGTCGACTTCGAGGAGCAACTGCACGTCCGGGCGTCCGAAGTCGACCTCGGCCCCCGTCTGCTGTCCGACCCGTTTGCCCACCTCGCGGTTCATCTCCGATCCGAGCCGTTCGCCGGCGTCCTCGTCCAGTCCGGCCAGTTCCCGGAGTAGCGTCTCGTTCTCCTCGATTAGCGGCGGGAGACGTGTCCCGACCTGGTAGGTCTCGAACTCCACGTCGCCGATCGCTTCGACTGCCCGATCGGCCCAGTCCTCGAAGGCCGCTGTCTCGCCCTCACAGACCCAGCACTCCTCGCTCGGCTCGAAGGGCTCGTCCGCGTCGAGGGCCACGGCGATTCGCAGGGCCCGACCCCGTTCGGCGTTCGTCAGGCCGTGGCTCAGGTCGGCGAAGGGCCGCCCCAGACAGGGATCACAGACCGGCCCGTTCTCGAGGACCGCCGCCGCGTCCCGAAGTAGCGTCATGCTCTCCCGTTACGCAGGCAGGGGTTCGTATGCTTCGGTCCGGTTTCAAGAGATACATCTATGTGTTGGCCGGTTGACGGTCCACACGATGGCCCTCCACGCAGTCGATGACCTTTCGGACGCGTATCGGGCGTCGCGTGCCTTTCTCTTCCCCATCGAGTGGGGGCGCTGGCTCCGGCTGGCGCTCCTCTCGGTGTTCGTCGCGGGCACCAGCGGTGGCGGTGCTCCGTCGGGGAACGTCCAGATGCCCTTCAACGGTGGTACTACCCCCGGGCAGACCCCCGGTGGCGATCTCACCATGGATCAACTCGGGACGCTGCTCTCACAAAACCTCGGTATCATCGCCCTGGTGGCCCTGGTCGGGCTTCTCGTCTTGCTCGTCGTCCAGTGGCTCGCGGCGACCTTCGAGTTCGCCTTCCTCGAATCGCTTCGTACTGACGCCGTTCACGTCCGTCAGTACGTCAAATCCTACCAGGGACTCGGGACGCGGCTGTTCGCGTTCCGCCTGGTGTTCGGCCTGCTCACGCTTTTGGCCGTCGGGACCGTGCTCCTGCTCACCCTCGGTCCCATCCTCGCCGGTGTCGCCCCGGCCGGGCCGCTTCTGGTTCTGCTGCTCGTGATGCCGGTCTTGTTGGTTTTCGGGCTCCTCGGCTCGATCGTCTATGTCTTCACGACCGCCTTCGTCGCCCCGATCATGCTCCTGGAGGATCGGGGTGTCATTTCCGCCTGGAAGCGGTTCTGGGGTGTCTTCAAGGCCGGCTGGAAGGACTTTCTGGTCTACATCATCGTCGGACTTTTCCTGATGATCGGGATCGGGATCGTCGTGGGAATCGCCATGGCGGTGATCGGCATCGCGGTCGCGCTGCCAGTCGTGGCGGTGTTGATCGCTGCGGGCCCGCTCTGGGCCGGTATTTTGGCCGTCCCGCTCGCGATCGTGGGGATCGTCGCCCTGGCGCTGGTCCAGGTACCGGTCCAGACCTACCTCCGGTACTGGGCCCTGCTGGTGCTCGGGGATGTCGAGCCCGAACTCGATCTCATTGCCGAGCAGCGCGAGGCCGTCAGAGGCGAAACGCCTTCGTGAACGGCCCTCGTGGGTAGGATATGCGCCGTTTCATCGTCCTCGGTCACACCGCCCCGACGGACCCGGATTTCGATCTTGACGACCTCGCGGGCGGGGCGGGTCGCCTGGACGTGCTCGCCCGGTGTGTCAACTCGGCGTTTTTCCTCTCGCATGCGATCCGGGAGAACGTGCGGGTGTATCTGGTGCTCTCGGATACGGTCACGATCAAGATCGAGGGGGTGGAGCTCCGCTACATGAACCCCGACGAGCGGAATATCGCCAGCCTGCTGCGCCAGGCTCTGGAGGCCCGGGCGGACGCCATCGGTCACAGCGAGGTCGAATCGACCCCGGGGATCTACGTCTCGAATCGGGGCTTCGAGTCGGTGCTCAAGGCCGCGGCTCGTGAGGGGGCGATCGTCCAGCTCCACGAGGACGGCGACCCGCTCGCGAGTGTCGAGCCGCCGGAGAACCCGGCCTTCGTGCTCTCGGATCACCTCGATTTCACCGCCGAGGAGCGCGATCTTCTCGCGGAGTACGCCGACTACCGGGTCAGCGTGGGGCCCAAAGCCCTGCACGCCGATCACACGATTTCGGTCGTGCACAACTATCTGGACACCGACGGCTACTCGTTCTAGGGCGCTTTCGAAACGTTAAACCCGTGTCGTGCCTTCGCTTTGGATGCGGGCCGGTGGGGTAGCTTGGTATCCTTCGGCCTTCGGGTGGCCGTAACCGCGATTCAAATTCGCGCCGGCCCATTCATACCCACCTTTTACTTCGCGACGGAGAACGCTCCGTCGCTCGCAAAATCTGGACCAAAAGCCGTCGTCACCCCCTTCGGGGGTTCCTCGGCCCGAGCGCTTCGCGCTCGGTGAGCGTGCTTGACGGTTGACCGCCGCCCTGTTTTGTGTACCGTTTATTGACGAAAACAACCTCTTCTGCCTGAAGGCAACGACCTGTGCCAGGCCGCTCTCCTCCGCCTGTTCGGTGTTTTTGCCCAGCTTGAAGCCGAGATGGCTCAGCAGCGAACGAAAGAGGGTATCGCTTCACGACGTCGGGAAGACGGCTACCATCACGGTCGTCCACTGCTCGGATTCGAAACTGACGCCGGGCATCTTGTCCCGGCCGAGAACTACGATCAGGTTGTCGCGACACTTGATATGGTCAAACAGGACAACATCTCAAAACGGACCGCCGCGAGTGAATTGGAAACTTCCAGGTCCACTATAAATCGTGCACTGGATAGATCCCGTCTCTACGGACTCTAAGATTTAAGTAATTTTCCAGCTATAGAACTTTAATCAAGAGAATGATTGGGGATTTGTTGTTTAACAGATGGAATGATATTCTAACAATACTGGTATCCCTGTTCACAGTAGTATTAATTTATTATCAAATAATGGATATGAAGGCTAGATCTGCAGAGCTAAACATATTAGAAGTATCTCACAGCGAGTATTATCCCGTATATACCACACTATTGGGTTCAGTATCAATGGAAGATAAAATATCCGCTACGAAATATGAAGTGAAATTAGAAATCGAAAATAAAGGAAGAGAACCCACCACAATTTCAGACATGAATATCATTCCTAAAGACATGGATGAAAAGCTGGAAATGTTTAATCAAACATCCAGACGAAAAAATTTGACGAATGATAAAAATTACAATCTAGATCCAAATGAAAGACGGGGAATTGGAGATAATATCGAAGGCTCCCCACGAGAAAAGTATCCAGATGAAATCACCGCCACGATTCAAATTGACTCCACTACCGGTATACTGGAAAAGGAAGTTCAATTTTCTTTAACCGAGGATAAAAAAGACGCACTTACCCAGACCTAACCTCAGTAACAAACAATTCCTCTTTCAAATTTCGTGTGCCCGCAATTTTATTCAGCCCACACTATGGAAGGCAAATAATGGCACAAGATACCCCTAATAAAGAAGAGATAGATTGGTTTGAGAAACAGCTCCTGGAAATTTTCAATTTTGAGGATCTGAAAGAGTGCGATATTGACTGGCTGCATAATAAGGAGTTCGGCGTAGAAGCAAGAATGAAAGTATTCAGGGCGAATTTCCCAGATTCTGATTTGGACGAGCCAATATTGGAGGTTGAAGGGATGGGGGATGACTTTCTAAGTACTGAGGCGCTCACCCCAAAAGAGAAACTAAGACTGAAATTGATTTCCATAGAGGCGGAAAAAGAAATTCATCGTGCAAAAGGACACAGATTGGAACTTCGGAGAAATCACCGAAGCAAGATTGCTAACTCAGTCGGGGATATGATTGGATCCATTGCGAAGGCTATTGGGAAATTTGTGCCAGGATAATAGCTTGACTTTCGGGCCACCTTTTCAGGTAATAAAGAAAGTATATTTCGTACAGACTGCCCGAAAACGACCGTTTTCGTGCGCAATACTCGACTAAATTCCCCGCTGAATAATTTCTGAAAACGCTGGCCCAATCATTCACACCTTTCACTTCAATCTCATTTGAAACCGCCTGCGACACACCACAATTCAGACGATCGAGAAGAGTCGCCACCACTACGATTCGCCCAGATAGGTCACGTCCATCAGATCCGCAAGCAGTTGGGTTTCGAAATCCCCGTCGGAGACCACGAGTTCGTCCCCCGTCGATCGGGCTGTCGCGGCAATCAAGAGGTCCCGAGTCGCCATGCGCTCCCCGTCGTCCATCAACTGGCTCTGCATCCGGCCTGCCTCCAGGGCGATCTGTTCGGTGAGATCGAGCGCTCGAACGCCACCGAACTCCTGGCGAATCGCGACGACATCCGTGGCCCCGAAGCCGACTTCGCCATTGATGACCTCGAACACACACAGTGTGGACGTGAGGTAGGGCTGTCCGCGATCTTCGACGTACTCGACGACCGCCGGAACGCCTTCGAGCATGTCGATGATGACCGAGGAGTCCAGGAACATTATCGCTCGAAACTCTCCCGGGAGCGTTTCACAGCCTCCCGTGCGCGGTCTGCCTGCTCCTCACTCCAGGCACCGACGTTGATCGGCTGTTCGTTCGTTGCAAGCCGTGCCAGCAGTTCGTCGAAGGTTTCGTCCTCCCGTTTCAGCCGTTCGAGGATGGCTTTCGTCTCCTCGGAAACCCGGAGTGACGTGCTCATGTGTATGCAAACTGCATACAGTCCTAATTACCTTTCGCCGCTCTCGCGTACGCGCTCGGTGAGCCTGCTGGGGGTGGCCGTAACACTCTTCGACCCATATATCCTAATATATTCTATGGTCAAAACCATCCGCGTCTCCGAGGAATACCACGAGTGGCTGAGCGCCCACAAGAACGAGGGGGAGACGATGGAAGAGACACTTCGCCGAATGACTCGCGGCCCGCCCCCGGGCGATGTCGCCGGGTTGCTGACGGAGGTGGAAGCCAGAAACGCCAAAGAGGCGGTCGAACGCTTCCGGAACGGTGATCGGGACCGTCTCGAAAGCGCTCGCGACGCGTTTGAAACCAACGAGACGGGAGAATGATTATCGACTCCTCGTATCTGTTCGATTTGATGGCTGAAGATCCGGGCGCGTTTGCGAAGGGCACAACACTCGTCGAAAACGGGGAAATGCAATGGTTGCCGACGCCAGTTATCGCCGAGGTCTACTACGGTGTTGGGACAGCGCGAAGCGACACGACGAGTCGGGAGGTGCGCAATCGCATGCTGGGCTATCCACGGGTTGCAGTCGATGCGGAAATCGCTCGAACGGCCGGGGAGCTACTTGCGGCGGCTGACGATCAGGCCGGCGGCCACGCCGGCGTTGGTCCAAACGACGCGTACATCGCTGCGATGGCCTCGGTTCTTGACGACGCCGTCCTGACGGCGAACGTCGAGGACTTCGAACGACTGGGGGTCCCAGTCGAGACCTACTGAGAGACGACCAGAAATCATCCGTTCGGGCCAGACTCTCGACGTGGGAAATCCCACGTGCAGATCGCTCCAACACCGTTTCGCCCCGTTTGCACGGGTCGCTTCTCCGAACGCGACGCCGTTTTACTGTTCGAATACGAATCGCCGCCCATGCCGCCGGCCACCCCGGACAGGCTCCCCTCGCCCGAGGCCATGCGCTCGGTCTTCCGCGTGTACGAAGTGAGCGAGGCCGAGGAGGGAATCCACTACTACGGCGACCCGCTGGTGGACCGGGAGCGACTCGTCGAGTCCGTCTGGCCCGAGTTTCGGGCGGCCGGCTACGAAGTCCGCCTGGAGCGCCGCCTGGGTGAGTACGTGCTCGTGGCGACCCCCCAGGGGAACGACGACGGTGTCCCCTGGACGAACGTGATCCTCGCGGTCGCGACCGTTTTCTCGACGCTGTTGGTCGGCACGCAGTGGTACTACGTCGAGGATCTGTTCTCGCCGGCGATCCTGCAGGCCCTCCCGTTCACGCTCGCGGTGATGGGCGTGCTGGGGACCCACGAACTCGGTCACTACGTGCTGAGCCGCTACTACGACGTGCCGGCTTCCCTCCCCTACTTCATCCCCTTCCCGTCGATCATCGGGACGATGGGCGCAGTGATCAAGGTCAAGGGCCGCATCCCGAATCGAAGGGCGCTCTTCGACATCGGGGTCGCCGGCCCACTGGCGGGCCTGGTCGCGACCGTCGTCGTGACCGTCATCGGACTGTCACTGCCACCGGTGCAGGTCCCCGACTGGGTTATGGCCGCGGAGTCGACCGTGGAGATACAGTTCAACTACCCGCTCCTGTTGCAGGCCATCGCCGCCGCGATGGGCCAGCCACTCTCCTATGCCGATCCCCGGCTGGTCGTCAACCCCGTCGTCATCGGCGGCTGGGTCGGGATGTTCATCACCTTCCTGAATCTCATTCCGGTGGGCCAACTGGACGGGGGCCATCTGTTGCGGGCGATGGTCGGGCCGGCCCAGGAGCGGATCGCCCCGCTTGTGCCCCTGTCGCTTTTCGGGCTGGCTGGTGGGCTCTACCTGCTGACCGACGCCGGCCAGATGGTCACGGTGTGGGTCATCTGGGGGTTCATGGCGATGCTCGCGGCTTGGATCGGCTCCGCGTCGCCGGTCGTCGACACGCCGCTCGATCGCCGGCGACAGCTTCTCGGGGTGGCAACCTTCGTCCTCGGGCTGCTCTGTTTCACGCCGATCCCGATCGAGATCATCGGCCTGTAGACTCGCCGTGGGTGTAGCCCTGGTCCGGGAGGGGCTCGCCGTCGAGTTCGATGCCGGCCTCGGCCGGCTGGACCGTGCCGAGAACCGAGACGGGAACGGAGAGCGCCGATCGCACGGCCTCGAGTTCGGCTTCCGGAATCGTAAAGACGAGTTCGAAGTCCCCGCCGTAGGTCGTGGCGACCTCGCTGCCGGTTTCCCCGGTGGCGAGAAACCGATCGAGGGCGTCGGCGACCGGGATCGCGTCGCCATCTACCCGAAAGCCCACGTCACTTGCCGCCCCGAGCTGGTGCAGCGAGCGAGCCAGCCCGTCGCTTGCATCCATCATGGCGGTCGCGACCCCGGCGAGCGCCTGGCCGGCCTCGACACGGGGAGTGAACTGAAAGAGATCGTTCCCGAGCCCGATCGCGCCTGACTCGAAGGCCCGGACGCCGGCGGCACTCCGGCCCAGTGTTCCCGTGACACAGAGCAGTTCGCCTGGACTGGCTCCTGATCGCCGGACTGGCTGCTCGGTGGTTCCGATCGCGGCCGTCGCCACGGTGAACTCCGAGTGCTGGTCCAGATCGCCCCCGACGTACTGTGCGCCGACGGCCGCCGAAACGTCCCGTGCGCCCTCCAGAAACGCTTCGAGGACGTCCGTCTCGAAGTCGGGGACGCCGAAGGCGGCGACGGTGGCGGTCGCACTCGCGCCCATCGCAGCGACATCCGAGAGCGAGACGCCCACCGATCGCCAGCCGGCCGTATAGCGGCTCGTCCCTGGCGGAAAGTCCGTCCGCTCGTGGAGCATGTCGATCGTGAGCACCGTGCCGTCCACGACCGCCGCGTCGTCCCCCGCGGCGTTCACGAGGCCCTCGACGATCGACCGGGCCGCCTGTTCGTCCATGCTCGCTCCTCGGGAGCCCACTCAAAAAGTCGCCCGGTCCAGCCTGACCGCCTAACGAATAGTTTAAACAGCGGCATCGAGAATCCGCGGGCATGGCAACTCTCTACGACGCCCCCGCGGACGAGCTCATCGACGCGCTCGCCGGGGAGCTCGCGGACCGAATCGAGGCGCCCGACTGGGCCGACTACACGAAGACCGGTGCGAACCGGGAACTGCCGCCCGAGCAGGAGGACTTCTGGGCCCGCCGGGCCGCCAGCCTCCTTCGAAAGGTCGCGATGAACGCGCCGATCGGCGTCGAGAGCCTCTCGACGGCCTACGGCGGCACGAAGGGCGGCTCGAACCGCTACGCGGTCGCCCCGAGCAAGCGCAGCGACGGCTCCCAGAAGGTCATCCGCGAGATCCTCCAGGACCTGGAGGACGAGGGCCTGATCATGACTCGCGAGGGTGAGGGGCGGGACATTACGGCCGAGGGCCAAAAACTCCTCGACGAGACGGCCGGTGCCGTCATCGAGTCCCTCGACGATCCGGCACTGGAACGCTACGCCTGATCGGGCACAGGGGTTCGAACGGGGCGTTTTTGCGCTGCTTTTCAGCCGAAGAAGTTCACTCGCCGTCGATCAGGTTCCCTGCGACCAGCTGTCCAGATATTCCGCCTGTTCGGCGGTCAGCTCGTCGATCTGGATGTCCTCGGCCTCGAGTTTGATCGTCGCGACCTCTCGATCGAGTGCGTCGGGAACCTCGTGGACGCCGGCGTCGTAGGCGTCGCCGTTCGTCGCTAACTCCCGGACCGCAACGGCCTGGATCCCGAAGCTCTGGTCCATGACCTCAACGGGGTGGCCAAGCGAGACCGGCGTCGCGAGGTTCACCAGCCGCCCCTCGGCGAGGACGTTGATCCGGCGTCCGTCTTCGAGTTTGTACTCCCGGACGCCGTCCCTGACCGCCCGCTGTTCGACGGCGAGGTCGGCCAGGCCGTCCAGGTCGATCTCCACGTCGAAGTGCCCCGCGTTGGCGAGAATCACGCCGTCCTGCATGTGTTCCACGTGTTCGGGCGTGATGACGTCCCGGTTGCCCGTGGTGGTGATGAAGACGTCGCCCTTCTTTGCGGCCTCGGCCATCGGCAGGACCTCGTAGCCCTCCATATGGGCTTCCAGGGCCCGCCGCGGGTCGACCTCGGTGACGACCACCGAAGCGTTCTGTCCGGCGGCCTTCCGCGCGACGCCACGACCACACTGGCCGAACCCGCCGACGACGACGGTCTTGCCGGCCCAGGAGAGGTTCGTGGTCATGGCGATGCTCGAAAGCGAGGCCTCGCCGGTGCCGTGGACGTTGTCGAACAGTCGCTTCATCGGGGTGTCGTTCACGGCGAAGACGGGGTAGTCGAGCGCGTCGTCGGCGTCCATCGAGCGGAGCCGGTGGACTCCAGTGGTCGTCTCCTCGGAGCCGCCGATGATCGAATCGATCAGGTCGGGGTGTTCCTCGTGGATCCGGAAGACCAGGTCGCCGCCGTCGTCGACGGTGATGTCGGGCTCGTGGGCGATGACGGCCTCGATGGCGTCGTAGTACCCGGTCTCGTCGACACCGTGTTCGGCATAGGAGGTGATGGCCTCGTGGGCGTCCAGCGCTGCGCTCACGTCGTCGTGCGTGGAGAGTGGGTTACAGCCGGTGATGGCGACTTCCGCCCCGCCCGCGGCGAGTGTCTCGACGAGAGCCGCGGTCTTGGCCTCCACGTGGAGGGCCATTCCGATGGTGAGCCCCGCAAATGGCTGCTCGGCCTCGAAGTCCGCCCGCAGGGACTGGAGGATCGGCATGTGTTCGTACGCCCAGTCGATTTTCGTCCGGCCGTCGGCGACGGCGGACTCGACGTCAGCGAGCCGGTCGCTGATCGGAGAAACGGTCATGTCCGGATGGAGGGCCAGCGCGCTTTAAACGTTACCGGCATCAGGCGCGGTCGGCCAGGCGCGCCGCGCGGGTCTGGGCCGTCTCGCGGACGGCCTGCTCGTCGAGGGTCTGAACGTCCCGATCGCGCATGAGCACCGCCCCGTCGACGACCGTGTGGCGCACGTCACTCCCCTGGGCCGCATACACCAGGTGCGAGACGTGGTCGTGAACGGGTGTCATCCGCGGGGCCTCGAAGTCGACGACGATCAGGTCCGCGGCCGCGCCCGGAGTGACCTCCCCGCCCGGGAGGTCGAGTGCCCGTGCGCCGCCGCCGCCGGCCATCTCGATGACTGCCTCGGCCGGGACTGCACTGGCGTCGTCCGCGGCGAGTTTGCCCAGGAGCGCGGCGTCCCGCATCTCGTCGAACATGTCGAGGTCGTTGTTCGAGGCAGCCCCGTCCGTGCCAAGCGCCAGTGGAACACCCGCATCGAGTAGGTCCTCGATGGGAGCCATTCCGGAGGCCAGTTTCATGTTCGAGGCCGGGCAGTGTACCACGCTGGGCTGGCGCTCGATCAGGAGCTCAATTTCCGTCTCGTCCAGGTGGACCCCGTGAGCGAAGAAGTCCTGTGAGTCGAAAAGTCCCAGCTCGCTGCCGTAGGCGAGTGGGCGAACCCCTCGCTCGTCGACGATTGGCTCGACTTCGTCCGTGGTCTCGTTCGCGTGAAGGTGGATGGGCACGTCGAGTTCGCGAGCGGCCTGGGCCGCCTCTCGCAGCGTCGACTCGTCGACGGTCGTCAACGAGTGGGGCGAGATGGCGGTTTGAACCCGGCCCCCCGCTTTGCCGTCTGCCCGCTTGGCGAAGTCGATGCCCTCCTGGAGGTCGGCTGCGGCTTCCTCTTCGTTCTTCCCCACGGTCACGATCCCGTGGGCGAGTCGGGCCCGAAGGCCGGCCCGCTCGACGGCGGCCACGACCTCGTCCATGTGGAAGTACATATCAGCGAAGGCGGTGGTGCCCGAGCGGATCATCTCCAACAGCGCCAGTTCGGTGCCGGCCCGGACATCGGCCGGTTCCAGGGCCGACTCGGCCGGCCAGATGTCCTCGCTGAGCCAGGCGTCGAGTGGCTTGTCGTCGGCATAGCCCCTGAGGAGTGTCATCGCGGCGTGTGTGTGAGCGTTCACCAGGCCGGGCATGACCAGGCCGCCCGCGGCGGAGAGGGTCTGGTCGGCGGCGAGTCCCTGGCCGACCGCCTCGATCTCGCCGGTAGACTGTTCGAAGCGAACGTCGGCCCGCGAGACCGAGCCGTCGGGATGGAGAACGTGCCCGTCGGTGAGCGTTGTCGACATGGCCGCCGGTTCTCGGTGGGCGGCCCTGAATCTGCCGCTTGCGCACTCGACCGTCCGATGGAAACGCAAATACGCACCCGCCTATAAGAGGCCGCTAATGCGTATCGCGATACCGAACAAGGGCCGGCTCCACGATCCGGCAGTCGACCTGCTGGACCGGGCGGGCATCCACGTGGTCGACGGCGAGGACCGACAGCTATACGCCGACACGGTCGACCCCGAGATCACGATCCTCTTCGCGCGGGCGGCGGACATCCCCGAGTACATCGCCGACGGTGCGGCCGACCTGGGGATCACCGGCTTCGATCAGGCCCAGGAGGCCGACTGTGACGTGGTGAAGCCGCTTCTGGACCTCGAATTCGGCCAGTGTCGAATCGTCGTCGCTGCTCCCGAGGACGGGGACATCACGGACATCCATGACCTGGACGGCAAGACTGTCGCGACGGAGTTCCCCCATATCACGGAAAAGCACTTCGCGGCGGCCGGGGTTGACGCCGAAATCGTGGAAGTCTCCGGTGCGACCGAGCTCACCCCCCACGTCGAGATGGCCGATGCCATCGTCGACATCACCAGCACCGGGACGACCCTCGCGGTCAACCGCCTCGCGATCATCGACGAGGTCCTGGAGAGTTCAGCGCACCTCTTCGCCCACGAGGACGTGCTGAACGACCGGAAGACTTCCGAGATCGACCGCGCGCTCGAATCCGTGCTTGCGGCCGAAGACCGCCGCTATCTCATGCTGAACGCGCCGGCGGCGAACCTCGAACGGATCAAAGAAGTCATTCCAGGGATGGGCGGCCCGACCGTGATGGACATCGCGGACTCCGATCAGGTCGCGATCCACGCCGTAGTGCCGGAGAGTGAGGTTTTCCGGGCGGTTACCCGACTCAAAGCAGAAGGGGCGACGGACATCCTCATCACCGAGATCGAGCGACTCGTCGAGTAACTACTCGAGCAGGCCGAGTTCTTCCAGCCGAGAGACGATCTTGTCGACGGCGTGTTCGGCGTCTTCGGGGCGCTTTCCGCCCGTGATGACCAGCTTGCCGCTGCCGAACAGCAGGGCGACGACTTCGGGCTCGTCCAGCCGGTAGACCAGCCCGGGGAACTGTTCGGGCTCGTACTCGATGTTCTCAAGGCCCAGGCCGATCGCGATGGCGTTGAGGTTGAGCTGGCGGCCAAGATCGGCGCTGGTGACGATGTTCTGGACGACGATCTCGGGCTCCTCCTCGACCTGAATGCTGAGGTCCCGGAGCTTGTCGAAGACGATGTGCAGGCTCTCGTGGACATCATCAGTGCTTTTCGCGCCGGTGCAGACGATCTTGCCCGAGCGGAAGATCAGCGCCGCCGACTTGGGGTCCTGGGTCCGGTAGACCAGTCCGGGGAACTGTTCGGGGTCGTAGTCGGCCCCTTCGAGATCCATGGCGACCGACTGGAGATCGAGCTCTTGCCCGATCCCGGTCGAGGCGACCACGTTCTCGATGTTGATGGTTTCCTTGGGATCAGTCATGTGCGTTTTAAACTTGTATTTAAGGCTTATAAATATTTGTAGTCGATGGCAGGTGTTCACGGGAACTGATGGGTTGCTCGGGCCGGACCGACACGCTCAGGAATGTCGCCGCACATCGATCGAGCGTGTACGTCCTTGAGTTCGCCGGCGAGGACGACCCGTTCGCGGCCGCGGAGGCCAGAGCGGCGGCCACGGACGTCGAGATTCTCGCGCCGGGGCTCGGGCGGGCCGAGACGGTGACGCCGGATCGCGCCCGGGGGCTGGCCTTCACTCGCCGGGTCAGCGAGGCCGTGGGAACGAGTTCTGGGGGACCCGAGGCGGCCGTGTCCGTGCTGAAGAGCGCGCCGCTCGACCGGTCGGGCTCGATCGCGGTCCGGGCCCGAGATGTTCGGGGCACGGCCGGGATCGACACCCAGCAGGCCGAGCGGCGACTCGGTCAGGTGCTCGTGGATCGAGGCTTTGCCGTGGACCTCTCGAACCCGGATCACACGCTCGTGGCGCTCTTTGCCGACGACCTGGCGGTTCTCGGCTGGGAGGTGCTCACCGCGGCCCGGGATTACGGCCGCCAGCCGACCGACCGACCGTTCTTCCAGCCCGGGAGCATGGATCCCCGACTGGCCCGGGCCGTCTTGAACCTTGCCGGGGTCGGTCCCGCGGATCGCGTGCTCGACCCGATGTGTGGGACGGGCGGTCTGCTCATCGAGGCGGGGCGGCTGGGCGGGACGCCCATCGGGTTCGACGCCCAGGAAAAGATGGTCCGGGGAACGCGACAGAACCTCCAGGCGGCTCTCGACGGTTCGTTCCTGGTGGCCCGAGGTGACGCGACTGCCTTGCCGCTCCCCGATGACAGCGTCGACGCCGTCGTCTTCGACGCCCCCTACGGTCGGCAGTCCAAAATCGCGACCCACGGGCTGGAAACCCTGGTTCGAGGCGCGCTTGTCGAGGCTAGACGAGTCAGTTCGCGGGCCGTGGTCGTCGCCGATCGGGCGTACGATCAGCTTGCTCGCGAGGCCGGCTGGACACTACGCGAGCGCCACGACCGCCGGGTTCACCGCTCGCTCACGCGGTTCGTTCACGTTCTGGCGCCGAGATAGTCGAGAGCAGGTGGGCGAGGTGGATCCGGTCGCTGGTACCCTGGGTCAGGTCGAACTCGATCTCGCCAGCGGTTGCGTGCAGCGTGGCGAGACGATCACCACTGTATCGGGTGCGGGCGACCGCGAGTAGCTCTTCGAGGAGTTCCTCCCCGGACCGGCCCTCCTCGACCAACAGATCATCGAGGATCGAGCGGGCGTCCGTGAACTGCCCGTCCTCGGCGGCCGCGAGCATCTCCTCGATCCGGTCGGCCAGGCCCACGTCCTGGAGGGGATCCAGGACCGCGGTCCCGACGAGTTCGCCCTGCTTCTCCGCGGCGGTCTGAGCGGCCAGGATCGCCTCCCGGAGGTCGCCTTCGGCGTAGGAGGCCAGATAGGACAGTCCCTCCTCGTCGTAGCCGACGCCTTCGGCCTCGGCGATGTTCGCGAGGACCGAGACCGTCTCCTCGCGGGTCGGGGCCCGCATGGGGATCGGGACACAGCGCGAGCGGATCGGCGAGATGAGCTTGCTCGGCTGGCGGGTCGTCAGCACGAACTGGGTCGCCTCGTAGTACTGCTCCATCACGCGTCGGAGGGCCTGCTGGAAGTCCTCCCGGATGGCTTCGGCGTTGTCCAGCAGAATCGTGTTGTACGAGCCCGAAACTGGCGGGTGGCTCGCGGATTCGGTGAGCACGTGGTTGATCAGGTCGGCCTTCGAGGAGTTGCGCTTCCGTTTGGGCGTGATGAACCGCTCGAAACGGGGGTCCTCGCTCAACTCCGCCTTGGTCATCCCGAAGAAGTCAGCGACGTTGATCTCGACCAGATCGCCCTCGGGGTCCTCGTGAGCCGCCTCGGCGAGCGCTCTGACCGCGGCCGTCTTGCCCACGCCGGCCGGTCCGTGCAGGACCAGGTTGACCGGGTCGCTCACGGCATCGGCCAGTCGCTCCCGGACCGGCTCCTGTGGCAACTCCGAGAGCTCGGGGGCGTGGCGGTCGATCCAGAGGGGCCGCTCCATCGCCGGGCACTACCCGTCCGGCGGGTAAGAATCGGTCGGTTCGGGGCCCGAAGTCCAAACGCGTTTATCCGAACCGGCCGAAGCCCCGCTATGAGTCTACGCGTCACCTTTCTGGGGACCAGCGGGGCGATTCCGACGACCGACCGCAACCCCAGCTCGGTCTTTCTGCGCCGGTCCGGCGAGGCCTTCCTCTTCGACGTCGGCGAGGGCACTCAGCGCCAGATGATGCGTTTTGGGACCGGGTTCGACGTCGATGCGGTCTTTCTGACCCACGCCCACGGCGATCACGTCCTCGGGCTCCCGGGACTCATCCAGACCTGGGGGTTCAACGGCCGCAGCGAACCGCTCGTGATCTACACCCCCGAGGGCACCCGAACCAGCGTGGTCGAGTTGATCCACGCCATCGGTCACGAGCCGGAGTTCCCGGTTTCGGTCGAAGAAGTTTCGCCGGGATCGACCATCAGAGAACGTGAGGAGTATACGATCCGCACCATCGCGGTCGATCACGACGCCCCGGCGGTGGGCTATGCCCTGGTCGAGGCCGAGCGCAAGGGTCGCTTTGACCGCGAGCGAGCCGAAGAACTGGGTGTCCCGGCTGGCCCGCTGTTCTCCAGGTTGCACGAGGGCGAGTCGGTCGAACTCGAAGACGGGACGGTCGTCGACCCGGACCAGGTTGTCGGTCCATCTCGACCGGGCCGGACGGTCGTGTACACGGGGGACACCCGACCTACTCACACGGTCGAATCTGCGGCGGAAGACGCTGACCTGTTGATTCACGACGCCACGTTCGCCGACGACGAGGCCGGTCGGGCCCGGGAAACTCGCCACTCGACGGCTCGCGAGGCGGCACGGCTGGCAGGAAAAGCCGGAGTGAAACAACTCGTGCTCACACACGTCTCACCGCGGTACGCCGGCAACACCGGGCTCCTGCTGCGGGAGGCCAGGGATGCTTTCGACGGTGAAATCGTCCTGGCCGAGGACGGCCGGACGATCGAAGTTCCGTATCCGGAGTCGGCCTAGCCGTATCGGTAGGTCATGCCCGTGCCGTTCGGCGGGTTCTCCCAGATGACGTTGTCGTAGGGGCAGGCCCACCGACAGCTGCCACACTCCAGGCAGTTCTCGTAGGCGATGAAGGGCACGTCACCGTCGCCCTCGTCGCGCCAGACGTTGGCCGGACAGACCGAGACACAGTCGTAGGTCTCACAGTCCAGACAGGTCTGTTCCTCGAAGACGCCCAGGTGGGACTCCTCGTGGTCGGTGTATTTGTTCGTGTACAGGCGATCCTCGATGCTCGGGGTCTCGACGTCGGGTGTTTTGGGGGTGCTCATGACAGGAGTTTCCGGTACTTCCAGGCGCGTTTGGCCGCGCCGGTCCAGCCGCCCAGGGCCCGAATCACCATGTTCTTGGCCCGTTTGGCGTGGGTTTCCTTCGGTTCGCGATCCTGCTTGAAGAACTCCAGTTCGGCCTCGGTGAGTGCCTTCGGGAGTTCCGTGAAGAGGAACTGCTTCTCGTCGTGGGCGAAGTCCCCGAACCAGTCGTAGTGTTCGAGGTTCTCCATGACGAAGGAGTCCTCCAGGTTCTCGGGGTAGGCTTGCAGGGCCGTGGCGTCGTACTGGCCGGCCGCGGCGGCCTCGGCGACGGCTTTGCCGGCCCAGTAACCGCTCTCGATGGCCATGTTCGTCCCTTCGAGGTGGATGCCGTTGTTGAGGACGAGGCTGGCGGCGTCGCCGACGATCACGGCTCCGTCGTGGGCCAGATCGGGGACGGCAGACGCCCCGCCCTCCGGGATGGCCTTCGCGGAGTACTCGACCAGCCGACCGCCCTTCACGAGCGGTGCGACTGCCGGGTGCTGCTTGAAGTCATCCAGCAACTCGTCGGGTTTCCGTGGGTCCTCGACGGCGTCGCTGATGCTGTAGGCGACCCCGATGGCCAGGGTGTTCTTGTTGGTGTAGATGAAGCCGCCACCGACGGCTCCACCGCAGGCCCCCTCGCCGAAGTAGTGGTGGGAGGCCCCGTCCTTCTCGCCGAGTCCGAACCGGTCCTCGATGGTCTCGCGGTCGTACTTCCGGACCTCCTTGGCCCCGATGGCGACCTCCTGGCGCTTGTCGGGTTCCTTGAGCCCGGCGGCCTCGGAAACCAGGGAGTTGCCACCCTCCGCGAGTACCACGACTGGGGCCCGAATGGCCCCATCAGGGCGGTCGGTCTCGACGCCGACGATCGGGCCGTCCTCGTCCTCACGGATCACGTCGGTCACGGTGGTCTCGGTGATCAGGGTCGCGCCGGCCTCGACGGCCTGGTCGGCGAACCACTCGTCGAAGTTCCCTCGCAGGACCATGTGCGTGTCGTTGTGCGGGGGGTCCTGCCACGCCGAGGGCCGGACCGAGAGGGACGTCTCGTCCTCGGGGGAGAGCAGGCTGAACTGCTTGCGACCGAGGTAGCGTTCGGTGGGGGCGTCCTCGAAGTCCTCGCCGACGAGGTCCCGCACTCGCGGCGTGAACATCGTGCCGCCGAAGACGTTCTTCGAACCCGGCGAGGCGCCACGTTCGAGGAGCAGCACCTCCAGGTCCTCCTGGGCCATCGTCAGGGCGGCCGCGCTGCCGGCCAGGCCCGCCCCGACGACGATCGCGTCGAAGTGATCGTCGTAGTTCGGCGTCTCGGTCATGCGGTCTCACCTCGTTTCTGCTCGATGAGTTCAGTTAGCGCGGGACAGACCTCGAAGAGGTCCCCGACGATGCCATAATCGGCGTCGTCGAAGATCGGCGCGTTCGGGTCGTCGTTGATCGCGACGATGGTCTTCGAGTCGTTCATCCCCTCGAGGTGCTGGATCGCGCCGCTGATCCCACAGGCGATGTACAGGTCGGGTTTGACCGTCTTGCCGGTCTGCCCGACTTGCCTCGCGGCTTCGATCCAGCCCTCCTCGACGGCTTCGCGGGTTGCGGCGACCTCGCCGCCGAGGGCCGCAGCGAGGTCCTCGATCGGGCCGAAGTCGCCTTCGGTACCGTACCCGCCAGCCACGACCACGTTCGCGTCGGTGATGTCCGTAATGTCTCCAACCACCCGTTCGATCATCCGGGAGTGCTGGTGGCTCTCGTCGACGACGACCTCGACCTCGGTGATCGTGCCCTCTCTGTCAGGATCGGGCTCGGCCGCGTCGAAGACGCCGGGCCGGACCGTCGCCATCTGCGGGCGGTGCTCCACGCACTTGATCGTCGCCATGGCGTCCCCGCCGAACGTCGGCCGTTTCGCCAGGAGCAAGCCCGTGTCCGGTTCGATGTCGAGTTCGGTACAGTCAGCAGTCAGCCCGGCGTAGGTCGGGACGGCCACGCGACCGGCAAAGTCCCGGCCCGTGTGGCTCCCGCCGATGAGCACGACGTCGGGGTGGCGCTCCTCGACGAGGTACCGGAACTGCTCCCCGTAGGGGCCGGGGAGGTAGGGCTCGAAGATCGGATCCTCGGCCACCAGGACCTCGTCGGCCCCGCGTTCGATCGCCTCCTCGGCGAGGTGGGTGACAGACTCGCCCATGACCAGTGCCACGAGCCGTTCGCCCTTCTCGTCGGCGAGTTCCCGGCCCTTCGCCAGCAGTTCCCAGGAGACCTTCGCGGCCTCCCCGTCGTGCTGTTCGATGAAGACCCAGACGTCGGCGTAGTCCGCAGTGTCGACTTCGCCGGGCATCTAGATCGCCCCCGCGCTTTCGAGTTCCTCGAAGAGCGTTTCGACGTCCTCGACCAGCTTCCGTTTCCGCTCGACCGGGTCGGCGGTGGCCATCCCACCCACCGAGGTCGGTGAGGCCGCGAGGCCGACCGACTCCTCGATGCCCAGGTCACTTGCGGAGTACTCCTGGGGCTCGAACTCGGTCTCGGCGTAGATCTTGCGGTGGAGGCCGGCGATCCGCGGTTCGTTCAGCCCGAAGCCGACCGCCACGACCACGGGAAGACTCGCGGCGACCTTTTCGTGGCCGCCCTCGATGTCTCGGACCGCGATCAGTTCGTTCTCCTCGGGGTTCGGTTCGAGCTCCTCGACGTAGGTGAGCTGGGACCAGTCGTTGTGCGCGGCGATCCCCGGCGGGACCTGCCCCGTCGAGGAGTCCGTGCTCTCCTCGCCACAGATCACGACATCGGCGTCGAGTTCCTCGGCGATCGAGGCCAGCGCCAGGCTCGTCGGCCAGGTGTCACTCCCGCCGAAGGCACGGTCGGTCAGCAGGACGCCGTCGTCGGCACCCAGGGCGACGGCTTCCTGCAGGACGGCCGTGGCGAAGGGCGGCCCCATCGTGACGGCGGTGACTGTTCCGCCGACCGCTTCGCGCAACTGGAGGGCCGACTCGACGGCGTTGTAGTCCGGCTGGTTCAGCACGGCCTCGGCGTCGGAGCGATTCAGCGTTCCGGTGTCCGGGTCGATCGAGACGTCGTCGGCGTCGGGTACCTGTTTGACGCAAACGACGATGTTCCATTCCTGTGACATATGAGTGTCGATGGTGGCTGCCCGGCTACGCGAATTGCTTTCCAGTCCCGTATTGTCGGTCGTACTGGCTCTTGACGGGCAAATCGTTCGCCCTCCGGCCAGTCGCGTCCCGGGTCTCTCTCACCAGTGTTGGCAAAGTTTGCGGGCATCGGCTATCAATCCACCCCTTCTTCCCGACTCGCGGCAGTGTCCGGTTCGTACACGTCCGTTCAGGACTGCCCCGGCCGGAACGAACTTATCCGGCTCGCCGCCATAGCTCTCGCCGTGAGTACGCGGACCGACGCCCTCGACGCCGTGGTCTTCGGCGTCGACGTGCAGAGCGGTGACGTGCGCGGCGACACGCCGTCTTATGCCCTCTGTGTCTTCGACGGGACGGACCTCGAACGGACGAACGTGAGCTATCACAAGCTCCTGCGCCGGGTGCAGGAGACCGAACCGGCCCTCCTCGCGACGGACAACATGTACGAGCTGGCGGCGGACAAGGACGACCTCGTCCGCTTTCTGAAACGCCTTCCCGCCCAGACCCGGCTCGTCCAGGTCACGGGCGAACAGCGCCCGGAGCCACTCTCCCGGGTGGCCAACCGTCATGGTGTCCCCTACAACTCCGATCCGATGGCCGAGGCCGAAGCCGCGGCCCGGCTCGCCGCCCGCAACGTGGGGTCTGCGGTCCGGGCGTTTACGGACCGGACGACGGTCAAAGTCTCTCGGGGCCGCTCCATCGGGAAGGGCGGGTCGAGCGAGGATCGGTACACCCGGCGCATCCACGGCCACGTCAAGACCGAGGCTCGCCGGGTCGCCTCGGCCCTGGAGGAGGCCGGCCTGGACTTCGAGCGCTCGGTCACCGAGAAGTACGGCGGTTTCTCGAATGCCGTCTTCACCGTCGAGGCCCCCATAAGCGAGATCCCGGTTTCGGGCGGTCGCTCCGGTGACACGCGCATCGAGATCGAACCGGTCGAGCGGGACGGTATCGACTTCGAGCCGCTTGTGACCCGTCGGGACCGGGTCTTCGTGGGAATCGACCCGGGGACGACGACCGCGGTGGGGATCGTCGACCTCGACGGCGAGCCCCTGGAGACCTGGCATAGCCGAACCGCGGACATGGCGACGGTTATCGAGTGGATCATCGAGCGCGGTCGACCGGTGCTGGTCGCGGCCGACGTCACGCCCATGCCCGAGACCGTCGAGAAGATCCGTCGCTCCTTCGACGCGGCGGCCTGGACGCCCACCGCGGACCTCCCGGTCGACGAGAAGCTTCACCGAACCCGAAACGCCGCTACGGCCAACGACCACGAGCGTGACGCGCTGGCGGCGGCACTGTTCGCCCACGACGACTACGCGGACACGATCGAGCGGGTGATCCGGAAGGTGCCCCGGTCGGCCGACCGGGACGAGATCGTGGGCGAGGTGATCGCCGAGGACGTCTCCGTCGAGGCGGTTCTCAGGGACCGGGCGGAACCCGAAACGGGGGCCGAAGAATCCGCCGGACCCGAGCCGGCCGAGCCCTCGCCCGAACAGCGCCGGATCAACGACCTTGAGACCCAGGTCGACCGGCTGCAATCTCACGTGGAGGACCTCAAGGGGCGCCTCGATACGAAAGACGAGACGATTTCGGATCTGCGGGACAAGCTCTCGGACGCCAAACGCGAGGAACGCACCGAGGCCCGGACCAGGCGGGAGGTGTCGAAACTCCGCTGGGAGAACGACCGCCTGGAGGCCGAACTCGACGAACAGCGCCGGGCCCGAGAGACCCTCGAAGAGAAACTCGAACGGCTGAAGGCCCTCTGGAAGCTCGATCACTCGAACTTCGCCGACGTGGCCCAGGAGGGGCTGACCCCGGTGAAGGTGATCGAGAAGTTCACCGTCGAGGCCATCGAGACCGCCGACGCGGCCTACGGCATCGCGGCGGGGGACGTGGTCTACCTGCGTGATGCCTCCGGGGCGGGCCGCCGGACGGCCGAGCGACTGATCGAGCACGAACCCCGGCTGGTCGTTCGGAACGGCGGGATCTCGGACGTGGCCGATCAACTGCTCTTCGAGGCCGACGTGCCAGTCGCCCCCGCCGAGATGGTCACGATCCAGGAGGTCGACGAACTGGCGGTCGCCCGCGAGGACGACATCGAGGCGGCCATCGCGGACTGGGCGGACCGGGCCGAGGAGCGCTCCCGCTCGCAGAACGCCGCGATGGTCGATCAGATCATCTCCGAGCACCGGGCGGACCGCCGGGACGCGGACCCGAGCGAACTGCTCGACTCCTGAGTGCTTTCAGAAATACTAACCCGCCGGGCCGTTTCCGGGGCTGTATGGATACGTTCGACCTCCTGACGCGGAACGCCTCGGAGGTGGTTACCGAGGAGGAGCTTCGGGACCTGGCCGCCGATCCCGACGGGAAGCGGGCCTACGTGGGCTATGAGCCCTCCGGCGTGCTCCACCTGGGCCACCTGCTGACCGCGAACAAGCTCATCGACCTGCAGGAGGCCGGGATGGAGGTCGTCGTGCTGCTGGCGGACGTCCACGCCTATCTCAACGGCAAGGGCACCTTCGAGGAGATCCAGGCCACGGCCGAGCAGATGCAGGCCCAGTTCGTCGCCTACGGGCTCGACCCCGAGCAGACCGAATTCCGGTACGGCTCGGAGTTCCAGCTCGACGAGGAGTACGTGCTTGACGTGCACGCCCTGGCGGTCGACACGTCGCTCAACCGGGCCCAGCGTGCCATGGCCGAGATCAAGGGCGACGAGACGGTCACGGTCTCACACGTCGTCTACCCGCTCATGCAGACCCTGGACATCGAGTATCTGGATCTGGATCTGGCCGTGGGCGGGATGGACCAGCGCAAGGTCCACATGCTCGCTCGCGAGGGCCTGCGCAGCCTGGAGTATGACGTGCGCCCGGCGATTCACACCCCGATTCTCGGTGATCTGGAGACCGGCGACGGGAAGATGTCCTCCAGTGCGGGGCTGACCATCTCCATGGAGGACTCCCGCGAGGACCTCGAGGAGAAGGTCAACGCGGCGTTCTGTCCGCCGACCCGGGATCCCGAGGGCGACCTGGTCAATCCGGTCCTTCAGCTCTACCAGTACCACGTCTTCCCCCGCTTCGAGACGGTGCGGATCGACCGCCCCGAGGAGTACGGCGGCGACCTGGTCTATGACTCGTTTGAGGCGCTCGCGGCCGATCTGGAGTCCGGTGAACTCCACCCGGCCGACGCGAAGTCCGGGCTGGCTTCCCACCTCGACGAACTCATCGCACCCGGCCGGGAACGACTGCAAGAACTGCGCGCCTGATCAGAATTCGGGCTCGATTTCGCCCGCTGTGGGTTTGTCCCCGGTTCGGACTGCTTCGAGCAACGACTCGACTCGCTCGGCGATCTCATCGCGGATCTCTCGGACCACGTCGAGTGGCTGCCCGCCCGGGTCCGGAAGCCCCCAGTCGCGGCTGTCGCCCCGCCAGGTGGCCGGGCAGACGTCCTCGGCCGAACAGCCCATGGTAATCACGTAATCCATCGCCATGACCGTCTCGCGGGGGAGTTTTCGGGGTCGGTTCTCCGAGATGTCAATTCCCGTCTCGGCCATGGCCTCGATCACCACGTCGTGGACCGCCGCGGCGGGGTCGGTGCCACCGGAGTGAATCTCGATCCCGTCGAGGCCGCTTTCCGCGACGGCCCGCCTGGCGAACGCCGCAGCCATCTGGCTCCGGCCGGCGTTTTCGACACAGACGAAGGCGATCCGGGTGGGCTCGCTCATCGTTGTCCCTTGGGTGGCCTGGACTAAAGGGATGCTCCCATGGGTGGTCGCCCGGGCTCGTGTGATTGGGTTTAAGCGTTTGTGTCGCCAATCCGGAGTCATGAGCGAGAACGAGCGTGGCCGAACTGACCTCAGGATGCCCGACGAGGACGAGGTATTCGCGGTGGTCGAGAACATGCTCGGAGCGAACCGGGTGCAGGTCCGGTGTGCCGACGGCGTCGAGCGCACTGCCCGCATTCCGGGCCGGATGCAGAAACGGATCTGGATCCGCGAGGACGACGTAGTCCTGGTCGAACCCTGGGACTGGCAGGACGAGAAGGCCGACATCGCCTGGCGATACGAGAAAAGCGAGGCCGACCAACTCCGCGAGGAGGGACACATCCAATGACCCGTGACTGAGTTCGTCGAATCGAGCGACTCCGCCGAGTGGGAGGAGATCGAGGTCCGGGACACCGAAGCCGACCGGATCGCGCGCCGACAGGACCGGGAGTTCTCCGAGTTCCGGAAACGGCTGAAGGACACCGAGCAGTTCAAAGTCGAGGGCTCGGTCTTCGATGATGCCACCTACGCGGCCCTGTACAAACTCGTTCAGGACGACTACCTCCAGGCCTTCGGGGGCCCGATCTCGACGGGCAAGGAGGCAAACGTCTACGAGGCCATCGGGGAGGACGGGGAGACCGTCGCGGTGAAGGTCTATCTCACGACGACGAGCAACTTCCAGCAGATGAGCGACTACCTGGCCGGTGACCCCCGTTTCGAGGGGATCAGGGGCACGACCACGAAGGTCGTCATCGCGTGGGTGCGCAAGGAGTTCGCCAACCTGCGTCGGGCGAGGGAGGCCGGGGTGGCCGTCCCCGACCCGATCGCCGTCCAGCGCAACGTCCTCGTGATGGAGTATCTGGGCGACGAGGACGGGCCGGCTCCAACCCTCGACGAGGTCGAGATCGAGAACCCCGAGACTGCCTTCTCGGTCGTCAGGGAGTACATGCGACGGCTCTACGACGCGGGCCTGGTGCATGGCGATCTCAGCGAGTACAACCTGGTCGTCCACGACGGTCAGATCACCGTGATCGACGTGGGGCAGGCGGTCACCGTCCACCACCCGAACGCCGAGGACTTCCTCGAACGGGACTGCAAAAACGTCGCCTCGTTTTTCGCCGATCTGGGCGTGGACGTCACGACGGACTCGTTGCGGGCGTATCTGGACGCGGAAGCGTCCCCGCCGTAGGCTGGCGGAACGAACGCTTAAACCCGCTGAGTGGCTACGTCCGCCCATGCAACACGTGAAGATTCCGACGGAGCGGATCGGGGTCCTCATCGGCGAAGGAGGTGAGACGGTCGAGACCATCGAGCGACTGGCGGAGGTCGAACTCACCGTCGACTCCGAGAACGGGGCCGTCCGCGTGGAGTCCGTGGGGGACTCCGTGAAGGCCATGACGGCGACGGACATCGTGGAGGCCATCGGCCGGGGCTTCTCGCCGGAGGAGGCACTCACACTGCTTGACGACGAGTTACGGATGTTCGACGTCATCGACATCGAGCGGGCCGCCCGGAACGACAACGACCTGCGACGCCAGAAGGGCCGACTCATCGGTGAGGGCGGACGGACCCGCGAACTGATGGAGGAGTTGACCGGGGCGAGCGTGGTCATCTACGGGTCGACCATGGGGATCATCGGCCAGCCACGCGAGGTCGAGATCGTGCGAAGCGCCGCGGACATGCTGCTCGACGGCGCGCCTCACGGCGCGGTGTACTCCTTCCTGGAGCGAAAGCGCGTCGAGGAGCTGAAAAGCCAGGGCATGGATTACCACGAGTACTCGGATTAATTGCCCGGATTTCCTTCTAAAGGGACGGGCCATGTGAGTGGGTTACAAACTTCTGGGGCGCTGGGCCGCCGGTCTTCGTGCTCGTCCAAAGCACTTATATAGAATGGCAAAACAACTCCCTCTCGAACATGGCACAGATGGGTAATCAACCCCTCATCGTTCTCTCCGAGGAGTCCCAGCGAACATCCGGCGAAGACGCACAGTCGATGAACATCACGGCCGGCAAGGCCGTCGCCGAGTCCGTCCGCACGACACTCGGCCCGAAAGGCATGGACAAGATGCTCGTCGACTCGACGGGCAACGTCGTGGTAACAAACGACGGCGTCACCATCCTGAAGGAGATGGACATCGAGCACCCGGCGGCCAACATGATCGTCGAGGTCGCCGAGACCCAGGAGAACGAGGTCGGTGACGGCACCACGACCGCCGTCATCGTCTCCGGCGAACTCCTGAAGGAGGCCGAGAACCTGCTCGATCAGGACATCCACGCCACCACGCTGGCCCAGGGGTACCGCGAGGCCGCCGAGGAGGCCAAGGACCTGCTGGAGGAGCAGGCCATCGAGATCTCCACGGAGGACACCGAGCACCTCGAACAGATCGCCGCGACGGCGATGACCGGCAAGGGTGCAGAAACCGCCAAGGACACTCTCTCCTCGCTCGTCGTCTCGGCCGTCCAGTCGGTCGCCGACGAGACCGGCATCGACACGGACAACGTGAAAGTCGAGAAGGTCGTCGGCGGCTCCATCGACAACTCCGAACTGGTCGAGGGTGTCATCGTCGACAAGACGCGCGTCGACGAGAACATGCCCTACGCGGTCGAGGACGCCAACGTCGCGCTCGTCGATTCCGGGCTGGAGGTCGAGGAGACCGAGATCGACACCGAAGTCAACGTCACCGACCCCGATCAGCTCGAGGAGTTCCTGGAGCGCGAGGAAGCCCAGCTCCGCGAGCTGGTCGATGCCCTCGTCGCGGTCGACACCGACGTGGTCTTCGTCGACGGCGGTATCGACGACATGGCCCAACACTTCCTGGCTCAGGAGGGCATTCTCGCCGTCCGGCGGGTCAAGTCCGACGACATGACTCGCCTCGCCCGCGCGACGGGTGCGACCCCGGTTTCCAGCGTCCGTGACATCACCAGCGAGGACCTCGGGCAGGCCGGTTCGATCGCCCAGCGCGATGTCGGCGGTGACGAGCGCATCTTCATCGAGGACGTCGAGGAAGCCAAGTCCGTCACGATGATTCTGCGGGGCGGCACGGAACACGTCGTCGACGAGGTCGAGCGGGCCATCGAGGACTCGATGCACGTGGTTCGGGTCACCCTGGAGGACGGCAAGGTCGTCCCCGGCGGTGGCTCCCCCGAGACCCAGCTCGCCCTGGAGCTTCGGGACTTCGCGGATTCGGTCGGTGGGCGCGAGGCGCTGGCCATCGAGCACTTCGCCGACGCGCTCGAGGTCGTCCCGCGCACCCTGGCCGAGAACGCGGGTCACGACCCGATCGACTCCCTGGTCGACCTGCGCAGCCAGCACGACAGCGGCTCGACCGGTGCCGGGCTGGACGCCTACACGGGCGACGTGGTCGACATGGAAGGTGAAGGTGTCGTCGAACCCCTCCGCGTGAAGACCCAGGCGATCGAGTCCGCCACGGAGGCCGCCGTGATGATCCTCCGCATCGACGACGTGATCGCCGCCGGCGACCTCAAGGGTGGGGCCGTCGACGGTGACGATGACGACGACATGCCCGCTGGCGGCCCCGGCGGTGCCGGTGGCATGGGCGGCGGCATGGGCGGCATGGGCGGTATGGGTGGCATGGGCGGCGCGATGTAGGAGACGACCGCAGGGAGTCTCCGAACAGGCGAACGGGCGCGATTTGCCCGTGAGCCGGGAGAGGTCGAAGACCTCTCCGAACTGACGAGCGGGCGTCAGCCCGCTCCCCTGCCACTCGCCCAGAATCGACGCAGCGACTGAAATCCACCTGCGGCCCGGAATTCTCCCGTTCGATCGCTTCTCGTTCGAAAACAGGCCCGCGAATCGAATTCTACTCCCTATAAGTACGGGCTCGTCAAAGCTACTGGTATGCCAGCGCGCACGACGCGCCTCTTGAACGGTGACCAGGTCGACCGCGAGATGCCCATGGACGAACTCATCGGTGGTGTCGAGGACGCGTTTCGGGCCTACGAGCTCGGTAACGCCCAGATGCCAGCGAAGTCCTACGTGGACCTCCGCAAATACAACGGCGACTTCCGCTCGATGCCGGCCTACCTCGAGACCGAGGACTGGGACGCGGCCGCGATCAAGTGGGTCAACGTCCACCCGGACAACCCCGAGAAGTTCGACCTGCCCACGGTCATGGGCACGGTCATCTACAGCGATCCCGAGACGGCCTACCCGCTCGCGTTGATCGACGGGACGGTCCTCACGAAAAAGCGCACCGGCGCGGCCGCCGGCGTCGCGACCGACTACCTCGCCGTCGAGGACGCCTCCTCGATGGGGCTCATCGGGGCCGGGATCCAGGCCTACACCCAGCTCGAGGCCGTCGCGACGGTTCGGGACATCGAGGAGGTCGTAGTCTCGGACGTCGACGACGAGGCCGTCCAGGCCTTCATCGATCACTTCGAGGACCGATTCGACGTTCGCGGCGGCTCGATCAGCGAGGCCGCGAGCTGTGACGTGCTCTCGACGGTGACACCCGTCCGGGAGCCGATCGTGAGCGCCGCGGACGTCGGCGAGCACACCCACATCAACGCCATGGGGGCCGACGCCGAGGGCAAGCAGGAACTGGCCGACGACCTCATGGGCGACGCCACGATCGTCATCGACGACTACGAGCAGTGCACCCACTCGGGGGAGATCAACGTCCCGTTCCACGAGGGGGTCATCGACGACGCGGACATCTACGGCGAGATCGGCGAGATCGTCGCCGGGAACAAGCCCGGCCGCGAGGGCATCGACGGTGTCACCGTCTTCGACAGCACCGGCCTGGCGATCCAGGACGTCGCCGCGGCTCACGTGGTCTACGAGCACGCGACCGAGGAAGGAATCGGGACCGACTTCGACCTGCTCGGCGTCTAACTACTCCAGGAGAATTGCCGGACGGAACGGTTCTGCCTGTTCGGCTTTCGACGCCTCGGTTTCTGACTCGGGGACGACCGCGACTGTCGCGTCGTAGGTCCGGGCGAGGAATCGGGCCGCTTCTTCGTACAGGTCAGTCTCGTCGATCGCCGAGAGCGCCTCGATCTCCTCGTCGCTGCGTTCTCGCACCACCTCGATCAGACTTCCCACGAGGTCGTTGACGGCCTCGCCTTTTTCTCGGAGCTCGGGATCGGACATGACCTCGCTCATCGCGGCGCCCTGATCGGGGCCGGTTTCGAGCACGGTCTCGAAGACCCGGTGTTTCCAGTCCGCGGCCAGGAAGAGTCGGATCTCCGTGGGGTCGGTGCCGGTGACGTCCACGATGTCACGCACGTCCTCGGTGACGGCCTCGATCAGTCGCTCTTCGGTCTCGACGACCTCGCTCTCCAGGCTGGGGTCCGGCTCCGGCCAGGCGGCGTCCTCGACGGGCTCGCCGACAAGCTGCTCGTGGAGTTCGTTCGTCATGAACGGGATGATGGGTGCGAGCAGCCGCAGCCGGGTCCGGAGGACCTCCGCGCGGGTCCAGCGTGCGCCGGGACGGTCGAGGTCGGTGCGCTTGCGGTACCAGCGCAGCACCTCCTCGAGCTGGTAGAAGGCGTCCTGGCTCGCGTGCCGCGTACTGAATCCCTCCATCGCGTCGGTCACCTTGCGGATCACGCCCTGTAGCTCGGAGAGCAGCCAGCGGTCGATGCGCTCCAGTTCCGGCTGGGTCTCGGGCACCTCGCTCTGGATGATCTCCTGGGCGCGTCGCCAGAACCCGGCGAGCTGGTCGCGGGTCCCCTGCACGTCCTCGGCCCGCCAGTCGTAGTCCTGCCAGGGCTCCGCGGAGTTCAGCAGGAAAAAGCGGACCGTGTCCGCGCCGTACTCCTCGATGGCGTCGGTCGGGAGGACGACGTGGCCCTTCGAGGAGGACATCTTCGTCCCTTCGAGCAGGCCCATCCCCATGATGGTGATGCCCTGGGGCCACTGGGGCTCCTCGAAGAGTTCGGCGTGATGGAAGAGATAGAAGGAGAGGTGATTCGAGATGAGGTCGTTCGCGGAGCAGCGGTAGTCCACGGGATACCAGTAGTCCCACTCCTCGCGCAGTTCGAGGGCCCGTTCGTCGGGGGTTTCGACCGCGTCCGGCCCGTAGAACAGCGTGTCGAAAAAGTCCCGGGTGAGATCCTCGGTGGGCACGTCTTCGATCCGGTGGGCGATGGTGTAGTAGGCCATGTAGATCGTCGAGTCCGAGAGGGGCTCGATCACGAAGTCCTCGTCCCACGGGAGTTTGGTGCCCAGCCCGTAGTTGCGGATGCAGGGCCACTCGTTGAGCCAGTCGATCGTGTGGTAGTACTGCTCCCGGGTGTTCTCCGGGATCGCGTCCATGTTCCGGACGATCTTGCGAGTCTCTTCCTTCCAGTCCTCGTCGCTGTAGCGCAGGAACCAGGTCTCCTGTTTGGCGACCTCGACTGTCCCGCCACACCGACAGACCACGTCCTCGGAGAACTCGTGCATCGTATCGAAGGCCCCCTGGGACTGGAAGTGCGCGGCGAGTTCGTCCCGGACGTCCTCGATTACTTCGCCGGCGTACTCGTCGTACATCGCCTTGAGCTGGCCGGCGTGGAACTCCCGGTTGTACACCTGCTGGGTCGCCTCCTCCAGGGCCGGGTCGTCCTGGCTTTCGATGCCGAACTCCTCGACGGCGTCTTTGGCCGGGAACTCGCCGTAGCCCTCCACGTCGATGATCGACCGGGGCTCGATGGCTTGGACTGCTGCGGGGTCGATACCGTACTCGGCCATTCGCTCCGTGTCAGCCTTGGCCGCCTGGAGGGCCACCCAGTCGTCCGGACTGTGGGCCGGGACGGACATCACGATCCCCGTGGCGTTGTCCGGATCGACGAACGCGGCCGGGAGGATCAAGACTTCCTCCTCGGTGACCGGGTTGGTGACGGTCTCGCCGACTAGCTCCTCGCCGGCGAACTCGCGGTTGACGATGACCTCCCGTTGCTGGAGTTCGAGTTTCTCCACGGCGGCCGTCGAGACGATCCAGTCCTCGCCGTCGACCGTCGCCTCGACGTACTGGCCCTCCGGGAGGATGTAGGCGTTGGTGACTCCCCTGACCGTCTCGGGTCGCAGGGTGGCCATGGGGATGGTCGCCCCGTCGTGACCGAACTTGATGAGCGTGTACTCTTGGAACTCGGCCTCCTCGCCCTCCAGGATGTCGTGGGTCGTGACCGGGTTTTCCTCCTCGGTGCAGTACTTGACCGGGTGCAGGCCCTTCTCCAGGCGACCCCGGTCCCGCAGGGTCTCGTACTGCCAGGTGATGAACTTCGAGTAGCGCTCGTCGTTGGTGGTGAACTCCCGCCGCCAGTCGATCGAGAGTCCCAGGGACCGCATGTTCGTCTTGTAGTGGTTCTCGATGAAATACCGGGCAAAGCCCATCGGCGTCTCCAGGGATTCGAGTTCCTCCTCGGGAACGTTGTAGGTGTCCCGCAGGACCGAGAGTTGCTCCTCCTCGCCCTTCTGCAGGCGGTTCACCGCGCCGACGATGGGCGTGCCGGTGACGTGCCACCCGATTGGGAAGAGGACGTTGTCCCCCTGCAGGCGGCGATAGCGGGCGTACACGTCCGGGACCGTGTACGTGCGGGCGTGTCCGATGTGCATCCCCCCGCTCGGGTAGGGGTAGGGCACGGTGACGAAGGTCGCCTCCTCGTCGTCCGGATCGGCCTCGTACCGGCCGCGTTCCGCCCAGCGCTCCTGCCACTTCCGCTCGATGTCCCGGGGGGTGTAGTCCATACCAATGGGTCTCGCGGCCGCTCTAAAATGGCTTGTGACACGGCCGGCCAAAACCAGCGCCCGGTCGTTACTCGATCTCGATGGTGTGTGATTCCTCGCTTCCCTCGGCCTTGGGGAGACAGACGGTGAGAACGCCGTTCTTGAACGACGCCTCGACGGCCTCGGCCTCGACCGGCTCGGGGAGGCTCACCCGCCGATCGATGGAGCGCTCGCTGCGCTCCTGGCGAATGTAGCGTCCCTCGTCGGCTTCCTCGGTTTCCGTTTTCCGCTCGGCACAGATGTGCAGTTGATCGTCCAGCAACTCCACGTCGATGTCCTCGCTCTCGAATCCGGGCAGGTCCGCCGTTACCTCGTAGGCGTCCTCGAACTCCGCCAGGTCGACCTTGAGCCGGCCTGGCCAGGCCGATTCCAGGGACTGTATCTGGTCGACGTCCTCGAACTGGTTGCTCATGCGCTCGAGCAGTCGCTCGATCTCCTCGAAGGGGTTGGATCGTCGGGTCATGCACCCGAAACTACGTGTCGAGTCGGCAAAAAGATGTTCCCCAAATCACATCTTCAGACGACGTGCTCGACGTCATAGGAGCCCATTCGCTTGACCCAGCCCTCCGAGGCGAACTCTTCGATCTCCGCGATCGCCGCCTGGGTCCGTTCCTCGTAGAGTCCCGCTTCCAGGTCGATGTGGAAGACATAATCGCCGAGTCGCTCGCCGCTGGGCCGGGATTCGAGTCGCGAGAGGTTGATGTCCCGGTCGGCAAAGGGCTCCAGCAGTTCCAGGAGCAGGCCGGGATAGTTGGTGTTCGGGTAGACGATGAGCGAACTCTTGCCCCCTGAGACGGAGCGCGCCTCGGGGCCGGCGATGGCGAAAAAGCGGGTGGCATTCGAGGTCTGGTCCTGGATGTCCTCGGCGAGGACCTGCAGGTCGTCCCCGGCGTTGTCGGGGTGGCCGATGCCCGCGATGGCGGGGTCCTCGCGGGCGCGTTCGACCCCTCTGGCCGTCGAGGCGACTGCCTCCAGGTCGGCCTCCGGATAGGTCGCAAGGAGGTAATCCCGGCACTGGGCCAGTGCCTGGGAGTGACTGGCGACGGTATCGAAGTCCTCGCCCTGGGCGAGCAACGCGTGACGGATCGGCGTGACGATCTCGCGGGTCACCGCCACGTCGGCGTCCGCGAGTGCATCCAGACTCTCCGTCACCGATCCCTCGATGCTGTTCTCGATTGGCACCACTCCCTGCTCGAATTTCCCGCCGGCGACGCCGCTCACGATGCCGTGAACGGACTCGCTGAAGGCGATTTCGCCCTCCGCAACCGCAGTCGCGGCGCGATGTGAGTAGGTCCCTTCGGGGCCCAGTGTCACCGTGGTCATGTCCCTCGATACAGCACCGTGGGGGAAAAGACCGTCGGGCCTACCGGTTCAGCGTGTGGATCGCCTGGCCGAGGGCGTTCTCCGCGGCCTCCATCGTGGACTCCGCGAGGGTCGGGTGGGTGTGAACCGTCTCGGCGACCTCCTCGATCGTTGCGCCCGTCTCGACCGCGAGCCCGAGTTCGGCGATCAACTCCGAGGCCTCCGGGCCCACGATTCGAGCCCCGAGAACCCGGCCGTTCGTCGCGTCGGCGACGATCCGGACGAAGCCGTCCTGATGGCCGGTGGTGAGCGCTCGGCCACTCGACCGGAAGGGGAACTCGCCGATCTGGGTGTCATAGCCCGCGTCTTCGGCCTCGGCGGCGGAGTGCCCGACCATGGCGATCTCCGGGTCGGTGAACACGGCGGCCGGGATGGCCCGGTCGGCCATCGAGGCGTCCTTCCCGGCGATGGTCTCGGCGGCGACCAGGCCCTCGGCGGTTCCGGCGTGCGCCAGGAGTGGCTCGCCGATCACGTCGCCCCCGGCGAAGACGTGGTCGGTGGTCGTTCGGCCCTGATCGTCGGTCTCGACGAAGCCGTGGTCGTCGAAGTCGATTCCGAGGGCTTCGAGGTTCGCCGAATCGGTGACCGGTTCGCGACCGACCGCCACGATGGCTTTGTCCGCTTCGTAAGCGGTGATTTCGCCGTCCCCGGTCTCGGTTTCGAGAACCAGGCCGTCGCCGTCTTCCGACCAGTCGCTTGCGGCCTCGCCGAACGCAAACTCGATGCCCAGGGCCTCGGCCTGGTCCTCGACCGGCGAGATCAGATCGCGGTCGTAGCCCGGGAGCATCTCGTCGAGCATCTCGATGACGGTGACATCCACGCCGAGTTTGGCAAAGACCATCGAGAGTTCCATCCCGATGTAGCCCGCGCCGACGACGATCAGTTCTTCTGGCAGTTCCTCGAGGGCGAGTGCGTGCTTCGAGGAGAGGATGTACTCGCCGTCGAACTCGAAGCCGGGCACCTCGATGGGTCGCGAGCCGGTGGCCACCAGTGCGTTGTCGAACTCGTAGTACTCGGTTTCGCCATCGGCCAGGTCCACAGCGAGACTGTGCTCGTCCTCGAAGGTGGCCGTCCCTTCGATTACGCTCACGCCGTTTGCCTTGTTGAGCTTCTCGACGGCACCCGTGAGGGTGTCGACGATCCCGTCCTTCCACTCGATCATCTCGGCGAAGTTGACCTCGGGGTCGGCGTAGACACCCATCTCCTCGGCGTGGCTGGCTTCGTGGGCCACGTCGGTGGCGTGGATCAGCGCCTTGGATGGGATACACCCGAAGTTCAGGCAGGTGCCGCCGAACGCCCCGGCCTCGATGAGCGTGACGTCGAGCCCGAGCTGACCCGCCCTGATTCCCGCCGCGTAGCCCGCCGTCCCCGCCCCGACGATCGCGAGTTCCGTGTGCGTGGCATTCTCACGTGTCATGAGGGCCCCTTCCGGCGGAGGGGTATTGAGCCATTCCCTTCCCCGACGGGACGAAACGCCTTTGCGCGGACCGCCCCTCCCACAGAGCAGATGGACGTCGCCGAGGTCGTGCCCGAATTCGCCGACGTATTCCCCTTCGATTCCTTCAACGAGATGCAGCGGACGGCCCTGCCGGCGGTCCTCGAACGCGAGGACAACGTCGTGATCAGCGCGCCGACCGGCAGCGGGAAGACGGCGCTTGCGGAACTCGCGATCATCAAGGCGCTGGCTGCGGGCGGGACCGCGCTCTTCATCGCCCCGATGCGGGCGCTCACCAACGAGAAGGAAAGCGAGTGGGAACGCATCGAACAGCTCGGGCACTCAGTGTATGTCGTCACCGGCGAGCGCGATCTCAACCCCCGTCGGGCCGAGCGCGCGGACGTGCTGGTGATGACCCCGGAGAAGGTCGACTCGGCCACCCGCAAGCACGACACACCACGATACTCTTTCGTGACCGACGTGGACGTGGTGGTCATCGACGAGGTGCACCTGCTTGACTCCCGCTCGCGGGGCAGCGTTCTGGAGGTCGTCGTCTCGCGGTTGCGTCGACTCGTCGACCCCCGGATCGTCGCGCTCTCGGCCACGATGGAGAACATCGAGGAGGTCGCCGCCTGGCTGGAGGCCCCCGAAGCCGCGACCTTCGACTTCGGGCCCAGCTATCGGCCGGTCGACCTCCACGCCGGGGTCGAAACCTACACGCACGGCGAGAACGCCTTCGCGGACAAGTATCGGCGGTTGTACACCGCCCTGGACCTGGCCGAACCCCATCTCACCGAGGACGGCCAGGCACTGGTCTTTGTCTCCTCGCGACAGGACACCGTCAAAGCCGCGGAGACCGCCCGCGACGAGATCGCCGAGCGTGACATCCCGGTCGGGGCTCGCGGGGATTATGATTTTCACTCCGAGACCCAGGTTCTTGACAACGACACGCTCCGCCAGTCGGTGCTCGACGGGGTGGCCTTCCACCACGCGGGGCTCTCGAAGTCGGACAAGGACCACGTCGAGGCCTGGTTCCGGGCGGGCAAGATCGATCTTTTGTTCTCGACCTCCACGCTCGCCTGGGGCGTGAACCTGCCCGCCCGCTGTGTCGTGATCCGTGATACCAAACTGCACGATCCGCTGGAGGGCGAGGTGGACATGAGTCCCCTGGACATCCTCCAGATGCTCGGACGGGCGGGTCGGCCCGGCTACGACGACGTGGGCTATGGCTGGGTCGTCGCGGACCGGGCGGAGGCGGATAAGTACCGGCGGCTCCTGCGGGACGGCAAGGAGATCGAGTCCCGCCTGGCCGAGAGCCTTCCGGAACACGTCAACGCCGAGATCGCGCTGGGGACGATCGAGGGGCTGGGGGACGTGATGGACTGGCTGGAGACGACTTTCTACTTCCAGCGAGCGGGGTATGCCCCGGGCGAACAGGCCTACGAGGACGTGCGCGAGCGGGTGCGTGCGGTCCTCGATGACCTGCTCGATCGCGGGTTCGTCGAGACCGACCCCTCCCTGGGGCTGTCCTCGACCCCGCTGGGCCAACTCGCCTCGGGCTACTACCTCCGGCTTCCCACCGCGAAGCGATTCCGTGGCCTCGTGGACAGTGAACCGGCAACGGAGCCGGTGCTCGCCGCCGTGGCGCGAGCCGAGGAGTTCGACAGCGTGAGCGCCCGGGAGGCCGAACGCGAAGCGATCGACGGCGTGCTGGGCTCGACCGGTGGCTCGCTCGATCCGGGCGCTCGAAAGGTGCTGGCGATCCTGCAGGCGAGCATGGACGGGGACCTGCCGCCCGAACTCCGTTCGGACGCCTGGGTCATCCGTCAGAACGCACTCCGACTGCTGGCTGCAGTTCGGGCCTTCTTCGACCGGTTCGACCGTCCCGCCGGCGCGAACCTCACTCGACGGCTCCAGGCCCGGATCGAGACGGGAGTGCCGCCCGAGGCAGTCGGGCTCACTGCGATCGACGGGATCGGTGCCGGACGTGGACAGCGCCTCGCCGAGGCGGGGCTCACCGATCCTGGAGCAGTCGTCGAGGCGGGCGTCGCTGGCCTCGTCGAGGCCGGGCTGGGTGAGGAAGTCGCCCGCTCGGTGGCGAACCACGCGGCCGGACTCCCCCGGGTCGAGGTCGACTGGGGGGCCTTCCCCGAGACGGTTTCGGCCGGCGAGAACGACCTCCAGCAGGTCACGGTTCGGAACGTCGGGGGCGGCGCGAGGCTGGGGATCCGGGTGACGGTCAACGGCGTCGAGATGACCCGATCGGTCAACTACGTGACCGACGCGGAGCAGGTCCCGGTGGGCGTGTTCGGTTCGGACAACGACGAACTCACCTACGCCGTTTCGATCACCTTCCCCGACCACCCGCTCCAGCCGCTGACCGAGACCCGGACGGTCGCCGTCGAGTAGCGGCGCACCTTTATAACCCAAAACCGGGGCAGTGGGGCCCATGCAGGACTCGATCCGCGTGATCGCCGGCCAGTGTACCGTCACTCACGAAGGCGACTCGACCAGCGAATCCGAGGGGCAGGTCGTCGTCCTGGTGAAACCCGACAACACCGTGCTCGTCCACGACGCGACGGGCTACCGACCGGCCGGGTGGCTCACCCGCGCCGAGTCGGTTCAGCTCTCCCTCTCCGAGCAGGCCATCGACTTGCGGGCCCGGATCGAGGAGACCGAACTCCGGGTCACCGGCGAGGACGTGACCGTCACCGAGTTCCCGGCGACGGTCGCCGGCCCCGCAGTCGGGACCTGTCCCACTTGCGGGGAGCGAATGGTCCGGGCCGGTGGAGAGGTCGTCTGTCTGGGCTGTGGGGACGCCTACGCGCTCCCCCGGGACGCCACTGTCACCGACCGGACCTGCTCGGATTGTGGGCTCCCGACCATCTCGGTGACGCGTGGGGCGGCCCTGGAGGTCTGTCTCGACCGTCGCTGTGACCCCATCGACGAGGCCGTTCGGGACCGATTCGATGGCGAGTGGATCTGTCCGACCTGTGGCTCGGACCTGGAGATCGACCGCCAGCGAACGCTCGGCGCTCGCTGCCCGAACTGTGAGGTGCATTATCCCATCCCCGACGGTGTCGTCGACGGGACCTGTGCCTGTGGCCTCCCCGTCTTCGAGACCGACCACGGCCGCCGCTGTCTCGATCCGGACTGCACCGCGGCTGATCTGGACGCCGACTCCCCGCCCGAGCCGCGGCATTGATGCCCGGCCCGACCGAGTCCCCGGTATGGACGCCACGCTTTCCGATGGCGAGGTACACGTCGGTGGGGACGCGCGACAGCGCTTTTTCGACTCGCGTGGCTACGGCCGGCCGCTCACGGGGAACGAGATCGCACTCGCACCCGTCGAGGCCGCTCACCTCCTCTACCGGGGGGATCTCGACACCGTCGACGGCCAGGGCTTCCGCGAGTTCCTGACCGCCCGCGGGCCCGGCTTTGGCCCCCGGTTTCTGGTGTACGTCGATCTGCGGGATCGGGGGTTCTACCTCTCGCCCGCCCGCGAGGGGTGGGTTCCGGACGCCGACCCGGCAGTGACCGCTTCCGACGGGCCTGACTTCGTCGTCTACCCACGGGGGAGCGGCCCCGGCGACGGCGAGATCGCCTATCGGGTGACGGTCTACGGCGAACGCGCCGAGATCGAGGCTGTGACCCTCGAACCGGGCGTGTACGCGATCGTCGACGAGGAGGGTGATCTGACCTATCTGGCCGTCGAGGATTTCGATCCGGGCGGGGAGACGACCTTCGACGCCCCCGAGCACGCAGCCGGAACCCTCCTCGACGATCGCGTGCTGGTGTGGGACCCACCCGAGTCGCTGTACGAGGACGGGTTTTACGGCCAGCCACTCGCGGGTCGGGGCGCGAACCACGACGTGTTGCACCTCTCGTTGCTCGAAGCGGCTGACCTCGCGGCTCGTGGGGTGCTCACCCTGGAGGGGGGCGGGGGTGTGGAGGCGCTCCTCGAACGGGGGCGGGCTGTCGAGGGCGAGCGCTTCGACCGTCGGCTCCGGGTCTATCGCACCTTGCGTGACCAGGGAGCGGTCCCCCGAACCGGCTTCAAATTCGGCGCGGACTTCCGGGTCTACCGGACCGTCGAATCGGCCTCGGAACTCGGGCACTCGGAGTTTCTGGTCCGGGCCCGGCCCCGCGATCACGTCTTCGGGCCGCGAGATCTCGCGCTGGACGTGCGGATGGCCCACGGGGTCAGGAAGCGAATGGTATTTGGCCTCGACGGGGAAAACGGGGACACGACACGGTGGCTCGCCGTGGGCCGCCTGACGCCCTGAACCATGACAGAGGACACAACTCCGGAGGACGCTGCCGCCGGCGCGGACTCGGTCGCACTCGACCCGTGGGGCTCCTCCACGATCGCGGACTACCGTGCGCTGTTCGAGGAGTTCGGCATCGAGGCCTTCGAGGAGCTTCTGCCGTCGGTCCCGACTCCCCACTACCTGATGCGGCGGGCGATCATCTTCGGGCACCGGGACTACGACCGCGTGATCGAGGCCATGCGCGAGGACGAACCCTTCGCCGCGCTCTCGGGGTTCATGCCGACCGGCGACCCCCACATCGGGCACAAACTCGTCTTCGATGAACTCATCTGGCACCAAAAGCAGGGCGGGGACACCTACGCCCTCATCGCCGATCTGGAGGCCCACAGCGCTCGCGGGCTCTCCTGGGACGAGATCGACGAGCACGCCGAGGACTACCTGCTCTCGCTTCTGGCCTTTGGCTTTGACCCCGAGGAGGGGACCCTCTATCGGCAGTCCGAGCACCGCGAGGTCCAGGACCTGGCCTTCGAACTGGGGATCGAGACCAACTTCTCCGAATTGGGGGCGATCTACGGCTTCGACGGCGAGACCGACGTCTCACACATGCAGAGTGTCGTCACCCAGATGGCGGACATCCTCTACCCGCAACTGGAGTCCCCGAAGCCCACCGTCATCCCGGTCGGCCCGGACCAGGACCCACACATCCGCCTGGCCCGCGATCTGGCGACTCGAATGCGGTACTTCGGCGTGACGACCGCGTATGCCAGCTTCGAGGCCGATCCGGCGGAACTGGCCCACGTCGAAGCCGCCTACGAGGCGGTGGAAGACGACCCGGTCCGGTGTGGCGACGCTGCGGACTGGCTGGAAACGTATGGTGAAGCCGATCAGCCGGGACTGGCCGGGGCCATCGAGAAGCTCCAGTCCGCCGGTCAGGAGCCGCTCCGGCCCCGGGTACGATTCCTCGACCGGAACGCGACCGAAGCCGCCTTCGAGGCACTCATCGAGGCCATCGACGGCGAGAAGCGGGTGTACGACGAGCACGTCGATGCCTTCGATCTCGACCACGAGGCGGCCGAGCGCCTGGCCCGCGAAATCGAGGTCGAGAACGGCGGCTATGGCTTCATCCGCCCCTCCTCGATCTATCACCGCTTCATGACCGGGCTCACCGGTGGGAAGATGTCCTCCTCGATCCCGGCCAGTCACATCAGCCTCCTCGACGACCCCGAGGCGGGCGCGGATAAGGTTCGATCCGGGACGACCGGTGGGCGGGAGACCGCCGCGGAACAGCGCGAGTTGGGTGGGCGGCCCGACGAGTGTCCGATCTACGAGCTGTACGCCTACCTCCTGGCGGGGGACGACGATTCCTACGCCGAGCGGGTCTACGAGGAGTGTACGGCCGGCGAACGTCTCTGTGGGGCCTGCAAGGCCGAGGCGGCCGAGGAGATGGAGACGTTTTTGGCCGACCACCAGGAGCGCCGCGAGGAGATGCGCCCGGTCCTGGAGGATCTGGAGATCGACGTCCGGCCCGATCGGATCTGATCGGGAGGCTGCGCTTCGCAACGTTTTTAGCTCTGCTCGTGACACTCACGCCCATGCTCGCCGAATCCACGAGCGGGGCACAGCACGCCGGTGACCACTCGGTCTGCCCGGGATTCGGTTTCTTTTTCGGGGCCTGAGAACTGTCCGCTTCGACCCCATGAGACTTTCCAGACGATGAAACTCCCACCAATCCAGGTCGCGGTGCTCGAAGCGGCGAGCGCCGACGAACCGACCGACATCGACGATCTCGCCGCACAGCTCGAGGAAAAACCGGAAACCGTCACGGGCGCGGCCTTCGCCCTGGAAGAGACGGGGCTGCTCTCCGTGACCGACCGCACCGAGACCCAGGTCACGCTCACCGAGGAGGGGGCGACCTACGCCGCGGACGGCCTGCCCGAGGTTCGGCTCTACGAGGCCGCAATCGAGGCCGGGGCCGGGGACGAACCCGTTCCGATGGGCGAGGTGCTTGGCGCGGCCGCCCTCGACGGCCCGGCGGTCGACATCGCGCTCTCGAACTTCGCCCGGAAGGGGTATGGCCACATCGACTCGGGGCAGCTTTCCGCGACGCCCGGGGCCGATCCGGCCGACGACGAGGAGGCCCAGGCACTGAAGCGACTGGCTGCGGGCGAGTCACTCGCCGAGGAGTCCCTGCGTGATCGCCTGGCGTCCCGGAACCTGATCGAGGTCACCGAACGCACCCGGCGGGCAGTGACGCTGACCGAGGCGGGCGTGACCGAACTCATGGCGGGCGTCGAGGCCACCGAGCGGGTCGACCGACTCACGCCGGCCCACTTGCAATCCGGGGAGTGGGAGGAGGTGACCTTCGCCGAGTACAACGTGGAGGCCGCCGCGGAGACACCCACGCCGGGCAAACGGCACGTGCTCCGGCAGACCGCAAAGCGCGTGAAGGAGGTGCTCGTGGGAATGGGCTTCCAGGAGATGGCCGGGCCACACGTCGACGCGGACTTCTGGATCAACGACTGTCTGTTCATGCCCCAGGACCACCCGGCCCGGACCCACTGGGACCGCTTTGCCCTGGAGAACCCGCGACGGATCGACGAGTTGCCCGAGGACCTGCTGGAGCGAGTCGAGCGCGCCCATCGCGAGGGCGTCGGCGAGGACGGCGAAGGGTATCACTCGCCGTGGAGCCGGGACTTCGCCGCCGAACTGGCGCTCCGGGGCCACACCACCTCGCTCTCGGCTCGCTACCTCTCGGGCGAACAGGTCGGGGAGCTCGAACCGCCCCAGCGGTACTTCAGCGTCGAGAAGGCCTACCGGAACGACACCCTCGATGCGACCCACCTCCTGGAGTTCTTCCAGATCGAGGGGTGGGTGATGGCCGAGGACCTCACGGTTCGTGATCTGATGGGGACCTTCCGGGAGTTCTACAGCCAGTTCGGCATCACCGACCTCCGATTCAAGCCCACCTATAACCCGTATACGGAGCCGAGTTTCGAGTTGTTCGGGCGGCATCCGGAGACCGACGAACTCATCGAGATCGGCAACAGCGGGATCTTCCGGCCGGAGATGCTCGAACCCCTGGGGGTCGAGGCCGACGTGATGGCCTGGGGGCTGGCACTCGAACGCTTGCTCATGCTCATCACCGGCTTCGAGGACATCCGGGACGTCCACGGGACACTCGTCGATCTCGACTTCCTTCGCGGCGTGGAGGTGGAGTACTGATGCCGGTCGTCGATGTGGATCCCGACGAACTTCGGGACCTGACCGGCCGCACCGAGAAGACCGACGACGAACTCAAAGACGACCTGTTCGGCCTCGGAATCGAGTACGAGGGCGAGACCGAGGACGGCAAACTCCGCCTGGAGTTCGAGGCCGACCGGCTGGATCGGCTCTCGATCACCGGGATCGCCCGCTCGCTTCGCTACCAGTACGGGGACCTGAGCGGGATCTACGTGCCGGACACGAACGACCCCGAGTGGACGATCGAGGTGGCCGAGAGCGTGCCCGAGGAGCGCCCCTACGTCACGGGAGCGATCGTCCGCGGACTGGACCTGGACGAGACCGACCTGGAGGCGATCATCCAGCTCCAGGAGAAGCTCCACGCCACGATGGGTCGCAAGCGCGCCAAGGGCGCGATCGGCGTCCACGATCTGACGATGCTGAAGGGCGCGCCCGCCGACGGCGGAGCGGGGAAGTCCATCCGCTATCAGGGTGTCGAGCCCGCGGGCGACCGCTTCGTGCCCCTCGACAGCGACGCCGAGATGACCCCTGCACAGGTCCTGACCGACCACTCGACGGGGCGGGAGTACGCCGATCTGGTGACCGACTACGAGCGCTACCCGGCGATCTACGACGACATCGGGCTGTTCAGTTTCCCGCCGGTCATCAACGGCCGGCGCACGGAGGTCTCGACGGAATCCCGTGACCTGTTCATCGAGATGACTGGGACCGACCAGTGGACCATCGACAAGATGCTCGCCATCATGGTCTACGCGCTGGATGCCCGGGGTGGGCAGGTCGAGTCGGTGACCGTGGATTATCCGGACCGAAGCGTGGTCCGGCCGGATCTCTCGCTCTCACAGAAGACACTCACACACGAGGCGGTCGAGGACACGCTCGGTCTCTCGCTCTCACCCGAGGAACTGCACGACCTGATCGATCGCGCCGGACTGGAGATCGCCACGGAACGGAGCGTCGACGGTCGACGCGAGTACGAGGTCTCGATCCCGCCCTACCGGGTCGACGTGCTCCACCCGGTGGACCTGATCGACGACGTGGGCCGGGCGTATGGCTTCAACAACCTCGTTCCGCGGTACCCCGACGTGAGTACTGTCGGGGGGCGAACCGAGGCCTCGCGTCACGAGGAAGCCGTCCGAGACCTGCTGGTCGGCCTCGGGTTCGAGGATCTGCTGAACTTCAACCTCACGAGCGATCGGGAGCTATTCGACCGGATGGGCCTCGACCGGGAGGCAGACGCCTTCGGGGCCGGTGAGCCACCGCGGCTCATCGAGTCCTACAGCGAGGACTTCACCCACCTGCGGACCTGGGCGCTCCCCTCGCTCATGCAGGTGCTGGAGAACAACACCCATCGCTCCTACCCACAGCACCTCTCCGAGATCGGCTTCGTTGCGCAGGTCGACTCTTCGACGGTCACGAACGTGGCCGAGGGGCGCTCGGTCGCGGCCGTGCTGGCCGGTCCTGAAGCGACCTACGAGGACGCGAAGGGCCGCCTCCAGGTGCTCGCGGATCACTTCGGCGTGGACCTGGCGACGCCGGCGACGGAGCATCCGAGCTTCATCGACGGGCGGGTGGCCGAAATCCGCCTCGACGGGGATTCGGTGGGTGTTATCGGCGAACTCCATCCGGCGGTGCTCGTCGAGCACGACCTGGAGGTCCCGGTGGCTGGTTTCGAGTTCGAACTCGGGGCGCTCAAATAGCTAGTCGAGGTCCGCGCCAACTGCGTCCTGGATACTGTCGAACCCGTCGGTTTCGAGCCGATCGAGGAGGCCACGGTTGATGTCGCGGGCGACGGTCGGTCCCTGATAGATGAAGCCGGTGTAGAGTTGCACGAGGTCCGCGCCGGCCCGGATCTTCTCGTAGGCATCCGCGGCGTCGAAGATGCCCCCGACGCCCACGACGGGGAGGTCAGTCCGCTCGGCGACGAACCGGATCGTCGCCGTCGCGCGATCCCTGATCGGTGCGCCCGAGAGCCCGCCCGCTTCTGCGGCGTTCGGGCTGGTGAGACTGTTCGGTCGCTTGATGGTCGTGTTCGTCGCCACGATCCCGTCGAGGCCGACCGATTCGGCCAGGTCGATGACCTCGGCGATCGCCTCCTCGTGGAGGTCCGGCGAGAGTTTCACCAGCAGTGGCTGTGCGCCCGCCTCCACGAGCTTCGAGAGGATGTTTTCGAGTGGCTCACGGTCCTGCAGATCGCGTAAGCCTGGTGTGTTGGGGCTGGAGACGTTCACGACGAAGAAGTCGGCGTGCGGTGCGAGCTTTTCGTAGACGGTCAGGTAGTCCTCGGCGGCCGATTCGAGCGGCGTCTCCTTGTTCTTGCCCAGGTTGGCTCCGATCGGCACTGTCGGACTGTGGCCAGCCAGACGGGCGGCGATCGCGTCCGCGCCCGCGTTGTTGAATCCCATCCGGTTGACGATCGCCTTGTCCTCGGGGAGCCGGAAGAGGCGTGGTCGCGGGTTGCCGGCCTGTCCCTCGGGCGTGACCGCGCCGATCTCCACGTGCCCGAAGCCGAGTGCGCCCAGGGTCTCCGGGATGCGGGCGTTCTTGTCGAAGCCGGCGGCGACCCCGACGGGGTTCGGGAAGTCGAGGCCGAAAGCGGTGGTTTCCAGGCGCGGGTCCTCGACGATCAGGTGGCTCCCGAGCGCGTCGAGGATGGGGCCGTGCTGTGCCGCCCGGAGTGCGGTCACCACGGTCTCGTGGGCCGTCTCGGGTGGGAGCGTGAAAAGCAGGTTGCGGGCGAGTCGGTACATGCCCTAGAAGTCGTGTTCCACGTCTTCGGGGTCGGCTTTCTGAATGATGATCTTGTCCTCGCGCACCCGGACGAAGACCTCGTCACCGATCTCGAGGCCGGCGACGGCCAGTTCGTCCTCGTGGAGGTTCACGTGTGCGTTGTGGTAGTCCCCATCCTCTCCCTTCGCTCCAGACGGGCTGAGCGTCTTCTTTCGAACCATCTCGATGTCTTATCCGGACCTTCGCCGCACCGTCTACTTAAGTTCTTCCGAGTGGCGCCGGTCGACCCTGTCGCGGTCGGCCAGTCCAGCTGAAATCGCGTTCGCGGGGTGAAAACGTGCCGACAGCCCCCGGATTCGGGCCGGAATCGCCGGTATATTTATACCACACTCTTGTGTTGGGTTCGCATGGGACACAACAATGGTACGAGAGGACGGCAAGCGGAACTTCGCCCTTCGAGAGAGTGACGGATCGGAACCGAGTGTTTTCAGCGGCAACACGCCGCGGCAGGCTGCCAAGAAGGCCGCCAGGCGACTCTCCGACGTGGGTGAGTCCGAGGAGTCGGCCCCGCGGGTGGAGATCCGCCTCCGGGAGAAGGGCACGGACAAGGTCCACATCTACGAGGCCTGGGCGTGGGAGGAGACATCCCCCGAGGACTCGCCGGACTGGATGCCCCAGCAGATCACCAAGGGTAACGTCTCGAAGAAAGGTATCGAACACCTCGAAGAGGTCTGAGAACTCGAAACGCATACCCGGCCGTCGTCCGAAAGACACCTGCGCGGACACACACGGCCCGACCAGGCGTACGAACGCGGGATGACCGGCCGTCCTCCAGCCGCGCGACATTCATTCCACGAGTAACCGCTCGAATGAGCGTCGGCTTCTGCTGATTTCTCTGCGAGCCCCCGGCTCGAGCAGGGCAGAACGGCTCCGTGTGGCCCGCTCGCCGGCCGGCTCGATGCACCCGGAAGAGGGTGTCGATCCCGCCGCCGTCCTGCCATGAAACACCCTCCCGAACCGCCTTCGGTTCGACGGGCTTTTCTGTACCCCGGGCTTCGGATGTGATGTGAAGATGAGGTGGCCCAGGTGACTGGCGCCACTGATGTACGATGCCGACATCGAGCCGGACTCGGTCCGGTTCGATGCCCTTATGTACTACCCGGCGATTCGGGTATAATGCGTTCGGCGGATGGCAGGAGTGCCAGTCCGCCACCCGATCGCCGTCGGTCCAAGCCATTCTGGTGACGGATCTACGTTCGGCATCGGCTTCGATGGTTTCGACCATCGTTGTCGGACCCCTTCGATGGGCTTAAGGCCTGTCGTCGACAACATACGGGTCCGAAGGAAATGAGGATTCCACCCCTGCGGTCCGCCGTACAGATGGGATCTGATGTTAGCCTTGATGGTTTGGTGATATCCGGTCGGCCACGTTCGTCGTGGCCTACCGATACCCGCCAACCAGAGTGACTCTCTCTGGCCGCCGGGGTTTTCCCCGGCAACATTCCGGTTGATCCTGCCGGAGGCCATTGCTATCGGAGTCCGATTTAGCCATGCTAGTTGCACGGGTTTAGACCCGTGGCGAAAAGCTCAGTAACACGTGGCCAAGCTACCCTGTGGACCGGAATAACCTCGGGAAACTGAGGATAATTCCGGGTAACGCTCCCTCACTGGAATGTGGGGAGCTGGAAACGTTACGGCGCCACAGGATGCGGCTGCGGCCGATTAGGTTGACGGTGGGGTAACGGCCCACCGTGCCCATAATCGGTACGGGTTGTGAGAGCAAGAGCCCGGAGACGGAATCTGAGACAAGATTCCGGGCCCTACGGGGCGCAGCAGGCGCGAAACCTTTACACTGCACGACAGTGCGATAGGGGGACTCCGAGTGCGAGGGCATAGAGCCCTCGCTTTTCTGTACCGTAAGGTGGTACAGGAAGAAGGGCTGGGCAAGACCGGTGCCAGCCGCCGCGGTAATACCGGCAGCCCAAGTGATGGCCGATATTATTGGGCCTAAAGCGTCCGTAGCTGGCCGGACAAGTCCGTTGGGAAATCCGCACGCTTAACGTGCGGGCGTCCAGCGGAAACTGTCCGGCTTGGGACCGGAAGACCCGAGGGGTACGTCCAGGGTAGGAGTGAAATCCTGTAATCTTGGACGGACCACCTGTGGCGAAAGCGCCTCGGGAAGACGGATCCGACAGTGAGGGACGAAAGCCAGGGTCTCGAACCGGATTAGATACCCGGGTAGTCCTGGCCGTAAACGATGTCCGCTAGGTGTGACGCAGGCTACGAGCCTGCGTTGTGCCGTAGGGAAGCCGTGAAGCGGACCGCCTGGGAAGTACGTCTGCAAGGATGAAACTTAAAGGAATTGGCGGGGGAGCACTACAACCGGAGGAGCCTGCGGTTTAATTGGACTCAACGCCGGACATCTCACCAGCACCGACAGCAGTAATGACGGTCAGGTTAATGACCTTACCCGAGCTGCTGAGAGGAGGTGCATGGCCGCCGTCAGCTCGTACCGTGAGGCGTCCTGTTAAGTCAGGCAACGAGCGAGACCCGCACCCTTAGTTGCCAGCAGCATCCACGTGATGGCTGGGTACACTAGGGGGACTGCCGCTGCTAAAGCGGAGGAAGGAACGGGCAACGGTAGGTCAGTATGCCCCGAATGTGCTGGGCAACACGCGGGCTACAATGGCCGAGACAGTGGGATGCAACCCCGAGAGGGGGCGCTAATCTCCGAAACTCGGTCGTAGTTCGGATTGAGGGCTGAAACTCGCCCTCATGAAGCTGGATTCGGTAGTAGTCGCGTGTCAGAAGCGCGCGGCGAATACGTCCCTGCTCCTTGCACACACCGCCCGTCAAAGCACCCGAGTGGGGTTCGGATGAGGCCACTATTCGGTGGTCGAATCTGGGCTCCGCAAGGGGGCTTAAGTCGTAACAAGGTAGCCGTAGGGGAATCTGCGGCTGGATCACCTCCAACGAACGGGACCTGGCATCCGCCAGGCCCACCACAGAGTCGGACCTGACATCCGTCAGGTCCATTCCGGGCCACGCGATCGTGCCCGACCGGACACCAACAAACCATCAAGGCTAACACCACACCGCTCCCGAGAGGGAGGCGGGCCCATAGCTCAGTGGGAGAGCGCCGCCTTTGCAAGGCGGAGGCCCTGGGTTCGAATCCCAGTGGGTCCATCCCGGGTTCGGACGTCGAATCGTGTCCCTTAAGTGGGACACGACGAAACGAACGACCCCGAACGACTGATGCACCACCCCGCAAAAGCGCGGGTGGGAAGGGTCGAGTTCGCCACCCGACACGGAAGTTCATCAGTGTGAACTTCCCACCACGGGGGCGTGCAATGACGACCGTGTGTACGTGCAATCCAGGCGCTCACTGGACTCGTCCGTTTTGAACGGACGAGCGGTATCATCGGATTGCTTGTTCGGTTCGCCGAACGAGCATTCCAACATTGGATCACAGTTTCCGTTTCGACGGTTTTGTGATCCCATCGATTACGACCCGTTCCAACGGGGGCGTAATCAACATTGGACGACAGTTCCGTTTCGACGGAACTGTGGTCCGCCATCGATTACGACCCGTTTGACGGGAACGTAATCATCATTGGGTCACGGTTCCGTTTCGACGGAACTGTGGTCCAGCCATTTGGCTGCTACGCCATCTGGTGAATGGCTCGGCTCGGATGCCGACGAAGGACGTGCCAAGCTGCGATAAGCCTGAGGGAGCCGCACGGAGGCCAAGAACTCAGGATCTCCGAATGGGAATCCCCACCGCAATTGCCACGCGCAATGGGGAACGTCCGGAATTGAAACATCTTAGTACGGACAGGAAGAGAAATCGTAACGAGACGCCGTTAGTAACCGCGAGTGAAGGCGGCATAGCCCAAACCGAAGCCCTTCGGGGCAATGTGGTGTGTGGGCTGGCTCTCATCGCCTGAACGTCTGTGTGAAGTCTCCTGAAATGGAGCGCGAGACAGGGTGAAAGCCCCGTATCACAGTCCTTTACGGCGTGCGCCAGTACCGGAGTAGCGGGGGTTGGAATTCCCTCGTGAACGAGGCAGGCATCGACTGCCAAGGCTAAGTACTCTCCGAGACCGATAGCGAACAAGTAGCGCGAGCGAACGCTGAAAAGTACCCTCCAACGGGGGGTGAAATAGGGCCTGAAATCAGATGGTTATAGAGCGACTGGGCACAAAAGGCCTCGTCGGGAACGAGCTGGACGAGAGTCCACAGTAGGACCAACGAGGAGCCGGTGTCGAGTCGTGCGTTTTGAAAAACGAGCCAGGGAGTGTACCTGTTTGGCGAGTCTAACTGGAGTATCCAGGAAGGCATAGGGAAACCGACATGGCCGCAGATCGGGTTACCGATCCAGGGCCGCCGTCTTCAAGGGCGGGGAGTCAAACGGGTACGACCCGAAACCGGACGATCTACGCGCAAACAAGGTGAAGCATGGCGAAAGCTATGTGGAGGCCTGTTAGGGTTGGTGTCTTACAATACCCTCCCGTGATTTGCGTGTAGGGGTGAAAGGCCCATCGAGTCCGGCAACAGCTGGTTCCAACCGAAACATGTCGAAGCATGACCTCTGCCGAGGTAGTTCGTGGGGTAGAGCGACCGATTGCGGAGACCGCCTCCGAGAGGAGTCGGCTCCGCTGTCAAACTCCAAACCTACGGACGCTGTCGACGCAGGGAGTCCGGTCTGCGGGGTAAGCCTGTGGACCGTGAGGGAGACAACCCAGAGCTGGGTTAAGGTCCCCAAGTGCAGGCTAAGTGTAAGATCAAAGGTGGTCCCGAGCCACAGACAGCCGGGAGGTGAGCTTAGAAGCAGCTACCCTCCAAGGAAAGCGTAACAGCTCACCGGCCGAGGTTCGGGGCGCCCAAAATGATCGGGGCTCAAGTCTGCCACCGAGACCTAGCCACGGAGTTCACACTCCGATTGCGTAGGTTGGCACTCTGTTCGGGCGGAAGTACGGGCGAGAGCTCGCATGGACCGAATAGAGAAGAAGATCCTGGTCGTAGTAGCAGCGAAAGTCGGGTGAGAATCTCGACGGCCGAAAGGGAAAGGGTTCCTCGGCACTGTTCGTCAGCCGAGGGTTAGCCGGTCCTCAGTGTTATCGCAACTCGAATAACACGAGCGGTAAACGGGTTAATATTCCCGTGCCATCATACAGTGAAAGTCGACGCCTTGGGGTCGGTCGAGCTGGGCTCTGCCCAGTCGAACCGCCAAAGCCCGTGGAAGCCGTAATGGCACGAAGCGGGTGAACGGCGGGATAGGGAAACTCGGCCTTACCTAGGGCCCGTGAAAAGACGAGTATGATGTCCGTACCGAGCACCGACACAGGTGCCCTGGCTGAGAAGGCCAAGGCCTGTCGGGAACAACCGACGTTAGGGAATTCGGCAATTTAGCCCCGTAAGTTCGCGATAAGGGGTGCCTGCCCAGCAATTGGGCAGGTCGCAGAGACCAGGAGGCTCCGACTGTCTAGTAACAACATAGGTGACCGCAAATCCGAAAGGACTCGTACGGTCACTGAATCCTGCCCAGTGCGGGTATCTGAACACCTAGTACAATAGGACGAAGGACCCGTTAACGGCGGGGGTAACTATGACCCTCTTAAGGTAGCGTAGTACCTTGCCGCTTCAGTAGCGGCTTGCATGAATGGATCAACGAGAGCCTCGCTGTCCCAACGTTGGGCCCGGTGAAACGTACGTTCCAGTGCGGAGTCTGGAGTCCCCCAGGGGGAAGCGAAGACCCTATAGAGCTTTACTGCAGGCTGTCGCTGGGACACGGTCGCTGATGTGCAGCATAGGTAGGAGCCGTCACACAGGTACCTGCGCTAGCAGGCCACCGAGGCAGCAGTGAAATACTACCCGTCAGTGACTGTGACCCTCACTCCGGGAGGAGGACACCGGTAGCCGGGCAGTTTGACTGGGGCGGTACACGCTCGAAAAGATATCGAGCGTGCCCAAAGGATACCTCATTCGGGTCGGAGACCCGGAAAAGAGTGCAAGAGCATAAGGTATCCTGACAGTGTCCGGCACAACAACGGACGCTGACGCGAAAGCGTGGTCTAGCGAACCAATGAGCCTGCTTGATGCGGGCCATTGATGACAGAAAAGCTACCTTAGGGATAACAGAGTCGTCACTCGCAAGAGCACATATCGACCGAGTGGCTTGCTACCTCGATGTCGGTTCCCTCCATCCTGCCCGTGCAGAAGCGGGCAAGGGTGAGGTTGTTCGCCTATTAAAGGAGGTCGTGAGCTGGGTTTAGACCGTCGTGAGACAGGTCGGCTGCTATCTACTGGGGGTGCTATGGTGTCTGACGGGAACGTCCGTATAGTACGAGAGGAACTATGGACGGAGGCCACTGGTGTACCGGTTGTCCAACAGGGCAATGCCGGGCAGCTACGCCTCGCGGGGTAAGGGCTGAACGCATCTAAGCCCGAAACCCACCCGGAAAAGAGACACCGCTGAGACCACTCGTAGAAGACGAGTTCGATAGACTCGGGGTGTGCGCACCGAGGCAACGAGGTGTTTAGCCCGCGAGTACTAACAGGTCGAAGCCACCATTCATTCCGCCATCCGTTTCGACGGACGAGTTCAGGCGCAAACTGGATTGCACGTAACACACGGTCAAGGACCACCGATACTGGTGTCCCGGATTTGATCCGGGCGCGGTTCGATTCCGCGGATCGGCGTTAAGGCGGCCATAGCGGCGGGGAAACACCCGTACCCATCCCGAACACGGAAGTTAAGCCCGCCTGCGTTCCGGCGAGTACTGGAGTGCGCGAGCCTCTGGGAAAACTGCCTCGCATTAGCGAGGGGCCAAGTGCAGGCCGAGGGGTGCAATCGGAAGTACACGCAGGGTCCGTCCCGGTGGAACCCGAGACCATCCTGTCGACGCCTGTAACTGGTGGTTCGCCGCCACCATTCATTTCCTTTCATTCATCACGTTCGTGAGCGACGGCCACGTCGCTCCGAACAGTACAACACCGACGAGCGACAGCGATCCCCACGACGTCCCGTCTGGGGCGCTGCCATGTGTTTTTATACCACACAGGGACGTGTATGGCGAATGCATATCCGTCATGCGTTAGTCACGTCCGTTTTTCCCGAGGACTAGCGTCAGGCTGGCAAATTTCGCAACGACAGCATGAACAGATAAGAATATATGCGAGGCAGTATTGTCTGTTATCGTATGACACGCAACACGAGTCGACGCCGATTCATTCAGGCCGCCGGTGGCGCGTCCCTGGTAGCGCTCGCTGGCTGTGCCGGAAACGGCGAGAACGGGGAGGGAACCACCACTGAAGAGGAGGAAACCACGCGTTTCTCCTGGCACGCAGGTGGCACCAGCGGGACCTACTACCCGCTCTCGAACGAGTTCAAGACGGTTGTCGAGGACAACACTGATTACTCGCTCAACGTCCAGTCCACGGGCGCGAGCGTGGAGAACGTCGGCAGTCTCCAGAGTGGTGACGCCGACTTCGCGCTGATCCAGAACGACATCGCCTACTTCGCCAAGAACGGGACCGGGATCGACGCCTTCGACGGCAGTCCGGTCGAGAACCTCAAGGGGGTCGCGACACTGTACCCCGAAACGATCACGGTCGTCACGCTCGCGGAGTCCGGCATCTCGACGCTGTCGGATCTCGAAGGCAAGACGATCAACACGGGGGACCTCGGGTCCGGAACACAGGTCAACGCCCTGCAGATCCTCGAGGCAGTGGGCATCGAGGACTTCGACGAGCAGAACGCCTCCTTCGGGCAAGCGGCCGACCAGCTGCGTGACGGTGATGTGGACGCCGCCTTCGTCGTCGGTGGGTGGCCGGTCGGGGCCATCGAGGACCTCGCGAACACGAACGACATCGAGATCGTCCCCATCGCCGGCGACAATCGCGCGGCGGTCAAGGACGCGGCCTCCTGGTTTGCCGATGACACCATCCCTGGTGGCACCTATTCGGGCGTCGAGTCGGACGTCGAAACCGTCGCCGTCCAGGCGATGATCGCGACCCGATCCGGCCTCGACGCGGACGCCGTCGAGACGGTGACCGCGGCTATCTTCGACAACGTCGACGCCCTCTCCACGAAGACCGACTTCATCTCCAAGGAGAGCGCCCAGGACGGCATGTCCATCGAGCTGCACGAGGGCGCAGCGGCGTACTTCGGGTAACGCCCTCGAACCACCGACGGCTTTCGCTGCATGAACCTGCCTGACTGGTCGGTCCGCCGATGGGTACTGGTCGCGATCGTCGTGTTCGCAGCGATCGGACTGGCCCTTGGAACGCCGGCGCAGAAAACCCTCGTCGTCGAACGAGTCGACTCTGGCGAGGTGATCATCGCGGATTCTGTGTCGAACGGAACGACTGTTGGCCTTGAATACATGCACAGCGTCGAGAAGAGCCGGGTTTACGACGAGTATACCGTCCGGGGGATGTCACTCGCCAACACGCGGATGGAGTTCGAATCCTACGGCTGGGGCCTCCCGGCGGGGGTGAACGTCACCCTCGAGGACGGGGTCTTCGTGTACGAACCGGACAAAACCTACCAGACGATTACTGTCAAGCCGGGGCGGATCGCAAACCACACGCTCACGGTCGGTGATCGGACGTACGATCTGGTCGAGCGGGCCGACGCGAATTCGGTGCATATTCGGGTAACCAGAACCACGGCCCTAACAAGACTCCTCGTGGGTCGGTGAGCCTGATGAGCGAATCCCAGACAACCGACGACGCAGAATCGCCGCCCGAGACTGACGAGCTTATCAACGAGCTCCAGCAAAAGCGATCTGTCACCGGGTGGCTCGGGTTCGTCGTCGCCGCCGTGGGGATCTCGTTTTCGATCTTCCAGGTCATGCTGGCCGCAAAGAGCTTCTACTGGGACCTTCCCTTACCGATCATCGGCGAAGTACGGCTCGTTGGCCTCCAGTTGCTTCAGGCAAACGCCATCCACGTGAGCTTCGCACTCGTCTTGACCTTCCTCCTGTATCCGCCGAGTACCGGCGACGGGTTCGTCGCCCGGTGGCTCGGACGGCTCGACGCCGGGATTCGATCCCGGATCGGCACGGACAACCCGGCAAGCCGGGTGCAGAATGGGGTTCGTCGCCTGCTCCACTGGGCGTTCTACGATCCCGACCAGGAGCGACTCACCCCCGCGGACGTCGTTCTCTCGATTTTGGCACTGCTGAGCGCGATGTACTTCCTCGCGGACTTCAGCGAGATTCAGAACATGCGTGTGTTTGGGCTCGGAGCGGGGAGCCCCTACTACGAGGTGTTCCCCTTCCGGCTCCTCTTCGAGACGATCCCCCTACTGGAATCGTTCGCGCAGGGGCTTCCGGGGGCCGAGATGTCGTACGCGTTCATTCTCGGCGCCATCGGAGTGCTGCTCGTTCTGGAGGCCACTCGGCGGACGATCGGGCTCCCGCTGATGCTCATCGTTGCGGTATTCATCCTCTATGCTCGATGGGGCCACTACATTCCCCAGGACGCCGCCTACGTCGGTATTCTCTCGATCCCCAATCTCTCCTGGGAGTCGATCATCCAGAACCTGTGGTTCAACACGGAAAACGGGGTTTTCGGGATTCCGGTGACCGTCTCGGTGCAGTTCATCTACATCTTCATCCTCTTTGGCGCGTTCCTGGAGAAAAGCGGGGCCGGCCAGTGGTTCATCGACCTCGCGTACGCGGGGACGGGCACGCGGACCGGCGGGCCCGCGAAGGCCTCGATCCTCGCGAGTGGCTTCATGGGCACGATCTCCGGCTCCTCGATCGCCAACACGGTCACGACGGGCACGTTCACCATTCCGCTCATGAAGCGCTCGGGGTACGACCCCGAGTTCTCGGGCGCGGTTGAAGCAGCGGCGTCCTCCGGTGGCCAGATCCTCCCGCCAGTCATGGGCGCGGCTGCGTTCCTCATCGTCCAGTATACGGCCACGCCCTTCGCGGACGTCATCGTCGTGGCGACGATCCCCGCGATCGTGTTCTTCTTCGGCGTGTGGGTGATGGTCCACCTCGAAGCGGTTCGGGCCGGCGTCGGCGGCCTCGACAAGAGTGAACTCGTCAACGTCGGGGACCATCTTCGGCGGGGCTGGTTCTACCTCGTCCCACTCTTCTTGCTGCTCTACTATCTCATCATCGAGCGGCTTTCGGTCGCCCGTTCGGCCTGGTTCACCATCCTCGCGATCGGCGCGCTGCTCGCCCTGGTCGCGGCGTACAACGACCAGACTCGGCTCCTGCTTCCGGCGACCGTCGCTGGGGTTGCAGGCATCCAATTTGTCTCGTTTGTCCTCTTCGGGACTGACCTGCTGGGACTTCTCATCACGGGCCCGCTCGGCGGCGTGAGCCTACAGGTTGCCTTCGGGCGGGTGATCGGCAACCTGGGTTGGTACACGATCATCGCCGGGTTCCTGGTGATGGCCACGCACCCGGGGATGCGCGCTCCGCTGCTGTCCCTGGACCCCGACGTGGGTTCGGCGGCCCGAACGGTGTCGAACGCGGTTCGTCGTCCCTCGCTCGCCGACAATCAACTGTTCCGCTACATCGCTTACACCGGGAACGCCATGGATTCGGGCGCACGTACTGCGGTGCCGGTGGTCATCGCGGTCGCGGCAGCCGGGATCATCCCGGGTGTGATTAGCGTCTCCGGGCTCGGACCGAACCTGGTTTCGCTCATTACACAGTTGGCTGCAGGTTCGCTCGTGCTCATGCTGCTCATGACCGCTGTCGCGTCGATCATCCTCGGGATGGGGATGCCGACGACGGTCACCTACATCATCCTGGTCTCGCTTTTGGGACCGGCCCTCGTCGAGTTCGGCATCGCCGAGCTGGCCGCTCACCTGTTCATCCTCTACTTCGGCGTGATCGCCGACATCACGCCCCCGGTCGCGGTTGCGGCCTACGCCGCTTCGGGCGTGGCTCAGTCGGATGCCTTCGAAACCGGTGTGAAGGCCTTCTCCCTCTCGCTCAACAAGGCCGTCGTGCCCTTTGCCTTCATCCTCTCGCCAGGGATCCTGCTCCTGCGAACCGGGGTCGAGGTACCGGACTCGGATAAGACCTACCGGGTGCTCAACAGTGCCGACCTCCTCGATCTCTCCTATTCGATCCCAGAGGTGCTCGTGCCGGTTCTCGGGCTCTTCTTGGGCGTGATCGCGCTCGGGGCGACGGTCATCGGCCACCTCTACGCGCCGGTAACGCGTCTCGAACGGTCCGGATTCGCACTCAGCTCCCTCCTCTTGATGGCCCCTGGACTCCTTGTGACGGCGATCTCGGATGGTATTACGGCCGTTGGAATGGCCCCCATTCCAGTTACCACCCCCATTGACCTCGGGCTTCGGGCGATCGGACTGGTGTTGTTCGTCGTCCTCCTCGTTCAGAATCGCCGCGTGGACTGGAGCCTGGAGCAGGAATCGACGGCCTAGACCGACTCGGGCCAGACGTGTTCGTCGAGTCGCGCGACGACCGTTTCAAGTAAGGTCTGGAGGTTGACGGTGTCTGCCCGGTTGTACTCACAGAGTGTCTCCAGGGCGGCCTGATCCCCACGTTCGTACTCCCGCCAGAGCCGAATCGCGTCCCGGCCCGAGATGTCGGGGCGGTCGCGCTCGATACCGACTGTCCGTTCGATCTCCTTGAGCCCGCCGCTCAGTCCCAGTCGCTGGCTCAGGAATCGGAGATCGAGGTGCGGGAGATCGACGGAGACGTCGAAGGCCGTCTCGAGAAAGGGCACGTCGAACTGCGCGCCGTTGAACGTACTCAAGAGTGCGGCGTCTTCGAGATGTGACTGAAGCCGCTCGGCGGTAAGATCCCGGCCACGGACGAGCGTCGTCGTCTCCCCGCCCTGGTGAAGCGAGACTGTGGTCACGACGTTTCGCCGTTTGTCCAGCCCGGTGGTCTCGATGTCCAGGAACAGCGTCTCCTCACGGAAATTCTCGTAGAGCCGCCACTGTGCCGAGTCGGGGAACTGTTCGGCAAAGAAGGTGGCCTCACCGGCTTCGAGCCGCGGTTCGGCCCGGGCGATGAAGTCCTCGACGCGGGCCCCGGTCTTCTCGCCCAGCAAGTCGGGGTCGAAGCGATCCCAGTGGGTCGCTCCCTCGGCCCAGAGCGAGCGCTCGGTCTTCTCCCCGACCCCCCGAACCGGAATGTAACTCTGCTCGATTCGCACGCCCGTAGCTACACCTGAGGAGATGAAAAGCTTCGCGGGTCCGGATTCGGACCGCAATGATTAACCCCTCCAATCGAGTAGCATCGACTGCGCCAAGGTGGCAGAGTCCGGCCTAACGCAGCGGCCTGCAGAGCCGCCCATCGCCGGTTCAAATCCGGCCCTTGGCTTCCTTAGTTTAAATCCAAGACTGCTCTCGATGGGTTTTCACTCCTTCTCGCCCCGGGTCGCCCGCAGCCACGCCTTGATGCCGACGACCTGCCCGTCGATGGTCTCGGCGGGTGCCTCACGCGCCGCCCAGACGTACATCGGGGCCACGTCCGCGGGCAGCCGCCCGAAGTCCTTGCCCGTGAGCTCGGTCTGCACCTGTCCCGGATCGACGATTCCGACTACTTGATCGAGATCCGCGGCGAACCCCCGCGCGATGGCCTCCGCGGCGGCCTTCGAGACGGCGTACGAGCCGGTTCCCGGAGTCGCCACCCGGGCAGGTTTTCCCGATGGAACGAGCACCCGCGCGTCCGCGGCCAGGTGGGGAACGGCCTCGCGAATCGTGGCGAACACGCCTCTGGCGTTCGTCGCCATGTGGTCGTCGTACCGTTCGTAGGACTCGGCCGGGAGCGGGGTCGCCCCCGACGGCCCGTGATAGACCCCCGCACTCGGGACGAGCACGTCGATTTCGCCCAGCCTGTCGGCGGCGACTGCCAGCAGGTTGCTGACCGAATCCTCGTCGCGCACGTCGACTGCGACGGCCTCGGCATCGAGCCCGTCGGCGACGTCCTCGACGGCCGATTTCTCGCGAGCCCCGAGAATTAGCTGGCCGCCAGCCCCCGCGAACGCTTCGGCGACGGCGGCACCGATGCCCCGACTTGCACCCGTGAGTACCGCGGTGAATTCGCTCATGGGCTAGCTACCGCGGAAAACCCCTTGAGCACTCGCCTTCCGGCACTACCGGAACGTGGCCCACTCGAAGACTCGTCGGATCGCGATCGCTCCGACGAGTCCGGTGACGGGGACGACCCAGCCACTCTCCAGGGAATCAGGAAAGCTCCAGTTCGACGCGGCCGGTTGCCCGTCACCGCTCTCACCGGACGCTGCCGGTGGGTGGCCCGCCGCCTGGCCGTCTGTTACCCCATCGCCGTCGGAGTCCGCAGTGAGTGGATCGGTTCCGAACCGTTCCAGTTCCCAGCCGTCGGGGAGCCCGTCCTCGTCCGTGTCCGGATCGGTCGGGTCGGTCCCGAGTTCGAGTTCCTGGGCGTCTTTCAGCCCATCGCCGTCCGTGTCAGGCTCGGTCGGGTCGGTGCCCAGATCGAGTTCGCGGCGATCGTCGAGTCCGTCGCCGTCCGTGTCAGCCAGTGTGGGGTCCGTCGGCAGATCCTCGATCTCCCGGCGGTCGTCCAACCCGTCGCCGTCCGTATCTACGTCGGTCGGATCGCTACCCACTTGGAGTTCGCGGGCGTCGTCGATCCCGTCCCCGTCAGTGTCTTTCCGGGTGGGATCGGTGCCAAATTTGGTCACCTCGGGTCCGTCTTCGAGGCCGTCGTCGTCAGTGTCGGGATCGCGGAAGTCAGTGGGGCCGTCGATCTCCTGGCTGTTCTGCAGCCCGTCTCCGTCCCGGTCACTCGTCTTTCGCAGCACCGTGACCGCGACTTCGCTGCTATCGATTAGCGCCCCGTTCGCGTCGTAAAAGCCCACGACGACCGAGTCGGGGCCCGGCTTGTCGAGCGCGTCGTCGGGGAGGGTGAGCGAGAGGGTCTGCTCGTCGACCTCGCGGAGGACGATCGACTGGCTGGCCAGTGCCTCGTCACCGGGGCCGATGTGCTCGTCCTGGGTTTCGGTTACTCGAACGGCGTAGTGTCGATAGTCCCGTGCGTCCTCGAAGACAGGGGTCGCGACGGTGGCCGTGATTTCGAGGGTTTCGTCGGCCCAGACGTACTGGGTTCCGTCGACAGTCGTGGCCGCGGCCGGACCAGTGACTGTCGTGTCGAGCACTCCAGCGTCGACCGCGCCCGCGCCACCGCTCAGCGCAATCGCGAGTGCGAGCAGCAGGACGATGGCACGCGGGGGGTTCATAGTGGGTCGTTTTCGGCCAGGCTACTTCAATATGCCCGCAAATCGGGGTAGGATTTTGACAGCCGGCCGCCAAGGGCCAGTATGCGCCGCGACCGCGTGGACTGGGAACGCCTCGGCGTCTGGATGTTCGGCCTGTTGGTCGTTGCCGCTGCGCTTCTGATTGGCTTCGCCGGAACGCCGTACACGGCCCCGTCGGGAGCCGTCGAGGCGACAGCCGCCAACCCGGCGATCGACGTGACATCGTTCCAGGGTGGCTACGCGATCACTCCTGCCGAAACCGCACCCGAGGCTGCGCTCGTCTTCTACCCTGGTGCCCGCGTGGATCCGAGTGCCTACGTGCCGGTCATGGGCCCGGTCGTCGCCGAGAGTGACGTCGCCGTGTTCGTTCCTCGGCCGCGATTGAACCTGGCGGTCTTCGACCCGAACATGGCGGAGTCCGTCCGGGCAGCCACCCCCCAGATCGAGCAGTGGTACGTCGGCGGCCACTCGCTGGGTGGCGCGATGGCCTGTCGTGTCGCTGCGTCGAACCCGGAGCGGGTCGAGGGCTTGGTTCTCTTCGGTTCGTACTGTGACCGCTCGATCGCGGACACGGGGCTCTCGGTGCTTTCGGTCGGCGGGACTCGGGATACGGTGCTTGGGACTGATAGAGCGGCGCTTCGCCCGGAGAATCTCCCGGAAAACGCCACGATCTATCGGATCGGGGGACTCAATCACACGCAGTTCGGCAGCTACGCGGGCCAACCGGGGGACAGTCCGGCGACGATCTCACGAGAAACTGCACACGAACGTCTCCAGTCGGCCCTTGTCGAATACTTCGCGGCGAGGCGCTAGTCGAGCAGCCCCATCTCCTCGGCGAGCAGGTCCTGGAGCCGGGATTTCACGGCGGGGTCGATCTCCGCGACCGGTTCCCCGTCGTGCTGACGCTCGTTGTGCGCCTCGATTGTCGCCTCGACCTCGTCGAAGGGGACTCTGGTCTCGGTCCCACAGGCTTCACATGTGATCGTGAGTGCCGGCAGGTCCTCGTCCGTGTCTGTCATACCTTCGTCTACACGGACCAGGGCCTAATGAGAACCGGTTGTGTCGAAAAACTGGCTGGGACGCAGCCGTGGGATTCCTTCTAGACCGTCTCGATCTCGGCTTTGACGGCACTGACCGTCTCCTCGTCGAGTGTGAGGTCGGGATGGGCCTCCTGCACGTGGGCCTCGACCTCGCTCAGTACTTCCTCCTCCGTTTCGCCTTCACAGATACCGTGACAGCCGTCGACGATGCACTCGACCTGTTGTGACATTGCAAGCGAGCCAATGGGGGACATGGGGTTAGGGAGACAGCCCACGTGATTTGGTATGGGTGAGCGGTTTTCAGCCGGATCGTTTTAAATCGGTTCTGTAGCATTTATCACGGGTTCGTATCTGCCATCATGTTGAATTGTGAGTTGAATTAGTGGGATGGGGGGTTGTCCCTGCGGTGATCCGTTATGTATGTGGTGAATTATAAATTTACAATATTACTTTGCAAATTGGTACGTGTGCGGTTTTATGATGAAGGAGAACATTTTGATGGCAGGTGACAAAAAGGCAAGAACGGACACTCGAAAAATCGGCGGAAAACCCGATTAACGGGTATAGAATGGCATTTTACAAAGGAAACAATGACTTAAACAAAGTTTGAAATATGGCGTGAAGAAAATAATACATATTATGAAAATTTGCTCTATTAAACTTTGGAAACTATATTTTTAGCCATAGCAAAAGCTTAAACGTAAAGCATAGTCCCACAAATTATTATCTATCGAAACTAGACAAGACAGTTTTGGTAGGCCGTGTTGCCGCATCTTTTTGCCCATCATTCTATTAACTGATATTATAAATATTTGATTAACCATAATTTTATTGTAAATAAACGATAGCCGTCTTTTCTACCGGTTAGCAAATTTTTGGGTTTGGTGTTCTGTGTGGTGGATGGGATTTTTCTTGATAGATTTGAACGACTCAATCTGTATTTTTGTGGTCGACCCGTCTTTGACGTATAAATCCTATTTTGGGAAAATCTTAGTATCCACAGCACAGATATCTCGCGTATGGGTAATTCAACTCATGGCTCTATCCAAATCGAAATAGAAAATCTCGGTGGAATAAATTCACTAACCACCGCAATTCCTCCCGGAATCAATATTTTGTCGGGGAAAAACGCAACAAATCGGACGTCGTTTCTCCGTTCGGTAGCTGCCGCATTGGGTGCTGATCAATCAGCAGGCACTCTTAAGACGGATTCTAATGTGGGATATGTATCGCTGTCGTTTGATGGCGAAACTATGAGACGCGACTATGAACGAACCAATGGGTCTGTGATTCGAACGGGTGATCCACTTACTGACAAATCAGAATTGGTCGATAACTACGTGTCGTTGTTCTCGACAAACCCCGCTCGGACTGCTATTCGAAGCGGAGGCACCGGATTGAGAGATATTTTGATGAGCGGGGTGGATACTGCTGAAATCAAATCAGAAATACAGTCTCTCAAACAGCGCCGCGCTTCGTTACAATCTCAGCTTGATGAAATTGAACGTGCACAGGCCCAATTACCCGCTAAAGAAAGCCGTCAACAGAGCCTCAAGTCTGAGTTACATGAAATAGAGCAAACGATCGAGGAGGTTGAACAAAATATTGAGGAGTACAAAGCGACAGCCGATGAGATTGATGCGGCTGAAGAAGTTCTCAATGCGCTTGAAGATCGTCGTGAAGATTTGCGGCGTGTTGAAAATCGAATCGAGGCCACGGAACAAAACTTGTCCCAACTGAAACAAGAGCGGCAAACGATCGAGGCGGAACTCGACGAAATTTCTGTCTCCGACAAACGGCGTTCCGAATTACAAACCAAGCGAGAAGCCTTAGATTCTGAAATCAGCGAATTGCAGAGCACGGTAACTGATCTGAGCGACATTATATCGCACAATCGATCAGTGCTCGAGGATGATGAGGTCGTTCATTCGTTTGAAACGGACGAGACGGTGGTAAGCCAGATTGACCCGAGTGGATCGACGGTTGAGTGTTGGACCTGTGGCAGTGAAGTTGAACGCTCGACGATCGAATCTCGAATGGAAACGTTGGAAGACATTCGAAAACAGACACATCAGCAATTACAGAACCGCAGGCAGGAATTCGAGTCGGTAAAGTCGGAGCTATCATCGATCAAAGAAAATGAGAGGGAGCGTTATCAGCTTGAGGACGAGCTCCGGGACACCAAATCCGCTATTGACGCTGAAACGGAATCACTAGCCGATCTCAATGCCCGTGCTACAAACCTCCGGGAGGAGGTTGAAGGCCTGCAGGAGCAAGTAGCAAACACGGAAGAACTTCGGGAAAGTGAACTTCCCGATGCATACCAGCGGCTAAACCAATTACAGCACGACAGGGGACAGAAAGAGGCACAGCTAGAGCAAGTCGAAGAAACAATCGAGGAGCTCGAGGCGACGATTGCGAACAAGGATGAAGTAGCCGGGCAATTGCGCCAGGTGAAACGCGATCTAGACGAGACAAGAGGTCAGATCAAACAAATCGAACAAAACCTTGTGGATCAGTTCAATGGGCAAATGGAAGATCTGATTGACATTCTAGGGTACGAGAATATATCGCGTGTCTGGCTGGAGCGTATCGTGGAGAACGGGCCAGAAGCGGCTGAATTCGCGATTCATGTGGTTCGTGAAGCTGAAGATGGATCCGTATATGAGGACTCACTTTCGACACTCTCCGAGTCCGAACGGGAAATTATTGGAATCATGATTTCGGTCTCGGGATATTTTGTCCATGGGCTCGATGAAGAGATCCCATTGATGCTATTTGACTCTGTAGAGGCGATTGACGCAACCCGATTAGAAGCACTGTTGGAATACATCAGTGAGTATGCGCCCTACCTTATTGTGGCTCTTCTTCCAGAAGAGGCAGATGCGATCGAGAAACGGACGATCACCGCCCCTTCCTTTGAAGCTCAGTCATGAGAAAACTCAAGCTCCAGCGACTGAAAGAGGAGTACGATCTTGAGGGGCTTGATGACGAACTCAAACACCAATATGAAAACCAAAATAAGGCGCTTCGGGATCTAGCGGCGTACGTGAACATAGAGATAGCCCGCCAGTTCTTTCAGGACAAACCATTTTCACCCGAACATGTATATCGAGTCCTTAACGAACCCGATGAATTTTCCAAACGAACCGAGACTGAACTCAGGAAACGATTAAGCGAGGAAGGCATCGACATTGACGAATTACGGAAAGACTGGGTCGAACACATGACTGTTCGATCGTATTTGAATCGAGTCCTCAATATAGACACCTCCCGACAGCGGCAATCACGGACCCATAACGAAGTGCTCACTGACATCCGCGGAGTTCTAAACCAGGAGGAGTCGATAATTGCGGAGATTCTCGAGACCGTCGATGATTTTGATGGAGAGAAATGGGATATCCATACGGATCTCCGTTTGATAAACGACAAAACTGGAGAATCCATACGGGTTGAGGATTACTTTCGCGAATTGGATTCATCGTGATGACGGGCCCGTCGGTGGTCTCCAAGTAAAAATTTAGAGTTGGATCCTCGTCGGGCGTCTGAAGGCTCCCGGGTGGGAGTTATTTATCCATTCTTAGATTGGATAAAATAACCAATCCCTGCCCTCAAATTCTATCCAAACTTAGTTTGGATAACAATGGCCATTTTTCGAGTTTACAGTGACATCGTTCGCCGATGGGGCGGCGTCACGGCAGTCCATGGTTATTCGAATTTTACGAACGGAGTGAACTACAACAACAACCAACGTGGCTATTGGTATAAAGCATCACCATCATTCAGCAATCTGATTTCCAAAAAGGGGGGTTTACAGGATTGTCTTTTGTTCTGTCTATGGGAACTCTCTACTTATAAGCAAAAACCAAACCGAACGTGATGTAATAATTAATGCTACTTAATCCCACGAATTGAAATATATTGCTGAAAAATCTAAAAACCTATAATTTGGTCTGACTGGGAGTAACCAGTGAAGGTGAGTGTCGGCCAATAGAAGCAAATCCGCTTTCACGCGCTTATTCAACATAACGCCCGCTATTGTGAATATCAAGTCCTCGGCGTTGACTCAAATCTGGCCGCACATAACTTAATAGTTCGAATTGTGGGAACACTTTGCGGCTGAGTTTTTGCGACGGTATTCATGCTGATGCCCATTGTGTCGTATTCGAGTTGACCTTGCCAACAAACTCAAAAATTCAAACCATGACTCGGAATTTCCTCGCTTAGAATCCCTGTCGATCTCTCGAATCCGGTGGTTTACGGATGCCGAACATTTTTACCAATGCTTGGATTTGGATAAACTATGACTGATGGATCAGAGTATAACCGGGTCAAAACGACTCAATTATCTATTCGAATTCTTGAGACGATCAAGGAGTTAGATGGGGCACGGCTTTCTGAGATTGTTTCTTCATTAGATATTGCAAAGAGTACCGCTCACAAGCATCTTCATACGCTGGAGGAAGCCGGTTACCTGATCAAAGAGGGCGGAACGTACCAGATCGGTCTGAAATTCTTGAATCTCGGCGAGTACGCCAGGGAGCGGTGGCCTGGATTCGAGTACATCAAAAACGCAGTTGGGGAACTCACTGAACGGACGGATGAGGAGTGTGATTTCGTCGTCGAGGATCATGGGCGTGTGACGACAATCGAGGAGTCCTACCACAAATGGGTGAAATACGAGGAGCCATCGGATGGGCCCCCGTCGAAAGAGTATCGGGCGAGGATCGGATCGTACTATTATATTCACGCTACAGCGTCTGGTTTGGCTATTTTGGCCGAATATCCGACCGAACGCGTCAATGAGATCATCAATAAATGGGGCCTTCCAGCGAAGACAGAGTACACGATCACTTCCCAATCTACCCTGTTCGATGAATTAGAGCAGGTAGCGGAGCGAGGATATTCTGTAGACGATCAAGGGTACGCAGAGGGCATGCGCAGTATCGGTAAAGCAGTCCACGGTCCCGATGGTCGAGTGTTAGGGGCGCTTAGTGTCTCCGGTCCCGCTTATCGAGTTGATGGGGTGGTTCTACAGGAAAAGATACCGAACGAACTGATCGCGGTGGTCGATTCCTTAGAGCAGACATTGGAGGAGGAAGCACCTCTCTAGTGCCTATCGTGCTCCTATTTTCCACACACAAAGATTAAGGACCACCTGGTTAGAACATAATCCCATGGAACCCAGTAATATGGGCGACTCCGTTAGAGAGAGGCATGCCAACGCACAGGAGTGGGCAACTGAGGTCAGCTCATTTAATGCGTGGGTAGGCGGATCACACGTTGAGACTGACGACTCTATCGAAACTCGGGACCCGGTGACGAACGAGTCCATCGTGGAAGTCCCGCTCTTCGATTCTGACACCGTCGACGACACCGTCGCCGAGGCTTGGGACGCATATGACGAGGAGTGGTCGAATACCAATCCCGCCGACCGCTCTGAGATGTTGTTTGACTGGATCGACGTTCTATCGGACCATGTTGAGGAGCTATCCCTTCTCGAGTCACTCGACACTGGCAAACCGATCGGTGATGCCCGGGGCGAGGTTCTGGGTGCGATAGATACTCTCGAATATTATGCATCGTTGGCTCGCACGCAGAGTGGAAAACAGGTGCCGGCCCGTAACGACGTGCACACCTACACCCGAAGTGAACCGTATGGCGTGGTTGGTCAGATCACGCCATGGAACTTCCCAATGTGGGCTGCTGCCTGGAAACTTGGCCCAGCCCTCGCCGCTGGCAACACGTCGGTCCTGAAGCCTTCTGCCACCACCCCGTTGACTACGGTCCGAATGGCTGAGCTATCAGCAGGCGTGATACCCGACGGGGTGATTAACGTCGTTACTGGGACCGGCTCGGTAACCGGTGGAGCAGTGACCGAGCACGAGGACATCCGAAAGGTCTCCTTTACCGGGAGTACTGGGGTTGGAAAGGGAATCATGGAGGCTGCTGCAGGCCACTTTGCTCCAGTTACGCTGGAACTTGGTGGGAAGTCGCCGTTCCTGGTCTTCCCCGATGCGGATCTCGACAAGGTTGTCGACGCCGTCGCATCCGGAATCTTCTATAGCACTGGCGAAATCTGTGATGCCTTTTCACGCGCCCTCGTTCACGAAGATATCGTCGATGAATTCACGGAACGGTTTGTGGAGAAGGCCGAATCTTACCAGCTTGGTGACCCGCTTTTGGAGGAGACTACCATGGGTCCCCTAACTTCCAAGGAGCAGTTTGAGACTGTGACATCGTACATAGATATCGGATCGTCCGAGGGAGCAAATCTCCTCACGGGTGGTGGCACACCCGATGCCGATGAGATCAGTGGCGGGTGGTATGTTGAACCAACTGTCTATGGGGACGTAGACAATGAGATGCGTATTACTCAGGAGGAGATCTTCGGCCCCGTCCAGACCATCCAAACGTTCAGTAGCTATGAAGAAGCGATCGAACTTGCCAACGACACCCGGTATGGGCTTGCAGCAGGGGTGGGGACTGAATCGACTGACATCGCACACAATGCGGCAGCTGACCTCGAAGCAGGGTTAGTCTATGTCAACGAGTACGGTCCCATTCTACCTGATGCCCCCTATGGCGGGTTCAAGGATTCCGGTATTGGGCGGGACCTAGGCGAAGAAGCACTCGATCACTACCAGCAGACCAAGTCCGTATACGTCAATTTGGGCGACCCCGATCTGTAGTCCCGGACGTGGATGGACTGCTCAGAGTAGAGGGACCGAGACGTTTGCACCGCTTGGCCGGGCGCTGTTTTTGATTTACTACGGGCTATGCCATCTCCGATTTGTGAGGGTTAAATTTATGCATAGTAAGGTTCTCGAATGCAATGAAGGTAACAGGGGACATCCCGCGGTGAGACACTATCTCCCGCCCATCGAGAGATGGTGTTACCATAACAGCCCATGGTAGAATACGATTTCAACGGCCAGGTCGCGTTCGTCACCGGCGCGGCTCGTGGTCAAGGACGATCGCATGCAGTAGCGTACGCAGAAAACGGGGCCGACGTCGTCGTCACCGACATTTGTGAGGACGTGGAGACCTCTGATTACCCGCTTTCATCCCGCGAAGATCTGGAAAAAACCGCCGAGTTGGTCGAGGAGGAGGGCCAGGAAGCGTTGGTGATCGAGATGGACGTCCGCGACGATGCGGAGGTTCAGGCTGCCGTTGAGAAAGCTGTTGACCACTTTGGTCACATCGATATTCTGGCGAACAACGCCGGCATCTGGAACCTCGACTTCCTCCACGAGATGAGTGAGGAGAAATGGGACGAGATGATCGACATCGACCTGAAGGGTGTGTGGCTGCCGAGTAAATATGTGGCCCAGCACATGGTCGAACGTGGCGAAGGTGGCAAGATCGTCAGTACGGCGTCGACCGCTGGCCACGGTGCGAGCTATCGCGGTGGACATTACACGGCTGCAAAGCATGGCGTCGTCGGCCTGACTCGCTCATTGGCCATCGAACTGGGTGAATACGGCATCAATGTGAACTGTGTTTCACCCACCGGCATCGATTCCCCGATGACCCGGATGCTTATCGAGGAACACGGCCAGGACTCCATTGATGAACTCGAAGAGTACACTGGCAAATGGAACGTTATGGACGAAGGGCCGGTCGAACCGCGAGACGTCAGTGAGGCGTATCTGTGGCTCTCGAGTGACGCGGCACGCTACGTAACCGGTAGCGCGCTTCCCGTGGACGCTGGGTTGATGGCAAAGTGATTTCTGCCTAAGTCGACCGAACGCACCCGAACACCCATCCGTCGGTTTCCGAGTTCATCCGCTCTGGTTGCGGTGAACGAGCCTTTCTACAACCCCTCAATCCCATCCTCTTGTCCAGGGCTGGGCGAAAGCCCTGGCGTATCCGTGAGACGCACAAGCCGACGGTCGACCAGGGGAAATTTCATTAATGGGGGTACTCTACTCGGAAACGAGGATCTCGGCGCCGGGAACCAGGCGTCCATCCAGAAAAATGAACGAGCTACTATTCACACCAAGACGTATCGGCAACGTCCAGATACCCAATCGGACGGTATTCTTGGCCCACGAAACCGGGTTTGCGGAGGATGGATTACCAACTGAACGTGACGCGGCCTACTATGAAGCGCGTGCTCGTGGTGGGGCAGGTCTCATAATGGGGCCGTCCAGCATGCTTGTCCACCCGACAGCATCTAACCCGACGTATGCGTCCGGTTATGACCCAGCGGTTATACCACGGCTAGAGGAAATAGCCGAGGCCGTCCATCGTCACGATTCAAAGGTCTTCGCTCAACTTCAACATACTGGGGGCGAGGATACTGGTGAACATGCGATGCATGAGACGTGGGCTCCGTCTGCGGTTCCGTCGAATTTTGGCTATGAGATGCCAAAGCGGATGGAGAAGTCGGACATTGAAGAGGTCAAGCTTGGGTACGCAAAAACTGCCGAACACGTGAAGCGAAGCGGCATCGATGGCATCGAGCTGAAGGTCGGTCATGATGGGTTGCTTCGACAATTCATATCGCCAAAATACAACCGCCGCAGTGATGAGTATGGAGGCGACGTTGATGGCCGGGTTCGCCTCCTGAACGAAGTGATCGAGGTCATCAGAGACCGCGTCGGCGAGGACTTTCCAGTCGGTGTCCGGCTGACTCTCGACGAGATGGAATCTGGTGGTTATGACTACGATTATGCAGTAGCGGTCATGCGACGGCTCCATCCGAGTGTGGACTTTCTCGATTCGGATATCGCTACGATTTCAAAGCTATACGTGACGGACGCCCCGATGCATGCACCACTGGGGTATACTGAAGAGTATTATGGGGATGCTCGAAGTATTCTTGATGTCCCAGTTATTGCCGCTGGCCGAATCAATGATCTGACAAAGGCTGAAGATCTTTTACAGGAGGGCAAAGCCGATTTTATCGGGATGTGCAGACAACTGATTGCGGATCCCGAAACGGTTCGAAAAGCCGAACGGGGCAATGATTCCGAAATCACTCACTGTATAGCGTGCAATCAGAACTGCCTCGGCGGCCTAAACACCAAAGGCCATATCGGTTGCATCCAAACGCCGCGCTCGGGCCGCGAAACTGAAATGGACCGGCTAGTTGATCTTCCGGAAGCGGATGATCCCAAAGAGGTCCTGGTCGTTGGTGGGGGTCCGGCTGGGATGTCCTTTGCTGTAACTGCCGCGGATCTCGGCCATCATGTTACCATCCACGAAAAGCGAGCTGAACTTGGTGGCCAAGTAAACATCGCGACGAATATCGAGGCCCGGCGCGAGTTTGGCGACGTTGTCAGGAACCTCGAAAACCGACTTCGAACCCGGGACGTGAGTGTCGAAACTGGATCTCAAGTTTCTCCGCAAGATGTCGATGGCGGCTGGGACGTTGTTGTTGCTGCAACGGGGGCTACTGAGCAATCTCCCGACCTTCCAGGAGAGGATGTGTATCGCTCGTGGGACGTGTTACAGGGAGAATCTGTTGGTGACTCCGTGGTTGTCTTTGACCAGAACAAGCATGCCACTGGTGTCGGCGTGGCAGAGCAGCTTGCAAAAGAGGGTCACGATGTCACCATTGTCACGACATCGTACCACCCCGGTGATCAATTAGAGGGATCGAACGTTCCTCCATTCCTTGAATCCCTGGTTGATCTGAACATCGAGACCAAAGAGCACGCCACGGTGGTCGGGTACGAGGACAAATTAGTCCAGGCAATGAACGTTTACTCACAGGAGATCGAGTCGATCGAAGCCGATTCGCTGGTTGTCGCGAATCGCCGCCAAGCACGGGACGATTTCGCCCACCAATTGAGAGACCAGGTAGACATTCCAGTCCACTCGATTGGAGACAGCGTGGCACCGCGCCTGGTGGATAAAGCAATTTACGACGGTGAAACACTGGCCCGAGAACTATGAGTGAACAACTGATCGTCGTTCCGGAGTGGGATGGATGTTCGGTCCTCGGTGAAGCCCAGCGACTCAAAGAACGATTGGAAGCGACCAGCGATTCGGATGTCGATGTGGTTGTGATCACGATGGACGGCATTCACGACATGTCGGAACTCGATGTATCCGCCGCAGATGAGCATCTGACCCTTCGATTACGCTCCGGTGAATTCGAACCGAGTACCACCACTGTGTCTGTCCGCGTGCGGGCATTACAGGACATCGTAACTGACCGAGATCCGCTCGGGGTCTTTTTCCCCAGCACCCCTGACGGCGACGAAATGGCAGCTACTCTTGCATCCACAACAGGTGGGGCTGGTCTCTTGGATTCACTGCTCGAAGTGAAAAACGGTGAACTGATCGGGCATCGCCCAGTGTTTGATAAACGAGCCCTCGTGACCTTTGAGGTTGAGAACCGTCCGCTTGTCGCCTCACTCTCCATGGATGGGCTACCGGAACCCAGTAGCGGAGCAGAAACGCCCCCTGTCCAACACAGCATCGAAGTCGAAGGAGTGGCTGAAGAGGGCGTTGAACGGCTCCGGACAATAGAAGTCCCCGAAAAGGACATCTCGAAAGCAAAAGTGGTTGTGGCAGGTGGGGACGGCCTCGAAAGTCGTGATGACTTCCAGGTTATCCGATCCCTTGCTGACTCTCTCAATGCGACTGTTGGAGCGTCTCGACCACTTGTCGATGAGGGGTGGGTTGCCCACGACCGGCAGATCGGTGTTACGGGCAAGTCTGTTGATGCGGACCTGTATGTCCCTGTTGCCATTTCCGGTGATCCCTATCACTTGGACGACGTCCAGGCGGAACATATTCTGGCAATTAATACCGATCCCAACGCTCGCGTTTTCGATATGGCGGATATTGGGGTTTTGGGTGATTTCGAAACGTATGGACCGAAACTAACCGAAGCTATCCAAGCAACGCATGCTACTAATTCAAGCGACGCTGAAGAACCAAGGGGTGAGGAGTGATGGTCGACTTTGACGTAATCGTCGTCGGTGCCGGGCGAGCGGGGACTGCAGCAGCGTACAAACTCGCCGAACACGGCATCGACGTCGCCCTCGTTGAGCGGGCGAAAGAGGCTGGGATGAAGAACGTGACCGGTGGCGTTCTTTACGGGGACGTGCTCAGCGAGTTGGTCCCAGAGTTCCCGGATCAGGCCCCGCTTGGGAGACATGTCGTAGAGCATAACGTTCGTATCCTCAACGAAGGCACGTCTATTGGAATCAGTTATCGGGATCCGGCCATTCTCGACGAGCCCAATTACACGATCCAGGTTGGGCGGTTTGACCAATGGTTCGTGAAGAAAGCCGAGGAGAAGGGTGCCGTGTTCATTCCGGAAACGACAGTTCGGGATGTTTCTCAACGAGGCGAGGAAGTTCTCGTCGAAACAGATCGCACTGGGGGAGACCTCACTTGCAAGGCCGTCGTTGGTGCGGACGGAGTTAACACCACAGTTGGTCGCGTCGCTGGGATCCGAGAAACAGTCCGGAATGAAAACGTTGGCCAGTCCGTCAAACACGTGATCGATCTCGATAAGTCGACAATCAATGAGCGTTTCAACCTGGAACCTGGCGAAGGTGCCGCATACGCTTTCGAAGGCTTTCCTGAAGGGGTCCCTGGGCTCGGATACTTCCTCTATACATTTGAATCGAGTATTGCGGTCGGTGCCGTCGCGAGCATGAGTTCCCTCGAAAAGTATGGAAAGCAGGGTTATAGTGGTCGCGGCACCCCGTTGTATGATCTCTTGGACCGGTTCAAAGAGCTCGAGGCGGTCAAACCACTCGTCGAAGGGGGTTCAACTACTGAATACCAGGGAATCCTCGTGCCGAAGTACAAGTACTCCAACCTCCCCCAACGATACGACGACCGAATTAGCCTCGTTGGTGATGCCGCCGGCCTGACCCTGAACAAGGGGTTCACGTTCCGAGGGTTGGACTTCGGTATTAAGAGCGGGATGTGTGCCGCCGAGGCGGCGATCGGTAGCGATCAAAATCAGGACTGGGATAGCTTTGGCCAGCGGTACGATAAACTTCTCAACAACTCCTATGTGATGACCGAGATGAAACAACATAGGGGAATCCCGTCGGTGGTTGAGAACGAGAAGTTCTTCGACGAGTATCCGGCAGTCGCTCGCGAGGTCCTCGAACACACGTTCTCGACGAGTGGGGACGCCTCGGGACTGACCTGGCGCCAAGCACTGCGGAGTTTGCGCAAGCGAGATATCAAGTTGCGAGGTGTACTGGCAGATGGATGGAAAGCGGTACGGTCATTTTGACAAACTATGTTCCACATACAACAGACTACAAACGGCGATGGAGTTATTCACCGGATAGACATGCGTACAAAAGGAACTACCACCCCCCGGCTCAATGGAGGCGAACACCAATGTCTGTAGAAAAAGATCTGGAAACAGTCGAATGGGATGTAGGAGAAGAGGGACACATCACCGTCGATAACTCCGAGTGTGTCGACTGCGAGGAGAAACCGTGTCTGCACCTCTGTCCGGCACAGTGCTTTGACTACCAGGAAGAGCAGGAGGGTGGGATATACTTCTCGTACGAGCACTGTATCGAATGCGGCTCCTGCATGGTTTTCTGTGCCAACGATCCGGACCGGGGAGCCGTTTCCTGGACGAAGCCTGATGGTGGTAAAGGAGTGGAGTACGATCTAGGATGATGAACGCAATTGTTCCAATCCGCCCCTCTCCGCACAAGGTCCTCCCGGACACGGAGTCTGAGGGTGTTCAAACCCGACGCTGGCTAGCCAACAAGACAGATCTGGTGGCGCTCGAAGCTGCCCAACAGCATGCGGAGCATGTCACCGTTCTCGGGATTGGCGATGAACGGGCAAAAGACGCTGTCAAAGCCGGGCTACGGGCGGGTGCTGATGAAGCCATCCATATTGAGTATGATCCCATCGAAGACCCGATTGGGGAAAAATATGGGGCGGTTCTCGCCAAGGTTATTGAGCAGGAGGAGCCCGAAACAGTATTCATCGGTGACGAGGCACCGACGATGGATATCGAGGTGATCACAACCATAGCAGCTGATCTGGGATGGCGATCAACAACGGGCGTGACCGGAATCGGCACGGAGGACGTTGATGGTCACTACGAGTCCGACCATGATCTCCTCGTTCAACGACGTGTCGCGTTGGGTGAACAGGAGATAGTTGGTCTCAATACTCCCGTTGTTTTGGGGATCGATTCCGGATTTGCCAACCCCTCACGTGGATCTATGGACTCTGTACTCGCTGCCCAAAGAGCGTCCATTCGAACGCTTCCACTGGACGAGATTGTGCCCGGGGAATCGCGCTTTTCCATGAGTATTGGTTCCCTTAGTGTCCGTGACATCCACGCGTACGAGCGTGTGGGTCATGGGGCACCACCACGGCACGGGTCCGTCGAACAGCGAATCCACCAGATCATGGGCGATACAGATTCGGATGAACAAACCGCTGGGGAAATAATCGACGACTCGCCGGAGCACGCAATCGATCAAGTAGTGTCGTACCTTGAGGCCAATGAGGTACTCTAATTGAACGACGATGCCTCAGTATAACTTTGATGACCGGGTTGCGTTCGTGACGGGGGCCGCTCGTGGCGTTGGTCGGAAGACCGCAGAACGGTACGCTGAGGCAGGTGCAGACGTGATTGTTACCGACATATGCTCGGAGATTTCAACGCTTCCGTACGATCTTGGTACCAGGGCAGATCTTGAGAGAACTGCTGATTTGGTTCGTGATACTGGTTCTGAGGCACTCGTAATTCCAGTTGACGTGCGTGATGCTTCAGCCGTTCGAGACGCTGTCGAAACGGGGGTTGATCGATTTGGTCATATCGACTTTTTGGCCGCTAATGCTGGTGTCTGGGACAGTCGTCCGTTTGCTGACGTTGACGAGGCGCTATTCGAATTGGTCATCGATACTAACTTGAAAGGTGCCTGGTTGTCGGCTAAATACATCGCCAGACAAGCAATTCAGCACGAGAAACAGGCGAGTATCGTAATCACGTCCTCGATTTTGGGGCAAGTGGGCGCGGCTTGGTCTGCCCATTACTCGGCGTCAAAACACGGGATCATCGGATTTACGAAATCACTGGCGCTTGAACTCGGCGAATATGGGATCCGGGCCAATGTAGTGAGTCCGACCGGAATCGATACGCCAATGGTTGAAAAAATGGTCGAATCACTCGGGACCGAACCCTTCGATAGAATTTCGGGCCCCGTTGGCCCGATGAATCTCCTCGATGGGAACCTGCTCGACCCGCAAGACGTTGCTGAAGCGCATCTCTGGCTTGCGAGTGATGCGTCCGGTGCCGTGACTGGTGCTGTCCTTCCTATCGATGCAGGAATGACGGCAAAGTAATTCTAAAGCCGCCGGGCGAGATCTTCAGCGTCGTAATACGCCCGATCTAATTTACGCGGTGACACCGCGTCTCCGATCCGGTACACGTCGTCGTGGCCATTTGAGAGCTCCAAGTAAAGCGATTCATTTGCACTCCGTCGTCCCGCATACACTATGGTCTCCGGTTTTCGGGACTGGGTTGTGCCGGAATAGATGTGATGCATCGTTACTGTCCCGTCGTCTGTGATCTCATCCACTTCGTGATTCCCGATGAAATCGACCCCCTGTGCTTGGAGGCTGGCAACCATCGTCGGGAGGTTGGGCTGTTCGGTTCGGAAACCTGGATAGTGGTCTTCGGTGACTATTTCCAGATCAGTCCCCCGGCGGGCGAGTTCCAAGCCGACTTGCATGGTTATAATCCACCGATTCTCGTCGATCAGTAGTACCTCATCTGCCGTCTCTTCGCCCTGAAGAACATCGACGGCATCAACAACTTTTTCTTCGAAATCGTATCCTTCCTTCGTGGAAATCGGCGCGCCAGTTGCGACGACGATGGCGTCCCATTCATTTGAGATGTCTTTTGCACGCACCTCTTGCCCTGTTTCAACTGCTACTTCCGTTTCGATGAGGTCCGACTTGAGGTCTTCTAATGCACGTTCGATGGGTGAGAGTATTCCCTGTGCAGCGACCGTCAGTTGGCCACCAAGCTTGTCCTTTCTCTCTCGGAGCGTAACATTGTGTCCGCGTTGGGAGGCAACTGTTGCGAACCGCATTCCAGCAGGCCCCCCACCAACCACCAGAATGTTTTGTTTGTAATTGACTTCCGGGAGTGATTGAATCGGGTCAAGTTCCGCTTCCCTCCCTGTTCGGGGATTGATTACGCATTCCACGTGTCCGCCATGAGCGTCTGCAAACACTCCCTCAAGGCATTTCTGATTACACTTGATACACTGCTTTGGCCGAACTCCCTCCTGGAGCTTTTGAACCGTATTTTCGTCCGCAAGAAGTTGTCTGGTAAAACTCACCAGATCGGCACCAGCGTCGAGAAGATCTCTTGTTGAGTCTCCAGTCGTCAGCGGGGATCGGCCGATGAGTGGGACATCGACGATGTCCGAAACTGTTTCAATGCCAGATTCAAGGCCGGGGGAATCCATTCCAATTCCACTGTGCCCCTGTGTGTACGTCGAGGCGGTTCCGACAGTGACAGAGAGATAGTCAAATCCGTCAATCGCATTGAGTAGGTCCGGAATGTCTTCATACTCGTATCCACCATATTCCATCTCGGCCAACGAGAGGTGCAGTCCGACAGGTTCATCGATTGCTTTTGAGACTGTATCGAGTACTTCGTTCACGAACCGAGCCCGATTTTCCCATGAACCGCCATACTCGTCCTCGCGAACGTTGAACTTTGGTGAGAGGAATTGTCTGAGAATCGAATACGGGCCTGCAGCGAGCTCTACACCGTCAAATCCTGCGTTTGAAAGGTTTTTCGCCGCGGTCCCGAATGAGCGCTGGAGTCTTTCGATATCGTCGTGGCTCATTGGCGTCGGCATCTCGTAGGTTGAATCTGAGGCCACTGCAGAGGGTGCAAGTTGTGCTTGCATTTCCCAATCACCAGTCGCTTCAGCCCCAGGGTGTGTGAGTTGCCCGAAAACCGTTCCCCCTGCCTCGTGAATCGATCTGGCAGTTCTCTCAAGCGCGGGGACAACATCCGTATCATACGCATCCACGAACCAAGGCCCGCTGGCAGACGAATCGACCAGCATTTTGGCTGGACCGACCACCAGGCCGACTCCACCTCGAGCGCGAGCCGCCAGATGTTCATTTAGCTCCTCGGTCGGGTGCCCATTTTCGGCCAGATTTGTTCGAACAGCACGGAAGACCGCTCGATTGGATATGGGTGTCCCCACAATCTCGACCTCTTGCTGTAGGTCCATACAGTGCCATTGTGAACCGACCAACTTGAGTATTGAGGGTATTCTACTACTCGCCGGATCGGGCGCTGGTGACAAATTATAAGTATTTGCACCGGACTAACGTTAAATGATGTCAAAAGCAGCCCCTCAAACTGAAAGCTCGAAAACTGCCGACACTGAACCGCCGGAGATCGAAAGCGACCTGGTGAAAGAGGAACTCCGGATTGACGGGATTTGCGGAGTTTATTGAATGGGAAAGACCGTATCGAAGCCTGAGTACATCAAATATCGGCGCGAGGACGAGTATGGTCTCGTGTATGACCACGAAAATTACGGCTACGAGGATGCGACGCTGAGCACAGTCGACGAGCGCATCATTTCGTGTTTGGAGTATGTTGAGGATCGGTCAGCTATCGAGCTGGAAGCCCTCCAGGATGAATTTTCTCCTGAGGTAATCGAAGTCGCTCGAAAAAAGGGGTATATACATGTCACGTAGCCCGTTGCGCTCACCGGTCACGATCACGTGGGAAGTCACGTTTGGCTGTAATCTGCACTGTGATCATTGCCTCTCCGGGAGTGGCCCCGCACAGCAATCGTCTGACGAACTGTCTACTGCCGAGGCAAAGGAATTCATCGCGGAGTGTGACGAGATGGACATCTTCCAGGTGAATATTGGTGGGGGTGAGCCGTTTGTTAGACCGGACATCCTTGAACTCCTCGCTGATCTCACGGATCGGGGAATCTCTACTTGTGTGAGTACCAATGGAACACAGTTGGACGCGACCGTTTTGGATCGGCTGGAAGAGATGGACCCCTTATACCTGCAGGTGAGTCTGGACGGACTTCAGCCAGAAAACGACGCGTTACGTGGGGATGGTGTTTTTAATTCTGTTCTAGACACGCTTTCTGAACTTGCAGAACGAGATATTGGGACCACCGTGAATACGGTTGTCACGAGCCAAAACGTCCACGATTTGGACGAAATATACGAGCTAGCGGGGAGTTATGGAGCGGGTCTTCGCCTCAACCGGTTCCGCCCCAGCGGACGTGGTGAAGATGTCTGGGATAGGCTTCGACTGGACACTGATCAGATCACGTACCTGCATTCCTGGTTGAGCGATCACCCTGATGTTCGAACAGGCGACTCGTTCTTTTACCTGAACGCAATGGGTGAAGTTCGAAACGAGACTTTGAAAGAATGTGGAGCCGGGTCTATGACTTGCTTGGTCGATCCCGTTGGGGATGTGTACCCCTGTGCGTTCACTCAATGGCCGGAAGTAAAATCGGGCAACGTCATTTCGGACGGCTTCCAAACTGCATGGGACGAACTTACCTCTCTTGGGACCCACGTCGATGACCACGAAGGATGTCCAGCAGTTGCGATGGGTAGCAAGGACTCAGAAGGAGAGGATCCTCAACTACGCTCGATTTTGCACGGTGACTGACCCAAAATGTCACGAACGAGTGGCCAGTACCGTCTCCGGGACAGTGTTTCGATTCAGAATGGTCTTGTTTCTCGGTCTGGTCCTCTCGTTGTAACTCGGTTGAACGACTCTGCCCAGGATCTCCTCAAGACGGTTTCCACTGATGAGTTTCAGTCAGTAACGGCGATTGCTAGGGAAGGCGGGGTTTCAGCGGAATCGACTGGAGCACTACTCAGTGATCTTTACAATCGCGGCTTTCTCGAGTGGAGGCCCGCACGTGACCCAGAGTTTCAGCCACCCGTCTCGATCATCTTGACAGTACGAAACGAAGCAGACGCAATAGAGCCGGCTTTGGACGCTTTGGCCGATCTGAATTACCCTGAGTACGAGGTCGTCGTTGTTGATGACGGCTCCACAGACGACACACGGGAATTAATCCGATCACACTCTCTGACAGCGGATGGGAACTTGCGTCTCGTTCCTGTTGGATCTGACACGGAACCACTCGGCATCGGTGCGAGCCGAAACCGGGGTGTTTCGAGTGCGGCGAACGAGATCATCGCGTTCACGGATGCAGACTGTCGTCCGAATCGGGCGTGGCTATCGAATCTTGTTCCCGCTCTGGCCACTCATGATGTGGTCGGTGGACGTGTCCGCCCTACCGATACAGCACGGCCCATGCATGAGTATGAAGGGATCCACTCCTCTTTGGATATGGGTCCACGTGCGTCCCCAGTGGACCGAGAACAGTCGACACCCTACCTTCCAACTGCCAATCTTGTCGGCCACCGAGAGGTGTTTGAGAAAACCCCCTTCCCAGAACGAAACGTCGCCGAGGACGTTGGTGTTAGCTGGGACGCACTGGCGAATGGATTTGATCTGGTGTACGATCCAACTGGTGTTGTCGAGCACGACTACGGAGGAGTCACCAATTTTCTCGGACGACGTCTTTCTTACGGCGGTTCTGAAGCGCTTTTGGCCAAATTGTACGGCCACCCCGGCTCGGTGTCGCTGCCAGCGATCTCCTTGGTTGGTTTGGTATTGCTCGCGGTCTTGCCTGTGGTCAATTCTATGCTGAATATTGGTGCTTCTCTGGGCACATTTTTGGCAGCTATGACGGTTCTCGGTTTCGTCATCACGCCCACAAAACAGGCATTCACTTCAGTGATAACCGGGTCCATTCGTGTGTCTGCGGCTGTGGCTGGTCTCTTCCGTGGCTCACTTTCACGAGTCTACGGTTTCGCTCTCGAAGTTACGCGCTATTATTCGCTTCCCTTAGTCGCGCTTGGGATTTTAGCAGGTGTTGGCGGCTTAGAGTTTCTTGCCATTAGCTTACTTGCCATCCCGGGGATCTGTGTGGTGGTGGCTCTGGCTATAGATCTGTCCGTTAATCGGCCTTCAAGCCCTGTTCGATACTCCCTCTTGTACCTCGTTGACCATCTTACCTACCAGATTGGAGCCTACCGTGGTGCGGTGGAAAACCGTACTGTTGCCCATCTTCGCCCCTCGAGTCGGTTTTCTCTCACTCTGTAGTCGAAAGGTCGGTCGCTCGGCCAGTTCTTCGTGCAAGAAACAATACTCCCAGATGACCATTATCGGAACGGGGTTTCGATTTTGGGGCAACGAGGGCTCCATTGCCAATCCCTATATGCCTAAACCCAATTTTTATATTCCCCCGCGTATACTGGGTGTGTGTAGCAGTGTGATGGAACCGAATCACACACCGACCACCTAAAGACACAGAACGAGCACGAACTCTATGAGCCAGCTGTGTGGCCGCATGATCCACGCGGCAATCCCACGGCGAAAGATGGTTCAGCGGAGCACGTGCTGTGGTTAAATCAACATGCCAAATACACCAACCAAAAATTGGAGGCGAACGGTACACAGGAGGCGAACCGACAACGCAGTAGCTGGGCATCTGCAAACTAACTCGGAACCCAAAACCAATCGACGACACGCATGAAATTAATGGAGATTTTTGGTTTGGAAGGGGCTGAGTTCAATGAGAAAATGCTTTTCTTCCTCACTGCAGTTGGACTCGCTGTTCTCGGTGCAATTGGAATTTTGAGCCCGCAGTGGTTCAATGACATGATGATGGCGGGCTATGACTTTGTTCTCCATAACTTCGGCTGGTGGTTTATGGTACTGGGATTTGCGCTTCTGGCGTTTTCCGTGTTCATGACTTTCTCGAAGTACGGAAAAATTCGCATTGGCGGTCAGGATGCAGAACCTGAATTCGGCCTATTTGGATGGATCGCGATGGTATTTACTGTCGGATACAGTGGTTCGATCATCATTTGGGGTGTTGGGGAGCCTGCTTCGATCATGGCTGCTCCGCCCCCAGAGCCGTGGCCAGTGAGTGGCGCGCTTGAATCCATGTCGCTTTCGTTCATGTTTATCCACGAGATCTTCCCCGGGCTAGCGATGTGGTACCCTCCCTTCGCTCTCGCATTTGCCCTCACAATTTACAACCGGAACGTGGACCGATTCAAAATCAGTTCTATGCTCAAACCGCTCCTCGGAGACGGGGACCACAAGTACCTCTACTGGGTTGTGGACCTGGCCTCCCTAATCGCTATTGTAGGGGGAATTGCAGCGACGATGGGGTTCTCTGCCCAGACATTCGATGCGCTCATCAGTGATGTATTCAATATGCCAGGATCTTCCCTTACGTACATACTATTTGGATTAATTGGGTTAGTGTTCCTCGGAGACGTCTGGCTCGGACTTCACAAGGGCATCCAGAACGCTGCGAGAGCGACGGTGATTCTGGCGATGATTTCGGCCGGGTTCCTGTTGGTGGTGGGCCCAACCTTGTCCGCGATCAATATCGGGCTGGATGCAACTGGGATCTGGATCAACAACATGTTCCGACTTTCGTTCTTCACGGATCCCACCGCAGCTGGCGATTGGGGCCACTATTGGACCAGTTTCTGGTGGGCCTGGTGGGCAGCGTGGGGCATCTTTGTTGGCAGCTTTGTCGCCCGGGTCTCCAAGGGCCGAACTCTTCGAGAGACGTTTGTGAGTTTGGTCGCTATTCCCGGAGTCTTCCTGTGGATTCAGCACTCGATCATTGGCGGATGGGTTCTCTCCCCGGGTTATGTCGAACCGGTAACTGAGGCCGTTTCTTCCGGAGGAATTCCTGCTGCGATTGCCGAAGCAGTCAATCTCACCCCATATGGGTTGGTTTTGGCTGTTCTGTTCGTCCTCGTGATCACCGGGTATGTGATTACCTCCCTCGATTCGACTGTGTTTATCCTCTCTTCGATTACCCTTGGGACCGAAAATCCCAATGCTCGGAACCGGGCATGGTGGGGTGTTCTGCTCGCGTTCGTGGGTGTGATGACGATTGAACTCCCCCTGTTTAGCGCAATGCAGGCATTCCCAGTGATTTTGGCATTCCCGTTCACCGTCTTCCTTGTCGCGATAGCATTCTCCAGTTACGTTGCTGCCAGAGATTATTTCAAAGCTAATATGCTGGAAGACGGGGAAGAGCATTCCAGGTTTATCACCCGCAAATCAGAGTCACAGACGGCTCAAAAACAGTCCCAGGCCGCACCGGACGACGATTAAATCCGCCCCGGGCCAATTTTGAAGATAGTGCAATCTTAGTTTTGATTTCTCCCCCCAGTTTCTACTGAGTTACAAGAGTGATAGATATAACCGCAAATACGAGCCCTGCAGCCTTTTTCATTCCAATGGGCTCTTTAAATATGAGAACGCCCAGAATGGCTGCGATGACGAAGTACAACCCGCTAATCGGAGTTACAACCGATGCATCTCCGGTTTTCAGTGCGGAATACATGGTTACTGCCCCGATGGCACTTGTTATTCCTGCTCCCAGTGCATATGTTACACCAGTCGGATCAAAATCGACTGGGTTCTGTGAGTTGTACAGGTAGTTTCCTAACAAAAAAACACTCGCCGATGCATATGTTACAAGTGTTGCCAAGTCCGACGAGATCGTTTCTGTGGAAATCTTTGCAAAAATTGCCCATCCGCCCCATGCCACCATTGTTACTACAGCAAGCCAAATTGCCGTCGTAGCCATGTTACAGAAAAATCCACACGGAATACTATAAGTGTTAGTGCGAATGTGGGCGTCAAGAACACGACTCGATTAACTGATCGGATCGGCGTGTATCTGGGCCCAATAGCCAGGTAACAAGGGTGGGTGACACGCGGCGATACGGTGTTCGCTGAACTGTTGACATACAACTCCGGCTATTGGTGCCCACTTCATTAACAGTTTCCAGGGGTCGTAATTGTTGTGATCTATTTAGTATCTAACTTTTCTCAAGTACATCGCTTTCAAATTTATTATGCTGTGCTCAAAACTGCTTACCATGCGTTCTGTAAAAATGAACGAACTCGCTTGGACTTCCATAGAAGAGGTCGCGGGCCAAGAAGTCCATACTGTAATCATTCCAATTGGAGCGACAGAACAACATGGGCCACACCTCCCGGTTGGAACTGATTCGATGATTGGCGAGGAAATATCGACTCGGGTCGCAAACCGGCTCGGTGACACACTTGTGGCCCCTCCGATTCAAGTTGGGTGTTCACCTAGCCATACCGATTATCCGGGCACGATCTCGATCAGTTCCGACGTTCTCAAAGGTCTTATAGACGATTATCTTGACTCACTCGATGGCCATGGATTTCAATTCGCAGTCTTGCTCCCCTCTCACGGTGGAAATTTCCCGCCTGTTGAAACCGCAGCTGCCGAACTGGCCCCAAAATACTCGGAGCTCTCGCTCATCCCGATTGTAGACCTGAACCGTTTTACAGAACTAATAAATCAGGGGCTAGAAGAGGCCGGTTTGGAATACCAGGAGCCGGTTATCCATGGTGGCGGTACTGAAACCGCGATGATGATGGCTATTGAACCATCACGTGTCCGTAATTCCGAATTGCGCCCTGGCAATGAGGGTCTAAAATCTCGTTCTGCGGTCCTGAATCTCGGCTTTCAGTCGGTAACGGATGCTGGAGTTTTGGGTGATCCGACTGTGGCAACCCCCGAAGTGGGTGAGCACATTATCACGTCCCTGGTAGACGGGTATACAGCCATGATTGAACATGAACGGACCAGGTTACGGAACTGCTAGATGGGCAAATTCGTATTGCCTTCACTCGAAATCCGTTTTCGGGTATTTTTATCTCCAATTTGATCTATACAATTAAGCAACCATATCGATAAAGTTACTCCTCTAAATAGTGTATTGAATTTTGATAGTTTTGGAATTTGGCCCACCTCTCTATTGTCGTTACAAATACTATTCATTTATAATTAATATATCTTTAGATTGATTGGTTTAATCGGAATATTTCGTATTTGCCTCCCTATACGGGATAATAAATCAATATTATCGCTCTCAAGTTTTTATCATTATATGGTATTAAGATTATTTCATCAAATTTTTGATTTTTATTGTATTAGTTCGGCTCGTCGGTCTAGTATCTCCGGTTGATGGGGTTTTAAAGCGGTAAAATTCCATTACTGGAATCGGAACTGTCTTATTTCCACGGTCTTTGGTAATGCGGCGACTTAATTATTATATAATCTGATAGATTATAGTAATTATCTAACTACCTGTTAATTAGTTACGGCACAATTATAATGAAAATAGAATGATTCGGGCCGGTATAGAACCGCCCATCTAATCGGCACCCAACTTCTTTTGAACTCCTCGCCGTAGGAACCAGCCACCAATGAGCGATCGAGGCCCTGTGTTGCCCCCGATTTTCGTCTCTCCCCGGGCGAGATGGATCGCCATCCTTTCGATTCTCGTCCTTCTGGTCCTCGCTGGAGTCGGGCTCGTTCTTTTCGACTACTCCTTCGGATCGATGCTCGATGCCCAGGCCGTCCGGGAGGCCGTCGAGTCCTTCGGCCTGCTTGCGCCACTCGTTTTCATCCTGATCCAGGCCACCCAGGTCGTCGTGGCTCCGATCCCGGGCCAGGTGCTCGCACTGGCCGGCGGGTACGCCTTCGGCCCGGTACTCGGCACAATCTACAGCCTCATAGGGGCGACTATCGGAAGTGCGATAGCGTTCGGGTTGAGTCGACGATTCGGGCGACCCGCAGTCGAGCGACTGGTCCATCCCCTGACCCTCGAAATGGTCGACGGATTTCTCGAAGATCACGGCCGATTGGCCGTCTTTCTGGTGTTTCTGGTTCCCGGGCTCCCGGACGACGCGCTGTGTTTCGTCTGCGGGCTCACGCCGCTCCCGCTCTCCCATCTCGTCGTCCTCTCCACGCTCGGCCGGATCCCGGGCTATGCCATGCTCAGTCTCGCTGGCGGCCGACTCGCGACCAACCGGCCGCTCGAGGCGGCACTCATAATCGCGCTCATCGCGGTCCTGGCGGCGCTCGCGTACTATCAGCGCGAGCGCCTGCTCGAGTTCTCGCGGTGAGTGTCGGCGTGAATCGGTCGTATCGAGGGATTTGTACCGACGGCCGCCGTAGAGGAAGTTCCCCACCCTATCCACTATGTCCTATCGCTACACTGGCGACACCCACCGCGCCCTCGTGGCGTCCTATCGGGCCGACGAAGCGCCGTTCCCGACCGAGACCGATCTGGTCGCTCCCGAACGCAATCACGCCCGCCGGGAGATTGCCCTGCTGAAGTGTCTGCTCTTTCCGCGTCTCTGGAACTCCGGGAACAACGTGGGCGACCCGGACGCAGTGCAGGAGTGTCTCTCCGAACTCGGGGAACTCTTCGTGACCGGGTTCCGACTCTATGGCGAGTCCGATCCGGCCCCGGTGGTGACGACCGTCCTCGATCGGATGCCCGAAATCAGGGACATGCTGAAGCGGGACGTCGTCGCTGCGTACAAGGGCGACCCGGCGGCCAAGAGCTACCGGGAGGTCATCCGCTCGTATCCGGGTTTCCAGGCGCTTTTGGTCCACCGTGTCGCCCACACACTCTACGAGGCAGGTGCAGGGGAGTACGCCCGAGAGCTCTCTGAGTGTGCCAAGACCGAGACCGGGATCGACATCCACCCTGGGGCCGAGATCGGCGAGTACTGTCTCATCGATCACGGGACGGGTGTCGTCATCGGCGAGACCGCGACGGTCGGTGACTGGGCCCGGATCTACCAGAACGTCACGCTCGGGGCACTCCACTTCGAGGAGGCCGAGAACGAGGAGCACATGCTACGCAAGGGCTACAAGCGCCACCCGGACATCGGCGATCACGTCGTCATCGGGGCCGGGTCGAACATCATGGGCCCCATCGAGGTCGGCGATCACGTCTCGATCGGCGCGAACTCCTGGATCAGCGAGGACGTGCCCGATCACACCGTCGTTTTCATCGCGGACCACCCAGATCTGGAGCAGAAACCCACCGACTAGTTCTACAGGTCGAGGTCGTACTCCCGGCCCGTGAGTAGGAAGAGGACGTCCTCGACGACCGTGGACAGTTCGGGGATGAGCCGCAGGAGCCCCAGCGTGATGAGTATCAGCACGAGTACCGAGGCCGACTGGGAGATGACTCTGTCGGCCACGATGTAGGAGACCAGATAGGGGTCCTCGATGCCGAAGACCAGGAAGATCGGGTCCTGGAAGCCGGCGAACCACTGGAAGCCGTGCGCCAGCGCGATAAAGGCCACCCGCAGGACGTTGAGCCCGTAGATGATCGGCACCGCCATCGCGATCCCGAGAAGTTTGCGCCGGGGGGAGGCGTCCACGGAAAGGGCCAGGCCGGCCACGATCGAGATGCTCCCGATGCCGGTACAGGCTAGAATGACCCGGGTCGTCAGCCGGTGCCCGTCCTCGGCCAGGAAGAGGAAGGTGCTTCGAAGTCCGTCGGGACCAGTGATGACCGTCGGTTCGACGCCCACGGCACGGAGGATGAACTCCACGTGGGCCACGACCATCTCGATCGATCCGCTTCTGATGACCGTGATCGCCTCGAATGGGAGGTAGATGAAGCCCATGATCGCGACAGCCCGGGTCAGCACTTCGAAGGACCGGCGTTCGGTATAGATCAGGTACGCGACGTACAGCGAGCCGGGCACAGCGGCGGCGCTCAGCACGCCTTCGACGATGCTCCGCATCTCGATTGCGTAGTGCGGGACCATTAGCGCCCAGAACACCGCAAAGAGTGCCCAGGCCCCGGTCGCCCCGTAGCGGGCGGCGGGCGACTCCCGCATGGACAGGATCGCGCTCGTGGCGAAGGTGAGGACCACGATCCACGCGAGTGGGTCCGTGACTGTGGCTAGATCCGTGGCCCCGATCATGTATCCGTGGTGAAGATCGGTCCCGGCAAGTGTGTGTCGGTCCCCGAATCTAGGGCCGGATCAGCCGCTTGAGCCCGACGCCGATCGTGAGCAGCGCGAGGGTTCCAAACGCGAGGATCAACAACCCCGACTGCCCGATCCGAAGTGGCTCCGGAACTGCCTCGACGACCCGATCGACGGGCTCACCGGGCAGGTCCGAAAGGGGGCTGGTGACCGAGTCGGTCGGTGCGGTGGTCGTCGCAGCCGGCGTCGAGCGTGGTCGGGACTCCTCGGCGCTTGCCCCGCCACCGCCCCCGCCTGTGGCCGCCAAGCTCGCGGATTCGGTCCCGGTGAACTGCCCCGTGTGAACCTCACTGATCTGTTCGTCGTTTGCCGTGACGGTTACGGTGTAGTTCGTGCCCGAATCGTATTCGCTCAGGTTCGCGGTCGTTTCGTAGGTGCCGTTCTCGCCGACGGTCGTCTCCGTCTCGATCGAGAAGTTGCGCTCGGTGCCTTCGATGTGCACCGTTGCGGTCGTGCCCGGTGCCACTGTCGTCGAGCCATTGATCGGAACGGTTGCGTTCGTCGGGAGATCGAGCGTGTCGTTTGCGGTGGCCTGAGCGAGCTCGGCCCGGGCCTCGACCACTTCAACTGCGGCCCGCCGTCGCTCCTGTTCCGTTTTGTTTGTTCGATCGGGGACGAACGGTGTGTTCTCGGTGAGGACGACGGCCGTCTCGAGGGCTTTCCCTGGGTTCACACGTCCACTGGCGTTCGGATCCGCGACTACGAAAAAGCGGTCCGAATTCGGGGCCTCCACACGACGGAGCCCGGTCATCGGCTGCTCGCTCCGTGTTCCTGGTGACTTCGGACCAACTGAGACGAAGGCTGGTGGCGTTCCGTTCGCTTTCGTCGTGGTGCTTTTGTTACGGCCGGTCGGGCCACCGCTACGACCTGGGGATTGGTTTTGGCTCGCGTGCCCGACTGCGCGACCGGTGGTGATGTTCCGGGCGTAAGAACCGAGTCCGGCGGTCTCGACGGCGATCACGAGTCGGTCACCGCTGGCGATTTTCTCCCGTCGGCTCGCGTTATTCGCGATGTCCTCGGCGGACGCGATCGTGGCTCCTCGTGGCGCGACCATCGGTTCGATGGCTGCCGTCCAGTTCGCGCCGACCTGAATGGTGTCTCTGTCCTGGATTGTGCCGCCAGTCGCCACCGAAATCGTGTAGTTCCCGGCTTCGAGCGGTTCTGTTTGGGTGCCCTTTCCGGCTTCCGACGCTGCGTGGGCTGGTGGGCTGCCGCTTGCGTTGCCGGGTCCTGATTCGTCGGTTGTCGATCGATTGGTCGCTGTTTCGTTGTCCGCCACCGTCGTCAGCCAGGTCAGTCCCGCCCGACTCGTGTCAGTTGATTCGAGAGCGACGGCGGCTGTTCGGTTTTCGGCTCCCGTGCCGTCCGAGTCGACCGCAAACTTGGCCGTCGTATTCGACATCGTGACTGTCGCCCGTTCCAATCGACCGCCGTCCGGTCCTCGCAGACTGATCGTGGCCGTGTCCGAGCGTTCCAGCGTCAGATTGACTGGGACTCGTTCACCTCGCGTGATGGCGTGGTCGAGCGCTTCGAGCGTTGCACTGGGTGGCTCCTCAACGACGATTACCGCAGAGCGAGCCACGCCGTCGGATTCCAGGGCCTCGACCCGGACCCGGTAGCGTCCCGGTGTGGGATCGAAGTTGAACTCGGTCTCGCCGTTTCTGTCCAGCGAGCCGGTCTGGCTTGCTACCGTGGAGTTGTTCGCGGCGTACTGGAGTGTCGCCTGCACTGATCGGTCGGTGGCGTTCCCGCTCACTTCGACTGGGAGTGCTGTGGCGTTCGCCGAGAGATTCGACGCTGGCGGGGTGACAGAAAGGGCGATCGGTGAGGGGCCGGTGGTCGTCGGTTCGCTACTCGAGTCAGATTCGGATTCGACAGTCAGGGTTGGCCCTGGGCCGAACCCACCCGTCGGCACGTCCTGCTCGAAGAACAACCCGGCGTCGCCCGGGTCATAGGCACCGTCGCCGTCGGCATCCACGGGCTCGGGAACCCGCAACGAGACGGTTTCACCACCTGGTGCATCCTCGCCGAGGGTGGTCTGAAGGGTGACGGTCGTCCCGCTCGGGTCGATCGTGGCCTCACCTCCTGTCGGCTGGAGCACCCAGGTCTCGTTCGCGGTTGGGCTGCTCGCAGCGGCAACTTCCGTGCCGTCGGTTTGGAGTGTGATTTGGTCGATGTAAGTTGGGTCGAGTGAGCCAGTGTTTTCGACAGTAATTGTCTGGAGGTGGTCGCCGTAGGTGTTGGTGCCGGCAATGTCTTGGTCGTGTTCGCGATAGATCGAATCATTGGGATCAAGTATGCTATCGTTGTTGGAATCAATATATCCTATCTCCCTTGAAAATGTTTGCAAGGGCCTAGAGTCGATTGATTTGGACTCGTTCCATCCAATTACGGAATTAATACTTACAATTGGCTCATTTTTATCATAACCACTATCTGATTCATTTTCAGATAGGTAAACTCGCATATTTGAAATCGAATCTGAGGAATATGTATTTAAGTTCACAACATACAACTCAGCAGGATTATTTTCTGTGTTGAGTATTTTATCTCCTGGCTCTAACTTATCATCCCCTGGATTTAGCGAATCTATCACCGCTTCATTTTTGGAGTACGTTCCACTTCCGTCCTGATCAACATATTCTAATGAACTTTGGAATTCGTATGTACTACTTAAGCTTCCTCTCGCAACCACTGTGTCATCCCTCGTTAATACACCTTCCACGTCAGATTTCTTGTTAATAATGGGATCATTATAAAATTCGCCAGTCCCATTTTGGTCAATGAATTTGTACTTAAGTGGTATCTCCTCCAGCGAGTTTTGGTAAGTGTCTCCGCCTACAATTATAAAATCAGATTTCTTAATCAATCCTTGTTCACTAGTCTTCTCAATAATTATTGATCCTCTCTCGTATTGGCCCTCTTTGGATGATCCTACAAATTTGAGAGTTCCCCCAACGTATGGTCCCTCAGAATCATTCAGATCTTGATAAATGCCATTACTATACCACTTGCCTTCAATAGTTGATGCGGCTCCATTCTTCGGGGCAGCTTTTAAGAATTCATCGTCAATTGATATATTCTGTCCTTTGTCAACCTGCCCAATTTGTGTTTTTAGTATTGGTTCAGACCCTGCTGGTGTTTGATCCTTAACATCTAACTCTCCATTTTCGTTCAAATCTAAGAAGTAGATATTTGTTTCTTCAGTACCATCTAACCTGTTGTAGGTGCTGGAATCGGCATATTCTACTGTAACATCTGCTTCACTTGTATTCGAAAGCACTAGATCGTCCTTTGGTTGATAGCCGTCTTTCGCTCCTGACTCAATATATAGAAATTCCCCGCTTTCAAGTACACTGTTGCCGTTTGAGTTGCCAATATACAGATTGCCTGTTTTGTATGTTGAGATGCCTGACTCAATTGGGTGAACGGCTCCTTTACCCGCTTTCACTACCTCATCCAGCTCATCAATCTGGCCAATTTCACCTTCGCTAGAGTCCTTAATTATCGCTTCTTGGCTATTGAGTTGATCCGCGGATTGGTCTATTCTATCTAAATGAAACGATTCATTCGCATCAAAATTGCTAAGATTGAGAGGACCTTCCTTTTGTAGTGTGGTTCCGCCCTTGTCTAGAGCCCCTATCAACACCTGATCGGTTGTGTTTGTCTTTAGTATAGGTGTGTCATTATTGAGAAGATCTGTTGTTTCAGAACTTGAAAACCCATATTCGTCATAAGTTTCTCCTCCAAAGTCAGATAGGGCCACCTGTCCTGGAAGTTGTACTGTAGTTTCACCTTCGTTTAGCGGCCCTGTTGCGATCTGACCTTGTTCATTTACTGAAACAATTGCTTTTCCTTTTGTGTAATTCCGATTTCCGGATGATGGGTCGAAGTAGGTCGCATCCGTTTTATTTAATGCTTCCAACGGTGCTGATCCTGGCTTGGAGATATGATCTTCATTAGTGAGAAAATAATTCTTGTCTGCGTCATAAAATACAGGCTCATCACTGTCCAACTTCCTATTCAGATTATTATCGATTGCTATACTGCTTGAACCAAACTTTTGGATGTGTTTGTTTTGTATATCCTCGGTTGAGTTATCCGTAAGTATCTTTATTCGAGTTGGATAATCCTCTGAATTGAATTGATTATTGCCTTCTGATCGGTTTTCTATGTAGAAATTTTCTGTTTGAGCATCCTTTGGATATATCGGCCTACTTTTATCTGTCATATTGGGTACTATATTCCCCTTTTTGATGATTTCGTCTTCACTTTTAATTGTAAAATCCCCTGTCTCAATTGTAGCTCCTGCAGATACGGAAACATCACTTGGTGAATCGTTATTTGTAGTGATCATAGAGCTTCCAGCCGCTATTGGAACCAAGATTTGTGATGTGAGTATTATACCAATAACCAACAAAACTGTTTTTTGCCTAGTTGTATCTTCTTCCCCAGTCATTGAATAAAAATAATAACTATTAATGATTTGATGTTAATACAGTTACTTTGGCGCTTCATGGTGGTTTCAAATTTCACAATCAATTAAGAATTAGCTTCTTTGTCTCTAACTACTGGAAATATAACAATAGATTTCAGCTGATGTCTGAGCTATTTATTGCTTGTTCTAATTTTTCATCAGGAAATTGATGATCAAGCATCTTTAGCCCGCGGCGAATCCCCGCCATGTGGTGTGTGTCGCTCTCGAATCTGCACCGTCACTGCTGACTCGGTCGTGTCGTCGATTACCACGGCCTCGCCCACGCCGTCGGGCAGTCGATCCTGAATCGATTCTCCAAGATAGGTCGGTCGTGCAGTCGCGAGCGCGTCGATGTCCGCGGTCGCGGTCAACCGGTGGGAGCAGATCAAATCGGCCTGAGAGATGGCGACCGGCGGGAGGGCCGCCGGCCGCTGTGTCGCCAGCGCGAGGCTCACACCCGGATGACGGCCCCGGGTCAGGATCGTCCGGAGCGGCCCCTCGGCGATGCCGTCGAGGACCGATTGTGCCTCGTCGATCAACAACCAGGGGAGGCGGGGGATCGACTCCGAGACGGCCGTCTCGTAGAGGGTCCGCGCTACCGCTGCGGTCACGACCGACAGCGCCTGGTCGGTGAGTTTCGATGTGTCGAGGACCGTCACCGCCGGCTCCAGCAATCGCTCGGCGTCGAGGCCGTCGGGGTTGAAGACCGCCCACTCGTCGGCGAGAGTAAGATGATTTGCCACCGCACGGATGGCCGCGCGCGGGGCGTCGGCCTCTGTGACGGCCCGTTGCATTCCCTCGAGGGTCTGGGCCGATTCGGCGACCTGCCAGAGGAGCGCCCCCGCTTGACTGGCGGGATCGAGATCCAGAAGCTCACACCAGTCCCGGGGTTCGAGGGCGTCCGCAGCGACGGTCGGGGCGGGGACGACCGTCGCCTCGCCACCTGCTTTCAACCCCGAGAAGACGCCCATCGGATCGATCACGACGCCGGTGACGCCCCGTGCGGCGGCGAGTCCCTCCGCGAGCACGCCGAGGGTGTAGGATTTGCCCGAACCGCGCTTGCCAGCGAACAGCGAGACGTGGGGCCGGTCGAGGTCGAGCGCGACCGACGCACCCTCGCTCCCGTCCCGGGCGAGAAACGAACCCAGTTCGACGGTGGGTCCGGCCTGCGCCGTCCGACCGAGTACGTGAGACATGGGCCGGGATCATCTGCGATGGTTCCTAAAGGCTCGGCCGAGGGTTTATCACGGAACACCGGGCCACCCAGGCCCATGTCGTGGTACGAACGACTGGCGGTAGACGAACGGGGTATCGAAGGACTGCCGGTGCGGCTCATCATCGCCTTCGTGGTCGGGGTCGCGGCCCTCTCGGTGATGCTCAACATGATTTCCGGCGTGGAATCGTTCGCGGTGGCTGAACTCGACGTGAAGCCGGAACCGCAGGTCGTCGGGCCCGAACAGCACCAGATCGAACTCACGGCGATCGGCAGCGACGACACGCCCGTCGCCGACGCGACCATCATCGTCGAGAGTGGCACCGCCTCGCTAGATAGCATGGCCGTGGCGACGACCGACGAGGACGGCACGGCGACCGTGGAGATCGATCCCTCGCTCGGACCGAATCAGGGGAAAGGCACGCTCAAGATCGACGTCGAACCCCCGGCCGGGTCGAACTACATGGATCGTCGGGAGAACAGCGAGATCACCGTGCTGGCCTCGGGGGTGAATTAGACACAGTCCCACTCGATCTCCCAGCCCTGCCGGCGCTCGCGTGCCCGTGCGGCGTGCTCGCGATCCTCGCGCTCGGTCCGATTTCGCGTGATGGCGCCGCCCTGCTCGCCGTCGATCAAGAGGGGTTTGAATCCGACCTGACCGAAGTCGGCGACGGTCTCTTGATCCTCGATCGCGAGCAGCCGTTGCTCACCACGACCGATGGGGGCGACGAGCCGACCGCCCGGGGCCAGCTGATCCCTGAGCGCTCGTGGCACCTCGGCGACCGCGGCTTCGAGGAGAATCCGATCGAAGGGGGCGTACTCCGGGAGCCCCTGGGCACCGTCGCGACAATCGACCAGCACGTCTCGATATCCGGCGGTCCGGAGATTGTGTCGGGCGTCGTGGACCAACTGGCGGCTGATGTCGACGGCGTGAACGCGTCTGGCACCGACGATTTCGGCGAGGACGGCGACCGTGTACCCGACCCCAGCCCCGATCACGAGCACGGAATCCTCCGGGTCCGGGGCGAGCGCTTCCAGCAACTGTCCGGCGAGGCTCGGGGCGAGGACCGTCGAATCCCGATGGGTGAAGGACTGGTCCATGTAGGCCCGGTGCTCGGCGTCGACGAACTCGTGGCGGGGCACCGTCCGCATCGCGTCCCCGACCGGCGTCGCCTCCACGAGTGCTTTCGTGTCGTGTTCCAGGCTGTCGACCATCGATTCCCGGACCGCCGCGAACTCCATGCACCCACCTACGGCTGGATGGGCAAAAGCTGAGCGGGTCTCACCACGCCGACCAGGCCCGGGTCGTCCCCTCCTCGTAGCCGTACACGCGCTTGACGTCTTTGGCCTCGACTGTGTCGCCCTCGTCGCCAAGCTTCTGGAAGGGGTAGCGATCGATCGCGGTCTCGCGCACGTGGATGTCGGTCACCTCGAACTCGTCTTCGCCAAGCGTCATCCGCTCGCCGATGGTGAACTCGAAGTCCCCGGGCACGTAGGCGGTCAAACTCCGGGTGTCGTCGGGATCACCCTCGCGGGGATGGAGGGTGACTTTCACGCTCACGTTGTCGACGGCCCGGGTCCAGAAGGTCTCGACGTCCCCGGCGTCGGCGGTCGAGGCCCGGGTCTCCTCGCCGGTCTCCAGGTCCGTGATCCGAACCTGCATGATCGCCTCCTCGGTCTCGACGATGAACTCCTCGCCGACCCGAACTCGCTCCTCGGCCGGGACCGAAACCGTCGTCGAAAAGGAGTCGCCGTCCTGGGAGACGACGACCTGCCGTTCGACGGTTTCCTCTTCTTCGGGTTGGACTTTGTGGACGTGATCGCACTCGGTGCAGCGCACTGTCAACTGGCCGCCGCCCGCCGAAAGGACCTCGTGGGCGGTCTCTAGATCCGGCGAACAGGAGGGACAGGGAACCGCAATTCGGTCCGGTGTATCGTTCATACACCGGCGTAGCGGCCCGGGACCTAAGTATTCGCCGCGTTCGGGGCGGGCAACTCGATCTCCTCGCCGTCGACGAACACTGTCGGCTCGCGGATCACACCATCCAGATGAATCGGCGCGTCGGTGTCGCCGCCGATCCCGGCGTCGTCGCCGATCGCGAAGTGCACCGTCCCGGCGGCCTTCTCGTCCAGCAGCACCGAGCCGACCAGTTCGGAGACGGCGACGTTCGTCCCGATACCCAGTTCCGCGAGGTTGAAGGCCGCCTCGCCGACCGATTCAGCAGCACCCTCGACGGTCTCGCGGATCTGATCGTCCTCGATGTCGGTAACGACGCCGTCGTCGACCTCGAAGGCAAGCGTCTGGCCCGCTTCCAGACGCCCGTACGGCCGCATCGTCCCGTCGACGACGTACCGACCGGTGGCCGTCTGCGGGCTGATGAACACTTCGCCGGCGGGCAGATTCGAGAACGATCCGGGCTCGGTCACGTCCCCGGTGTCCAGTCGCCACTCCCGGTCTCCGGGCTCGACGACGATGTCGGTCCCCGCCGGGGCGGTGACCCTGATCTCGTCCGCGTCGGCGACAGCCTGATGAACCCGCTCGCAGGTTTCCCGGATCCGGTCGTAATCGGCCTCCAGGCCCTGCTCGAAGACGGCTTCCGTGATGCCGGGTAGTGTGGCGCCACGGACGCCGGCGTCGGTGGCGTCGCTTCTGGCCCGGGTGTGGCTGATGCTCTTCGTCGTGGGTGCAAGGAAGGTATCACTCGCCTTGATCGCGCCGGCGACTGGGTCGGGTGGCTCTTGGCCGTGTTCCTTTCCGGGCGGGTAGGTCAGGAGGACGGCGTCATCTGTCACCGCGGCGGCGACCTCGTAGAGGGCTTCGCCGATCGGGCGTCGCTCGTCGTCGGTGACGACGACACAGCGCTCCTCGGGTTGCAGGTCGAGACACTGGTGGACCGCCGTTTCAGCGCCAGGCCGAAGTCCCATACTCGATGGTCGGCCACACGGGAGTTAGCCCTTACTCATTCAGACTATCGTGAGCGAGCAACTGCAGGCTCTCCCGGATGTGATACTCGACTTCCGTGTTCTCGATCTGTCCGAGGGCCGCTTCGAGGTGGGTCTCGACTGACCCCTGTCTGCTCTCTGGCATCGATACTAACGGTAGGTACTCCCACACACTACTTAAAATATGCTCCGGTTTCCCCCCACTGTACTCGAAACGGTTTTCCCACTCGCGGGGGGACTCTCGGCCATGATCCAGGTGGGAATCAACGGCTACGGGACGATCGGAAAGCGGGTGGCCGACGCCGTCGCCGCCCAGCCCGATATGACTGTGGTGGGCGTGGCGAAGACCCGACCGAACTACGAGGCCACGGTGGCCGTCGAGTCGGGGTATGACCTCTATGCGGCGATCCCCGAGCGCGCCGACCAGTTCGGCGAGGCGGGTCTGAAGACGGCCGGAACCGTCGAGGAACTCATCGAAGCGAGTGACATCGTCGTCGACGCGACCCCCTCGGGAGTGGGCGCGGACAACAAGTCACTCTACGAGGCTGCGGACACCCCGGCGCTGTTCCAGGGCGGCGAGGACGACGATCTCGTCGACGTGAGCTTCAACGCCCGCTCGAACTACGAGGCGGCCGCCGACGCGGACTACGTCCGGGTCGTCTCCTGTAACACGACCGGGCTCTCCAGGCTGATCGCCCCGCTTCGCGAGGCCTTCGGCATCGAGCGGGTTCGGGCCACGCTGGTCCGTCGGGGCGGCGATCCGGCCCAGAGCGACCGCGGCCCGATCAACGACATCCTGCCCGACCCCAAGACGTTGCCCTCCCATCACGGACCCGACGTGAAGACGATCTTCCCCGATCTGTCGATCGACACGCTCGGGCTCAAGGTCCCGGCGACGCTGATGCACATGCACTCGTTGAACGTGACTTTGGAGTCAGCGCCGGACGTCGAGACGGTGCGGGACGCCCTGGCCGACGAGGACCGCCTCGCGCTCCTTGGCGAGGACCTCGACATCACCGGGACCGCCGACGTCAAGGAGTACGCGATGGACATGGGCCGGCCCCGCGGGGACTTCTGGGAGAACGCGATCTGGGATAAGTCGATCACCGTCAAGGGCCGGGAACTGTATCTCTTCCAGGCGATCCACCAGGAGTCCGACGTGGTGCCCGAGAACGTGGATGCGATCCGGGCGGTCCTCGAAGCCGAGGACAAGGCGACCAGCATGGCCCGCACGAACGAGTCGCTTGGCCTCTAGGACAGCCCGAATCCTTATCCGCGGCCGTAGCCAACCGCCAGGTATGAGAGACGATCGTGAGGATCCGTTCGACGACATTTTCCGCGAGATAGAGCGCATGATGAACGACATGGTCGGGACCGCCGGCCCCCAGGAGGGTGGCATTCAACAGAGCGGCGTCGGCACCGTGGGCCCGACGCATATTGACGCCTACGAGGACGACGACCAGATCCGAGTGGTCGCCGACCTGCCTGGCGTGGCTCGCGAGGACATCAGCGTCCAGAGCGACGGGGAGTACGTGACCGTGAGTGCTGAAAACGAAACCCGCCAGTACGACGAGCGGATCGCCCTGCCTGCACCGGTCGATCCCGAATCCGGCTCCGGGACGTACAATAACGGCGTCCTCGAAATCATCTTCGACCGGGCCCGGGAGACCACGGACATCGACATCGAGTAGTCAGCGAGCCGTCGCACGGATCGTCGCCGCCAGCACGTCGTAGAACCGTTCGTCGTACTTTTCGGCCACGTCGACGGTCGGTCGCGCGTTCGTCTCCGAGATCACCGTTCGTGAATCGGTCTCCAGGATGTCGACCCCGAGCAGCGAGATGTCCATCGTGGCCGCGGCGGCCTCGGCCAGCTCGCAAATCGATTCGCGTGGTTCTATCGCGGTGGCTTCCGCGCCGCGATGGACGTTGTGCTTCCAGTGGCCCGCTTCACGGGCCGATTCCGGGAGCGTTCGCTCAACCGCGCCGACCACCTGTCCGTCGATGACCATCACGCGGATGTCCCGGGCCGCTGGAAGGTACTCCTGGAGGAGATAGGACCGATCACGCGTCGCCGGGAACTGGTGGAGCAAGTCCAGATAGTCAGTCACGCCCAAAAGCGAGTCCCACTCCGTGACCTTCAAAATTCCCTCGCCACGGGTCGTCGAATTCGGCTTGATCACGATCGGGGGCTCGAATTTGTCGGCGGCCGAGCGGAGTTCCGCGTCAGAAACTGGATCGGAGACGAAGACCGTCTCCGGGACGGGGAGACCCGCCGCGTCGAGTCGGGCGAGTGTTTCGGCTTTGTTCCGGGACCGGAGCACGGCGGTTCGGCCGTTCACCCAGGGAATGTCCAGTCGCGCCGTGAGCAGGCCGCCTTCCATGAGTCGGCTCGGGAAGACCAGCCCGACGTCGAGGTCGTGGGCCACGTCGCTCGACAGAGCCGTCGTGTCGCCCGTCAGCGAGACGTGTTCGACGTCGATGTCCCGGGCGGCGAGGGGATCGCGTATTCGGGCAGCGGTCTCGGCTTTGTGGGCGATGCCGAGGGTGAGCATACCTGTCGGTGCGGCGGAATCGACAAAGCAGCTCCGGTCGAGAAGGAGCCGGCCTCGAGGGCCGAATCAGGAGACGAGCAGTTCCGCGCCCCGTTCGACGTTGATTTTGCAGGGCGGTGTGATCTTGTTGTACGCGCGACGGAAGGCTTCCTTGACGGCCGGTGCCTGTTCGACAGTACACCAGGCGGTCATGAGCTGTTCGCCAGCGTGCACGCGTGCGGCGGTCCCGACCGGGACGCCGAAGGACTGGCGCATGCCGTCAGAGACACGGTCCGCGCCCGCGCCGGTCGCCTGCTTGTTCTCACGCAGGATCTGGTGGGGGAACTTCCGGAGGACCATCTTGTAGTTGCCCTCGCCGAATTCCTTGATGAGGTGGCGATTCGCCGAGAGACGGGCCGCCTCGAGGGATCCGTGGCGGATCTGGGAGGTCTCTTCGGGAACGAGGGAGATCTGGACGGGCCACTCGTCGGGGTCGGAATCCAGGTCGCCCATGTTGTGCTGTGCGATCTTCGAGCCCGGGATACCGGTGACGTAGTCGCGGCGCGTGTACGCCGGCTTGTCGATGTCCCGGTACATGGAGGCCGGCTTATCGGACATAGGTACTACTGGAGAATCAGACAGAGTACGCGTATAAGACCTTCGAAGCCCCGGCACCCCGGGAGGGTGGTGGGGCCAGTCAGCCGAGATTCGGGGCCGGTATTGATAAGGTTTGCAACCATTTGGGTAGGTATGGTAACAATTCGATCTCTGCTCGTCGGTGCAGTCGTACTGGTCCTCCTCGTTTCCCTCCTCCCGGCGAGTGTGGCCGGTGCCGACCTCGTAACACTCTCCGTGGCCGTACAGACACCGGATGGCGACCGGGTTGGTGGCGCAACCGTAACTGCCGAGTGGGACGATGGAACCGCCACGGGAACGACCGCCTCGAACGGGCAGGTGCTACTCGACGTGCCGGCGAATGCGAGTGTGGAACTCAGCATCGAACACGAGACGTACATGAAAAACACGCCCCTCGTGATCGAAGAACCGGGGGAGGAGACCGTCGACATGACGGTCCGACCCAAGGGTGAAGTGAACGTCGAGGTGACTGACGCCGCGGGCCCGCTCGACGACGCGCTGGTGACACTCAAACAGGATGGAACGACCGTCTACAGCGAGCGAACCGTCGATGGGACCCTCGACAACGGCCCGGTCGAGGTGGGAACCTACACCCTCACCGTCCGGAAGGCGGGTTACTACCAGGAATCGACCACCATCAACGTCACGGCCGACGAGCCGGTGACCGAATCGGTTCGACTGGAGTCGGGGTCGGTGACCCTTCGGGTCAACGTGACTGACCCGTACTTCGAGCCGCCCCGGGCCCTCGAAGGCATCACCGTCACCGTCGTGGACGAGGGCTCGGTCAACACCCAATCGGACGGGACCCAGCAACTCTCCGTGCCCGTGAACACGCCGCTTACGGTTCGGTTCGAAGGCGAGGGCTACGAGACCGTCGAGCGCTCGATCACGACCGGGGAAGAAGATCTGACCCTCGATGCCGAAATCGACCGGGCGAACACACTCCAGGTAACCGTCCACGCGACTGAGGTGGTAGTCGGACAGCCAGCCTTCATCTCCGTGACCGACGAGTACGAGGATCCGGTCGCCAACGCGACGGTTCGATTAGACGGCGAGGAAGTCACCGAGACCGACAGCGATGGCCGCGCGCAGATCCTGATCGAGGACACCGGTGAGCACACGATCGTGGTCGAAGACGAGGACATCACCTCCGAGGAGAAAACAGTGTGGGGGGTGACGCCGGCGACGACCACCGCCGGAACGGTGACGCCGACCGAGACACCGACTCCCGACACCACGACGGCCACGTCCCCCGGATTTGGCCCGCTTCTGGCGCTTCTGGGACTGGTCCTCGCGATGGGCGTGGGGCTGGCTCGCCGGTCGGACTGAGCCTCACGATTGAAATAGCCCCCGCGTGAATCGGGGGCCATGTCTTCACGTCTCTCCAGAGCTTCTACCGGGAGTCCGGGCATGGACGAGTTGCTCTCCGGCGGGCTCCCCCGTGATCGGCTTCACGTCGTCAGCGGCCCGCCGGGGAGCGGCAAGACCACCTTCGCCGCCCAGTTCATCACGGCGGGGGCCCGCCGGGGCGAGGAGTGTGTCTACGTGACCATGCACGAGACCAGGACCGAACTCACCCAGGACATGGCCGCCTTCGACTTCGGGTTCGAGAAGGCTATGCGTGCCTCGAACACGCACTTCCTCGATCTGACCGACGAGTCGGCCCGCCAGACACTCACCCAGTATGGCTCGGCGGGCGGGCTGCGAAATCGGGTGCCAGCCATGCTGGAGGGGTTGGACGCCGACCGGGCGGTCATCGACTCGACGATGCTCCTCGAACACTTCGTCGATGACCCCGATGCGGAGCTGACCGAGTTCATCACCCGGCTCAAGGACACGGACACGACCATCATCCTGATCTCGGAGATGACCGATCCCACGGCCTACTCGAACGAGCACTACCTCGCTCATGGCGTGCTCTTCTTCCACAACTTCCTGGATGGCGGGGGGATGACCCGTGCTGTGCAGCTCATCAAGATGCGCGGGACGGCCATCGACTGTGACATGCGCTCGATCGAGTTCACCGACGGTGGCATCCAGGTGTACCCCGATCGCACTCTGGAGGAGACCTACGGATAGATGTACGACCGTCACTTCGAGGGCGACTGGGAGTCGTTGGACCAGGAGCGGGCCATGTTCCGGGCCTTCGCGCTGGGCGTGGACGCGGCCTTCGGCAACGACCACCCGACCGAGTACGAACGCCTCCAGCGAGCCCACCACCGGGCACTCATCCAGATTGCCTTCGAGGAGGGTGAGTCCCGCGCGAAAGAAGCCATCGCCGAGCGGGGACTTTCCCCCACCGACCGGGCGGAGTTCGAGCCCGGCGATCCCGAGTGGGCGGTCTGGGAGGAACTGGTCGCCGACCGAGAGACAGATTCGGACGCCTTCGAGGCCGTCCAGGTGCCCCGGTCACAACTCGATCTACCGGAGGCACTCGATCGTCCCTCGTTTTTGGACCGCCCGTCCCAGCGCACAGACGCCATCACGCTGCCCAGGTTTCTGCGTCGCTGATCGGCGGAAAAATCGAAAAAGCGAGTCGTCCTAAAGCGTCCCCAGGTACTCGGCGAACGTGCCGGTCAGGAAGTCGATGTAGCCCGTGACTCCGAGGTACAGGGAGACGAGCAGGACGAGGATGACCGGGACCCGAACCATCCAGATCCAGAGGGTACCCAGACCTCCGAGGTTCCCAATGCCCTTCTCCAGTTCCTCGACCGCCTCGCCGGCGTGCAGCCAGGAGACGATGATCATGAGCAGAATGCCGCCGAGCACGAGCAGGATCTGGGCGGCGAAGATGTCATACAGGTCGACGAAGACCGTGTTCATCGTGACCGGGACGCCAAGCAGGAAGATGGCGATACCGGAGATGACTGTGGCCTTCAGCCGGTCCATGCCGAACTCGTCGATCGCATACGAGACGACGACCTCGATCAGGCTGATCGCGGAGGACAGCGCGGCGATGGCCACCGTCAGGAAGAACAGGAGGCCCACGACCCGTCCGAAGGGCAGGTCGAGGACCGCCTCGGCGATGCTGATGAAGATCGCGCCGGGCCCGGAGGTCTCCGGATCCACGCCGGCCGAGAAGAGGATCGGGAAGACGACTAGCCCGGTCAGGATCGACACGGAAGTGTTGAGGACGACGATGCTGATCCCGTCGATGCCGAGGTTCTTGTCGTCACCGAGGTATGAGGCGTAGGTGATCATCACGCCCATCCCCAGCGAGAGGGTGAAAAAGCCCTGTCCGGCCGCGGCCGGCACCAGGCTCTGCCAGTTCTGCATGATGTAGCCGACGTCCGGCGAGAGGTAGTACGCGTAGGCTTCGCCGGCTCCCGGCAATGTGAAGGCGTACACGGCGAGGATGGCGAAGATCGCGAGGATCGCGGGCACCATAATTTTCACACCGAGTTCGATCCCTTGCTTGATGCCGAGCGCGACGATCCCGATGACCAGGAGCATGAAGATCGCGTGAGCGACCAGCGTGTCGAGACCCGCCGAGACGTCAACGAAGTACGCGCCCGCACTCTCGGTTGCCGCGTAGCCGCCGGTGACGCTTCCGAGCATGTATCGGAGGACCCAGCCACCGATGACGCTGTAATAGGACAGGATGACGAAGCCGATGAAGACGAACAAGCCACCGAGATACTTCCAGTAGCCCCCGGCGAAGTCACGTATCGCCCCCACTGTGTTCAACTCCGTCTTCCGGCCCACGACGAACTCCGCCAGCATCGCCGGGAAGCCGATGAGGATGATGAAGGCCAGATACATCACCATGAACGCTGCGCCCCCTTCCTGACTGACCTGGAAGGGGAATCGCCAGATGTTGCCCAGTCCGATTGCACTCCCCACCGCGGCGAGGATGAAGCCGATTCGCGTGCCCCAGGTTTCTCGTGCCATGTAACAGGGGTTCACGAGGAAGGGGCCTTAAAAGAATTGATCCTGGCAGTATTTTGCACGGTGGACTGACACATGGCCCGGAATTTCAGGTCCACTCCGGTGTGTGGCCGTCGTCGTGGGGCTCGTGAACGGCCCGATATCCCGATTTCGTCTCCTCGACTCGGTCGATCGGGTAGAAGCGGAGCCCGCGCTCGCGCTTGGTCGTCACGGGAAACTCGTAGTGTTTGGCCTGGTAGCCGAAGTCCCGACCGTCCTCGCGGGCGCTCGCGACGAACTCACGGTGGGCCCCGAGTCGCTTTTCGATGACCTGCTCTGTGAGTGTCGGCACGTTCGCCACCCGCTCTTCGAAGACCGTCGCGAACTCGGGTTCGAGTTCGTAGCCGATCGAGTTCCGGCCGGCGGCCATGGCTGCGAGGCTGGTCGTCCCCGTCCCCCAGAATGGGTCCAGGACCGTGTCGCCATAGACGCTGTACATGTTGATGAGCCGGTAGGGGACGGTGAAGGGGTAGGCCGCGGATCGGTCCCGCAACGTGTCGTGGTCCAGTGCCTGGAGTTCTCCAGTCAAATCGGTCCAGACGTCGGAGAACCACTTGTTTCGCTCCTCCCAGAAGTACGCCGATTCGTAGCGACGCGGTGCATGTGGCTCGAAGCCCCGGCGACTCGACCCGTTCCGAAAGACCAGCACGTACTCGTGTTCGAGCGTGACATACGCGTTCGGCGGCAGCGTTCCCGAACCCATGAACTTCGCCCCCGAGTTGCTCGGTTTTCGCCACAGGATCTCGGGTAGGGGTTCGAAGCCCAGTTCCTCGAAAGCGGTCAGGATTCGGGCGTGGTTCTGATAGACCCGGAAACTATCGCCCAGCGATCGGGTCGCGTCACCGACGTTGATGCAGGCGATGCCGCCGTCTACGAGCACTCTCTTGAGTTCCGCCCAGACGGGGTCTAAGGCCTCGTGCATCAACTCGAAGGCCGCCTGACCGTCGCCGGCGTCGAGGTGATCGCCGATCGCCGGATCGAGGTCGACGAAGAGGTCGTCCCACATCTCGATCATCGGGTAGGGTGGGGACGTGACGACGAGTTCGACGGAATCGGTCTCGACGGCCCCCATGTCGCGGGCGTCGGCGACCTCGACGCGGTGGCGGGTCTCCATGCTGGCAGTGCTTGGCGGGCCCGGGTAATGTGCGTTGGCGTCCTCGGGCGCTAGTCGTGTGGGTGGAACCAGGAGACGGCCTCCTTGACTCCTTCCCGCGGGCCGATGATGGTGAGACGATCGCCCATCGAAAGCTCCGTATCGCCCTTCGGGACCGTGTTCGTTCCCTCACGCGTCAACAGCGCGATGATACAGCCCTCCGGCAGGTCCGGATTGATGTCCGCGACGGACCGGCCGACCAGTTTCTCATCGGTGATCTCGACCTCCTGGACGTCCCCGCTCCGGCCGAGTTCGCTCATCCACTCCGAGAGGGCCGGCCGCTCGACGAGGTTGTCGATCGCCCAGGCGGTCGCGGTGGAGGCCGAAACGGCCTCTACGCCCAGTTCCTCGAAGGCGTCCTTGTTGTCCGGCCGGTTCACTCGGGCGATCACGTCCTCGGTCTGGAACTTCGCCCGGACCAGCTGGGCGACCAGCAGGTTGGTGTCGTCATCGCCGGTCGCCGCGATCACGGTCTTTGCCTGTTCGGCACCGGCCGCTCTGAGCACTTCCACGTCGGTGCCGTTTTCGGTTCGCACGGTGAAGCCCTCGGCCCGTCGCTGTTTGGCGACCACGTCGTCACGCTCGATGATGACGACGTTTTCGCCCCGCTCCGAGAGCCGTTCGGCGAGTTCCTTTCCCACTCGGCCGCCGCCGATGATGAGTACACGCATTGGTATCACGTCGAGTGTTTCGGCGATCTTTCTGGCGAATCCGCCCTCGAAGATCACGGTGAGAAGAATGACCAAAAAGACCGTCCCAGCGAGAACCTCCGCGCCCGCCGGGTTCGACGGCGGGGTCGGGTTCTGTAACTGGATCGAGAACAAAGTGGCGACACTCGCGGGGATGATCCCTCGCGGGCCCACGAAACCCATGAACAGCCGCTCGCGCATCGTGAACTGGTCGGCGAACGTCGAGATAAAGACCAGCGCTGGCCGGAGGATGACTGCGATGACGAACACGAGTAACAGTCCCGAGAGCCCCAGCGCGAACAGGGCGTCGAACTCGATCAGCGTCGCCAGGGCGATGAAGACAAAGGAGAGCACCACCAGGGTAATGTCGCCTTTGAACTCCGCGATGGTCTCCTCGAAGGGGAGATCGGCGTTCCCGAGGACCACCCCGGCCACGGCGACTGCGGCCACCCCCGATTCCGTGGCGATGGTGTCGGCGAGGCTAAAGGCCAGGATCGCCCCGGCCAGGGTCATGAGGCGGGCGTTCTGGGGACTCCATCCCGCGGGCAATTCGACCTGCGTGAGGAGAAACCAGAGTACGGCCGCAACTGCCAGACCGACGAACACACCGATGCTCAGACGCTCGACGAACTCAACCAGGTACGCGCTGGGGGCCGCCTCGGTGGCGGCCAGCAGCTTGAACACGACGACGGCGAGGATGGCCGCCGTGACGTCGTTGACGATGCCCTCCGTCTCCAGGGCCGCGGCCACGTGGTCTCGAACCGGGACGACCTCGAGAATCGGCGTGACGACGGTTGGCCCGGTCGCGATCAAGAGCGCGCCGATGAGTCCCGCGATTCCCCACTCGATGCCCAGGAGGTAGTGTGCGGCGACCGTCGTCCCGGCAAACGAGAGCGCCGCCCCGACAGTCACCAGATGAAGGGCCGCCGACCGCGCCTCGTGGATCTTCTCGTGGTCGAGGTGGAATGCCCCCTCGAAGACGATGATCGCGACGCTCAGCCCGACGATGGTCGAGAGCGATCCGCCGAAGGTCTCCTGGGTGACCAGCCCGAGCCCTTCCGGACCCACGGCCACGCCGGTGAGGATCAAAAAGAGCACACTGGGCACGCGGTACCGGTCGGCCAGCACCTGTGCGGCGACACCGAGGGTGATGATCACCGCGACGACCATCAGCACGCTGGGTTGACCGGCTGTGCTGGCGCTCATCGCCGTCCTCGATCACCGACTGCGATCGGCTCGCTCGATCCCATAATTCACACTTGACGGGTTCGGACACTAAATAGCTCCCATGCACTTGCCACGAAATCGGTCGACACGTATCATTGGGGCTAACTTTTAGGCGGCCGTCCGTGTATTGGGTATTGGTGGCACGTAACATGGCACTTCAACTCAACAGTCCGGTGTTTGCCGACGGCGAATCCATTCCCGATCGGTATGGTTACACCGAGGCCAACGTGAACCCGCCGCTGGAGATCGACGGCGTGCCCAGCGAGACGGTGTCGCTGGCACTTGTGATGGACGATCCGGACGCCGTGGAACCGGCGGGCAAAGTCTGGGGTCACTGGGTCGTCTGGAACATCGACCCCGAAACCGAACAGATCCCGGAGGACTGGGACGCCGCGGGCGCACACGAGGGGACCACCGACTACGGTGAGCCCGGATACGGTGGGCCGAATCCGCCGGACCGGGAGCACACCTATCGGTTCCGGCTGTTCGCGCTCGACACCGATCTGGCCCTCGATTCGGGGGCGGAGAAAGAAACACTCGAAGCCGAAATCGAGGGGCACGTCCTCGATCAGGCCACACTCACCGGGACGTATGCGCCGTGACTACAGCAGGCGTTTGACCTGCTCGGCGTGTTCGTCCCCGGCCAGGGCTCGTAACGCATCGAGGTCGGTCTCGCCGTCGGCGTTGACGAGGTAGGCCCGACCCGGGACCGATCCGTAGACCTGCTGGAAGTCATAGACGAAGCCGTAGATCGAGACGTTAGCGGGCACATTTTCGCTCTCCCGGAGGAACTCGACCTGCCGGTCGACGTTGTATTCGACGAGCTGATCGACTAGATCTCCCCGATCTGGATCAATCCGATCGTCGGCCAGGCCCGCCTCGATCACGGGGACCAGCTCCTGAATCCACTTCAGTATTCCGGCCGGTAACTCCCCGCCCGCTCCCCTGACAGCTTCGAGTGCCGCCGTCACCGCTCCACAGCCGGTGTGACCAACTACTACGGCCACGTCGGTTCCGGTCTGGACGAGTGGGTAGAGCATGCTGCCGTCCACGACTCGATCGCCTTCGTGTCGATCCCAGACCTGGTTGCCGATCGTGCTCGGCGTGAACAGCCAGCCGGGTTCCTCGACGGCCCACATCCCCTCCTGGCTGACTCGCGAGTCCGCGCAAGTCATGGCGACGGCGGCCGGTTCCTGTCCGTCCTGGACCGCGTCGAAGTGATCCGATTCCAGGGACTCGGTGTGGCATGTGTTCCGTTCGAGAAGCTCCTGCAGGTTCGTGTCGGGCATGTTACGGTGTCCGGGCGCCGACGGTTTCTATCTCCGGGTCCGGGCAGGTGTGGCGCAGGTCGACTTGGACAGTCACAACCCCCTTGGGTCTGCCCGCCGTACATGGCGTATGGCAACATCTGTACAGACGGATCAGTCGAGCCGTACCGAACTCGCGGCGAGTGCCGGCCTCGGCGTCATCGCTGCGGCTGTCGGGTACCTTCTTACGGCCCTGTTGATGAGCGGTGAAGCCCGGGATGCCGTCATGGCCGAGGTCTCGGAGTGGAAGGTTCTGTTCTGGTACTTCGCGAACGCCCACATGGTCGACACCGAGGTCAGCGGTTCGATCGGCGGATTCGGCGGCGTCGATAGCGTCAACTTCCTCGCCCAGTCGAACGCGGCGGGGGCCGGTCTCCTGTATCTGGTTCCGCCGCTGGTCCTGGTGGGTGTCGGGGCGCTGCTCGCCCATCGACTCGATGTTCAGGACGTGGGTGAAGCCGTGTTCGCTGGCGCGCCGGTCGCACTCGGGTACGTCCTGGTCCTCGGAATCGGCGCGTTCGTCAGTCGAGCGACTATGGAGGCGTCCATGATCGGTGTCGACGTGTCCAGTTCGATCGGTCCGCAATTGCTCCCCGCGATCCTGCTCGCCGGCCTGGTCTACCCCCTCGTGTTCGCGACGGTGGGGGCGATCCTGGTGGCGGTCGTCCGGTAGATTTCGGGTCCCACCCGATCAAGGACGTCGAACAGCGACTCGATTTTCGTGGCTGTAAGGACCTTCGTCGGACTTGATCGCTCGGCTGTGTGGAACGCCGAGACTGTCGAGAAACTACTAAATGCGATGCTTTGGTACGTGAGCCAGATGGCCGCTCCCATCTCAGCGCTGGTTCGCTCTCCTGCCGCCTTCTTTTCTTCACGCATGGAGAGGCCGGGTCACATCCTCCCGGTGGTGATCCTCACGCTCACTGGTGTCAGTACCCTTGGCGCGCAGTTGCTCCTCGCATCGATGTCCGTGATCGGGGAGCGATTAACCCTCTCCTATGTGAGTACGGCGTTTCAGATCGAGATCCCGGCGATCACCGTCGCTGGGGCACTCGTCAGTTTCGGCCACGTCTTTCTCTATTGGGTGGTTTTCGCCGCGATCTTCTATCTGCTATCGCTCCCATTTGCCTCTGCGGGGACCTTTTCCTCGGTCTTCTGGCTCTCTGCCTGGGGGTTCGTGCCGTGGGCGCTCGCTGGATTGCTCTGGCTCGGTGCGATGATCGTCAGTGCCTCTTCTGTCCCGCCCCCTGCGACGTCAGCGGGAAATGCGGCGTTCGTTGAGCAAGTCCAGGGGACCCAGATCGTCGAGACCAGTCTCCTGGTGGACTACCTGGCCACGGCCTGGTCGCTTGGGCTCTGGACCGTTCTCGTCCGGACGGTCCGTGACGTACGGTGGTGGCAGGCAGCGCTCGCTGTGGGACCTGTCGCTGCATTCGAGATTGCGAAAGTGCTCGTGTTCTGAACAAAGAGCCACCGTCATTTGACGTGATTGAACGCGACATCGATCGCCCCGAGACCAACGAGATAACTAATGGAGACCACGAGTAGCGAGGCCGCATCCGTCATTCCGGGGACCACTGGGAGCCCAACAGTCAGCCCGACCGGGACCACCGTCAGCATGGCGATGCCAAGCGCGAGTAACCCCATCTGTTTTGACCCGTATCGCTGGTACGCTCGGTAGCTCTGAAGCGAGACGAAGAGTCCAATGATCCCGACCAGCGCCAGCAGTACTGTCGTCACGTCGCTTACCAGTGATGGGTTCACGGTTGCTCACCTCCGGGGAAATACAGCGTGGCCAAGACGACGAGCAGACCGAGGAGCTCGATCGCCGTCGTGAAGAGGGCGATTACGTCTCCGGCGATCGGGAGCATCGTCGCAGCGAGGAACCGGAGACCAATTGGGATACTGGTGACCAGAACCAGGCCCACCGCGAGCCCCTCGCTCCGGAGCGAACTCGCCTCCCGGTATCCTCGAAGGAGGGTAAACGCGATCCAGAGTGCGTACAGGAACGCGGCTCCGAGCGCGAAGACGGCGAGCACGGCGACCGGAATCGAGCCGCCCATGGCAGCCAACAACGTCTCAATCATGTGATATCACCCACGAGCTTCCGGAAGCGATCGACGGCGTCCTCGGCCGAGCGGTCGACCTGAACCGACAGTCCGTCCGACTCGACACAGATATGAACTGCGTCGACCGCCGCAACGTACTGCTTTCGATGGTGGCCGGCGTCGTCTGGTTGGACGCGTACCGCGACGAGATCCATCTCCTCCAGATCGGACAACCGGCGATATACCGTCGGCTTCGAGGCGTCCACTTGCTCCACTAATTCGGGGGCGGAGAGTGGCTCCTGGGCGACTCGCTCCAGAATCTCCCGGGAGAAATCGTCGTGGACGGCTTCGAGCACCTCGATTTCTTCGCCGTCCATGGACCGCATTTCAGTGTGGTTCTGTATAAATCATATTGTCGAAGATCTCGATGCCTGCGTTTCGATCAGGGCATTGCAGCGGGTGTCCCAGGGCCCTGACTCGACTGTGGCTGTGTGGGTGCCCCGGGGGTCTTCTCCCCGTTCACGAGGAATTCGATCGCCGCGCCGACGAACTCTTCGTTGTCGTTTCGTTGTGCCCACTCCGTATCGAAGAGCGACGCGTCCCCGACCGCGAGTACGTCACCGTTCCGGGTGGCGACGGGATAGGACGCGGCCTCTCTGTCACTAGATACCTTTGCCGTTTCCGCCGTTTCGAGGACGGGCGTCCCGCCCCGAACCGGCACGGCCTCGTGAACGGTCACGTTCGCCTCGCTCGGGAATTCCGATCCCGACGGCGTGGCGTAGACGTTGCGGTAGTTGAGGTCGTAGCGTTCCAGGTCGTACACGTATCCGTCTCCATACGCAACCCCGAAGGAGGCTGCAAGCCCGGTCAGCGGTGTCGAGGAGGTGACTTGCGTCGAACCCAGCACCAGGGACGTCAAGGTACCTCCCGTCTGGGTTGTGGGCTCGCCGGCGAAGAGGACTCGGCCGCCGGCGTCAACGAACGCCTCCAATCCTGCTTTGTCTTCAGCCGAATAGGCCGCCCCCGGCGAGATGACGACGAACGCATCAGCCTGGCGAAGTGTTGTGTTGATCGAGTCCATCGCACTTCCGCGGTAGAAGCTCACGTCGTGGCCCGCTTCCGTGAGGGCGGAGACAATTGGGTCGAGTGAGGCTCTGTCGATGCCGTTACTGTGGGCCGCGTCGATTACCACGTGTTTCGGCTCCGCCGCGGCTTCGATTGAAACAGCGCCGGTCTCTGCTGGGGCCTCGGCCAGGATATTGGCCGAGTTGTGTGAGCTAACGTCCAGATCCGCCTCGTCGGATACCGGCTGACCGTTTATCGCCGGTATCGTGAACAGCGCCCCGACGGCGAGGCTTACCAGTACGAACAGTCCGATCCGACTCAGCAACTCGTCACCCTGCATAGGTAGTCACCTCCGTGGAGTTGGTGCCGATTTCGGCGGGCGTTCCCCAGAGTGCGAGATACCGAACACGGTCGACACCTGGCGAGTGGAAGAGCGTTTCAGGAGTCGTACTTCCACTTTCGAGTCCGATCAACGAGAGCAAGTCGGTGATCGAAACTGGATCCCGGTGTTCGGTCTCGTACGAGCCGAGATCGGCCTTCTCAGCAGCCGCCTGAATCGCGGTCTCGAGGCCACCGATTTTGTCGGCATAACCGTTTTCGACCGCTTCGGCTCCGGTGTATATCTTCGCCTGCGAAACTTCGGTTCGGGAGAGTGTAATCTCCTCGCCCCGTTCGTTCATGACCGTGCTCACGAACGATTGTTTGAGTGTCTCGAGCTGAGCCTGATACTCGTCCATCGTGGCCCCAGACGCTTTGTCGGGCCCGGAGGTCATGGAGGCCGGCACGCCCTCGCTATCCGCATACGAGGCGATGACGCCGACGTGGCCGACCATCGAACTCGGCTGGGCGTAGATCGTGTCACTCGGAAGAATTGTGTAGTAGGCTCCCGACGCGGCCATCGAGCGGACGCTCGTCACGACGGGTTTCTCCTGGGCAAGGCGTTTGACGGCCCTGTACTGGGTTTCACTCCCCGTAACTGCACCGCCACCGCTGTCCACACGGAGGACAACGGCGTCGATGGAATCGTCCTCTCGGACGTCACGAAGTTCCTGGGCGGTCGTGTCGGCGGTTGCGCCAGTGATCGATTCGTCTATCGTTACGACGGCGACGGTCCCATCCGCTCCGGCGACGGCTCCGAGTCCCGGAGGGATGAGTATCGCACCGACGAGGATGCCGATTATTGCGAGGACTGCATACGAGGAGAGGAGCTCCCGTACGAAGTCATCAATTCGATTGCTCATCCAGTCTGCTCCTCGTGGGTCCCACAGGTAAGATGGCAAGCGCAGTTTCACAGCCAGAAACTCCGCTGGCGACTTCCGGACTGTCGAGTTTCGGGGAGTGAAACAGAGCGCCTGGCTTTAGGGAGGTCCCTGATCTTTTCCCACCTGGCTAGATCCACTGGCCGTGAATACGATGGATCTCGACGAATTCACCGCGCGAAACGCGCCCGACCCGGGTGGCGAACAGTTCGAACTCGAAAACGACTACACGCTCGATGTGACCGTCAACGGATCGGTCAAAGCCAAAGCCGGATCGATGATCGCTCACACCGGAGACCTTTCGTTTACTGGGAAAGCCTCGGCGGAAGGTGGGATCACGGGGTTTCTCAAGGAGGCTGCGACGGGTGAGGGAACCCCGATCATGGATGTCGAGGGACAGGGACACGTGTATCTCGCGGATCGAGAGAAGAAGGTTCAGATTCTCAAACTCGACGCTGGCGAGTCGGTCACCGTCAATGGGGAGGACATTCTCGCTTTCGCACCGGGGGTCTCCTACGAGATCGGTTCGATCGACAGTCTGGCGGGTTCCTTCGCCGGCGGATTTACGAACGTTCATCTCTCGGGACCGGGGTACGTGGCACTCACAACCCACGGAGACCCGCTCGTTCTCCAACCGCCGGTGACCACGGACCCCAGCGCGACGGTCGCCTGGAGTGGTGTCTCTCCAACCGTCGAGGTAAACGCCAGCCTCTCGGACATGGTCGGGCAGGAATCCGGCGAGCGATTCCAGATGCAATTCACCGGCGAGCGTGGGTTCGTCGTCGTCCAGCCATTCGAGGAACTGGGCTGAATTCTTCCGGGTTGCCTGGTGGGACGAGTTTCACGTCCTGAAACTGCGAAACGGGGTTGATTACGAACACGCGCGATGTCCCGACTGGGGCGTGAATCCCCCCACCCGCTTGCACCGCCAACCCCTCTCCCCCTGACGCTTTTCTTCTTGCCAAACCCCCATCGGGAACTTTCGCAATCACCTACACCCGCCGTAAACGGCGGGACCCCCTCGCTGAATTAGGTGGCCTCCAATCACCGTCTCAACGTGAAGCAACGCTACTAATTTCTGGTCTGGATCTGTTCTCGGGGATACACCCGGCCTGGCTGGATGCATGCAATGCATTCGAACGGATATGCCGAAATTTTTTCGCTGGACGTCGTCGACTGCAGACTCACCTCGCTTCGAGATGTGATCCTCGCTCTCGAGTGGGCGCAGAGAGGACCTGTTGGAATCGAATAGTATACCGCGCCGAGGGACGAGGCGCGGTTTCGCCGAACGCGACCGAAGGGAGTGTTCGGAACGTTTTCCCCAAGTTTTTGCGAGTCGCGAGGGATCGAAGATCCCTCGGACCGCACGAACGGCGGCGAAGCCGCCGTGAGTGGAGAGTGGTTCGCCTTCGGCGAACCCGACGAAGTAAAAGTGGTATGCCGTCCCGGATTGTGAACCATTGGAAACCTCTCTGCGTTCGGTTTCCAGGGCTCAAATCCGCTCGGGGCAATTTCGCCACTCACGGACTCGGTCGCTGCGCTCCCTCGTCGGTTCGTGGCAGAAATATGCCGTCCCGGATTGTGAACCACGCCCGAGAACCTACTCGCTTCGCTCGCAGAACCTCGGTCTGATTCAAATCGCGGTCGGGAGCATTTTCACTGCTCACGTTGTTCGCAGGAAAATGCCGCCTCCCGGATTTGAACCGGGGACAGCTCGATCTTCAGTCGAGTGCTCTCCCAGTCTGAGCTAAGGCGGCGCAACTGGAACCTGGCCGACCAGCGCAAAAAGGATTTCGAATCGATGGACCGCCCGACTCAAGCCCCTCGGGGTCAAACCCCGGGGCATGCAACCGGGGAAGGTCGACCGGGACTTCTTCAGCGAGTACATCGCGGGCCGACTGGGGGCCGACCGACCGGACGTCGAACTTGGTCCGACCTTCGGGGCGGACTTCGGCCTCCTCTCGATCGGCGACCGCGCGCTCGCACTCGCGACCGACCCTGTCTTCGTCCTCCGGGATCTGGGCCTCGAACGGGCCGCCTGGTTCGCGGTCCACGTCCTGTTGAGCGACGTCGCCCTCTCGGGGCTCGAACCATCTCATCTGGCGGTCGACCTCTCCCTGCCGCCCGGGACCGACCCCGAGACCTTCGAGACCATCTGGACGGTCTTCGACGCGGAGGCCCGCGAACTCGGCGTGAGCATCGTCACGGGCCACACCGGAGCCTACGCGGGGGCTGCCTTCCCGACCATCGGGGCCGGGACGGCACTAGCTGTAGGCGACCCCGGGTCGGTGGTCCGGCCCACGGGGGCGAAGCCGGGCGACCGCCTGCTGGTCACCAAGGGGCCGGCGATCGAGACGACCGGCATCCTGGGGACCGTCTTCGGCGAACCAGCGGGACTCGATGGAGAGGCGGTCGCGGCAGCCCGGGACCGCTTTTTCGAGGCGAGTCCCGTGGAGGATGCCGCCATCGCCGCCCGAGCCGGCTCCGTGACCGCGATGCACGACGCGACCGAGGGCGGGCTGGCGAACGCGCTCCACGAACTGGCCCACGCGAGTGGCGTCGGCCTGCGCGTCGAGTCCGGGCAAGTTCCCCTGGGGTCGGGGGTCGCGGCAGTGTGCTCGGCCTTCGATATCGACCCGTGGGTGGCCTCCAGTTCCGGGACCGTGCTGCTCACGGTCGATCCAGGGAGTGTCGAATCGGTCCGTTCAGCACTCGAGGAGGCGGGGATTCGGGCGGGGGAGATCGGGACCGTCGAATCCGGTGGTGGGGTTCGGGTGGACGGCGACCCGATTCCGGAGCCCGAAACGGACCCCTTCTGGCCGGCCTACGAACGGGCGCGGGAACGGTACGGGCCGCCGGAGCAGAGGGATTAAACACGCCCGTTCCCTGCCCTGGAATATGCGATTGCGATCCCGAACGCGGTGGATTGAGTCATGAGCGGGATCGTCGACGAGTACCTGGCGCTGGCCGCAGAGACCGACGCGGACCTGGTCGCGATGCAGGTCGGGGACTTCTACGAGTTCTTCGCCGAGAACGCCGAGACGGTCGCCGCGGAACTGGATCTCACCGTCTCCCAGAAGTCCAGTCACGGCTCGAACTACCCCATGGCCGGCGTCCCGGTTTCGGAACTCACGCCCTACGTGAAGACCCTCGTCGAGCGGGGCTACCGGGTCGCCGTGGCCGACCAGCACGAGACCGAGTCCGGGCACGCGCGATCGATCACTCGGGTGGTCACTCCGGGAACCCTCCTGGACACCGTCGACGCGGCGGCCCAGTACCTCGCGACGGTCGTCGAGGGGCCCGACGCCTTTGGCCTGGCCTTCGTGGACGTGACGACCGGCCGGTTCCACGTCACGCAGGTCGAGGACCTCGAAGACGCCCTGACGGAGGTCTATCGCTTCGACCCGGCGGAACTCCTGCCGGGGCCGGACCTGCGTGCGGAGCGGTTCCAGCCCTTCCGCGATCGGACTGACGCGACCGTGACCGAGCACGACCCAGACGCCTTCGCCCCGGGCCGGGCAACCCATCGGCTCCGAGAGCAGTTCGGCGAGGGCGCGCTTCGGAGCCTGGGTATCGAACCCGAGAGCCCGGCCGTGCAGGCGGCGGGAGCGGCCCTGGATTACGTGGACGCGACCGGTCTGGGTGTTACCCGCTCGTTCACGCGACTCCAGCCCTACCGGGCCGACGATCACGTCGAACTCGACGCGACGACCCAGCGCAACCTCGAACTCACCGAGACGATGCAGGGGGACACGGCGGGTTCGCTCTTCGAGACGATCGATCACACGGTGACTGCCGGCGGCGGTCGGCTGCTCCGGGAGTGGCTCCAGCGACCGCGTCAGGACCGGCAGGAACTCGACCGGCGCCAGGCGGCGGTCGCGGCGTTCACCGAGCGGGCACTCGCTCGGGACTCGATCCAGGCGACCCTCGATGGCGCCCTCGATCTGGAGCGACTGGCAGGCCGAATCGCCCACGGCACGGCTGATGCACGCGATCTCAGGGCCGTCGGGGAGACCCTCTCGGTCCACCCGGCCGTCGTCGAGACGGTCGCTGGCGATCCCGTCCTCGCCGAGTCGCCAGTCAGGGCGGCACTCGCCGAACCGGACGAGCAGGCAGTCGAAGGCCTCATCGAGACCCTCGAGGAGGCCATCGTCGACGATCCGCCGAAGACTGTCCGAGAGGGCGGTATCTTCAAACGTGGGTATGACCCGGAGCTCGACGAGATTTTGACCGAGTACGAACGGGCAGTCGAGTGGATCGACTCGCTCGCCGACCGGGAGAAGTCCCGGCTGGGGATCACCCACCTCCAGACCGGTCGGAACCAGACCGACGGGTACTACATTCAGGTCGGGCGCTCGGAGACGGATGCAGTGCCCGAGGAGTACCGGGAGATCAAGGCCCTGAAAAACTCGAAGCGATACACGACCGACGCCCTTGAGGAACACGAACGGACCGCCCTGCGACTCGAAGAGCGCCGGGCGGACCTGGAGTACGAGCTGTTCCAGGACCTCCGCGAGCAGGTGGCCGAGCGGGCTGACCTGTTGCGGTCGGTCGGCACGGCGCTGGCCAGGGTCGACGCGTTCGCGAGTCTGGCCACCCACGCGGTCAGAAACGACTGGGTCCGGCCCGACCTCGTCGAGTCGGGGATCGAGATCCGGGCCGGTCGCCACCCCGTCGTGGAGCAGACGACGGAGTTCGTTCCCAACGACGCGGAACTCGACAGCGACCGTCGCCTGCAACTCGTGACGGGCCCGAACATGTCCGGGAAGTCGACGTATCTCCGCCAGACGGCGCTGATCGTCCTGCTCGCTCAGATCGGGAGCTTCGTGCCGGCCACGGAGGCTCGGATCGGGCTGGTCGATGGCATCTACACCCGGGTTGGCGCGCTGGACGAACTCGCCCAGGGGCGCTCGACGTTCATGGTCGAGATGCAGGAACTCTCGAACATCCTGCACTCGGCGACGGCGGATTCACTCGTGATCCTCGACGAAGTGGGCCGCGGCACGGCGACCTACGACGGCATCTCGATCGCCTGGGCCGCGACGGAGTATCTCCACAACGAGGTGCGAGCGAAGACCCTCTTTGCGACACACTACCACGAGCTGACCGCGCTCGCGGATCACCTCGACAGTGTCATCAACGTGCACGTCGCGGCGGAGGAACAGGACGGAACGGTGACCTTCCTCCGGACCGTCCGCTCGGGGGCGGCGGATCGAAGCTACGGGATCCACGTCGCGGACCTGGCGGGGGTTCCGGAGCCAGTGGTGGGTCGGGCCGAGACGATCCTGGAGAAACTCCGGGCCGAGAAGGCGATCGAGGCCCGGGGTGGCGGGGGCGAACCGGTCCAGACGGTCTTCGACGTGGGGCAGGGGGAGTTCGTCGCCGAAGGGGATGAATCGGCGGACAGCGATCCCGATCTGGACCCGGAGACGGCGGCTGTAATCGAGGAAGTGTCCGACCTTTCGCTGGCCGAGATGACGCCCGTCGAGGTCCTCTCGCGGGTCGAATCCTGGCAGGAGCGCCTGGGTGAGAACGAATGACGGAGATCACCAGCCTGGACGACTCGACGATCGCAAAGATCGCCGCCGGCGAGGTCATCGAGCGACCCGCCTCCGTGGTGAAAGAACTCGTCGAGAACAGCCTCGACGCGGGCGCGAACCGGATCGACGTCACCGTCAGCGCCGGTGGCACCGACCTGATTCGCGTGGCCGACGACGGCGTCGGGATGGACGAGGCGAACGCGGTCCGGGCCGTCGAGCAACACACCACCAGCAAGATCTCCTCGATCGACGACCTCGAAGCGGGGGTCGGAACGCTCGGCTTCCGTGGGGAAGCCCTGCATACCATCGGCGCTGTCTCCCGAATGACCATCGAAACCCGCCCACAGTCGGGAGCCGACGTGGGGACCGAGGTGCGGGTCGAAGGCGGGGACGTGACAGATGTCGCGCCGGTCGGTCGCGCGCCCGGGACGACAGTCACGGTGACCGACCTCTTTTTCAACACGCCGGCCCGCCGCAAGTACCTCAAACGCGACGCGACCGAGTTCGCCCACGTCAACCGGATCGTCTCCCGGTACGCGCTGGCGAACCCCGACGTGGCGATCTCCCTGACCCACGACGACAACGAGGTGTTTGCCACGGCCGGTACCGGCGACCGCAAGGGCGCGGTGCTCTCGGTCTACGGTCGCGACGTGGCGACGAGCATGATCGACGTCGAAGCCGAGCCGGATGGCCCGATCACCGCGATCAGGGGGCTCGTGAGCGACCCGGAGACGACCCGGAGCGGGACCGAGTACGTCTCGACCTACGTCAACGGCCGATACGTGCGGGCCGGAGAACTGCGGGACGCGATCGTCTCGGCCTACGGGAAACAGCTCGCGGCCGACCGCTATCCCTTCGCGGTGCTCTTCCTCTCGGTGCCGCCGGATACCGTCGACGTGAACGTCCACCCGCGAAAGATGGCCGTTCGCTTCGACGACGAGCCGGCGGTCACCGACGGGATCGAGGCGGCCGTCCGTGAGGCACTGCTCGATCACGGGTTGCTCAGGTCGAGTGCTCCCCGGGGTCGCTCCGCCCCGGACGAGACGGCCGTGCAGCCCCAGACAGGCCATTCGACGCCACCCGAATCGGAGCCGACCGGCGAGGCGGGTGCCGAGTCGCGTGGGCCTGGCTCCGATCACGCGAGGGCGGGCACAGCGACCCCATCCCGGGAACCCGAGCAGGAGCCGCCAGACGAGTCCTCGACGGGCGGGCCGAAACTGGATGATCCGGACCCGTCCGCTACCGAGGCCCTGGAACCGACTGGCGGTTCGGAGACCGTCGAGCGCGAGGCAGCCGACTCCGCGCCGGTCGATTCGACCGGCGACCGTGACACTGCCTCGTCCATCGAGGTGGATCCGTTACAGACAGCGCTGGTGCCCGAAGTCGATCAGTCCGAAACGGCCGAATTCGACCCGGAGACGTTACCACCCCTGCGGATTCTGGGCCAGATCCAGGACACCTACGTCGTGGCCGAGTCCCCGGACGGGCTGGTGTTAATCGATCAGCACGCCGCCGACGAGCGGGTCAACTACGAGCGACTCCAGGCGGCCCTTGGCTCACAGCCGACGACCCAGCGACTCGTCGAACCGGTCGAGCTGTCCGTCACCCCACAGGAAGCCAGCCAGTTCGAGGCGATGGCCGAGACGCTGTCGGCGTGGGGGTTCCTGGCCCGCCTTGACGGGGAGCGACTGGTGGTCGAGGGGGTGCCATCGGTCTTCGATGATACCCTCAACCCGGAACTGTTGCGGGACGTCCTCTCTACGGCCCTCGACGGCGAGCCAGGGGGCCAGATCACCGCCGCGGCCGACGAACTACTCGCGGACATGGCCTGCTATCCCTCGATCACGGGGAACACCTCACTCAGGGACGGGGCCGTGCTCGAACTGCTCCGGGCGCTGGATGCCTGTGAGAATCCCTATGCCTGTCCGCACGGTCGGCCCACGATCATCGAACTCTCGACTGAGGAACTCGAGGATCGGTTCGAGCGGGACTATCCCGGGCACGACCAGCGGCGATCCTGATTCCCTGGCCGAGCAGTTAGCTCCGCCAAGTCGTGGCGTGTCTTGTACCAACACCTTTTGAACTGGCTGCCGATGGGGGCACAATGGCGAGTCATAACGGGCCGGCGAATGAATCGACTCCTGCTGGTCCGACGTTGTACCTCGATCAGAACGCCACCAGTGGTCACTTCTGCCCCTTCGTCTTCGACGAGGCGGATGGGACCGACTACCGCGTCGTTCAACTGACGGCCGGCCAGTCGTTCACGACGCTGCAGCAGGCGCTGGACACCCAACTCCGCGACCTGCAGGACCCCACGGAAGCGGCGGCTGTCGTGTTGAGTCCACAGGCGACCGAATCGGAGGTCCTCACCGCCGAAGTCGGTGACGGAACGACCCTGTACGGGTTTCAGGTCAATCCGGAAGACCTGACGGGTGTTTCGATCGCCTTTTCGAAGCTCCTGCGCCGGTGGGAGCAACAGACTGGCTCGACGGAGGTCTGTCTCCGGGGGGTCGAATCGCTGTTCCCGTATCACGACACCGACCTCCTCTATCGGTTTTTGAACACGATTTTGGCCACGCTCATGGGAGCCGGTGCGACCGTTCACATGCATCTGAATCCGGCGGCGACGGATGCCCGTGCACAGAACCTGTTCCAGTCGCTTTTCACCCGGGTCGAACGGTTGGACCCGTCGACCGAGGCGAGGCAGACAACCGAATCGGTACAATCCGAGGATCGAGAACCCGATTCCGCGGCAAAAGCGCCGGACACGTCACTGGCGGCGGATCTCTCCGCTGAGCCGGTGGTGATGTCCGACGCCGATATCGACGCGGTACTCGATAATTCGAGTCTGGGGATCCTGGCGTTTGGCGGTGAGTCCCCGTATGCGATCCCGATGTCGTTTGGCTACGATACCGATCGTCGAGACTGCTACCTGCAACTCGGACTGTTCGAGGGAAGCAAAAAGCTCGAACGACTCCAGGAATCCCCGACGGTCTCACTCGTCGTCATGCAGTACGAGCGCCCGGATCGCTGGCGAAGTGTGATCCTCACGGGCGAACTCTCGAAGCTCTCGGCGGCTGAAGTCGAATCTCGGGATGTCGTCTCAGTCTTTGCGAACGCCAAGCTCGCGTCCGTCGACGTGTTCAGTATGGATCCCGCGGACGTCGAGTTTGCCTGGTACCGGCTCGATCCGTCGACTATGAGTGGGCGGAAAAGCAACGACTCGTTCTGAATCACTCGATCGAGAAGGGGTGGGTGTACTCGATTTCGGCGACCGAGTCGATTTCGGCGTGCTCGCCGCAGACCGGGCAGTCGGGGTTTTGCCGCATCGGGAGTGTCTCGGTGGTCATGTCCTCGCCGTCATAGACCAGTAGCCGCCCGTCGAGTTGCTCGCCGAACTCGGCGACGGCCTTGAGCACTTCCGTGGCCTCCATGGTTCCGATCGTGCCCGGGAGCGGGCTCAGAACGCCGTCGACCGCACAGTCCGGGGTCGCCTCCTCGGGTGGGGCCTCGGGGAACAGGCAGCGATAACAGGGCCCGTCCTCGCTGGTCCCGAAGGTGCCGATCTGGCCTTCGAGTCGATAGACCGCCCCGTGGACGAACGGGACACCGGCGAGCGTACAGGCGTCGTTGATGACATACCGAGCCCGGAAGTTGTCCGTACAGTCGACGACCACGTCGCGGTCCGCCACGAGCGATTCGGCGTTCTCGGGCCCGAACTCCGCCTCGTGGGTGTGGACCTCGATTTCGCTGTTGAGCGACTCGACGAACGCCTTTGCACTGTCTACTTTCGGCCGGCCGACGTCTGCCTCGGTGTGGATGACCTGCCGCTGGAGGTTCGAGGTCTCGACGATATCCGGATCCACGATGTGCAGCGTGCCGACCCCCGCGGCCGCGAGATAGGCGATGACGGGTGACCCCAGTCCGCCCGCGCCGACGACCAGCACGTCTGCCTGCTGGATGCGTTCCTGGCCGGCGCCACCGACGACGTCGATCGAGAGGTGGCGAGCGTAGCGATACTCCGCGCCTGGGCCGGGGTCGTCACTCATCGACTTGCATTCGAGTGCCTGCCTGAAAACGAATTCGACCAGCCGCTGCTGGCTGTCGAATGCCCGAAAAATCGGGTAGTCCCGAACCGATACCTGAGAACGTGGTGAAACCCGATCGATTAAACTCGCTCGAGGTTGACCGCACGCGGACCCTTGGGGGCCTGATCGATGTCGAACTCGACATCCTGGCCCTCTTCGAGGTCCTCACCGCCGACATCTTCCATGTGGAAGAAAACGTCTTCGTCTGCGTCGTCGCTCTCGATGAAACCGTAACCCTTCCGCGTATGGAAGAAGTCGACCGTACCTGTTGCCATTGCAATTAAGATACAATGGAGGGACAGGGATAAGGCTTCCCCGATAGGGCCTCCCACGGGTCGAGGGCACACGTCACTCCGAGAGCGAACCGGCCAGCAACTCGATGGGGTGGGGTGGCTGTCCCTCGGCGACGGGGCTGTCCGCAAACTGTGTGCGGCAGGACCCGCCGGGGGCCACGAGCACGTCGCCGTCGCGCTCCCGGATCAGTTCGAAGACGTCCCGTCCGATGGCCATGCTCATCGAGTAGTGCTCGGCCTCGTAGCCGAAGGTCCCGGCCATGCCACAGCACCCCGAATCGAGTTCCTCGACGTCGAAGCCGGCCCGGTCGAGCGCGCGGGCGGCGTGGTGGTCAGTTCCTTCCGCCTTCTGGTGGCAGTGGCCGTGGTAGGTCACGGTCTCGCCGTCCGCTCGCACAGGAAGCGACTCGACCAGGTCGAAGCGATCGAGAAACTCCATGACCCCGTAGGTGTGCTCGGCGAGCCGGGAGACCGCCGGACCATCGAGGAGGTCCAGGTAATCGTGCTGGAACATGACCGCATCTGAGGGTTCGGTGGTGAGGACGGTCCACCCATCTCGCACTCGTGGCTCCAGGGCCGCGACGTTCTCCTCGGCCGCCTGGCGGGCCTGATCGATGAAGGATTTCGAGTAGGCCGGCCGTCCGCTGTCGGAGCGCTCGGCCACCTCGACGTGGACCCCCGCGGCCTCCAGCACCGCCACGGCGGCTTTGCCCACGTGCTGACGGCTGTAGTTGGTGTACGTGTCCGGGAAGAGGATCACCCGATGCTCGGCCTCGGATGCTGGAACTCGACAGCCGCCCCGAGCCGTGAACCAGTCCTGGAGCGGCGGCCCCTCGAACGTCGGGAGGGTTCGCTCGCTAGCGATGCCGAGGGTACGTTCGAGCAGCCAGTCCGCGCCGGGCAGACTCGCGAGTGTCTTCGAAACCGGCGAAACCGTCGCGGCCAGACTCGCTAGCTGGTCCACGTTGGCAAAGAGCTTCGAGCGCAGGGTCGCGCCCTCGCGCTGGTGATAGGCGTGGGTCAGTTCGGCCTTGAGTTTGGCCATGTCCACGCCGGAGGGACAGTCCCGACGACAGCCCTGACAGGAGACACAGAGTGAGAGGACCTCCTCGATGAATTCCTCCGCAAGCGGGTCGGCCGGGAGCGTGCCGTCCATCGCGGTCCGGAGCAAGTTCGCCCGGGCGCGCGTGCTCTGGATCTCCTCGCCGGTCGCCCTGAAGGTCGGACACATCACCCCGCCGGTCGTCTCCGTGAACCCGGTACAGCCGCCACAGCCGTGACACAATTCGACCATTCCGCGCATGCCGTTCTCGTTCTCCCAGTTCAGTTCGGGGTCGACGGGGAGGTCGAACTCGTACCCGGGCCCGAAGCGGAGCGACTCGGTCATGTCCGGCGGGCCGTCTTCGGCTCCGCCCACGGGCCCCGGATTCAGGATCCAGTCGGGGTCGACCTGCCGCTTGAGCGAGCGGAACAGTTCCCACACGTCCTCGCCGTACCGCTTGCGATTCCACTGGGTGCGGGCCCGCCCGTCGCCGTGTTCACCGGAGACGGCTCCATCATAGGTCACGACCAGGTCGGTGATCGCGTCGGCGATGTCGGCCATCGCATCGACCCCCGACTGGGTTTGCAGATCGAGGAACGGCCGGATGTGGAGCACACCCGGGCCGGCATGGGCATAGAAGGTCGCCGACGTGTCGTGGCTGTCGAGGATCACCTGCACGTCCGCGACGAAGGCCCCCAGATTGGAGACCGGAATCGCCGTGTCCTCGATGAACGGCCAGGGCCTGACCGTTCCGGTCTCGGAGAGCAAGATCGGCAGCCCGGCTTTCCGGAGGTCCCAGAAGGCCGCCTGTCGTTCCGAAGTATGCGCTTCGAGCGCGCCGTTGGCTCGTCCCGTCGTGTCCACCGCGACCCGATCCGCGATCAACTCTTCGACGGACTCGCTGACCCCAGCCTCCGAATCCGCGTCGAACTCCACGAGCAGGGTCGCACCAGTCCCATCCGGAAACTCCGCGATCAGGTCCTCGAAGCGATCGACAGTCCCTGCCAGATCGAGAAACTGCTCGTCCATCACTTCCAGGGCCGCCGGGTCGTGGGCGAGGACGGCTTCCAGATCGCCCAGTGCAGCCCCGAGATCGTCGTAGGTCAGGAGTGCGACGGCCGTCGCCTCGGGAACCGGTTCGAGGGCGACTGTCGCCTCGGTGATGATGCCTAGGGTCCCTTCGCTCCCGGCGAAGATCCGGGCGACGTTGACCCGATTATACGTTTCGGCTTCTTCGATCAGGAGGTCGAGGTTGTACCCCGAGACGTTCCGGTGGAGGTCCGGGTACACCTCCGTGATCGTGTCGCCGTGCTCGTCGATAATGCGGACGAGTTCGGCGTAGAGCCGGGCTTCGAGGTCTCCCTCGGGGTCTGCCGCAGCCCGAAGGTCGGTGAGATCCATCCAGCCAAAGTCGACGACTGCCCCGGAGGCCAGGACGACCTCGGCGGATTCGAGGTACGCGTCTGCCTTCTCGTAGCGCAGGGAGTGGGCGCCGGTCGAGTTGTTCCCGATGGCACCACCGAGTACGCTCTTGTCGCCCCAGGCCGGGTCGGGGGCGTACTGCAGGTCGTGTGAAGCGACAGCGTCGTCGAGTGCCGCGAGCGTAATTCCAGGCTGGGCCCTGACGGTGCTCGACTCGGGATCGACCGATTGGACGCCATCCATGTGGGCCTTGAAGTCGAGCACGACGGCCTCGTTCGTCGTCTGACCGGCGAGGCTGGTGCCGGCTCCCCGGGGCAGGACCGCAGTTCCCCGCTCGCGGCAGACCGAGACGACGGTCGCCACGTCTTCGGTGTGTTTCGGCCTGACGACGCCGATCGGCTCGATCTGGTAGAGACTCGCGTCAGTCGCGTAGGCCTGTCTGGTGTACTGGTCGAACCGAACCTCGCCGTCGATCCGTTTGGTGATGGCCTCGGCCAGGTCTGGGTGGGATCGTGGCCCGCCCTGGTAGTCAAAATCCGCTCTGGGGTCCAGTGCGGGGTCGGGGGCCCCGGACCGTGAAGTCATGACTGGCGGTTTCACGCCCGCGGCCGTAAAACCCGCAGTCTAGAGCGGTTTGTCGCCCAGGTCATCAACCGGAACGACCGAGTGATCGAGGAGCAGGGTGTCCTTGGTGGCCCGGAGCCGACCCACGAACTCGGAGATTTCGTCCAGGTCTCCCTCCAGAACGAACAGTTCCATGCAGTTGTTTTCGCCGACGTGACTGTGGAGGTTCGAGGCGACCAGGTCCTCGTACTCGTGCCGCAGGTCGATCAGGGCCTCCTCGACGTCCGTCGTCTGGTAGTCGAAAAGGACCGTGACGATCGCCATGAGGTCCCGGTCCTCCAGACGCTTCTCGTCGAACTCCTCCATCAACGTGCGACTCGCCTCCCGGAGGACCTCGCTGCGGCCCGTGAACCCGTGCTCCTCCGCGAACGCGTCGAGTTGTTCGAGGAGGGAGTCGGGCATCGAGATGCTGACGACGGCCATATAATAACTCTGGGGCGGAATCTTAATAACCTTGCACATCCGCCCCCGAGCGTCGCCGGGGCCCGATGGTTTAATTGGTTGGCCTGCGATCTATCGCGTAATGACAGCCTCCGTCACCGAGAAGCCGACGATTTCGGGGTCCAGTCTACTGACGATCGGCGGGCTCCTCCTCCTGCTCACACTCGCCATCTCCGCCTGGGCCTTTCTGAGCGGGGACTGGGTCGCTGGCATCGCCCTCACGCTGTACCTGCCCGTGGCCGGCCTGCTCGTGATGATCGGTCGGAAGGGCGATCGAGTGTAGGGGCCCGCGCTTGGTGACGGTTTTAAGGTGGTTGCCACGATACCGGTTTGTATGCCTGGATTCGACGAGATGGACGTCGAGACGATCTGGATGGACGGGGAGTACGTCGACTGGGAGGACGCCACCGTCCACGTCTTGAGCCACGCGTTGCACTACGGAACCGGGATCTTCGAGGGCGCGCGAGCCTACGACACCGAACAGGGCACCGCGATCTTCCGCTGGGATGCCCACCTCGATCGGCTCTACGATTCGGCCAAACCCTACGAACTGGACATCCCGTTCTCCCGGGAGGAACTCACCGAGGCGACCCTTGAACTCCTCCGGCGGAACGAACTGGACTCCGCGTACATCCGGCCGCTCGTGTACTACGGCTATCACAGCCTGGGCGTGAGCCCAGCGGAGTGTCCCACCGAGACGATGATCGCCACCTGGCCCTGGGGGACCTACCTGGGCGAGGAGGCCCTGCAGGAGGGCGTCGAAGTCACCGTCTCCTCCTGGCGCAAGCACGCCTCCAGTCAGGTTCCGACCAACGTCAAGACCACCGGGCTCTACGTCAACAGCATGCTCGCCGGCGAGGAGGCCCGCAAGCAGGGCGCGACCGAGGCGATCCTCCTGAACAAGGAGGGTGACGTGGCCGAGGGACCGGGCGAGAACATCTTCCTCGTCCGGGACGGCGAGATCTTTACCCCCGGGCTCTCCGAGAGCATCCTCGAAGGGATTACCCGGGATACGGTCATCACGCTGGCCGAGGAGCGTGGCTATACGGTCCACGACGAGGCCTCGATCAGCCGCGGCGAACTGTATACGGCCGACGAACTGTTCTTCACCGGTTCGGCGGCTGAAGTCACGCCCATCCGCAAGGTGGACAACGTCGAGATCGGTTCGGGCTCGCGGGGGCCGATCACCGAAGAACTCCAGCAGGCCTACTTCGACCTGACCGAGCAGGCGGCCGAACACGAGGAGTGGTTCACGTTCGTCAACTAGGCGTCTTCGTCTTTGTCGTCCCCGGCGTCCAACAGTGACGCCGCGAGATCGCCCGACTCGTTCTCACCGAAGCCAGCAGAGAGCACCCGGGTCAGCGCTTCTTCGACACTTTCGTCGACCGCCTCGTAGCGGTCGGGTTCGACCTCGATCACGTAACCGGTGGTGATGTTCGGGGCGGTCGGGAGAAAGAGGATGTCCCGGCCGTCGTTGGTATGTTTGCCCGTCTTGAACGCGGTCATCCGCATGCCCTCCCAGACTTCGAGTCGGACCGGGGCCTGGAGGTCCTCGGTCCCCGTAAGCGCCGTCTCGACGGCCATCTTCGAGGCGTTGTAGACCACCCGCAGGCCCGGGAGCCGGTTGAACACTTGGTCGATGTACTCCTCGAGGATCGAGCCCAGCGCGGTCCGCATCAGATAGCCGACCGCGAACACAAAGAGCACGAAGACCACCAGCGTGAGCAGCGCGCTCATGAAGGGATTGCCCAGGACGTCGGAGAGCACGGCCACCCGCCCCAGCTGGGCGAGTACCCAGTAAACCACGTACAGCGTGACGAGAATCGGCAAGAGGACCACGAGGCCGCTCGCGAAGTCCCGTTTCCAGGTCGCCATACCTCTGCTGTGGTGTGGCGACCCTATCAGGACTGGGGTTTGCCGCCTATCGGGCGGGTTTTTATTCGCGCCGCGCCCAGGCTCCCCCATGGATCTGGTAGCGGTCGTCGCGACGGCGGTCTGGGCGATGTTGCCCGCCTACGTGCCGAACAACGCAGCGGTACTCGGCGGTGGGGGCCCGCCGATCGACGGCTGCCGTCTGTGGCGCGGGGACCGACTGCTCGGCGACGGCAAGACCTGGCGCGGGACGGTCGTGGGAATCGGGGCCGGGGTCGCCGTTGGCCTCATTCTGGGATGGCTCCGGGCTCCGGCGAGTGCCCTGCTCGGAATCTCGCTCCCGGCGTTTTCGCTGGGCGCGCTGTTCGCGCTGCCGACCGGGGCGATGCTGGGCGACATCGCCGCCTCCTTTCTGAAACGACGGACCGGGCGCAAACGGGGGCGACCGTTTCCGGGGCTGGATCAGCTAGACTTCGTGCTCGGAGCACTTCTCCTGGCTGGGCTTGCCGACCCGGCCTGGTTCGGGGTCGTCTTCACGCTCCCGGTGCTGGTCACCGTGCTCGTGCTCACGCCGGCCCTGCACGTCTCGACGAACGCGATCGCCTACTGGCTCGGGCTGAAAGACGAACCCTGGTGATCCAGATAGGGACCCTTTTTTCCACCCCCCACCCAGTCCCGGGTATGAAAGCCGAGATCGTAGCGGCACTGAAGGCGGCCGAGGCGGTTCGATACGGCGAATTCGAGCTCTCACACGGTGGGACGAGCGAGTACTACGTCGACAAATATCGCTTCGAGACCGACCCACAGGCCCTGGAGACTGTCGCGACGGCCTTCGCCGAGCGCGTTGGCGATTCCCCACTGGCCGGCGTGGCCCTGGGCGCGGTTCCGCTCGTGACTGCGACTGGCATCGCGACCGGCAATCCATACGTGATCGTGCGCAAACAGACAAAGGAATATGGCACCGGCAACCGGATCGAGGGCACGCTCCCCGAGGAACCCGTCGTGGTTCTGGAGGACGTCGCGACCACCGGGAAGAGCGCCCTGTCGGCCGTCGAGGCGCTCCGCGAGGCCGGGGCGACGGTCGACCGCGTGCTCGTGGTCGTCGACCGCGAGGAAGGGGCGGCTGAACTGCTCGCCGAGCACGACGTGAGCCTCGAATCACTCGTCACGGCGAGTGACCTCCTGGCCGATCGGGACTGAACACGGACCCGAGATGTTCATACTTGTGGAACCGTGAATAGATGCGCATGAACCGAGCCGAGAAGGCCACACTCCAGCTCCGGGCCCTGGACGTGCTGCGCTCGCTCAAGGAGACCCGGACCTACGACGAACTCGCCGCGGAGACCGGGCTCCCGGCGGGCGATCTCAATCGCTATGTCAACGGACACGTCCTCCCGGGGGCCTCGCGGGCCCGTCAGATCGTCGCCGAGTTCGGTCGGGACGCGATCGAGGCCGAGATCGCCGACCGGGTCGAACGTGACGCCGACGGCTACGTCGACAACTCCGGGATCGTCTTCGACCAGCCACTCCTGGATCTCGTGGGCCCGGTGGCCGCCGAGGCCTTCGGCTTCGAGACTCCCGATGTGGTCCTCACCGCGGCCACCGACGGCATCACCCTCGCGGCCTCGCTGGCGAGTCACTACGGGGCCCGCTGTGCGTACGCCAAGAAATCGAAGGAGACTGCCGTCGAGGAGTTCATCGAGGCCCGCAAGCGCCTGGAGTCGGGCATCGAGATCACCTACTACCTGCCGGCCGCGGCCATCTCACCGGGTGATGCGGTGCTGGTCGTGGACGACCTCATCCGGTCGGGCGAGACCCAGGAGCTGTTGCTGGAAGTCGTCGAAACTGCCGGCGCCCACGTCGCTGGCGTCTTCACGCTCATCGCGGTCGGCGAGGACGGCATCGACCGTGCCCGTGCGCATACGGACGCGCCGGTCGGGACGCTCGTCGAACTCTCCTGAGTCTCGGGCTGCCGGCGAGTTCGACGTTCGTGCATAACAATCGTTAAGTGAGGCCAAAATTCATGCTCGAACGTGGATATGGGCCTCACAGATACCGTGTCCCGATACTTCGATCTCGATGGGCGGGGGTCGGATCTCCGCACCGAGTCGATCGCCGGGCTGACCACGTTTTTGACGATGAGTTACATCATCGTCGTCAACCCGGCGCTTCTGAGCATCGTCATCTCCCCCGAGGGCGTCTCGGACGTACGGGTGTTCCAGATGCTGGCGGTCGTCACGATCCTGGCCTCGGTGGCCGGGATGCTCGTGATGGCCTTCTACGCTGACCTCCCGTTCGGTCTCGCCCCGGGCATGGGATTGAACGCCTTCTTCGTCACGGTCGTCCTCTCCCCGACGCTGAACATCACCTGGCAGACCGCCCTCGCGGCGGTGTTCGTGGAGGGGATCGTCTTCGTGGCACTCACACTCGTGGGCGCCCGCGAGTACGTGATCAACCTCTTCCCGGAACCGGTCAAGCTGGGAGTCGGGGCCGGGATCGGGCTGTTCCTGGCGTCGATCGGACTCCAGTTCATGCGGATCACCGCGGTCGATCCGGACGACATGATGACCCTGAGTCCCGTCCTGGCACAGGACCCGGTCGCGATCGTCGCCGTCATCGGTATCCTGCTTACCTTCTTCCTTTATGTCAAGGGCATTCGGGGCGCGATCGTTCTGGGCATCCTGACGACGGCGGTTATGGGCTATATCGCCGGCGCGCTCGGGTTCGAACCCTTCTCCGGCACGCTGCCGAAGGAGGGCCAGATCCTGGCATCCGACGTGACGCTGGCCCCCGGCATCGATCAGATCACCTACGGCGCGTCGGCCTACGACATCACGCCGCTCGTGGGCGCGTTCCTCGACGGGATCCAGGGCGTGGAGGCCGTGACCTTCGCGTTCGTCGTGTTCACGTTCTTCTTCGTGGACTTCTTCGACACCGCGGGGACGCTGACCGGACTCGGCCAGGAGGCCGGCTACCTCGACGAGGACGGTGACTTCCCCGAGATGAACAAGCCGCTGATGGCCGACGCCGTCGGGACGACCATCGGTTCGATCCTGGGGACCTCGACGGTCACGACCTTCGTCGAGTCCTCGACCGGGATCGAGGAGGGCGGTCGAACCGGGCTCACCGCGCTGGTGATCGCGGCGCTCTTCCTGGTCGCACTGATCTTCGTGCCCCTCGTGGGTGCGATCCCCTCCTTTGCGCCGTACGTCGCGCTGGTCATCGTCGCGGTCTTCATGGTCCGGAACGTCACCGAAATCAAGTGGGAGGATCCGGCCCACGCCATTCCTGCCACGCTCACCATCGCGCTGATGCCCCTGACGAGTTCGATCGCGACGGGTATCGCCGCCGGACTCGTGTCCTATCCGATCGTCAAGGGCGCACAGGGCGAAGTGAGTGACGTGCGACTTGGCCAGTGGGCGCTGGCCGCGCTGGTGATCCTCTACTACTTCGTTCGCACGAACGCCCTGGTCTGACCTCGGGGGTTTTACATCGCCGCGGGGCCGTCCTTTTGCCATGCTCGACCGGCTACTGGGACGTGCGGCGCTCAAAGAGCGCATCGAGACCCTGGAGGCGGAGCGGTCCTCGCTCGAAGCGCAACTCGAATCTGCCGACGAGAACCGGCGAGCGGCCGAACGGGCCCGTCAGGAGGCCGAAGCGCGGGTGAACCGGCTGGAAGACCGCATCACCGAACTCGAAGACCGCGTGGAACGGGCCGAGGGCGGGGAGCGAACCGTCCAGTTCCGGGGCGAGTCGGCCCTCCGTGGCGACCGACTGGAGACAGTCCTGTCCCGCCTCGAATCGTTCCGTGCCCCCCCGGATGGGGCCATGACCGCGATGGTCGAGGGGTCCCCACCGGAACCCGTTCGGGACGTGCTCGGGGATCGGGCCCCGCTCGTGGGTCGGGCCGCGCCCGCACTCGTGTACGCCGACGACGAGACCCTGCTGAGCGTCGCGCTTCGGCCACCCGTTCCGCCGGCCCACTTCGTCGAATTCGACACGTCCTTTCACGTCGACCGGGACTGGTTCCAGCCCGGGGGCCGTTATACTCTCGCCCTCGTGCGCGCGGACCTCTTCGCGATGGGCACCTACGAGGACCGCGAGCAGGTCGCGTACGAGGGCTTTCGAAGCGACGTCAAGGGCGACCACTCGAAAGGCGGGTTCTCCCAGGCGCGGTTCGAGCGTCGGCGCGACCAGCAGATCGAATCCCACCTCGAAAAAGCCCACGAGGCGCTCTCCGCGGCCACAGAACCGCTTTACGTCGTCGGGGAGTCCACCCTGCTGTCCGAGTTCGAGTCCGAAGCGACGGTCACTCGGCCCGTCGACGCCACGGGCGCCCCCCGCGAGGCCCTCGCGGACGCCGTCGATCGGTTCTGGCGGACGAAATTGTATCTGCTGTAAGCAGGGTCTCAATACACTTATGGGGGCCACACGTCCTACCACGCCCCATGAGCACGGTCACGATTACCCTGCCCGACGGCTCCGAACTCGAGGTCGAGTCGGGGGCCACGGTCGAGGACGTCGCATACGAGATCGGTCCCGGTCTCGGGCGCGACACAGTCGCCGGGCGGGTCGACGGGGAGTTGGTCGCAAAGGAGGAACCGATCGAGGCAGACGCCGAACTACAGATCGTGACCGAGGGCAGTGAGGACTACCTGGAGGTCCTCCGGCACACCGCCTCCCACGTCTTCGCCCAGGCCCTCCAGCGGATCCACCCCGAGGCGAAACTCGCCATCGGGCCGGCCACCGACGAGGGCTTTTACTATGACGTGGACGGCGTCGAACTGGACCAGGACGACCTCCGGGCGATCCAGGCCGAGATGGAGGCCATTATCGAGGCCGATTACGACGTCGAGCGGGTCGAACTCTCTCGGAATGAGGCCCTGGAGTTCTACGAGGACAACCCCTACAAACAGGAGATCCTCGAAGACGAGGCCGCCGGCGAGGGCCCCATCAGCTTCTACCGACAGGACGACTGGCAGGACCTGTGTAAGGGCCCGCACGTCTCCTCGACGGGCGCGGTTGGGGCGGTCGAACTCCTGAACGTCTCGGCGGCCTACTGGCGCGGGGACGAGGACCGGGCGACCCTCACGCGGGTCTACGGCACGGCCTTCCCCGACCAGGACGAACTGGAGGACTACCTGGAGAAACGCGAACAGGCCAAAGAGCGCGATCACCGCCGCCTGGGGACCGAACTCGAACTGTTCTCCATCCCCGACGTGACCGGGCCCGGGTTGCCGCTCTATCACCCGAACGGCAAGACGGTGCTGCGGGAACTGGAGTCCTACGTCACGGAGATGAACCTGGACGAGGATTACGACTACGTCGAGACGCCCCATCTCTTCCGGACCGAACTCTGGAAGCAGTCCGGACACTACGACAACTACGTGGATGACATGTTCCTCCTCGACGTGAACGACGAGGAGTACGGGCTCAAGCCCATGAACTGTCCGGGCCATGCGATGATCTTCGATCAGACGACCTGGAGCTATCGGGACCTGCCAGAGCGCTACGCCGAGGACGGGAAGGTCTACCGCAAGGAACAGCGTGGCGAGTTGTCGGGGCTCTCCCGGGTCTGGGCGTTTACCATCGACGACGGCCACCTCTTTGTTCGTCCCGACCAGATCGAGGCCGAGGTCTCGACCATCGTGGACATGATCTTCGAGGTCCTAGAGACCTTCGACCTGGAGGCGGAGGTCGCCCTGGCGACCCGGCCGGAGAAGTCGGTTGGCAGCGACGAGATCTGGGAGACCGCCGAGAGCCAGCTCCGGGAGGTCCTGGCGGATCTGGGCCTGGAATACGACCTGGAGGAAGGCGACGGAGCCTTCTACGGCCCAAAGATCGACTTCGCCTTCGAGGACGCCCTCGGTCGGACCTGGGACGGCCCGACGGTGCAACTCGACTTCAACATGCCCGAGCGCTTCGACCTGACCTACACCGGGGCGGACAACGAGGACCATCGGCCGGTCATGATCCACCGGGCGCTTTACGGCAGCTACGAGCGTTTCTTCATGGTGCTCATCGAGCACTTCAACGGCAAGTTCCCGCTCTGGCTCGCGCCCGAGCAGGTCCGGATCCTCCCCGTCTCCGACACCAACCTGGCGTACGCCCGCTCGGTCGCGGACCGACTGGACGAGGCGGGCTTCCGGGTCGAGGTCGAGGATCGGGACTGGACGGTCGGCAAGAAGATCCAGGGGACCCACGAGGACCGGGTGCCCTACATGCTGGTACTGGGTGACGAGGAGGAGAGCGCCGGCCAGATTTCGGTCCGCGATCGCGAAGAGCGCGAGGAGAAGGGCATCGAATTCGAGTCCTTCCTCGATCACCTCGTGGCCGAGCGGGACGAGCGCCGCATCGAACCCGACTTCCTGGCCGAGTAGCGGGTCGCCGAGCTGAACGATCGTTCAAAAACGTTTTCACCCCGAAGATCCACGAATCTGCTACACGGCTGGGTCGTGGCCACCCACAGTCTCGCTCGAACTGATCGTCCAGGCCCTCGACGGCCGCTCGCTCGTGACGGTTGGCTGCCGGCCTGTATTCGACTCCCATGATTCGAGACGAATTCGTCGCGGCGATCAAAACCCGGATCAGCTACGTCTTCCGGGGCCGGGAGGAGATCGAACTGCTCGATGGCCCGATCGGCAAACCCCTTTTCTTTCTCTCGATTCCGCTGGTGTTCACGAACCTCTTCCAGACGGCCTACAACCTGGCCGACACGTTCTTCCTCGGGCAGTACAGCACGGCCTCCCTGGCGGCGATGAGTTTCGCCTGGCCGCCGGTCTTCCTCCTTATGATGCTCGGGATGGGTATCTCGGTTGCCGGAAGTGTCCTCGTCGCCCAGCAGACCGGGGCCGCCAAGCATCGCGAGGCGGAGCGGGCCGCCTCCCAGGTCATCGCGTACACGACGATCGCGTCGCTTCTCTTCGGCGGGATCGCCTACCTCGTCGCGGAGCCATTCGTCAGGATTCTGGGGGCGTCCCCGGACGTCGCCCCGCTTGCCACCGGCTATCTGGAGATCGTCTCGCTCGGGTTCGTCTTCATGATGGTGTATATGGTGTTCAACTCGCTCATGCGGGGGTACGGTGACACGCTGACGCCGATGCTCGTCATGGCCGGCACGGTGGTGCTCAACATCGTGCTCGACCCGTTTCTCATCTTCGGCATCACGATCGTCGAGAACGCACCGCTTGTGGGGACTGTCGCCTTCCCGGAACTCGGGATCAGGGGTGCCGCCATCGCCACGATCTTCTCCAGGGGAGTGGGGCTCGCGATCGCCCTGGTAGTTCTGTTCGGCGATCGCTGGGGTATCACGATTCACCTGCGTGATCTCGTGCCGACCTGGCAGTACCTGGTTCGGATCGTCCGGATCGGCGCGCCGGCGGCCGCGGAAGGGGTCTCCCGGGCCATCTCGCAGAACCTCCTCCTGTTCGTCGTGGGCTGGTTCGCAACGCCGGTCGTGGCGGGGTATGGCATCGCCACGCGGTTGTTCTCGATCGTGATCCTCCCGGGGGTGGCCGTCGACCGCGGCGTGGAGACGATGACGGGGCAGAACATCGGGGCCGGCAAACCGGATCGCGCCGGCCGGGCCGCGAAAATCGCGGCCGTCTGGCTGTTCGCCATCTTGACGGGCATCGGCGTGCTCTCCTGGGTCGCCGCCGCTCCCATTTCGGCCGTGTTCACCGACGATCCGGCGGTGATCGAGGTGTCGGCGCAGTTCCTCCGGTACGTGGCTCCGACCTTCGGATTCATCGGGATCATGCGGGCGTACTCCGGCGGGCTTCGTGGGGCCGGGAAAACCCTGACCGTGGCCCTTATCGCGATCATCATGCTGATCGTCGTCCGGTTCGGAATGGGGTGGGTCGCGGCCGAGGCGATCGGCCAGACCGGCATCTGGATCGCCTTCGCGATATCGAACGTCGTCGGTGCCCTCGTCGCCTACCTCCTGCATCGCCGAGGGACCTGGCGGGAGAAACAGCTCGTCGAGTAGCCCGGCGGCGAATCGGACTCGTGCTTACTCTGACTCCTCTTCTCGAAGCTCCGCCAGTTCGGCTTCGACCTCCGATTCGTCGACCTGGGCTTCGAGTTCGGCTTTGACCTCCTCGGCCTCGGCTTCCTCCTTGGTTTCGGGCTCGGTTTCTGCTTTGCCCTCGGACTCTCGGAGGGTCTCCAGTTCGGCTTCGAGGTCCTGCTCCTCGCGGCCGGCTTCGAGTTCCCGATCGATCTGGTCCTGGTCGGACATCGCGTTGTCGAGGACGCCACGGTCCTCCAGTTCGTCGAGTGCCGCGGCCCGGGCCTCCATCTCCTCGGTTTTCTCCGTGGCCTGGTCGATGGCCCGGCCGACGTCCTCCATCTCGTCTCCCACGCCGGTGACCGCCTCCGAGACCCTGGTCTGTGCCTCGGCGGCCTCGTAGCGAGCTTTCACGGTCTCCTTTTTGGTCTTGAACTGTTCGATATCGCGCTTGAGATCGGCCTTCTTCTCCTCGAGGTTCCGCTGGGTGGACTCCAGGTTCTCGATCTGGCCGGCCAGGTCCTCGGCCTGTGAGCGCTTGGCCTGTTTTTTCTCCAGGGCGCGTTTGGCCAGGTCCTCGCGGTCCTGGGCCATGGCCTCCCGGGCCTGTTCGTTGTGCTTCTCGATGTTCTCCTCGAGACGATCGCGCTGGACCTCCAGACGCTTTTTCTGGGCGGTGATGTCCGCGATGCCCTTCTCGACGTCGGTGAGTTCGTCCCGCATCTGCTGGTAGGAGTAATCCAGGGTCTCCGCGGGGTCCTCGGCCCGGCCGATGAGCGCGTTGAGCTTCGATCGAACCAGGAATGACAGGCGTGAGAGCAGTCCCATGGGGCCTGGTTATGTCTCCACCGTTAAAACCCCTCACGCCCCGGCCGTCCCGAAATGTTCTTGCCCGCCGGCACCGGACGGTCGGTATGCCGACAGAGACCGGATACGACCCCTCACTGGGGGACAAGTTCATTTTCGTCACTGGCGGGGTGATGTCGGGGCTCGGCAAGGGGATCACGGCGGCGAGTCTGGGCCGCCTCCTGGAGAACGCCGGCTTCGACGTGACCGCAGTCAAGATCGACCCCTATCTCAACGTCGACGCGGGGACGATGAACCCCTACCAGCACGGGGAGGTCTATGTCCTCAAGGACGGCGGCGAGGTCGACCTGGACCTGGGGAACTACGAGCGATTCCTCGACATCGACATGACCTTCGATCACAACGTCACCACGGGGAAGGTCTATCAGCACGTCATCAGTCGGGAGCGCTCGGGTGACTACCTCGGGAAGACCGTCCAGATCATCCCGCACATCACCGATGACATCAAGCGCCGCATCCGCGAGGCCGCCGACGGGCACGACATCTGTCTCGTCGAGGTCGGCGGGACGGTGGGTGACATCGAGGGCATGCCCTTCCTGGAAGCGCTCCGGCAGTTCGTCGACGAGGAACCCGACGAGGACGTCCTTCTCACTCACGTCACGCTGGTTCCCTACGCGCCAAACGGCGAGCAGAAGACCAAGCCGACCCAGCACAGCGTGAAGGAACTGCGCTCGATCGGGCTCCGGCCCGACATCATCGTCGGTCGCTCGGACGATCCCTTGGAGGAGTCCGTCCGGGAGAAGATCGCCCTGTTCGGTGACGTCCCGACTCGGGCCGTGTTCTCGAACTACGACGTGGATGACGTGTACAAGGTCCCGCTCCTGCTGGAGGAAGAGGGGATGGACGAGTACGTCATGGACCGGCTCGAACTGGCCGACCGGGCGATCCCCCGGGCCCACCGCAGCACGGAGTGGCGCGAACTCGTCACCCAGGAGACCACCGCGGAACTGGACATCGCGCTGGTCGGGAAGTACGACCTGCGGGACGCCTACATGTCGGTGCGTGAGGCACTGAAACACGCCGGGCTCGACCACGGCGTCGACGTGAACGTCGAGTGGGTCGAGGCCGACCGGATGGACGACGGCGACGAAAAACGCCTCGACGAGGCCGACGGCATCGTCGTCCCGGGCGGCTTCGGCAGTCGCGGCGTCGAGGGCAAGATGCGGGCGATCACCTACGCTCGGGAGAACGACGTGCCCTACCTTGGACTCTGCTTTGGCTTCCAGCTGGCAGTCATCGAGTACGCCCGAAACGTGCTGGGCCTGGCAAACGCCCACTCCACCGAGATCGACGAGACGACCCCGGACCCGGTGATCGACCTCCTGCCGGACCAGTACGACCTGGAGGACCTCGGCGGCACGATGCGTCTGGGGGCCCACGAGACCCAGATCGAGCCCGGCACGCTGGCCCACGAGATCTACGGGGCCGACTCCTGCACCGAGCGCCATCGTCACCGCTACGAGGTCAATCCCGAGTACATCGAGGACCTCTCGGATGGCAACCTGGTGTTCTCCGGCGAGGCGGGCAACCGGATGGAGATCCTGGAACTGGCCGACCATCCCTTCTTCCTGGGAACGCAGTTCCACCCCGAGTTCCGCTCCCGGCCGACCCGGGCGAGCCCGCCCTTCGTCGGGTTCCTCGGGGCGATCCTTGCGGAACTGGAGACCGTTCAGGAGGTGGCCTGAGATGGTCGACGTCGAGACCTTTATCCCCGAAGCGAAAGCGGAGATCGAGGCGGCACTCGGTGACGAGACCGCGATCATCGCCCTCTCGGGCGGCGTGGACTCCTCGACGGCCGCCGCGCTGGCTTACGAGGCCGTCGGCGACCAGCTCGTCCCGGTCTATGTCGACACCGGCCTGATGCGGAAAGGCGAGACCGAGGGCATCCGAGAGACCTTCTCGCATATGGACTCCCTTCGGATCGTCGAGGCCCAGGATCGGTTCCTGGATGCCCTGGCGGGGGTCACCGACCCCGAGGAGAAACGCCACGCGATCGGCGAGCAGTTCATCCGGGAGTTCGAGACGGTTGCAAAGGAAGTCGACGCCTCGATGCTGGTCCAGGGGACGATCTATCCGGATCGGATCGAGAGCGAGGGGACGATCAAGTCCCACCACAACGTCGGCGGCCTCCCAGAGGTCGTGGACTTCGACGGGATCGTCGAGCCCATGCGGGATCTCTACAAGGACGAGGTTCGGGAGGTCGCCCGGGAACTGGGGTTGGATTCGGTCGTCGCAGAACGAATGCCGTTCCCCGGCCCGGGCCTGGCCGTTCGAGTGCTGGGCGAGGTCACCGAGGAGAAACTGCGAGTCGCCCGCGAGGCGACCGCGGTCGTCGAGGACGAACTCGAGGAAGCGGACCCCTGGCAGGCCTTCGCGGCCGTGCTGGGCAAGGCGACCGGCGTCAAGGGCGACAACCGCGTCCACGGCTGGATCGTCGCCGTCCGCTCGGTCGAGAGTCGGGACGGGATGACCGCCCGCGCACAGGCCCTGGACTGGGATACCCTCCAGCGCATCCAGAGCCGGATCACCGGCCAGCTCGACTCGGTCTCGCGGGTCGTTTATGACGTGACCCACAAACCACCGGCCACAATCGAGTACGAATGACACACGCAATCATTGTGGGGCCCGACCGTGGTCTCGAAGCCGCGCTAGGGGCCCACGACGTGACGACGACTCGAATCGAGACGCCCGCGTCCGCCGCTGACCTCGACGCGGCCGGGATCGACGACGCCTCGCTTTTCTTTCTCACCGACGGGGCCGAGGCGACCCTGGTCCCGGTCGCCCGGGAGCACCACCCGGAGCTGCGTATCGTCTGGTACGCAACACAGGCGGTCCCGGAGTTCGTGACTCGCCAGCTAGATCTGGGGGTCGACCCCGAACTCGCTGACGCCGCCGTCCTCGTCGAGGAGCAAGTCCAGGCACTCGAATCCTGATCGGTCGGCGTGCCCACGATCACGGCCAGTTAAGCGCTCCTTTCTCGCCCATTGGTGCACAGATATGTACAGTCCATCACGTTTAATGCAGTTCGCCGACAATAGCTTGTGATACGATGACATCCCAGTCAGGGGGGACGTCCGTGTGCCGGATCGACGTCGAGTTGCGACCGACCGAACGCGTGTTGCTGACTGACATCATCGGCCATCCGGTTTACGACACATTGCGGGGACTTCTGGAGACGGCGGGTGTGGACCAGGACGCGATCACGCCGCGGATTCCCGGGGTTCACGTCGGCGGGTTCTGGGGGCGATACGGGGAGGGCGGCCGGCCACAGGAGCGGGCCCTCTCGCCGAAGGAGACCTATCGCTTTCAACTGGGAGTCATCGACCCGGAGATGATTCCGGTCTTCAGGGAGGTCTTCGATCAGGTCGTCCCCGAGGGGGCCCAGCTCCCGTACTCCGGTGGTACCCTGGAGGTCGTCTCGGCGACCCAGGAGTACACCGACCGACAGGCCCTGCTCGAACGGGCGGCAGCGGTCGATACCCAGGCCATGAACGTCTGGTTTCGAACACCGACCTGCCTCGAGGAGACAGAGACCCGCACGATGTGTCCCAGCCGTGGGCCGGTGTTCAGTTCGCTGCTCGAAAGCTGGAATCGGTGGGCCCCGGACGAACTCGTCTTCGACATCGACCGTGACCGGATCGAGGAGGGGGTTCGAGGGCGCCCACATTTCCGCACGTTCGAGAGCCACAGCGTGGCAGTGGCCCGTGAGGGTGCGACCGGCGCGGTGCAGACCCGGGATGGGTTCTCCGGCGGCGTGACCTACGAGTTCTCCGAGGCGAACGGGGCCCTCCAGAACGCACTCGTCGCGGCGGCGCTTTTGGGCGAGATCGCCGGCGTGGGGTACTACAGCGATCGGGGTTGCGGGGATTTCTCGGTCAGGGTCGCCGGCGACGATACGACTGGCCCCTCGCCGATCCCCTGGCTCGGTCCGTCCCCGCTCTCGATTCGTCCATCGCCGTTCCGGGATCAGGAGAGCCATTAGCCCCGGGACCCAATCCTCGCGTATGACCCAGTTCCTGCCAGCACAGACCCGACCGGGACGTCTCTCTCTTGCCGTCGAGGATCCCTACGCCGTCAGTTCCTTCTACCAGGACGTCGTCGGGCTGGACCAGTTCGGGTACACGGAGTCCTCGGCCACCCTCGGGGCCGGCGAGACGCCGCTCGTGGAACTCACAGACGGGAGCGATCTTGCGCCGCGGACCGACGCCCAGGCGGGGCTCTACCACGTGGCCTTCCGCTATCCGTCTCAGGAAGCGCTCGGTGCCGCTCTCCATCGGGTCGAGAGCCTCTACCGGCTCGACGGCGCGACCGACCACGGCGTGACCCACTCGCTGTATCTCACGGATCCCGCGGGCAACGGCGTGGAACTCTTCGTCGACCAGCCACGGGCCGACTGGCCAAGAGACGAGGCCGACGAGGTGACGATGCAGACCCAGCCGCTCGATCTGGATGCCCTTCGCGCCGCGGGCGAACCCGAGACCGACGCCCCCGCGGGGACGACGATCGGACACTTCCACCTGGAGGTCACCGATCTGGCTGGGGCGACCACGTTCTATCGCGACGGGCTGGGGCTCGATATCACCCGTGAGATCGGCGACATGGCCCGGTTTCTGGCTGTCGGGGACTCTCACCATCAACTGGGAATCACGACCTATCAGGACCGGACCGAGCCCGCGACTGGCCGGGGGCTGGACTGGATCGAGTTTCTCACACCGAGTGAAGCCGCCCTCGACGCGGCCCGGGAGCGATTCGAGGCGATCGGGAGTGCCGTCGAAAACCGGGAAAACGGGATCGCGGTGACCGACCCCGACGGGATCGGGGTTCGACTGTCCCTGGTCGATCAGTGATCGGCGTGGCCCGCCCGCTGGGCCAGACCGACGAGGTGCCCGATCTCCGGGAGAATGATTTCTTCGAGGCCCAGTTCGACGGCGTCGACGCTCCCGGGGAGCACGAAGACGGGGACGCCGTCGGCGACGCCGGCGGTGGCCCGGGTGGCGACGACCCGTGAACCGATCTCCGCTTTCGATTCCTGCCGGAAGAGTTCCCCGAATCCCGGCAGATGCTTGTCGAAGAGCGGCCCGACGGCCTCGACGGTCACGTCGTCCGGTGTGACCCCGGTGCCACCCGTGGTGATCAGCACGTCGACGTCGCCGCGGTCGGTGAGGTGATTCGCGGTCGTCTGGATGCGATCGCCGTCGTCCCGGACCAGTTCGCGAGTGACGACCTCGTGGCCCGCCGACTCGAGTTCGTCCCTGATCGCTTCGCCACTGGGATCGGCATCGAGTGTTCGCGAGGACGAGACGGTGAGAATTGCCGCGCCCACGGTCTCCCGGTCGTGAGCGTGGTGATCGTGGTCGTGTGTCTCCGAGTCGGCCGTCGACTCGGTGTCACCGCGTTGGGTGTCCCGCTTCTGGAAGTCGACCATATCGCGACTTTGGTTTCCCCGCCCTAAGTGCTATCGCCACCGAGGTCCCGGCGCATCGCGATGTCGAACCAGGGGCAGGTCCGGAGCTGTCGGTAGTTCCGGGGGTTCTCCCAGAGGTCCTCGTAGTCGACCCAGATGGTGCCGCCGACCTCCTCGGGGTCCGGGTCGAGGGTGGGGTCGGTCACCGTCGCGGTGAGCACCGTACAGACCTCCCACTCCAGCCCCTCGTCGAGGTAGTAGCGTTTGTACTCGAAGCGGTCGGTGATCTCCAGGTCGCCGTACTGGTCGGGAGTCACCCCGAGTTCCTCTTCCAGGCGCTCTTCGGTGGCTTCGATCTGGGTCTGTCCCTCGGTTGGGTGGGAGGCGACGGTGCCGTCCCAGTGGGTGTCCCACAGCCGTTTGTTCCGAGCGCGCTGGGCAAGCAGGACCCGTCCCTGCTCGTCGAAGAGCATACAGGTAAATGCGCGATGGCGGATGCCGTCGCCGGTGTGGGCCTCCAGGCGATCGACGAGACCTTGTGGGTTGTCGTCCGCGTCGACCGCGATCACTTCCTCGCCGCCCGACCGCTCTTTCGGGGCGCTCTGGTCGGTCATAAATTGGCCAACGACTACCCCGGATTTGTAGTCACCGGTCCTCACCCGCGGGTCTCTTCGAGGATCAACCGGGTCTTGGTCGAGCGGACCTCCGATTGCTCCCGCGTGCGGGTGATGAGTTCGTTGACCCGCTCGGTGTCCATCGCGTCGACGATCAGCACCATGTCCTCCTCGCCGGAGACCTGCCAGACGAAATCGACTTCCGTCCACTCGGCCATCCGCTCGGCCAGTGCCTGGGTGTCGACGTCGACGGCGACCGACACTTCGACCATCGATTTCACGTTGCCCGTGCGGGTCGCGATGGTGAACCGCTCGATCGTACCGTTCTCGAGCAGTCGATCGACCCGGTTGCGAACGGTCCCCTCCGAGACATCGAGCATGTCGCCGATTTCGGTGTAGGGGGTCCGGGAGTCCTGTCGGAGGAGGGCCAGAATTTCCCGGTCGAGGTCGTCCATGTTCCCCTCTCCGTCGCCTGGCCGAAAACTGTTTCGAATTTCGTAATTCCGCTACGAAAGCAAGCCTTATATTCTCCGCAGCGTTTGAATCTCGTAATGTCGGACGCCTACATCGCCCTGGAGACCGGGGAGGTCCTCGAGGGTCGCGCCAGGTCGCCCGGGGAGACCCACGGCGAACTCGTCTTCACCACGCCCTATACCGGCTACGAGGAGAGCCTGACCGACCCCTCTTACGAGGCCCAGGTACTGACCTTCGCCTACCCGCTGATCGGCAACTACGGCGTCCGAGCGGAGCGCTTCGAGTCCGACCGCGTCCATCCCAGCGCGGTCGTCGCCCGCGAACTCACCGACGACGTCGCCACGTGGCTCCAGGAGGAGGGGGTCCCCGCCGTCGACTCCGTGGACACGCGGGATCTCGTCCTGGACATTCGTGACGGCGGCGCGATGCAATGTGGTATCGCCGCGGGTCCAGACGCGACCCCCGAGAAGGCCCGGGAACAACTCTCGGTCTGCCCGCACATGAGTGACATTTCGGACATCGGGGACATGGTCAGCGTCGACGACGTCGAGGTCTACCCCGCTGAGGGGGACGGGCCGACCACCGCGCTGATCCACTGTGGGACGAAAAAGAGCATCATCTCCTCGCTGAACGAGCGTGGCTCGGACGTCCACGTCTTCCCCCACGACGTCGCGCCCGCCGAGATCGAAGCGCTGGACCCGGACCTGCTCTTCATTTCGAACGGCCCTGGGGACCCGGCCAACTACGAGGCCACCCAGTCCCTGGTCGAGCACTTCCTCGGTGAGATCCCCATCGCGGGCATCTGTCTGGGGATGCAGATCGTCGCCAACGCCGTGAACGGCGAGACCGAGAAGATGGAGTTCGGCCACCGGGGGGTCAACCAGCCCGTCCTGGACGAGCGCACCGGCCAGGTCGTCATGACTACCCAGAACCACGGCTACATGGTTTCGGATGCCGGGGACCTGGACGTGACCCAGATCAACGTCAACGACGACACCCCGGAGGGGGCCGAATCCGCGGACATGCACGTCATCACCCGCCAGTACCACCCCGAGGCCCATCCCGGTCCCCACGACACGCTCGGCTTTTTCGACGACGTGCTCGCGATGGCCGAAGCCGGGGCCCATCCCGAAGCAACCCAGTAGGCAGTTTTGTCCTCGCGCCGGGGACAGCCGGTGACCTTTACTCCGCGCAGCCGAATCGTGTGCTGATGGCACACGAGTACGAGGAGCACGTCCGCGAGCAGCGCCAGCAGAAGGAGGAGTACTTCGCGGAGAGCCCACGGTCGCCCATTCCGCGCTCGGCCCAGGCCGACTTTGCGGGACTGGAGTACTTCGCGGTTGATCCGTCGATGCGTTTCGAGGCCGAACTCCACGAGCACGAGGATCCCGAGAGCCTGACTGTCGAGACCACGGCAGGCAACGCCCAGGAGTACCTCCGATGGGGTGAGTTCCACCTGGAGATCGACGGCGAGACGGTGACGATCCAGGCGTACAAGGGCGATCCGTCCGAGGATCGACTCTGGGTTCCCTTCCGGGACGAGACGAACAGCGAGGAGACCTACGGCGCGGGCCGCTATCTCGACCTCGAACGGGACCGACACTACGAGGACGGCACGTGGCTCATCGACTTCAACATGGCATACAACCCGACGTGTGCGTACAACGAGGCCTACGAGTGTCCGCTCATCCCGACCGAAAACTGGCTCGACGTGCGGATCGAGGCGGGCGAGAAGGCCTATCCGGACGAGCCCCACGCCCCGGACCGCTAATTACTCCAGGCCCCACTTCGCGGTGCGCTTTGGCCGCTCGGAGACCGATTCGATGTCCAGGGGTTCGTCCTGGGCCTCGATGGCGGCGAGGGCGGCCTTCGCCGAGGGATAGGTCGAGAAGTAGGTGACGTCTTGTTCGACGGCGACCTGAAGCGGGTCACGATTCCGCGAGATGATCAGATCGATGTCCCCGGATTCGATGGCTGCCTCGAAGTCCGATTCGTCCTCGAAGTCCGCGATGGCGAAGTGCCGGGCGTAGCCCTCGATGAGTTCCCGTCCGGCGGCGCTGTCCCGATCGGGGAACTCGGGGTTGTTCAGGTCGATGAGTGCCGTCCCCTCGGTCGGGATCGGCTTGTTGATCGCCATCTGGGCCTTCTGGTAGGCCTTGGCCCAGGTGTTTGCCGTGCCCATGACCTCGCCGGTGGATTTCATCTCCGGTCCCAGGGTCGGATCGGACCCGGGGAGCCGATCGAAGGGCAACACGACCTCCTTCACCGACACCTGTTCGGGGATCTGCTCTTCGATGCCCTGTTCCGCCAGGGACTGTCCGGCCATGACCTTCGCGGCGATCTTCGCGATGGGCACGCCCGTGGCCTTCGAGATGAACGGCACCGTCCGGGAGGACCGTGGATTGGCCTCCAGGACGTAGACCGTGTCGTCCTGGATCGCCAGTTGCACGTTGAGCAGGCCGACGGTCTCCAGGGCCGTCGCGATGTCCTCGACGACCTCCCGGACGCGGGCCATCGTCTCCTCGTCCAGGTTCTGTGGCGGGATCATCACCGCGGAGTCCCCGGAGTGCACCCCGGCAGACTCGATGTGTTCCATCACGCCGCCGATGAGCACGTCCGTGCCGTCCGCGACGGCGTCCACGTCGAGTTCGATGGCTCCCTCCAGGTAATCGTCGACGAGGATCGGTTTCTCGGGGGAGACCCGAACGGCCTCCTCGATGTAGGATTTGAGCTCCGTGTCGTCGTAGACGACCTCCATCGCGCGCCCACCGAGGACGTAACTCGGCCGAACCAGCACGGGATACCCGATCTCGTGGGCCAGGTCGAGTGCCTCGGCCTCGTTGGTGGCCGTTCCGCCGGCGGGCTGGACGACGCCCATCTCGTCCATCAGGACGTTGAACCGGTCGCGGTCCTCCGCCAGATCCATCGCCTCGACGCTGGTGCCAAGCAGTTCACAGTCGAGGCCCCGGCGTTCGATCTCCGCGGCCAGCGGGTCGCCGATGTTCACGGAGGTCTGCCCGCCGAACTGCACCATCACGCCGTCCGCGTTCGTGGCCTCGATGACGTCCGCGACCTCCTCGGCGGTGATCGGCTCGAAGAACAGGCCGTCGGAGGTGTCATAGTCGGTCGAGACGGTCTCCGGGTTGTTGTTGACGATGTGGGTCTCGATGCCCGCCTCCCGGAGGGCCCGGACCGCGTGGACGGTCACGTAGTCGAACTCCACGCCCTGCCCGATCCGGATCGGGCCGGCTCCCACGATGACGACACTCTCGACGTCCGGGTCGGTCTGGACCTCCTCGCGGGTGCGCTCGCTCGGGGACCGCGAGGAGTAGTAGTACGGCGTGGAGGCGGCGAACTCCCCCGCACAGGTGTCGACCTGCTTGAACGTCCGGGGGAGCCCCGCGGCTGCTGCGGTCTCGACGCTGACTTCGGGGTTCGACTCCGTGCCTGGGAGATCGACCTCGGTCGGGCCGACCCCGCCACCGGTGGCGGTGAGGTCGGGTTCGCCGGTCGTCGCCATCGCCGCGGCCTCGGCGTCGGTAAAGCCGGTCTCGATGGCCGTCTCGAAGTCGCCGGCTGCGGCGTCGATGGCCGCCGCGGCGACGTTCTCGAAGCGTTCGATGTACCACTCCTCGATGCCGGTCCACGCGACGATCTCCGCGGTCGAGTAGCCCCGTTCGAAGGCCTCGAAGATGGCGTAGGGCCGATCCGGGGTCGGCCGCTCCAGGTGGTTCTCGATCAGCTGTTCGTCCGAGACCGTCTCCCAGTCCACGGCGGGGACATACTCCGTCGAGCGCAGGGCCTTGAGCAGGGACTCCTCGAAGGTTCGGCCGATGGCCATCGCCTCGCCGGTCGATTTCATGGCCGTCGAGAGCTCGAAGTCGACCTCGGGGAACTTGTCTTTGGGCCACCGGGGGACCTTGGTGACCACGTAATCGATGGCCGGTTCGAAGGCCGCGGTGGTCTCGCCGGTGATCTCGTTTTCGATCTCGTGGAGTTTCTTGCCCAGTGCGACCTTCGCGGTCACCCGGGCGATGGGGTAGCCGGTCGCCTTCGAGGCCAGCGCGGAGGACCGGGAGACACGCGGGTTGACCTCGACGACCCGGTACTCCCCGCCGGGAGTGCCGTCGTCGTGCCACGCGAACTGGATGTTACAGCCGCCCTGGATGCCCAGATCGCGGATGACCTCCAGTGCCGCATCCCGCATCTCCTGGTGGCCTTCGTCGGGGATGACCTGACTCGGGGTCACGACCATCGACTCGCCGGTGTGGATCCCCATCGGGTCCAGGTTCTCCATGTTGCAGATGATGATCGTGGAGTCCGCGGCGTCACGCATGACCTCATACTCCAGTTCGACCCAGCCGTCGATGGACTCGGTGATCATCACCTCGTGGTTCCGCGAGAGGTTCAGACCGCGTTTTACCCGCTGGTGGAGTTCGTCCATGTCGTGGACGACCCCCGATCCCTGGCCGCCCAGGGTGTAGGTCGTGCGCATGATGACCGGGAGCCCGCCGACCGAGTCGACGGCGTCCTCGATGTCGTCCATGGACTCGATGGTGACCGATTTCGGAACCGGTTGATCGAGGTTCTGCATCCGGTCGCGGAACTGCTCGCGGTCCTCGGTCGCGTAGATCGTATCGAGTGGGGTCCCCATGATCTCGACGTCGTGCTCCTCGAGGACGCCCTGTTCGGCCAACTCGGCGGTGACGTTCAGGCCGGTCTGGCCGCCCAGTCCGGCGATGACCCCGTCAGGCTCCTCCTTCCGGATGACCGCCGCGATGGCCTCGGTGGTGATCGGCTCGATGTAGACCTTATCGGCCATCTCGGGGTCGGTCATGATCGTCGCCGGGTTGGAGTTCACGAGGACGACCCGGACGCCCTCCTCCTGGAGGGCTCGGCAGGCCTGTGCACCGGAGTAGTCGAACTCGGCAGCCTGTCCGATCTGGATCGGCCCACTTCCGATGAGAAGTACGGTCCGGTCGTCTGGCATTACCGATGAAAACCCGCACATCGTAATAAGTCCGGCGATAGATTCCAGTTTTCGCAACTCGATTTCGAAATTCGAAGTCAGTGGGTCAGCACGAGCAGTTTCTCTCCCGTGTGGGCCAGACAGATCGGCCCGGAGGGCGGTGTCTGGAAGGAGTGGACTGTATTTTCGGTCACCAGCAGTCGCTCGAAAGGCTCGCCGCAGGCCGGGCAGGCATACTCCTCGCGGTTTTCGAGCAGCATCCGCTCCCCGTCCTGGCGAAGCAATTTGAGTCCGTGGCGATAGTCGTGAATCGAAAAGCCGTCTGTCAGGTCAAGGGTGTCCATCGATCGTGGTGTACGTCCTCGTCAGTAGAACTCCTCGACCAGTTCGTCGTAGGCGGCCTGGAGCCGTTCGGTCACCGGCCCCACCTCGAAGGGCTGGTCGTCGAGTTTGCCGATCGGCCAGACCTCGCCCGTGGTGTTGGTCAGGAAGAGCTCATCGGCCTCCCGCAGGCGCTCCGGGCGGTAGCGACCCGTCTCGACCGGGATGTCGAGGTCGGCCGCGAGTTCGAGGACCACGTCTCTGGTCACGCCGGCCAGGATCGGGCCGTCGAGGGAGGGGGTGTGAAGCACGCCGTCTTCGACGAAGAAGACGTTTGCCGTGGTCCCCTCCGCCACGTAGCCCTCGGTGTCCAGCATGATCCCGTCGTCGGCCTCGATCCGGCCGTCCTCGGCTCGAAGCTCCAGGCGTGCCAGGATGCCGTTGAGGTAGTTGTGGGTCTTCAGGCCCGGAGGAATCGCGTCGGGGTGGTTGCGCCGGGTTTCGACGAGTTTCACCGTCGCCGGTCCGTCCCAGCGGGGGGTCCCGTGGACGCCCGCTCGCGGGAGTTCTTTCACGATGATTACCACTGTCGGGTCGACCTCCGGCTGGGGGGTCAACGCGCCGGGCTGCACCCCTCGTGTGATCGACATCCGGACGTAGGCCTCCGCCAGGTCGTTCGCGTCGAGGGTCGCCTCGACGCGCTCGCGGAGGTCCCCTGGGATGACATCTGGCATTCCCAGCAGTTCACAGGTGTTCTGGAGTCGGTCGAGGTGCTCCGCCCACTTGAAGAGCGTCCCGCCGTAGGCTCGCAGCGTCTCGAATCCGGCGTCACCGTACTGAAAGCCCCGGTCGTCGACGGAAACTGTCGCCTCGGCCTCGGGGACCAGTTCGCCGTTTACGTGATACTGCATACTTCGCCGATAAATGCGCGAACGATATCTTTCCCCCGGTCGGTGAGGATGCTCTCCGGATGGTACTGGACCCCGTAGTGGGGCCGGTCCGCGTGGCGCACGCCCATCACGAGTTCGGGTTCGTCGTCGGTCCAGGCTGTCTCCTCCAGGCAGTCCGGGAGTTTCTCCCGCTCGACGCCAAGGGAGTGATACCGGCCCGCCTCGAACTCGGCGGGCAACTCCGCGTAGATCCCCTTCCCGTCGTGGGTCACCACCGAGGATTTCCCGTGGACCACACCCGGTGCGTGATCCACCGGCGCGCCGTGGACCGCACAGAGTGCCTGGTGGCCCAGACAGACCCCGAGCGTGGGATAGGAGAGTTCCTCGAAGATCGGCATCGAGACGCCCGCCTCCTGGGGGATCCCCGGCCCTGGCGAGACGATGATGCCGTCCGGGTCGAGTTCCCGGATCCCGTCCATGTCGATCTTGTCGTTCCGGCGCACCGTCACCTCGCCCGCGAACTCCCCGGCGTACTGCACCAGATTGTACGCGAAGGAATCGTAGTTGTCGACGACCAGCAGGTGTGGCGCACAGTCGCTCATTCCTCCACCTCCAGGGCCCCCGCATCGAGGGCCGCGTCGACGGCGTTCAGGAGTGCCCGGGCCTTGTCCAGGGTCTCGTCGTACTCCCGGTCGGGGACCGAATCGTGGACGATCCCGCCACCGACCCGGAGGTGGTACTGGTCGGCGTGGCGAACCAGCGTCCGGATGACGATGTTCAGGGTCGCCCGGCCGTCGAACCCGATCGCCGCCATGCTTCCCGTGTAGGGCCCGCGACGGGTCTGTTCGAGTTCCTCGATGATCTCCATGGTGCGGGGTTTCGGCGCGCCGGTGATCGTTCCGCCGGGGAACACCGCTCGAATGGCATCGACCACACTTTCGTCCTCACGGAGTTGGCCCGAGACCAGCGAGACCAGATGCATGACCTCGGAGTAGCGATCGACACGCCGGTACTCATCGACGGTGACGGTGCCGTATTCGGACACTTTGCCCAGATCGTTGCGCTCCAGGTCGACGAGCATCGCGTGCTCGGCGCGTTCTTTCTCGTCGCCGGTGAGGTCGGCCTCGAGTTGCTGGTCCTCGGCTTCAGTCTCGCCACGGGGCCGCGTCCCGGCGATGGGTTCGGTCTCGATCCGGTCGCCCGCCCGCTCTAACAGGAGTTCGGGACTTGCACTCACCAGATCGACCCCCGGGTATTCGAGCAGGCCGGAGTACGGGGCCGGGTTCACCGTCCGGAGCGCGTCGTAGGCCTCGACCGGGTGGACTGCCGCGGGGGCTTCCAGCCGCTGTGAGATGTTGACCTGGAAGGTATCCCCCTCGCGGATGTAATTTTTCACCCGTCCGACCCGCTCGGCGTAGGCGTCCCGGTCGGTTCGACTCTCGAAGGACGCGGTATCCACCTTTGCAGGCGGTTCCCCAACAGCGGGGTCACCCTCCTGGATGGCCGTCGCGAGGGCGTCCAGTCGGTCGCGGCCGCGGTCGTAGGCCGCTTCGGGGTCCCCCTCGACCCGTGGCGAGGCGACGAGGAAGAGTTCGTCTTCGAAGGGCATTCGCCAGGCGGCGATGGCCTCGTAGACACCGAACTGGAGGTGTGGCAGGTTTCGGTCGTCCGCCGCCATCGTGGGGAGCTCCTCCAGCTCCCGGACGACATCATAGGAAAGCCAGCCGAAGAGCCCGCCCGGATAGGGGATTTCACAGTCGGTCTCGACGAGAGCCTCCGTTTCGAGTGTTGCTTCGAGTCGGTCGAGGGCACCCTGCCCGTCGACGGTGAGAAATTCGGTCGGCTCGACGCCGAAGTAGCCCCAGCCCTCGCGGCCGCCGGAGGTCTCGAAGAAGAAGGATGGCTCGGACCCACGAGCCCGGCGGTAGGCCAACCAGGGAGTCGCCTCCAGCCGACCGACGATCGGGACCCGCGCCCCCTCGGGGGCGCCGGCGGCCCGTTCCGCGAACGCCGACCGGGTGGTCGATACCGTGAACGGTCGCATAATCGTGGAAGGTCGGCCGTCGCTCAAGACACTTTGGGTTGCCCCCGATCAGACCGGTTCGTCGAACTCGTCCTCGAAGTCCCGCTGTTCGCGGTAGTCCGCGACGAACTCCTCGACGTCGAAGGTCGCCAACTCCGTGGTGAATTTGGCGGCGGCCGAATCCGCCTCGGCGTTCTCCACGGCTTCCTGCATGAGGTCGATCACCGTCTCGACGACGATCTCGTGGAGTCGCCGGGCCTCGAAGTCGGCGATCCAGGCGACGGCGAAGCCGGTCGTGCCGTCCTCGGAGGCGTCGTGGGTGACGATTCGGTCCGGGTGGGCCTCCATCACCAGTCCCATCAGCGGGATCGTGCCGAACTCCTCGATCTCCCCGCCCTCGGTGACGATTGTCTCCGCCAGAATGTCACTTACCTCCTCCGGGAGGAACCGGGACGGTGGGTGTGGGTCCATCACGACGGCGTGTGTCTCCCCACAGTCACAGTCGAACTCTCGCATGCCCAGATCGAGGTCGGCTACCGCCTTTTTTTCGCCACAGGGCAGATCGATCTCCGCGTCGCTCTCGTGATTCGGGACGCCGGGCTGGGCCGTCATGGCCAGTCCGTACGCTCCACGTCCCCGTCAGGCTTGCGTTGCGTGCCGACGGCCCAGTCGGCGGCCGCCGCGGCCTCCTCGATTGGGAGGTACTCCCAGCCGGCCGCCTCGACCGGCTCCCGATCGGCCTCCCCGTCGGTGACCAGGACGTAGCGGTCGGCCTCGTATTCTGCCATCACGCCCTCGAGGGTCTCTATAATGTTGCGGTCTCGGGTGGCAAAATCCGGTCGGATGCGCCGCTTGCGGGTGTATCTGGCGAATCGGTCCGGATCCCCGTTCGTGACGACCCCCGTAAACTCCGTCCACTGGCGAGCGTCGGCAAACGCCGTCCCCGGTTCGGCCAGGGACTGAAGTGCCGAGAGCTCGAAGGCGAGGGTCATCCCGCCCCCGTCCGGTGTGCTCATACCCGGACTGGGGACGAATCCCGCAAAACGGCTTCGGTCCTTACGCGTCGATTTCGACGTCCACGTCCAGGTCCGCGACGTCGAAGTTCTCCTGGAGGAGCACGTCTTTCTGGTCGGCAACGTCGGCCCCGCTCTTGATGATGGCCTTGAATTTGGACTGGGCCGCCATGTCGCCGATGAGGACCCCGCCGATCAGCTGGCCGTCCTCGAAGGCGAGCCGCCGCCAGGTCGTCTCGTCGTACTTGCGCTCGGCCTCGTCGTCGCCCTCGGTGGGGTAGCCAAAGGAGAGGAACGGGAAGTCAAAGTGGGTGATCGAGTACGAGGAGACCCAGCGGAACTCCTCGGTCTCGACGGCCTCGCCCGCGTCCGCGAGCATCGTCCGGGCCGCCAGGTCGCCCTGTTCCTTCGCCGAGCCCCAGGAGCCGTTCTGGGCCTCGCGGCCGACGATCGGGTCCTCGAAGACCACGATGTCACCGGCCGCATAGACGTCCTCGGCGTCGGTCCGCATGCACGAATCCGTGTGGATCCCGTCGCTGTCGGCCTCGACGGCCGTTCCCTGGAGCAGTTCCGTGTTGAAGTTCAGGCCGATTGCCGAGCCCACGAAGTCACTCTCGTAGCGGTCGCCGTTGGCGTCGATGGTGGCCTCGACGTGGCCGTCCTCGTCCGTGACGAACTCCTCGACGCCGGACTCCAGGACGAGTTCGACGCCCAGGTCCCGCATCGCGTCGTGCATGATCTCGGCCCCCTCCAGGCTCAGCGCGTAGCGCCACCAGCGGTTGCCACGCATGATATAGCGGGCGTTCTCCACGTCGTGTGCGCCGGCGATGGCCGCCAGGTCGATGCCGAGCAGGCCGGCCCCGACGATGACCGCGTTGTCCGCCGCTTCTACCCCTTCCCGGATGCCCCGCGCGTCCTCGAAGGTCCAGAAGTGATGGACGCCCTCGGCGTCAGTGCCAGGCACGGGGAGCTGGGTCGGCGTGCCACCCGTGGCGACAAGCAGCTTGTCGTATTCGATGGTGTCGCCGGTGTGAGTGTGCACCTCGTGGGCGTCGTCGTCGACCTGCGTGACGTGCGTGTTCATCTGCAGGTCGATGTCCCGCTCGCTGTACCAGCTGTCGTCGTGGATCGAGACCGGGCCCTCGGGCATCTTGCCCTTCGCGAACTCCTTGATCAGAATCCGGTTGTAGAGGGGCTCGCCCTCGTCAGTGATGACGGTGATGTCCGCCTCGTCGTCGTGCTCTCGCAGTGTCTCGGCCGCGGTGCTGCCCGCGATACCATCGCCAATAATTACGTACGACGCGCTCATATTCGGCTTTTCACCGTCGCCCCTAAAGTGGATTGCTATATCAGTCAGCCGTTCCCGCCGGAACCACACGTTTCTTGAGCCAAGTGCTGGAGGGCCTGGGACCCACCGCTCACCAGCGGCTCGCCGTGGCCGGAGACGAGCACCTCGATCGGCGGGAGTCGGCTCGCTAGCTCGTCCACGCTCGCCCGGAGCTGGTCGGTATCCTGGCTCAGATACCAGGGCGGCAGCGAGAGCGTTTCGCCGTCGCTGAACACCAGATCGCCCGCGAAAACCACGTCCAACGCGTCACTGTAGAAGGCGGTGTGCCCCGGCGTGTGGCCGGGCGTGTGGACCGCCGTGAACGACCCGATCGTCTCGCCGTCATCGACTGGCGAGACCGGGGCCTGGGGTGGCTTTCGGAAGAATTCGGTCAGCCGCTGGAAGACGCGTTTCCGATCGCCGAATCCCGGAGTCAGGTCCCCGCGCACATAGGCGGCGTCCGCTCGCCCCACGTGGACCGTCTCGGCCTCGGGGAACGCTCGCAGTCCCCCGACGTGGTCGAGATCGAAGTGTGTCACCAGCACTCGCTCGATTCGATCCGGATCGAACCCGATCTTTCGGACGGCCTCGCGGATCGCCGGTCCGTCCCAGGGGAGTCCCGCGTCGATTAAGGTCAGGACGTCGTCTTCGACGAGCGACACGTTGACCCGGGGCCGTTCGACGAGCCAGACCTCGTCAGTGAGTTGGCGTGCCATGTACGAGAAAGCCGAACCGGGCTACTCCTCGGCGTAGACCATCTCGGCGATGGTCCGGCGCGTGCCCTCGTCATCGTCGCCCTCGTATTTGTAGTGTGTGTCCGGTTCCTCGTCGCGGGTCGCGGCGTGTGAGCCATCGCAGAAGGGGTAGTCGGCGGACAGGCCACACATGCAGATGGCGACGTCGCCCTTCTCGGGGTCGATGTCTTCCGCGTCGATGATCTTCGGGCTGGTGGCTTCGTGGGTGATCTCGCGGGCCATACCACCTGTTTCGCTGGCCCGATACTTATACTCCGATGGCAAAACGGCCCTACGTCTGGGCCAAAACGAGGTCGGCGACGGTCTCTCCGGCCACGACCCCGCCGTCCAGGCTCCGCTCGGGGTACTGCGCCCGGGAGGCCATACCGGCGTAGTAGACCCCCTCGCCGACTGCGGCCTGGAGGTCGAAGGGAATCACCGTCTCCAGGTAGCCGCGCTCGTAGACCGGGGCGGTCCGTCGGTTTCGACTCGTCTCGATCCAGTTCACCGACTCCCGGTCGAAATCGGGGAACAGCGACTCGATGCCCGCGAGCCACGTCGATTCGATCTCCGAATCGGATTGCTCCCACAGCGGGTCGTCCATCGACTGGACGTATTTTGGCACGTAGAGCAGGTGTTCCCCGCCGTAGTGCTCGGGGTCGACGAAGTTCGTGTGCTCGATGAGTGCGCCGAAGGGAGCTTCGTCCCCGATGTTCAGCCAGTAGGTATCCGTCAGCGGTTCGTCCATCGAGACCACCGAACAGACCGTCCCCTGGAAGGACACGTCACTCTCGTAGCCGGTCAGATCAGCCAGGACGTCGGGCATCGTCGCGACGATCACGGCTTCGACCTCGCGAGTGCCGGATTCCGCGCCCTCGACGGTGATCGACTGGACGCCGTCGTCGACTTCGACAGCCGTCACGCGCGTGCCCGTGACGACGTGTTCCTCGCCGATCGCGGCCACGAGGGCGTCGATCAGCCGGCCGAAGCCCCCGTCGAGGTAGCCAAGCGGTTCGCCCCGCAACAGGTCCCGCTCGCCACGGAAGCGGACCCGGCCGAGGAGCCAGGCCGCGCTTACCTCGGTCTTGCGCTCGCCGAACTTGGCTTCCAGGAGCGGCTCGAAGAAGTTCTCGTAGACGCCGTCGGTGGTGTGCTCACGGATGAAGGCCTCGATCGGCACGTCCTCGTAGGCGGTCAGGTCCTCGTACGCGCCGGGGCTGGGAATCCCGCCACGCATGTCCACCCCCAGGACGAGCATCCCGAGCCGGAACGTGTCATAGACGCTCAGATACGGATAGGCGGCGATCTCCCAGGGCGTATCCAGCGGATAGACCGTCCCGTCCATGTAGTAGGCGTTCTTGCCGATCGGCCACTGCAGGTCCGAACCCAGCCCCAGTTCGTCGATCAACTCGACGATCCGCTCCTCGGACTTCGAGAGGTGGTGATAGTACCGCTCGATGGGGGCCCCGGCGGTCTCGTAGGTTCCGGCCAGCCCACCGACGGCCTCGGCGGCCTCGTAAACCCGGACCTCCCGGCCCGCCTGCCTGAGCCGATAGGCGGCGGTGAGTCCCGCGATGCCACCCCCGACGATAGCGATCATACTCCACCTTCGGCGAGCCGGGTGGAATAGGATTGTGATCGGCCTGGTCGGACCGGTTGCGATTCCATAACAAACCTTAAAACCTCTCCCGGTCGAATCTCCGCCCACTCACTATGGATATTGCCGACATCGCGACGACGGACTACATCGAAGTGCCCGTCGACCGACGACTCGGGAAGGTGCGATCTATCTTCGAGCAGGAACATCCCAAGGGGATCATCGTCACCGAAGGTGGCGAGTACCGTGGCGTGATCACCGAACGACAGCTCCTCCAGTCCCACGTCGAGGACGACGCCAAGGCCGAGGCGCTGGCAAAACACGCTCCGAAGGTGTCCCGCACGGAGGACATTCGGGAGACGGCCCGGATGCTGGTCGAGGGCAACACCAAGGTCGCGCCGGTCTTCGAGGACGACTCCCTCTGGGGGATCGTCACCGAGGATCTGATCCTCGAGGCGGTGCTTGACAACCTCGATGCTCTGAACGTGGCCGACATTTACTCCACGAACATCGTCACGACCACCGAGAGCGACACGGTCGGGCGGGTCATCAACCGCCTGCGGGAGAACGGCATCTCCCGGCTGCCCGTCCTCGACGACGCGGGTGACCTCACGGGCGTCGTGACCGTCCACGACGTGGTCAACGTGGTCATCCGGGACATGTCCAAGGCCACGGTCGGAGACCGCCGCGGCGAGGTCGAGCGGGTGCTCGACCTGCCGGTGTACGACATGATGTCCAGCCCGGTCGAGACGGTCACGCCGACGGTCTCCGTCGAGGACGCCGTGCGGACCATGCTCGCGGAGGACATCGGCGGCGTCGTGGTCACCGACCCCGACGACGACCGACGGGTCGACGGCGTGGTGACCAAGACCGACGTGCTGCGGGCGCTGACCTTCACCGAAGAGCAGCAGATGGACGTGCAGATCACCAACATCGATCTGCTCGACACCCTCTCCCGGGCTGAGATCCGCGAGCGGATCACCGCCGCGGCGGACAAGTACAGCGACATGCAGGTCCAGCACGCTCACGTGCGGTTCCACAAGCACAACGAGAAGCTCCGTGGCACGCCGCTGATTCAGGCCCAGATCCGGCTCCGAACCAATCGTGGCCAGATCGCCGGGTCCGGCGAGGGCTACGGCTCCGACAACGCCTTCCACGTCGCGATGGACAAACTGGAGCGCAACGTCCTCGAACTCAAGGACATCCGCGCCGACGAGAAGTACGAGGGCCAGCTGCTTCGCAAGCTGAACGAGTTGTGAACCGCCTCGGGGTCAAGTGGTTCGAGAGACCGAAGGTCTCTCGTCATCCCGGAAGACTCCGTCTTCCGACGACCCCGAGGCACTCGGCCTGCTCCGCCTGTAGACGGCGATTCGGTCGGGGCAGATTTTTGGGTGGTAATTCTCCAGAGTTCCCCGCTTCAACTCATTTCCAGATGGTTGTCTCGCTCGCGAACTCCCCATCAGCGGTGACGATCGCTTCGGTGTCCCGGACTCGATGATTCGCTATCAGCAGGGCGTCGTGTAGCGTGTGGTGAGTAACGAGGCTGGCAAAAACCGCGAGGTCCTGCTCGTCGCTCGGAGCGACCTGAACCGGGCCGTCGTTCACGAGCCCGCCCAGCACTTCGTTCGCCGAAACGTCGACCTCGATGCCCGCGATTTTCCCCTTCTTCGATGCAGCCCAGATGGCTTCGCTGACGGCCACTGTTGGTGCTTCGAGCACGTCGATACCTTCTTCGGCCCGCTCGAAAACCTCGTCTGCGGCTGCCGGCAGTCGATCGACGAGATAGCGGGCCATAGCCACGCCGTCGACGGTGTAGCGAGTCACGGATGCCACTCCGTCCGACGCTTCTTGCGGATCTCGGCCGCCATCTCTTCGGCCATCTCCTCGCGTTTTTCCGCCGGAACGTCTTCGACTAACATGCCACGTCCCGCCGAGCCCGTTGCCTTCTTGATCCGAATCCCGTCTTCGGTCTTTTCCCAGCGGATTTCGTCTCCCTCATCGAGGCCAAGCTCGTCGCGGAACGCTTTTGGGATCGTCACCTGGCCCTTCCGGGTGATACGGGTCGTTTCGCTCTCGATATCGTTCCCCGTACTCATTATCAAGTACTACGGGCCGTAGTACCATTAAAACGTTCGGCGGGTTGGTCGTTTCCACGCTGTGTCACTTCAACCCCACGGGGGGTCCGTCTGAAACCGCTCCGAAGTATCGAACATCAGCACTGTTCGCGAGGCTTCAACCCCACGAGGGTCCATCTGAAACCCATGGCCAAAACCGGCCACTTGCGCCCTTCTACTCCCCGCTGGCTGTTAGTATTTTCGTCGACCGCCAATAACCCGAAAACCCCGGGGGGTCGATGAACCTACCGTCGCTCGGCGTCTTCGATCCCCGCGCCAGTAATCCGGAAGTCCGCCTGCTCGCCCTCCGGCTTGGCACGGTGTTTCTCCAGGATCGCCCGCCGGTTTCCACCTTTGTAGCGATCGAGGCGAACGATCGTCCCGGTCCAGTGTGAGAGGGTGTGCCCGCCCAGGGGTTTGGGCCGGCCCGACTCGCTCTCGGGGTCGCTGAAGACCTGGTTCGTGAGCACGACCGCGAGATCGTGCTTTCTGGCCAGCGCGAGCAGGTGGGTCACCTGGTCGGCGACGGCCCGGAGTGTGTCCCCCCGCTCTGCGTCGCCGGTCCGCTTCAGGCGGTAGAAGCCCGTCGCGCTGTCCAGGACGATCAGGTCCATCCGCTCGGCGAACTCCGCGGCGTCCCGCACCGCCTCGGCCTGCTCCTCGAAGTCCGTCGCCTCGGTCACGACGATGTTCCGCGCGACGGCCTCGGTCTCGTCGGTCTGGCCGTCCAGTATCTGCTCGAAGCGCTCGACGGACAGGCCCTCGGTGTCGACGTAGAGGGCCTCACCGCCCGCCTTCGCCACGGCGACGCTGGCGCTCAACGCGAGGTTGGTCTTGCCCGCGCCGGGCGGCCCATAGAGCTGGGTCGCCGTCCCGCGCTCGAACCCGCCGCCGAGGAGGTCATCGAGAGCCCCACAGCCGGTGGGCACGTCGTCTGTCACGGGCGGGAGTTGGTCGCCATCGGTTGAAAAGCCCCCGGTGTTCCCCCGGCGCAACGTTCATCCGTCTACCAATCGCACTGTAACACATCCCCACAGGGCGACCATGAACGAAGTCCAACTCGAGGTGGCAAAGGCCTACCCGAACGACTCGGGCCGCGGTATCGCTCGCCTCGATCCGGATACGCTGTTGCATCTCAAACTCAGCCCCGGCGACATCATCGAGATCGAAGGGGCGGAGTGGACGGCCGCGAAGGTCTGGCGGGCCGACCGCCAGGACTGGAACAGCGACACCGTCCGGATCGACGGGTTCACCAGACAGAACGCCGACGTCGGCATCGGCGAACGGGTCACTATCCGGAAGGCCAGCACCGAACCGGCCGACCGACTGGTGCTCGCCCCGCCGGAGGACGCAAGCGTGCAGTTCGGCTCGGACGCGGCCGGAATGGTCAAACGTCAGATCCTCAAACGCCCCGTCGTCGCCCGCGACATCGTCCCCGTGATGTCGAGCACCAACCACCCCTTCATGCGCTCGCCGGGCCAGGCGATCCCGCTGATCGCCGTCGAGACCGAGCCGGAGGGTACGGTGCTGATCACCGAGGACACCGAGGTCGAACTCCGCGAGGAGCCCATCGCCGGCTTCGAGCGCACCGGCGGCGGCATCACCTACGAGGACATCGGCGGCCTGGACAAGGAGATCCAGCGGGTCCGCGAGATGGTCGAGTTGCCGATGAAACACCCACAGGTGTTCAAGAAACTCGGCATCGAGCCACCGCAGGGGGTGCTCCTCCACGGCCCGCCCGGGACGGGCAAGACCCTCCTCGCGAAGGCCGTGGCCAACGAGACCGCCGCGAGTTTCTTCTCCATCGCCGGCCCGGAGATCATCTCGAAGTACTACGGCGAATCCGAACAGCAACTCCGGGAGATCTTCGAGGACGCCAAAGAGGACGCGCCGGCGATCGTCTTCATCGACGAACTGGACTCAATTGCGCCGAAACGCGAGGACGTGACCGGCGAGGTCGAGCGCCGGGTCGTCGCCCAGTTATTGACCATGATGGACGGCCTGGAGGGTCGCGGCCAGGTCATCGTGATCGCGGCGACCAACCGGGTCGATGCCGTCGATCCGGCGCTGCGTCGCCCCGGTCGATTCGACCGCGAGATCGAGATCGGCGTTCCGGACGAGGTCGGCCGCGAGGAGATCCTGCGGGTCCACACCCGCGGGATGCCCCTGGCCGAGGACGTGGCGCTCTCCGAACTCGCGGATGACACCCACGGCTTCGTGGGCGCGGACATCGAGTCCCTCTCCAAGGAGGCCGCGATGCGGGCGCTCCGTCGCTATCTCCCCGAGATCGACCTGGACGAACAGGAGGTGCCCGCCTCGCTGATCGACCGGATGATCGTCACCGAACGGGACTTCGAAGGGGCGCTCAACGAGGTCGAGCCCTCGGCGATGCGGGAGGTGCTGGTCGAACTCCCGAAGGTCACCTGGGACGACGTGGGTGGCCTCGAATCGGTCAAATCCCAGATCAAAGAGAGCGTCGAGTGGCCGCTCTCCGGTGCGGAGAACTTCGAGCGCCTGGGCGTGGACCCGCCTGCGGGCGTGTTGCTCTACGGGCCGCCCGGGACGGGCAAGACCCTGATGGCCAAGGCGGTGGCAAACGAGACCGACGCCAACTTCATCAGCGTGCGCGGGCCACAGCTCCTCTCGAAGTGGGTCGGCGAATCCGAGAAGGCCATCCGGCAGACCTTCCGGAAGGCCAGACAGGTCAGCCCCACGGTGGTCTTCTTCGACGAACTCGACAGCCTGGCTCCCGGGCGCGGGCAGGACGCGGGGAACAACGTCTCCGAGCGGGTGGTCAATCAGTTGTTGACTGAACTCGATGGCCTCGAACAGATGGAGGGGGTCATGGTCGTCGCCGCGACGAACCGCCCCGATATCATCGACCCCGCGCTCATTCGCTCGGGTCGGTTCGACCGCCTGGTGATGGTCGGCCAGCCCGACGAGGCGGGTCGGGAGGAGATCCTGCGGATCCACACGGCGGACACGCCGCTCTCGCCGGACGTGAGTCTGCGGGAGATCGCCGAACGGACCGACGGCTTCGTGGGTTCGGACCTGGCGACGGTGGCCCGGGAGGCCGCCATCGAGGCGCTGCGGGACGACCCCGACGCCGAGGTCGTGGAGATGTCACACTTCCGGGCGGCCCTGGAGGACGTGCGGCCGACGGTCACTGACGACCTGCTCGAGTACTACGACCAGGTCGAAGAAGAGTTGACCGGAGGGACGGGCCCCGGTGCTGCTGGCCGGGACCACGAACGTCACGTCGGCTTCCAGTAACTACTCCTCGGGCTCGTAGTCGACGGTCTTCGCGTTGACCTGGCCGGTCTGGCCGGGTCGGGAGGTCACTCGCGCGAAGCCGAGTTCGGTCTCGATGATCGCACCCTTCGTGATGATGTTCCGGCGAGCGTAGTTCGGGTTCGCGGGGTTGTCGACGACGTTCTCGATGTCGACACGCTCGGTTTCGCCCTCGGTCGTCACGTTGGCGACGTTGGTCGCGAGCGCGCGGATCTTCGTGGTGTTGCCCCGGCCGGCAACCGTCCGGTAGGACGGCTCGTCGAACTGGGTCTCGGTCGGGCTGTTGCCGAGCTGGTGTTTCTTCTTCTTGGTCGTGTGCCGGTGGACGCGGCCGCCGGTCTTGGTGCGCGTGGAGCGACCCTGATCTTGCATATCCGTATCGAGCCCCAGCGCACACTTTAACCTCTCGCTTGGGGCCGGGGAACCGAACCGTTTAGGGTCGGCGGCTCCACTCTCCCACGATGAGTCTGCGTGTCGCGGTCGCCGCGCCCTTCCAGCGGGCGGGGCGGGAGCAACTCTCCGAACAGGCCTTCGTCGTCGATCTGGCGGTGGATCGCAACTGGGTCTCCCCCGATCAGGCAAAGACGCTGATCGAACTCGGCCGGAAGCGGGGCCTTCTCCAGTCGGTCGACGAGGAACTCCAGGCCACGTTCGATCCCACCTCGGTCACCGTCCCCGACGGGTTCGTCCCGGACGAGACGCTCTTCCAGGACCGATCGCCGATCGAGGCGATAATCGACACGCTCGTCGCGTCGGGGCTGGACCGCCGCGAGACCGTCGCCGCGATCAACACCCTCCAGGAGTCCCTCTCGGTGACCGCCGGGACGGCTGGCGTGCTCTACGCTCGAAAGCGGGGCGTCGACGTCTCGGAGATCGCCACCGAAGTCAACACGGAGTTGCGTTCCTGATGGTCGAGGACGAGATCATCGATCCCGACCGGCTGGCGACGCTCCTCCGGGCCGAAATCGAGGGGCTCACCGACCCACCCTTCGATCGACTAACGGTCGTCGACCTCGACGCCGAACCCGACGCCCTCGACACCCCTGCCTTTGCCGTTCAGGACGGCTCGGAGCCGGTCTTCGAGGCGACCAAACAGGACACGCGTCTGGTTCTCTCCTTCAGCGAGGACCCCGCGACCGTGGCCGAGGCAGGTCGGGAGGCCGGGCTCCGGGTGCGACCGAAGGCGACGACGCCGCCGGCGACACTGCTCTTCGTCGAGCGCGGGGCGGCGGTGAAACGGGTCATTGATGTGCTCCGGGCGGTACTGCCGTCCCAATGAGCTTCTTCACGGATTTAGCCGACCGCATCGACCGGATCGACAGCGTCGTGAGCGTGGGGCTGGACCCCGACCCGGCCCGGCTTCCTGACTCGGTTCGGGACACAGACCTGCCCAGATTCGCCTTCAACCGCCGGATCATCGACGCGACCCACGAGTACGCCGCGGCCTACAAGCCAAACGCCGCCTTCTACGAGGATCCCGATGGCTGGCGGGCCCTCCGGGAGACGATCGCGTACGCCCACGGGAAGGACGTGCCGGTGCTTCTGGACGCCAAGCGCGGGGACATCGGGAACACCGCCCGCCAGTACGCCGACCTGCTCGAACACGCTGACGCGATCACGGTCAACCCCTATCTGGGCGGTGACTCCCTGCAGCCGTTCCTCTCGAAGGCCGAGAAGGGCGTGTTCGTCCTCTGTCGCACCTCGAACCCGGGCGGAGCGGACCTCCAGGACCGCGAACTGGCCGACGGTCGGACCGTCTACGAGCGCGTGGCCGACCTCGCGGCCGGCTGGAACGAACACGGCAACGTGGGGCTGGTGGTGGGGGCGACGGCACCGGACGAACTCGAAGCCCTGCGGGATCGAGTGCCCGACTTGCCGTTTCTCGTCCCCGGGGTCGGAGCGCAGGGCGGGGACCTCGAGGCAGCGGCAACGGCCGGCCTGGCCGACGGCGTGGGGCTCGTGAACTCTTCACGGGGGATCATCTTCGCCGGCGAGGACGGGCCGAACTGGGAGCGGGCGGCCGGGGTTGCGGCCAAACGGCTGCGCGATGAGCTGAACGCCTACCGGGGGTAGGCTTAACTCCGACTCTCCCGAACCCCCGTTCATGGCCGGTGACCGGGCCCTGCTCCAGGAGGCGCTGTCGCAGGGCGAACGGACCGACGGCCGCGTCGAGTTCAAAGAACGGCTCTCCCGGGAGGTCCATCTCTCCGAGGCGCGCTTCGAGAGCCTGGCGGCACAGCTTCGCCATCGCGTGCTCTCCGGGGACGGCGAGGCCACCTACGTCGTTGGCGTGACCGACGACGGCGCGATCGCGGGGATCTCCCAGGCGGCCTTCTCCGAGTCGATGGACGTGTTGAGCCTGCTGGCCGAGGAGGCCGGCGCCCACCTCGAATCCGTCGAGACCTGGGGGACCGAGGGTGGTGGGCTGGTCGGAGTGGCGACGATCCAGGACGGCGGGGCCCTGGAGGTCGCCACCGACCACCTCATCGTCGGGACGGCGGGCCACGTCGACCACGGGAAGAGCACTTTGGTCGGCAGCCTCGTGACCGGACGCCCGGACGACGGCGAGGGCGGCATGCGCTCGTACCTGGACGTCAAGCCCCACGAGGTCGAGCGTGGACTGAGCGCGGATCTCTCCTATGGGGTCTATGGCTTCGACGCGGCGGGTCCAGTTCGGGTCGAACGCCCTGACCGGAAATCCGACCGAGCGGCCGTCGTCGAGTCCGCCGACCGGGTGGTCTCCTTCGTCGACACCGTGGGCCACGAACCCTGGCTCTCGACGACGATTCGGGGGTTGCTCGGCCAGAAACTGGACTACGGGCTACTCACCGTCGCCGCCGACGACGGACCGACCCCGACCACCCGGGAGCACCTGGGCGTGCTTCTGGCGACGGACCTCCCGACCATCGTCGCGATCACCAAGACCGACATGGTCGACGAAGAGACCGTCGAGACCGTCGAGCGGGACGTCGAACGGCTGCTCCGCCAGGCGGGCCGGAGCCCGCTTTCGGTGTCCCGTCACGGCGTCGAGGCAGCGATCGAGGAAATCGGGGACGGCGTGGTGCCCATCGTCCGGACGAGTGCGGTCACGATGGATGGCCTCTCGATCCTCGATACGTTCTTCGAGTGCCTGCCCAAGACTGCTGCAGCGGGCGGCGACTTTCGGATGTACATCGACCGGACCTACGGAATTACGGGAGTCGGGCCGGTTGCCTCGGGAACCATCGAGTCGGGGACAGTCGAAACGGGGGACGAACTGCTCGTCGGTCCGGTCGGGGAGACGGGATTCCGGCCGGTCGAGGTCCGGTCGATCGAGACCCACTACCATCGCGTCGATCGAGCCGAAGCGGGCCGGATCGTCGGGATCGCCCTGTCGGGGATCGAGGAGTCAGAACTCGCTCGGGGGATGGCACTGGTGCCCCGATCGGCCGATCCGACCCCGACCCGGAGTTTCGAGGCCGAGGTGATGGTGCTCAACCACCCGACACGCATTCACACGGGCTACGAACCGGTCGTCCATCTGGAGACGGTGAGCGAGGCCGCTCGCATCGACCCGCTGGACGGCCAGTTGCTCCCGGGTGACTCCGGCCGGGCACAAATCACGTTCAAGTTCAACCCCTACCTCATCGAAGCAGGCCAGCAGTTCGTCTTCCGCGAGGGACAGAGCAAAGGTGTTGGGACCGTAACAGCTATTTCAGGACACGATTCCCGTTAGGGGGCGTGTTCTGCCTGAACCACCACAGCAAACCACCCGAGGACCCAATACCACGGTACGTCAACCCAATCCATGCCCTCCCGGTCACAACTCGCGAAAAGCAAGCGAATCCACCGCCGTACCGGCCGGACTTTCTATCTCGCCACCCGCCTGTTTCCCCAGGACGTGCGTGAGGCGACCTACGTCCTCTATGCCTTCTTCCGGATCGCCGATGACATCGTGGACACCACCGAGGATCGCTCGCCGGACGCCCAGCGTGAGCGACTCGAACACATCCGGGCGGCCGTACTCGGGCGGGCCGAGACCGACGAACCAGTCTTGCTCGCCACCCGGGAGCTCCTCGTCGAGTACGACATCCCGGAGAGCGAGGTCGACTCCTTCATCGACGCAATGATCGCCGACATCGACCACGAGCCCTACGCGACACGAGACGAACTCGACGCCTACATGCGCGGGTCGGCGGTAGCCGTCGCGAACATGATGCTCGCGGTCATGGATGTCGAAGACGAGGCTGCGGCGCGTCCCCACGCCGCCGCCCTCGCTGAGGCCTTCCAGTTGACGAACTTCCTCCGGGACGTGCGCGAGGACATCCGGGACTACGACCGGGTTTATCTGCCGGGAGAGGTCCGCTCGGCCTACGGGGTTACGATCGATCAACTCGAAGCCGGCGAGGCCGACGCCGGGTTCCGCCGGGCGATGCAGGTCGAACTCGCCCGGACCGAAGCGCGGTACCGGACCGGTGTGGCAGGGATCCGTCACCTCCCCAAAGGGACCCAGTTTCCGGTGCTCGCCGCCGCGGTGCTGTACGCCGAGTACCACCGGGTCATCGCGAGCCAGGAGTACGACGTGCTGGGCGAGCGCCCCTCCCTTTCGACCTGGCGCAAGCTCTCCCTGGTTGCTCGCACCCGACTGCACTGGGCGCTTTCCGGCGATCCCGTGGCGGTCTTCGACCGCGTGGCCGCCATCGGCGAGACCGACCACGTCGATCGGGAGTCCCTACCGCCAGTCGAGGCGCCGGCCCAGTAGCGTCGGCCGGATCGCGGAATCGAACCGATCTGTTCGAGCCAGTCCCAGTCCCAGGAGGACCGCGAGGGCCGCGGGGACCAACTGCCCGAAGTAGAGGTTGATCCCGCCCCAGAGGATGACGAAACTCACCAGATCATCGAGCATGAAGGGAGTTTGAGCCAGTCGATCGAGCAACGCGGTGCCATCGAGCATCCAGTCGAAGACCGAGACCGAGATAGCTCCCGAGAGGACCCAGCCCGCGTAGTTCGAGGCCGGGACGCCGTAGTAGGCCCCGCCCTCGGCGTAGGCCCAAAAGCCCAGGCCGACCGCGCCGGGGTCGAGCACCAGATCCATCGCGAGGACCATCCCGAGCGTGCCGAGGAGCCTGACCGGGGTCGAGCGGGCCCGGTCCCCGGCCAGCAGGACGACGAGCAGGTAGCTGTTCAACACCAGCGGGAAGAAAAAGACCGGCAGGCCCAGGGGCACTGACCCAAAGAGCATCGGTCCCAGTTCGACCAGGTAGGCGAAGTCGCCGTAGGGGAGGCCGGTGTGGACGCCCACCAGTTCGATGCCGTAGGCGTAGCCGGTGAGCGCGAGCAAGCCGATCGCGCCGCGGCGGTCGAGTAGCGGGAGCACGCCGACGATCAGCGGGAGCCGCATCACCGCGGTCCCGAAGAGGACCATCGTGGGCTGGAAGGCGAACGGCTCCGGGACCCACCCCTCCGCACTCCCGAGGAGCAAGAGTGCGCCGATCACGGGGAACACGACCGCGATGGTGAACCGGTTCTCGGAGACCAGGGTCTCCAGCCGGCCCTCGATCGCCCGCCTATCCATAGACGAATGACAAGAGGCCGCCGACGGTCAAGAGCCCACCGACGAGGGTGTTCACCGCGGGATACCACCAGTAGGCCCGGTCGATCGATATTCCGGCCCGACGGATTCCCCAGAGCAGGATCGGATAGACCGCGAGGACGGCCCCGAGTCGCCAGTCCAGCAGCCCGAAAGCCAGGGCCGCGCCGGTCCAGAGCAGCCCGCAGTACCGGACTGCGCCGTGCTCGCCCAGCCAGGTGGCGGTGGTTCGCAGGCCGGCCGCTCGATCCGGCTCGATATCGGGGATCGCCGAGAAGGTGTGCATCGCCATCGCCCAGAGCCAGCCCCCGAGGACGGCAGCGAGCGGCGGTTGGCTCCCCGCGAGTGCGGTGAACGTCGCCAACCCCGGGAGGATGTAGAGCCCGTTCGAGAGCGAATCGAACAGGGGTCGCGCCTTGAACCGGAGTGGCGGGGTGGAGTAGGCCGTCGCGAGGAGGGCCCAGCCGGCCAGAGCCGGCCAACTCGCCCGGGGAAGCGTGGCCGCGACGGGCACCAGCAACAGCCCGCTACCCAGCACCGCGGCGGTGACCGGCAACCGGTCTCGGTAGCGGGCTTCCCGGCCCGCTTTCTTCGGGTTGTGCTGGTCCGTGTCTCGGTCGAAGATGTCGTTGACGCCGTAGAGATAGACGTTCGCCGGCAGGAGGAAGTAGCCAAAGAGCAACCCGACGGTGGGCGAGAGAAGCCCATCCAGAGTTGTCGCGCCGTAGGCGGCCCCCACGAGCACGGGCCCGGCCAGGTAGAGCCAGAAGCGGGGCCGGGAGAGGACGAAGAGATAGCGGAGCATGCCCTACCGTTCGTCCGCGAGGACGTAGTTCGCGGTGTGCTCGCCGCTGATCAGGGTCATCGGAACGCCGATGCCCGGCGTGGTGTACGAGCCAGTGAAGTACAGCCCATCCAGGGCCCCGGAGCGATGGCCGGGGCGGAACACTGCAGTCTGGCGCAACGTGTGAGCCAGGCCGAGTGCCGTGCCCTGGACGCTGTTGTAAAACTGCTCGTACTCCGAGACCGAGACGATCCGCTCGAAGACGATCCGGTCCCGAAGGTCGGTATCAGTCTCATCGGCCAGGTCCCGGAGGATCTTGTCCCGGTAGGCCTGGCGGGTCGCCTCGTCGTCATCCAGGCCAGGCGCGATTGGCACGAGGACCACGACCGCGCTGTGGCCCGCGGGCGCGACCGTGTCGTCGGTTTCGGACGGAACAGAGACGTAGTAGGCCGGGTCCTCGGGCCAGGCCGGGTGCTCGAAGATGGTATCGAAGTGGTCCTCCCAGTTCCCGGGCAGGACGAGGGTGTGATGGGCCAGTTCGGGCACCTCGCCCTCGACGCCCAGGTAGAGCATGAACGCCGAGGGAGCGTAGGTTCGAGAGTCCCAGTATTCGGCGTCGTACTGGCGGGCTTCCGGCTGGAGGAGTTCCTGCTCGGTGTGGGCGTAGTCGGCGTCCGAGACGACGAGGTCGGTCGCGTACTCGCCCGTGTCCGTGCGCACGGTGAAGTTCCCTCGCGTCCCGCGAATCGCCGTCACCGGCTCGTCGGCGTGAAACTCGACGCCCAGATCCTCGTTCAACTCGACGAGGGCGTCGACGACCCCGCCGATGCCGCCCTCGGGGTAGAACACGCCGAGGTTGAAATCGACGTGGCTCATCAGGTTGTAGAGCGCGGGGGTGTTTCGCGGTGCGCCCCCGAGGAAGACGAGGGTGTACTGCATGATCTGGCGGAGTTTGGGGTGCTCGAAGTAGCCCTCGACGTGGTCCTGCATCGTCCCGAGGAGGGTCAGACCGCGGGCGTACTTCACCAGCCGCGGATCGAGGAAATCCCGCAGGCGCGAGCGATCCTCGTAGACGAAGTGTTCCATCCCGATCTCGTAGTTCTCCTGTGACTTATCGAGGTAGTCCTGCAGGGCCGCGCCGGCCCCATCCTCGAAGGCCTCGAAGAGTTCGATGGTTCGGTCCAGATCGGGGGTGATGTCGATCCGATCGCCCTCGGGCTGGCGGTCGAGCCCTGGTGGGTCCCCGTCCGGACGTGGCCCGACGTTCTCCTTGAAGAAGAGCCGGTAGTGTGGGTCCAGATGCTCCAGGTCGTAGAACTCCCCTGGCGACCGATCGAAGTGGTCGAAAAAGCGCTCGAACACATCCGGCATCAGGTACCAGGAGGGCCCCATGTCGAAGCGAAAGCCCTCGGCCTCCATGACCGCCGCCCGCCCGCCCAGTTCCTCGTTTTTCTCGATCACGCGCACGTCGGCCCCGGCGTCGGCCAGGTAGGCGGCGGTGGCCAGCCCGCCGAAGCCGGCCCCGACGACGGTCACGTCTCGCCCGGAGAGCACAGTCATGTCAGGGAGTTCGGCGGGTGGTACCAAAAAGCGATGGGCCGCGGTAACCTCACTCCAGGCCGAAACTACTCGCGAGGATCGACTCGTGGCGGTCGCCGGCGGTGTAGGTCGGCCCGCCAAGCACGTCGATGGTCACCCGAGCGGGGCCGAAGACCGCCGGGTCGATCTGGGAGAGGTCCCAGTCGACACGCTCGTAGATGGCCTCGAAGGGCTCGCCGTAGGTCACGGCGGCGGTCGAGGCCACGTCTGCCAGCACCGAATCGTCCTCGCGAACGGTGAGATGGACGTCCCCGCCGTAGACGACGGCGTCGTTGACCCGACCCATGGCGGTCTCCTCACTTGCCGCGACAGGCGGGACTGGGGCCGACCCGCTTGCGGTGATTACGTCCGTGGGGTCATACCCTAGCTCGAAGAGCCGGAAGACGGCGAGTTCGGCGGCCCGGCCGGCCCCGCTGACGCTCCCGGCCAGGCTGGCGGTGCGGTAGGCCGGCAGGTAGACGGCCTGGGGGTCGACGCCGGCCCGCTCGGCGACGTGTTCGGCGACCGAATCCGTTGGCTGCTGGTCCGTCTCGACGCTCAAGACGGACAGGTCGAAGGCCTCTGCGTACTCCAGGCGCTGGTACTCGGTCTCTTCGGCGACCTGCGCACGGGCCGGGCCCGAACCCAGGCCCTCGAAATCGGACAGGGCGAGTTCCCAGCCGGCTTTCTGGGAGCCGAGCAGGGCGAGCCCCGGCTGGTCGGTCGCGAGTTCGACGTGGGGACGGGGGAAATCGGCGACGGTGTCCATCCGGGTCTGGACGGTGGCCAGCCCGGCGGTCTGTAGCTCGGCGAGCAGCAGGCCGGCCTCCAGCCCGCCGTCGGCCTCGATGCCGAAGTCGATGACTGTCGCGCCCGAGGGGAGTTCGTGGGGGACGACCCCGAGTTCGTCGGCAAAATCCAGCGCCTCGTCGGCCAGTTCGATGGCCATCCGGTTGAGCGGCTCCATGGCCCGGGGTTTTCCGTCCTCGGATAAAGAGTTTCGTACCTGGAGAGTTACCGAGCTCTATGGCGCTCTACTTCCGGCCCGTTTGCGACCGCGACCATCACACTTTCGAGGATTCCCGTGCCTGATCGGCCCGACGATTCAACTGTTCGAGTCGACGCTCGTTCGCGTTTTCGAGATCGGCCGGAAGCTGATCGCTCGCCTCGGCCAGTCTCGTCTGGACGCGGCCGAGACGCTCCTGGACCGTTCGCAAACTTTCATCCGCACGGCCCCGATCCCCGGCCCGTGCCTGGTCGGCCGCTCGCTGGGCGGCCTCGCCGACGGCTTCGAGGGCGCGGGCGAGCCCCTGGATCGCGTTTTCGGCGCCACCACCGGGCTCCGAATCGGTCTCGCTATCCTCGTCAGCGATTGCCCCGACGGCCGCGCTCGTCTCCCTGGCAACGTCGGCGAGGTAGGTCGCAAGCGAGGCTTTGCCGGTCCGGGGTTCGGAGAGGCGGACCCGCCCCTGGTCGGTCGGGTTGACGCGATACGCGCCGATTTCGTCGTCGGTGTCTCTGACTTCAGTCGTGTAGGCACCGCCCTGGTGGAGGTACACGCCATCCCGGTCGGCCAGCGGGGCATCGTAGATGCGGCCGGCAAAATCGTCCTCGATGGCCATGGCATTTAGCTCGCTGTCCGCGCCCTCGGGGTCGATTTCGAGCTTCATCGAGTGTTCGCGAGCGACAAGCGGGATCTCTCCTTCGACGCCGGCGGTCGTGGGTCCGCTCGCTTCGTCGTCGACTCTTACCGACTCGCTATGGGGTTCCACACCGGGGCCGTTGACCGTCAACCGATGGTCCCCACTCGGGACGTCCCGAGCGACTGCCACGCCGCGGAAGGTGGGGAGTGCTTCGGGTTCGCTCTCGAGGAGCGCCACGGATTCGACCGCGAGGTCCTGTGTGGTCAGGCCCTCGTCGTCGGGGGCGTCCTCGCTGGTCACTGTCTCCGTGATCCCGGCGATGACCGTATTAATCGACGGCGGCTGGGAAATCACGTCGTATCGGTCGGCCAGCGTCGACCGGTGGTTTGGCTCGGTGATGTCCTCGGCCGGGTCGTCATACCGGGCCTGCTCCCAGGGAACTCCGGCCGTCGTAATGTGACTCGCCAGTGTGTCATCTGCGAAATCGGGAATGGCGAACTCGAAGCTCAACTGGGGGCCCGTGAAGTCGGTGATGTGTTCGACCTCGCTCGTCGGGACGAGGTCGTACGCCACGGCCTCGTCTCGGTCGGTCTCTCCGTACTGAAAGACCGTGCCCGTCGCCCGGCCGGGCAAGTCCCCCGGTGGCGAAGCGAGGTCGGCAAACGATCGGATCGTCAGTTCGTCGGCGATGAGGTCCTCGGGCTCGATCGAGGGCAGTCGATCGTGGTCGTAAATCGGTTCGCCATCGAGTTCGGGCACCACGTAGGGGAGCCGTGACCCCTCGTCCCGCGGCAGGCCGTACGCGATCGGGATGTTGATGATGTCTTCGAGGCCCTCGATGCTGCTGTTGGTGATGTCCGCAAAGGTGTCTTCGAGGGAGAACCGCTGGAAGCGATCCGCGACGTCGTTGACCGAAAGCGCACTCGAGTGTGAACCGAGTTCCGAGAGGATGCGCGGAATACGGCCCGGGGCGGGGTCGAGAAACTCGTTGTTGGGCACGGTGCCCGAGTGAGAACTTGCGACGTACAGCTGTGGCTCTCCGGTGTCCGTATCCACGAAGACGTGGAGAACCTCCCAGTCGTGCCAGTGAAAGTTCGTCGTGAACTGGTCGAACGTCGAGTAGTACCAGAACTGAACGACTGCGAGTGGCGAGTCCTCGTAGGTGACCCCGTGATAGAACACCGTCGGGTCTGGCGGACTGTCGGACTGTTTTGCTCGCTCGGTGTACCCGTCGAACGCGTCGAACCCGTCCACGATGGGCTCGCCGTCCTGTTCGGTCTCGTAGACCCGTGGATCGGTCGGATACCACTTCTCGTGGGCATCGAAGTACAGCGTCGGGGCGAACTGCTCGGCGAGTTCGCGAGCGCGCTGTTCGTCCAGGGGGCTCGTTTTGCCGTCCTCCGCAGGCGAGATCGACGAACAGCCCGCCAGCGACGACACACCCAGCGCAGTGGCTGCTGTGAGGAAGGCCCGCCGGTCGACGGTGGTCGAATCGTCGAGTGTCACGATATGTCTCCACAAGGGATTGAGCCGTTAAAGGGTGGCCGTTGGACGCCTTTGCTCAGAAGAGATCCAGCAACTCAATGGCCACCTCGATTAGCTTGTCGAGGCGACCGCTCGATTCGGACTCCTCTGCCTCGGTTTCCGGGTCGGTCATGGGATTCCTTCGATCGGCTGCTCCGTCAACCCCCTGGTCGATCAGGTCGTCACCGCCCGATAGAACGACACGCTGTAGATCGCCAGGAACGTTCCCACGACGATGGTGAGTACGCCACCGAGCAGCCCCATACCCAGGATCCACTCCAGTGGGACTGCCTCTCCGGTGATCGCGCCCATCGCCCGTGGCGAGGCCAGGATCGAGATGACGCTGCCGAAAAGTCCGAGGAGCCCCGCGACAAATCCGACCAAGAGTGAGTACCCCAGCGTCGCGAGGGGGTTCGCACGAACGACGCCCGCGCTGTGTTTGAGCCCGCCGACCGCAGTCTGTCCGTCGAGGACGATCGCCTGGGGGTAAAACTGGATGAAGAAGGCGAGCAGGAGGTACGCGACGGTGAGCCCCAGCATGGCCAACAGGACTACCACGGGGGCACCGCCTGCTCCCTCACCGAGATACGCCGCGCCAGCACCGAGGAAGACCAGGAGGATGACTGCGGCGATGCCGACCGCCACGGTAAATCCCAGTACGAGCAGGTACGCCCCGAAGATCGAGACGTAGTTGGATTTGCCCGCCCGGAGGAAGGTGCCAAGGGAGGTCGTGCCCGCGAGTGCCTCGTCGGCCATGCCGATCAGCCCGCCCTGGAAGAGGGGCATCAGCAGGACGAAGACCAGCGTCAGTCCGACCGAGAGGAGGGCTGCGGTCACCGGATCGATAGCGTTTGCCGCGACGGTCGGGACCTGGAGGAGGGCCAGGAGGACGACGGGAACCAGTACGACTGGGTTGCGCCAGACCGCGCCGGGGGTCCGACGCAGGGCATTCAGGACGGCCATATGTGGCAGGTCGGACTGCTCCTCGGTGGGGTAAATCAGTTGTGGTGGGTCGTGGCCGGCTAGTCACGGTTTTTGGGAGTCCGGATCGTCGTCTGGCGGTTTAATCGGTGGTTTACGCGACCAAGCGAAGCGGATACCGTCGGTAAATTCCATCCTAATCTTTATCGTGGTTGAAGGAATCATGGCCGAATGGGTACAGAGTATACCGACGCTATATGCTGTAGCGATGTGGGGCTCAGCTGGTGTGTCGGGTGCTCTGTCACCGGTCAACCAACAATGGAACTCGGAATTCAACTATGAGCGTAGTACATTCGACACTTGCGAGGAGTGGAACAGCGACCTCGTATGCGGGAGCGGGTACCCCGCAGGAGGTGAGCGGATCATGAGTAATAGACGCGAAAAAGGACGCGCGCTGTTCCTGACATTCCTCATGGTCATGTCCGTCGTGGGCATGGGCGTGGCGTTTGCAGGGACGGCAGCAGCACAAGGAGCCGATATTCCGGATTACAGTACGGATGTAACCCAGGAAGATGCAGATGTCGTCGTCGGGAATGGTGATACCATTCAAGGTGCGTTAGAGTCGACTACTGCAACTGACCCTGTAATTCTGGTAACATCCGATTATGACAGTAGTCAAGAGAGTGTGGATGATACTTTCACCCACAGGGATGGCACCTCGAGGTCAGTTCTGATTAACATAAACTCAAGCTTGGATAACCAAGGTTGGAGCGGAGAACTCACACTCGTATCTGAATCCGGTCCAAGCGAGACGGCAATTAATGCAGCCGGAGCCGATTATGGCATCTATGTGGGCGGAAATGACACTGTTGCGACTATCAAAGGATTTGCAGTAAATAATTTCGTCAATGGTGGAATTACTGCCGGTAGCTGGCACGATGTTGACGATGTTGACAATCCCACTCAGTATATGAACCCTGAGCGGGTTGATATTTTAAACAACGATATCGATCGGGCATCTGCTAGCGACTTCAGTTATAGTGTCACCATAGCCTACGGTACGTCTGGAACCATAGCTGACAACACATTGGATATCCAAGGTCTTAAAACCGCCCAAGAAGTTGGGGCTATCCTTGTCGCAAAATCCAGTGATGTGGTAGTTGAAAACAACGAGATTCTTAATGGCGTAGATTCTGATGAGCTAGGAATTGCAGTAGCTGACTTCGGTGACCAGGCAGGTGTCGCTGGTTCCGATAAAGCATATGAGAATGTTTATTCGCCCATTGAAAACCTCAAAATTATTAACAATACCATTTCAGGCGGTACACAAGGTATTGGAATGGAGGTTTATGACAATGGATCCATCTCCGATGTCGAGATCAATCACAACGATATCACCGGAAGCTCTGACGCCGGGATTTCAATCGTGGAATCCGGAACGGGCCAAGTGTCCGGTGTTGAGGTAAATTACAATAATATCAATGCAGATGGTCTCTCAATTGACTACCAGGCAGAAGGCACGCTAGATGCCACCCACAACTGGTGGGGGCAAGCCAATCCGAACTTCGATGCGACGATGAACGGAGACGTTGACGTTGAGCCGTGGTATGCGGCTGAAGACTTCAGCGAAGCTGTAACTGTGTACAATGACACAGGTGCAGTCGTCGCCTACTCGGATACAATCCAGTCCGCTGTTGATATCGCGGAAAATGGGGATACGGTGGAAGTTACGCCGGGTACCTATGACGAGAGCGTGACCATCGACAAGAAGAACGTCACGCTCGAATCGACGGCCGGTGCTGACGAGACGACGATTAACAGTGGAGACAAATCAGTTGTCATCGATGTCTCTGCAGACGAGGTGACTATTGACGGATTTAACCTGACATCTGACGTTGATGACGTTTGGGCCGCGGGCATCCATGCCGCCGGAACCAGTAATCTGACCGTCACGAACAATGAGTTCACCACTTACCGAGGCCTTCGATTTGATAGCGCGGCTGAGGCAGCTAGTGAGGACTTCAAAAACGCTGCTGGCGTAACGGTCGATAATAACGTATTCAAAGGGGAGCACGGTATCGCTCAGACCGAATACGTTGAACTCACTGCCGAGGAAAATACCTTTGAAACCGGAACCGAAGGGATCGGTGTCGGTGGTTCTTCAGATATCACAATAGAAAACAACGACTTCTACGGTGACCAGAACCCAGATAACGGCGCGATTAAGATTTGGGAGACTGCGGATGAGCCAGCGGAAGTTACAATCAATAACAATAGCTTCCCCAACTTTGATGGGGAGACTACGGCCGTCATAAATACGGACACTCGTTACGAGGAACCTATTGACGCCACCTCGAACTGGTGGGGCGCAACCGATGGTCCTAGCGGTGAAAACTTCAATGGAAATGGTGCTGAGGTCACCGGTCCCGTAACGGTTGACCCCGCTACGATCGAGGCTGAGAATGTCAACCTACAGAAAGACTTCCTTGGCATCGTAAAGGACGATGCAGGCTCGTTAACCGTTGCTGAAAACAAAGAAGCGAACCTCATCCGCGAAGACACTGGAGAATCGGTCTCCGGTACCCTTGTGATCGAGATCGCGGATACCGAGTACGTTTTCGAGGACGCGATTCAGGATGGGAAGCTTACTGAAACCGCTTCCTCCAACGGGCCTGCGGAAATTGACGTCTCCACAGAGACTGGAGAAGCGGATATCGACGTGGTCGGGAACGATAGCTCAACCGCCGTTGAAGGTGTTGGCACAGTTGATCTTGTCCACGAGGCACTCGCCCTCAAGAAAGGGTGGAATCTGAAGTCGATCCCACAACCTGCGACGCTTCACGAACAGGGCATTGAGTCCGTGAACCAGTGGAACCCGAGCGATGGCTCGTATGATGCTGGCATCCCGGACGGTGAGATCAGTGACGCCGAGAATCTCAACCGTGGGATGTACGTCGAGGCAGAAGATGATGATGCGCGGCTAGGATACGAATTCGCAACGGAGGGCGTCCCAACACCTGGTCAAACTGAATTAGAGGACGGCTGGCATCTCCTGGGTTCAAATTACGATATCGATACAGAAGAGACTCGCCAGTACGAAGATGGATCTTCTAAAACCTACGACACTCGGCAATTGCAGAACGATTTGATGAATATCGACGTGGATGGACCGGGTGTTACTGTCTTTAGCCCTGATCAAAGTCTACAGCTCCATGGTGGCACCGAGGTGGGGGCCTTCGATACCTACTGGGTTTTCGTGGACAGCCCCGAACGTAACGATAGAGGACTTGTGACGCCAACCTACGACCCGACAGAGCGAGCTGACCTCCTGGACGGGGACCAATAAGCGAAGAGGATCCAATTTAATTTTATCCATGTCTTTCGCACGTCAAATTGCCGTTGTGATTGTTGCAGTCTTGGTAGTCGGAGCTGTCGGAACGCCAGTCGCTGCTGCTCAGGAAGGTGCACCTGGAGAGCCAGCTAACTTCTATGGCACGGCAGCTGACGCTAACGGTAACGATGCTCCTGTTGGAACGACGATTGTTGCGGTGGTCGACGGTGAAGTAGAAGGAGAAATAACCGTCAGTACTGCTGGCAAATACGGTGAAGAGGACGCTTTCGGGGAAAAACTGAGTCTCGACAGCAGTGCAGGGGATACGGTAAGCTTCCACATTACTGGCCCGAATGGCCCAGAAGCTCAGGAAAGCCCGAACCTCGAATCTGGAACGCACCAACTTGACTTGACCTTCCCCGCTGGCGCGTTCGAGGAAGATGAGGACCCCGACACTGGTGATGATGGTACCGATGACGACGACACGGATGACCCCGACACCGGTGATGACGACGCCGACGACGAAGACGAGGACGACGATACGGACGAGCAACCGACCACCGAGGAACCCACCGAACCCGAACCGGAGGTCGCTGACTCGCCCGACGCGATCGAAGAACTCGTCCCCGAAACGGTCGAACTCCCGAGCGATGTCGAACCCACACGAGCGGAGGTGAACGAGATATCGCCCGGCTCTGATGGTGCGGGTGCCACGGTCACCTTCTCCGAGGAGTCGACAGCTCAATCGATCACTATGTCGGAGTCGGTCTCGGGTTCCGCGACCGTCGTCGAACTTGAGTCCGAACCCGAATCGACCGGTGATGCACCCGGCCAGTCCGTCGCAGTGACCCAGATCGAGGTCCCTGAGGCGGCGGCCGACAGTTCGGCAACCATCGAGAACAGCGTCCCGCTCGATCGCATCGAGTCGATCGACGCCGAACCCGAGGAACTGACTGTCACGCGCTACAACGACGAGGCTGGCGAGTGGCAGACACTCGAGACTGAGGTTCTCGAAGCGACCGACTCGGCCGTCCGCCTCGAAGCCGAGACGCCCGGCTTCTCGTACTTCGCCGTGACGGCCATCGATGCACCGACCGCCGCGCTCGATGCTCCCGCCGAGGTCGAAGTGGGTGAGGAGATCGTCTTCGACGCGAGCGAGTCGATGGACGATGACTCGGAAATCGTCAGCTACGACTGGACTGTCGACGGCGAGGCCGTCGAGGGTGCAGAAACGCTCTCGCACACCTTTGAATCGGCCGGTGAGTTCACTGTCGAACTCACCGTCGAGAACGACGCTGGCAAGACCAACACGACGAGCAGGCAGGTCGTTGTCCTCGAACAGGGGACCGTGACGACGACAGCAGTCGAGACGACCGTGGGTCCCGAGACGACCACCACGGAGACGCCCGGATTCACCATGGGCCTGGCACTGGTCGCGCTGCTCGGTGCAGCCCTGCTGGTCCTGCGTCGCTCCGACTAAGACGACTGACCGCCGAAAGCGGTCTTCGGCCCAAATTGGGCCGCTTTTTCTATCGATCCTCGGGCGGCCGTTCGACAATCCGATCGGCGAGCGATTGGAGGAACTCGCCGGGTAGGTCCTCCGGGGTCCAAAGCAGTCGCTCGACCACCACGAGGCCAGCCGCCACCCCCGTTCCGAAGAGCCCCAACAGCAACTCCCCGCGGGCGAGAAGCGAAAGCCCGAACACGCCGATCGGGAGCGCGAACAGAAGCGTCCCACCGAGCGTGAACAGATCGACGATCCCCAACTGCGACATAGTGGTGATTTTGCCCCCGGCACGAAAAGCCGTTCGTCGCGTTCCCCGCGTATTGTGGCATCAGTGTTTTCATGTGAGAGAACCAATTACTATACGAGTGTTACCATGGAACAAGACACACAGGCCAGACTCGAATCGGTCGTCGACCGGCTCACCGGCGACGAGGACGTGACTGCCGAGGAACTGCAGGAAATCGCCGCGGGGCTGGAGACCGGGAAGAAGTACACCTGTGCGACCTGCCAGATGTTCTGCACCGGCGAGGACATCATGGTGATTTACGACACCGAGAACGAATCGTTCCTCCAGATCGAGGTGCCGATGGACGAAGCCCAGCCGCTCGTCGTCACCCGGGTGGACTGAGTCGTCGGCAAACGGGTGGCTTCTTGGGCCCGTCGGTCGGAGGGCCGGTATGGCTCTCGGTCCCGACGCCACGGTCTATCTCCTCGCGTTCGTTCCGGCGGTCATCTGGGGATTCACCCCCGTGCTCGACAAGCGCGGAATGTCCCTCTCGGGGACTGCACTCCAGGCGTCGCTGACGGTGGTCGTCGTGGACCTCACACTTTTCGTCCTGGCGTTGCTCCTGCTCCGTGGCCCGGCGCTGTTGGCCGGACTCGACCTGGCCGTGGCGGGGCTCTTTCTCTTCGCCGGTATGACTGGAACGGCCCTGGGTCGGCTGGCCATCTTCGTCGGTGTCGACCGGGTGGGGGCGAGCATCAACAGCGCCGTCGTCAGCGCCCGACCGCTGTTCGCGACGGCCCTCGCTTTCGGACTGCTCGGCGAACCTGTCTCGCTCGCGACCGGCGTGGGGATCGTCGTCCTCGTCGCGGGCCTGGCGATTCTCAGCCTCTCGAAAGGCGGTGACATCTCCGGCTGGGAGACCCGGGATCTGGCCTACCCGCTCGCCTCGGGCACGCTCTTTGCCTTCGGGAACGTGCTCCGACGGCTGGGGCTTGGAACCGACGGCGCGGACGTGCTGCAGGCCGTCGCGCTCAACGAGGCCGGGGCCCTGCTCGTCTTTCTGGGCTATGCCGCGGTCAGTGGGACTGCCGGCTTTCGGTCGGCAGAACGCCGTTCCTACCTCTACTTCGCCGGGAGTGGCGTCCTCACCGCCGTCGCCCTGCTCTCGATGTTCGGGGCGCTCGCGCTTCCGGCCGGGCGAGTGGCCATCGTGGAGTCGTTGGCCTCGACGGCCCCGCTTTTCACCACCGTCTTCGCCTATTTCTTCCTCAAGGACCTCGAACGGGTCACGCGTGGGATCGTCCTGGGTGCGGTGCTCGTGGTGATCGGGGTGGTGTTCGTGACGGTCGAACCCGGGCTTTTCCTGTGACTGGGCCGCTATTGGCGGGGATTTGAACCCGATTGCAAATCCTCCCTATTCGCGGTTTCACCGCTCACATTGCGAGCCACTCGCTTCGCTCGCGTCTCGCACCAGTCGGATTTGCGTGATTCAAATCCCTCCGCATTCACGGCCGCAAATCGAACCGAGCGACACCTGCGGGTCGCTCGGTGTCGATGTAATTGAGAAGTGCGCTGGCGGGGATTTGAACCGAAATAGACCTTCACAGCCGATAGCGGTCTTTTTCCCCAAGTTTTTGCGAGGGGCTGCTCCGCAGCCCCTCGGAAAAAGTGGGAGTGCGCTGGCGGGGATTTGAACCGAAATCAGCCGTGCTCGCTCCGCTGCGCGCGCCTGATAGGGTTCAAATCCCAGCCGCATTCATCACCCGAGTTCACGGCTCGCGACACAGCAAGCTGGTCGCTCGCCGGTGAACGTTTCTGAGAAGTGCGCTGGCGGGGATTTGAACCACGGTCACTTCGCTCCGCTCGTTCCCTGATTCAAATCCCTCCGCATTCACGGCCGCAAATCGAACCGAGCGACACCTGCGGGTCGCTCGGTGTCGATGTAATTGAGAAGTGCGCTGGCGGGGATTTGAACCCCGGTTGTGACCATGGCAAGGTCACGTGATACCACTACACTACCAGCGCAGGCCTTGCAACTGTCTCTGAGTGAGCCACGGGAAAAACCCTTTCGAATCGAGGGGCTCACTCCCCGTCGCTTCGCTCCGCTTGCAACCGTTCGACGGTCCGCTCCAGGTCCTCCAGCTCCGATTCGAGTTCGTCGATCCGCTCCTCGTCGACGTTGTCCCCGGTGAGCATGCGTTTCAGAATGATGAGCAGGCCGACGATCACCACGAGTGGCAGGACAAAGAGGAGCAGGACGATTAGCAGCTCCATCCCGCCGGGAACCTGGAGGGGCAACATACGAACGTGTATGTGTTCCAACCACATACTTCGTTCGGCGACGAGTGCCCGCCCCGAACAGGACCCAGGATTTCGACCGGCTCCAAAACACCCCGAAACGTCCGAAAACGTACGTCAAACCGACGCACACTCGCGGATTGAAACGCCATGCTTATATGGGCGAGTCGAAAAAGATGCCTACAGTCTCATGGCGAGACGCGGACGCGGGCCGGCATGATCAGTGTACTCGTGCCGTCGTCCCTCGTCCGGGAGACCACCGACAAACGGACGGCGACCCTCAAGTTGGGGTACGTCGCCCGGGCGGCGGCGGTCTTCCGGGCTGACCGCCTCGAGGTCTTTCCGGACCCCGAGGGGGAAAATCGATGGGGCGGCGGGTTCGTCGAGACGGTCCTCCGGTACGCCGCGACACCGCCCTACCTCCGAAAGGAGGTATTCGGGACGCGGGACGAACTGGAGTACGCTGGTGTGCTTCCCCCGCTCCGTCTCTCGGCATGGACCGGCTCCGAATCGAGCGGTTCGGGGTCGTTACGTCAGGGAGTAGTGACCCAGGTCGGATCTGACGGGCGCGTTCGGGTCAATTGCGGACTGCAACACCCGGTCTCCCTCCACACGCCACCCGGTATGGACGTGGCGGAGGGAGAACGCGTGACCATCAGGGTCTCTTCGCGACGACCGGTCCGCGCGAAGCTCGTGGCCGAGCCCCTTCCGGGCTTTGGCGTCGAGCGCGTGGACCTCCGGGACGCTCTCGGTCGTCCCGACGCCGGACTCCGGGTCGGTACCTCTCGTCACGGCACGCCGTTGACGGCGTCCATGGCGGCCGAGGTAGCGACCCAGGGCGTCGAGGACGGACTGACCGTCGCGTTTGGGGCCCCGGGTCGTGGCCTGCCGGCGATGCTCGGATTCGATCCGGGCGAACTGGCGGCCGATTCGGGCCCCCCGATGGACAGCGAGACCCGTCCCACCGACTCACCGGCCGGATTCGACGCCTGGCTGAATACTATCCCGGACCAGGGCAGCGAGGTCGTTCGAACCGAGGAGGCGATGTTCGCGACCCTCGCTCACCTGACGCTCACGGAGTGATACGATGCCACAACCAAACCGACCACGAAAAGGCTCGATGGGGTTCAGCCCCCGCAAGCGCGCTCAGAGCGTCGTGCCACGATTCGGCTCGTGGCCCGACGACGACGGGCAGGTGGGCCTGCAGGGATTTGCCGGCTACAAAGCAGGCATGTCCCACGTCGTCATGATCGACGACCAGGCCAATTCCGCGACCGAAGGCATGGAGACGACCGTGCCCGTAACCGTCGTGGAGACCCCGCCCATGCGCGTAGCAGCCGTGCGTGCGTACGAAGACACGGCTTACGGGAAACGTCCCCTCACTGAGGTCTGGGCCGAGAACGCCCATCCCGACCTCGATCGAGCTGTCTCCCTACCGGACGGTGCACAGGACGAGAACAGAGACACACTGACTGCGGCCCTCGAAGACGGATCCGTCGACGACGTGCGCGTCGTCTCCTATACGGTTCCCGCCGAGGTGCCGAGCGTGCCGCGCAAGAAGCCCGACGTGATGGAGAATCGCGTCGGCGGCGGCACGATCGGCGACCGCGTGGAGTTCGCCCTCGACCTCCTCGATGCCGAGGGGGCCTTCGAATTCGGCGACGTGTTCCGCGCCGGCGAGTTCCTCGACGTCGCGGGCGTCACCAAGGGCAAGGGCCTGCAGGGGCCCGTCAAGCGCTGGGGTGTCCAGAAGCGAAAGGGCAAACACGCCCGACAGGGCTGGCGTCGCCGGATCGGCAACCTCGGCCCGTGGAACCCCTCACGCGTTCGCTCGACGGTCCCCCAGCAGGGGCAGACCGGCTACCACCAGCGAACTGAACTCAACAAGCGGCTCCTCGAATTCGGCGACGAGGACGATGTCACCGTCGACGGTGGCTTCCCCAACTACGGCGAAATCGAGGGCCCGTACGCGCTCATCGAAGGATCGGTTCCCGGTCCGGAGAAGCGCCTGGTGCGGTTCCGGCCGGCTGTACGGCCGAACCAGTCGCCGCGTCTCGATCCCGAGGTGCGGCACGTGAGCACCGCCTCGAACCAAGGATAAACCATGCAGGTACCACTCAGAGACCTGGACGGCGAGGAAGTCGAGACCGTCGAGCTACCGACGGTCTTCGACGAGCCAGTCCGACCGGACCTCGTCCGGCAGGCTGTGACTGCCGCCCAGGCCAACCGTCGACAGGACTACGGTGCCGACGAGTACGCCGGGATGCGAACGTCCGGCGAGTCCTTCGGGAGCGGTCGTGGGATGGCCCACGTGCCGCGCTCGGAGGGACAGGGCGTTCGGGTTCCCCACACCGTCGGGGGCCGCACGGCCCACCCGCCGAAAGCCGAGAAGGATCGCACGCGAACCATCAACGACAAGGAGCGAAAGACAGCGGTCCGCAGCGCCATCGCGGCGACGACGGATCCCGAACTGGTCGCCGAACGTGGTCACCAGTTCGACGCCGAGACCCTCCCGATCGTTCTCGAGGACGACTTCGAGGACATGCAGAAGACCCAGGAGGCACTCGCCACCCTCGAGGCCGTGGGCCTCGGGGCCGACATCGAGCGCGCCGACGAGGGACGATCCATCCGGGCTGGCCAGGGCAAGCGCCGTGGCCGCAAGTACCGGCGTCCTAGCTCGGTCCTCGTGGTCACCTCCAGTGAGAGCGGTCCCTCGCGGGCCGCCCGCAACCTGGCCGGCGTCACCGTGGCGACCGGTCGGGAGGTCAACGCCGAGGACCTGGCCCCCGGTGGCGAGGTCGGTCGGCTCACCGTCTTCACCGAAAGCGGCCTCGCGGAGGTGGCAGACCGATGAGCGACGTCATCGACCACCCCCTCGTGACCGAGAAGGCGATGAACGCGATGGACTTCGACAACAAGCTCCAGTTCGTCGTCGACATGGACGCGACGAAGCCGGCGGTTCGCGACGAGGTCGAGGACCGCTATGACGTGTCCGTACTGGACGTCAACACGATGATCACCATGAACGGGACGAAGAAAGCAATCGTGACGCTCTCGGAGGACGACGACGCACAGGACGTCGCCTCCAGAATCGGGGTGTTCTGAGATGGGACGACGCATTCAGGGACAACGACGCGGCCGCGGGACCTCGACGTTCCGGGCCCCCTCCCATCGGTACAAAGCGGAACTCTCCCACAAGGTCGAGGAGGAGGGCGATCTCCTCGTCGGCGAGGTCACGGACATCGAACACGACCCCGCCCGGAGTGCCCCCGTCGCTCGCGTTGCCTTCGAAGACGGCGACGAGCGACTGGTCCTGGCGCCGGAAGGGATCGGGGTCGGCGACCGGATCGAGGTCGGCGTCTCCGCCGCCATCGAACCGGGCAACACGCTGCCCCTGGCGGAGATCCCCGAAGGGGTTCCGATCGTCAACGTCGAAGCCCAGCCGGGCGACGGCGGGAAGTACGCCCGGGCCTCCGGGGTCAGCGCCGACCTGGTCACCCACGAACGGGACGCGACGGTCGTCAAGCTCCCGAGTGACGAGGTCAAACGGCTCTCCCCGGACTGCCGGGCGACCATCGGCGTCGTCGCCGGTGGCGGTCGGACCGAGAAGCCCTTCGTCAAGGCAGGGAAGAAACATCACAAAATGAAATCCCGCGGCACGAAGTGGCCGCGGGTTCGCGGGGTCGCGATGAACGCCGTCGACCACCCGTTCGGTGGTGGCGGCCGACAGCACCCGGGACGCCCGAAGAGCGTCTCGAAGAACGCCCCGCCGGGTCGCAAGGTCGGCGACATCGGATCACGACGAACCGGCCGCGGAGGGAACTAACATGAGCGAACTACGCACCGGCCGCGAGGACGAGGCATTCACCTATCGCGGCTACGAACTAGAGGAGTTGCAGGAGATGGCTCTCGAGGAGGTCGCGGAACTGCTTCCCGCACGACAGCGGCGAACTATCACCCGTGGCCTGTCCACGGAACACGAGAAGTTGCTCGCCGAGGCGCGAGACGCTGAACCCGAACAGACGGCCGACGACCCGATCCGGACCCACCTGCGTGATATGCCGGTGGTTCCGGAGTTCGTGGGCCTGACGTTTGCCGTGTACACCGGACAGAGCTTCGAACGCGTCAAGGTCGAACCCGAGATGCTCGGGCACTACCTCGGCGAGTTCCAGCAGACCCGGACACAGGTCGAGCACGGGCAGGCGGGCATCGGCGCGACCCGCTCTTCGAAGTTCGTGCCACTGAAATGAGCATGGGAATCAGTTACAGCGTCGACGTCGATCCGGAGTCCTCCGCGAAGGGGATGCTCCGCGATCGGCCTATGAGCCTGAAGCACAGCAAGGCCATCGCCCGTGCCATCAAAGGGCGGACCGTCGAGGAGGCCGAAGCGTACCTCGAAGCGGTGGCGGCCGGCGAGCAGTCCGTGCCGTTCAAACAGCACAACAGCGGTGTCGGTCACCGCGGGGACATCGACGGCTGGGACGCCGGTCGATACCCCGAGAAGGCCACCGCGGCCTTCCAATCGCTTTTGGGGAACGTCTCCAACAACGCCGAACAGGCCGGGCACGAGCCCGCCGAGATGGAGATCGCCCACGTCGCCGCCCACAAGGTCGGCGAGCAGGAGGGACGAAAGCCTCGCGCGTTCGGGCGGGCCTCGCCCTGGAACACGACCCAAGTCGACGTCGAGATGATCGTCGTCGATCCGGAGGCAGGTGAGCAATAATGGCAGACGAACTCGAATTCATCGAGCAGGGGCTACAGCGCTCCCAGATCGACGAGTTCTTCGCGGACGAACTCGCCCGTGCGGGCTACGGCGGCATGGAAGTCGCCCACACGCCGATGGGGACCCAGATCGTCCTCGAAGCGGAAAAGCCCGGCATGGTCATCGGCAAGGGCGGAAAGAACATCCGGAAGATCACGACCGAACTCGAGGATCGGTTCAACCTCGAAGATCCACAGATCGACGTGCAGGAGGTCGAGGAGCCGGACCTGAACGCCCAGATCGTGGCCGATCGGCTCGCGAACGCCCTCGAACGCGGCTGGTACTTCCGGAAGGCCGGTCACACGACGATCGACCGGATCATGGAAGCCGGCGCGCTCGGCGCGGAGATCGTACTGGCCGGCAAGGTGACCGGCGCTCGGTCCCGGGTCGAGAAGTTCAACCGCGGCTACATCAAGCACAACGGCGAACCCGCCGAGGAGATCGTCGACGCGGGTCAGGCCGTCGCGGTCATGAAACTCGGCACGATCGGGGTCAACGTGAAGATCATCCCGCCCGAGGCCGAGCTACCCGACGACTTCACCATCGAGGAGGACGCGGATATCTCCGACCTCGTGGTCGAAGAGGAGGGCGAGTCCGTCGAGGAACTCCTCGAGGGCGAACCCGAGGACACCGAAGCCGCCGCCGAGGACTTCGAAGAAGTCGAGACCCCCGGCGGGGCGGAGTCCCCCGAGGAAGACATCGAAGAGGAGCTCCTCGATGACGTCGAGGAGCCCGAAACCGAGGACACCGAGGAGGCCGAGGCGCCCGAAATCGAGGACGTCGAGGAAGACGCCGAGGCCGAGGCCGAACAACTCCTGGATGAGATGGACGAGGAGGTGGAGGAATGACGATCCTCCACCCCACCGAGATCCGGGACATGACCCCGGCCGAACGGGAGTCCGAACTCGAGGAGCTGCAGACGGAACTCCTCAACGCCAAGGCGGTCAAGGCCGCCGGTGGCGCGCCGGAGAACCCGGCACGAATCAAGGAGCTGCGGCGCACCGTCGCCCGGATCAAGACGATCCAGGCCGAGGAGCGCGACCCAGCTGCGGAGGAACAGTAAGATGACACTCTCGCCCGAGACGTTGCCCGGCCACGAGCTCATCGGACTGCAGGTCCGAGTCACGAGCTCGACTGATCCCTCGCGGGTCGGTATCGAGGGCCGGGTCGTCGACGAGACGAAACACACGCTCCTGATCGAGCGTGACTCGGGCGAGGTTCGGGTTCCCAAGGCGGGAACGAAATTCGAATTCGTGATCACAGATGAAGCCGCGGCGTCCGCGAAGGGCGCCGGGACCGTCGCTCAACCGGCCGTGTCGGCTGGCTCGGCTGGCGAGGCGACGGCCTCCGTTACGGTGGATGGACGTCGATTGCTCTCACGACCCGCCCGCAGAACCGTTTCAGGAGGACGATTACAATGGCGATAGGACTGAACGTAACGGAGCCGGAAGGCACCTGCGCCGATGACAACTGTCCGTTCCACGGAAGCCTTTCCGTGCGCGGCCAGGTCATCGAGGGCACGGTTGCCTCGACGGACATGGAAAAGACCGTCGTCGTCGAGCGCGAGTACGACGTGTACGTACCGAAATACGATCGGTACATGAAGCGTCGATCGCGCGTCGCGGCTCACGCCCCGGCGTGCTTTGACTTGCAGACAGGCGACACGGTCCGCATCGCAGAGACACGACCGCTCTCGAAGACGAAAAGCCACGTCGTCGTCGAAGTTACCGACGACGGGGGTGAGGCCTGATGGAAGCCATCAAGGCCGATGTCACCCCGGGCCTGGAGAAGGGTTCGCTGATCACGTGTGCGGACAACACGGGCGCACGCGAACTCAAGGTAATTAGCGTCTCCGGGTACCAGGGAACGATCAACCGCCACCCGAAGGCCGGCCTGGGTGACAAAGTGACCGTCTCGGTCACCAAAGGCACGCCCGAAATGCGTCGCCAGGTGCTCGAGGCCGTCGTCGTTCGACAGCGCAAGCCCATCCGCCGACCGGATGGCACGCGTGTCAAATTCGAAGACAACGCTGCCGTCATCATCGACGACATGGGCGAGCCGCGGGGCACGGAGATCAAAGGCCCCATCGCCCGAGAAGTCGCAGAGCGGTACGGAAGCATCGCGTCGACAGCGACGATGATCGTATAGCTATGAGTGAACAACCAACCAAACAGCGTATGGGGACCGAACGGGCGCCGCTCCACGAGCGACACAAGCAGGTTCGGGCCACGCTCAGCGACGACCTCCGCGAGGAGTACGGACAGCGGAGCGTGACCGTCAACGCCGGTGACACCGTCGAGGTCCTTCGCGGCGATTTCGCCGGGGAGGAAGGCGAGGTTCTGGCCGTCGATCTGAAGGCCGCCACCGTCCACGTCGAGGGTGTCACCCAGGAGACCGCGGAGGACGAGGAAGTGCCTCGTCCCCTCGATGCCTCGAACCTGCGGGTCACGGAGCTGGACCTGGAGGATCCCGTGCGCGAAGCGCGACTCGAAGGTGAGACAGAATGAGCAACCATCAGAAACGACTCTCGGTCCCGAAGTCCTGGCCGGTCGAACGCAAGACCGCCACCTTCACGGCGAAAGCCGCCGGCGGACCGCACGGCGAGGACGGCGTCCCCCTCGTGATCGTCCTTCGGGACGTGCTGGGGTACGTCGACACCGCCACGGAGGCCACCTACGCGGTGAACTCCGGTGGCGTCCGCATCAACGGTGACAGCGTCGACGATCGCAACCGACCAGTCGGGATGTTCGACATCCTGGCGTTCCCCGAACGCGACGAGTACTACCGGGTGTTCCCGGACGAGGGTGGCCGGCTCGGCCTGACGCCGATCGACGAGGCCGACGCGGGCTCCAAACTCGGGAAGATCATCGGCAAGACGACCGTCTCGGGCGGTCGGACCCAGCTGAACCTCCACGACGGCGCGAACCTGATCGTCGAGGAGGAGGACTACAGCGGGAACGACTCGATCGTCCTGAACAACGAGACAAACGAGATCGTCGCCCACTTCGTGTACGAGGAGGGCGCACTCGTGACCGCCGTCGCCGGCCAGCACGCCGGCGAGATCGGTACTGTCGAAGACATCAGCGTGACCCCCGGCAGCGCCTCGAACACCGTCACCGTCGACACCGGCGAGGGCGTCTTCGAGACCGTCGAGGAGTACGTCGTCGTCATCGACGAGAACTTCGTCGGCGAGGACGCCGAACTGCCCACGGAGGGTGATGCCTGATGTCCAGTACCGAGACTGACTTCCACGTGATGCGCGAACCGAGCATCGAGAAGGTCGTCGTCCACATGGGCGTCGGCCACGGTGGGGAGGATCTCCAGCTTGCGGAGACGATCCTCGAAGAGATCACGGGCCAGGAGCCGGTCCGGACGACCGCCAAGCGGACCGAACCGGAGTTCGGCATTCGCGCGGGCGACCCGATCGGCGCGAAGGTCACCATCCGTGGGGACCTCGCCGAGGACTTCCTCGACCGGGCACTCGCGATCGCTGACGTGACCCGTGGAAACTTCGATCAGACCGGGAACGTGAGCTTCGGCATCGAAGAGCACACCGACTTCCCCAGCCAGGAGTACGACCCGACCATCGGGATCTTCGGCCTCGACGTGACCGTCAACATGGTCCGTCCGGGCTATCGCGTCTCCAAGCGCGATCAGGCCACCCGCCAGATCCCGTCGAACCACCGGCTGACGGCCGAGGACGCCATCGCGTACCTCGAAGCCAACTACGACCTGGAGGTGACGACATGAGCGACACAGAAGATACCCAGGAGACCGGACAGACACACACGTGTCGCCGATGTGACCGCGAACAGGGTCTCGTCGGAAAGTACGACATCTGGCTGTGTCGACAGTGCTTCCGGGAGATCGCCCCGCAGATGGGCTTCAAGAAGTACAGCTAATCATGACAGCAGACGACCCACTGGCGAACGCGCTCTCGGGCATCAACAATGCCGAGAGTGTGGGCCAGTTGACACATACGGTAACGCCCGCCTCGAACGAGATCGGTGCGGTACTCGAGGTCCTCTATGACCGCGGGTACATCGGCGGCTTCGAGTACGTCGATGACGGCCGCGCCGGGCAGTTCGAGGTCGAACTGACGGGGTCCATCAACGAGTGTGGACCCGTGAACCCGCGATACTCGTCCGGCGTGGACGAACTCGAGAAGTGGGAGAAGCAGTTTCTCCCGGCTCGGGACTACGGCACGCTGATCGTGACGACCTCAAGCGGGATCATGAGCCACTACGAGGCCCGCGAGAAGGGCATCGGTGGCCAACTCATCGCGTACGTATACTGACAATGTCACGAATCGAAATCCAACTACCCGAGGACGTCTCCGCCGAGACCGAGCGCTTTGACCTCACGGTCGAGGGGCCGGCGGGCTCGGTGCAGCGACGACTCTGGTTCCCCGGCGTGACCGTTTCCGTCGAGGACGAGACCGTCTGCATCGAATCCGACGCGGCGGACGCCAAGACCAACGCCACGATGGGGACCTTCCAGAGCCACGTGGAGAACATGATCCACGGGGTCACCGAGGAGTTCGAGTACCGGATGCAGATCCACTACTCCCACTTCCCGATGCAGGTCTCCGTCGAGGACGACGCGGTCGTGATCCAGAACTTCCTCGGCGAGAAGGCCCCGAGACGGGCCCCCATTCGCGGCGACACCGAGGTAACAATCGACGGCGACGAGATCACCCTCACCGGCCCCGACAAGGAGGCCGTGGGACAGACCGCCGGCGAGATCGAACAACTCACCCGGGTTCCCGACAAGGACACGCGGGTGTTCCAGGACGGCGTGTACATCGTCGAGAAGCCGTCCCGCGGAGGTGCCTGAGATGAGCGACAACGGCGAGCCACGAGAGCTCGAAGACATCAGCGGGATCGGCCCCTCGAAGGCGGACGCCCTCCGGGAGGGCGGCTACGAGACGATTACGGACCTGCAGGCGGCAAGCCAGTCCGAACTCGCCGAACTCGAGGGAATCGGGAACGCGCTTGCGGCCCGCATCAAGGCGGACGTCGGCGGCCTCGAGATCGAGGAAGAGACCGAGGCCGAGGTCGAGACCGAAGCCGAAAAAGCGGAAGAAGCTGCGGACGCGGACGTCGAGACCGAGCTGCGCCCGCGTGGCGTGGCCGACAAGACGCCCGACCTCGACGGGGAGCGCTCCCGGCTGCTCGCCCAGCGGGCACGGGAGGGCAAACCGGCGTTCAACCAGCAGGACCACCACAAGAAAAAGCGCGTGAGTGCCTCGTGGCGCAAGCCACGTGGGAACCTCTCGAAGCAGCGACTGGGTATCAAGGGCAAGGGCGCGACCGTCGAGTCCGGCTACCGGACCCCGACGGCCGTCCGCGGCCTGCACCCCAGCGGCTTCGAAGAAGTGCGGGTTCACCGCCCCGAGGACCTCGAAGACGTCGATCCCGACCGGGAGGCGGTCCGGATCGCCAGCGCCGTCGGCGGACGCAAGCGCGAGCGCATCGAGGACGTCGCGGCCGAGCGGGAGATCCGCGTGCTCAATCCGACCTACGAGGAAGTGGAGGTGACCGAGAATGAGTGATCTCTCGACCCAGAAACGACTCGCCGCCGACGTGCTCGATGTCGGCGAGAACCGCATCTGGCTCGATCCGGACGAACAGAGCGAGATCGCCGAAGCGATCACCCGCGAGGACATCCGGGAACTGGTCCAGAACGGGACGATCCGGGCGAGCGAGCCGTCGGGCAACTCCCGCGGTCGCGCCCGGAAACGAGACGAAAAACGCGCCGCCGGCCATCGGAAGGGCCCGGGCACCCGCAAAGGGAAGGCCGGGGCTCGTTCGGACCCGGCGGACGAGTACCGGGACGGCATCCGGGCGATTCGACGCGAACTCCGCGAGCTGCGGGACGACGGCCCGCTTTCCCGCTCGCAGTACCGCCAGCTCTATCGGATGGCAAGCGGTGGCGAGTTCGACAGCGTCCGCCGGCTCCGGGCCTACATCGAGGACAACTACGACATCGAACGAGGTGACATCTAATGGCCAGCGGACCACGCTACAAAGTACCGATGCGGCGACGCCGCGAGGTCCGGACAGATTACCATCAGCGGTTGCGCCTGCTGAAATCCGGGAAGCCCCGACTGGTTGCTCGCGTGAGCAACCAGCACGCCAGGGCGCAGCTGGTGACTCTCGGTCCGGACGGAGACGAAACGATCGCGAAGGCGATCTCGGCCGATCTGGCCGAGTTCGGCTGGGAGGCCCCAACGGGCAATCTCCCGGCGGCCTACCTGACCGGCCTCCTGGCCGGCACGCGGGCCCTCGAAGCGGGACTGACCGAGGCCGTGCTCGACATCGGCCTCAATCGAGCGACCCCGGGCGCGAAGGTATTCGCCATTCAGGAGGGTGCCATCGACGCCGGGCTCTCGATCCCGCACAACGATTCGGTCTTCGCGGACTGGGAACGGACCCGTGGCGAACACATCGCCGAGTACGCAACGCAACTCGACGAGCCGCTTTACAGCGATTCGTTCGACGCAACAGACCTGCCGGACCACTTCGATACAGTGCGTTCGGCCCTACTGGAGGATAACGAATGAGTCACACCGACGCCTGGGAGCCCACGACCCGACTGGGTCGTCGCACCAAGGACGGCGAGATCGAAGACATGTCCGCCGCCCTCAACTCCGGCCTTCCCCTGAAGGAGCCGGAAATCGTCGACACGCTCCTGCCGGGGCTCGACGACGAGGTACTCGACATCAACATGGTCCAGCGGATGACCGACTCCGGCCGCCGCGTGAAGTTCCGCGTGGCGGTCGTCGTCGGCAACCGCGATGGCTATGTTGGCTATGCCGAGGGCCGCGACGACCAGGTCGGCGGGGCGATCCAGAAAGCCATCGACATCGCGAAGCTGAACATCATCGACGTCTCTCGGGGCTGTGGGTCCTGGGAGTGTGGCTGTGGGCTGCCCCACACCGTCGCGCTCCGAACGACCGGCAAGGCCGGAAGCGTCGAGGTCGAACTGATCCCCGCGCCCCGAGGCCTCGGCCTCGCGGCCGGCGAAACGGTCCGCCAGGTGCTCTCGATCGCCGGGATCGAGGACATCTGGACCCGCTCGTCGGGGAAGACCCGGAGTACGGTCAACTTCGGCAAGGCGACCTTCAACGCCCTCAAGCGGACGACCGAGGCCCGGGTCCCCGACCGCACGCTCGACGTGCGTGAGGTGATCGAGTGATGCAGGCCGTCGTTCAGATCCGTGGTGACGTCAACATGATGGCGGCCGTCGAGGACACCCTCGACATGCTGAACCTCCATGGCGTCAACCACTGCACGCTGGTGCCGGAGACCGAGACGTATCGTGGCATGCTCACGAAGGTCAACGACTACGTGGCCTTCGGCGAGCCCAGCCAGGACGCTCTGGAGACAGTTCTGGCAAAGCGCCTCGAACCGCTCGAAGGCGACGCCGACGTGAACGAGGCGTGGCTGGCCGAGCACACCGAGTACGACTCCTTCGAGTCCCTCGCAGCCGCGCTGCTCGAGGAGGAGACGACGCTGCGAGAGCTCGGTCTCTCGCCGACTCTCCGGCTGCACCCACCACGGGGCGGCCACGAGGGCATCAAGAACCCCCGGAGCCAGGGCGGTCAGCTTGGCACTCACAGCACCGCGGAGATAGACGAACTCCTCGCGGCGATGCGATAACCATGACGAGCAAGAAACGACGCCAGCGCGGCACGCGAACCCACAGCAGCGGGTCCCAGAAGAACCGGCGTGGAGCCGGGCATCGCGGGGGCCGTGGCCGCGCCGGCCGCGACAAACACGAGTATCATCACTACGAACCGCTCGGCAAGAGCGGCTTCAAGCGCCCGGAGAAGGCACAGACGAGCGTCTCGGAGGTCAAACTCCGGGAGATCGACGAGGACCTTCCGCTTCTCGTCGAGTCGGGTGTCGTCACCGAGACCGACGACGGCTACCGGGTCGACGCCCGCGAACTGGGCGATGAGGAGGCCGACGTCGTGAAGGTCCTGGGTGGGGGGCAACTCCACCACACGCTTTCGGTCACGGCCGATGCCTTCACCGACGGTGCCCGGGACGCACTCGAAGCGACCGGCGGGGACGCCATCGTTCCCGAGGACGCCACGGACGAACCGGACGAAAGCGAGGACTAACCCATGGGATGGAAGGAGGCCGCTGAACCCTATCTGACCCGGATGCCCTCGGTCGAGCGACCGACAGGCCACGTGCCGTTCAAGCGCAAGCTGGCCTGGACGGGCGCCGTGCTGGTGCTTTACTTCTTCCTGACGAACGTGTATCTCTTCGGCGTGGCGGGCGGGGGCGAGGACCTGTTCGGACAGTTCCGCAGCCTGCTCGCCGGCGGTCAGGGGACGATTCTGCAGGTCGGGATCGGCCCGATCGTCACCGCCTCCATCGTCTTGCAGCTTCTGGGCGGGGCGAACTTGCTGGGGTTGGATACCTCCGATCCCCGCGATCAGGCACTCTATCAGGGCCTCCAGAAGCTCCTCGTGATCGTGATGACCCTGCTAACGGCGATCCCGATCGTCTACATGGGCAACTTCCTGCCGGCCAGTGATCAGATCGCCGCCAGCCTGGGAATCGGTACCTTCGGCGTGCAGTCGCTGATATTCGCCCAGGTGCTCGTCGGCGGGATCCTCATCCTCTACATGGACGAGGTCATCTCCAAGTGGGGTGTCGGATCGGGGATCGGCCTGTTCATCGTCGCCGGCGTCTCCCAGAGTCTGGTCGGCGGCCTGTTCTTCTGGGAGGGCGAGGTCGGCAACGAGGGCGTGATCCCCACCTGGATCGACATCGCACTGGGTAACGCCGGGGCGATGCCCTCGATCCTCTCCGCGGACGGGATCATGTTCCTGCTCATCGACGGGCAGATCCTCGCGATCATCACGACGATCCTCATCTTCTCGGTGGTCGTCTACGCCGAGTCGGTGCGGATCGAGATTCCGCTCAGTCACGCCCGCGTGAAGGGCGCCCGGGGCCGCTTCCCGGTGAAGCTCATCTACGCGAGCGTGCTGCCGATGATTCTCGTTCGGGCGCTGCAGGCAAACGTTCAGTTCCTCGGTCGGCTGTTGCGGAGCCAACTCGGCGAAGCCGGCATGCCGACCTGGCTGGGCGTCTACCAGGAGACCCAGGGGCAACTGGTCCCGGTCGACGGGTTGTTCTATTACCTGGCGCCCATCTACCAGCGTTCGGACTGGATGTGGTGGCTCGGCGGGACGGCCCAGGACCCGGCACAGATCATGCTCCGGGTCTCGGTCGACCTCTTCATCATGATCGTCGGCGGGGCGATCTTCGCCATCTTCTGGGTGGAGACCGCTGACATGGGCCCCGAGTCGACGGCCCGACAGATCCAGAACTCCGGGATGCAGATTCCCGGGTTCCGGCAGAACGTCGGGGTCATCGAGAAGGTCATGGAACGGTACATCCCCCAGGTCACCGTCATCGGGGGCGCCCTCGTGGGACTGCTCGCGGTGATGGCCAACATGCTCGGCACCATCGGGCAGGTCTCCGGCACGGGCCTGCTCCTGACGATCTCCATCATCTACAAGCTCTACGAGGAGATCGCCGAGGAGCAGCTCATGGAGATGCACCCCATGATGCGCGAGATGTTCCAGGAATAGCGGTCTACTCCGGATTTCCGGAATATTTGCTGGTAATTCGAGGGTTTTCCCTCAATTTCTTGTCCGCTTCTCCAGGTACCCCACCACCCCGATGAGATTAATGACGGGCATCGCGGCGATGTGAAACCATAGTCGACTAAGTGACTCGGAGTGGGTCCGCAAGTCATAGAACACCCAGAGCGGGGCCACAAATTGGAACAACGTGAGGACAAGACCGAGGAGCCGAATGTGTCTGGAGTGCGTATCGAAGAGTTCCGAATATCCGAGCAGACTGGCGGAAAGAAGGAAAAAGAGCACCAGGTAAACCAGCAACTCCGGAATCGTCCACCACCAGAGAACCCGCTCGATCTCTTCATCGACCATTGCTTGCCACGTTGGCCCGCATCGAGGTAAATCCTTACTGAACTGATCTGTCGGATGGCGTTTCGATCGAAAACGGCGACCTACCGTCACACCGCTCAGTCCACGGAAAGCGGATCTTCGAAGAGCCGACGGACGACCGTCGAGAGGACGCCAACCCCGATCGGGAGACTGTCCTCGATGACGTCGAAAGTCGGTGTGTGATAGTCCCCGGGATGGCTCGTTCCGATCCCCAGTAGCGTGCTGTACCCGCCGGTGTCGCTGACTGCCTTCAGCAGGTAGGTGACGTCTTCGCTGGAACCCATTTCCATCCACGGGACCACCTCGGAGACGCCGTCCACGTCGCCCGCCAACCCGGTCACCAGATCGACCAGCTCCGGGTCCGAATCGTGACGGATGGATTCGCCGATCGTCGTGTACTCGACAGTACAGTCGTGCATCTCGGCGGCGGATTCCAGCACTCGGCGGACTCTATCCCGCATGTATTCCATCAGTTCGGTCGTCTCGCCACGGACCTCCACCTCCGCACGCACGCGATCGGCAATGACGTTCGTCCCGTTCTCCGAGCGGACCTGGCCGACGTTCACTCGCGTCGCACCCTCCCGGTGTCGCGGAATCCCATAGAGGTTTCCGGCCGCCGTGAGGAACGCCTGGAGGGCGTTGTCCCCCTGGTTCGGTGCGAGACCGGCGTGGGCCTGTGTGCCGCTGAACTCGAATTGCATCCGGTTGAGTGCGAGGGCTCCCCTGGCCCCAGCGACGACTCCCCCGGTCGGCTGTCCCAGGCCGACGTGAGTCCCGATCATGTAATCGACGTCCTCGATGTGTGGGCCGTTGGCCATCGCGTTACCCCCACCGAGCAACTCCTCTGCCGGCTGGAAGAACACCTTGAGCGTTCCCTCGAAGTCACTTCGCCCCAGCGCCTCGATGGTTCCGAGTCCGAACGTGATGTGTGCATCGTGCCCGCAGGCGTGCATGTAGCCCTCGTTCTCCGAGCGGAACCCCTCCGCTGCGGGAACGTGCGCCGGATCTTCGGATTCCGTGACCGGGAGCGCGTCGATATCCACCCGAAGGCCGACGGTGGGCCCGTCCCCACGCTTTAGTACGGCCACGACGCCCGTATTTCCGCCTTCGATCGCGTCGAACACGTCCGACTGGCCGTCGTAGCGATCTTTGGCCTTCTGGAACCACTCGTCGAGTTCCTCGGTGTCCGGGACGCCGAGCCGTTTCGCGGTGTCGAGGGCCGCCGGCCCGACAGCGATTTCGTCAACGCCGATGGATTCGAGTTCGTCGACGATTCGTGCTGTCGTGTAGAACTCCCGCCACCCGGGCTCGGGATAGCGATGGAAGGCCCGTCGAAGGCTGCTGAGCCGACGCCGGGCCGGCACGTTGTCGAGTACTGTCATTCACCGGTGCTACGCGTCGACGCTTCGAAGTAGCTTTGCCCGATCGTCTTTCGGGGCCACCGGCTATCGGAAGTGTCGCTGAGACTGAGCGACCGGGCGCTCCTGGAATTATTCGGTGCTCGAATCTGACCGGACGTATCGGTGGCCGATATGGAGGAGGAAGGCCGCGATGTACCCACCGGCCAATGCCATCGTGAGCGGGGTTCGACCCACGACCGCGATCAGCGCGAGGAGGACGGGACCGATCAGGAGGAGCCCGTCGAACAGGCGGTCCTGGGCGCCGACCTCGAACACGGTTTCGACGATGGGGATTGCCGTCGGGTTCATTTGTATCCCCCCAGGTAGTGAAGCGCCGAGCGCATCGTCACCAGGATCGGGATGATCTCCAGCCGGCCGATCCACATGTGGAAGAGAAAGAGGACTTTCCCGATCCGGGGCAGGGATTCGGGGCCCGTGATGCCAGCCGAGAGGCCGACGTTCCCCTGTGCGCTTGCGACCTCGAAGAGGACGTTCTCCAGGGTGTAGGTGTCGGGAAGTATCACCAACAACACCATCACGCCGATCAGGAGGAAAAGCACCCAGAGCAGCGTGATGATGGCGGCCTCGGTGAACTCGCGGTGACTCTCATCGGGCGTGAGGCTTCGCCCGTCGATTTTCATGCGTCGGACGGCCGAATCGGGATAGAAGACGCCGGCGATCTGGAACCGCATCCCCTTCGCCAGCGTGAGCGCCCGGATGAGCTTGATCCCGCCGACGGTCGACCCGGCTGCACCGCCGACGACCATGCCACCCGTCACGGTGAGCTGGGCGGCGGCCGGCCAACTGCCCAGCGCGACGTTCGTCGCGTCAACGGCAGTCTGGAATCCCGTACAGGTAGCCGCCGAGACGAACTGGAAGAGCCCGTACCGAAGCGCCGCGAAGGCGGTCTCGTAGACGCCAGTCGCGTACACGATCGCCCACACGAGTGCCGACCCGGCCCCCATGTAGAGGAACACCCACCGGGTCTGCAGGTCCTGATAGAGGTTTCGCAGATCGCCGTTGAGCATCAGATAGTGGACGGGAAAGGCGATCGAGCCCATGAGCATGATCGGGATCAACACGAAGTCGATCACGGCGCTGTCGTAGGTGGCAATCGAGTTGTCCGTGATCGAGAACCCGCCGGTCGCGAGCCCGGTCATCGCGTGGTTGATCGAATCCCAGATGGGCATTCCGGCGAGGAACAGCGCGAAGATGGAGACGAACGTAAAGAGGAGGAAGATCCACCAGATGGTCCGGACCGTCGAGACGATGCTCGGGTGGATCTTCTTCGACCGTGCCTCGCTCTGATAGAGGGTCAACGAGCCACTCCCGGGCCGGGACAGAATCGCCGCGGTCAGGACGATCACCCCGACGCCCCCGACCCACTCGGTGAACGTCCGCCACCACTGGAGGGTGTGTGGCAAGACCGATTCGTCGTCGGTCATCGTCAGCCCCGTTCCGGTAAAGCCGCTCATCGACTCGAACAGCGCGTTGAGCGGGTCGGTAAACGCCGCCAGAGTGGTTGTTTCCGCGGGCACGCGCAGCAGGGCCGGGTCGAGTCTGACCGTCCAGGCGATCAGGAGGAAGGGCAGGGCACCAAAGAGCGCGACGAAGAACCAGCCGGACGCGGCGATCACCATCCCGTGATACCGCGTGGGGTCACTCGCCGACGCGAAGCGCTGGTGCAGAAAGCGGCCCAGGCCAATTGGGATCGCTGCCGAGACCAAAAGTGCCGGGATGGCGTAGAATTCCCGCCAGACGAGCGGGACCAGGAGGGACAGCACCATCAGTCCGCCGAGGGCCTCGAGCATCCGGCCGATGTCCCGGATGACCGTCTGTGGGCCGGTCCCGACGTGGAGGGTGAATCGTGGGTGATACATGATCGTGGAAGTCGTCTCGTGGTGGCCGTGGCCTTAGAGGTGGTCCTCGTAGTGGCCGAACAGGTCGGTGAGTTCGGGGGACGCCCCGAACCCGGAGTAGACGGTCACCAGATCGCCGGCCTGCAGAACGGTATCGCCTCCAGGGGTGATCGGCCGGTCACAGTCGTCCCGATCGATCGCGACGAACAGCACGTCTTCGGGGATCCGGCTCTGTTCGGCCGCCTCGCCGATGCTCATCCCCGCCAGCTCGGCGTCCTCGGTCACCGTGATCTCGAAGACCTCTGCGTCCTCACCGATTCGAAGGAAGTCCTTGATCGCCGGTCGCTCGACCGCCCGGTAGAGGTGATCGGCGATCAGGTCCTCCGGGTTCTCCATCGTCTGGACGCCGATCCGCCGGAAGAGTTCACGGTGATCGGTGTTGTGCATAACCGAGAGCACGTGGGGAATTCCGAACTCCTTGGCGAGCAAACTCGTCATCACGTTCGTCGCGTCGTGTTCGGCCGTGGAGATGATCGCGTCGGCTTTCGCTGCGCCGGCGTCCGCGAAGGTATCGATGTTCGTCGCGTCTGCGTTGAGTACCAGGCAGTCGTACTCGCTCGCGATGAAATCCGCTCGGGCTTCGTCGCGTTCGATCACGACGACTTCGTTTTCGGCCGCGGTCGCGATATCGATCAGTGGCGTGCCGATATCGCCCGCACCGACGATGATGAGATACATGTATGGGTGTCGTTTTCGGTTGTATTGATTTCTGTCGTATTTGTGTTACGGTGGCCTGCGCCGGCGGACCTCCCTGATCGCGAGGGCCAGGACGGCCAAAACGGCGATATCGATCAGCAGGAACTCGATGGCCGGAAGGATCCCGGAGTTGTGCCAGATCAGAATGTCCTCGACGAACAGGACCAGGAACACGATCACGAGGAGCGCGATTCCGGCCCGGCCAAGTGTATCACGGATCATGGGACATGTTCTCCACACCGAATTCCGTCAGGTAGGTGACGCCACCACGTCGACCGGGTGGCCGGTCCCCCTATCGGTATACTGAGTCCTTTACCGGGGACTGTAAAACAATTACGCTTAGAGATTCGATCGGTCGATTTTGGACGTATAATTACGGTATCGTTTGATCGGTGGCTGGCAGTGCTGTGGCTGTTTCGAGGTCCGTTCACCGGGTGCCGCCCGGCAATGCGGGCAAATATTTCAACGACGCTGAACGAAGCGAAATATCGGGCATATAATACCGATCGAAACCAAGTTTCAGTCATCGATGACACGGGGTATCGATTCCATCGACGAGACGATCCTGTATTACCTCTCCCAGGAGGCCCGCCACACGTCCGCCCCGGAGATCGCCGAGGCGGTGGACGTTTCCGCGCCGACGGTACGCAATCGCATTCGGAAACTGGAGTCAGCGGGGATTATCCGTGGGTATCACGCGGATATCGATTACGAGCAGGTCGGCGGTCGGCTGACCTACACCTTCGTCTGCTCGACCGGCGATCACGACCGGGAGGAGATGGCCCAGCGAATCCTCGACATCTCCGGGGTTATCAACGTCCAGGAGTACATGTCGGGGAACGGCGATCTGAGCGTGAAAGTCGTCGGTGACGATACCGACGATCTGACCCAGATCGCCCAGCACGTGAGTTCGCTGGGCGTCGATATCGACGACGAGAAACTCGTCTACCGGGAGTACGTTCGGCCCTACGCCCCGTTTGGCCCTCGCGAGGCGGATCCCGTCTCGCCGGTCACGGGTGTCGATGGTCTCGCGGGCAACGCCGAGGTCTTCGAGTTGCTGGTCCAGGCGGACGCCACCGTGGCCGGACAGACCCTCAAATCGGCAAAGGGGTCCGGACTGCTGTCCGAAGACGTGCTTATCGTCCGAATCAACCGGGACGGCGAGTCACTCACGCCAACCGGCGAGACGCGAATCGAGACGGGGGATTTTGTCACGCTGCACTCCCGATCGGGGCTCTCCAAGACGACCCTGGAGGCGTTCCTGGGGGAGCGTGCGCCCCCGCGGTGACGGCTCGGCCCGCCCCGATTCCGTCGGGATACCCTACCTGACGACCGTGACTGGAACCGGCGACCGTCGGAACACTTTCTCGGCGACGTTGCCCACGAGCAACCGATCGGAGAGCGAGCCACCGTGGGTTCCCAGGACGACCAGATCGTAGTCCTCGGCGTGGTTGATGATCGCCCGGGCCGGGTGCCCGACGGCGACGTCCGTCTGGATCTCGACGCCGGCCTTGGCGGCTGTCTCTCTGGCGGCCTCCAGGACCGGTGCGGCGTACTCATCGGCTTTCGATTCGAAATCCACGGCGAGAGCCAGCCCAGTCGCCTGTCCCATCATCGAGGAGGGCTCGCCGACGACGTTGAGGACCGTGATCTCCGCGTCCGGGTGGGTCTCGATCGCGTACTCCAGTGCCCGCGTCGCCATCTCCGAGTCGTCCATTGGAACGAGGACGCGTTTTGTCATACCGTCTCTAGGGGACGGGAAAACTAATACCCGCCGGAGCGAAACCTCTCTCGGTCGCTGCCAGCACAACGGATACAAACTCCGCTCATGATTTCGACGTTGCTCTTGATCGCGCTGCTCGCGGCGACTTTCGTGGGATTCAATATCGGGGGCTCCTCGACGGGGGTCGCCTGGGGGCCAGCCGTTGGCGCGCGCATCATCAACAAAACGGCTGCCGCAGCGCTTATGACGGGGTTTGTCTTTCTCGGTGGGTGGACGGTGGGCCGCAACGTCATCGAGACCCTGAGTGGGGAATTGGTGCCCCAGTCGGCCTTTAGCATCGAAGCCAGCATCGCCGTGCTCGGGTTCATCGGGCTGGGGATGCTGTTGGCGAACCTGTATGGGGTTCCCGTGTCGACCTCGATGACCGCCGTCGGGGCGATCGCCGGGCTGGGGATCGCCACCCGGCAGCTGAACTGGGCGGTCGTCGGCTCGATCATGGTCTGGTGGCTCATCGCGCCGGTGCTCGGGTTCTGGGCGGGTGCCTTCATCGGCCGGTATCTGTACCCACATCTCGACCGCCGGGTCGCGATCCAGCAGTCCGCGGGGCCGCTGCTGGTTCTCGATCGCTCCGGCGGCGTTCCGCGACCAGCCCTGGGTCCCGGAACGACCCAGCGTGAACTTCTGAGCACGGTCGTCGTCCTGCTGATCGCCTGTTACATGGCCTTCAGCGCGGGCGCGAGTAACATCGCCAACGCGGTCGCGCCACTGGTCGGCGGGGGACTGGTCGACCCGAACGAGGGCATCATCCTGGGGACCGTCGCCATCGGCCTGGGCGCGTTTACGATCGCCCGGCGCACGATGGAGTCGGTCGGAAACGATCTCACCGACCTCCCGCTTCTGGCCGCGACGGTGGTCATGGTCGTCGGGGCGACGATCACGACCGTGGCGTCCTGGCTTGGCATCCCGATCAGCCTGGCGCTGGCGACGGTCATGACGATCGTGGGGCTGGGCTGGGGCCGGGCGACCCGGCCCGTGACCGTCTCCCAACTGGTGCGTGGGTCCGGGACGCCGGTGACCGTGGACTCACTCACCGTCGAGACCGGCGAGGCGGTCGCCAGGATCGGCGACGAAGCACCCGAGGACGTTGTATCCGGCAAGAAGCTCTTCAAGCCGTCGACGGTGGTCCGCTTTGTCGTCTTCTGGATCATCGGGCCGTCGGTCGCGACGGGGCTTTCCTACCTGACCTTCCGATTCTTCCTTTTGTAACGGGCTTAACTACCCGGAGAGACTAGTCCGGCCGTGACACGGTCCGAATCAGAGCCACCTGCCGATCCCGACGCGGCCATCGAGGCGTTTCGCGACGCCATCGAGGCCGTCGAACGACCCGTCGTCACCGCGACGGACGTGGCGACGGCCCTGGGATACACCCAGGCCGCGGCGGCCGACCTGCTCGATGAACTGGTCGAGGCGGGACAGGTATCGAGCGTGGCAGTCGACGGCGATCCGGTGGTGTTCTACGCCGAGCAGTGGGCGGACACGACCACCCGCGAGCGGGTCGTGCCGTTTCCCGACCGCCACGAGATCGTCGTCGACCAGCCCGCCCAGTTCACCCGCGCACAACTCTCGCAGTTCGCCAGACTCGCTGACACGAACGGCCAGGCGGGCTATCGCTACGAGATCCGCCAGGCGGACGTCTGGGCGGCCCCACACGATTCCTTCGAGTCCTTGCGCGGAACCGTGAGAGACGTGCTGGGCGGGCCCGAACCAACCCTCGAAGACTGGATCGAGTCCCAGTGGCAACGCGCCGGCCAGTTCACGCTCCGGACCCACGAGGACGGCTACACGATACTCGAAGCCCAGAGCGATTCGCTGATGGGCAACGTCGCTCGCGAGGAACTGGGCGAAGCACAGCTTCACGGCCCGATCGACGACGCCACGAGCTGGGTGGTCGAGGGCGCCGAAGCCGAGATCAAGCGCATTCTCTACGAGGCGGGCTATCCCGTCCGCGACGAGCGGGAACTCGACACTGGCGACCGCCTGGAGTGCTCGCTCTCCCTCGAACTCCGGGACTACCAGCAGGACTGGCGGGACCGCTTCCTGGAGGCCGGGGCCGGGGTGCTCGTCGGGCCGGCCGGGAGCGGCAAGACCGTGGCGGCCATGGGCATCCTCGCGGAACTGGAAGCCGAGACCCTGATTCTCGTCCCGACCCGGGAACTGGCCGGTCAGTGGCACGAGGAACTTCGCCGGCACACCGACCTCGACCCTGAGGATATCGGGGAGTATCACGGCGGGGAGCAGTCGATCCGTCCGGTGACGATCGCGACCTACCAGATCGCAAGCATGGACCGCCATCGTGGCCTCTTCGACAGCCGGCGCTGGGGACTGATCGTCTACGACGAGGCCCACCGGGTTCCCTCACCGGTGCATCGACTGACCGCCGATCTCCAGAGCCGCCATCGGCTGGGACTGACGGCCTCGCCCCTGCGGGAGGACGACCGCGAGCGGGACATCTATACGCTGATCGGGCCGCCGATCGGGACCGACTGGGACACGCTGTTCGATGCCGGCTACGTCGAACAGCCCAGCGTGGAGATCCGATATGTTCCCTTCGAGGAAACGGCCAAGGACGAGCATGCCGCGGCGAGCACCCACCAGAAACGGATGCTGGCCGCGACCAATCCGGCGAAAATCGAGGCGGTCCGGGACACACTCGGGGAGCGACCCGCCGCCAAGGCGCTTGTTTTCGTGGAGTATCTCGATCAGGGCGACCGGCTCGCGGAGGCCCTCGACGTGCCCTTCGTGAGTGGGGAGACCCCCCACGCCGAACGGGCCCGGCTGTTCCAGGCGTTCCGCCGGGGCGACCTCGACACCCTCGTCGTCTCGCGGGTGGCCGACGAGGGGATCGACCTCCCGGACGCCGAACTCGCGGTCATCGCCTCGGGACTCGGCGGGTCCAGACGCCAGGGCACCCAGCGGGCCGGTCGAATCATGCGCCCCTCGGGCAACGCCTCGGTCGTGGTCCTCGCCACCGAGGGCTCACGGGAGTCGGATTTCGCCGTCCAGCAGATGCATCACCTCTCGAGCAAGGGAGTGCCTGTCACCGAGCGCACGCTCGGCTCGGACTAGAGTCCTGCGTAGGGTCCCGGCTTTGCCTCCGTGAGCCGGGTGACTTGCTCGTCGCTCAGATCGACGGCCGCCGCGCCCAGGTTCTCTTCGAGCTGGTCGACGGTCCGGGCCCCCACGATCGGTGCGGTCACGCCGTCCCGGTGCATGAGCCAGGCCAGGGCCGTCTGGGCCGGGGTTGCCCCGACTTCCTCGGCGACGGCGTCGAGTTCCTCGTGCAGGTCGAAGTTCGCCTCGGTGAGGTAGTTCGCCTGGAAGCGGTCCGACTCAGCGGCCCGGGATTCGCCGGTCAGCCCATCCTCGCGGCTGTACTTCCCGGTGAGAAAGCCCTGACCGAGCGGGCTCCAGGGACAGACCGCCAGGTCCTCCCGGCGGGCCATCTCCAGGTAGTCGCCCTCGATCTCCCGATCGGCCAGGTTGTACCGGGGCTGCAGGACGGTGAAGGGCTCCCAGCCCTCCCGACGGGCGATCTGGTTTGCCTTGATGACTTTCCAGGCGTTCGGGCGAAGCGTCGAAGCCCCCAGATAGTGGACCTTTCCGGCCTCGACGAGCCCGTTCAGCGTCTTCATCAGCTCCCGGGCACTCGTGGTGTCGTCCCAGCGGTGGATGTAGAGGACGTCGATATAATCGGTGCCCAGTCGGTCCAGCAGCGCGTCGATGCGATGGCGAATGTTCTTGCGGTTCGTGCCCCGGCTGTTCGGATCCCCGTCGCGGGTCTGCCAGTAGATCTTCGAGGCGATGGTGAACCGCTCGCGGTCCCGATCTTCGAGCCAGTCGCCGATCCACGTCTCGGCCTGGCCGCCGCCGTAGATGTCGGCGGTGTCAATGTAGCGGCCGCCCGCGGTCTCGTAGGCCGATAGCAGTTCCTTGCCCCGCTGTTCGTCGATCTCGACGTTCCCTTCCTGGGTCTCCCGCCCGAACCGCCAGGTTCCGAACTGCAGTTCGCTGGTCTGAATGCCGGTTGAACCGAGTTTGACGAAGTCGAGGTCAATCGACGCCAAATCCGTCATGGACAGTAAATTGGCGCGGGTCGCCAAAAAGGTTCAACTGTCCTGGAGCGCGGCCAGCCCGACGAACACGCCCGCCCCGAGGACGTTCACCACGAGATCGAGGACGGTGTCCGTGAGGTAGAACTGCCAGGACCAGGTGTGCCAGAAGCTCTTGAAGACGAACTCGTAGACCTCGAAGCCGGCCCCGATGGCCAGGACGGCCGGCAGGATCCACCACTGGGACTGCCGGCTCTCCTGGTGGAAGGTGAGATGGAGGATCGCGGCGACGCCGGCCCCGCTCAGAGCGTGGGTAAAGAGATCCCACTGGGCGATCGCGTCGTACACGGCAAAGTGCAGGCCGCCGAAGTGAAGCCCGGAGACGACGGCCCCGTAGACCAAAATTCCGACCCAGTAGTACCGCTCTCGGCCCCCCGCTCGCAACCCACCCAGCAGTCGGTCGAGAAAGACCTGGGGCCACCGGTGGGGAGCTTCTGGTGAGCCCCGGGCGGCGAGTGTCAGGCGGGTGGCAATGGCCGCGATCACCACCGAGAGAAAGAGGACGACGGCGTGGAGGGAGACATGTGGGAGGGCGGTCATGTTTGCAGGTTGCGCCATCCACTCATGTGTTTTGTGTCGGTCGGGTTCAGACCAGCCCCGGAGCTAGCAGGAGTAGTCCATAGGCGAGCAGGCCCAGGGTGAGCGTGGCGGTCCCGGTCGCGATCGAGCGGTAGAGCCGCTCGTCAGCCGCTCGCTCGCTGTCGCGCAGTGGGACGAGCCCCAGCAGGGCAAACGGCACGAGTGGGAACCCCAGCCAGTGGGCCGCGGCCATCGTCGGTGTCGGAAGCAATGCCATGAAGAGCGGAAACGTCAGGCCGGCGAGTGCCAGCCGGTCGATCGCACGCACGATATTCAGGTCCCGCACGCGGGCCACCGCGAACAGCCCGATCCAGACCGCCCCGAGTTCGACCAGTGCGATCCCGAGCAGGTTCAGCGTGGGATCGGCGGCCAGCCTGATCGGGGCGGTCATGAACGGTCCCAGCGGGTAACAGGCCTGTGGCGGACTCGCCATGAACACGTCACCGAAGGGGTGACTGAGAAGCCCGAGCAGGGAAGCACCGAGGACGGGCCGCCAACCGAGGATCGACCGCGAGCCGACGAGCCCGCCGACCACGATCGCCCCGAAGAGCATGAGGCTGTAGCCCAGCCAGCCCGTCCTTGGCACGGCCGGGCCAAGAAAAGCGAGTACCGCGAACACCGTCGCGGCCCCGACCGCGATGGCTCCGGATACCTCCAGGCGGCGGCCCTGTCTCGCTGCCCGCTGGCCGACGGCACTCGCGGCGAGCACCACGGCGGCACTGGCACTCGCGAGAAGCGTGTGGGTAACTCCCCGATGGATCCCTTCCGAGGCGACCCAGAACTGTTCCCAGCCGGCGACGCTCAGTTCCGCGAGGGCCCCCGCAGCGCCCACGACGGCGACGAGAACGTCGAGGTCGGGGAGCGCGGCGCTCACGCCGGCCACGAGCCCGACTGTGAGTGCCCGCTCGCGCTCCAGGCCGGCGGCTCGGGCGAGGGCGATTCCGGCGGCGAGTGCCAAAAACTCGTGGCCGACGAACATCGAGTCCCCCTTCGTGACGGAGTATCCTGGGTGTTGTGGCCGGCGCTCGTGTCAGTCCGAGTGGCTCCGCTTGAGGATACCCCGTGTCGCCAGGCTCGCCCCGGTCTCGAGGAACGAGGCGAGGGAGAACTGTTCCGGAATGACCCCGAGTTGCTGAAGTTGCCCGAGGGCGTCCCAGGCCGCCCAGGCCTCGGCGATCTTGCCGTCCTCGTATCTGTGCACCCAGATCCCTCGCGTGTCCCCCGGCTCATCGGTCGCCGGGATACCCATGTACTCCCCGTCGTGGGTTCCGGTGACGGTGAACCCGGCGGTGACTGTCGACTCGTCGACGTGCATGAACTCGATCGTCATCTCGAAATCCGAGAACCCCTCGTGGGCGGTCTTGATGAACCGTTCGAGCCCCGCCAGATCGGTCGGGTCTTGCTCCGGATCGAACCAGTGTCCGAGGAAGTCCTCGGTGTGCATCTCCGCGATTCGATCGTACTGTCGACCGTTCCAGACCTCCTCGACGAATCTGCGCTCTGTCTCTTTGATCGTTTGTTCCGTGGTGTCCCCTTCTGTCATCGTCCTCTCCCCTGCGGTGCCAACCGGGCACCGACGTGTTCTAACATGTTGGGAAAGTATAAGGTAATGCTGGCAATTCTCCGCCAGTGAGAACCAATCTTGGATCGGCCGCCCCACCCGCTTAATGTGTCGGGCCGACAACCCCACGCCATGACCGTCTACGAGACCGATTTGCCCGGCGTCGGTCGGAAGTTCGAGATCGACATCGGCGACGGGGCCCAGTTGGTCATCGTGATCCACAACACGGGCAAGCGGGAGGTCTACCGCAAGTCGAACCCGGAGGCCGACGCGGAGAAGATCTTTACGGCCTCGAATCAGCTGTCCCAGACCATCGGCTCGATCCTGGAGGGCGCGAAGTTCCAGCCAGTCGAAGTCGATCACGAGGGGACGATGCTCCCGGGGGACACCGTCCTCGAGTGGTACACCGTCACCCCCGACTCGGAACTCGCCGGCTGCTCGCTGGGCGAGTCGGCTATTCGGGAGGGCAGTGACGTCCTCGTGGTCGCCATCCAGCGTGGCGACGAGATCATTACCTCGCCAGGGCCGGACACCACCGTCGAGCCCGGGGACGTCCTCGTCGTGATCGGGACCCAGTCCCAGGTCCTCGACTTCGAGGCGCTGGTCGCCGACGAGGTCACGGAGGAGTGATGGCCCTGGACTGGATCGACCCGGAGGTGTGGGCCCGTGGCGACTGAGACGGCCCTGCTGGAGCTTGGGTTGCTGTTCGCAGCCGTCGGGCTCGTCGGGGCGCTTGCGGCCCGGATCGACCAGTCGGTCATCCCGTTTTACATCCTCGCCGGGATGGTGCTCAACCCCTTCGTCGCGGGTCGGCTCGGCCCGATCTCCCTGGAGACCACGCCGTTCGTCGAACTCGGGGCGGAACTGGGGATCGTGCTCCTCCTGCTTTTCCTGGGCCTGGAGTTCAATCTCGATCGACTGTTGGCCGATCGGGCCCGAATCAGTGCGGCCGGCGCGATCGACTTCGCGATCAACTTCGGGGTGGGGCTGTTGCTGGGGTATGTCCTCTTCCGGGCCGTCCTGCCGGCGTTCCTGATCGCCGGTGCGGTCTACATCTCCTCCTCGGCGATCATCTCGAAGTCGCTGATCGACCTCGGGTGGATCGCCAACGACGAGGCCAGCCCGATCCTGGGCACCCTGGTCGCCGAGGACCTCCTGATCGCACTCTATCTCGTGGTGGCCTCTGCGATGCTGGCCGGTGGGAGCGATCTCGCGGAGACTGTCCAGTCGATGGGGGTCGCCGTGGGCTTCATGCTGGGCTTACTGGTCGTCGTCCAGTACGGAACGCCGGTGTTCGAGGCGCTGCTCGAGACGAATTCCCGGGAGTTTCTCGTGCTTCGGGCGCTCGGACTCGTGGTGCCCATCGCCGGACTCGGGCTCCTACTGGGCGTGAGTGAGGCCGTCGCGGCCTTCTTCGTCGGGATGGCGTTCTCGGCGACCGGGCACGTCTCGCGGCTTGAGACCCTACTCGAACCGGTTCGGGATGTCTTCGCCGCGATCTTCTTTTTCTGGATCGGCCTGGTGACCGACCCGCTCCTGCTGGGAGAGGTCCTCGGCCTGATCGTCCTGGCCGTTTTCCTGACCACCCCGACGAAACTCGCCAGTGGCTACCTGGCGGGCCGGATCTACGGGTTGAACGTCCGTCGCTCGACTCGGGTTGCCCTGGGCATGACGACCCGGGGCGAGTTCACGCTCATCATCGCCGCGCTCGCGCTCTCGGGGGCGGGCGGGGTGCTGTCGACCGGTCTCGCGGAGACGATTTATGCCTTCGCGGTGGGCTACGTGCTCGTGATGAGCGTGCTGGGGACCACACTGATGCAGTATGCCACCCCGATCGAGAACGCGGTCAGTCGGCGGTTTGCCTGAAACGGCCGCCCAGATTTTTGACGGCGACGATCCAACGCACAGTCAGTGACCGAGCCGTCCCCAGCGAACGCCGAACCGTCAGCGGCCCCGGGGACCGAAGGGTGGGTTCTCGCCTGGGCGCTCGGAGCCGCGGCGTTCGGCGGGGCGTCGCTTCTGGTTCCGCTCTACATCGTCCAGCTCGGGGCCGGCCCGGCGGAACTGGGAATCCTGGCCGCGATGGCGGCCTTTGCCGGTGTTCCCGGGGCTATCCTGTTCGGCCGACTGGCGAGTCACGTCGGCCACCGTCGCTCGCTGGTGCTGGTGACACTGGGGACCGTCACCGTCGTGCTCGTGATCCTCCCGTTTCTCCAGTCCATTCCCGCGGTGATCGCGGCGAACACGGTGCTCTGGCTGGTGGTGGCTGCGGTCGGACCGGTCGTGACGATGTTGGTGGTCGCCGACCGACCGGAGTCGGCCTGGAGCCGACAGATCGGCCGGGTGAACAAGTTTCAGGGGTATGGCTGGGCCGCGGGACTGGTCCTGGGGACGGTCGTCCCGCTCGTGACGACACGGGTGTTCGAGCCACAGACGATCTCCCGGCTGCTCTTCTTTCTTCTCGCAGGCCTCGCCGCGGCGAGTACGATCGGCGCTGCGCGGACCCTTCCACGACCGGCGGGCGGTCCGCAAAGCGAACGGGAGATCCGTCGAATCGCCCGGCTGGTGGAACGCTCCGGGCGCGGGGTTCGGGAGGCGACCTTCGCGATGTCGCCAAACCGCATCTACTGGTCGACGCGGGCGATCAGTCCCGGTCGGCTGCGCGCCAGACTGGATTCGATTCTCGGGATCTATCTCCTCGCCGCCGCGCTCTTCTTCACGGGCTTTGCGATGTTCTGGGCGCCACTGCCACACCTGTTGACCGCCGTCGGCCTCGACGCTGGGCGGGTCTTCGCGCTGTACCTGGTCTCCAGTCTCGGCTCGGCTGTGCTCTATGAGGGTGTGGGCACACTCGCGGATCGCCTGGACGTTCGGCTCCTCCAGTCCGGGGCGCTACTCGTTCGTGGACTGCTCTTCCCGCTGGTCGCGTTGCTCGCTGGCGTCGGCCAAACCAGTCTTGGGACGATTATGCTCGGTGTGTTGCTGGCCGCGATCGGACTCACCTGGGCCGTCATTCTGGTGGTCGGAACCACGATCGTCTCCCGACTCGCGACCCCGGGCGTCCGTGGGGAGGTGCTGGGGAGTTATACCGCACTGGGGGCGTTTGCCGGCGGGATCGGCAGCGTGCTTGGCGGCTGGCTCGCCACCTTCGGATACGTCGTTGCCTTCGCCACCGCGGGTGGGCTGGTGGTGGCTGGGGCCGTTCTCGTCGGGTCGCTCCGGGCGCTTTCGGCCCGTTCAGCGTAACACGCCCTGGACGTACGCGCCGGCGAACATGCCCGCGATGGCGACCAGGATCGGGTAGTTGCCGATGCCAACGCTCGCGTAGGCCGCGCCCGGGCAGATGCCCGAGAGCCCCCATCCGACCCCGAAGATCACGCCGCCGATGGCGACGTTCCGGTCGAATTCGCGGAGTCGCAAGCCGTAGGGCCGGCCGGTCAGCGGGGCGGCCCGGCCCGACCGACTCGCGATCGCAAACACGACGCCGGCGAGGACTGCGCCCCCACCCATGACGAAGAGCAGGCCCAGGTCCTCGAGCTGGAGGAAATCGAGGACGACCTCCGGTCGGGCCATCTGGCTCACCGCAAGTCCCAGGCCGAAGAGGAGGCCGCCGACGTAGACCAGCAGTAGGAAGCCGAGTCCGCGGTCGCTCATGGACTCACCCCCAGTGCGGCGACCGCCCCGGCGGTCAGGATGGCGACGGAAAGAAAGAGCAGGACGTTTACCATCGAGGTCCCGGAGAGTGACCCGATGCCACAGATCCCGTGGCCGGAGGTACACCCCTTCCCGACTCGGGTGCCCACACCCACCAGGAAGCCACCGACCGCCAGCCGCCAGAGCTGGACCTCGGTCGTCCAGACTCCCTCGCCCAGGAGGAGTGCGTACAGGGCCGCCCCCGAGACGATTCCGAGGGTGAACACGAGCCGCCAGCTCCGGGAGGCAGTGAGCGAGGGGCGCTGGAACCACTCCCGATCCGAAACATAAGAGAGGGCGGATTCGAGGAACGTGCTCGCTCCGGGAGTCAGGCCAGTACCGAGGTAGATGACGACGACACCCAGGCCAACGAGGATACCGCCAACGGCGTAGTGGATAATTCCGTTTGGAAACAACCCGAGGGGTGGGCCAAGGACCATCCTTACCCGGTCGAGGTCCCGTGACCGGCCGCACAGTTGTTCGGCCCGAGTTCGATGCGGAAGGCCTCCTCGTCGTCGACGGACTGTTTGCCGAGGTTCGCCGCGATGATCTGCTCGAAGTTGGCCGGCCGCGGTGGCATGTCGGCCAGGACGTGCTCCACGAACTCGTCCTCGGACTTCGAGAGGACGGCCATCCGATCGACGAGCGCGCCCAGCCGTGCCGTAAACGTGCCATCGGACCCAGGTGAGTCACTTGGGGCGGTGTGCCCGCCGGCGACGATCACGTCCGGATCGAGGGAGAGGATCCGCTCCTGGAGGCTCCGGTAGAGCTGCCTGGCGGCCTCGGGGGCCCCCTCGTCGCCGGCCTCCAGGTCCGGCCGGGCGACGCTGTCCACGAACAGGCTGTCACCGGTTAGCACTACGCTTTCGCCGACGAGATAGGAACTCATACCGCTGGTGTGCCCCGGTGTGTGCCTGGTTTCGATCGTCGCCGCTCCGACTATGAGTTCGTCACCGTCCTCGATGCGGAGCAAGTCGACGTCTGCCTCCATCCCGCGCTGGGTGGTCGGCTCCGGGACGACACCGGTCACACCCTCTTTTGCGAGGGCAGTGACGCCACTGACGTGGTCCGCGTGACAGTGTGTGTCGATCGCGTATACCAGGTCCGCGCCCAGCGCGGCGGCGTCCTCGACGTACTGGTCCCGGAAGGCCCGCAGCGGGTCCACCACTGCGGCCTCCCCACCGTCGACGAGCAGATAGGAGAGACAGCCCGTCGAGGGGCGGTGGTACTGGTAGAGTACTCCGGGGCCGTCGTAGCCGGCAATCTCGTTGCGGTCGTAGATGCGCGCCCAGCCGGCCATGCCACCGTCGAGGGTGACGGCGTCCCGACCGGCCGACCGCAGTTCGCCGGCCACGTAGTCACTGGCGTCCCCTTCCGCACAGACGACGACTAGCGGGTCGCCCCGTGGCAGATCCTCGGGGAGCCCCGGCGCTTCGAGGAACTCGTAGTACGGTCGGTTTTCCACCGTCACGGACTCGCCTTCGAGATGCCATTCCTCGAAGTCACTTGTGGTCCGCACGTCGAGGACCGTCACCGGATCGCCCCGATCGATCCGTTCGCGGAGCGCCGCCGGGGAGATGGACTCGACGGGGGCCTCGGGTTCGGGAACGGCCGCTCCAGTATCGCGCTCGTGCATCGCTGACACGAATTCGTTCCGGACGAGTATAAGGCTGTGTGCCCCTGCAAGGGGTCACACGTCTCGGCGGCGAAACCACTCCGCGCTGGCGATCACGAGCAACAGCGTGGCCGCAAGCAGGATGAGTGCACCGGCGACGTCATACTCCCCGTCGACGAGAATCGCGGCCGGGTCGTAGTACCGGGTCGGGCTCAGCGCGCCGACCCACTCGATGTCCGTGTCGTAGGTCACCGTCTCCAGGGTGAAAAGCGCGAAGAGGACCCCCAGTCCGGCCCGCTGGGGGATGTCGGCCCGGTCGAAGAACACCGAGAGGAAGAGTCCGATCGCCGCGGCCAGAAGCAGATAGGGGACCGAGAAGGCATGCAGGACGACCAGGTCGAAGGCCGGCAGGGATTCGCCGATGCTGAGGACCGCGGCGAGCACCACGACCGGCATGAGGACGTTGATCGCCAGGATCGGCACCAGAAGCGACCCGAACTTCTCGACGACGACGCGAATTCGGGAGACCGGCGCAGCCAGTAACAGATCGATGCGCCCGGATTCGATGTCCCCGGCAATCAGCCCGCCCCCGAGGTAGGTGACATACAGCCCGAGCATGAGAATCCAGATGAACTGGTAGATCTCGGCGGCGAGAAACCCCTCGATGGTCGTGATGGACTCGATGGCGAAGGCCGCCTGCAGGGACTCGGGCAACGCCTGGGCGTACTCCTCGAAGGACGTGCCCGCCGCCTCGATCGAGGGAAACAGCCACACCAAAAGTGCGAGGTAGAAACTCACCACCACGAGAAGCGTCAGCGTCCCTTTGAGGCGTTGTTGAGCCTCGTACTTCATGATCTCGGTCATCGTTCCCTCCGGTCGTCCCCGTAGTAGTGCATGAAGACTTCCTCCAGGGGCGGTTCCTCGATCTCCATGTCGATCAGTGAGTGCGTCGAGAGTGCCGCCAGAAGGTCGTTGTAATCCCCCGTGAAGGTAAAGCGGGTCACCGTCCCGACCTGCTCGAAGTCGACGATCCCGGACAGATCCAGGGCGTCCGCCGCAAGCGGCTCGTCGGTGTGGAGTCGGACCCGCTTGCCACCCTTCGCCAGAAGCGATTCGATGTCCTCCAGGGCGACGAGTTCGCCCTCCCGGATGATCCCGACCCGATCACAGATCCGCCGCACCTCGCCCAGCACGTGCGAGGAGAAGAAGATCGTCGTGCCAGCCTCTCGTTCGGCCCGGAGGAAGCTGTTGAGCCGTTCCTGTTTGAGCGGGTCGAGCCCGCTCGTGGGTTCGTCCATGATGACCAGATCCGGGTCGTGCATGAACGCCTGGATAAGTCCCAGCATCTGGCGGTTGCCCGATGAGTAGGTTCGGATTGGCTTCTCGAGTGGCGGGTCGAAGAGGTCGGTCATCTCCGTCAGTCGCTCATCGCCCTTCAGGGCGGCCTGATAGCCGAGAAACGACTCCCCGGTGACCGACTCGGTGAAGCTCAACTCGGCGGGCAGGTAGCCGATCCGTTTTCGGGCCTGCCTGAGTGCCTCCTCGTCCCGAACGTCGGCCCCCAGGACCGTGGCGGTCCCGCTCGTCGGGGAGAGCAAGCCAAGCAGGGTTCGCAACGTGGTCGTCTTGCCGGCCCCGTTCGGACCGAGGAAGCCGAATATCTCCCCGCTTTCGACGTGAAATTCGAGGGCGTCGTTCGCGACGGTCTCGCCGAAGCGCTTTGTCAGCGCTTGAACTTCGATCGCCGGCATCTCGGTCACCGGTTGAGCCACCACCAGCCCCCGGCCAGGACGAGGATCACGACGACGGCCCCGATGGCGACGGCGGTGGACCCACTCGTCCCGCCGCTGGGACTGTCGATGGTCACCGGCACCCGATGGGGGCCGTCGACGACGGTCCGGTCCGCCGGCGTCTCGGCGGTCAGGTTCAGGGACAGGACATCCGTGGTCGCGACCCCGTCCTCCGGGGTGGTGACCTCGAAGGTCAGGATCGCCGATTCGCCGGGATCGAGGGATTCGACGAAGGTGGTCGGGGACTGGCTCGTGTAGGGTTCCCGGGCGGAAAGCCTGGCTCTGAGGTCGGTCAATCTCGTCTCGCCCTCGTTTTCGACGGTCACGCGGAGTTCGTTGGTATCGTCGATCTCGAAGGTGGCGTTTCTGGGCGTCACGTCGAAGAGGTGTTCCGGCGCGGTGACCGACGGTCGAAGCGTCGTTCGATCGCTCCGGGAGGGCTGGCCGGCGCGGTCGTACTGGAGCTGTGCCTGGAAGGCCCCGGTGGCGAGGTTCACTCCGGGCGCGCCGCGCACCTCGACGGCGATCGTTGCCGTCTCATCCGGGTTGAGGGTCCCGATCGTCGCCGGTCCGCCCACGTCGATCGTCGGATCGACCGATTCCAGGGTGGCCACGGCGTTTTCGAGCGGCTCTTCACCCTGGTTTGTCACCTGGGCGGAGAGCACGGCGCCCGGTCCCTGGTGGGTGATTTCCACGGCGTCGAACCCGATGGGGCCGCCCACAGGCGGGCCCACGCCGACGGTGGTGGGCCCGGTCCGCGCAGAGACGCCAGTCGGATGGACGAAGGCGACGGTCGCCTCGATCGGGGCGTCACCGGGTTCGGCCCCCTCGCCGATGGTTACGTCCGTCGAGACGGCGCGAGTCTCCCCGGGGGCCCAGGTCCCCAGGAACTGTGCGGTAGTGGCCGCCCCGTCGAAGGTGAGCCCCGGCGAGACGGCTTCCAGGTGCAGGACGGATTCGGTGAGGGTCGTGGAGCCCGCATTTTCGAGGGTCACCTCGACGCGGTTCGTCTCGCCCGCGACAACTGTCCCGGCCACCTCGCGAACGTCGATCCGGGCCCCTCGCTTCGGTGTCGCCCCGACCGAGAGCGACGGGGCCGTTCGCTCGATGCCGTTCTCGTTGTTGTAGGTCGGCGTGACGGTCACGGGATACGCGTTGGCGACTGCGGACTGGCCTGCCGTGACGGGGACGGCGATTTCTGTGGTACTCCCGGGTGCCAACTCGCCGACGTGGGCGTTTGCAGTACCCTCGCCGACGGTCAGTGCGGAATTCGGCGCGGAGACTGCGAGAATCGCGTCGGTTGCGGGCAGCGAACCGCTGTTCCGCACCGAGAGGTTGAGGACCCCAGTCTCGCCCGCGTAGAGATCTGTCGTCTGTTCGGTCACCTCGAAGATCGGACGCTCGGGGACCTCGACAGTCGCGTAAATGGTGTCGGTCTCACGTTCGTCGCCCTCGTACTCGTAGGTAATCTCGATCGGCAGTTCGTAGGTGCCCCCCGGGAGGTCGGCCGGCACTTCGACGTTGAATTCGACGGTGTCGGAGGCCCCATCCGGCAGGTCAGCGAGCCGCCGTTGTCCGGAGCGCACGTCGATCGGGGTCGAGCCGCCAGTCGCGGTCACCAGGACGTTCGAGGCCGTCTCCACGCGATCATCGGGGTCCTCGTCGTCGTTCGTGATCGTCACCGCGAGGGACTGTTCGGCTCCCGGCTGGAGCTGGGGTTCGGAGACCATCGTCTCGAAGCGCGGGTCCTCGATCGCCGCGACTGGCACGGCGAGCACGCTGCCGGCCACTAGCACGGCCAGCAGGACGGCCCGGAGCTGTTTCACTACGACCGCCTCCCTGGGCGCCCCCCGGACCGTCGCTGCACGCGGCAGCTAGCCGCCTCGCTGATCATACCCGTCCGTTCGCCTGCCTGACTCATAACAGTATGTGCCCCTGGTGGTAGCCGGTTCGGCCCACCCCGCTGCCGTCGCCGGGATAGCCGTGGATTTTTGCCGCCCCATCCATTTCCTGTCGACATGCCTGGATACGACGAACACGTTGGCGCGGCCAAGATGGTCGCCATGCTTGTCGCCCCGTTGATAACTGGGCTCACCTACGTCTTGACCGAGGACCCGTGGCTCGCGGCAGTGGGCCTGTGCGGCTCCGGACTGGTCGTTCTGGGTGGGATGGCCCCGGATCTGGACTCGAACAGTTCGATTCCCCGTCGACGGCTGGTGGGTGCGGTTAGCAGCCTGCTGGTGCTCGTGATCGGTGTCTTCGTCGGCCGTTACTGGGAGTTGCTCGTCGCGGTCGTCGAGGGCTCCGCGAGCGACCGCCTGCCGACGGTGCCGCCGGAACTGCTGGTCGTCCTGCTGGTGGCTGCAGCGGTGACGATCGTGCTGGCGAAAACTGACGACGGGCTCCAAGCGCTGATACCTGCCCATCGTGGCCTGTTACACGAACTGGCCTTCTGGGTCGGGGTTGGAGCCGCGTGTGGCTCCGGGCTGTACGTTCTCGGTCCCGTCGTTGGCCTCTCGCCGACGGCCACGCTGTATTCGGCCATCGTGCTGCCGGCACTGTTTCTCTTTGGCGTCTCCGTGCATCTCGTTCAGGACGGCGAGATCGTCTGAAAAGCGTGCCTGGGTGGCCGCTCAGTCGTCGCTGTCGACGTGCCGCTTCAGCAGATATCCGGCGGCACCCGCGCCGGCACCCGCTGTGAGGGCCGTGAAGCCTGGGGCTTCGGTTTCTGTGGTTGCCGTGTCCGTTTCCGTGGGTGTTTCGGTGGTCGTTGCCTCCTGTTCCGTGGTCGTCGGCGTCTCGGTCGACTCGGACTCGGTGAAACTGCCGTGTTCTCGGGGGAACTCGTGGGTGGCATCGTCGTAGACGTACACCATGTCACCCCAGCCACCTTCGGCCATCGGCTGGCTCGTCCCAGGAGCCGTCTCACCGGGAGCCTCCTGTCGTTCCGGCCGTCTGAACCCGAACTCTTCCCGAGTGGTCCTCTGCACTTCGTCGGCGAGTTCCATCCCGAGGGAGAGGCTTTCGAGCAGGCGAGTCCTGACGTTCTCCGTGATCAGGTCACGCGCTTTTTGGTCCTCGCCTGATTCGTAGTGGCTGATCGCCTCGGACTCGATCTCGTCTCGCTCCGCGAGCAGATCTTGCTCGAAGCCCTCGATCGCGCCCGTCACGTCCGTGTAGAACTCCTCGGGATGCTCGGCAGTCAGGTAGAGCAACCGCTTGAACTCGCGGGTCGCATATCGGGTCGCCTCCTGGTGCTGCCAGTTCTTATCGAGGAAATTACTTGCTGCATCCGCCGTCATGTAGCGATGCTGTTGGAACTCGAGGGGAACCTCTTCGGTCGCGATCGGTATCGGGACGTATGGCGTTCCCGCTGCGGAGGTGACTGCGGTCCACAGCGTTTGCAGTTCCTCTCTCACGTCGGGACGAATGTGGGCGACCTGTCCGTAGCCCTGGAAGTCGGTCGACCAGCGTGGATCACGGATCCAGACGAGCACGTCCTCCAGGCTCACCGGACTCATATCCCGGAGGTCCTGCTCTCGATCCGGCGGGCTCCGGGCTCCCTGGTAGAACTCGGGGTAGAAGTACTCGTCTGCCTCGGCCGGGAACTGCCCCGCCCCGTAGACCTCGAGCAGATTGAGCGTGTCACCCTCACCATCCCACCAGCCCTGGCCTCTCGCGAAGCTCACTAGCTTCTCCGAGCCCATGTAATCCGGGTCGTCCTCGTGTTCGACTGGGAACTCCTGGATATAGCCCGGGTACGAGACCCGGACCTCGTCCGAGCCGAGACGCTCGGCGGCCCACAGGTCGCCGTCGGGATGGGCGAAGTTGATGAACACCCAGCCCTCGTCTTCGTCGGCGAACAGGTGTGAGTTCCCGCCGTAGGTTGAATAGCCGTGTTCGTCCATCAGCCCGCCGACGATTTCGACTGCCTCTTTCGCAGTACTCGCTCGCTCCATCGCAGCCTTCGCCAGGTCGGAGTACTGCGGTCCGGTCTGTGGTGCTTCGGCTTCGGCCATGTCGACGAGTTCGGGTCGGGACGGCGACCAGATGTCCCGGGCGGCGACCCCGTGTTCGTTGAGTCCGCCGTTGGTCAGGGGCGGCGGAAAGCCCGCGTAAAAGGAGTACATCGAGGAGATGTACTTGTAGGTCTCCTCGGTCTGTGGGATCTCGGTGAGTTCCCCCGGGATGTCGGCGTTCTCGGTCACGCCCACGGTCCAGGTCGCATCGGAATCGTGTTCCTGGTGGGGGACGATCTCCAGCCAGTGACTCGACGGTTCGTGGCCGAACCCGGCCAAGATCGTCGAACCGTCGTCGGTCAGATCACTCCCCACGTAGATCCCCATGCTCTTCTCCGGCGTGTGGATCTCCGTTCCACCTGCCCGGTCGTCGATTTCGGCTTCCTGGTCAGTTGTGTCGGCCGATTGGCCGGATGCAGCCCCAGCAATCGACGGCAGCGTGATGCCTGCGGCGACGAGTGACCCGAAATTGCGTCGGGTCAGTGGTGGTCCTTTCATGACCTATGTCAGCGGTCGACATGGTTTCACTTGTACGTGTCTGTAATTCTGAGTACTTTCCCCGTGATCTGTCTGCAACGAAGACGTCTGTCTGACAGTACGTTTTTGCAACTCGATGTGCTAATGCCAACCAATGTCGCGGGCGGGGACATCCCGGACGGTCGTGTTGCCTGCAAAACGCGAGTGTTTGCACGAGATCCGGACCACCCGGTGGCCCGAGACGGTTCGGTGTCCGAACTGTAACGGTGTCGATTTGATCAAGAAGGGCCGGTCCCGGAAAGGAGCCCAGCGGTATCAGTGCCAGGACTGTGAGCGGGTTTTCACCGACATCACGGGGACCTTTTTCGCCGGCCGGCAACTGTCTATCGCGGAACTGTGCTACATCGTCGATCGGGTGGGGACGGCAACCACCACGGAAATCGCCCGGCCACTCGACCGGACCTACAAGACGGTATTAAACGTCGTGCATGACGTGCAAAACCGGACCGAGGGTGAGCGACCCGACGTTTCGGATCTGCTCTGACCGGCGGGTCGCCACACTTATACCCCAATCCCGTGCTACGCAGGTGCATGCTGACGGTCACGGCTCCGGCGACGAGTGCGAACCTCGGGAGCGGTTTCGACGTGTTCGGCGTGGCCTTCGACCGCCCGCTGGACGTGGTGCGGGTCGAGCGGGCCCCCGAAACCACGATCGAAGTGAGCGGCGTCGGGAGCCAGTACATCCCGACAGACCCCGCGAAGAACACCGCCGGGGTCGTGGCCCAGGAACTGGGAACCCCGGCCCGGATCGTCATCGACAAGGGCGTCCGGCCGTCCTCCGGTCTGGGTTCGTCCGCCGCGAGCGCCGCCGCCGCGGCCGTGGCACTCTCCGAGCTGTACGACACCGATCACACTCGCGAGGACCTGGTCTGGGTCGCCGCCGAGGGCGAGGCGGCGGTCTCGGGCTCTGCGCACGCCGACAACGTGGCTCCGGCCATCTTGGGTGGGTTCACGGTCGTCCGAGAGGACGGCGTCGAATCCGTGGACGCGAAGGTGCCACTGGTGGCCTGCCTCCCGGAAACCGTCGTCTCGACCCGTGAGGCTCGCGGGGTCCTCCCGTCGACGGTCGAGCTATCGACCATGACCGAGACGGTGGGCAACGCTGCGACGCTCACGATCGGCATGCACCGAAACGACCCCGAACTGATCGGCCAGGGCATGGCCGAGTCGACGGTCACGCCCGCCCGGGCCGCGCTCATCGACGGCTACGAGCGAGCAGTCGAAGCCGCCACCGCGGCCGGCGCGACTGGCGTCACCGTCAGCGGGGCGGGGCCGGCCCTCCTGGCTGTGACTCATCAGGGCGATCAACGAGCCGTCGCCGGTGCGATGGTGGATGCCTTCGAGTCGATCGACATCGACGCCCGAACCTTCTCCACGATGATCGGGTCCGGCGCGACGGTCCACTGACTTACAGTCGCGAGAGAATCGCCTGGGTCACGTCCTCGGTCGTCCCGTCGCCACCCAGGTCCGGCGTCCGCGGGCCGGCTTCGAGGGTCGCCTCGACGGCCGTGCGGACGCGTTCGGCCGCTTCCGGTTCATCCAGGTAGTCAAGCAGCATCGCCGCACTCAGGATCGTCGCGCTGGGGTTGGCGATACCCTCGCCGGCGATGTCCGGGGCCGACCCGTGAACTGGCTCGAACAGCGCCCGCTCCGGCCCGACGTTCGCACTCGGGAGCAGGCCGAGGCCGCCGACCAGCCCCGCCGCCAAATCCGAGAGCACGTCTCCGGCCAGGTTCGGCGTGACGATCACGTCGTACTCCTCCGGGCGCAAGACCAGGTGCATCGCCAGCGCGTCGATGAGCACCTCGTCGGTCTCGACGCCGTGCTCCTCGGCCACGCGGGAGACGGCGTCGCGGAATCGGCCGTCGGTCTTCCGCATGACGTTTGCCTTGTGCGCGATGGTGAAGCCCTCGGGGGCGTACTCACAGGCGTACTCGCCCAGTCGCTCGGCGGCCTCGTCGGTGACGACCCGGGTCAGCGTGCTGAGATTCTCGCTCAGGTCGTCCTCGTGGCCCGCGTACACGCCTTCGGTGTTCTCCCGGAGGAAAACCAGGTCGGTCTCGCCCTTGACCGCGTCGACCCCCGGGTACGTTCGCGCGGGGCGGACGTTCACGAAGGAGTCGACGGCGGCCCGGAGCGGGATGATCACGTCGGCGGCGGTCTCGCCGGCCGCCCCGAAGAGCGTCGCGTCGGCCTCGGCGGCCAGCGCTTCGGTCGCTTCGGGAAGGGGCTCGCGCCCGTCTTCGAGGAGGTGGTCGCCGGCCTCCGCCTCGGTGAACTCGAAGTCCACGTCGAGGGTCTCGAGTACTTCGATCGCGGCCGGAATGACCTCGCTGCCGATGCCATCCCCGGGGATCACGGCGATCTCGTGGGTCATCGTGCCTCCGGGATCTCCTCGTCCTCGATGTAGGGCAGGGCCGCGGCCCGTTCACGGACCTGCTCGAAGTTCGCTCGCATGACGGCCGTGGTGTCCCAGGTGCCCTCGGTCAGGGCCCGCTGCTGGGCGTCGTCGATCCCCACGTCGATCTCCTGGTCGCCGTAGGTCACCGTGGCCTCGGCCACGTCGATCTCGATGTCGCCGTCCGGGTTGGCCTCGATCCAGTCCTGGATCTCGGTCACCGTCTCGCTGTCGGCGGTGACCGTCGGCAGGCCAAGCGAGAGGCAGTTCCCGCGGAAGATCTCGGCGAAGGATTCGCCGATCAGGCCCTCGACGCCCCAGCGCATCAGCGCCTGTGGGGCGTGCTCGCGGGAGGAGCCCGACCCGAAGTTCGCGTTGACCGCCATGATCGAGCCCTCGCGGAACCGGTCGTCTTCGAGGGGGTGTGGGTCCTCGGATTCGACCCGCTGGTCGTAGAAGGCATACTGTCCCAGGCCCTCGAAGGTCACGACCTTCATAAACCGGGCCGGCAGGATCTGGTCGGTGTCGATGTCGTTGCCCCTGATCGGGACCCCGGTGCCGCTGACGGACGTGACACGCGGGGCGGGTGGTTCGTCGCTCATTGGTCGAGGGTTCGCACGTCGGTCACTTCGCCTTCGATCGCCGCGGCGGCGACCATCTCGGGACTCATCAGGATCGTCCGGCCGTCCTTGCTGCCCTGGCGGCCGACGAAGTTGCGATTCGTCGAGGAGGCCGAAACCTGGCCGTCCTCCAGGCGGTCGCCGTTCATCCCCAGACACATCGAACAGCCCGCGTCACGCCACTCGAAGCCGGCCTCGCGGAAGACCGAATCGAGGCCCTCCGCCTCGGCGGCAGCCTTGACCCGCTGGCTCCCTGGCACGGCCAGGGCTTCTACGTCCGGGTCGACCTCGTGGCCCTCGAGTACCTCGGCGGCGGCCCGCAGGTCGGGCAACCGGCCGTTCGTACAGGAACCGAGGAAGACCACGTCGACGCCGTAGCCGTCCATGGTCTCGCCCGGCGAGACGTCCATGTGTTCGTAGGCTCGCTCGGCGGCGTCGCGCTGGCCGGCCGGGAGATCCGCCGGGGCCGGAATCGGCTCGGTGACGCCGACGACCTGCCCCGGGGTGATCCCCCAGGTGACCGACGGCTCGATCTGGGAGGCGTCGAACTCGACTACGTCGTCGTAGATCGCGTCGGGGTTCGACCGGATCGACTCCCAGTAGGCCTTTCGCTCCTCGAAGGCCTCACCCTCCGGGACCGCGTCGCGGCCCTGCAGGTACTCGTAGGTGGTCTCGTCGGGGTTGATGTACCCCGCAGTCGCACCGCCCTCGATGGACATGTTCGCGAGGGTCATCCGCTCCTCCATCGACATGGCCTCGACGACGGGGCCGCCGTACTCGTAGACATAGCCCACGCCGCCGTCCGTGCCGAGTTCGCGGATAAGCCCGAGCACGAGGTCCTTGACCGTCGCGGCCTCGCTCAACTCGCCCGTGATCTCGATGCGCCGGACGTCGTGTTTCTCCGCGGCGACCGAGCCAGTCGCGAGGACGTCCCGGATCTGGCTCGTGCCGATCCCGAAGGCCAGCGCGCCGAAGGCCCCGTGGGTGGCGGTGTGACTGTCGCCACAGACGATGGTCATGCCCGGCTGGGTGAGCCCCTGCTCCGGGCCGACCACGTGGGCGATGCCCTGATCGCCCGTTTCGGGTCCGGAGTAGGTGATGCCGGTCTCACTGGTGTTCGTCTCCAGGGCCGCGAGCATCTCCTCTGCGGCGTCGTCTTCGAGCGGTCGCGACCGGTCCTTCGTCGGGATGACGTGATCGACGGTCGCGTGAGTCCGCTCGGGGAACGCGACCTCCAGGTCTCGCTCCCGGAGCATCCCGAACGCCTGGGGGCTCGTGACCTCGTGGATCAGGTGCAGCCCGACGAACAACTGGTCCTGGCCCGTCGGCAGGGTCTCGACCAGGTGCTCGTTCCAGACGTGGTCGTACAGGGTGCCCTCACTCATCGTCGGCCCACGCGAACATCGACCGCAGGCGGTCCCCTACCTCTTCGATCTCCCGCTCGCTCTCGGCGTTGCGGAGTTGCGTGTAGGACGGTCGCCCGGCCTGGTTCTCCGCGATCCACTCGCGGGCGAACTCGCCGTCCTGGATCTCCGCCAGGATCTCCTCCATGTTCGCCTTGACCTCCTCGTCGACGACGACGTCGCCGCGGGTCAGGCCGCCGTACTCGGCGGTATCCGAAACCGAGTCCCACATCTCGGAGAGCCCGCCCTCGTACATCAGATCCACGATGAGTTTGAGCTCGTTGAGGACCTCGAAGTAGGCCATCTCGGGGCTGTAGCCGTTCTCGGTCAGGGTCTCGTAGCCGGTTTTCACCAGGCTCGTGACCCCGCCACAGAGGACGGCCTGCTCGCCGAAGAGGTCCGATTCGGTCTCCTCCTGGAAGCTCGTCTCGATGACGCCGGCCCGGGCACAGCCGATGCCCTGGGCGTAGGCCAGGGCCTCTTCGAGGGCCTGGCCCGTCTCGTCCTGGTAGATCGCGACCAGCGCGGGCGTGCCCTCACCGGCCTCGTAGTTACGTCGTACCAGGTGCCCGGGACTCTTCGGGGCGACCATGGTTACGTCGACGCCTTCGGGCGGCTCGATCTGGTTGTAGTGGATGTTGAACCCGTGGGCGAACTGGAGGGTGTCCCCCTCGTCCAGTTCGGGCTCGATGGCCTCGTAAACCGCGGGCTGGACCGTATCGGGGACCAGCATCGAGACGATATCGGCCTCGGCGGCCGCGGCTGTGGGCGTGGCGACCCGGAGCCCGTCGGCCTCGGCGGCGTCCCGGGAGGACGAATCCTCCCGGAGGCCGACGACCACGTCGACCCCGCTGTCCGCGAGGTTCTGGGCGTGGGCGTGGCCCTGGCTGCCGTAGCCGAGGACGGCGACGGTCTTCGTGTCGATCTGTGAGCTGTCCGCGTCTTCGTCGTAGTATACCGGTCGGGTGAATTCTTCAGTCATGCTGTGGATCGCGTGCCGCTGGCGAGGGCGGCGGTGCCCGTGCGGGCGACTTCGTGGACGCCGAACTGTTCGAACGCCGCGATGGCGGCGTCGATCTCTGCCTCTGTCCCCGTCAACTCGACCGTGACGACCTCGTCGTCGGCCCGCACGGCCTGCCCGCCGTGCATCTCCGCGAGGGCGGCGACCCCCGAGGGGTCGTGCCCGTCGACTTTGATCAGCGCGAGTTCGCGCTCGATCGCGCCCTCGACCTCTCGGACCGACCAGGTGTGGACCTGCTTGCGGAGCTGACGTTTGGCCTGCTCGATGCCCGGTTCGGGCTCCTCGACGACGATGGTCATCCGGGCCATCGTTTCATCGACCGTGGGCCCAACAGTCAAACTCTCGATGTTGAACTGCCGACGGGCGAAGAGTCCGGAGACCTTCGCGAGGACCCCGGGTTTGTGATCGACCAGGGCCGAGATCACGGTCCGTCGCGGTTTGGCCTCGGCTTCCGCTCTGGGGTCGATGCGGATGCCCTGTGAGTTGCGGCGGCCTGTCGGCTTCTCCCGGTCCTCGGGGGCCGGGCCGGCCATCTTCTCACCAGTCATAGGTGATCGGCCTCCAGGGCGAACTCCGCGTTGTTGCCACCGCTTGGCACCATCGGGTACACGTCCGCGACGGGATCGACGTGGAAGTCGATCACCGAGGGGCCGTCGTAGGCAAAGGCCTCCTCGATCACCTCGGGAATCTCGTCGTAGCCCATCGCCCGCAGGCCCTGTGCGCCGTAGGCCTCCGCCAGGGTCGCGAAATCCGGGCCCCAGTCCCACTCGCTCTCGTAGCGACGCTCGTCGTAGAAGGCGTCCTGCCACTGCCGGATCATCCCGACGTAGCTGTTGTTGAGGATCGCCACGGTGATGTCCAGGTTCTCGCGCACGGCCGGCGCGATGGCCTGGCTGGTCATCAGGAAGGACCCGTCGCCCTCGAAGGCGATGACCTGGGTGTCCGGGGCGGCCAGCTTCGCGCCGACCGCTGCCGGTGCACCGTACCCCATCGTGCCCAGGCCGTTCGAGGAGACCCAGGTCCGGGGTTCGGTGTAGGTCCAGTACTGGGCGGCCCACATCTGGTGCTGGCCGACGCCGGTGGTGACGATCGCGTCGTCCGCGGCGGCCTCGTCCATCGCCTCGACGACGAACTGGGGTTTGACGGCCTCGTCCTGTGGGGTTTCATAGCCCATCGGGTAGGTCGCCTTCCACTCCATGGTCCGGTCGCGCCAGGCTTCCGCGTCTGGTTCGCCGGGCATGGCCGCGTGGAGCTGTTCGATCACGGCTCCCGCGTCGCCGATCAGCGGGTAGTCCGCGTGGATGTTCTTCGAGATCTCCGCGGGGTCGATGTCGACGTGGATGACCTCGGCCTCCGGGGCGAAGGTCTCGATGCCGCCGGTCAGCCGGTCGTCGAAGCGGGTCCCGATCCCCAGCAGCACGTCACAGTGGCTCAGTGCCATGTTGGCATAGCCCGTGCCGTGCATGCCGCCCATCTCCAGCGCGAGAGCGTTGTCCTCGGGGAACGAACCCAGGCCGGGCATGGTCGTGACCACGGGGATACCGTACTCGATCGCGAACTCCCGCAGTTGGTCGCTGGCCTCGCTTTTGATCACGCCGCCGCCCGAGAGGATCAGCGGCCGGTCGGCCGCGGCCAGGGTTTCGGCGGCCGCCTCGACGCTGTGGGGGTCGGCCTCGTCGGGTGGCACCTGGTAGGCCTCCGGGACTGTCGGTTCGGACGGCTCGACTTCGGTCTCGCTCGTGGTGACGTTCTTCGGCAGGTCGACCAGGGTCGGCCCCTGTCGCCCCTCCGCCGCCAGCGCCAGGGCCGTTCCGACGTCGTCACCGACCGTGTCCGGGCTGGTGGCGAAGATGTTGGCCTTGGTGATGGGCGAGGTGATGCCCATGGTGTTCGTCTCCTGGAAGGCGTCGTTGCCGACCATGTCCTGGGGGACCTGGCCGGTCAGGGAGACGATCGGATCCGAGTCCAGGTTGGCGTCCGCGATGCCGGTCACCAGGTTCGTCGCGCCGGGCCCGGACGTCGTGATCGTGACGCCCGGTTTCCCGGAGACGATCCCGTAGGCGTCGGCCGCATGCGAGGCCCCCTGCTCGTGGGCCATCGAGACGTGGTGGATATCCGAGTCCGCCAGGGCGTCATAAACTGGCATGATGGCCCCGCCCTGGACGCCGAAGGTGATCTCTACCTCGGCCTTCTCCAGGGCTGTGACGACCGAATGGGCCCCTTTGGTCTTTTTTGCTGTCTGCTCGTCGCTCGCTTCCTCCGACAGCTCTTCTGTGTCTGCCGAGGCTTCTGATTCGTTTGTCGGGTGGGATTTACTCATGGTCCGTGTGCGTGTCCGGTGGGTTCCGTGTCGATACCGATCGCCGCCAGGTGGCGGGAACTGTCTCCGCGATGGGCTACAGTCGGGTCAGGAAAGTGGTGTACTGGGGGCCCTAGGCCCCTACGATCGCGATACTGGCCGGACACGCGAGACGGGGCATGCGTGTGTGGGCCATCTTGTCCCGAGTGTGGGCGACGGCCCGATATAGGGCTTGCGGTCCCCATCACGCATGCACCTCCGTGGACCCGGCACGGTCCACCCCGACCTTGGCGGCGATCCGGTGGAGGTCTTCGACGGTGATCGTGTGTTTCTCCGCGGCCCGATTTTTCACCCGCTCGGTCACCTCCCGGACCTCTTCATCGGTGGGGGCATAGCCCGCCTCCTCGAGGTGGTCCCGGACCGCGTGGCTTCCGGTGTGTTTCCCCAGGACGATGGCGCGCTGAGCGCCGACCATCTCGGGGGTCATGATCCCGGGTTCGAAGGTGTCGGCGTTCTCGATCACGCCCGCGGCGTGGATGCCGCTCTCGTGGGAGAAGGCGTTCTCCCCGACGATCGGTTTGTTGGGTGGGATCGGAACCCCGGATTTCTCCTCGATGATGGCCGCGATTTCGGAGATCCGGGTCGTGTCGATCCCGGTGTCCGCGCCGTAGATCGACTCGGCGGCCATCACGACCTCCTCGTAGGCGGCGTTGCCGGCCCGCTCGCCGATGCCGTTGATCGAGACCTGGGCCTGATCGGCCCCGGCCTCGATGCCCGCGATGGCGTTGGCCGTCGCCATCCCGAAGTCGTCGTGGGTGTGGACGTCGATTCGCGCGTCGGTGTGCTCGCCCACGAAGCCGATCAGGTCGGCGAATCGGGAGGGACTGGCGACCCCGGTCGTGTCCGGGATGTTTACCCAGTCCACATCGACGTCGTCGATGGCCGAAAGCACGTCGGCAAGGTAATCCCGATCCGTGCGGGTGGCGTCCATCGGCGAGAACATCACCTCGGCGTCGCTCTGTTTTGCCTGCTCGATGGCGGCGACCGAGCGCTCCTTGACCTCCTCACGGTTGGAGTGCATGGAGTCCTCGATCTGGACGTCGCTGGTGCTCGCGAAGACGTGAATCATGTCGACTTCGGCCTCGATGGCCGCCTCGACGTCCGATTCGACCACGCGAGCCAGGCCAGCGACGGTCGTCTCCGTCGAGCGGGCGATGTCACGGACCGCCTCGAGTTCGGCGTCGCTGTTCGCCGGGAACCCCGCCTCGATGACGTGGGTCCCCATCTGGTCGAGTATCTGGGCTATCTCTCGCTTGTCAGCCTCGGAAAAGGATGTGCGCGGGGTCTGTTCGCCGTCACGTAGTGTCGTATCGAAGATCCGGACCGATTCGAACTCGCTACGTGTAGCTAACGTGCCCTGGAAGAACTCGATCGCCCGAGCTTGCGCCGAGCGACTCCTCAGTCTGGGTCATCGTACCAGTGGGAAGTTCCCTCCCGCAGTTAAGTCTTCCCTTCGACGGGGAACGTGCTACCACGGCACGTCCATCGCGTCGGGATCAGTACGGCTTTGACACCGGCCGCCCAGGTCTGAAACATGTCCGCGGAGCGTCCGCCGTGGTATCTCGCCCCGCTACCCCGGCTCATCGAGGATCTGGCCCTGCGATTTGCGGTCCCGATCGCCCTGATCAACTTCATCGGAACCGCCTTTGGCTTCTGGTACTACCGGATTCAGTTCGCGGCGACCCCGATCGTGGCCTGGCCGCTCGTCCCCGACAGCCCCGTTGCCACGCTGTTCGTCGGGCTCTCCCTGCTGGCCTACCGCTTTGATTTCGACGCCGATTGGCTCCACGCGCTGGGCTTTTTCGGTGCGCTCAAGCTCGGGCTCTGGACGCCCTTCGTCCAGCTCGTGCTCAACGGCCCGGCCGGAGTCGCACCCTGGCTGTACGTCTTTCTCGTCACGAGCCACCTCGCGATGGCCGTCGAGGCCTTCGTCATCCACCGGTACGCCACGTTCTCGATCCCGGCGGTGGCCGTGGCCGCGTTCTGGTACGGGCTCAACGACCTCGTTGACTACTTCATTCCCGTCGCCGGTCGGCTCCATCACACCTGGCTCCGGGCCGAACAGGTCGCCGGCGGCTTCACTCATGACCTCCCGGCTCACGACCTGGCGGCCGGGGCGGCCGTGACGTTGACGCTCCTCGCGACCTTCCTCGCGCTTGCGACCCGGATCGACGAACTCCGGCGTGGGACCGAGTCATAGAAACAATTTTGAGGGGTCGTGGGACCAACTATCGATATGCCCGCCTCCGCCCGCGCTCTCACGGTTGCATCGTGCCGGTCGACCACCTTTGCTCGGTCGCCGGGCCCCACCTGATCGACGATGTCCCAGGTAGCCGAACCGAGTGTCTGGTTGTTCGATGGCCAGGATCCCGGCCGCGATCTGCCCGCGGCGGAGGCGGCCCAGGTCGAGTCGATGGCCCTCACGTACGACGAGCCGATATTTGCACCGCTGCCCGACACGGCCGTCGAGGCGGTCACCGAACTGTTCCGCGGCTTCTATGCCCACACCCCCTACCGGCAGATCGCCGCGATCGAGCGCGAGGACGAGTACACGGTCGCCCTCCACGCCGAGCACCGAGAGAGCAACCGCGACGACTGGGATCCACACGTGCACGCGACCCACGTCGCGGAGATGCAGGCAACACTTTCCGACTACTTCGGCCCGCTGTGGCGAGCCAGTCGGGAAGCGAGCGACAACGGAACGGGGACGGTCCACATCCACCGGGTCGTGGGTCGGAAATTCCACTACCGGGAGGCCGATCAGTGATGACACAACCCGATCAGCAGTCGAGCGAGCAGACGGACGGTACCATCAACGGGATTCGCGTGGACGTCGATCCAGACCGGCTGCTCGCCGGCGAACCGACGGGCGAACAGGTCAACGGGATCAGAAAACTCGATCCGGGTCATCCGGCGATCCCGGAGACTGCGGTACCCTATTTCCCGGCCGAACTCCCGGACGTCCCCCGTGACACCGAGGAGACCTTCTACCGGGCGCTCTCGCTCGACAAACCGGTCATCCTGGAAGGCGAGGCCGGCACGGGAAAGAACCACCTGATCCGCACGGTGGCCGCCACGGTGAACCATCCGGTCTACCGCCAGGAGTTCGGCGCGGAGACCTCGGTCTTCGACGTGGTGGGCGAGAAGGACCTCGACGGTCAGGGCGGCACCTACTACATCCTCGGTGAGGCAGCGAAGGCAGCGATCTTCGGCGGTCTCTACGTCGCCGACGAACTCAACATGGCGACCGGGTCGGTCACCGCCGCGCTGCACCCGCTGTTCGAGGATCGGGGCAAGCGCGAACTGCACCTGCGGGGGGTCGGGCGCACACTCCGGGACCTCCCTCGTGGGGAAATCTGGAACCCGGACGAACACCTGGGCCGCTACATTCACCCGGACTTCCACGCCACGGCGACGATCAATCCCCTGCACTATGCTGATACCGCCGAACTCAACGACGCCCTGCGCTCGCGGTGTGTCGTCATCGAACACCCGTATCTGGCCGCAAGCGAGGACGACCGGGCGGGGATCGAGACCGAAGTCGAGTTGCTCGAAGCCGAGACCGGCGCGCCGGACACCGAGAAACTCCGGGATCTCGTCCGCTTTGCGGCGGTCCTCCGGGAGGCCCGCCGGGAAGCAAACGCCATCGCGACCCCGATCGGCCACCGGGAACTCCGGGACACCGTCGAGATGGCCGGCCCGAACGAGGAGTTCATGGACTTTGCGGCGGCCGCCCGGGTGAAGTTCGTCGGCCAGGCCGCGATGAAATCGGACAAGCAGTTCATTCGGGACGCGATCGCCGACGAACTCTGATTCGAGATGCCCGTCACCCTCGATCCCGATCTGGACCGAGATGCGCTGGTGAGCGCCCTCGGCCAGGCCGTCGACCGGCAGGCAGTCCGGACGGGGGAGTCGCGCCGACGGCGACTCCAGCGGAACCTCCGGCGACTCTCCCGGGCCTGGGAGACGACCGTCCGAATCGACGAATCGATCCGGACGACGGAACTGGAATCCACGGCGACCGCCGAATACGAGGTCGCGATCACCGGGCGACGGGTCCACCAGCCGGTGACCGACTACGACCCGTGGGCCTGGGACTGGCTCGTCCAGCGGGCCCTCGCGGTGCACGAGGCCGGACACATCCGGTACACCGACTACGCCGACTGGGAGGCCCGGCTGGCGGAACTGGACACCGGCGAGGCGGGCGTCGCCCACACCCTGCACAACGTCCTCGAAGACGCGGCGATCGAGACCCAGATCGTCCGGCGCTGGCCCAACTACGACGAACCGCTCCGGGCGCTGCGCGCGAACCTCCTCGAAGATGCCTCTGTCGGCATCCCGGACCCCGAACGAGGCGGCTTCGTGTACCCGCTCGTACATGCCGTCCACGCCTCGATTCTCGACCGCTGGCTCGCGGCGGACTACGGGCTGGACCTCGAAGTAATCGGGTCCCTGCTCGATCCGAGCGATCCCGCTCATCACTTCACCACCGAGGCGGACAGACGGCGCTTCGAAACTGAACTGTGGCCCCGACTCCCGAGCATCGTCGAGACCGTCCGCACGACCCCGGAAGCGACCGATCGAAACGCGGCGATCTTCGAATTCGTCCAGGCCGTCCTCGCGGTTCTCGATGTGGCTGACGCCGACGGCCGGACCCAACAGAACGGTCGCGCGGGCGAGGGCGCCACCGGCGAGGGGATGCCGGACGATTCCCGGGACAACGACTCCGGGGCGAGCACCGCTCCAGCCGACGCACTCGACGCGCCGGACGCTGCGGATTTCGACCCGGACGAACGGGGTCCGGGCGACTCGGCCATGGACTCGCCGGCGAGCGTCGAGGTGGACCCGGAGATCCAGGCCGAGGCCGCCGAGGCGGCGGCGGACGACGCCCGGGCGGAGGCCGACGTGACGGAAGCCGCCCTGGAGGAGTACGAGGAACTCGACGCGGTACTCGCCGGGGACGGCGACCGGGCCAGGGACGGCTTGCGCTCGCTGGATCTCGTGGTCCCAACCGAATCCTGGACGGCCGACCCGACGGTGCTGGACCGCGTTCGCTCCGACTATCGCCCACTGGCCCGACTCTTCCGGAATCGGCTGCAGCACGAGCGCCGGACGAAGATACGACGGGGCACCCGCCGGGGGCGGCTGGACTCGAAGCGTCTCTACCGGACCGGCATCGAATCCAATCCGGGGACCCTCAAGCGGCGTCGCGAGGAACCCGACCGGAAGGACTACTACATGGCGTTCGTGCTCGACCGATCCGCCTCGATGGGTCGGAAGATCCGGCAGGCCGAACTCGCGCTGGGACTGTTGCTCTACGCGCTCGAAGACGTGGGGGTCGAGACGGCGGTTTTCGAACTGTTCGATTCCACCGTTCGGATCGCCAAGCCCTTCGGGGTCTCCTCGGACTCGAACCGTGACCGCCTCTTTCACGGCCGAACTGGTGGCGGAACGCCGTTGACGACCGTGCTTCAGGTCGTCCGGCCTCGGCTGAACCGCGAATCGGCCCGCGAGACCAGGCGGGTCATGTTCGTCCTGACAGACGACAAACCGGCCAACCCGGGGTCGTTTTCCGAGACCATCGCGGGGACGACCTTCCCGGTGATAGGCGTGAACCTCGCCGACGCCCCGGCCACCGGGACCTACACGCGCTCGGTCGCGGCCGAACCGGGCAGCGATCTGCAGGCGAAACTCAGACAGCTAGGGACCGAAATCCTCGTGTAGCACTTCTCCCCCGATTTTTGCTCCGGGTGCCCGATGCCCACTGGAACGCTTCTGCTCGCCCACCTGAATTTGGCAATCGATCAACGAGTGCACCCACCGATATTTAGAAGGACACAGGCTGGGAAATCGAACCATCCGGAGATGGACTCATCCACAAACGACAGCCCCGATGGGCCTCACGTCGAGGAGCGGGCGCAGCCAGATGACACGATAGCCGCCTTTCAGTCGGTGTACGACGTGACGATGGACACGGAGCTCCCCTTCTCGGAGAAGATCGATCGGTTGCTCACCATCGGCGTCGAGACCTTGGGGCTCCCATACGGGTTCCTCTCACAGATCGACGTCGCGGACCTCGACGCGGAGAGGGGCACCCAGACGATCGAGCAGGCGGTCGGCGACCACGAGTTACTCCAGCCCGGAGCGGAGGCCCCACTCTCGCAAGCGTACTGTCGAAAGACGATCCAATCCGAGGACGTCCTGACCATACAGAACGCACTCGAGGCCGGGTGGGGCGATGATCCGGCCTACGAAACCTTCGAACTGGAGAGCTACATCGGCGGCCGAGTCGAGATCGACGACGAACTCTACGGCACGTTCTGTTTTGCGTCCGACGATCCAAAGGCGAGCTCCTTCACTCGTGACGAGCGGACGCTGGTCCAGGTCCTCTCGAAGTGGGCGGGATACGAACTCACACAGGAACGCACCCGGCGAGAACTCGAATCCCAGCGGGACGACCGCAAGCAGGCCCAGGAACAGCTTCGCCGAATCATCGACCTCGTCCCGGACCTGATCTTCGCGAAGAACCGGGATGGCGAGTATCTGCTGGCAAACGAGGCGACCGCAGCGGCGTATGGCCACGTCCCCGAGGCGGTCGAAGGACGAACGGAGCCCGAGTTGATCCCGGAATCGAGTCAGTCCGATTCCTTCAGGGAGGACGATCTCGCGGTGATCGAGTCGGGGGAGCCGAAGTTCATTCCCGAGGAGACACTGACCACGGCCGACGGCGAGACACGCATCCTCCAGACGCGAAAGATTCCCTACACCGTCCCCGGGAGTGGCGAGGATGCGGTCCTCGGCTATGCCCGCGACGTCACCGAGCTCAAGGAGTACGAAGCCCAACTCGAAACTCAGCGGGACAATCTGGACCTCATCAACAAGGTCGTCCGTCACGACATCAGAAACGACCTCCAGCTCGTACTGGCCTACGCCGAGACGGTCCAGCCATACGTCGAACCCGAGGGCGAGAGCTACATCGAACAGGTACTCGAAGCGGCCCGGGAGGCCGTCGAGATCACCGAAGTCGCCAGGGACGTGACCGACGTCATGTTGCAATCCACGGTCGACCTCCATCCCAAGAACCTTCGGGCCGTTCTCACCGAGGTCATCAACGCGGCCCAGTCGAGCAACGAGAACGCCGTGGTGACAGTCGATGGCCCGCTCCCGGATGTCGACGTTCTCGCGGATGACATGCTCGGCTCGGTGTTTCGGAACCTGCTGAAAAACGCGATCAATCACAACGACAAGACCGTTCCAGCGGTCACGGTCGCGGCCGAACGGGGCGAAGACACGGTCGTCGTTCGAGTCGCCGATAACGGGCCGGGCGTTCGGGCCGAACACAAACGAGCCATTTTCCAGGAGGGCATCGGCTTCGACAGTGAAGGGACCGGCCTCGGTCTCTATCTGGTTCAGACGCTGGTCGACCGGTACGACGGCACGGTGTCCGTCGAGGACAACGAGCCGACTGGGGCGGTGTTCGTCGTCGAAATACCCGTCGTGGACTGAGGGTCAGTTCGGTCCCGTGTCCGCCTGTCTGCTGGCCGGAAGCTCGACCGTCACGACGTTACCCCGGGGACCTCGCTCCCGGTGTGCTACTGCTCCCCCGGCGTGATCGACGATGAGTTTGACCAGCCACAGGCCGAGGCCGCTGCCGTGGCGCAGCGCCCCGAGTTCGTCCGCGCCCGAGATGACATCCCGGTCCATCTCGGGGATGGGCGGGTTCTCGTCGACGATTCGAACACGAACCCGCTGGGCACTTGTCTCGACTGTCACGCGGGGGTTCGGCTCGGTACTCTCCGCGTGGACCACACTGTTCGTGAGGAGCTCTTCGATGGCGTCGCCGACCGATCGGCTTGCCCACACGTGGACCGCTCCGGGACACGTGAGTGAGACTGACGCGTGCGGGAACTCCGATTCGATCCGCCCGACGATCTGGTCCAACAGCGCTTCGAGCTCGATGCGCTCTTTCGGCTGGGTCTCGGAGAGGAAATTCGTGATCTTGCGCTGCTTGTGAGCGATATCCAGCAATCGCTGGCTATTGGACGCGATCTTCGCGGCGTAGCTGGCGGGCGCGCCGCTTGCCTCTTCGCGGATCATCTCCGCGTACCCCTGGACCACGTTCATATTGTTGTTCACGTTGTGCCGGAGCACCCGATCGAGCACCCTGAGCTGTCGCTGGTGGGCCTGGAGGTCGGTGACGTCCCGACAGATCGCGACCGTTCCCGCGAGGATGCCCCGCTCGTCGTAATAGGGGTACCGCGTCGTCGAGAACGTTCGCTCCTGGCCGTCGGTGAAGGTTGGCGTGACCTGATAGGAGACCGGCGCTTCGGTTTCGAGGACCCGGTCTTTCATCGCGGTAATCGTCTCTGCCGTGGGCTCGTCCATGAACGGGGTCTCGTCCTCTCCGAGCAACGCCGATCGTGATTTCCCCGCAACGTTCGTGACGGCTTCATTGAGTACCTGAAACGTCCCCTCACGGTCCTGAACCATGACCGGATCGTCGATCCGCTCGACGATCTCGGCGAAGGATTGTCGTTCGGCCTCGAGGATCTGGGTGTGCACGAAGTAGCCGAAATCGTCCCCGATGGTCTCGAGTAACTCGATCTCCGCCGGCGTCGGCGTGACCGACGGCGGGAAGTGGACTGTCAGAACGCCATATCGCTGTGCCTCGTGGCCGATCGCGATTCCGACGCCGGCGTGGGGCGTCTCGCCGGTCTCGTGGTGGTCAAAGGGCGGTGTCGTCACGTCTCCGATCCGGTATGCCCCGGACTCGAAGACCTGATCGACGTATGCCTCGGTGTGGAACTCCCTGATCGTGGCGGCTGTCTCGCCCGAGTTGCGGACACAGACGGTCTCGAACTCCGGCGGGGCAAAGAGGTGGACGTAGGTACACTCGAACAGCGAACTCGACCCCACGATGTCGGCGATCTCGGGACCCATCGCCTCGACGTCGTCGGTCTCGACGAGGGCGTGGTTGACCGCGGAGATGAGCCGCCGAATCTCGGTCTCGCGTTCCAGTTGCCGGATCCGCCGCTTTCGCCCGACGTTGAAGTACCCATACACGAACCCGGTTCCGCCGCCGAACAGTGCCGGCACCACGTACCCGGCCAGGTTGCCGGTTGGCGCGCCGATGATCCACTTCTGGACGACCGAGAGCCCGACGAGCACGAGCAGGCCGAAACCAGTCGTGAACGCGACGTATCGGCGATGTGCCGAGGCCGAAAACCTCTCGATAGCCCCGGACTCGCCCGCGGTCGACCGTGATCGATCCTCGGTGTGTCCCTCCATGTCCTTCCCTTGCCGGTCCCCGAGCCGGCACGGCCGCACAGACCCCTCCCCAGTGGATCTGTGGGCTTCCCGTCACTCGGTTCTCGGCGCCCCTACTTATCAATGATGTGCCGATTCTCACGCTGTTGCTCCCTCGGTGGCGTGTGAACGAACCCACAGTTCGCCGATCCGGGAGAGCCTGATCCGGTAGGACTTGCCCTCGGTCTCCCGTTCGATGTAGCCCACGCCACCCGGCCCCAGGCGATCTACGTTGTAGATGACTTTCGAGCGGAAACTGTCGGTGTACTCCTCGCCGAGGTCCGCAGCCAGGGTTTCGGCGAACTCACTGATGGACTCGAACTCCCCGTGTTCACCCAGGGTGTGGAGGATGAGCTCTTCGAAGGGCTTGACGTTCGAGAACGGGGCGACCGGGAGTTCCTGGACGTGGCTGCCGTCGATCTCCGCCGTCCCGACGGTGGCTCCCCGCTCGTCGAACTCCGCGAGCAGCGACGTCGCGGCGGCCAGCCGCTCGCGGATCCGTTCCGGGTCGACAGTCACGGTGCCGTCCTCGGCCATGTCGGCCGCAAGTGTTTCGAGCAACTCGATTCCCGCCCGGAGCTGTTCGGCGAGTTCCGTCTCCAGATACTTCTCGGGGGCCGTGTAGTAGGTGTGGATGCGATCCCGGTCGGTCTCGCGTTCGACCATCACCGAGTGGGCCGCGGTCGCGAAGGCGAAACTCACCGGGCGTGGCATCGAGGAGACGTTCACCCAGATCTCGCGACCGGCCGCCAGTTCGGCGGTGATACACGCAAAGGCCTGCTCGAAGGCCGCGTCGTAGTCATAGACGTTCTCGACGGTCATCCGCTCGGTTCGGGCCCCGAGCAGGTTCTGGAAGTCCGCTTCGAGTTTGCGGGCCAGCTGCTTTGAGTACTCGATGTTGCCCTCGCTGCCGACCGCGCCCTGCAGCAGCAGTGCCCGATCGACAGTGAACTGATCACGGATCAGGGGGGCGATCAGCCGGTCGTACTCGAACCCGACGGGGACGATGTGGGTCTGTGGGACGGACTCTGGTTCGCTCACGGCCTGACACCCCCGGAACGGCGCTTGCGGTCGGCGACCGACCCGAGTGCGGTCACCCCCACCCCGAACACCATCGCGTAAAGGGAGAGCCCCCAGCCGAAATAGCTGGTGGCGAAAAGCGGGAGGCCGGCGACGGTCGTCGCGGGGAGGAAGTTGAAGGTTACGTAGACGACCTGGGGGGCCAGGATGCCCGCGAGCAACCCGCTTCGGGTCGTCCCGCGCCAGTAGAGTGCAAGCAGCACCGGGCCGGCGAGCTGGGCGAACCCGCCGAAGGCCAGGTCACCGATCTCGATCAAAAGCGAGCCGACGCTTGCGGCCCCGATGCCCCCGCCCTCGGCCCAGATACTCGCGAGCAGGGCGGCGACGGCAAAGCCCACCACGCCGAGTCGTCCCAGCCGGTCCTCGCGGCGCTCGGAGAGCTCCCGGTCCACGAAGGGCCGATAGAGGTCCCGGGTGAAGTACGACGACCCCGAGAGGAGCATCGAGTCCGAGGAGGACATCATCGCCGCGATGGCGCCCGCGATGACCAGGGCGGCGAACCACGTCGGGGTGTAGGCCGCGAGGAGCTGGGGGAGGACACTCTCGCCGGCGGCCACGTCGGCCTCGATGCCCAGCCCGGCGGCCCAGGTGCCAAGCAGGAAGGCCGGGACGAAGAGCAAGAGGACGAGCACGGGCCAGAGCGTGAACGAGCGCTTGAGCACCGTCTCGGAGGCCGCGGCGAAAAAGCGCTGGTTGATCTGGGGGAACATGGTGACCCCGAAGGCGATCGAGATCGCGAAGGTGAGCATGAACTGCGGGGTGTAGGCCCCACCACCCAGCGCGAAGAAGTCGGGCGCGTTCGCCTGGATGCCGGCGTTGATCGTGGTGAGGCCGCCATCGACGGCCAGGAGGACCCAGGCCAGGGCGAGCCAGATCATCGCGAGCATGAACACACCCTGGAGCGTGTCCGTCCAGGCGATTCCCCGCATTCCCGCCAGCGCGACGTACGCGATCATGAACGCCGTGATGAGTGTCGCCCCGACCCAGAACGGGACGGCGCCCTCGGTGAGTCCGGTGATGGCCGCCCCCGCGCCGATCTGCTGGAGCATCACGTAGGGGAACAGCCAGAAAAGCGAGACGACCGCGACCAGGCCGCGGAGGGCTCGCGAGCCAAAGCGGTCGCCCAGCAGTTCGCCCAGTGTCATGTACCCCTCACGCTGGCCGAGCAGCCACTGCCGGTAGCCGATCACGTACCAGAGGATCGCGAAGATGATCCCGTCCATCAGCCCCATGACGAGGATCCACTCCGGGCCCAGCGAGTAGGCGTTGTCCGGCCCGCCGAAGAAGGTGAACGCCGAGAGCAGCGTGGCAAAGACCGTAAAGAGCAGGACGACGGTGCCAAAGGACCGACTCGCGAGGTAGAAGTCCTCGGCCGTCCGCTCGGTTACCCGGTAGGCGATCAGGCCCACGCCGAGCGCGACGAGGAGGTACCCCACGATGATGCCGAGTTGCAGTGCCACGCTCATCGCTTGCCCCCGTGGCTGTCAGTTCGGTCGTCGATCCAGAGTCCCCACGCCCGTCGGGTAAAGTGTCGGAACACGAGTGCGGCCAGTAACAGCCAGGCGATGTGGTACCACAGCCAGACCGGGAGGCCAGCGATCACGCCGGTCGAGCCCCAGAGAAACCAGGGGATGGCGAGGGCGGCGAGCAGGAAGAAGACGATCGCCCAGCCGATCGAGCGCGGATCCATTCTTAGCGCCGACCTCGTTCTGAACGGGTTAATAAATTACTATTGGTGTCCAAATGGCCGTATCGAATAGAATTTTTCTTCAATCGTCGGAATCGATCTCGAACCGACGACAGCTTTTAAAGCCGCCCAGCCGTTCATCCACCCGACAGAAAGATGGAGGACACGGCGAAGTATCTCATCCACGCGGGCTTTGTCGCCGATGGCGTCATCGAGCGCAGCGACGTTGTCGGGGCCGTCTTCGGCCAGACCGAGGGCCTGCTCGGGGACGAACTCGAACTCCGTGACCTCCAGGAGTCCTCGAAGCTGGGGCGGATCGACGTCGAGGTACAGAGCGAGGGCGGGAAGTCCCGGGGAACCATCACGATCGCGAGCAGCCTCGATCGGGTCGAAACCGCGACCCTCGCGGCCGCCCTGGAGGCGATCGACCGGATCGGCCCGAGCCAGGCGACCGTCGAAATCGACCGGATCGAGGACGTCCGGGCGGCAAAGCGCCGCGAGGTCGTCGAGCGCGCGAAGGAACTGCTCGCCACGGCCTTCGACGAACAGGTGATGGACAGCCGGGCGATCCTGGAGGAGGTCCGGGAGAGCATCCGGGTCGGGGACATCATCGAGTACGAGGGGCTGCCGGCCGGCCCGAACGTCGCGGAGAGCGACGCCGTCATCGTCGTCGAGGGGCGGGCGGACGTTCGCACGCTGCTTCGCTATGGCATCAAAAACGCGATCGCCGTCGAGGGGACCGACGTCCCGGAGGCGGTTGCGGCACTCACCCGGGAGAAGACAGCTACCGCCTTCCTCGACGGCGACCGGGGCGGCGATCTCATCCGCGAGGAACTCATGCAGGTCGGAGACCTCGATTACGTGGCGCTCTCGCCCCCGGGCCGGTCCGTCGAGGACCTCTCGCGACACGAGGTCCACACCGCCCTTCAGGAGAAAGTCCCCGTCGAGGCCCTGGAACGCGAGCGATCGACCGAGTCGGACTCGGCCACGGCCTCACAACCCGGGTCCTCGGCAACCGACGGCGGTGGCGGTGCCGTCGCGGTCACTACCGAGACGGCGAGCCCCCAGCCCGCTGAGACGACGGACTCGGAACCCGATTCCGAGTCTGCGGCGGCCACCCTGGCCGGACAGATCGAGGCCGTCAGCGGGAGTGAGTCCGCTCGCGTGCTCGACGCGGAGTTCCGCCTGCTCGAGAGCGGCGACCTGGATACGGCCCGCTCGCTCGTCCGGGCGGCCGGCGACGGCGCGCGAACGGTCCTCGTCGACGGGCCGGTCGCCCAGCCCCTGCTCGATGTCGCGGCGAAACACGGTGTGACCGCTATTTATGGAACCGGGGAGGGCGATATCGTCAAGCAACCCGCCTCGGTGCGGATCCGCTCGCTCGAAGCCACCTAGAGAAGCAGGGCGAGGAGCGCGCCCGCACAACCACCGGCACTCGTGGCGAGGAAGTTCACGGCCTGATTCCCGACGTGGTCCCCTTCGATCGTGGCCCCGGCCAGGCTGTCGACTGTCATGCCCACGAGCCCAGCGACCATCACGAGCACGACACCGACTCCCGTGATCGGGAGGACCAGCCACGCGAGCAGGCCGATGAGCAGCGCTCCGGTAGCCCCGGCCAGTTCACCCTGCCAGGTCACCGCGCCGTCGGTGCCCGGTTCGACCCGCGAGAGGGTCGTGACCAGGCGCGGCCGGTCGTACAGGCCACCGATCTCGCTGGAGAGCGTGTCCGCAAGCGCGGTCGCCACGCTCCCCGCGAAGGCGAAGACGAAGACGACCTCCGGAACGGGAAGCTCCGCGTGGGCCGCATAGAGCAGCAGGGCAAAGAGCGCTGCCAGGGAGTTCCCGAGGACGTTGCCGGTCCCGCGAGCGCCCTCGTTCGGTTCCGCGACTCCCCGACTCACTTTCTCGTCGTAGCGGAACTTCGTGGAGAGCCCGCCGATCCCGAAGAAGGCGATCAGCAGGACGAACCAGCCGTACCCACCGAGGACGACCGCCAAAAGCGAGAGGAAGACACCGGTGAGCATCCCGGGAATCGAGGCGGTTTCGAGGGCGATCGAGAGCGAACCGAACAGAAAGGACACGCCCAGGCCCACGAGTACCGCGGTCCAGGTAATGTCGCCGGCCAGCGCGGCGAGCAGCCAGAGGAGCACGGTCAGAAACCCGAGCACCAGGGGATCGTTCCGGGCGACGAGCACCGAGCGGAGGAGCGCCCCGAGGAACGCGGCGCTCGCGGCGAGAAAGAGGACCGTCGGTCCGTGGCCGACCGCACCCGAAACCGCGCTCAGGAGGAGTTGGCCACCGACGCCGGCGGCCCCGCCGGCGAACACGAACCCCGCCGTCGCGAAGATCGGGACCGGCCGGACCGCTTCAAGGGCGCGTCGGCCCAGATCACCGAAGCCGAGTGTCACCATCGCCGTGACGTAGACGGGTTTCGGGAGCTCGACGGCCACGATCAGGGCTGCCAGTGCCGCCCCAGTGAGTGCAAACGAGACGAGGGTCCGCAGGCGACCGTCTTTTTCGTCGGCGGCCGTCGAGAGCGCCTCGAAGACCGGTCCCGTGGTCACCAGGGCCCCGACGGTCGCGATCGCGAGAAAGGCTGTTATCGTCCCCCACACCGAAGCCGCCACGGCCAGGGAAACCGCGGACAGCATCGCGAACGTCGCCGTTCGGGAGAGTGGACGATTCACACGTCCTCGGGTTTTCGACGGCGCTCACTTAAGTATCTCGAACCGCCGCCGGGTCGATCCCGGCCCGTTTAGTAACACCCGGTCGAACTGGGCCTGTGGCGCTTTACGACCGGTATCTGGGCCTTCGCGTTCGACTCGCGGCCGGCGAGCCACCGGCCCACGTCGCGCTGGTCATCACCGAGCGTGACCTCCTCGAACAGGGGGCCTACGGCAGCCTGGAGCGGTTCGTGGAACTCGCCTTCGACGTCGGGGCCGAGCGAGTGACGGTGTACGTGAGCGTGCTCGACGAGGCCGTCCTGGACACCGTCGAGCGGTCGGTCGAAGCCCTCGAGTTCCCACGCGAGGTCGCGGTCCGTGACCCGCGAACTCCCGAACCCGGTTCGGCCCCGATCCAGATCAACCTCGGGCTGGGGGGCAAAGAGGAGTTCGCCACCGCCGTGCGATCGATCGCCGAGGCCGTCGACAGCGGTGACCTGGACCCGGATTCGATCGAGGCGGCGGACATCGAGGACCGACTGGTCTTCGCGGACGAACCCGACCTGGTCATCAAGACCGGGGAGGAGCGACTCTCGGATTTCATGATCTGGCAGTCGGTGTACTCCGAGTTGTACTTCACCGACGTCAACTGGCGGGACTTCCGTGACCGGGAGTTCTTCCGGGCCGTCCTGGAGTACAAACAGCGCACTCGCCGGTTCGGGCAGTAATCTAGAACAGGTCCTCCAACTCGTCGTTCTGGAAGCGCTTGCTCCGATCAGTCTGTTCCTCGACCGCCTGACTGGCCGAGGTGGCCCGTTCCAGGAACGACTGGAGTCGCGGCGACCCGGCGATACCCGAGAGGATGACGACCACGGCGATGCGGTCGCCCCGGATCGGCAGATCGCCGCCCCGGACGACCATAGTGCCCGTCTCGGACTCGATCCACTGCCGGGCCCGCTCGATGCCCTTTCGCGAGAGCCGGTCCGGATCGCCGGCCACGAGCACGAGTGCAGCCTCCCCGCGTGTGGTTTCCGGGACGCTCATGCCGGTCAGCAGGGCTCGCCGGGCCGTGCTCGTGATGACGTTCACGTTCTCGCCGGGATCGGGTGCGGCGTCCGCGGCGGCATAGCCCACGGCCGCCATGTCCCCCGGCCGGAGCGTGTTGATCACCTCGCTCGCGTCGACGACCGACTCGCCGACTCCCTCGACCCCCTCGCCGGCGGCAAAGAGGAGATCGAGCCGTCGGGCGATCTTCTCGTTGATGGCCCGGAAGGACGCTGCGACACTCTCATCGGCCTGTCGCCAGGCGTCGTTCTCGACCAGGAGCAACGAGTCGGCCTCCCGAGCGAAGGTCTTGAGCGACTGGCCGGCGTTTTTCTGGTAGAGCGCCCCCTCGTCACGCCCCGGAAGGATCCCGAGCCCGTAGATCGGCTGGTCGTAGATGCGCTTGAGTTCCCGGGCGAGAACCGGGCCGGCCCCGCTGCCGGTGCCACCGCCCAGTCCGGCGACGAGCACCACCGCGTCGGTTTCTGCGGTGATGATCCCGTCGAGCCCGGCCAGGACTTCGCCCCGATCGTCGGTCATGATCTCGGCACCGAGTTCGTTGTCGGCGCCCACGCCATGCCCGGCAACACGATCCTGGCCGATCAACATCGTGTCCACGTCGAGGCCGGCGAGGTCCGTCCGTGCGGTGTTGACCGCCAGCACGCCCCCGACAGCCCCGTATCCGGCTTGCCGATCGGCGTCCTGGATCGCCTCGGCGATCCGTCCCCCTGCCTGTCCGAGTCCGACCAGGGCGGCTTTCATGCCACTCTCATTGTGGGGCTGACATATTAATATTGGGTGTCTCACATTTCTCGGGGTTCGGTCCAGCCGGTCACGCTCGTGGATTCGAAATCGGCCAGGCGGGACTCGATATCGCGTTTGCGAACACCCAGGGGCGACAGCACCGATGCCGCCGCGCGAACGGCCCGTTTTCGATAGAAGTCGGCGTCGTAGTCCGTAAGTGACTCTCCCTGTAGTCGCACCCGCTCCCGGGTGGTCTTCGAGTCGTCGACGACCACGTAGGAGACGTCTTGGCCGGGCGCGAGGTCGATCCCGGTGGCTCGCGTTCGTTTCAGAGCGGCCACGTTCCGCGTCGACTGGGTGTACTCCGCCAAGGGTTTTCCCACCCGGTTCGTGAGCAACAGTCGCTCCGGGTCGACAGCCCCCCGGGCCAGTCGGTCGAGTCGCTCCCTGAGCACATCGAGGACTGGTTCGGGCGCCCGATGCTCGTCGAGGACCTCGATCAGCGTCCGCTGCAGGTCGGCGACCCAGTCACAGGTCGAGCGCTGTCTGGCCTCGATCCCGCGAATCTTGAAAGGGTCCTCGTCCGGCGCGGGATCGGCCCGTCGACCGAAGTATCTGGTCAACGCGCCCGCTTCGGTGTCTTTTTTCGGGACGAAGGCCACCCAGTCGTAGGCGGCCTCGTACTCCAGTTCGATCCCGGTCGCCTCGGTGATCGTCGCCGTGATCTCGTCGAGTGGTCGCTGGTCGGTATCCGCCATTGGGGTCACCCAGATGGAGTCGACGATCCCGTGGACCACGCGCCAGCCGCCGGCCTCCAGGCGTTCTTTTGCGGTGAGGAGGATCTCGCGGGCGTAGGCGTTGATGGCCTCGTGGGCCTCGATCCGGCCGAACTTCGCGTTCGAGAAGCCCTGATAGCCAAAACAGGAGACGAGGATCCACTTGATCGCCTCGGCGCGGCCGGCGAGTGCCTCTCGTTGCTCCGGATCGTCCGTCGCCGCCCGCTCGGCCTTGATCTCCTCGCGGTCCGCGACCAGCGGTTCGAGCACGTCGGGGAGATAGCCCGGCTTCTCACAGATCTCGTAGTCCAGTTCGGGCACCGTCGTCGAGGCGTCACAGTCCCCCCGGATCGTCTCCGGGGAGATGTTTCGGGTGACGATGATGTTCGGGTACATCGAGGCGAAATCGAGTTCGTGAACGTCCTCGTGGAACCCCACGTCGGGCGAGAACGTGAACCCGCCGCGGTCGGCCGCCCGAAGCTGGCCCATCGTCTTGAACTGCTCGTGGCGGAAGGACCGCCAGGGGACCAGCACGTCCCGCCGTGTGGCCGCCCGGATCTGGATCGCCGTGAGGACGTTCCCGATCGACGCCCAGGCCAGCTCCTGGAGGGGTTTGTGCGAGCGTGCGACCAGATCGAGGACGCCGGCGAGGTTCGTCTGGGCGTAGAAGAACGTGTTCGAACGGTCGATGATCGCTCGCCCCGGTACCGAATAGCGGGCCGGGGAGTGCCCGACCTGGCCGTAGCTCTCGTAGGTCGATTGCCCGGCGAGTTTTCGGTAGCCGGGCAGTCGGCCGATGGCGATGGGGTCTCGCTCCCGTGTGTCGGCGATCGCGAACAGTTCGGGGACGACCTCGGCACTCGAAAGCACCAGCACGTCGGGATCGGCGTCGTGAATTCGATCGAGAACGCCGTCGAGCACCTGGGGCGGGTCGCCCGTGATCGACTCGCCCTCGACGGTGGCCTCGCGAAGGTGTCCCTCCCGGTGTACCTCGACTGCCGGCACGTCGATCGAGAGCGTGTGGAGCGAGCCTGTCGGCACCGGCGACTGACCCGTTTCGAGACAGTATCGAAACCCCCGTGAGAAATCAACGTTGAAGAGCCGGAGGTCCCCGGGCCGGCCCATGTTCGCCAACTGCGGCGCGAGCGCGTCGACCGCCTCGATGTCGGTCAGGGTCACTTCGAGCACGGCCTGGGGGTCGTGTCGCCAGCCCGGTCGTTTCGAGGCGACGGTCACCGACGCCACTTTCGGGTGGGCCGCGACGTGCTCGCGGTGGCCCTGGACGATTTCCCACTCCGTGGCCCAGAGGTAGATCGTCGGTCGGTAGTCCGTGTCCACCGTGACTGTTGCCCCGTCTTCGGTCGTCGTCCAGCGGCGGACGGCCCCGTCCTCCCGGTAGTCGATTTTGAACATCTAGTCCGCTTCGAGGCTGGTCACTCGTTCGGTGAGTTCCTGGATCGCCCGCTCCTGTTCCAGACAGATCGAGAGGAGGACTGTCTGCATCGGGTCGGCGGGGTTGTACATCCCGCTCGCGTCGGCGTGGGCCCGGGCGTGCTCCCAGAGCCGATCGAAGGGGCCCTGCTCGTGACGGCGGAGGCTGCGCCGGTATGGGCCCCAGTCGGTTTCGAGGGCATCGAGCCGGTCGCGATAGGTGGGGTTGGTCCGGCCCATCAGGGACTCACCTCCGCAATCGCCCGCTTCTGGCTCGGCTGTGTCTCGTGGGCCGGGCGGCGGGCCCGGAGGATCCGTGCCCAGTAGGTGAGTGTGGTCTGCATGGTCGGGCCGGATGCGGCGTAGATCTGGGTCTCGAAGTTCGGGCTCCGAAAGCGGGGGCCGAATCGGGTTCGCTCGACCGTGATGGTGCTGTCGGCGACCGCTGCGACCGGCGCGCTGAACTCGTCGGCCGCGGCCCGGGTCGTGAGGACGGGAATTTCGGCCTCGCGGGCGTAGCGGGCGAGTCGGGCCACACCCCGGAGGAGCATCGACTGGGGTTCGGCCCCGCGAACGTCCTCGTCGCGGTAGAGCCCGTCCACTGCCGGCGCGACGACGAGGCTCGTGTCGTCGTCGATCTCGCCTGCCGCGTCCTGGAGCAGCGACTGGTGCTGGTAGGGAGTGAACCCACGGGCGACGCGAATCCGGTCGAGGACACGCGGGCTGGGCGCGACCTCGGCCAAATAGGTCGTGGTCGCGTGCCCGTGGGCGTCGATCCAGACGGCGGTGCCACCCGTCACGAGCAGATGATCGAGCACGAGGGCGTGCAGCGGGCCGATCGAGCGTCGCGGGGCGTCGAGGAGCCGGACCCCGGGCGAGAGCTGGGGGAGCTCCGGCACGGAACCTGTGTGATGCATGTTCCAACCGAGTTGTGCCGACGGGAAAACTCGAACACGGGCCCTTCCGGGCGTTCCGGACCGGCTGTGGGTGGATCGAGAGCGGTGAAATCGATACGGACACCCGATGTGCCGACTACTCTCCGCTTCCGAACGGCTTCCGGACCGAAGTCGCCATTATCGTTATCCGTCTGGTAATCCATGCAACACGATATGCGCGGAACCGTTCGGTCGACGATCGACGCCCACCGACTGGCGAGTTTCCTCCTCGTCACGTACGCGTTTACGTGGACGATCCAGGGGGCGCTCGCGGCCAGCGGGATGGAGGCCTCCTGGACACACTCCATCCTGATCGGCCTGGGGGGTTTCGGCCCGCCGGTCGGGGCGGCCGTCGTGGTCTGGGCGAGCGAGGGAAGTCTCCGGCAGTGGGTCGGCCAACTATTTAAGTGGCGGATCGGCGCGAAATGGTGGCTGCTCGCGCTCGCTCTCCCGCTTCTCATCCTCGCACTCGGGAGTGTCCTGTTCGTCGCCCTCGGCGGGCCGGTCGATCTCGACTCCTTCCCCTTCCCGGGTATCTACCTCTTTGCCCTGGTCTGGGGGACTGTCTGGGGTGGCGGCCAGGAGGAACTCGGCTGGCGTGGGTTCATGCTTCCGGTGCTTCAGGAGCGGTACAGCGCGCTCGTTTCCAGCCTGGCGGTCGGGGTGGCCTGGGCCCTGTGGCACCTGCCGCTCCTGCTCAACGCCACGACGATCCACGGCGGCTGGTCGCGCTCCCAGCAGCTCATCTGGGTTTTCACCATCATCGCGGGATCGATCCTCTGGACCTGGATGTACAACAGTACCGGCGGGAGCGTCCTCGCCGTGGCCGTCTTCCACGCCGGCATCAACGCGATGGGGATCTTCCACCCGGCCGACATGGCGGTGCTCGCCCCCGGCGGTGTCCCCGATCCCTGGCTGAACTTCCTGGCCGAGGTCACGGGCGCGGTCCCGCTTGTCGCCCTCGCGGCCCTCCTGGTCGTGATCTACGGGGCCGAGCACCTCGCACCCCGTGAACGCCCCGGACTCGAACGCCTCGGCCTCGACTAGCTCGGACGTGGGGCGTCCGGCCCCAGCCGGTACTCGCGTGATTGTGCGTGGCCCGAGGCGACGAGGAGATCGTACTGTTCGAGCTTCCGGAGGTACTTCCGGACCGTCCGTCGCGAGCGCGGGTCGGCCATTCGGTCGCGATAGCGCTCGTAGATCGTTCCTGGACTGGCCGGTTCCGTGGCCGCGACGATCTCGTAGATCGCGTGCTGGTGGTCGTTGAGCCGGTCGAGTGTCTCGGACCGGACCGCCCGGCTCGCGGTCTCGATGGCGGTCTCGACGTGTGTGTCCCGGATCCGTTCGGCGCCGTCCTCGACTGCCCGCTGGGCCGCCCCGTCGAGTGTGGCGATCGCGTCCCTGGCGTTCCCGTTTGCGGCCCGGGCGATCTGTCTCACCTGTGCGGCCTCGATCACGTCGGGCTGGAGGCCGTGGTCGACCCGTTGCTGGAGGATTACGTCGAGTTCGGCGGCCGTGTAGGGCGCGAAATGCACGTCGTGGAAGGTCCGGAGTCGGGACTGGATTCGCTCGTCGAGACCGAGCAGCACGTCCGCTTTCGTGTTGGCCGTGGCGACGACGTGGAGCGCCGGCAGTTCGTAGAGCGTGTAGAGCACGTCCGGTTCGTCGAGTTGATCGGCCTCGTCCAGGACGACGACCGTGGGCGTCTCGAGTTCGGCCAGCCGCTCCTGGAGCGCGGCTGCGGCGTGATCCCGGGTCCGCGCCCGGAGCCCGTCGACCGCTTCCACGATCCGCCGGAGCACCCGGTACCGGGAGTGATTCGACCAGCAGTTGACGGTCGCCGTCTCCAGGTGCTCGGCGTGCTCGCTGAGCTTTCCGAGGAGGTACTGGCTGCTGCTCGTCTTCCCCGTCCCCGAGGGGCCATGAAGGAACAGCCCCGAGGCTGGCTCGCCGTCGAGGATCGGTTCGAGGGCCGTCGCCATCGTGTTCAGTTCCGCGTCCCGGGAGCGAAAGTCCGCGGGGACCCAGCCGGCGTCGAACACCGCCGCGTTCGCGACGATCTCGTTCCGGTGGGACCGGTGCAGCATAACTCGAAGTCTGTTCGCCGGCGGCTAAACCCCGAGCCTACCGGAGTGAAAGTGAAACTGACCGCCGTCGAAGGCCGCTCAACGCAGGCCGGCCGGCGGCCCTCCCGGGAGCCGATCCCGGTCGTGGGGGGCCGAAAAGTCGAGTGTCGGCCCGCGAGCGACGATTCGCTTGGGGTTGAGCTGGGGGTGCGTGCGGTAGTAGTGTTCCTTGATGTGATCGAGGTTGACCGTCTCGGCGACCCCGGGAAGCTGATAGATCTCGCGGGTGTGTCCCCAGAGGTTCGGGTAGTCCACGATTTGCTTCCTGTTGCACTTGAAGTGGGTGTGATAGACCGAATCGAAGCGAACGAGCGTGGCAAAGAGCCGGAGGTCCGCGAGGGTCACCTGCTCGCCGAGGAGATAGCGCTGCTCGGCGAGCACGCCGTCCCAGCGATCGAGGGCGGCAAAGAGGGCATCGATCGCCTCGTCGTAGGCCTGCTGGGAGTCCGCGAAGCCGGCCCGGTAGACCCCGTTGTTGATCGGGTCGTAAAGTTCCGCGACGACCTGATCGATCTCCGCGCGCCGGTCGGCGGGGTAGAGGTCGACCGCGCCGTCCTGCTGGGGCTCGAAAGCGTCGGCCAGCATGGCCATGATCTCGATCGACTCGTTGTTGACGATCGTCTCCCGCTTGCGATCCCAGAGGACCGGCACGGTCGGTCGCTTTTCGTAGTCCGGATCGGCCAGTTCGTAGATCTCAGCCAGGTAGTCGGTGCCGTTTACGGTGTCCGGGGTGCAGCCCGGTTTCTCGGGGGTGAACTGCCAGCCCGCCGCCTCGCGGTACGGGTCGAGCACGTCCATCGAGAGCACGTCTTCGAGTCCGAGGAGCGTCCGAACTAACACGGCGCCGTGAGCCCAGGGACAGGCTCGCGAGATGTAGAGGTGATACCGATCTGGTTCCGCCGGGAAGCGGGCGTCGGGATCCGCCTGGATGCGATCGCGGAACGCCGCGTCCTGACGCTGAAACCGTCCGATCTCGTCAGACTCGAACATGGAACCCGTACGCGCTCAGGGTGGAAATACTCCGGGCCAGCGGCAGCTACGAGCCCGTGTGCTCGATCCCCTCGAACATCTGATCGACGCCGGCCTGTTCGGCCGTCATGACCGAGGGGTGGACGGCGACGCCGATCACGAAGTCACCGTCGTGAGCCACGCGGACCAGGTGGACGGTCACGTCGACGGACTGCCCGCCGAACTCGGTCGTCGCGTCGAAGGCGGTGACCGTGGCGTTCTCCCCGAGGATCGTCGTCGTGCGGTTGTCACGGACGGCGACATCCGAGAGGTCGGCCCGGTTCGCGGCGACCGCTTCGAGGAGCTGTCGCGGGCTCATCGATCCGACCGGGTTGAGCGGCCGATCCACTACGGCCATCTGTGGGGTCGAAACCACGACCACGGTCCCGGTGGCCTCACTGGTCGTCACCACCAGGTCCCGCTCGTAGGTGGCGATGTGGTTCGTCGCCTCGACGGTTCGCTCCTGGCCGGCGACCGAGACGGTCCGGTTGATCGACTGGGTGTCCACGCCCACCAGGTCGTACTGGGCGGCGCTCTGGGCGTCCTCTGTGACGGTCGCGGGGCCGGCCGAGAATTCGAGGGTCCCGCCCGTGAGCAACGCACAGCCGCTGAGTGCGACGAGCCCGGCGAGTGCCACGGCGAGGAGTGCACGTCTGTCCATGGAGTCCATAAGTAACTCCACGCTCCTGAACCTTCGTGTCAGTCGGCGCTCGACTCGGTCTCCTCGATCGGCTCCGTTCCGTCCGGGAGCGACTCGCCCAGACGGTCGAGCACCCGGCGACCCCGTCCTTCGCCCAGCGCCCGGACCAGGGCGAGGGCCCGCTGGGTTCGGGTCTGCCGCCAGGAGGCTTCCCGCGCCTCGTAGGTCCGGATCGCCCGGAGGAAATCGACCTTCGAGAACTCCGGCCAGTAGGGCGTACAGAAGAAGGCCGCCGCCTCGTTGCCGTTCGCGTGCCAGGGCAGGAAGTTGCTCGTGCGCTCGTCCCCGCCGGTACGGACGATCAGATCGACGTCCCGCAGTTCGCCGTCGTAGAGCCGGGATTCGATGGCCTCGACGTCCACGTCCCCCGGTTCGAGATCGCCTGCGGCCACGCCGTCGGCGACGTCCTGGGCGACATCGAGCAGGGCCGCCCGCCCCCCGTACGCGATGGCGACGTTGAGCGTCAGGGTGTCGTACGCTGCGGTCTGCTGTCTTGCGTAGGCGATCGCGTCCTGCACCCGTTCGGGGACCCGGTGGGTCTGGCCGAGGGCTCGAATCCGGACGCCCTCCTCGTGGATCCGGTCGCTGTCCGCGAACTCGTAGAGTTTCTCGGTCAACAGATCGAAGAGGTGCTCCCGCTCCGTGGCGGGTCGATCGAAGTTCTCCGTGGAGAAGGCATAGATCGTCAACTCCTCGATGCCCAGGTCCGCACACCACTCGAGTACCTGTTCGGTGGTTTCGGCCCCCGCCTCGTGGCCCTGCTTTGCCGCGGTGCCCTGTTCGCGGGCGTAGCGCCGGTTTCCGTCCTGGATGATCGCGACGTGAGTGGGCACTCCGGAGATCTCCCGCCGGAGGACCCGCTCGTAGACGGCCCGGACGCCGCGAGCGATCCAGTCTCTCATCGTGCTGGTCAACACGCCTGGCTGCTATCAGTTTTCCGCTCGGTGGACCGGAGGGGCTAAACCGGCCCTGGTCCTATCGCGGCCCATGTCCGAGCAAGGCGACGTCGAACTCTACCAGCAGGCCGTCTCGCTTTTGCAACCGGGCGAGGCCGAACTCGTGGGCATCGTCGTCCACACGGACTTCGACCGGACCGAGGAACCGGCCATGAACGAGTTGATGCTGGAGGTCGGCGAGCGGATCGCCGAAGCGATCCAGGACGACGAGATGTATGTCTACGCCGGGGACGACGACCACCGCTTCGGGGCCGGACAGTTCCACGGTCGCCGACTGGGGGACGACGAGTTCATCTGGGAGTGCCAGCAACTCCTCCGGGCGGATACCTTCGATCTGGTCTTCTACTGGGAGCGGGCCGGGGCCCACGACGCCGTCGTCGACACTGTCACCGAAGTCACGGACAGCGTCGTCCCGATCACCGAGGACGGCTTCGTGTCACGCTGACCCGCAAAACGGGCGCTGACGATCGGGAGGGGAAGGGTGTTTGGGCCAGGAGCGCGTTGGGTAGTGTATGAGTGACACACTCACGGAGGCCGACATTCGCGAATCACTGCCATCGGGTTGGGAGTACGCCGACGGGGAGATCGTCCGAACCGTCGAATTCGACGGGTATCTCGACGGGGTGGCGTTCGCTCGCGAGGTGGCCGAACTCGCCGACGAGGCGTTTCACCACCCGCGGATCGTCATCGAGTTTCGCGCCGTGACGGTGGCGTTCACCAGCCACGAGGCCGGTGGCGTGACCGAACAGGACCTCGAACTCGCGTCCCGCGTGAACGATCTGGACTGAGCCAGCGCAAGGCACTTATCTGGGTACTGACAACGGAGTACGTATGCAGCCCGAGGCCTACGACTTCTGGTTACTCGATCTCGACGGCACGATCGTCGACACCGAGTGGGCCTACACCCGCGAGGTCTTCGACGCCGTCGGCGAGCAACTGGGCTATGCGTTCTCCGACCGCGAGGCCCGGGCGCTCTGGCACGGTTTGCTCGGCTCCCGTGATGCCTACCTCGAGGATCTGGGATTCGAGCCGGTCGAGTTCTGGGAGACGTTCCACGCCGTCGAGGACCCCCAGGAGCGGGCCGAAGCCACCTACCTCCACGAGGACGCCGCGTTCGTCGCCGACCTCGACGTGCCGGTCGGCGTGGTGACCCACTCCCAGCCGTTCCTCGCTGATCCGGTCATGGCGAACCTGGACATCGCCGACTGGTTCGACACCGTCGTCACCTGCTCGTCGGAACTGGGCTGGAAGCCCGACCCAACGCCGGTTCAGGTCGCGATGGACGACCTGGGGGTCGATCCCCAGTCGGCCCGGGGTGTGATGGCCGGCGACGCGGACACCGACGTCGGTGCGGCCTGGAACGCGGGCCTCGACGCGATCCACGTCGAACGCCACGGGGCCTGTGAACGCGGGAAGTGTGTCCTCGGTGACTACCGCGTTTCTGACTTCTCGGAGTTGTTCTCCCGATCCGCCTCGGACTGAACCGGTCGGGGGCAGCCACCCCACTGCTCGACCGTGACCGATTCGCCCGCCGGGACCGCCGAACGAGTTTCCTCGACCTGCACCCAGCCGTCGATTTGTGAGAGCGAGGTGAGCCCGTGACCCGACGCCTCGCTCACACCGCCGTCGAGGGACACGCCGTGAATCGTCCGCCGACCCGGCTGACTCTTCAGTTCGGATTTGAGCGGGGCCGTCACCGAGGGTGGGCCCACGAGCGGCGTGTCGAGTGCCCTGACGAGGGCCGGCCGGACGAGCACCCAGTCGAGTGTGAGGTTGGCCATCGGCGTCCCGGGGAGCATCGCGATCGGTGTTCCGTCCACGACCCCGATTCCGGCGCTGTGTCCGGGCCGGACTGCCAGTTCGGTGAGAAGCACCTCGCCCAGGTCTTCGACGACCCCTGGCAGGAGATCCCGCTCGCCCACCGACGAACCGCCGCTGGTGAGAACGAGATCGGCGTCCAGGTCCCGCTCGATCGCCTCTCGAAGGGCCCCTCGCTCGTCGGTCACGACCTCGCGGTAGCGGGGTGCCATCCCCCAGCGATCGAGGAGTTGTGCACTGACCAGCCCGTTCGATTCGACGACCTGCCCGGGGCCCGGGTCGGCCTGGACGAGTTCCTCGCCGGTCGGAATCACGGCGACCGTCGGCGGTTCGATCACCGACACGGTTCGGACGCCGGCGACTTTCAGTGCCCCCAGATCGCCCGGCCGGAGCCGGTGGCCCGCTTCGAAGAGGGTCGTCCCGGCTTCGAGGTCTGCCCCGACCGGGACGACGTGGGTGCCGGCTTCGACCGACTCCGTGACTTCGATGCCCGCCTCGGTCTCGGCCGTCCACTCGACCATGACGACGGCGTCTGCGCCCTCGGGGACCGCCGACCCGGTGTGCACCCAGGCGGCCTCGCCAGGCCCGATAGCACCCTCGGTGGGGTCGAGCATGGTCGGGCTCACTGCGGTCGCGGCTTCCGTGTCCACAGCTCTCACGGCGTACCCGTCCCGGGTCGCCCGTCGGTAATGGGGCTGGGGCCGTTCGGCCGGGACGCCCGCAGCCAGGACACGTCCGTCGGCCGACTGGAGCGGGACCGATTCGGTCCGGTCGATCGTCTCCAGGTGCTCGGCCAGCGTCGAGATGGCATTCGCGAGTCGGACTGGCCCTGTCTCGGTCATGACTTCGAATTGGTGCCCGCGAGCCAAAACACCCCTGGACCCGTCCGTGTCGGTGTCCGGTACCACTGCCTTTTACGCCCTCCCCGGCCTACGTTCCACTATGGATATGATACGCGAGGCCCTGGCGACCCTTCCGGATGCAGTCTTTGCCGACCTCCTCGAATCGCCGACGTCCTATCGACTGATCCTGGACCTTCCCGGCGTCGACAGCACGGGCTTGGACCTCGAAGCGACCGAACACCACCTCGAACTTCGTGCCACCCGGACAAAGCAGGTCCCCGAGGGCTTCGAGTATCACACCGATGCCCGCTCGATGACCCTCTCGGCGACCATCCCGATGCCGACTGATGCCGACCCGGAGGCGGCAAGCGCCACGCTGGAGAACGGGGTTCTCACGATCGACATCCCGCGACACGAGGAGTCGGGTCGATCGATCCCCATCGAGGGATAGCCGTGGTGGCCCTTCGTTCGTACTGGCGGTTCGTGCTGGTCGCCTGGAACTTCATGCCGCTCCTGTTGCGGTGGCTTCGGGACCGCCGTCGCTATGTCCTCTTTGGCCCCTCGCGGTCGATCACGAGCGAGGAGCGGCGCGACCGGGCCCAGCAACTGTTGGACTCGCTTTTGACTCTGGGGCCCACGTTCATCAAGTTCGGCCAGATCCTCTCGACCCGGCCGGACGTGTTGCCACCCGAGTACATCGAGGTCCTCACGCAGCTTCAGGACAAGGTGCCACCGGCCCCGTGGCCGGAGGCGAAGGCCGTCATCGAGGCCGATATTGGGCCCATCGAGGAGGCGTTCGACGACTTCGACACGGACCCGATCAGCGGCGCGAGCCTGGGTCAGGTCTACCGGGCCACCGTCGACGGCGAGGAGGTGGCCGTGAAGGTCAGGCGGCCCGGCATCGAGGAACTGGTCGAGGCCGACCTCACGGCGATCAAGTGGGCCCTCCCGCTGTTGCTCTACTTCGTGGACGACGCCCGGGCCTTCTCCCTGGAGAACTTCGCCGACGAGTTCGCGGTCACGATCCGCGAGGAGATGGACTACGGCCGGGAGCGGGACATGCTCGTGGAGATCCGCCAGTACTACGAGGACGATCCGAAGATCCGCATGCCGCCGGTCGTGGACACACACTCCAGTGATCGCGTGCTCACGATGGAGTACATCCCGGGGACGAAGATCACCGACATCTCGGAACTCGACGCCCAGGGCATCGACCGGACCGAAATCGCCGAGCGGCTCACCCGGACCTACCTGGAGATGATCACCGAGCATGGGGTCTATCACGCCGACCCACACCCGGGAAACCTGGCGGTCCAGTCCGATGGCACCATCGTCTTCTATGACTTCGGGATGAGCGGCCGGGTCGATCAGTTCCTCCAGGAGAAGATCATCGAGTTCTACATCGCCGTCGCGAACCGCGAGGTGGACGAAATCCTGGACGTGCTGGTCGAGATGGGGACCCTCTCGCCCGACGCCGACCGACAGACGATGGCCGAGGTGATGGAACTCGCGATCCAGGACGCCCGGGGCGAGGAGATCGAGACCTGGCGGGTTCAGGAGATCCTCAACCGGGTGGAGGGGACGATCTACGAGTTCCCGTTCCGACTCCCGGAGAACCTGGCGCTCGTGATGCGGGTCGCGACCGTCGTCGAGGGGGTCTGTGTGACCCTGGACCCGGATTTCGACTTCATCGACGTGGCCTCGGATTTCCTCACCGAGCGGGGCTACCGGGAGGAGTCGATCCAGAAAGTGCTATCGGACACCGGGGACGACCTGGCGGCGGCCGCCCGGTCCTCGCTCAAGATCCCGCCGAAACTCGACCGGGCGCTCAATCGCGTCGAGCGGGAGTCCCTGGTCGTCCAGGCCGAGGTGCGGGACGACGAGGGCGTGATCGATCAGTTGGCCGGCCGGATCGTCCTCGGCCTCCTCGTGGCGGCCGGGATCCCGACGACGGCCCTGCTCTACGTGGAATCGGCCTTCCCGGCGGTCTGGGGGGCTGTTGGCCTCACGGCCGTCGCCGGGCTCTGGTTGGTCCGGAGTTTCACCCGCCGGAAGGGGATACGAACCGCTCCCGGCGTGGCTGATCAGTACTTCGACGAGCGCCAGCGACATCGCGAGAGCCAGGAATCCGGAGAGGACTAAACCCCCGGCCACGAGGGGCCGAGCATGGACGTGCCACCGTTCGAACTCGAACGCTTCTTCGCCGAGTACGAGCACGAGGCCGACATCATGCTCGCCGAGTCGGGCATTCGGAGCCTCCCCGCGGATCGCTTCGACCTCGATCCCGGGCCCCTGGGCTACGTGATCCCGACGAACGGCGATCCGGAGCTTCGAGCCGAGATCGGGGAGCGATACGGGCGCAACCCCGAGGAGGTGTTGCTCACGGTCGGGACCCAGGAGGCGAACTTCGTGCTCTTCCAGTCGCTTCTCTCGCCCGACGACCACGCCGTCGTGGTGACCCCGACCTACCAGGCCTTGCACTCCCTGCCCGCGACCATCGCGGACGTGACCCGGGTCGACCTGGAGCCCCCGGAATGGACACTCGACATCGAGCAGGTGGCTGCGGCGATCCGGCCCGAAACCGAGTTGATCGTCATCAACAACCCGAACAACCCGACCGGCCGGTATCACGACCCCGAGACGATCCAGGCCCTGTATGACCTCGCAGTCGACAACGACGCCTACCTGCACGCAGACGAGGTGTATCGGTTGCTCGCCCCGGATCCAAACCCACCCGTCGCCTCGCTTGGCCCACACGGCATCAGCACGGCCGGGCTCACGAAGGCCTACGGCCTGGCCGGGCTGCGATTCGGCTGGCTGGTCGCTGACGAGGCCGTGATCGACGCGGCCTGGCGCTGGAAGGATTACACGACGATCTCGCCCTCGAAGATCGGCCAGCACGTCGCGGGCCAGGCGCTGGGCGAACAGGAGGCCGACATTCTCGCGGCGAACCGTGCGCTCGCAGCACGCAATCGAGACATCGTCCGGGACTTCCTCGACGCCCACGACCTCGACTGGTTCGATCCGGTTGGCGTCAACGGGTTCGTCGAGGTGCCACCAGGCTTCGAGGGTTCAGAGTCGTTCTGCCGTGAATTCGTCGAGCAGGAGTCGGTCGTGCTCGCTCCAGGAGCCGCGTTTGGTTTCGAGGAGTACGTTCGAATCGGCTTTGGGCTGCCGACCGCCGAACTTCGCGAGGGGCTCGCTCGGCTGGAGACGTTTCTCGACGGACGCTAAGGCGGTTCCAAACTGTTTATACACCGCAGGCGAAAAACCCGCGATATGCCCAGACAACAGAAGGAAGTGCGAGACCTTCAGGAGGGTAACTACGTGATGATGGAGGAGACCCCGTGCAAGATCACGGCCTACAGTACAGCCAAGCCGGGCAAACACGGCAGCGCCAAGGCCCGTATCGAGGGCCGTGGGGTCTTCGACGAGCGAAAACGCTCGCTGTCCCAGCCGGTCGACCAGAAGGTATGGGTCCCCATTATCGACCGCAAACAGGGACAGGTCGTCTCCGTCGAGGGCAACGACGCCCAGATCATGGACCTGGAGACCTACGAGACGTTCACGATGCGGATCCCCGAGGACGAGTCTCTGTCTCCCGACGACGAGATCGAGTACCTCGAGTACGAGGGCCAGCGCAAGATCCTCGAGTAAATGTTTCCGGGGGCGAACGCGGCCCGCGAGGACGCCGACTTCGTGATCGCTGGCGCGCCACTGGACGTCTCGACCAGTTTCCAGCCGGGGACCCGTTTCGGTCCCGACCGGATCCGCCGCTTCGCCCGGAGCTTCGAGGACTACGATCACCACACCGGCAGTCGATTTACCGACCTCGCGGTCCACGACCACGGCGACGTCGAGGCCTGGGACGACGCCCGGGACTACCTCGATTACCTCTCGGGGGTGCTCGCCGACGCTTGCCGTGAGGACGCCGTTCCGCTTTTGCTCGGCGGCGAGCATACCGTCACCGTCGCCGGCGTCGAGGCCGTCGATCCGGACGTGTTCGTCACGCTGGATGCGCATCTCGATCTCCGGGAGTCCTATGCGGGCAACGAGTGGAGCCACGCCACCGTCACCCGGCACGCACTCGACGTGGCCGATCGGGCGGTCATCCTGGGGGCCAGAGCCGGGAGCGAGGCCGAATGGGAGCGGGCCACGGCTGGGGACGTCACCGTCGTCCCGCCGGCGGCGGTCGGGGACTGGAACCCTGACTTCGACGAGGAATCGGTCTATCTCAGCGTGGACATCGACGCCGCCGATCCCGCCTATGCGCCTGGAACCGGGACGATGGAACCCTTCGGACTCTCTTCGCGGGAGTTGCGGGCCGTCGTCCGTCAGGTGGCTCCCGCGATGGACGGCTTCGACGTCGTCGAGGTGAACGACCAGGACGACGGCCAGTCGGCCACGCTCGCGGCCAAACTCCTCCGAACGGCTGTCTTCGCCCGGGCCGCGGGCGAGACCCCCGGCTCTTTGTAGACGGCTCGCCAAGGCCCGGTATGCGGGAAGCCACGCTCCTCTCGCGGCTCGACGAGACGCTGTCGATCGACGAGTACGCCGAGGTGGACGCCAGCGCCAACGGCCTTCAGATCGGTGACGGAACGGGTGAAATCGAACGCGTCGCCCTCGCAGTCGACGGGGTAAGTGCGACCGTCGCGGCCGCGGCCGACCGGGACGCGGATCTCTTGGTGGTCCACCATGGACTCTCCTGGGGCGGCATCGAGCGGGTCACGGGTCGGACCTACGATCGGATCGCCGGTCTGATCGAGAACGACCTCGATCTCTATGCCGCCCACCTGCCCCTCGACGGGCACCAGGAACTCGGCAACGCCGCCGGAGTCGCTGACTGTCTGGGGCTCGAAGATCGAGCCCCCTTCGGCGAACTCGGCCCCGTGACGATCGGCCAGCGTGGGACCCTCCCGAGCCCCGAATCGGCGGATTCGATCGCCGCCACCCTCGAAGAGTCACTCGATCACGGCGGGCAGGGCGTCCAGACACTCGATTTCGGCCCCGAGCAGATCGAGTCGGTCGCCATCGTCACGGGCAGCGGGACGGACTGGCTCGACGAGGCGGTCGCAGCCGGCGTCGATGCCTTCGTCACTGGCGAGGGCGAGGGCAAACTCTACCACATGGCCCGGGAATCCGAGGTGACGGTGTTCCTGGGTGGGCACTACGCGACCGAGACCTTCGGCGTGCGGACGCTCGCGGATCGAATCGAAACGTGGGGCCCGGAGACGTTCTTCATCGACGAACCGACCGGGCTTTGAGGGTCGGCTCCAACTCGCGTTCGCCGGGTCAGTCACCACCTCGTTCGGTCGGACCGGGATCGATTATATGTAGCCTAGGTACGAAATTACATGCTGTCATGTCACACGATGACGACCCAATCGAGGAGATGCCGTCGACGCCAAGCCAACTCGCCCGCGACCATCCCGCGGTCTGGGAGGCCTACGCGGAACTGGGAGCGGCCGCGGCCGATGCCGGCCCGCTCGACGGTGAGCGAAAACGGCTCGCGAAACTCGCTCTCGCCATCGGTGCCCAGTCGGAGGGAGCCGTCCACTCCCACGTCAGGCGAGGCCTCGACGAGGGGCTCGACCCCGCTGTGATGCGGCACGTGGCCATCCTCTCGATTCCGACGATCGGCTTCCCTGAGGCGATGGCGGGGCTGAGTTGGATCAACGACCTGGTTTAAGCTCAGCACCGCTTCCCGAACAATTTTAGAATCGCGCCATAGTGCGTTTACCGTGACAACGGTCCCCACAGCGCAACCGACCTGTCCGGCCTGTGAGCGCCCCCTGTACAGCCGGCACTGCAAGTACGTCTGCCCGAGCCACGGTGTGGTTTTCGACTGTTCGGACCCGTTCTGGTGACCGAATCAGAGGTCTTCGAGAACGCCGGCGACGATCAGCGGGAGCACCAGGGTCGCCTCGGCCTCGACGAGGGTGTGATTTCGGTCGCCGTCCTTGATCTTGCCCCAGGAGACGGCCTCCTTGGGCGGTGCGCCGGAGAGCGAGCCGTCGCCCTCCATCCCGGTCGAGACGTACACCGCGTAGTCCGCGCCGCCGCGGAAGAGGTTGGTCATGATCGCCTGGTGTTTCGGAACGCCACCGCCGAGGACGATCAGCCCGGTCTCCTCGGCGAGCAGCCCCTCGTCGATCAGCGAGTCATAATCCTCCAGGATCTCGATGCCGACCTCGGGCTCCTCGTTCTGCCGGTAATAGAAGAGGAAGTTCCCGACCTCGGCGTCGACCAGCGCGGGGCAGTACACCGGCACGTCGTTTGCCGCGGCCTGGGACAGCACCGAGTCCGGATCGTCCAGCCGCTCGCCGATTTCACGGGAGAAGGCTGTCGGGGTCCGGACCTTCTCTTCGGCGAAGAAGTCGGGGAAGAAGTCGTTGAGATAGGATTCGAGCCAGACGTACCGGTCCGAGGGGACGAAGATATTGCCCAGCCGATTGATCCCTTCCTCGCGCATCTCACTCTCGTCGACCTCCCACTCGCCCATCTTGAAGGGTTTCTCCGATTTGATGATGTCCTCGGTGATCGAGCCGGAGGTGGTGATGAGCACGTCGACCAGCCCCTCGCGAACCATCGCCGCGACGACCTCTCGCAGGCCGGAGGAGACGATGTTCGAGGTCAGGGTGAGGTAGATCGTGGCATCCGCCTCGCGCATCTGCTCGATCAGGTCGATGGCCTCCGCCACCGCGGTGGCCTGGAAGCCGGTGGTCGCGTAGCTCTCCAGGAGCTCGCCGACGTCGAACTCCCCGCGGAAGTCATAGCCGCGGACGTCCGGGCTGTCAAGTTCCGTCTCCGAGCCCGGGATGACGTTATCCTTCGTGTCCTCGGTCATACTCTATGGGCCGGGACGCGGCGTAAAGAGTGCATCACTTTCGACGTGGCGGACCGCAGGTGGTTTTTGCCCGCCGCGTGTAGTGTGGGCTGGCCGATGACGATTCACCGGGCCGAGCCGGCGTAGGCACCCGGCAATGACGAACCCTATGAGTACCGAGGCCAGCTTTCGACGACAAAACAGCAACATCGGAGTCCGTTGCTGATCTGCAGCAGCCACCACGCAATCGCTGTGAGGTCACGGTCGTCTGAATCCGCGTATTCGTGTGGAACGAGAAGCCTGCCGGATGTACATCTTGCTAGCAAGTGTCTCCCAAACCTATTCGACGGTCGCGCGAGTATGTCTAGGCATGGTTGCGCAGTTTACCGACAGACACCTGGGAAAGCGGGTGGTCGACCACAACGGCGTCGAGGTCGGGACCGTAGAGGACGTCCGGAACGGCGACCTCTATGTAAAAGTCGGCCCGGACGCCGATTCGGAGACACTCTCGGAACTGCACTGGGACGGAACGGTGAACACGGAGGTTCACCGCTTGCCCGACCAGTACGTCTCGGACATCACCGACACGACCGTCCGAATCACCATCTGAACCGACCGAGTGCCTCTCGATAGTCGTTGAACTCGGTTCCGATGAACCGGTTGTGAGCCGCGTCTCGAGGCCAGCGTTCCTACAGTGGATCCGTCTCAGTGATGGCGTTTTCTAGACGGTCCAGAAATTGCGGGTCGGACGATTCGTCCACGTGGTTCACGTTCCAGAGCCCAGCGCCTCGAATCGCAGGCGCGGGACTGTACTGGCCGAGCCAGCTTGCTCGCCGTGGATCAATGGGTTGCCCGTCGAAGTTGCTGAGAAGAGCGATAGCGTTCTGTTCCAGAGTTGCCCGGTCGCTGTCCGGCCCCGGTTCGTCGTCCAGATCCACCCAGAGGAACGGTTGCTCCCGGATGTAGGCACTCACGCGCCGTTCGAGGATATATTCCTCGTCACGGACCACTGACCGCTCACGTTCGATGCTCGACCAGCGTTTGTCCCAGTCGGGATAGTCGTCGTGCAGGTCGTGCTTCTCAATGATGGCCTCACCGACGCGCTTGCGATACACGGAACCCCGGTGAGCGCCCCCGTGAGGATGGTTGGAACTCCCGCTGCCCGTTCCGTAGTGTTGTTTCAGCCTATCCCAGAGCGACGTGCTGCTCCCCACAGACACCGCGTGTGTCCCAACGCGGGTAACGCGCAACTGGTCAGTCGAGTCGCGTGTTTCGCCCGGTTCGAGGAAGAAGTAGACGCCACGGTCCGGCCAGTCCATGTACCCGGTGCAGTCCTTGAGTTTCCGTGGCCCGCCGACCCGTTGTGAAAGGCCATCGAGTAAGCCATAGAAGCGGTCGAGGTCGCCATGACGAGCCATTCGTACAGGACCCTCACATCCACGCACAAAGAGTTTCACCACTTGGTGGGACGACTTCGAGGAGAAGCCGTGGACGGGCCCTGGCAAATCAGCTTTCTCACGAGGTGAATAGGGGCGTAAAGCCAAAACCCATAGGCGTCCTAACATGAGGCCGAAAACAAGAGAGACCGATCCGCCTCCATCATGCAAGAAGAGTCACAGAGTGTCCCGACGGGGAATGCAAGGGGAACGCTGGTAGTCGAGCTCGCCCTCGAATTCGGCACCGGAACGAGGTGCTGTGCAGCCAAGGGTCTCGGGACGCCGATCGAGCACCACCTCATCGACGACACGTGCTATGTCACCTGCCGGAGCCCGGACTCCGAAACGACACTCACGCATGACACGGTGGCTGTCGAGATGGTGTGTGCCTGTCGGGTCCTGGCTGGCCATGGCTGTATCCCGTCGTTACAATCGATCGACAGCGAGCGGATGGTGTTGCGAACGAACCCACAGAACAGGCGCGTGCTTCGCGAACTGATGGCAGATCTCGACGACATCGCCGACAGTGTTTCACTCCGCAGTCTCGTCGTCAATGGCGCGCAGTCGAACTCGGATTCGGCACTCGTGAACCTGCAGGAACTAACGGTTCTGGAGCGTGAAACAGTCGAGGCGGCGATCCTGGCAGGCTACTACGACCGGTCCGGTGGCGCACGATTCGGTGATCTCGCTCGCGAATTAGCGATAACGAAATCCGCACTATCGAAACGGCTGAGTTCGGCAGAAGCAAAGATAATGCGGAATTTGTACCGTAACGAGTAGTCCGTCCCGCAGACAGTTCTTGTCGGCAGGGATCCTTCTCGCAAGGACAGTCCTCCATATGTAGTAGTACTTAAAGGAGGAAACTATGGCCGTGCGGACGGATGGTGCCGGGACCCATACTTCTATTCAGGGGAAATCACAATGCATACCGATCGAGGTCCGCGAACGGTGGCGGATCTGTTGAACGACGAGGACTGGCAAGAGACAGTCGATGACGCACTCGAATCGAGTGCCCACGACACGGAACTGGGAAAGCGCATGGGCCGAGACGCGATCCGGCTCAGCATCGGCGAGATGTCCGAGGACGAATTCCACGAGAAATATCACGAGGACGTCGTCGAAGAGTTCGGCGTCGATGACAGGCCGATAAAGCCGGAGCACACCGATGAGTGACGAGGACAACGGCGTCAGTCGACGGTCCGTACTGCTGGGCGCAGGGGCCGCAGCGGGGGTTCTCGGGCTCGGTGGCACGGATTACAATTTCTCGCTCTCGGCGACGAATCCGGCACAGACAGGCGGACTCCTCGACAAATCCGAGGTCGTCAGGACGGCGTGTGCGCCGAACTGTCGGGGCAAATGCCCACTTAACGTCTATGTGCGCGATGGCGAGATCAAGTTCGTCGAACCCCAGATGACCGACGACGAGCAGTATCGTCGGGCGTGCCTTCTGGGGCAGTCCCAGATTCAACGGGTGTACAGCCCGAAGCGGCTGAAGTATCCGATGGTCCGTTCCGACTGGGAGCCCGGCAACCCCAATCCGGAGGGCCGTGGCCCTGATGCGGAGTACGAGCGTGTCTCCTGGGACACCGCACTCACGTACGTCGCGGAGGAGATGACACGCCTCAGGGATGAGTATGGCCCCGAAAGTATGTGGATGCATACGGCCTCCGGGGACAATGGGGTCGGCGGAAACCTCATCGGGCGATTCGCGCAGGTGTGGGGTGCAACCCAGTGGCGGACGGCGATCGACACGAACGTCGGCCGGGGATTCAACAGGATCACCGGCTATGGCTTCTACCTCCCGCCGACAAACCTCTCCGAAGATTGGGAGAACGCCCAGACCATCATCGTCTGGGGATCTGATATTTTCAAGAGCCAGTTCCAAAACGATGCCTCAAAGCTTCACAAGGCGACCGAAAACGGGGCGAAATTAGTCGTCGTCGACCCGGTTTACACGACGACCGCCGCCAAGGCGGATCTGTGGCTTCCAATCCGGCCGGGCAAGGACGTCTACCTCGGCCTCGCCATGATCCAGGAGATCCTCGCGGAGGAGCTGTACGACACCCGATTCCTTCGAGAGCGGACGACCGCAGGGGCACTAGTCCGGGATGACACACAAGAGCTGGTGCGGATGCGTGATCTCGACGGCAATTCCGACGATGACGACCGCGTCGTTGGTATCGACGCCGAATCGGGAGCGCCAGTTCCGCTCGAAGCCGATACGTATGCCAACGTCGAATTGTTCGGGTCGTACACCGTCGATGGCATCGCGGCGACGACGGGCCTCACGCTGCTTGAAGCACACGTCGAGGAGTACAGACCGGAGGCCATTGCGGAGGTGACCGGATTGAACGTCGAGGACATTCGGACGGCGACGAGGTGGCTGGCAACCCGGGGACCTGGTGGGATTGCACCGAGCTACGCGGTGGGACGGTACAAGTATGGCCACGTATTTGGTCAGACTTACGCCATCATCCTGGCTCTCACTGGCGATTACGGGAAGTCTGGAACCATCCATTCTCACCATCCGAGTGGCGCATCACTCCAGACTGGCGATTATGGGACCCCAGAGGGCGTCGAGGGAATCGAGGGTGTCGAGGGCGCCGCGACTGTGAAGATGGAAGACATCCAGGAGGTCATCAAGACCGGTGACCCCCATCCGATCAAAGCCGTCTACGGGATGCAGTCGAACCGGCTCATCAATCAGGTTCCTGATAGGAAGAGCCGAATAGAGATGCTGAAAGGCCTCGACATGGTCGTCTGGGCCGATTTCGTCAAATCCTCGACGGTCGAGTGGGCGGACATCATCTTGCCAGCGGCCCACTGGTTCGAAAAAGAGGACATTACCGACGCCTGGGGCTCTCACCCGCACATCTCATACCGGGAGAAGGCTCACGAACCGCTGTGGGAGGCACGCGATGACTACTACATCCTCGCGGAGCTAGCCGAAAAACTCGGCTATGAGAACCTCTTTATCGGTGACAAGCGGGCTGAACTGCGAAAGATCGCCTCATACGATGACCGCTTTTCCTTCGATGAACTGCGCAGCAAGGGCAACATCCGGGTCGAAGATGAGGTCATCAAATACACCGAACCGTTCCCGACGGAGACTGGACGAATAGAGCTATACGACGAGAACAAACCGGTCGAAGACGAGGGGACCGTCCTCGATCTGCCGCGTCCGATCGAGGATCGGAGCGCCGACGATCACGAGCTGGCCGATCGGTATCCGCTCATGTTTATGCAGAAACACCCGAAGTGGCGAATCCACTCTCAGTGGGCGGATAATGCCGTGGTCCGCAAGTTCGAACCGGAACCGACACTCGACATCAATCCGTCGGATGCAGCGAGCCGGGGTATCGGTGATGGCGAGTACGTTCGTGTGTTCAACGACCGGGGTGAGGCGGTCGTCAAAGCCAATTACAACGAGGGACATCAGCCCGGGTTGGTAAACATCGATCAGGGCTGGTGGCATGAGGACTTCATTCAGGGAGACTTGCAGGATCTCACTCACGACGAGGTGAACAAGCTGGCACCGACGTTCGTGTACTACGACGTGCGCGTGGAGGTCGAACCCGCTCCCGAGGACATTGATACGAGCATGTACGAGGACCCCGAGCCAGCCGACTGGCTCGAAACGGGGACAATTGGAGGTGAGGACTGATGACAAGTTATGGAATGGTAATCGACCTCGAGCGGTGTATCGGCTGTCAGGCCTGTGCGATATCCTGCAGCCAGGAGAACAACGTCTCCCTGGATCAGCAGTGGAACCGGGTACTGACAGAGGGAGGAAACCATATGGACACGCCTGCAGGGACGTATCCGGAGTCCGGCCGCGATGGCACCCTGGAGATGAACCATCAGCCGACGGCGTGTCAGCACTGCCAGAATGCCCCGTGTGTCAAGGTCTGTCCGGTCAATGCGACCTACACCCGTGAGGACGGCATCGTCGAAATCGACTACGACAAGTGTATGGGCTGTCGCTACTGCATGGCCGCCTGTCCGTACAACGCTCGCGTGTTCAACTTCGGCGAATCGAAGACCATCCCTGCAGCCGGGACTGGTCACGTCGAAGAGCGACCCCAGGGTGTCGTCGAAAAGTGCACCTTCTGCACCCACCGCCTGGAGAAGGGTATCGACCCCGCGTGTGTGGTCGGCTGCCCGTCGGGTGCTCGGATCTTCGGCGACCTCGACGATCCGGACAGCACGGTCTCGCGCTACGTGAAAAAGTACGAAACCGATCGACTGCTCGAAGGCCTGGATACCGAGCCCAACACCTACTACGTTCGTGGGGACATGTCCCCCGGCCGTCCGCAAACCGGCAACGAACTGGAGGGCACTCCAAAAAAGGAGTCGCTGGCTGACGGGGACGACACGCCCCCGTTGGGATTTGCCTCGACCAATGGTGGTGAGAACTGATGAGCACTAGACACTCCGGGCTCGCCATCCCACAGTTCGGCACCAAAGGTCGCATCTGGCTCCTCGCACTTGGCGTTCTCGTCGCCGCTGGCTTCGTTGCCTGGCTGTATCAACTCAGCCAGGGCCTGGTCGCGACCGGCATGGACAACGTCTTCTCGTGGGCGCTTTACATCATGCTCTTTGTCTTCTTCGTGGGGCTCTCAGCGGGCGGGCTCATCATTTCGAGTGTGCCCAAGTTCTTCCATTCGAAACGCTACGACAGTCTCGCGCAGCTGGGCGTGTTGCTCAGCTTCGCCTGTATCGTCGTCGCCGGCCTGATGATCATTCCGGACCTGGGTCGTCCATCCCAAATTACCGGCTTCATCACCTCGCCGGACTTCCGCTCGCCGATGGTCTGGGACTTCGGGATCGTCGTGGTCTATGGCCTCTTCAGCGCCGGGTACCTCTGGCTTTTGACCCGCCGTGACCTCGCAAAGATGGGCTCACCGCTCGCTTTCGGTGTCCGTGACACCGAAGACGGACGGAAAGCCGACCGCAAAAAGGCCTTCTGGGCGGCTGCGATCGCCATCCCGCTTGCCATCATGCTTCACTCCGTGACGGGGTGGATCTTTGGCCTCCAGGTCGGCCGCGGCGACTGGTTCAGCCCGCTTGTCGCGCCGATGTTCATCATGAAGGCACTCGTCTCCGGTCTCGGTCTCCTGCTGGTGACTGCCGTGCTGGTGGATAAATTCACCCGCTATCAGTTGCCCCAGAAGCTGGTGCCGGACCTCGGAAAGATACTCGGCGTGTTCATCGCGGTGCACATCGTCTATCTCGTGGCAGCCGAGCGGCTCCCCCACGCGTGGGCCTCGAACTTCGAGTTCTGGGCCATCACGAGTTCGTTTCTGGTCGGGGATTCGACCTACTTCTGGATCTGGACGATCGTCGGCGGTGCGATTCCACTCGCGCTGCTCGTCGTGCCGTCGATACGCCAGCAGGTCTGGGCGGTTGTCACCGCGAGCGTCCTGGCAATCGTCGGCATCCTCTTCGAGGGTATCTACCTCGTGTTCACCGGATACACCGATTTGAACATCACGGCCGCTCCGGGCGTGACCACGGGTCGTGGCTACACCGGACTTGGCGCGGACGTCTGGACGACCATCGGTGTCTACACGCCGACGGCCGTCGAGCTCCTCATCTCGGTGGGTATCATCGCGCTTGGCGCGTTGATCGTGACCGTCGGACTGCGGTTCATCCCGATTCAGCCCGGCAACGGCGTCGAGTTCCACGAAAGCGAGACGCCCGTGACAGATACGGCAGTCGCCGACGGCGGCTGTGAACGCCTCGACAACGAGCGTGGGGAGGCGTGATGACGGTCGCCGAAAAATCCGAACGACTTGCCCAAGGGTATGCAGTGCTCGGGCGCTGCTGGCGCCAGCCGGACGAGGCGCTGGTCGAGGCGATCAACACCGGAACCCTCTCGGCAGTGGTTCCTGACCTGGAGCCAGTGACGGTCGAGGACTTGCGAATCGAGCACACCCGCCTGTTCGTCGGGCCGGGCGGACCGCCGTGTCCACCATATGAAAGTGTCTACCGTGATGGGGAAGGCGGCGCCCACGGAAACGTTCTGGGGCCGTCGACTGGGTCCGTCGTACAGTACTATCAGGCCCACGGTCTGGGGCTGGATCCGGGCTGGTCGGACCTCCCTGACCATGTCGCCACCGAACTCGAGTTCGTTGCCCACCTCGCTGCCGAAGGCGCCGATGATATTCGAGAGCAATTCCTCGATGAACACCCGCGCCAGTGGATGCGACCGTTTCTCGACGGAGTGCGTGCCGAGACCCACGAATCGTTCTACGCCGGGCTTGCAGACGCCACCGAAGACGCGCTGTTCTGACCTCGGTCGTCTGTCCGGGTGACCGGGACGGTCGGTTTCTTCAACCACGACGGCGGCTGCGGCTGATCGGCCCACTATGGGCGACCTTTGATTAGGCTCTCGCGTGTCATCTCGATACATGTCCGTCCAGCAGTCGCCGCCGGTACCCACGGGCCGCCGGGAACGGGTCCGCTTCTACCTGCTGGACCACGAGACCCCGATCGGGAAGGCCATCGATATCGCGCTTTTGGTCCTCAACATCGCCTTCATCGCCGTCTTCGTTGCCCAGACCTACCCGGTCTCGACCCAGGTCCGTTCGGTGCTCTGGGGGTTCGAAGTCCTGCTCGCCGTGATCTTCGGGGTGGAGTACATCCTCCGGCTCTATGGTGCAAAGAGCCGCTATGGGGAAGCAACCGACCCCTACACGGTCGTCGACCTCCTGTCGATTCTCCCGACCTTCGCGCTGCTCCTGGTGCCGGGATCGGTGATCGTGCAACTCGGCTTTCTCCGGGCGCTCCGGGTGATCCGGGTCCTTCGGTTCTATCGGTTCACCCAGGACGCGGAGTTTTTCTTCGGCACGATCGGCGTCTCGGCGCTGCGCGTTCTCAAACTCGGGCTGACGGTGTTTGTTATCTTCTTCACGAGCGCGGGGTTGTTCTACAGCGTCGAACTTCAGGCTAATCCAGGCATTTCCCATTTCGGCGACGCCTTCTACTATATCGTCATCGCGCTCGCGACGGTTGGATTCGGGGACATCGTCCCGACCACCGTGGCGGGCCGCTGGGTGACGGTGGGGGCCGTGCTCACCGCGATCATCCTGGTGCCCCGCCAGGCCGGGGCCATCATCCGTACCTGGACGCACAAGGGAGAAGTCGAAGTGACTTGCCCGAACTGCGGCCTGCAGTACCACGATCAGGACGCCTCACACTGCAAGGCCTGCGGGCACGTGATCTATCACGAGCACGACTCCCGGGAGTGAGAATCCGACGAAGGATTTACCGTCCGCCAAGCGGTAGCTCAACACATGAAACTGGGGCAGGGGTGTCATCAGTAGTGCCCGCCCCGGAACTGTACTGGATTGCGGCCTTCGCCATCGTTGCGGCGGTGGTGAACGGGGCCGGGATCTTCGCGGTGTTCGCCCACCGGGAGTGGGCCGAGCGATCGATCACCTACTTCATGTGTTTTGCCGCCGGGGTGTTGCTCACGACGCCGCTGGTGCTGGCCCTCCCGAACGCCCTGGGCCGAACCCCGAACGCGGGGCTCAGCGCGCTGGGTGGCTTTCTCTTTATGTACGGCTCGAACCAGCTCATCAAATATCGGACCCACGAGGAGACCCTGGCCTTCGGGGTGACGGCCGCGGAGGGCATCGGCATCCACTCTCTGGTTGACGGCGTCGTCTACACCGTCACGTTCAGTATCTCGGTGCTCACCGGTATCCTGGCCGGGACCGGCCTCGTCGTCCACGAGTTCGCCGAGGGTGTCATCACCTACCTGGTGCTCCTGAAAGGCGACGTGGCGGAGCGCACGGCCGCCGTGTCCGCCTTCTTCGTCGCCGCGTTGACGACCCCGATCGGGGCGTTCGTGGCGTATCCGCTTGTTAGCCGCCTCGGCGGGCGGGATCTCGGACTCCTGCTGGGCTTTGTCGCTGGCGTGTTGCTCTACGTGTCGGCCGCACACCTGCTGCCGGAGGCCCGCAAACACGAGTCCGAACACTCGATGGTCGCCTTTGGGGCTGGCATCCTCCTGGCGCTTTTCATCGTCTTCGCCCGGACGGCGTGAGTGGGTCAAGGTCTTTACTGCAGGCCGGCGAAAGGCCCGTATGCACAGTTCATTCGGCGCCGGTCGCCTGCCCGGAGGGCGTGAATGGTAAACGTCGCCCTGTCGGTCGGCCAGCTATTGCTCGCGCTGGGACTCGTGATACTGAACGGCTTTTTCGTCGCGGCGGAGTTCGCCTTCGTTCGCGTCCGGGCGACCTCGGTCGAACAGCTGGCGGCGGAAGGCCGAACCGGCTCGAAGTCACTCCAGGGGGTCGTCGAAAAGCTCGATGACTATCTGGCGGTGACCCAACTGGGTATCACGATCGCCTCACTGGGACTGGGGTGGGTCGGCGAACCGGCCATCGCGTCGCTCATCGAGCCCGTGATCGGCCCGATGCTGCCCGGTAATCTGGTCCATCTCGTGGCATTTGCCGTCGGCTTTTCCATCATCACGTTCCTCCACGTCGTCTTCGGGGAACTCGCACCGAAGACGATCGCGATCGCCCAGGCAGAACGACTCTCGCTCTTCGTCGCGCCGCCGATGCGGGCCTTCTACTACCTGTTTTACCCCGGGATCGTCGTCTTCAACGGCACGGCCAACGCCTTCACCACGCTACTGGGCGTTCCCCCGGCTTCCGAGACCGAGGAGACATTAGAGGAACGGGAGATCTTGCGGGTCCTCTCCCGATCCGGGGAGGCCGGGCACGTCGACATGGCCGAGGTGGAGATGATCGAGCGTGTCTTCGACCTCAACGACACCATCGTGCGTGAGGTGATGGTTCCCCGACCGGACGTGACGACGATTCCGAAGGACACCTCGATCGAGACCGCCCGCTCGCTTGCCGTCGGGTCGGGACACACCCGGTATCCGGTGGTGGCATCCGAGGACGAGGATCAGATCGTCGGACTGCTGGACAGCAAGGACCTGCTCCGGGCGGTAGAGGCGGGCAAAACGGACGATCGCACGGTCGCGGATCTGGCCCGGGACATTTTGATCGTCCCGGAGACGACCCCGATCAACGAGCTATTGCTCCAGTTCCGGGACGAGAACCAGCAGATGGCCGCGGTCATCGACGAGTGGGGGGCCTTCGAGGGCCTGGCGACCGTCGAGGACGTGGTCGAGGCCGTCGTGGGCGATCTCCGGGACGAGTTCGACAGCACCCACGAGCCCTCGATCCGACGACTGGAGGGCGGCGGGTACGAGATCGACGGGAGTGTCGTGCTCGACGTGGTGAACGAGACGCTTGGGGTGGCCTTCGAGAGCGGGAGTTTCGAGACGATCGGCGGGGTCGTCCTCGGCCGATTGGGACAGGCTCCCGAACCCGGCGATCAGGTCGAGATGGATGGATACCGCTTCGAGGTACAATCCGTCGACGGGAATCGCATCTCGACACTCCAGGTTAGGGAGGTCGAGACAGCCCCAACCGACGAGACGGAAGAAGCCTGACCGGTCAGTCCGACCGAGCCCGAAAGACCCGGATCGTGTCCCGATCTCGCTCCTCGACTGCCACCTGCTCGAAACCAAACGCCGTGAAGATAGCCCCCCAGTCCCGGTAGTAGAGCGGGAACTCGTCGTTGATGTAGTTCACTGACTCCTCTTCCTCGGCCGATCCCTCGTTCTCGACGGTGACGATGAGCTCACCGGCGATCCGCGCCAGGGCCTCGAAGACCCAGTCGTCGTCCGGATGGACGTGCTGGAGGGTCTCGACCGAGTAGACCACGTCGAAGGCGTCGTCCGCGAACTCGGAGACGACCGATTCAATGGCGTCGAAGTGAAAGGTCCCCTGCGATGCGAGTTCTGGGTAATTCTCCTCCATCACCGGCTTCGCCTCGGGGTTGAGTTCGACCCCGGCCAGGTCCGTGTACCCGGCTTCGAGGAGGCCGGCGAGGTGTCGCCCAGCGCTACTCCCGACCTCCAGGATTGCCGGATCGGGGCGCGCGAGGTGCTCATCGAGGGCCGCGCGCACCGCGTCGGTCTTGTCGTCCGGTCCGTAGTAGGCGTAATACGCGGGCGAGTACTCGCCGGAGCGGGCTCGCCACTCGCGACGGACCTCTTGAGAATCCACATGCAGTCACCGGGCTGACGCCCTAAAGGCCCGTCGACGGATCACTCCTCCTCGATGAGCGCTTCGAGTTCGTCGGCACACCGGTTGATCCCGTCAGAGGCCTCGATCAGGCCCAGGCTCATGCGGTCGTCGGCCCGCTCCCGGAACTGGTCGACGAGCGTCTCGAGCTCGGCCACTGGTACCGCGTCCTCGGGCGTCTCGTCCGTGTCTGTCATCAGCCATCGCTTGGACCCCTGGCTATATGAATCTGGTACTCGGTCTCCGCCGCAGGGTGTGGGTTTATGCGGCCGGCGGGCGAATTGCCCTGACACGCGTGGCTCCCACGGAGAACACTGCACCCGAGACCGGTGAGCCCGAGCCGGATGCAGCCTCGGGACTGTTCGATGACACGTCGGAAAACGCCGAACTGGAGCGAACCATCGGCCTGGCGGGTGGATTGACAATCGGCATCGGGACGATGATCGGGGCCGGCATCTTCGTCTTCCCCGGCCTCGCGGCCAACCGGGCCGGGCCGGCCGCCGCACTCTCCTTTGTCATCGGGGGTGTCATCGCGCTGCTCGTGGCGTTGCCGGCCTCTGAACTGGCGACGGCTATGCCCCGGAGCGGGGGTGGATATTTCTTCGTTTCACGCAGTCTGGGAACCGCCGCGGGGGCGATTGTCGGACTCGGTCTCTGGCTCGGCCTGGTCTTTGCCTCGGCGTTTTACCTCGTCGGCCTGGGCCACTACGCGAGTGCGGCCCTCGCCGAACTGGGGCTGGAGCTGCCGCTGAACCCAGTGATTCCCCTGGCGGTGGTCTTCGCGGCCGGGCTGACTGTGGCGAGCCTGTTCGGGACCGAGAACACCGCGAAACTCCAGAACTACATCGTCGCCGGGCTGCTCGTCATCCTCGTTGTCTTCCTCTCCTACGGTGGCCTCGACGCGCTGGGTGTCTTCGGTCGGGAATCGGTTCCCGGGGTCTTCTTCTCTCGGGGCTACCTGCCCGTGCTCTCCACGGCCGGGCTCGTTTTCACCTCGTATCTGGGCTTCGCGCAGGTCGCCACGGTGGCGGGGGACATCAAGAACCCTTCGCGGTCGCTTCCCATCGCGATGGTGGGGTCGGTGATCGTCGTGACGATCCTCTACGTGGTGACGATCTTCGTCGCGACCAGCGCGTTCGGTGCCGATCACCTCGGGACGCTGGGCGAGACCGCCATCGTGGAGGTTGCCCGTGAGTTCCTCGGGACGCCGGGGGCGATCGCTATCCTCATCGCCGGGATCTTCGCGACGATCTCGAGTGCGAACGCCTCGATTCTGAGCGCCTCCCGGACCGTCTACGCGCTGAGCCGGGACGCTTTGCTCCCGGATCGGGCGAGCCGGATCAACCTTCGCTATGGCACGCCCCACATTGCGTTGCTGGCCGCTGGGGGCCCGATTCTCCTGCTTGCGGCGACCGGCCAGGTGGCGATTTTGGCGGAGGTCGCTTCCTTCCTCCACCTGATCATGTACGGGCTCATCGCCATCGCGGTGCTCGTGCTGCGGCGGGACCAGCCTGCGTGGTACGACCCGAGTTACGAGATGCCCGGCGTCCCGATTCTGCCCGGGATCGCCGCGGTCGCCAGCTTCGGCCTGGCGTTGGCGATGCAGCCCGCCGCGATCGTGATCGGAGTGGTCGTCATGGCCGTCTCGTATGGCTGGTATCGCTACTACGCGAACACGGTCGACCTGAAAGGAGTGTTCAACTGATGACAGAGAGACCCACCGTCCTGGTGCCAATCGAAGTACTCGAAGGTGAATCGATCCCCGAAGGCGTTCCGGCGCTGCTGGCGGCGGCTCACGTGCTGGTGCTTGGCTATCACGAGGTGCCCGAGCAGACCGCCACCGAACAGGCGAGCGAACAGTACGAAGGCCGGGCGACCGAGCGGCTCGAGGAGTTCGCGAAGATGTTCGAGGCCGCGGGCGCGACCGTCGAGACACGACTCGTGTTCACCCACGAGCATCAGCAGACGATCAATCGTGTGATCGTGGAGACGGACAGTCGGGCCGTCCTGGTGCCGGGTTCCGTCTCGGAAGTCGAGGATGTCCTGGTCGCGGTCGGCGGCACCGTCAGTCTCGATCGGATCGCCGAAGTCGTCGGCGGGCTTTTCGGGGACAGTTCGGCTCGGATCACCCTCTATCACGCGACCGGGGCCGAGGAGTCGAATCGGTCGGTTTCCGAACTCCTGGATGCGCTCGAAGACCAACTCGTCGAGGCTGGTGTCGGCCCCCATCAGATCCAGACCCTCGTCGAACAGCGCGATCGGCCACTCGCTGCGATCGAGTCGGCGGCCGAGGATTACGACGTGGTCGTCATGGGCGAGACAGACCCCTCGGTCGCGACGTTCGTCTTCGGGATGCCCCACGATCAGGTCGCCTCGCAGTTCCTCGGCCCGGTGCTGGTCGTCCAGCGGTCGCCACCGGAGCCCGACAGCGACAAGACACAGCGTTAATACGACCTGCCGGAGGAGTTCCGATAAGACACCACTGGTGTCGATTCGAACATGGCGGAGGAATACGACCTTATCATCGTCGGCGGGGGCATCAGCGGGGCATCGCTACTGTACGCCGTCTCGAAGTTCTCCGATATCGAGCACGTGGCGCTGTTCGAGAAGGAGTCCGAGATCGGCGCGATCAACACCTACCACACGAACAACTCACAGACCCTTCACTTCGGGGACATCGAGACGAACTACACCCTGGAGAAGGCCGAGTCCGTCAAGGAGGGGGCCGAAACCCTGGCGGGCTATCTCGAGGCGACCGACCCCGAGCGGACCATGTACGACCGGCGCTCCAAGATGGTCATCGCGGTCGGCGAGGAAGAAGTCGAGCGGCTGGAACGCCGCTATCACGAGAAGGGATTTGGCGACCTCTACCCGAAACTCGAACTGATCGGGCGAGAGCGCATCGCGGAACTCGAACCGGCCGTCGTCGAGGGCCGCGATCCGTCGGTCGAAATTCGGGCGCTCTACACCCCGGACGGCTACGTCGTCGATTACGGGGAGACAGCCCAATCGCTCGTCGCCGAGGCCACGGAGTCGACCGGCGTCGACGTGTACACCGACACGCCGGTCGAGGGGATCGTCGAGACCGCGGATGGCTATGCGGTCCGGACGAGTGCCGGTACGGCAATGGCGGAGGGCATCGTGGTGAGTGCGGGCTCACACAGCCTCCAGTTCGCCAAGCAACTCGGGTACGGCGAGGACATGGCGCTGTTGCCCATCGCGGGGAGTTTCTTCCTGGCCGAGGACTTCCTCAACGGGAAGGTCTACACGCTCCAGATGGCGAAGTTGCCCTTCGCGGCGGTCCACGGCGACGCCGACGTGCACGACGCCTCGGTCACCCGGTTTGGCCCGACCGCGAAGCCGGTTCCCGCCCTCGAACGCGGGGAACTCTCCACGGTGGGGGACTTCTTCGACGTGTTCGGCCTCGACCTGGACTCCTTCCTGAGCTACGCCAACATCCTCGCCGACAGGGTCCTGTTGCCCTACGTGCTCCGAAACCTGGTCTATGACCTCCCGGAGATCGGCGAACGGGCCTTCCTGCCACACGTACAGAAGGTCGTTCCAGGTGCGACTCTCGATGACATCGAGCCCGCCCGGGGTTATGGTGGCATCCGGCCACAGATCGTCGATACTTCGGCTCGCAGCCTGGACATGGGCGAGGCGACGATCGAGGGCGAGGACATCATCTTCAACATCACGCCCTCACCCGGGGCCTCGACCTGCCTGAAGAACGCCCGCCGGGACGCCCAGTCGGTCGTGTCGTTCCTCGATGGGGACTACACCTTCGACGCCGAGGCCTTCGATCAGGCGACCATCGAGAACTTCCCCCGCGGGGCATAGGCAAACAGAATTCCTTTGGCGGTACCCGAGTAACTCCCGGCTGTGGGATCGTTCAGCAACACCATCCGGGGAGCCCTCCGTAACCCGATGCGGGCCCTGCTCGTTCTCATCGGGTCGGTACTCGCCAGGCTCGGCCTCATCACGAAAGAGCGGGCCGAAAAGACCGTCGAGTTGGCCTGGCCGCGCATTCTCACCGGCATCGCCCGGATGTCGAAAAACGCCGCCGACGTGGCGATGGTTGGGATCGCCCTCGACGCGGCCGCGATCAACGGCGTGGGGTTCGCGACGCCCTACTGGGGGATCGCGTTCAGCCTGGGCGGCGGGCTGGCCGCGGGGACGATCGCGCTCGTCTCCCAGCGCTACGGCGCTGAACGCTTCGACCAGCTCGGCCAGGCGATCAGATCGAGTGCGGCCCTGCTGATCGCGATCACCATTCCGGTGGCGGTCACCTTCGCGCTCGTTCCCGAAGCCCTGGTCTCCGTACTCACGGACTCACCCGCCGAAATCGATTACGGCGCCCGCTACCTCCGTATTCTCGCCCTCGGCGTGCCCTTCGCCTCGCTGAACCTCATCGGGAGCCGGGCGCTCATCGGGGCCGACGACGCCTGGATCCCGATGCTGTTGCGCGGATCCGGGGCCATCGCGAACGTCCTGCTCAACGCCGTGTTCATCTTCGGACTCGGGATGGGCGTCGAAGGGGCGGCCTGGGGGAGTGTGCTCGCGAACGTGTTCGTCGCGGCCTCCCTGGCGATCGGACTCGCCAGAGGTGGGTTACCCGGCGTCGGGGCCTTCCCCGTCCAGGTCAATCCCGTCGGCCGGTACGTCCATCTGGACACCTTCCGGGACCTGATCTCGATCGGGTTACCGGTGATCGGCCGCAATTCGGTCTGGACGGTCGCTCGGTTCCCGACCCTGGCCTTCGTCAGCATGTTCGGCACCCAGGTCACGGCGGCCTACATCATCACCCGCCGGATCTGGGGCGTGATGAACACGCCGGGGTGGGGCTTTGGCCTCGCCGCGAGCAGTCTCGTCGGCCAGGAACTCGGTCAGGGCAACGAATCGACGGCCGAATCTTTCGGGTTCGAGATCACCCGGTTCTCGGTCGCGACCTACGCCGTGGCGGGTGGGGCGATCGCCCTCTTTGCCGAACCGATCGTCATGCTCTTCATGGGTTCGGGATCCGACCCGTCGATCGCCATCGCGGTGCCGATGGTCTACGTGGCCGCCCTCGCGATCGTCCCCCAGGGCGTGACGAGCACCATCGCTGGAGCCCTCGACGCGACTGGCGACACCCGCTGGCCCTTCTATAGCCGGGCCCTCGGTATGTTCGGGTTCTCGATTCCGCTGGTCTATCTCGGCGCGACGACTCCGCTTGGCATCTGGGGTATCTACCTCTCCTTCTTCGGCGAGACGACCGTCTCGGGGGTAATCAACTACTACCGCTTCAGGACGGGCAAGTGGAAGGCGATCAGCCGGGGGTATCGGCCCGACGCGGCGGGCCCCGTCGACGACTAGTACACGGTGTAACTGGCGGTGCCCACGTCGATTTTGACCAGCGTGTTCTCGCTGAAGGCGTCGGGCTCGGCCCCGTACTTGGCGTTGATCTCCCGGCGAACGCGTCGCTCTTCGGCCGCATCCTCGACTATTTCGGCCGTCCCGAGGAGGGTCACCATCCACTCCGGGGTGCCGGCGTCGGCCTTCTGGACGGCGAGTGAGACCCGGGGATTCTCCCGGATGTTCGCGAGTTTTCGGCCGGTGGTCGTCAACTCGATCACCCCATCGGCATACTGGTACCAGAGCGGGGCGACGTGGGGTTTGTCCTCGACACTGGTCGCCAGAAACCCAGCCAGTGGCTCGGATTCGAGCAAGCGTTCGGCTTCGTCGGGAACCTGATCGCTCATACTGTGGATTTGTCACACAGCCTCAAAATCACTCCGCCCCTGGCAATCCCGGCCGCCGGTCCGTGCTCAGTCGATGTGCCCTTCGCGCTGGAGCTGCTCGGCGTCGGCATCGCTGTACCGCCACTCGATGTCGCCCTTCTCGTCCTGCCAGTCCCACGGATCGATGAGGACCACGTCGTCCTTTTCGATCCAGGTCCGATACTTCATCCGGCCGGGAATCCGGCCGAGACGGGTCTCACCGTCCGCACAGCGGACCCGGACGTGGTTCCCACCGAGGTGTTGTGTTACGACGCCGAACTGCTCGGACCCCGAGGGCATTCGGAGGTCCTTTTCCTCTCGTTGTTCAGTCACGTCAGTAATTCGGGGCCCGAGCGGGATAAAGCCATCTGAGGGGGCGTGCTACCAACGCCCAGAGTCATTTTTACGCCCGCAGAAAAATCGGGAGATATGGACCCCATTGTCGTGGTTGGTGGCGGCGTCGTCGGGACGAGTATCGCGGCGGCACTGGCCGAGCAGGACCTGCCGGTTCGACTGTACGAGAAAGACTCCCTGGGTGCGGGGACGACCTCGAAGTCCATGGCCATCTTCTTCTGGCACCAAGACGACCCGAACGCGACCGAGCACCGGTTTCGGGAACGGGCCTGGGAGACCTACGGCCCGCTGATCGAGGCTGGTACCCTGGAGTTCACGCAGGTCGGGACCCTGGAGACCGCCCCGGAACTGACAGACGTGCCCGGGGTCCGTGCGGTCTGGAAAGGAATGCAGGAGCTTGGGGTCGAGACCGAGTGGCTCGAACCCGAAGCCCTGGCGGCGAAGGGACTCGATCCCGAGGCCTTCGAAGGGGCGCTTTACGTCCCGGCGGACGGCTTTCTCGATCCCTCCGAGATCATCCAGCACTTCACCGACCGCGCCACCGAGGGCCCGGCGACCATCGAGACGGGTGTCGAAATCACCGACATTCACACCGAGGACGGGCGCGTGACGGCCATCGAGACCCCCGACGGAACCGAGTCCGTCAGCGGCGTGGTGAACGCGGCGGGGCCGTGGGCCCCCCAGATCAACGACCTCGTGGGTGTGGACCTGCCACTCAGACACACTCGCGGCCCGATCGTCGTTCTCTCCCGCGAGGCGGAGTTCTCCCTGCCCTTCATGATTCTCCGGAACGAACACTACTTCCGCGAGGACGGCCGGAATCAGGCCTTCGGTGGCCGATTCGATACGAGTTACGAGACGGCCGAGCAGTTCGACCCGGACGCGAACCACACGGTCGACCAGTCGTTCTACCTCGACATCGCGGGGGAGATCGAACAGTCCGTTCCTCGGCTGGCGGACGCCGAGATCGTCAACGACTGGGTCGGCTTCCGGACGATCACCCCGGACGGCCGGCCCTTCGTGGGCGAGACGGCTGTCGAGGGCTTCTACACGGCGGTCGGCATGTCCGGGTACGGCGTCACCCGAGCGCCGTTCGTGGGCGAGTTGCTCGCCGATCAGATCGCCGGCGAGCCCGTCGACTCGGAACTCGCCGACTGGGTCGCCCCCGATCGAGTGTAATCAGGCCGATCGGTGGACGATATCGGGGAGTTCGGCGAGTGACTCGATCTCGTAGGTCGGCGTGACAGCGAGTTCGGTCTCGGCCCGGTGATCACGACGGATGAACACCGAATCGACTCCGGCCGCCCGGGCGGCCTGTACGTCCGACTCGCTGTCACCGACGAAAAGCGGGTTTTTCGCACCTAAATCGGCGATCGCCAGATCGAGGTAGTACGGGTCGGGCTTCTTTCGTGCCAGGCTCTCCGGATCCATCTCCCGCCCGTAGACCGTCTCGAAGTAGTGGCCGATGTCGTGTTGGTCCAGGATCGCCGCGACAGTGCGATCCTGGTTCGAGCTGACGATGCCAAGCGGACGATCGATGGCGTCGAGGGCCTCGAAGTCCCGGTAGAGGGCCTTCCGGCCCGCTCTCACTTCCCGTTCCTGGACTAGGGAGGAGCGCATGTCCCGACGGTACCAGAGCGGCCGTGGAGCCAGGCCGTATCGGTCGGAGACGGCCTGGAGGATCTCGGGGGTGACCCCGTAGATCAGCCGTTCCACGTCCTCGGGGTCGGGATCGGCGACGCCCATGTCCTGGAACGCCCCCCTGACGGCCCGGACCATGACCGATCGATCGGTCATGGTGGTGAGCACGCCGTCGTTGTCGAGGACGACCGCGTCGTAGGTCATTTGCCGTTCGTACAGCGTGCCCGCGGAAAACCGTTTCGCGGTGTCAGGCGTACTCGCGCCAGCGGTGCCCACACTCCTTGCACTTGAAGAATCGCGTCGGCGGCTCGTCCGCGGAACCGGTCTGCTTGATGGTGTACCAGGCCTCCCCGTGGCCGCACTCGGGACAAACGATTTCCGCGGTGGGCTTGCCCTCGAAGTTCATGCCCGCCTCGGTCTCGATGACGTCGCTCTCGTCCTGCTCCTCGGTCGAGACGTACTGCTCGGCCATTTTTTCGTCCCGGGGCTCCTCGTGCCCGCAACTCGAACAGACCATCACGCCGTCCTCGGCGTGCATCATCGACCCGCACTCGGGACAGAACTGCATACCCACCCGTAGCACCCCGGGTCCCAAAAGTCCGATTACTCCTCGCCTCGCTTCGTCTCGCCGTCCGGCCCGACCATCGGACAGGCCGAGACCCGGACGTGGCCCACGTCGACGAGTTCGTGGATGGTCGTCCCCTCGTGTGTACACCGGAGGGCCGGCGGGTCGGCGAGGTACTCACAGCGCTCGCAGATCCGCTTCGAGATGACCAGCGTCGAGTCCTCGCTTGATTCGGCCCCGAACTGTCCTTCGCCAGCCCCGGCGTCCATCAACAGGTCGGCCCAGACGCCCGCCGAGTCGATGGGTTCGACGTCCTCCTCGATGAACGCGCCCGACACGTCTGTCTCGGTGTCCTGCTGCTGGCGAACCGTGTCCCGGAGGCCCGACAGGGGGGTGTCGTCGTCCGGGCTGGTCGACTCCGTCTGTGTCTCGTCGAGTTCGGATCGCAACTCCGAGAGTGGGATCGAGTCCGGTTCGGTCTCCGCTTGGGAGTCCCGCTCTGTCTCCTCCTGTGAGTCCGTCATCGGTCCTCACCGTCTTCGGTCCAGTCGAGTGCCGAGTGGGGTTCCTCGGATTCCTCCGCATCCGCGGTCAACGTGTCGAGGTCGGGCGCTGCGGCGTCGGTGCCGCCCTCCAGGGCCGGCCGGTCGCCCGTTTCGAGGACGGAGGTGCCGAAAAAGCCCGGGTTCGCATCGAGTGTGTGGAAGTTCGCCCCGCAACTCGGGCAGGTCCCGTCGCTCAGGAGGGCGATGTCCACTTTCGTGTTGCAGTCCTGGCACTTGGCGGTTCGAACCCCCCGGGCCGCCGCGGTCTGCTTGAGGTGGTCGGCCCTGGCGCGGCGCTGTTCGCGCTCGGCGACGGTCTCGAGGGTCTGCTTCATGGAACGGACCGCCTGTCCCAGAGTTTGCACGTCCGCCTCCAGGTTCTCGGTTCGGTCGAACAGCGTCTCCAGGATCTCCTCGAAGTTCTCGAACCCGCCGTCGAGTTTCGACTCGGTTTGCTCTACGGCCGATCGAACGGACTCCAGATCCGACTCCAGGGCGGTGAGCCGGGCCGCGAGCTCCTCGTGGTCGTGCTCGGCCGCGGCCTTCCGGTCCGTCTCGCGTTTGACCTGGACGATTCGGTCGCGAACGTCCTCGATCTTCTCCGCCGTGTCCGATTCCAGGGCCTCTATTCGTTCGTGGAGCCCATCGAGATCTTGCTCCGCGGTCATCGCTCACTCCGGCCGACAAATGGCTGTCCGTCTACCCGTCGTGGTCCTTCCAGGAGACGGCGCTGACTCATTCTCGTCACGGAATTTGTGGCTTGGGGCCATAAAGATGCCCCACGCGGCATTACCTGATCTTCCTGACATTCGAGACGTCGAAGCCGGCGTCGTGGATCTCCGTCTCGAAGCGGATGATGTCCTCGGCTTCGAGCTGGGAGAGCACGCCCCGGAACTCGGGGACGTACATGGTGCGAACGCGTTCGTTGCCGCCGGTCTCCCACTCGAACTGCAGCGTCCCGTCGACGGCCGTCATCAGGCTGCCGAGTTCCTCGTCGGTGACGGCGTCTTTGGCCAAAAGCAGGATGATCAGGCTGTTCCACTCCCTGGCGATCCGTCTGAGCCCCTTGAGGGTCAACACGAGATCCCGGATGGTGTGATGGCGACCCCGGGCCGCGATAAGGTCAGAAAGCGAGTCGATCAGGACCAGGCTCCCGCTTGCGTGTTCGTCGAGGTAGTTCGCCGTGGCCGTGAGCACGCCCTGGCGGTCGGCGTCCTGGCCCAGGTCGGTGATATCCCGGTGGGCCGGGCCGTACCACTCCCGGGGGACGGGGCTGAGCTGGAAGTACTCCGCGGAAAGGTCCTCGAAGGCGATCGGTTCCAGTCCCGCCTCGACGAGCCCATCGTCCATGGTGTAACTGATTTCCGTCGAGAGCGTCTCGGCGTCGGCGGTGAAAGAGAGGTAGTGAATCGAATCCGGGGCGTCGGCGGCCCCGGGGCGATCACCGTAATGCAGCGAGAAGAGCTCCGGGTCGGTCTCCGCCAGGCCGTTCATCACGGCACTCGTGTAGAGGAACTCCCGGGCCCCTGCGCCGCTCTCGCCTGCCAGGAGGACGACACTTCCCGCCGGCGGGCCGCCCCCGATCCGCGAGTCGAGGCCTGCAATTCCGAAGGGGATCCGGGCCATGCCGGTCCGTCTCGTGCCGGGCGCTTACGCGTTTCGGCCACGTGGCGCGACTCGGGGAAAGCCATAAGTACCACGACCATCTTTACCATGTTACAGAGTGCCAAGATAACAGCTGCCACACTTATCCATGCCAACCTACATCCGCCTCACCAACCTGACCGCCGACGGCTTCGCAGAGATCGAACAAAGCGCCTCCCGGACCGAGCAGATGAAGGCGATGGCCGAAGAGATGGGCGGGGAGATCAAGGACGTCTTCCTGACCATGGGGGATTTCGACTTCGTCACCATCGCGGAGTTCCCCAACGACCAGATGTACACGCAGTTCGCCCTGCGCTTCGCCGAGAAGGGGGTCGCGGACACCGAGACGCTCAAGGCAATCGACGAACCGGAGTATCTGGATCTCGTCCAGAACCTGTAGTACGGCCCGGTTTTTGAACCAACGGCCGCTGAAAACACGGCGGTATCGCCTGGATCGGGGTACTTATGGCGGGTTAGGCCTTACTCGAAGGTAACCAAAGGATCCTTTCAGATGCCTCGAAACACCCGTAACACTGTTTGCATATACCACCGGCATGGGAATGTAATAAATGGCCATCCAATTTCAATATTTGATATTCAATGAGGCTTGCCGAACCCACTGACTTCGAAATTCTGGAGGCCCTGTCCGACGGGAAACGAAACACGGCGGCGAATCTCTCATACATCCTCGACAAGGATCGATCGTACATCAACACCCGGCTGCCAATTCTGGCTGACTACGGGCTGGTTGATCGCGTTGGCCCTGCTCCAAACAGCGGCCTGTACGAGATCACCGAGCGCGGCATCGCCGTGATCGACATCCGTGAGTCGGCCACCGAAGGGGCGGACATCGACTTCGACGCTCGCCTCGAAGAACGGCTCGGTGCCTGAGCAGTCGAAGAGGGCAATTCATATCGGGGCGGGCCGAAAAGGAGTCTCCAATGGCCGATGAGGGATCAGACGCCGAGGACTCCGTACGGGAAGCGGTCGAGCGGTCCCGAAGTGGTGCACCAGCGGTCGGTCGGGTCGTCAGAGACCGGTTTTCGACGGACGAGGTCTTCCAGCGCATCGTCGCCGCGGCGGACGAGGAGATCACGGCGAGCAATCGCGAACTCTTCTTCAGTGGCCTCGCTGCGGGCTTCTCGATTACGATTACCGTCCTGCTTTACGTCTCGCTGACCGCCTCGACGGATGGCCACCCCGTTTTGAGTGTACTTCTCTATCCGCTCGGATTCATCTACATCATTCTCGGGGGCTATCAACTGTACACCGAGAATACGCTCCCCCCGGTGGCGTTGACACTCGAACGACTGGCAAGCATCCCGGCCTTGCTCCGCAACTGGGTTGTGGTACTCGCCGGGAACTTCCTGGGTGGAATGGCTGGCGCGGCCGCCCTCGCCTGGGGCGGTGTCCTCTCCCCCGAGGCGGCAGCCGTCGCGATCGACGTGGCTCACAAGGGCATCGAAACCCCAGTCTGGCCGCTGTTCTTCAAGGCGGTCTTCGCGGGGCTGATCGTCGCCGGGGTCGTCTGGGTCGAGTATGCCGCCCGGGATACGATCTCGCGGCTGGTCGTCATCTATCTGGCCTTTCTCGCGATTCCCCTCGGGGGCCTGTTCCACGTGGTCGTCTCGTTCACCGAAACGATGTACCTCGCATTCATGGGCGACGTGAGTCTCCTCGTGGGTCTCACCGACTTTGTCATCCCTGTACTCCTGGGGAACACCGTCGGCGGCGTGGTGCTCGTGACGCTTGTTAACTGGTTCCAGACCAGCGAAGAGCGACTGGTCGGGGCCCGATTCGAGGGCGCCCGTCGCCAGCTGTCACGCCGCGAAATGCTCTTCGGTGGGATTCCCGGTCGTCCGTTCGGCTTTGCCGGTCGCTCGTATGTCCCACTCGTCGACACGACGGGCAGTGAGGCGGGGACGAAGGGTCCATATCACGTCCTCGTTCCGGTCGCAAACCCGACCGAGTCTGCGACACTCGTCTCGCTCGCCGAGGCCGTCGCGTCGGCAAAGGACGAGGCGATCGTGAGTTTCGTCCACATTCTACCCGAGTACGAGGCTCACTCGCGGTACTCCTCGACCAGCAACCGGCAACGACTGGTCGCAGAATCGACTGCCGACCTGGAGCGTCTCTGTGACTCGATCGAGTCCGAGGAACTGGACTGCCGGACCTCGACGGTCATCTCCCATCGCTCATTCGCGGAGATCTTCGACATCGCTGAGCGCCAGGACGTCGACTTGCTGCTCATGGAACGGGACGAGGACTCGCCCTGGGGGGCGGGCCGGCCTGAGGACGTGATCCAGGAACTCGGCAGCCACTTGCCCTGTGACCTCCTCATCCTCGAGGATCGCGGCTTTGACCCCGAGAAGATCCTCCTCCGGGTTCTCGATAACCCCCACGCGGATCTCAACGCCCAGGTGGCCCGGTCACTCCGCGATGTCTACGACGCGTCGATCACGTTGCTCTCTGTCGTCGACACTGAGGAGGAGCGTGAACGGGCCGAGGAGTTCCTCCGCAACTGGGCCATCGACCACGACCTCGAAGACCAGCCACAGGTAATCGAGACCGGCGACATCGAGACGGCGATCGAGCACGGGGCCAGAGAGCACACGATGATTCTGGTCGGCGCGACCGAGAGTGGGCTCCTCTCCCGTCTCGTCTCCGACTCGCTTTACGTCGACAATATCACCGAGACCGAGCGATCCGTCGTGCTGGCCGAACGGCCCACCGAACGGTCGGCCCTCGACCGACTTCGGGACTGGTTTTAGTCCGGGCGGGAAGCCCCCCTGCCGGTAGATGTATTTGGTATGGTACCGAATTACACATACGACAGTCACAACTGTCGGGTACCACTATGAGGGGAATTCAAGACAGCGTCGCGATCGTCACCGGAGCGAGTTCAGGAATCGGCCGGGCCGCAGCCAAGCGGTTCGCCGAAGAGGGCGCCTCGGTCGTCGCGGCCGACGTGGACGTGGATGGGGGGAACGAGACAGTCGAACAGATCACCGAGGCGGGCGGGGAGGCCGTGTTCGTCCAGGCTGATGTCACCAACGAGGGGGACATCCAGGCGGTGGTAGACACCGCCGTCGACACCTACGGTGGCCTCGACATCGCATACAACAACGCCGGCATCGAGGGGCCGAACGAGGCAACGACTGACCAGACCCTGGAAGGCTGGGACCGGGTCGTCGACATCAACCTCCGGGGAGTCTTCCTCGGCATGCGTGCCGAGATCCCCGCGATGATGGAAAGCGGTGGTGGGGCTATCGTCAACACCGCGTCGATCGCCGGCATCCTGGGCTTCCCCAACCTCGCACCGTACGTCGCGAGCAAGCACGGCGTGGTTGGCCTGACAAAGACCGCCGCCGTCGAGTTCAGTGCCGACGGGGTCCGGATAAACGCGGTACTGCCGGGTGTCATCGAGACGCCGATGGTCGCCCGTACCAAAGAGGAGGACCCGGAACAGATCGAGGGAACGATCGCCGCCACCCCGATCGATCGACTGGGCCAACCCGAAGAGATCGCGGCCGCGGCCGTCTGGCTGGCTTCCGAGGACGCCTCGTTTGTCACCGGCGAATCACTCGTCGTCGACGGCGGCTTCTCCGTCCAGTAGGCTCAGTTCGAGACGCCGGCCTCTTCGAAGGTCGCCATCTCTCGAAGCGTGGCACACGCGCCCTTGTAGACCGCAATCCCGAGGGCGGCGCCCGTTCCCTCTCCCAGCCGCAGGTCGAGGTCGAAAAGCGGATCGAGCCCCAGGGCCTCGTGTTGAATCGCGTGCCCGGACTCGACTGAACTGTGGGAGGGCAGGAGGTAGTCGGTCACCGCGGGCTCGATCTGGGCGGCCACGAGCGCGCCAGCCCCCGTGATGAATCCGTCGACCACGATCGGGGTCCGGCGGCTCGCCCCTTCGAGGGCGATCCCGGCCAGCGCGCCGATCTCGAACCCGCCGACGGAGCGAAGCACGTCGATGCCGTCGTCCGGATCCGGGGCATCGTTCTCCAGGGCCCGCTCGACCACTGCCACCTTCCGCTCGAAGGTCTCCTCGTCGATCCCGGAGCCGTGGTCGGTCACCGCTTCCGGGGGGTGGCCGGTGATGGCGGCCGTGACCGCCGCGCTGGGGGTCGTGTTCGCGATACCCATGTCGCCCAGGCCGATAATGTCGGCCTCAGGGGCGTGTTCGGCGACGACCGAGCGGCCGACCTCGATCGCGGCTTCGGCGTCCGCCCGTGACATCGCCGCTCCCGTCGCGATATTGTCCGTGCCGTTTCCGACTTTGTCGACGACGACGGAGTCCATTCCCGGGTACTCCGCCGCGGCCACGCCCGCGTCGACGATGAGGTTTCTCGCGTCGACGGTGTTCGCGAGGGCGTTCACGCCGGCCCCGCCGTGAGCGAAGTTCGCGACCATCTGGGCGGTCACGTCCTGCGGGAAGGCGCTGACGCCCTCCGCCACGACCCCGTGATCTCCGGCAACTGTGGCGATCACCGCCTCCTCCAGTTTGGGGGTCGGCTCGTCCGTGATACCGGCGATCTCGACGGAGAATGTCTCCAGTCGACCGAGGCTTCCCGGCGGCTTCGTCAGGTTCTGCTGTCGCTTTCGGGCCTGATCCATCGCGGTCTCTGAAAGCGGTGGGATGTCGATCTCCATGCCCGAAAACCGGACCCGGACACAATCAAATTTGCTCTTTGTCTATCAGAACTGTATTACTACTCCCCCTCAGCTTCAAGTCGCGAGACCGAATCTTGGATCTCCTGGACGCTCGCGGCCTGTTCCTCGGTGCTGGCGGCCACGTCCTCAGTTTCGGTCGCCACGTCGTCGGCTTTCTCCCGGGCCTGATCGACCATCGCGGCGATCTCCTCGGCACTCGCGGCCTGCTCGTCGGTCGCCGCCGAGACCTCTTCGATGCCCGCGACAGTATCGGAAACCAGCGTCGCGATCTCATCGAGCATGTCGATGGACTCGTCCACTTCCGCGACCCCCTGCTGGATCTGTTCCCGGGTCGATTCGAGGCTGTCGACGGTCTCGTTCGTGTTCGCCCGGATGTCCTCGATCATCGATTCGATTTCGCCGGCCTGTTGCTGGGATTCCTCGGCCAGGGACTTGACCTCGTCAGCCACGACCGCAAAGCCCGACCCAGCCTCGCCGGCCCGGGCCGCTTCGATGTTCGCGTTGAGTGCAAGGAGGTTCGTCTGGTCCGCAATGTCGTTGATGACCGTGACGATCTCGTCGATCTCCTCGACGGTCCGCTGGAGTTCGGACACGTCCCGCTGGACCTGTTCGCTGGCCTCGTTGACCGCCTCCATGACCTCCCGGGCGTGTTCGCCGGTCTCCTGGCCCGTTTCGGCCATCTCCTTTGCGTCCTGGCTCTGGGATGCGACGGTGTTCGCGCTGGAGGCGACCTCCTCGATCGTGGCCGAGAGGTTCGACACCTCGCCGGCGATCTGGTCCATGTTGTCCCGCTGGTCGTCGGCCAGCCCGCTGATCTCGTTGGTACTGCCCGCGACGGTGTCCGCGGCCGCCGCGAGTTCGTCGATGGCACTCTGGACCTCGGTGGCGACGGATCGCTGGCGCTCGATCGTCTCGTCGAGCGTTTCGGTGTAGGAGTGAATGTAGGTGTCCGCGACGACCTGCATGTCCAGATCGATGAGCTTCAGGATCGAGTGAAGTTCGTTCACGCCCTCCTCGACGGCTCCATTTGCGGCCTCGATGGCCGCGTTGACGGCCTCGTCGTCGACTTCGTCCGGGAGTTCCTCCTGGACTGCCGTTTCGACCCGATCCTGGATGCGGTCTGTGACGAGTGGCACCAGGAGGTTGTAGTAGACCCCGTACTGACCGATGTACTGTTTCATCGGCATCTCCAGGAGGTCATGGAGCTTCCCGATCCGGGCCCGGTTCCGGAAGTAGTCCTCGCCGTACTCGCCGCTCGCGAGGGAGACCAGGTAGGCCTCCTGGGTCTTCTTGAGCTGTTCGATCCCCTTCGGCGAGCGACCGATGACCTCGGTGGTCTCTTCGTGGGCGGTGATGTTCTCGTAGAACATCTCCGCGATGTCTTCTTTGTGTTCCTCGAAGACCGACTGATAGCGCTTTAGTCGCTGTACGTCGGCCTCGTCGAAGTCCACGAAGTCCTTTCGCCAGGCGATTTCCTCGCGATCCAGTCCGATATCCTCGAGCAACGCGTCCGGGTCGACGTGGGCGTTCAATCCACCCTGCCCGAACTGCGCCGAATGATCGACCATTATCGCCAGGAAAGGGGAAGGGGGGTTGTGAAAGTACCGGGTAAATCTCAGTGATGATATTTTGGGTCCCGGATCACGTCGCCTTGATTTGGCCCCTTCTAGAGTCGCTTCCAGGCTATGGCGAACCAGAATCGACTGTCTCTTTCGGCTCGATCGTCATCGTTACACAACTCCCGCCCAGGTCCGAATCGCCGAATTGCAGGGTTCCGCCAGCCCGCGTGACGATTCGCTTGACCATCCAGAGTCCCATCCCGCTGCTGTGAACGAGCGGGTCGATCTCTCGGCATTCGGTGACGACGATCCGCTCCTCTGTCGGGATGCCGGGCCCATCGTCGCCGATCATGACCGTTGCCCGGTCGTCCGCTCGTTCCGCGGTGATCCGGACCATCGGCTCGTCGGCCGGGTTGTGGACGATGGCGTTCTCGATCAACTCCCGGATCGCCTGTTCGACCGACCGAATCGTCGTGACTTCCAGATCTTCGGGGATCGCGACGATGATCGTCACGTTCGGCTGGTCCTCGTTGCAGTCCTCGATAACGCGCTCAACCATCTCCTGAAGGTCCACTGTCGTCTGTTCGGGTGGCCCGGAGAGCACCGCGAGGATCTGCCGTTCTTTCTCGGCCTCGGCAAGCAACCGGTCGGCGGCGTCGGTGATCGGCCCGGTCAGCGAGGCGATTTCGGCGTCGCCACGATCGGCGATCATCGCCGCGTATCCCCGGATGACGGTGAGGTCGTTTCGCAGGTTGTGCCGGAGGAGCCGATCGAGCGAGAGGAGGTGCTGTTCGCGCTCGACTTGCTTCGAGACGTCCCGCATGGTCGCGACGACCCCCTCGGGACCGAATCCCTCGCCCCCGAGCGGGTAGTACCTGATGTCGAAGACGCGGTCCGGCTTGCCCGAGCGGGTTCTGGTCATCCGGTAGGCCACCTCCTGGCCCGCCATGGCGAGTTCGACGTAGGGCTCGATGGTCTCGAAGTCCTGCGGGCCGAGAACGTCCGAAAGGTGCATCCCGGTCACCGACGGGCCGAGGTAGTGGGTGTTCCGGTAGGCCTCGTTGGCAAAGAGCAATCTGTAGTCCTCGTCGACGGCGGCGATGGCCTCGCCAGCCCCCTCGATGGCGAGTTTGTACTGGGCCGTAGTTTGTTCTTCGAGCACCCGGTCCGTGATGTCGACGTGGGCTACGATGGCATAGCGATCCCCGCCGATGGTGAACGCCGAGGCCCGGAGCAGGAACCACCGCTTCTCGTCCGGCGAGTGACACGGGTACTCCAGTTCGAATTCGGTTCGCTGGCCCTGGAGGAGTTCGTCGAGCCCGGCGTGGGCCGCTAGCGCGTACTCGTCCTCGCCCGCCGCCGTCGCATCGAGGTAGTTGACCCCGACGGTATCGGGTGCGAGTTCGATGTCGTTTTCGACGCCGAACTCCTGCCACGAGGCGTTCGTCCACAGGATCTCTCCCTCGGCGTCGAGAATTGCGACGTTCGACGGCAGCGTGTCCAGTGCTGCGCCGAGTAGTTCTCGGGCGACCGAGAAAGTTTGCATTGGGTTGCTAACCCTTCGCGCGGCAGCCGTTTAAAGGCACGTAAAGGGAACTTTCGGACTTCAGAAGCGTTTCGCTTGCTTTTCAGATTAGGACGTTAATCCCCGAGAACTCGTCCTGGGGTATCAACCGACCGGGTCGAACCGGTTCGAAAACTGTTCGATTTTGTCTATTGTTTTGGACACGAGCAACATTGGAGCCGATCCGGACCTCATGGCTATCTGCCCGATTGTAATGGAGCTCTCTTCACCGGATTTACATGCCTTGAGGCCCAGCCCAAACCTATGGTCCTTGACACTGGAGTCAAGAACCCCAATTCATTGCTTCCAAGCCTCACGACTGCAATCAAACGGGCACTCTCGCTGGAGGTCTGGGTTTCAAATTCCCGCGTGCGGGTCGCCTCGGATGCGTTCATCCGTCGGCACACGGAGTTCGACTCGGTGGCTGGTTTCTGTGCGGCCTGTCCGTGTAACGAGGATACGATTTCGGGCGTCCAACGGCTCTCGACCGACGAACGGGACGCGTTCGTGGCGCGAACGACCGATTTTGAGACGTGGGCGGAGATGAAGCAAAGCGCGGCAATCCAGGACCTCGTCGTGCTCCAGAACGTCTGACTATCCCAGTCCTGGCAGTGCAGCGAGCGCGTGATAGAGCGCGTAACTGAGCGCGCCACCACCGATCATCGAGGCGATCCACGCCCCGACCGTGTACCCTGTCTTCGTGGCGGACACCCCCGCAGATTTCGAGGACCCACTGACCAGTCCAGCCCCGACGATACTGGAAATCATCACCTTGTTGAACGAGATGGGATAGCCCAGCGCGATCGCAGCCTGAGCGATGAGAAACGCGGGAATGAACGCGGCGATCGAGCGTTTTGGGCCGAGTGCGGCGTACTCCCGGGCCACGGCCTGAATAAGACGCGGTGACCGGAACCAGCCACCGAGGAGAATTCCGAGGCCCCCAAGTCCCAGCAAGTATAATGAGGGGAGACCGAGCGAGGATTCGAAGACGGATTCCAGCGGTCCGGTGGCGAGACCGACCTGCGATCCGCCGCTGGTGAACACAACGACGAGGGCAAGTGCGACCAGCATCCGGTTGATGCCGGTCGTGACATCACGCCGGAGTTGCCAGTAGACCACTGCGACCGTGAGAAGACCGATCACGGTCCCGACAATGACGACCCCGGCTTCGCCAACTGCTGTCAATGTGACGTCGAACTGGCGGGTGATGACGCCCGCGAGCGACCCTTGCTCGCTCTGGGGAGCCGGGAGAAACGACAATTGGATGTTGGCAAGTGCGTAGCCGACGCCGCCGGCGAGCAGCGGAATACTCAACTCATCTGAGACCCGATCGTCTAGCAACAGCCACGCGAGACCGTACGCGAGGATGCCCTCGACGACCGGAATCGCAAACCAGAAACCCAGAATTTTGGCGTACGTCCCAGCTGCAAAACCCCCGCCCAGCGCGACACCCGCACCAATTGCCGCTCCCGTCACCGTGAACGCGGAGGGGATAGGGTAGCCCCGTGAGTTCCCGATGGTGATGAGTGTGGCTGCCGTGAGCAGCGTCGCTGTGGCGGCCAGTGGGGTAATCGTCACGCCGGTCACCAGCCCGTGGCCGATTGTCTCCGAGATACTGCCACCCTGTGCAATGGCACCGAGACCGGCGACGAGGCCGACCAATAGTGCTCCTCGAAGCGTCGACAACGCATTTGCCCCGACGGCTGGCGCGATCGGAGCAGAGTTGCTGTTTGCCCCGACGGTGAAGGACATAAAAAGCGATGCAACGAGCGCGACAGAGACGATCCCGATTACTGAGGACATGGATAACCGGTTTACGGCTGTCTTGTAATTCGGAGTCGGGTCCCGATAGGCCACTTTCCCGAACAGAAACGTATGACACTGTCGATAGCGTTCTTTTGTATCAAGGATCGACAACGTCGCAAGTCAAAACCGAGCCTCGAACCACACGAACGGCGGCTTCGCCGCCGTGAGTGGAGAGTGGTTCGCGTAGCGAACCTGACGTCGAAAAAGGTGCGATGGGACCAACGAGAGACGACTCCGTGGTCTCTCTGGCTCCCACTTTTGCCGTCACTTCGTTCTTCCAAAAGTGGGACCGTTGAGATTCGAACTCAAGTCCGACGCCCCCCAGGCGCCGAGGATACCAAGCTACCCCACGGTCCCGCACTCGGGGAGATGAGTGAGCGAGCATTAAGGCCTTCGCTTGTCGCTCAGACCAGGACCGCTTCGAGCTCGACGACGACCCCCGACTCCGCCTCGGGATCACCGACCTGCCGGCCCAGACAGACGGCCGCGCCGTTCGGGGTTTTGCAGACGACCAATCCCGAGGGCGGTTCGGCCGGCCCCTCGATCACTCCCGGCGCGTACACCGGCGCGCCGTGGGCCACTTCTGCGGCCGCACTCGGGGCGATGACGACCTCCGGAATGTGGGTCAGCGCCCGCTCGGCCGGGTGAACTACCTCCCGGAGCCAGTCCTCCTGGCCCGACTCCTCGTACCGGGCCAGGGCATCGGCCAGATCGTGCAGCGTGACGAGGGTAGTGTCGTCGAAGGGCGTGGTCGCCGTCCGACGCAGATCGCCCATGTGTGCACCGGTCCCCAGTGCCAACCCGATGTCGTGACAGAGCTTTCGGACGTAGGTCCCGCTCTCGACGTCCATGCGAATGAGGGCCTGGCGGTCCTCGACCTCCAGAACTTCGAGGTCGTGGACCCGGCGGGTCCGAAGCCGTCGGGCGACAGCGCTCTTCCGGGGCGGCTTCTGGTAGATCTCGCCCTCGAATTTGGCGATCGTCGCCGCGAGGTCCGCGGGTGGGCTCGCGTGGAGTTCCAGAACCGCGACGTACTCTTTCGTTCCTTCGAGAAGCGCCGGCACCAGGCGAGTCGCGTTCCCCAGGAGGACCGGCAGGACGCCCGTGACCTTGGGATCGAGGGTCCCGGCGTGGGCGGCCCGGTCCAGGTCGGTGAGGTCCTTGATCCAGGCCGAGACCTGATGGGCCGAGGGGCCGGGTGGCTTGTCGAGGTTGATGACGCCGAACTCCAGGAGTGACTGAGGGTCCCGCTCCGCGGGCGGCCCGCGAAGGCCGGGCCGGTCAGAACTCATAGTCGACGTCCGTGACCGGGACCGCCCCCTCGTCCGTGGCCTCGTCGTAGGCGTCGATGGCCGTCTCGAGGATCGCGAGGACGGCCTCGGGGTCCCAGCGGGCGGTGTTCATCGACAGGTCGTAGATCGAGTGGTCGGTGAAATCGATTCCGTAATAGGCCTGGTAGCGTTTTGCCTCGCTCTCGCCTCTGGCCCGCAACTCCGAGAGAGCGGTCTCGAAGTCCCGGTCCTCGCGGTCGGCGACCCGGGCGGCCCGGATCTTCTCGGGGGCGTCGAACCAGAACTTCAGATCGGCGTGCTCGCCGGCCATCCAGCCGGCCAGTCGCGATTCGAGAACCAGGTCGTCCCGCTCGGCGGCGATCTCGCGGAGCCGGCGGTCCAGATCGCGGTCGATCTGGTCGTCCTCCTCGGCGAGTTTGTTGAACTCCAGGGGCGTGTACCCACGCTCGGCGGCCAACTCGCGAAAGATGTCACCACCGGAGACGTGATCGAAATCCCGTGCTTCGGCGAGGGCAGTCGCCACGGTCGACTTGCCGCTCCCGATCGGGCCGGAGATGGTGATCAACATACAAGTAGTCCACGCGGGGCGCTCATATCCCTTGTGAACCGCCCTGGGCCACCTACGACGGGGAGGTCTGGATGTTCAGGGCCTTCCGGATGATCTGGGAGAAGCCAATCGAGTTGAGGATATACCAGAGGATCCACGCCTGGAGCGGTCCCACCACACCGGCGGCCAGTTCCACCTCCCCGACCATGGGCATGACCATCGACGCCTCGGCGGGATTGATGTGGGCCGGCGGGCGGATCTTCCAGTACATCCAGAGGAACACGGGGATGGTGATGACCATGATCCACACCATCGGCCGCAACTGTTCCTTGAACATACCCAGCTGATCGCCCATCGCGTCCATCTGCTCCTCACGGATGCGCTCGACTGCCTCGTCGTCACCACGCTCCTTGGCGGCCTTCTGGCGCTCCTGGATCTCCTTCATCTTCTCCTGATAGGCCCCCATCTTCTCGGTGTCCATCAGGGCGTTCTGGAGGATCGAGGAGTACAGTCCGGTGACGACCGCCAGGACCATGATGACCGCGAAAAACGGCAGCGCACTGTCGAGCGGGCCGAGGAACACGTCAAGTACGTTGCCGACGGCCGACCGGACGGAACCGACCGAGTAGCCGGCGAACATGCCAAGCGCACCGACCGCCGCGGCCTTGTCGTAGGTGCTCCAGGAGGATTCCGAATCATCGACGTCCACGTCGGTTTCGAACTCCATCTCGTCGGTCCGGCCCAGGGCTTCCTCGACGGCCTCCCGGTCCGCGAACTGGAACCCGTCCTCGCCCTCGACGAGGATGTCCTTCTGGAGCAGGCGGCCCCACTGGCCGCTCGTCATGTCGTCTTTCACGTCCCGCCAGCGGAGTTCGTCCTCCCGATCCAGCAACTCGGAGAGGACTGACTCGAACTCCGGATTTTCACGGACGAGGTCCGCTACCTTCTCCGCGGTTCGGTTCATTATCCCAGGCAACGAGAGGGGGCGTAATGAACCTTTTACTCCGCGTCCGTGTGGGCCTCGACGGCCGCCTCGATGTCCTCGAAGACGCCCTCTGGGTCCTGCTCGCCGTCGATTTCGACCAGGTCCCCGGTCTCCCGGAAGTGCTCGACGACGGCTGCGGTGTTCTCCTCGTAGACCCGGATCCGCTCGCGGGCTGTCTCCTCGGTGTCGTCGTCCCGCTGGTAGAGTTCGCCGCCACACTCATCACAGACCCCTTCCTCTGTGGGCGGATCGTACTTCACGTGGTAGGATCGGCCACACTCCGAACACACTCGTCGGCCCGTCAGCCGGTCGATGAGTTCGGATTCGGCGACGTCGAGGTAGAGGACCACGTCCAGTTCGGTAATGTCCTCCAGGTACTCGACCTGTGACTCGTTCCGGGGGTAGCCGTCGAGCACGAAGCCGTCGGCCTCGTCGATCGCGGCCTCGACGATCTCGTTGACCACCGGATCCGGAACGAGCTCCCCGGCGTCCATGAACTCCCGCGGGGTGCCATACTCGGTCTCCATGTCCTTGTTCGCCCGGAGGGCGTCACCGGTCGTGATGTGCTCGAGGTCGAAGGCCGCCGTGAGTCGATCGGCCTGTGTCCCTTTGCCGGCACCCGGTGCGCCCAAAATCAGCACGCGTGGATCGGACATAACTGCATTTCCCACGGTCAGTTTAAGGGCTTGTCGAACCGGTTGAGCCCGAACCCGGCGCTTTTCCGCCCGCCCCGCTCAGTACTCGTATGAGCAGATTCGACGCCACCTCGCCGGCCGAGCGAACCGACCTGGTCGTCGCGGCGATCCGTGCCCACCGCGCGCGGGACAGTACCTTTCTCACGCTTGAGACCGACCCAGAATCCGAGGATTCGAGTGCTGGCCCTCCGCCGTGGGTCCAGTACCGCGACCAGGAGCAGACGCTCAACCTTGACTGCACCGACGCGGAACTGGACTCGATTCGGGCCGCAATCGACGGGATCGGCGGCGTGCGAATTACCGACCAGCATGACACGGAGGCGGGAACGAACCTGCGAATCGAGGTTCCGGGCGACGACGAGCGGGTCGCCCAGGTGATCGAGACACTTCTCCTCGACGGCTTCGAGTGTTCCGAGGACGTTCGGCTCTGGGCCGCGGCGGTCTGATCACCGGTCGCGGAGTCCGGTCACGAAGATCGCGAGCACCGGGACGATTTCGAGCCGGCCCAGCCACATCAGCCCGGTCATGAGGAGCTTCGAGGTATCCGGGAAGAAGAGGTAACTCCCGAAGGGTCCGAGTCGACCGAATCCCGGCCCGATGTTCCCGAGTGTCGCGAGCGAGGCGCTGAGCGCTTCGAGAACGGTCAGGTCGATGCCGATTCGAGCGGTGTCCAGACTGAAGAAGACCGCCGCGACCGCAAACAGCACCAGATAGAGGATAGTGAAGGTCATGATGCCGCGGATCGCGTCCTCGTCGACGACGTTCCCGGCCAGTCGAACCGGCTCGATGACCTCGGGGTGGCCCGTCGTGTAAAGCTCCCGGCGGATGGTCTTGAGCACGACGAGCCAGCGAACCACCTTGACCCCACCGCCGGTCGAGCCGGCTGAGCCCCCGATGAACATCGCGAAGAAGAGGATCATCTGGCCGGCCGAACTCCACTCCGCGAAGTTCGCGTTCGCGTAGCCAGTCGAGTTCAAAAGCGAGCCGATCTGGAACGCGGCGTGTCGAAGTGAGGGCTCCGTGAGGCCCTCGGTCGCCCCGCCGATTTCGAGCACGGGGGCGGCCCCACGGAACAACACGACGGCCAGGATCGCAGTGACTACCGCGATCATCCCCGTGTAGGCCCGGAACTCCGAGTTCCGGTACAGCTGTTCGGCCTCCCCTTTCAGCACGTGCCAGAACAGGGCGAAGTTGGTCCCGGCCACGACCATGAAGGGAATGATGGCCCACTGGACGGCCGCCGAGAACGCGGCGATGCTGTCGGCTTGCGGGGAGAATCCGCCGGTCGGGAGCGTGGTGAACCCGTGGGCGACGGCGTTGAAGAGGTTCATGTTCGGCGCGTACCCGGCCAGATGGAGGCCGAAAAGCAGGGCGACGAGGACGACGGTGAACCCGAAGTAGAGGATCCAGAGTGCGCGGGCCGTCTCGGCGATCCGTGGGGTGAGCTTCTGGAGGTCCGGGCCCGGTGCTTCCGACTGCATCAACTGGGCCCCGTTGACCGCGAGTTCCGGCAGGATGGCGATCATCAACACGATGATTCCCATGCCGCCGAGCCACTGGATGAGCTGTCGCCAGATCAGTACCGCATGGGAGTGACGCTCCAGACTAATCTCTCCGAGCACGGTCGCGCCAGTGGTGGTGAATCCGCTCGTCGATTCGAACAGCGCGTTGACGACCGAACTGAAGGCCGCACCCGGAGACGAGAGCGAGAGGCCGATCGTCGACTCGGTGCCGATCCCCGCGAGGAGAAACGGAACCGCACCGAAGATCGACGCGGTGGTCCAGGCCAGCGAGACCAACAACAGGGCCTCCCGTGGCCCGAGGTCCGGTTCGGGATCGAGCCGTTCGAGGGCGAAGCCGGCGGCGGCGGTCAGCGCCATCGAGACGAGAAACACCCAGATGTCCTCCCCATAAACCACACCCACGAAGATCGGCACCAGCATCGAGATCGAGAGGAACTTCACCATGGTGCCGAGGCTGGCGAGACTCGCCCGCCACTGGATGGTGAAGCTCACGGCGACCCCCTCGGCCCGTTCATGACCGGGAGTGATTCCCGGTCGCTAAAGAAAGGTCCGAATCGATCCGCCGCCATTAGAACTGTGGCACGACGTCGTTTAGCACCTTGGCGTCGACGAAGACGACGACGTGGTCGCCGGTCTGGAAGATTGTCTCGCCCCGCGGCGCCACCAGCGTCCCATCACGGGAGATCGCGCCGATCACGACCCCATCCGGGAGGTCCCCCACCACCTCGACCAACCGCCGGCCGATGACCGGACTCGTTTCGTCGAGTTCGACTTCCAGGACCTCGGCCCGGTCGTGCTGGAGCATCGCGACCTTCTCGGTCTGTCCCTCCCAGGTGAACCGAACGATCTCCTCGGCGGTCTCCATCCGCGGGTCGACGGCGATATTGACTCCCACCGCCTCGAAGAGATCCGCGTAGTCCGCGGTCTCGACGATGGCGACGGTCCGCTTGGCCCCCAGTTTTCGGGCCAGCAAGGAGACGAGGAGGTTCTTTTCGTCGCTCTCCAGACAGACGACCACCACGTCGGCCTCCCCGACGTGCTCTCTGGCGAGGAACTCGACGTCCGTGGCATCACTCTCCAGGACCGTCGTCTGTTTCAACTCCTCGGCGAGGTACCGGGCCCGATCCTGGTCCTTCTCGATCAGGCGTGGCCGATAGCCGTGCTCCTCGAAGACCCGGGCCGTCTGATGGCCGGTTTTGCTGCCGCCGATGACCACCACGTCCTCGATCTCCTCGTCGACCTCGGTCGCACTCTCGTTGGCGAACGATCGAACCGACGACGGACTGCCGATGACCACGATGCTGTCCCCCGCCTGAATCGTCGTCTTGCCGGTCACCACGATCAACTCCCCGTCGCGGAAGATCGCCGCGAAGGTCATCGAATCGTACTGGTCGGCTTCACGGACTGATTTGCCCACGACCGGGCTCCCTGCATCGACCTTGAGCTCGACCATCTGGACCAGCCCGTTCGAGAACTCGTCGACGTCGTGGGCATGTGGCACCGCCGAAATCCGATAGATCGCCTCCGCGGTCACGAGGTCCGAACACACCATGAAGTCGACCCCGAAGGCCCCGTGTGATTGCTCCCAGGTCGTGAGCAGTTGGCGGCGCTTGACCCTGGCAATCGTGAACGTGTCCGTCACCGTCTTGGCCGTTCCACTGATGACGATGTTCGTCTCGTCGCTGTCCGTCGCCGCGATCACCATGTCGGCGCGATCGATGTCCGCGTCCCGGAGGACTTCGAGATCCGTCCCGTCCCCCTGGACGGCCAACACGTCCAGCGAGTAGTTCAACTCCTCGACGAGCACGGGATCCTGCTCGACGACCACGACCTCGTGTGTACTCGCGAGGTTGGCCGCGATCGAGGAGCCGACTTCCCCGGCCCCGACGATCAAAATGCGCATGAGCGACCCCTCCCTGCGATCATAGTTGCGGGATTGGCCGGCCGGCCTATAAAAATCCACGCACACGAACATCGTGGGGGCACCGAGAGTGGGTCCTCGACCGGGCCGCCTTCTACCTGCAACGGGACCACTGCAGCCGTCGCTTGTCGCTCGTTCGAGTCACACTTTTGGCCGCGGATACACAATTTCGGATCGATGTCCGTGGGGAGTCGACTTCGTGGCCGACAGACACAATTTTACATCGAACTGGCCTATGGCGCACTATTCATCGTCGGCATCGGCTTTCTGATCTTCCGGTTCGACCCGCGCGTGGCTGCCTTCGAGGCCGGCCTGGTGGTCGGCTACCTCCTGCGTATCTGGGAGAAGATGTCGATTTACGAGCGTATCATCGAGGAGGCGGTCTCCCGAGAGGCCGAGCAACAGGTCGAAAGCGAGGTCGAAGCCCAGGTGGAGTCGGAAATTGAAGAACAGGTCGAATCCGAAATGGACGACCGGGTGGAAAAGGAGGTGGAAGATCGTGTCGAGGCCGTCGAGGATCGGGTGGCTGACGAGGTCGAGACCCACCTCGAATCGGCAGTCGAACAGCAGGTCAGCGACGAAGTCAAGGACCAGGTCGAATCTGAAGTAACCGAACGTCTGGACGACGAATCCGGGTAGCCGACGCGAAAAAACGCGGTTGTGTTAGGATTCGATCGGGATCTCGGTCCCGGTTACCGCTCCATGCCGAACGGATGGCCCTTTTCACGCCCGTTCTCACCCGTTTTTGGCAATTCGGTGGCGCAAACACGGCAGTACCGGAAGCCCGGCTCGTTCGCGGCCCCGCACTCGGGACAGACCACGGTTTCCTGTCCCTCGGCCCGTCGTTCACTCGTTGGCTCCGCAGTCTCCGTGGATGTCTCCCGGGACAGCCGACGGAACTGGAGATACACCAGCAGATGGAGCACCCCGATGACGAGCAGGAGCCCGATCTGCCAGTGCTGGTCGAGCACACGTCTCACCCAATCCATACCTAATTATTCAGATAGTTTAACGCTTGCGGCCGTCAAACACCCCGGATGGTTCGCCGCGCCGACGCAATCGTTGCGGCCAAATCAACGCCATTGTTGGGTGTTTTTGGGCTGGTCTGGGGATGAATTTGGGTGAGAGGTGGGTCGGACTCAGGAGATAGTTCGGAATACGTATATGAACTACCTGCACCTTGGATGATTCGTGGTCGAAACACAATGAAGACGACAACCAAACTGCTGGGCGTGGCACTCGTGGCCCTCGTGGCGTTCACGGGCTTTGCCGCGGCTGGCGCCGGTGGCTTCGCTGCAGGCACCGCCGATCAAACGCCCGTCGAATCGCCCGATGCGACTGTGACAGTTGAGCAGGCCCAGGATGGCTCGAACAGTCCCTGGGTCACCGGCGACGAGCGTCTGGAATTGTTCCAGGAGCGCTTTGACCTGACTGACGAGCAGGTGGCGACGATCCAGAGCGAGGTGCAGTCGATGATCGAGAACGACGCCTCGCCCACCGAAATCCGTGACACCGTACGGACGATGTTGACGGACTACGGCGTCGAGGACGCTACGCTTGGCCCGGCTGCGGACGGCTTCCAGGGTGACGGCCAGTATGGCCAGGGGCACGGATTCGGGACTGACGCCGCGCAGGACGGATCCGGATTCGGTGGCCACGGTAGTTTCGGGAACCAGGGTGGCTACGGTAACGGCCACTGTCTGGCCTGAGATCGAATTTAAACGTGCGCCGTAGAGAAGGGCAGTTATTTAGCCGTCTTACCCGAATCCGAGACGTGACTCGATGCGGAAGGTACTCTGGTGGTTGATCGGTGGAGCCCGCGGTGGCAGCAACCGGTTTCGAATCATCAGAACTCTGGAGCGTGAACCGATGAACGCGAATCAACTCGCCGCCGAACTCGACCTGGACTACAAGACTATCCGCCACCACCTCGATCTGTTGACCGAGAACGACGTTCTCGAACCGGTGGGGGACGGGTACGGTGACGTGTACTTCCTGACCGAGCGGATGGAATCGAACATGGATGTCCTCGATACGATCGCCGAACAGGCCGACCTGGGTGATGTCGATGTCTGAGCGGGCCGGCCCAAATGGGCTTCGCGGCCGTGTCGGCCTCATCGTTGTCGGGGCTGTCATCATCAGTGCTCTCGTTGCTCTCCTGGTCGAACCACAGCACGTCGGCGGGATGATGGGTCCCGGGATGATGCGCCCGCCCCAGGACATGGGTGTGGAGACGGACATCCGGATGTTCCTCTCGACGTACAACGTCATCCTTCTGCTGGCACTGACGTGGTCGTACCTCGTGGTCTATCGCGACCTGCCCAACCGGTTCACGGGAAGTTTGCTCCTCTTTGCAGTCGCATTGTTGCTCTACGCGATGGCCTCCAACCCGGCGATCCACGTTCTCTTCGGGTTCCGCGGCGGCCCCGAACTGGGGCCGTTTGCCTTCCTGCCGGACCTCTTTGCTGCTTTCGCGGTGACGGTCCTTCTTTACCAGAGTTTCCAGTAGTTAGTCGCCGGTCCGGATCTCGAACCGGGCCCCGCCGTTCGTTCCCGTCCCGAGTTCGACGGTCCAGCCGTGGGCTTCCACGATGTCGGCGACGATATCCAGCCCCAGGCCCGTCCCATCTCGGGAGGTCGTATAACCGGACTCGAAGACCGTCTCCCGGTCCTCTTCGGGAATTCCGGGCCCGTCGTCTTCGACGTAAAAGCCGTCTTCGAGGTCCCCGACGGTCACGGTAACCCCGTCGCCGGCGTGTTCGACTGCGTTCCAGAAGAGGTTCTCGAGGGCCCGTCGGAGCCGACCCCGGTCGGCCGCGACGGTGGCCGTCGTCTTCACGGCGAGGCTGGCAGCAGGGGCGTCGACGGTCTCCCAGCACATCGGAACCAGTTCGGCTAGCTCGATCGCTTCCCGTTCTTCGGGTTCGACTGTCCGTCCCTCGCGGGTGAGCGTGAGCACGTCGTCGATGATGGCATCCATCCGATCGATCGCCTCGTCGACGGCCGCGAGGTGGTCGCTCGCACACGTTTCGGCCGCCAGATCGAGTCGTCCGCTGGCCACCGTGAGCGGGGACCTGAGATCGTGGGAGACGATGCTGGCGAACCGTTCGAGCCGTTCGTTCTCCCGCTTTAGCTTCTGTTCGCGCTCTTTCTGGTCCGTGAGGTCGACGTAGATGGCCAGCGCCTCCGTGCGCACGCCGGCATCCAGCAGCGACGAACGGAGTCTGAACGTCCGGTCCCCCTCCGTGGTTCGTCGGACCACCTCCCGTTCGACCGTTCGCTCCGTCGCGGCGGTCCCGTCGATTTTCCGGGCGGATTCTCGGTGGTCTGGTGGAACGATCAACTCGTTGAGCGAGCGCCCCTCGATCGCGGCCGACTCGTAGCCGAAGGTCCGTTCGAACGCCGAGTTGACGGCGACGACGGTGGGGGTCTCCGCCTCGTACTCGACGTGTGCGACCGGTTCGGGGATGGCCTCGAAGACTGCGGCCAGGCGGTTTCGTTCGCGGCTCAGGGAGGCAGTCCGGTGGCGGAGCGTCTCGACGTGCTCCAGACGTGCGAGTGCGTTTCGGACGTGTGAAACAAGGAGTTCGGCCAGGTCCAGGTCGGTCTCGTCGAAGGCGCCGGGATCCCTGTCGACGGCCTGAAAGACGCCGTACTCGCCGATCGGGACGGTCAGTGCCGAGCGGAACTCGTTTTCGACCTCTGTCGCGTCGCTGCGATCGAGGTCCCGGACCAACGAGGACTCGCCGGACCGGTAGGTCCGTGTCCCGAGTTTCGACTCGTCGTCGATCGGGACCCGGTCGAAGTAGGCGTCGACCGGCACGTCAGACGAGACGGCCTGGGTGAGCAGGTATCCGTCCTCGGCAACGTCGGCGATCGCGATGTCGAATTGGAGGATATCCTCGGCCGCCTCGACCAGCGCCCGAAAGACCTCCGCCTCGGAAGCTGCGGCCTGCATGTCCATTGCCACCTCGTGGAGCACCTCGATTTTCGATTGGTGGTTTTGGAGTCGCCGCTCGCGTTCGGCTTCGATCTCGTGAAACTGGCAGTGCGTGCTGGTGTGGTCGCCATTTTCGAATTTGGCTTGCCCCTCGAATCTGACGGTGAGTCCCTTCCCGCCCGCGTGTCTGAGCGTCAACTCCACGTCTGAGACCCGGTTCCGATCGGCGAACGTCGAGGCGGTGTCCCGAAACGTATCGACCGACTCCGAGGTCAGAAACTCCACGAACGGCCGACCGAGCACCGCCTCGCGCTCGTACCCCAGTCTATCCAGCCAGGCACGGTTCACCTGCTGGATGGTGCCGGTTTTTGAAAGTATCTGGTAGGGGAGCGGAATCGACGCCAAATCGGTCCCGCTCGGCTTGCGATTCGTGGCTCGGTCCCCCTCCTCGCCACTGTCGTCTATCACTCTATCAGTATCCTGTATGTCGGGCCGTGATAAGAACCCTCGTGTTTCCCGGGAGCCGTTGGTTCCGAGTGTGGGCACCGACGCAGCCAAACCGTGGCTTCGGGCGGCCCCAACTGGACACCCGGTTGGTGAGTCGAACCTGGCAGATATTCTCCCCGGGACGAAGCGCAGGCCGTTTCTCCGAACTCTCGGACCGAAGCGAGGGGTCCGATTGGGGTTTATACCACGTGGTCTCTATTGCAGACGAGATTGAAATGGAGGAGGACCCATCTCGCGGCCAGTGGAGTGCAAGTCGGGACGGTCCGGTCCACGTTCTCGTGGTCGATGGTGAGACAGAGTTCGTGACTACCGTGGCGGCCGGGCTCACCGATGAGGCGGCTGCCGTCGAGGTAACGACGGCCACGGGGGCCCAGGCCGCGCTATCGGTTCTCGAAGCTACTCGGGTCGACGCCGTCGTCTCGGGCGACCGGATGCCCGAGACGGAGGCCCTCGAGTTCTTTCGCCAGGTCAGGGCGGAACAGCCCGACCTTCCGTTCGTCATCTTTACTGACCGAGCCGACGAGGAAGTTGCCAGCGAGGCATTGTCGGCTGGGGTGACTGATTACCTGTACAAAACGGGGCCAAAGCCCATCGCCCGACTGGCAACCCGCCTCCAGAACGCGGTCGCTCGGATCCGTGCCGAGCGGGATCTCGAAGCGGCCCGTCGGGACAATCGGGAGCGATTCGAGCGGTCCCCGGTTGGACGCTGGATCGAGGACTTCTCGGCCGTTCGACGGGCGGTGGAACAGCTTCAGGCCCAGGGGGTCGAGGACATCGGGGCATATCTGGAGTCCCACCCCGAAAAAACGGCTGCCCTGGCCCGATCCGTCGAGGTCGTTTCGGTAAACGAGACCGTTCTCGAGATGTACGGGGCCGAGTCAGTGGCGGACTTCGAGCAGGGCCTCGCTGAGATTTTCGGCCCCGAGTCGATGGCGCCGTTCCGGGAGGTCGCCGGGGCCATCGCGGCGGGCGAGCGGAGCTTTCGGACCGAGAAGACCGACCGGCGTCTCGACGGCGAACCGGTCTCGATCATCCTCCACTGGTCGGTCACTTCGGGGGACGATGCCTACGAACGGGTTCGCGTGTCCACGATCGATATCAGTGAGCGTGAGTCCCGGGAACGCCGTCTCGAGAAACGCGAACGGCTCTTTCGGGATCTCTATCGCAGTTCCCAGCGCTGTCTGTCAGCGAACTCCGAGACCGAGGTTTTCGATCACGTCGTGGAGAGCACGCTCGCCTCCCTCTCGTTGCTCGAAGTTTCGATCTTCGCGTTCGACGATGTCTCGGGTCGGCTGGAAGCGACGGCACGTGCCGGCCGGGTCTCCCGGCAGCGCCGATCTGTCTCGCCGGGCGAGGGGCCTGTCTGGGAGATCTTCCGAACCGGCGAAACACGACACCTCGAGTGGGCTGAGACGGACGAGACGAAGGCCGTCGGCGTGCCGATCGGTGACTTTGGAGTGCTTCTCGCGCGAAGTACCACACTCGAACCGGTCGACATCGAGATGATCGAACTCTGTGTCTCGACCGCTGACGCGGTGCTAACACGCATCCGACGCGAGGCGGAGCGGGACGCCCTGGCGGACGATCTCACCGGGCAGCAGACCCACGTCGAGAAGGTTCGTGGCCTGCTGGAAGCGACACAATCGATCCTCCAGGACGTCCCGGAGTCGACCCGGGGTGACATGGAGGACCGTGTCGTCTCCGAACTCGTCACGACCGACACGGTGGATTTCGCGTGGATCGGACACCCGGTGAGGACTGACGGCGAACTCGATCCGGCGGCCTGGGCCGGGATGGGCGCAGGCTATCTGGACGCGATAGACCCGACCGATGGAACTAATCCGAGTCCCGCTCAGCTGGCTGGTCGGCGTCGATCCCAGACCGTCATCGACCGGATCCCCGAGCAAGTTGGCTCCGGCAGTTGGGCCAAAGAGGCGCTCTCACTGGGTTACGGTTCGGTACTGGCCGAGCCGCTTTTGACCGACGAGGTCCTCTATGGGGTCCTGACTGTTTATACCGCCGAACCGGAGGGATTCGGATCGGATTGTCGAGAACTCATTTCGGACGTGGGATCACTTCTGACCACCGTCTACGCGATCCAGAACGCCCGCTCCTCGGACGTCGGGACCAGGGGAGTCGAACTCGAGTTCTCTATCGGGGACTCGACGGACCCTGTGACGGCCCTGGCAGCACGAACGGGGGTGCTGCTCCAGTTCGATACTGTGCTCGAGACGACCAATACGGGAGCGCGAATCCTCGTTAGCGTCGATTCCGGGTCCGACGGGTTGCCCGAGGAGGCCCTCGAAGTCACGGCCATCACGGATGCAGCCTGGTTCGGCGGCCCGGCCCACGAACAGCTGGTTCTGGAGATCGAAGGGCCGATGCTGGCGACGGGGGTCCGGAAGCACGGTGGCCGCCTTGTCTCCGCGATCACGGAGCCGGATCGGAGCGTGATCGTCGTTTCACTCTCGGGTGACCGACCGGCACGCCCGCTGATCGAGTGGCTCCAACAGACCTATCCGGACATCGAACTGCTGGCGCGTCGTGAGACCGATGTAACCCACGATCCTGCAGGTCGGCACCTCGAAAACGTCCTCACCGACCGTCAGCTCGAGATTCTCACGGCGGCGTATTACGGCGGGTATTTCGCCAGTCCACGAACGATCACGGGGCAGGAGCTGGGCGAGAGCTTCGATATCTCGGACTCGGCGGTTCACAAACACATCCGTTCGTCGCTTCGAACGTTACTCGAAGAACTCCTCGTTTCAGCGCCTGATAATTAGGGGTTGCATACCGAACCTGTCGTGACTGCCGGTCGGTTGGTCAGGCAGCCTCATGGCTGATTGGGGTGGAACCGGTAGTATTTGCTGATGTCTCCGAACGACCGGTCCACCGGGTCGGGCAGCAATCATTCACCGACCACCCAGGCCGAGCCTGCAACGCGGACCCGCAGCGATGGCGGTACGGTGGGACGGGATCCCCCTGAATCGGCCGACGCAGCACAGGAAACGCAGAAACCCAGCGCGCTGATCGCTGTGGAGCAGGATCCGGACCAGCTGTACGACACCTCCGGGAGCGCCCAGCGGATTATCGACGACGAGTTCAATGTGGTCAAACAGAACCGGGTGATGACCGAGTGGACTGGCGTCGACCCAGACGAGGCCGGCCAGGTCAAGTGTATGAATCAGGCCAACAGTTCGGTCTGTGGCACCGAGGACTGCACGAAAAAACAGCTTCTGGGGCAGGGCAAGGACCACATCGAGGTCGAAATCGAGAAGGACCTCGCCAACGGCGAGACGAAAAAGACCCTCCTCGTTTCCGAACCGATCTACGACGAACACGGCAACAAAGTCGGAATCAGCGAGTCCTTCAAGGACATCTCGGATATCAAGGAAGCCCAGCGGGACGTCAACGCCTCGGTTGCTGAACTGCAGGAGGCCTCACAGGGGGTGGCGGAGAGTTCGGAAGCGATCACCAGTACCGCGGAGACGCTGGCCGACAGCATGGACGAGGTCTCCGGGGAGGTCTCGAACGTGAGCGCGACGATCGAGGAGGTAGCCTCCAGCGCCGAGGAGGTCGCCGCGACCACGGGGCAGGCTCGAGATCTCGCCGAACACGGGTACGATACGGCCGAGAAAGCCATCGATACGATGGAGGACATCGACGAGGCGTCCGCAGATGTCTCCGCGGACGTCGATGACCTGCAGGGTCGCATGGACGAGATCGACGAGATCGTGGATTTGATCAACGATGTCGCGGACCAGACCAACCTGCTCGCGCTCAATGCCAACATCGAGGCCGCACGGGCTGGTGAGGAGGGCGACGGCTTCGCGGTCGTTGCAAACGAGGTCAAGAACCTGGCCGAGGAGGCCCAGGAACACGCCGAGACCATCGAGGACGTTATCGAGGCGATTCAGGCGGACACTCGGGACACGGTCGAGAGCCTCGACGAGACCAACGAGCAGATCGAGGACGGGATCGAGATGGTCGACGATACGATGCAGAACCTCGCTGAAATCGTTGATGCGGTTCAGGAGGCCGCCGACGGGGTGGACGAGGTCGCTGACGCGACCGACGACCAGGCCGCTAGTACCGAAGAGGTCGCCGCGATGATCGACGAGTCCCGGGCCCAGGCCGAAGATGTCTCCGCCGAGATCCAGAACATCGCAGCGGCAAACGAAGAGCAGACGGCCAAAGTCGAGGACATCAAAAACGCCGTCGAGCGGCTCAACCAGGGGAAGTGAATGGCCGCCACGACTGACGACCAGACGGCAATCGAGGACGGTGAAGGTGTGGTCTTTCGGCTGGGCGAGACCGAATACTGCATCGACATCGGACATGTCGATGAAATCGTCGAACGTGGCGAGCTGACACAGCTTCCAAACTCCGCCCCGCACTTCGAGGGCGTGATGGACCTTCGGGGCGAAACGACGACCATCTTCAACCCCCGGACCTACTTCGACGTCGCGGGTACCCACGACGGGGGCGATCGCATCCTGATTCTTGATCAGGCCGACTCGAACGTCGGCTGGGTCGTCGACGGTGTCGATCGCGTCATCACCTACGCCAGCGAAAACATCGAGACCCAGGTCAAGAGTGGGGCCGTCGAAGGTGTACTCAGGCGGGAGGGCAGTTTTATCATTCTCGTGGACCCAACTGTGGTGGACGATACTGCTGGCCGGACCTGATCAGCTGGCGACTCGTTCGAGTCGATCCAGACTCCCCTCGGAGTGATCGATACGTGTTTGTACGAGACAAAGCGGAGACCGGCCCATCGCTTTCGAAGCCCGTTCGGTGGGTCGATGACTGCGATATCCTTCGAAGGCAGCGCGGGAGCGCAATGTCGAGTGCCAGGACCCACCGTCACGGGGAAATACGGCGTGACTCCACCGGTGACAGGCCCCGAATCGGTCACCCGCCCCGTATATGCTCTCGAACCATCTTTGCCGCCGCTGTGCCGGTTCGAGCGGTCGTATCGAAACTCGGGTAGTATTGGAAATCCCGGCGAGGAAGACTCACTCGTTCCTCGCTCGTGATAGGGCTCGAATCCGCTGACCCGTTTACGACCGCGATCTCATCGCAGCGACACTGCACGCTGGTCGCTGCGAAGTGAGAGTCGCTGAAAATGGGTCGGGGCGGATTCGAACCGCCGGTCTCCTCCATGTCAAGGAGGTGTCATAGCCAGACTAGACCACCGACCCTCGTGCTTCCATCCAATCGTATCCGGTCGGAACAGTTGAAGGTTTCGAAACGGTCGACGACGAATGGGAATTACGAAAACGTTAAGTGATGTACAAACCTGTCCATTAGATACCGAAACAGTACATCGGTGATTCCAATGCAAGGGTACATCGAACGCGTCGCTGACGGCGAAGACCTCTCCGTTTCGGAGGCCAGAGCCGCGGCGACAGCCGTCTTCGAGGATGCGACGGACGCCCAGATCGGGGCCCTGCTGACGGCCATGCGCTCGAAGGGCGAGACAGAAGCCGAAATCGCCGGGTTTGCACAGGGGATGCGAGCGGCTGCGAGGACCATCGAGCCCGAACGGGACCGGTTGGTCGACACCTGTGGGACCGGCGGGGACGACTACGACACCATCAACGTCTCGACGACCAGTGCGGTCGTGGCCAGCGGGGCCGGCGTCCCGATCGCGAAACACGGTAACTACTCGGTCTCCTCCTCGTCCGGGAGCGCCGACGTCCTCGAGACGGTCGGTGTTCCGGTCGGGGCCGAACCCCCGGCCGTCGAACGGGCCATCGAGGAGTCCGGGATCGGGTTCATGCTCGCCCCGGTGTTCCACCCCGCGATGAAGGCCGTCATCGGTCCCCGCCAGGAACTGGGCATTCGGACCGTGTTCAACGTTCTCGGCCCGCTGACGAACCCGGCCGGGGCGGATGCACAGGTCCTGGGCGTGTACGATCCCGAACTCGTGCCGCTGGTCGCCCGCGCGCTCGCACACATGCCCGTCGAGCACGCCCTCGTCGTTCACGGTTCGGGCCTCGACGAGATCGCGATCCACGACGAGACGGTCGTCGCCGAGGTGACCGGTGACTCGATCGAGGAGTACACCCTCCAGCCCGCCGACATGGGGCTGGAACGGGCACGAATCGAGGCCGTGGCTGGTGGGAGCCCCGAGGAGAACGCCGACCACCTGACGGGGATCCTCAACGGGACTGTTCAGGGCCCGATGCGTGACATTATCCTCGCAAACGCCGGGGCAGCGATCTACGTGGCCGGGGAAGCAGACTCGATCCAGGAGGGTGCCGAGGTCGCTGCACAGGCCATCGACTCCGGCGCTGCAATGGAGAAACTCACGGCCCTGAAAGCCGTCCCGGCGGTCTGATGGTCCGCGTGAAGCTCTGTGGGTTCACCCGGCAGGTGGACGTAACCCGAGCAGTCGAGGCTGGGGTGGACGCCGTCGGCGCGATCGTTGACGTTCCAGTCGAGACACCACGAGCTGTCGACGGCGAGCATGCTGCACGGCTCTTTGCGGCCGTTCCGCCTTTCGTCAGCACCGTCCTCGTGACGATGCCCGAATCGGTCGATCGAGCGCGTGAACTGATCGACCGGGTCGATCCCGACGCGATCCAGGTCCATGCCGGTCTCGCTCCGGCGGAGGTCGAGGCCCTCGCCGACGAAACGCCAGTCATTGCAGCCGTTGGCCACGACGAACCGGCGGTGGCGGCGTATGCCGACGCCGCTGATGCCCTCCTGATCGACTCGACGGACGAGTCCGGGGCCGGCGGGACGGGCCAGACACACGACTGGACGGCGACCCGGGAGCTCACCCAGCTCGACACACCGGTCGTGCTCGCCGGCGGACTCACGCCCGAGAACGTCCGCTCGGCGGTCTCGACTGTCGACCCGTACGCCGTCGACGCGGCTTCCGGGGTCGAGGCGGAACCCGGGCAGAAAGACGGGGCGGCGATGGACCAGTTCGTGGCTGCAGCGAGGGGGCGAGACTGATGAGTCTGCTCGACCGCTCGCGAGGGGAATTCGCCGCCCTCCTGGACGCCGCGGAACCGGTGGTCGTCCGGGTCGCCGCCGAACTCCCGGTCTCCGTCTCGCCGCTCTCGGCGGCGACGGCCCTGGACGGCGAAAGCGAGTACAGCTTCCTCCTGGAGAGCGGAGAGAAAACGGCCGCGAGCGACCCGGCCGATGCCTTTTCCGCCAGCGACTCGACGGAGCGTCACGCCCGGTTCTCCTTCGTCGGCTATGACCCCGACGCGGTACTCACGCTGGATGCGGCCGGCGACAGCATCACGCGACTGCGGGATTCGCCGGCGGCAGACCTCGTGGCTACTGGGACGGGTGACGTGCTCGACCGCTTGCGGCGGGGGCTGCCCGACATCGAGCGACGTGGATTCCCTGACGCCGCTCGCCAACACCTCTCCGGGGGGCTGGTCGGCTTTTTGGCTTACGACGCCGTGTACGATCTCTGGCTCTCGGAGCTCGGGGTCGAGCGTCCGGAGAGCCCGGTACCCGACGCCCAGTTCGCGCTGACGACACGGACACTCGTCTTCGATCACGTGGCAGACACCGTCTCGATCCTGTTCACGCCGGTGGTGGCCCCGGAGACGGATCCGGACCAGCTCTACGACCAGTTGCTCGCAGAAGCACGCTCGGTCAAAGAACGGCTAGAACAGGCCGAATCGCCCGCCGGTGGGGACTTCCGTCGGACAGCCGAACGGGCGGGCTCACAGTCCGCCTACGAGGACGCGGTGGCAACTGCGAAGCAGGCGGTCACCGAGGGAGAGGTGTATCAGGCAGTCGTCTCGCGCACGCGTGAACTCGAAGGTGACATCGATCCGGTGGCCCTGTACGACTCGATGCGGGCGGTCAACCCCTCGCCGTACATGTACCTGCTGTCATACGGGGACCGCTCGATCGTGGGTGCGAGTCCCGAGACGCTCGTTGCTGTCGACGGCGAGACGGTCCGGAACAACCCGATCGCCGGGACCTGTCCCCGGGGGTCCAGTCCCGCGGAGGATCGTCGACTCGCCGGCGAGATGCTGGCCGACGACAAGGAGCGGGCCGAACACACGATGCTCGTCGACCTGGCCAGAAACGACGTCAGACGAGTCTCCCGACCCGGGAGCGTGGACGTGACGGAGTTCATGCGCGTGCTGAAGTACAGCCACGTCCAGCACATCGAATCGACGGTAACCGGCCGTCTCCGGGAGGACCAGGACGCTTTCGACGCGATTCGGGCCTGCTTTCCAGCCGGCACGCTCTCGGGGGCCCCCAAGAGCCGGGCGATGGAGCTCATCCACGACCTCGAAGCCTCGCCACGGGGGGTGTACGGTGGCGGCGTGGGCTATGTCTCCTGGCAGGGGGACATGGACATGGCGATCGTGATCAGGACGGCGACCATCGAGTCGGGGGATCCTGACCGCCTCCGGGTTCGGGCCGGTGCGGGCGTCGTGGCCGATTCGGATCCCACGAGCGAGTACGAAGAGACCGAGGCGAAGATGGACGGGGCGCTGACGGCGGTCCGGGACATCGAGAACGGGCTGGAGGTGCCCCGATGAAGGTGCTCGTGATCGACAACTACGATTCGTTTACCTACAACCTGGTGGAGTACGTCTCGAAGGTCACGCTGCCGGACGGAACAACCCCCGAGATCACGGTCCTGAAAAACACCGTCGATCTCGCGGCCGTGCGGGCGGTCGATCCGGACGCGATCCTGATCAGTCCCGGGCCTGGTCACCCGGCAAACGACCGCGACGTGGGTGTCTCGGCCCCGGTCCTCCGCGAGGTCGCTCCGCAGGTGCCCACACTCGGTGTCTGTCTCGGGATGGAGGCGGCGGTCTCGGTGTACGGGGGCGAGGTCGGCACTGCCCCCGAACCGGTCCACGGCAAGGCAGATCCGGTCGCCCACGACGGTCGGGGCATCTTCGAGGGAATCGAACCCGAGTTCCAGGGCGGTCGCTACCACTCGCTGATCGCACTGGACGTGCCTGCGGTCTTCGAGGTTTCGGCCCGGACCGAACAGGACGGCGAGTCGATTCCGATGGCGATTCGACACCGGGAACATCCCATCGTCGCCGTGCAATTTCACCCCGAGAGCGTGCTGACGCCGGTCGGTCACGACCTGATCGAGCACTTCCTGCTTGCCGCATAGAAACCCACGAATTTTCGCTCACGCCCCAGAAATCGGGAGTGTGGGGCCGTTTCGATCTCGGTCGATTTCGCCGCTGGTTTCACTTTCGGTCCGGCGGGAGTAGGCTTATACTGGTGCCCCCGTTACCGAAGTAGTGGCTCCGTACCCGCCAGGTGTGGCATGGGAAGACACACCCGCTGGCGGGTCGAACCGACGCGGGTTTACCGGACGAGCGGCTTCGTTCGCTACCCGCATCTCCCGGCACACATGTACATTGGACATTCACGCACACGACTGACTGTGGAGGTATCGAGATGAGTACGGAGGGGACAGGGGAGTACGAACTCCCCGTCAAACGGGTCACCGGCGACACGCTCGAAACACGACTCACGGCCAACGCCTATCACAACATCCTCCCGGCACGCTACCTGAAGAAGAACGCCGACGGGGACCTCGTCGAGACCCAGGAGGACCTCTTCACTCGGGTCGCGCGGAACATCGCGCTCGCGGAGGTACCCTACGAGGCAGCGAACCGCGACCTGACGGTAACGGTGCGGCCGGACCAGGTCAAGCCGGACCACCCGCGTCGGGACGAACTCGCCGCTGAGGTCTTTGGCGAGGGGACCACCGTCGAGGACGACGTCGAGATCGAGTTGACTCCCGAGAACGTCAACAAGTTCGCCTACGAGACCGTCGTGCCCGAGGTCCCCGACGAGATTCGGGCCCACGTCGAGGATTTGGCCGCCCAGTACGAGGAGCTGATGGGCACACTCTCCTTCATGCCCAACTCGCCCACGCTGATGAACGCGGGCAACGAACTCCAGCAGCTCTCGGCTTGTTTTGTCAACTCGCCAGACGACGACCTCGCAGATATCCACGAAACGGCCAAAGAGGCCGCTTTAACGTTCCAGAGCGGGGGCGGCATGGGGTATGCATTCTGGCAATTACGGCCGTATGGCGACGCGGTCGGCTCGACCGGCGGCATCGCCTCCGGGCCGATCACGTTCATGCGGACCTTCGACCAGATGACCGAGACCATCGCCCAGGGGGGCACCCGTCGCGGGGCTCAGATGGCGGTCATGCGCATCTCCCACCCGGACGTCATCGAGTTCATCCACTCGAAGAACAAGGACGTCTCGCTGGCCCACACGCTGAAGCTCAACGATCCGGACGACCCGACTTACACCGACTTCTCCGAGGCCCTGGAGGAAGCCCGGGACCTGATCGACGAGGAGGGACGGGTCCCCGAGCACCTCCGGAACGCCGTCGAGGGCCATCTCTCGAATTTCAACATCTCCGTGGGCGTCACGGACGGCTTCATGGAGGCGCTGGCTAACGACGAGGAGTACACGCTCACGAACCCACGCACGGAAGAACCCCACATCGCGACGGCGGAGACAAAGGAGATGTACTCCCGCTACGATCTCGGGGAGTACGTCGAGGTCGGCGAGGAGCTTTCCCTGCCCGCAGCAGTCCTCTGGGAGCGGATCGTCGAGGGGGCTCACGAAAACGGCGAGCCGGGAGTCATCTATCTTGAGCGAGCGAACAAGGAGCACTCCTTCGACGTCGACGAGCATCCCGATCACCGGATGCTCGCGACCAACCCTTGTGTGACCGGTGAGACGCTGATCAGCACCGAGGACGGCCTCGTCCCGGCCGAAGAACTCTACGAGCAGGGAGTCGCACGCGACGTCGTCGTCGACAGTCGGCTCAGCGACGACGATGCGACCAAGGAAGCCAGCAGCGTGTTCAAGACTGGCGTAAAGGACGTCTACGAACTCTCCACCGAGGAAGGGTACGAACTCCGCCTCACTGCTGACCATCGGATGATGACCGACGAGGGGTGGGTAGAGGCAAAGAACCTTGAGCCAGGCGACACGGTCCACGTGCAGGACCGAAAAGGCCAGTTCGGGAACCACGGCTCCGCCGAGGAGGGCCGAGTGCTGGGCTGGCTCGTCGGAGACGGGCACCTCAAGAACGGCGAGGAACGTGCCGTTCTCAACTTCTACGACGAGGACGCCGAAATCTCCGAGCAGTTCGCCGCAGACGTCAACGACGTGGTCCGTGATCCGCGCGGCAACGCGGATTACGAGATCGGCGTCAGCGAGATTTCCCGGGGAGACGGGTATCGCGGCGCCCAGGCCATCGAACAACGGGTCCGTTCGGCACGCCTCTACGAGTACGCCGAACAGGCTGGACTCACCGACGAAAAGCTCCAGGTTCCCGAGGCGGTCATGCGAGGCAGTGAAGTGATGGCCCGGGGATTCCTCAGAGCCCTGTTCACCGCGGATGGGAGCGTTCAGGGGAACGTGGAGAAAGGCGTCTCGGTCCGTCTCACCAGCACCGACACTGACCTTCTCCAGGAGGTCCAGCAACTCCTGTTGAACTTCGGGATCTTCAGCAAGATATACGAGGACCGCCACGAGGCAGGCAGGCAGGAGATGCCCGACGGGAAGGGTGGTACGAAGACCTACGAACGCCAGGCGGACCACGACCTCGTCATCTCGAAAGATTCGCTGGTCACCTTCCGTGAGGAAATCGGCTTCCTCCGGGAGGACAAAAATGACGCGCTCGACGATCGGTTGGCCGAATACACGACCAGCCCGTACAGCGACGCCTTCGAGGCGACGGTGTCGGCGGTCGAAGCGGACGGCCACGAACCGGTGTACGACCTGACCGAGCCGGACACCCACTCCTTCGTCGCGAACGGCCTCGTCTGCCACAACTGTGGCGAGCAGCCGTTGGAGGAGTACGAGGCCTGTAACCTCGGTCACGTGAACCTCTCGACTATCGCTGCAACTGACAGTTCTGACTGGCGGGCCTGGTCGGCCGCCAACGAGGACGCCTACGACAGCCGGGAGGCGGCCATCGAAGCCTTCCTCGAGGGGGCCATCGACTGGGCGGAGTTCGACCGCCGCATCCGAATCGGGACCCGGTTCCTCGAGGACGTGGTCACGATGTCCGATTTCCCGGTCGAGGAGATCACCGAGAAGGTGCGCGCGATGCGCAAGATCGGGCTGGGGATCATGGGTATCGCCCAGCTGTTCGTCCAGCTCGGCATGCGCTATGGCTCCGAACCGGCAAACGAGGTCGCCCGCCAGCTCATGACCCACATCAACCACGAGTCCAAGCAGGTCTCCCACGAGCTGGCCCTCGAACGGGGCAGCTTCGCGGAGTGGGACAACTCCAAATACGCCGATCCGACCCGCTATGCCGAGTGGTTCGAACACCACACCGGCGAGGATCCCGAGGAGTGGGCCGAGGGCTATCCGATCCGCAACCACAACACGACGACGATCGCGCCGACCGGGACGACCTCGATGGTGGGCAACACCACCGGCGGCTGCGAGCCCATCTTCAACGTCGCCTACTACAAGAACGTCTCTGATGACGTGCAGGGCGAGGAGATGCTCGTCGAGTTCGACGACTACTTCCTCCGGACCCTGGAGGCAAACGACATCGACGTCGAGGACGTGAAAGCTGAGGCCACCGAGCAGATGGCCGCAAACGAGTTCGACGGCGTCGAGGGACTCTCGACGGTGCCTGATGCCATCGCGGAACTCTTTGTCACCTCCAGTGATCTCACCGGCAAGGAACACGCCTCGATCCAGACCGCCCTTCAGGAGGGCGTGGACTCCTCGATCTCGAAGACCGTGAACTTCCCGCGGGAGGCGACCGTCGAGGATATGGACGAAGTCCTCCGGTACATCTACGACCACGGTGGAAAGGGGGTGACCGTCTATCGAGACGGCACTCGCTCGAAGCAGGTACTCACGACCCGCGCGGACAACACCGAGTTCGCGGACATGGACGAGGCCGAGGTCGCCGAGACCATCATCGAGCAGATCGAGGACGTCTTCGGCGGGTTCGAGTCCTTCCTCGGCCGCGAGGACGTCGCCGAGCTCCTGGGAAGCGAACTCGACTCCATCGAGGGCCCGGACTACGCGGAGAAACGGGCCCGGCCCGCCGCGTTGCAGGGCGTGAGCCAGCGGATCGACACGGGCTACGGCAAGCTCTACGTGACGATCAACGAGGACGGCGACGGGCGCCCCTTCGAGCTGTTCGCGAACATCGGCCACTCCGGCGGCTTCACGAACTCGTTCACCGAGGCCCTCGCGAAGGTCATCTCGACGGCGCTGCGCTCCGGCGTGGACCCCTACGAGATCGTCGACGAACTCAAGGGAACCCGCAGCCCCAAGGTCGCCTGGGACAAGGGCGAACAGATCAACTCGATCCCCGATGCCATCGGCACGGCGATGTACCGATATCTGGAGGACGAGGTCGACAAACCCTATCCCCAGCAGGAGACCCTCGACGGCATTGAAGACAGCGGCACCGAAACTGACGGTGGCGGCGCGGTCGCCACAAATACCGAGCCGGAGGGATCCACGCAGTCGCTCATCGACGCCGGGGAGAGCCCCGAATGTCCCGAGTGTGGCTCGATGGACCTGTACTACTCCGAGGGCTGTAAGACCTGCCAGGCGTGTGGCTGGAGTGAGTGCAGCTAGGGACAAGGTTTAATCCCGATTCGTGTGGAGTTTCGCTGTGACCGACCGCGTCGAACTCGGTGTCGAACTTCTCGACCGCTTCGAGGACGTCGAACTCTCCGTCGCCGAGGTCATCGATCGCCTGGAGACCATCACGACCGACCCGCGAACGACTCGCGAGATCCTGGAACGAGCCGAAAACGAGGGGATCATCGAACGGGACTCGGGGGTCGTCTACCCCGCCGGATCGAACTACGTCAGCTTCGAGGCCGAGGTAGTCACGAAAGAGGGGGAGTTCACCTGCCGTCGCTGTGGCGCTTCGATCGCTACCGGATACTTTCTGAATCTGGAGGCGGGCGAACATGGCCCCTTCGGCTCCTCCTGTATCCGAAAAGTCACCGGGCGGGAGTGATCAGTCCTCGATCTGTGATCGCAGCGTTTCGAGCCGCGAACGTTGGTCCTCGATCGCCGCGAGTTGTTCTTCGAGGAGTGTCTCCTGGTCGTCGAGGGCCGCTTCCAGTTCGTCGAGTTCCTCGCGGATCGACTCGGTATCGACCGCCGAAACGAACGCGGCCGACTCCGCTGGCTCCGGTTTGCCAGCAGTCGTCGATTCCTCGTTCGTGTCTGGCTCCTCGTCTTCCTCCGCCGGCCGAACAGCCGCCTCGAAGGCCGCCTGGTCTTCCACCTCGTAGAACTGGTAGATGGCGTCCCGGACCGTCTCGTCCACTCGTCGGAACCCCTCGTTCGGGGTTTTGATTCGCTCGGTTCGGTCCGGTGTCGAGATCACGAGTTGGGAAGCCACACTGCCCTTCTCGGTTTCGAGGCCCTGGACCGACTCGTAGGTGACTGCCACGTACTCCTCGTCCCAGACCGCCGCGCCCACGTGTTTGACCAGCCGACGGCTCGTCACCACGAGTGTCAGTTCGCCGAAACGGTAGGTCGCACTGACTGTCTCCCCGGGTTCGATGACGCCCCTGGCACGGAACACGCCCGCGAGAATCGGGTGAAGCGAATCGGAGACGTACTTCTCCGGGACGGTGAGCGACCGTGTCCCGTCGGTCCCATAATCGAACGTGATCGTGGACTTTCGCCGCCCTTCCTCGGCGGTCACCCGTTCTGCATCGTGTGGATAGGATTCGATCGATTCGTCGCTGAGAAAGCCCTCTGCCCCGTAGTGAATCGTCCGGGTCGGGGTGACGTACAACGCGTCTTCGCCCTTGAGCGAGACGGTCGCCGACACCGTCTCGTCCCCCAGGGCCTCCGCGACGGCCGACGGTACGTTCATGTTGGCAGGTCTTCCCCCGCCGTGATAAACTCGGCGGGTCGCCCCATCGGAGATACAAAGGTTTTAGGGGACCAGTGACTAAGCCGGGCGTGAGCCCGGGTGGCTTAGTGGTCATAGCGCCGCACTCATAGGGTTTCGAGATTCGGTGCGGCCATCGGTGGCTCGCATCTCAGGTCGACCGAGCCTTGGACCTGGGACATGCGGAGGTCGAGGGTTCGAACCCCTCCCCGGGCACTTTCGACTCGAAGTTACTGTCCTGTCAGGTACCCGTCCGACCGACCAGATCTCCCCACACCGATTCACCCTGCACCGGTCGCTGTTTTCTCGATTGATAGCTCGGGACGAGGATTTATACACGGTTGAAAATAACCGGGTGGCGTGTCTTTGCAAACCGATCTGCTGGGCTCGTCGCTTTCGTCGATTCGGACAGCGGTCGGCCACCTCGTCGACACGGCCTCCCCGGTGGGTGGCTGGCTGCTCGTCGGCTCCGGCATCGGCCTGACGGCTCTCTCGGAGCTTGTCTTTTTCGTCTACGGGAACGCCTATCCGAGTATCCGGGTTCTCGAGTTGTTGCTCCCCATGGCCGTCGGTGTTGGGCTCATCTGGTTCGGATTTCAGTCCCGCCAGCACGCGTTTTCCTCCTGGCAGATCGCCGTCCTCGGGTTGTCCGTCCTCCTCGGGATGGGCGTGTTCGTCGTCATCGCGACCTACATGCGGCTCCTCCTCAGTCTGGAACAGCCCCTGCCGGCCGAGCCGCTGTATCTCCTGTTGAACGCGATGGCGATCGGCGCGGTACTCAACTTCGTGTATGCCTACCAGTATCTCAAAGTCCGGGACCGGGCCGACCGGCTGGCGGTCCGCCGGGATCGACTCGTCGGTGTCATCTCACTCGTCTCACACGATATCCGCAATCCGCTGACCGTCGCCAAGGGGTATGCCGACATGGCCGGGGAACACGCCGCCCCGCTCGTCGTGGCCCTCGAACGCATCGAGACGATGGTCCAGGAATTGCTCGCGCTCGCACACAGCACCCAGTCCACGGCGGCACTGGAACCGGTTGCGGTGGCGGCCATCGCCCGGGAGTCCTGGGGCGTAGTCGAAACCGAAGCTGCCGATCTGGAGATCGCGGCCGAGACCGAGGTTCTGGCCGAACCGGATCAGCTCCGACACCTCTTCGAGAACCTCTTTCGAAACGCAATCGAACACGGCGGCACGGCAGTTACCGTGAGGGTCGGGGACTTCGCGGGTGGGTTCTACGTCGCGGACGACGGCCCCGGAATTCCCGAGTCGGACCGGGAAACGGCCTTCGAGCCCGGCTACACGACCGCCGAGAGCGGGACCGGTCTGGGACTCAACATCGTCCAGGAGATCTGTGTGGCACACGACTGGGACGTGGCCGTCACCGACAGCCGGGCGGGTGGGGCCCGCTTTGAGTTCGAAGGCGTCGAGTTCCCCGATTGAGCCGCTTAACTCCCTGTTTTCACCACTACGGTGTTCCCGATCACGTCCCCGAGTCGCTGCCCGTCATCCGAGCGATAGATGAGAACCCCACCCAGTAGATACGCGGTCGGCAGCGCGTCGACGACCCGCAACAGGTTTCTGAGGACGGCCGCTGATACGCCAGCGGGCCGCCCGTCCCGCTGGACGACGGTGATCCCGAACAGTCGCTTGCCGGGTGTCTGTCCGCTGATCCCCTCGAAGACGACGAAGTAAGCCAACGCAAGCGGCCAGACCAGGAGTCCGAGCACCCCTACGAACCTGGGAGCGACGGTGACGGTAAGCCCACCCAGGACCGCCAGAGCGATAGTGAGGAGCACAGCGTCGACGGCGAAGGCGAGCAGCCGGGCAATTAGGGTGTCGTTTCTCGTTTCGAGTCGTGGGTTCGATCGCACCATGGGCCTGGTTGGCCCTGCTTTCGTACTTAAACATCTGGGCCGGGTTTCCGGTCTCCCGTTCGGCTCCGAGCGCCCTCGATAAATCGTCTCGGGGCTGGAAATGGATCGATTAAACGATCTAAAAGGCCGCGATCCGGGGTGAAGAGAACTGAACTGGGGGAAACGTTCTGGCGGCTATATGGGCCTCTGGCCGCTACAATTTGGTAGCGGTGGTCCCCATGTCCAGTCCCTCCCACACCCACGATCCGACCGGTGCATCGCCACCCGGGCACGGCCCGCTCCTGCGTCCACTCGAGGCCGTGGGATTCTGGGCCGCCGTTGCGCTTCCCTTCATCTACGTGCCGCTCATTCTGCGGGGTCTCGACACGTCGAGTATGCAGTTGACCGTCGCCGTGTTGATTGCGGTTCATCTGCTGGCACTGATCGCCGGCCACCGGTACAACGCCGACTGAGAACGGGACTTTTTATCTCGGTCGGGGCCGTCTTCGAGTGCATGGAACTGGGGACAGTCCCGCTCGGACGGACCGGTACGCGGGTCTCCGAGATCGCGTTTGGAACCTGGCGGTTCGGCCGCGAGGACGACACGGGGGCGATCGAGATCGATCGCGATCAGGCCCACCGACTGCTTGACGCCTACGAGGCGGCCGGCGGTCGGTTCATCGACACCGCTGACATGTACGGCGACGGCCGGGCCGAGGCCTATATCGGGGACTGGCTCGCGGAACGCGATCGCGAAGACTTCGTCGTGGCCTCGAAGATCTACTGGCCCACTCGTGGCAACGATCCGAACGGTCGGGGGCTGGGTCGCAAGCACCTCCGGCGACAGATCGACCGGATCCGAGACCGGCTTGGCACCGACTACGTCGACGTGCTCTACATCCACCGCTGGGACGACACCACGCCCGCCCCGGAGTTCATGCGAACGCTGAACGATTTCGTCCGGCGAGGGGCCGTGAACTACCTTGGAGCCTCCACACTGGAGCCAAACGCCTGGAAGGTCGTCAAGGCAAACGAGATCGCCCGGCGGGAGGGCTACGAGCCCTTCAAAGTGGTCCAGCCGCGGTACAACGCGGTCAACCGGGAGATCGAAGGGACCTATCTGGACATGTGCCGGGATTACGACCTCGGAATCATCCCCTGGTCCCCGCTGGCCGGGGGCTTCCTCAGCGGGAAGTACACCCGTGGCGAAACACCACCGCCCGGCTCTCGGGGGGCAACTGACGAGCAGTTCGTCGACTCCTATCTCACTTCGGAGAACTTCGACGTCCTGGAGGAAGTCGAGGCAGTCGCGGCCGAGGTCGAGGCCTCCCCGGCTCAGGTGAGCCTCGCCTGGCTGCTGGCCCACGAACAGGTAGTCGCGCCAATCGCCGGCGCGACCTCCATCGATCAACTCGAAGAGGACCTCGCAGCGACCGAGATCAGCCTGTCCGCCCGGCAGGTCGAACGGATCGCGAACGCCAAGTAGCTACGCCGGTCGCTCGAAGACCGCTTCCGGGTACTGATTCGAGTCGATCGTGGTCCGCTCGGTATCGACCTGCTCGAAGCCCCGGGATCGGTACAACTCGGTCACGTGATCGTTCGCCTTCAGGGCTGTTCCTCGAAGCGTTTTCGCTCCGTCCGCCGCAAACGCCTCCTCGATCGCGTCGAAGAGTGCCGTTTCCACGCCCGCCTCGCGGTGGGCGGGATCGACGTGTAATCGGAGAATCGTCCCCGTCTCGCCGGCCCGGTGGCCGTGAACGAATCCGACGGCCTCACCGTCCTGCAGGGCGACCAGCAACTCGGTGCCGGGATTCGAGAGTTCCATCTCGACGACTGGATCGCCGTACCAGTGGGCGACGCCCGACTCGATGGTGTCCTCGGAAAGCGTGTCCGGGTAGTCGGCTCGCCAGGCGGCCTCGGCCACCGCGCGGATCGATTCGATGTCCGACGTCGTGGCGTCTCGAATGTCCATAGCGGTCGTTGAACGGGGAGCCCCTTAGCGGTCGCGTCCGAGCGCCGGCAGTCGATCGCCCAGCGCACGGCCGATCGCCTCCCGTTTGATCAGCCAGAACCCCGCCACGATGATCGCAAACCCGACCGCGGTGGCGGCAGACACCGACTCGTCGAGAACCAGCCACCCGGTGAGGGCCGCCCAGATCGGGGCCAGATACGAGACGAGGTTGATCTCGACGGGCCCCAGCCGATCCAGCAGGTCGAAGTAGATGAGAAACCCGATCGCACTGGCGACCACGGAGAGATAACCGAGCGCGAGCAAGGCCTCGCCGGACCAGACGACTGCGTCGAGGCGTTCGCCCAGACCGGCGCTGATCCCGTGGAGCATGATCGCCCCCAGAACCATCGACCAGGCCTCCATCGTCTCGATCGGGAGGGCAGCGTCCACGGCCGTCGCGAGGACACTCCCCAGCGCGAAACTCACGGCAGCCAGAAACACCAGGAACTCGCCGATGCCACTCCCCAGCAGTGCGGCTGGATCGGGCTGGGCGATGACGACGACACCCAGGAGCCCGAGGAACAGGCCGACCGTGCCCAGCCGCGAGAGCGCTCGTCCGGGGAGCAACACGCGAGCGAACCCGGTGGTCAAGATCGGGCTCAGGCTCACGACGACGGCGGCCACCGCACTCGTGGTGTTCAACTCGCCGACGAAGAGGAAGGCGTGGTACCCGGCGATCATGAAGGCCCCGCCGACCAGTACCACGATCCAGCCGGCCCGCGATTCGGGCCGCCACTGGTCGGTGGCCACGATCGCGTAGCCCAGCATGAGGATGCCCGCGAGGTCATAGCGAAACGCGGCAAAGAGGACCGGCGTGTCCCCAAAGGGGCCGAGTCCGGCCTTGATCGCCATGAACGCCGTGCCCCAGATGGCCGACAGGAGAAGCCACGCGAGGGCCTGCCTCGTTTTCGACACGTTCGGTACTACACACTCGATACTTTCAGGGTTCCGACTCCCCGCCGAGCCCGCCCGTCCGGTGGAGGTACGAGAGCACGTCCTGTCGGGTGATGATGCCCTCGACGAAGCCGTCCTGTACCACGGGGACCCGATTGACGTTCGGCTCCGGCCGGGCCAGGATCTCGATGACCGTCTCGATGTCCTCCGCCGGGCCGACGGTGACGACGTCCTCGGTCATCACCGTGCTGATCGGGTCCCCGGCGTGACGGGCCAGATCGATCTCCAGGTCCAGATCGCCGAAGGAAGCCTCGATGGCGTAATCAACTGGCTCCAGGAAGGGCGGCAGCCCCACCGGAATCCAGAACGTGCGATCGCTTGGCTCGAAGATGTCCACGAGGTCCCGCTGGGTCACGATTCCGACCAGCCGACCGTCGTCGTCCACGACGGGGAAGCCGTTGAACGGTCGCTGGGACATCTTCTTGAGTACTTCGCCGACGGAGTCATCGTGCTGGACGGTCTCGACGTCGGCCGTCATCAACTCGCGAGCCTGCATATACCTGTCATCGTGGCCGGGGACTATCAGTTTTGGCGAGCGGTTTATGTAATCGGGCCCACAAGCGGGCATATGGCCTCCATGGGCCGGCCACGACTGCGTGACCTTTTCGACGAGTCACCCACGCCGCACATCGCCCACCCGCCACACACCCACCGCCGCGATTACTACGTGGCGACCGACGGCTCCTTCGAGTCGACCGGTGCCGGACTGGGCGTGATCATCGAGACCGCGAGCGGCAAGCGGGTCGCCAGGCTCGCCATCCCCGACGGGGCTCCCGACAACAACGTCGCTGAGTATCGGGCGCTCCACCTCGGGCTCGACGCGCTTGCAGCCCGGGCCCCGGAATCGGCTGCCGTCGGCGTCCTCGTCGATCACGACGACCTGGCGAGCAACGTCAACGCCGCCGTGTTGGCCGGCCGGGACCGCGAATTTCGAACCGTGGCCGGCCTGAGTCACCCGCCGGGAACGGCCCACCACTGGCGGGGGATTCGGGCCCGAATCGCCGGCTTCGAGACGGTCCGGGCCGCCGCCGTCGCGAGCGGGCAGAACCCGGCCCACCCGCTGGCGAACGCGCCAGAAGAGTATGCACACGTCAACCGGAATACTGCCAGCGGTCGGCCCACACGGCAGTCGACCGACCAGGTTCCCCCTCCCTCGCGAGCGGATCGACACGCCGGGGACTAGTCAGCGATTCGGTAGGGAGTCAGCGTCCCTTCGTCGAGGGGCCGTTCTGGGCGTCGACCACCGCCACGGCCGCGAGGTTCACGATGTCATCGACTGAGTCCCCGCGCTGGAGGACGTGCACCGGCTTGTCCATCCCGACGAGCATCGGACCAATGGCCTCGGCCTCGCCCAGTCGCTGGAGGAGTTTGTAGCCGATGTTTCCCGCTTCGAGGGTCGGAAAGACCAGGACGTTCGCCGGTTTTTCGAGGTCCGAAAAGTCGTAGGTTCCCGACAGCATGTCCTCGACGAGGGCCGTGTCGGCCTGCATCTCACCGTCGACCGGGAAGTCGATATCGGCCCGCTCGCGCAGTCGCGTCGCGGCGTCGCGGGGCACCTGGGTGGCCGCGTCGTCCACGCTGCCGAAGTCGGAATAGGAGAGCAGCGCCACCCGTGGTTCGACGTTAAACTCCCGGGCCAGGGCGGCGGTGTGTTCGGCCACCTCCTCCAGACACGCGGCCGAGGGGTCGCGGTTGACCGTGGCGTCGGCCACGAACACCACCCGGTTCTGGAAGGTGAGCATGTAGACCCCGGCCGCGAAATCCGCCTCCGGGGCCGTCCCGATCACCTGGAGAGGCGGCCGGAGCGCGGAGGGATAGTGGTAGGTCAGCCCGGTGAGCATGGCATCGACCTCGCCACGCTCGACGAGCACGCTCGCCAGGTAGTTCGGGTCCCGTCTGACGAGTTCCTGGGCCTCGTTGCGGGTCATCCCCTTGCGCTGTCGGTGCTCGTAGAGGAACCGTGCCTGTTCGGAGAGGTCCGCCTGCTGGGGGTCCAGAATCTCGGGTTCGTACTCGATGCCTAGCTCGTCGATCTGGCGGTCGATCGCCGTCGTCTCCCCGATGAGCACTGGCTCGGCGATGCCCGCATCGGCCATCTGGTTGGCCGCTCTGATCGTCTTCTCGTCCCCGCCCTCCGCGAGGGCGATCCGCTTCGGGTCGGCCATGGCCTTGTTGTAGATGATCCGCATCATCTCGCGGGACTTGCCCAGCCGGGCTTCGAGTGACTCGCGATACGCGTCGAGATCAGTGATCTCCCGACGGGCCACCCCGGTCTCCATGGCCGCCTCGGCCACGGCGGGTGCGACCCGGAGGAGCACTCGTGGGTCCAGGGGTTTCGGAATCACGTATTCGGGGCCGAACTGGAGGGGCTGGTCGCCGTAGGCCTGAACGACCTCGTCGGGGACGTCCTCCCGGGCGAGGGTCGCCAGTGCCTCGGCGGCAGCCACTTTCATCGCCTCGTTGATCTGGGTCGCGCGCACGTCGAGTGCTCCCCGGAAGATGAAGGGGAACCCGAGGACGTTGTTGATCTGGTTCGGGAAGTCAGACCGCCCGGTGGCCGCGATCACCGTATCCTCGCGGGCCGTCTTGGCGTCCTCGTAGCCGATCTCGGGGTCGGGGTTCGCCATGGCGAAGACCATCGGGTTCGGGGCCATCGACCGGACCATCTCCGGGGAGACGATCCCGCCGACGGAGAGCCCGACGAAGACATCAGCTCCCGCCATGGCGTCGGCGAGGTCGCCCGCGGGCCGGTCCTGCGCAAACGCGGCCTTATACTCGTTTACGTCCCCGGCGTCGACGCGATCCTGGGTGATGATGCCCGTCGAGTCACACATGGTGACGTTCTCGCGTGGGACCCCCAGAGCCGTGTAGAAGCGGGCGGTCGCGATGGCACTCGCCCCCGCTCCGGAGATCACCACTTCGAGGGACTCCAGTTCTTTGTCCAGAATTTCGGCCCCGTTCAGGAGGCCCGCGCCGGTGATGATCGCCGTCCCGTGCTGGTCGTCGTGAAACACCGGGATGTCCATCTGCTCACGGAGCCGTTCCTCGATCTCGAAGCAGTCCGGGGCCTTGATGTCCTCCAGGTTGATGCCGCCGAACGTCGGCTCCATCGCGAGGATCGCCTGGACCAGGGTGTCCGGGTCGTCGAGATCGAGTTCCACGTCGAAGACGTCGATGTCCGCAAAGCGCTTGAAGAGCACTCCTTTCCCCTCCATGACCGGTTTGGCCGCGTCGGCGCCGATGTCCCCCAGTCCGAGCACGGCACTGCCGTTCGAGATGACCCCCACCAGGTTGCTCTTGGCGGTGTAGGTGTAGGCGTCGGTCGGGTCGGCCGCGATCTCCTCACAGGGGGCGGCGACCCCGGGCGAGTAAGCCAGACTCAGATCTCGCTGGGTGTTCGTCGGCTTCGTCGTCGCTATCGAGATTTTTCCCGGCGGGTCCCGGGCGTGATACTCCAGCGCGTCCTCGTCGAGTCCCATGTGCTCCCAACCCGGCCCCGGCAGCAAAAGTCTACCCGCTCAGCAGCGGACGACCCCGATCAAAAGAAGTCGTCCAGGCCGGACTGAGAGTCGTCCTCCTCCTCTTCGTCTTCCGCAGCCGGCCCGGATTCGGGCGGCTCTTCGGTGTCCTCGGCCTGTTCTGCTGGCTCCGTCTCGACCCCTTCGGACTGGGACCCATGGCTCCCCGCAAAGGCCCCTCCGGAGTGCTCGACGGCGGCTTCCTCCCGGAGCGAGCGAGCGTCCTCGACGATCGACTGGACCTTGTTCGTGTCCTCGCCGCTGCCCGTGACGAAGGCCACGTGTGACTCGTCGAGCTCGTAGGCTGCGGCCATGGTGACGGTCAACTCTCGGTTCTTGCAGTGATGGGTCATCGCCGCGAGATAGGGGAGGACTGCTCGCCGGGCCGTCCCCATGCTCATGCCACCGACTTCCGCGATTTTCCGGGCCACGTAGTCGCGGGTCTCCCGCGTGCCTCGCGAGCGGCCGAGCTTCGACCAGTAACTTGGCGGACCGTAGCGTGTCCAGCCGCCTTTCTTCCCCTCACGCGCTGCGGCCACTCCCGCGACGGCGTTGTCGCTCACGTATCGCCAGTAGCTGTAGTCCTGGGTCGCCCGAACCCGACCGAGCCACCGGTCGCCGGTCGCGAGCGCGTCGTAGGCCCGGGCCAGTTCTGCCCCCTCGTAATCCTTGGGCATGTTGTCCTCGATCCAGTGGATCAGATCGTCGGGGGTCTCGTCCACGTCGTACCCGGTCTTGAGCGCCGTTTCGGCGTCCCCTTCCTTGAGAACGACATCCAGGAACGGGAAGATATCCGCCGTCGAGTCCCGATCGCCCGTGACCACGTCTTCGGCCGTGAGGGTCTGGTGCTCCTCGGCCAGGGCCTGCAGGTCGTTGATGGCCGAGCGCAGGTCTCCATCGTTCTTTTCCGCGATGGCCTCCAGGGCTGTGTCCTCGTAGGTCACGTCCTCGCGACGGCAGATGTCACGGAGCACGGGCAGAATCGAGCGCTTCGAGACGTCCCGAAACTCGATGTCCCGGCAGGCGTTTCGCAGGCCTCTGGACATGTCGTAGAACTCGTTTGCGATGAGCACGACCGGCTGGGTCGCGTCTTTGACCAGCCGCGTGATCGCTCCCGTTCCGCCCCGGTCGACGGTCCCGTGGAGGTTGTCGGCCTCGTCGAGAATGATGAGTTTGCGACCACCCGTGCCGCCGCCGAGCGTGCCGGTGCGGGCGGCTTCCCCGGCCACGTGGTCGATGATGTCCCCGGTTCGCTGGTCGCTCGCGTTGAGTTCGACGGCGTCCCAGCCCTTGTCCGCGGCCAGCGCGTGGGCTGCGGAGGTCTTGCCGATACCTGGTGAGCCATGCAGGATGACCGCCTCGCGGTGGTCCGGCCAGGTGTCGGCCCACTCCTCGAACTCGTCGCGGGCCGAGTCGTTCCCGCGGACCTCGCCGAGTGTCGTGGGCCGATACCGTTCGGTCCAATCCGCCATTACCCACTATTGCTGGGTCCCGCGTTTATCGGTTCCGGGTCGATTGCTCGCCGGGTCGGTGCGTGCCCGCTTCCTCGGCCTCCCGGCTTTCCGGAGACAGCTCCCGTGCCATCATTTCGCCCCAGTGTTCGAACCCGTAATTCTCGTAGAGTGATTGGGCCCGCTCGTTCGACTGGTCGACATCGAGCAGGAATCGATCGAGGGGGAGGGCCTGTGACTGGGCGACCTCGATGGCCGCGGCCATCAACTCGTCAGCAACGTCGGTCCCGCGATGGGCTGGTTCGACGTAGATCTCGTTCAGCACCGCCCCGTCCCAGATGTGTGCCATCGTCTCGGGCAAGACGAAGACATAGCCCACCACGTCCCCCTCTCGCTCGGTCACCTGGACGGCCCGGGATTCCTCGTTCATACAGCGGTCGACCCAGTCGAGATAGTTTCGCCGGTACTCGGCATCGAGTTTCGCCTGATACCGCTCGGCTTTCGACCCGTCGCCCGTTCCCGAGCCGAGCCCGAGTTCGAAGCCGCGCTTGAGCTCCCAGAGGGCGTCGGCGTCGTCCGGTCGGTACGCTCTCGCCATGGCCGCACTCGGCCGGCCACCCAGGTGAGGGTAACGCTTCGCTCGGAGTTCGGCACCTGTCGATACCCTTTTCGGCAACGGCTCGCAACCAGCGTCTATGGACGACCCGCGTGCGCGCCTCGCAGAGCGGATCGCGGGCGAGGTGACACTCAGCGACGAACCGGGTGAGACCCTTCGCAAGTGGCGAACCGATTTCGAGATCTCCCAGACCGATCTGGCTCGGGAGCTCGAGGTCTCTCCCTCCGTCGTCTCCGATTACGAGAGCGGGCGCCGGGCCAGTCCCGGGTCAGAGCTGGTGGCCAGGTTCGTTCGGGCGCTCTTGGCTATCGACGAGCGTCGAGGGGGCGAGCACGCCCGCCAGTTCGCTCGGGTGCTCTCGGCCGGGTTCGACAGCGACGTGGTGCTGGATCTGCGTGAGTACTCGCGGTCGGTCCCGCTCGCCCAGTTCTACGAGCACATCGGGGCCACGGAGGTCGTTGCGGGCGATCGCTCCGCGATCAGCGGCCACACCGTCATCGACAGCATCAGGGCGATCGCCGAGCTCCCTTCCGAGGAGTTCTACCGGCTCTACGGCCAGTCGACGAACCGGGTACTGGGCTTTACGAACGTCACCAGGGGCGAATCGCCGTTGGTGGCACTGCGCGTGGTCAACCCGAAACCGAACGCGGTGCTCCTGTGTGGGATTGAAGAATCGGACCTCTGGGAACACGCCCCCGATCTGGCCCGCCGGGATGGCGTCTCACTCGCTGTCACGCCTCTCGAACCCGAGGCACTCCGGGCCCGACTTCGCGAGTTTCCCTGATTACTCGATGAACGTGTACTGGCGCTCGTTCATCGGGCCCCAGCCGTCGAAGACAAACTCGCCCTCGGGGGCCGTGAAGGGTTCGAGCGTTTTCTCCTTCGCGTGGTTGTGCTGGTCGTGGACCCGCTCGTACTCCTCGAAGGTGATCGGGTGGCGGGCGGCGAGCAGTTCGTCGACGCTGTCGCCGTCGATCTCGGATTCCCAGCCCTCGACGACTCGCTCCTCGTGGATCTCGGCCTGAGCCCCGCTGCCGTAGGACCCGACGAGCAGGGTTTCCCCCGCGAGGTCGATGCCTTCCCGCTTCGCGTAGATCAACGCGCTCAGACGGGCGAGGTGCACCGAACTCGTATACCAGTTCCCGACTCGGCTGGAGATGTCCAGCGTGGGTTCGATGGTTCGCTCGTACCACTCGCGGTAGGCCTCGGTCTCCGAGAGGGCGTCCATGTAGGCCTGGATGTCCTCGGAGAAGGCGTCATCGTCCTCGTACTCCTCGGGCCGTGGCTGGCGACCGATCTCCGCGGCCAGTTCGTCTTCGATGTCGGTATCCCGGATCATGTGCCGGTAGCCAAGCACCGCGGCCTTCCGGACCATGTTCGGGAACGGCGTGTGGAAGGGGATGAATCGGTAGTCATCGGGGTGGCTCTTCCCGGTGACGGACTCGAAGTCCTCCAGGGCCTCGCGCATGCGGGCGAGGTAAACCTGCATGGAGCGCTTGCCGTCCACACTGGGGAACTGCTGGTTGGGCTTGAGGAAGTCAGTCTCGTCGACCGAGCCAAAGCCCTGCTCCATCGAGAGTTCGACGATCGACGGGTCTTCGGAGACGTACATCGCGACCGCGCCGGCCCCCTGGGTGGCCTCGCCGGGGTCGCCCCGTTCGTAGAGTGCGGTGTCGGTGGCGATGACGATGGCCCCGCGGCCCCGATTCCGCCCGGCGGCGATCCAGTTCATCGCGTCGTTGAGCGCCTGTGTGCCGGAGATGCAGGCGAACTTCCGCTCGCCCTTGTTCGCGTGGCGGAACTCGCCGTCGAGGACCTGCTCCAGCGCGCCGGCGACGTAGGTCGAGACCGGCTTTGACTTGTCGAAGGCGCTCTCGGTGGCGACGTCGATCCGGCCGACGTCGGCGGGATCGATGTCCTTGCGTTCGATCAGTCGATAGGCCGCGTTCGCGGCCATGGTGACGATGTCCTCGTAGGCATCCGGGAAGGAACTCTGGAAGAGGCCCAGCCCCTTGGTGTACTTCTCCGGGTCGTCGTCCATCACGGGTGCAAACTCCTCGGGGAGGTCCAGACTGAGTTTCCCCGACCAGATCTCGATGCCGTCGATGCCGACTGCAGTCATGGGTTGGCGGCGATACTTCGGGACGGCTTATGGTACTGTCGATAGGGAGTTCGACGATCGTTGAAACTGTCGAAGATTAGTGATCCGTCAATCTCTACTCACGGTATGTTCCTGACAGTACTGTCCGATTTGCCGGATGAGTCCGTCACGATTAACCGCACATCTGTCTCTGGTGGGATGTCGGCTTTATTTACGGTTTGCCCAGTGGCGTCAACATCTCCGTCATCACCAATATCCCACTCGTAAGTGTCAATATCTCCTTGAGAGGCGGACCCGTCAAGATCTACCTGGTCTGACGAACCTTTCCGTGTGTACGCGAAACTTGCAATGGGGAGGTCCTCATCTGGTTGGCCATTATTTCCACTGTCTGGGACTCCCACGTTCTGCTTTGCACCATTTCCGGCGTCGGGCTCTGATTCAATACCCACGGTGTTGATCTCCAAATTATCCGTCTCGACAGTCAGATTCAGCGCGTGAACGCCTGATTCGTACCAATCGGGCGTCACCGTTGGGTTGACAGTCACGTCATCATCGAAGGCCTCATCCCAGTACGTGTCCCCCGAGAGTTGTGTGGGAATCGCGATCTCCAGTTCACCAGTCAACTCCGAGAGATCGCCCGCCTGAGTCGGATACAGTTCGACGGTCACGCGACCAGTTCCGCTTCGGCGGAAGTCGTTCTGGAGGGCCGTGATCCGGACGGTGTTGTCGTCGGTGACGAGGTTCTGCTCTTCGATAATGACGATTCCACCCCGCTGGCTCTCATCGAGGTACAACACCGAGTTCTCGTACCAGGTCGGTCCCGACTGGAACTCGTGATACCCCGGCTGGTACTCCAGGAAGCGGGTGGGTATCTCCACGGTCGTCCCCGTCTCATCCGTGATCGTGATGTTGTAGGCCTCACTGGTCCGCAGCGTGCCCGAGGCCGGTGGTGGGTTTACCGCGAGTACGCGTGGCGGATACGCGGTCCCGAGTTTCACCGTCGGGAACTGTGAGACGTCGTTCTGGCCCGCCGTCGAGATCGCGCTCCGAAGGTCCACCAGGTCGTTTCGAACGTCCTCGAAGTGCTGGTACTCGATTTGCTCGTTCTCCGCCGGCACGACCTGGGCCTGGTTGACCGACAGCAGAATCATCAAAATCGCGAAGATGAAGATGAACCCGATGACTGCCGAAACACCCCGGTCGTCGCCGAGATCGAGCCCATCGCGCATTGGTTGGATTACCAGATGGCCCCCGCGTATTTAGATGTACGTCGAAACAGCGCGTACCGTGCCCCGCCGCCGGCCTACTCCTCGTCCGGTTCGATGACTTCCGGATCGGCCAGGGCCTCGCGGAGCGAATCCAGCCCGTTGACCCACTCGGTCACGAGGCCGTACTCGATCTCCTCGGTGACACCGATGTCCAGCGAGTCGCCGTCGATCAACTGGGTGCCGGCCGCGGAGGCATGGCCCAGCGCGGCGTCCAGGTCCTCCTCGCCCTCCGCCGCGGCGGCGTGGCGGATGTGCTCCTCGACCGTTCCGTCCGCGACCGGCCCATCGGCGACGAAGCGCTCGGCGCTGTAGAAGACCGCGACCAGACTGGTCTGGACGCCGTCGACGAGCATGAGGGTGTCCTCGTTCTCGATTTCCGGGTCCGAGAGGACGACATCGCGGATCTCCGCGAGTTCGCTCAACGTCTGCTCGTCGTCGAGCTCGCCGTCGGTGTAGGCCGTCAGGATCTTCGCGACCGCGATCGCCACGTCATCCTGGAGGTTCAGAAGGAGCCGTGCGGACTCCTCGTCCTCCGGGTCGATGTCCTCTTCGCGAAGGCGATCCAGCCAGTTCTCCCAGCGTTCCTCGGAGTAGAACTCCGCGTCGGGGGCACTCATACCCGGACTGGAGGGCGCCCCGGATTAAGGCCTTTCCTTCGCCACCGACCTGTGCTCGAACGCCGAGGCTTATGTGGTGGCCGCCGAACGCGGCCGTATGACCGAGACAGCGCCCTCTGCGGGCGAGGAAATCGAGCTCCCCGAGCCGCGAACCGAGAGCTCCCAGTCAGTCGAGTCCGCAATCGCCGCCCGTCGGTCCCGCCGGGAGTTCCAGCCCGGGCCAGTTGAGCTCGCCGACGTTTCTCAGCTGCTCTGGGCCGCGCAGGGCGAAACCGACGCGGAGGGGCACCGCGCAGCTCCGAGTGCTGGTGCGACCTACCCGCTCGAAGTGTTCTGTAGTGTCGGGGCGGATGGTGTGCCCGGCCTCGACGCTGGTGTCTACCAGTATCGGCCGGCGTCACACAGCCTCGTCCCGGTCGCGGTCGAACCGGTTCAGGCCGAGCTTCGGGCGGCCTCGTACGATCAAGAAGTGGTCGAAGCGGCCCCGGTGGCACTCCTCATCGCGGGCATCGAGGAGCGAACGGCCCAGGAGTACGGGGCGCGAGCGGGCGAACTCTACGTCCCGATGGAAGCCGGTCACGTCGGGGAGAACATCCACCTGCAGGTCGAATCCCTCGGACTCGCCACCGTCTCGGTGGGCGGCTTCGAGGACACGGCGGTCGCCGAGGTCATGGAGTTCGAGGACGAGCGGCCGCTCGCGATCTATCCGATCGGCCAGCGCGTGGATTAGTCTCGATCGAGGGTCGCCCGCGTGTCGATTTCGTAGACTGATCGCGGCGTCTCGACGTGGGCGCGTTCGACAGCCTCCTCGTGGCCCTGTTCGAGCAGCCAGTTCACCCGGCGCGGGACGGTCTTCGGTCCCATGACCATCCCCGGTCGATCGGGGTCATCAACGTAGTCTGTCTCCATGAGGAACGGCTCGCCGGCCGCCACGGCTTTTTCCAGGTAGGATTGCTGGCTCATCACGCTCGGTGTCACGCCCGTGAGCCGGCCGCTGCTGTAGTGTTTGACGACCCGTTTCGGTTCGAGCCCCCGATCGGTGGCCCAGTCGGCGACCGCCGTGAGGTCTTCGGTCTCTTCGGTGTGGAGCTGGACGGCCACGTCAGCGTCGGCGGCGACCTCCAGGGCGTGTTTGAGCACCGTATTCGAAGCATCCCAGACCGCCGGCTCGACGTCGTAGTGTGGTCGGCCCGACTTGATCGCGACGGCGTCCCCCGAGGCAGCCAGCTCACCGGCCACGTCGATCCCGGCCATCATGAGGTCACGAGCCTCCGAGACGGCCAGCCCGCGATCGTCGGTCAGCCGGGAGATGAGGGCGGGATGCACACCAAGCACTGGCCAGGCGCGCCCCGGCAGCACCTCGCTTGCCTCGGCGACCAGCGAACGCGTCGTCTCGAAGACTGGTCGGAAGTCAGTTCCAGTCTCCGGCTCGATGTCGAGGTGCCAGGACGGCTTGTTACAGACGAGGAGATGGGTCCCGCCGCTCCGGGCGAAATCTTTCACGGCTTCGATGCCCTTTCCCGCCCGGTCGAGATGGAGGTGATCGTCGAGCACTGGGGTCCCCAGATCGCGCATATCGACTCCTGGGTACGGGACGGGAAAATCGTGCTGGTCAGTCGAGGACGACGGCCTCGGTCGCGGCCGCGACGAGCGCGTCGGATCGCCCGTGGGTGCCGGGTGCGATCGCGAGCGTGGAGATGCCGGCGCGGTTGGCCAGCTCGATCACGGGCTTGAAGTCGGTATCCCGGGAGGCGATCGCGAGCACGTCCAGATCAGCGTCGTGAACTGCTGCCGTGGCCTCGACGGCCAGTTTCACGTCGACGTCGCCGCTGGTGATGCGCACGTCGAACCCGTGGGCCTCGCCGGCCTGAATCAGGCCGGATGGGGCCTTCTGGTCGAGGTAGAGCCGTGTGATCCCCAATGCGCCGTGCTCGCCGGCTGTCTCACGGAGTTCGTCGAGGTCCACGTCGAACTCCTCACGGAGGACGTTCGGACCGTCGACGAACAGCCCGACCCGGGGGGTCGAGCCGAGTCGGCTGGAGAGCCATCCCATATCCGCTCGTGGGCGGGACACGAATATAGGGGCTCTGATCGCCCGCTCACTGGCTCCATCTTCCAGCAACCTTCCAGTATATAGGAAGGCATTAATTGCCGGCGCCTGTGAGTTTACCTCATGGCCCTGCGGACGCCACCGCTTCACGCGGTTCACGAAACCCGAGGCGCGTCGTTCACCGATTTCGGCGGCTGGGAGATGCCGGTCGAGTTCGATTCGATCAACGAGGAACACGAGGCCGTCAGGACGGCTGCCGGGATCTTCGACGTCTCGCATATGGGTGAGATCACGGTCACGGGGCCAGACGCGACCGAGTTGATGAATCGGCTGACGACCAACGACGTTTCCGCCCTCGAACCGGGCGAGGCCCAGTACGCGGCCATTACCGACGAGGACGGCATCATCATCGACGACACGGTCGTCTACCGTCTCCCGGCGTCCCTTCCCGAGGGGACCCCTGGGGCTGGTGCCGATTACCTCTTCATCCCGAACGCCGGCCACGACGCCCAGATGCACGAGCGATGGACGGCCCATCGCGAACAGTGGGGGCTCGACGCCGAGGTAACGAACCTGACCGACGAGTATGGTATCGTCGCCGTCCAGGGACCGGACGCCGAAGATCTGGTTGCCGCGGCTGCCGGCGAGGCGGCCCGGGACCTCGGTCGGTTCAGCGCCGAAGCGATGACAATCGCCGACGTGCCGGCCTGGGTCGCCCGAACCGGGTACACCGGTGAGGACGGCTACGAGATAGTCGTCCCGATGGACGATATCGAACCCGTCTGGGCGGCCTTTGACTGTCAGCCCTGTGGGCTCGGGGCCCGGGACACGCTCCGACTCGAGTACGGACTGTTGCTCTCGGGGCAGGACTTCAACCCCGAGGAGAACCCGCGGACGCCCCTCGAGGCCGGGATCGGCTTCGCCGTCGACCTCGACACCGACTTCGTTGGTCGCGACGCACTCGCGGCCCAGCAGGAGTCCGGTGTCGAGCAGGTGTTTACCGGCTTCGTCCTGGAAGAACGAGGCGTGCCCCGGCACGGCTACTCGATCACCGACGAGGACGGTGCGGAGATCGGTGCGGTGACCAGTGGGACGATGAGCCCCACGCTGGGCGAGCCGATCGGGCTGGGATACGTTGACGAAGGTCGGGCCGAGGACGGCGAGACAGTATTTATATCAATTCGGGACGAAGGGAAGCGAGCAGTCGTTCGAACACCCCCGTTCATAGGAGAAAACCAATGAGCTTCGAAATACCCGAGAACCTGTACTACACCGAATCGCACGAGTGGGTCGACCCCGAGACCGGCAAGATCGGGATCACCGATTACGCCCAGGACGAACTTGGCGACATCGTCTTCGTCGAGTTCCCCGGCGTCGGCGACCATCTCGAGACCGACGACGAACTCGGCGTCGTGGAGAGTATCAAGGCCGTCTCCGACATCTACTCGCCGGTCAGCGGCGAGGTAACCGCCGTCAACGAGGCCCTCGAAGGGGAGCCAGAACTCCTCAACGACGATCCGTACGGTGAGGGCTGGCTCGTCGAACTCGATCTCGACTCCACAGACGAGGTCGAATCGCTTCTGACACCCGAAGAATACGAGTCCCAGCTGTAATGTCAGGAAGTCCGTACGCGCCAAATACCGAGACGGACACGTCGGAGATGCTGGACGCAGTCGGGGTATCGGACGTCGAAGCGCTGTTCGACATCCCGGAGCCGGTCCGGTTCGACGGCGACTTCGACATCGAATCCCGGTCCGAGCCGGCGGTCCTCAACATGGTCTCGGACATGCTCGGGAACAACGACGACCTGACCGAGTTCCTCGGTCGTGGGTACTACGATCACTACGTGCCCTCGGTCGTCGACCGCCTCAGCCTGCGCTCGGAGTTCCTGACCTCCTACACGCAGTACCAGCCGGAGGTCACCCAGGGCTTCCTGCAGGCGCTCTTCGAGTACCAGTCGATCCTCGTGGAACTCACTGGGCTCCCGGTCGCGAACGCCTCGATGTACGACGCCGCGAGTGGACTGGCCGAGGCCGCCCTGCTGGCCTCCCGTATTCGGGACGCCGACGGGACCGACGTGCTGGTCCCCGAGTACGTCCGCGAGGAGCGGGTTTCGGTCCTGGAGAACTACGTCGCCGGCCACGACATCAACGTGAAGCGAGTCGGGACCGCAGACGGGACCCTGGACATCGATGCGCTTACTGCGGCCGTCGACGAGGACACCCTGATGGTCTACGCGGAGTCCCCGACCACCCGCGGAACCATCGAGGAACACCTCGCCGAGATCGGCGAAATCGCCCACGAGAACGACGCCATGTTTGCCGTAGCGAGCGATCCAGTCGCCATGTCCATCCTGGAGGCGCCGGGCGATCTCGGCGCTGACGTGGTCGTCGGTGACGCCGTGCTGGGCATGCCAAACGCCTACGGCATGGGCCTGGGCATCTTTGCCACCCGGGACGACTACCTGCGACACGTTCCCGGTCGCCTGATCGGCATCGGCGAGGACCAGGACGGCAAGCGGGCGTTCACCCTCACCCTCCAGACCCGCGAACAGCACATCCGTCGCGAGCGGGCAACGAGTAACATCTGTACGAACCAGGCCTGGGTCGCGCTCCGAACTGCCATCCACGCGGCCTCACTCGGGCCCGACGGGCTCGTGGACCTGGCCGAGCAGATGGTCGAGTTGCCCCGCGACCTGGCCGCACAGCTCGATGCCCTGCCGGGAATCGAGGCCCCGGTTCACGACCGCCATCACTTCCGCGAGTTCGTCGCCCGGACCGAGGCCCCCGCCTCGGAGATCGCCGCGGACCTCGAGGACGAAGGCTTCGCGGTGCAGGCGGTCGACGATCACGAACTCCAGTTTACCGTGACCGAAACCAACGAACACGCAGTCGATGATCTACTCGCCGCCGTCGAGGAGGTGGTCGCCTGATGCGACACTACGATCAGGCCCGCTTCCACGACGACGAGGGGCCGGAGTACGAACCGTTGCTCTCCGAGAAGTTCGGAACCGAGCAGGCCGTCGAGGACACTCCGTTGCCCGACGAGCTGACACGGGACTCACTGGAACTTCCGGCCCCAGCCGAGCCGGAACTCTCCCGGCACTATGTTCGGCTCTCCCAGCAGAACTACGCCATCGAGACGGGGCCCTACCCGCTTGGCTCCTGTACGATGAAGTTCAATCCGCCGTTCACCGAGGACGTGGCGGCGGACCCCAACGGGATGGTCCACCCCGATCGCCCGGGAGAGACCATCCAGGGGAACCTGGAACTGCTCTACACCCTCCAGGAGTACCTCGCGGAGATCGGCGGCATGGATGCCGTGACCCTCCAGCCGCCCGCCGGGGCTGCTGGGGAGTTCACCGGCAACCGGATCGCCGCCGCCTACCACGAGGCAAACGGCGAGGGCCACCGGAGTGAAGTCGTCGTTCCGGACACGGCCCACGGGACGAACCCCGCGAGCGCGGCGATGGCCGGCTACGACGTGGTCGAGATTCCCAGCGGCGATGACGGCCGGGTCGAACTCGACGCGCTGGAAGCCGCGGTCGGTGAGGACACCGCGCTGTTCATGCTCACGAACCCCAACACGCTGGGGCTGTTCGAGCGTGACATCGAGGACATCGCCGAAATCGTCCACGAGGCCGGCGGCCTGGTCTACTATGACGGCGCGAACCTCAACGCGCTCCTCGGCCGGGCCCGACCGGGCGACATGGGCTATGACATCATGCACTACAACGTGCACAAGACCTTCGCCACGCCACACGGTGGCGGCGGTCCAGGGGCCGGCCCCGTGGGTGTCGTCGACGAACTCACCGAGTTCCTCCCGACCCCACAAGTTCGCGAGCAGGACGACGGTGACGGGTACGAACTGTTCGAGCCGGCACAGACTATCGGCAAAGTTCACAATTACCAGGGGAACTGGCTGGTCCTGATCAAGGCCATGGCCTACATCGCCCGCCTGGGCGACGAGGGGCTGTGCGCGACGAGCGCGAACGCCGTGCTCAACGCCAACTACCTGGCGACTCAGATCGATCTGGACATTCCCTTCGAGCCGTTCCACCACGAGTTCGTGGCCAGTGCCGGCGACCTGGACGCCTCGGACATGGCAAAGCGGATGCTGGACTTCGGTGTCCACCCGCCCACGACAAAGTGGCCGGAGATCGTCTCGCAGGCCCTGATGACCGAACCGACCGAGGGCGAGAGTAAAGAGACACTCGATCTCCTCGCGGAGGCGTTCAACGCGGCGAAGACATCCGACGAGGAGGCACTCTCGAGTGCGCCCCATCGGACGACGGCCCGCCGGATCGACCAGGCTGATGCCGCACGCAACCCGCGGCTCTCCTGGCAGGCCCTCGAGGAGAACTAGGGCTCCACCGGGTCGTCCGCGTCGTCGGGCTCTAGAAGGTGTTCTTCGCCCCACTCACGCATCGCTTGTAACATCGGTTCGAGTGCCGCCCCGCGGTCGGTCGGTGCGTACTCGACCCGGACGGGTTTCTCCGAGACGACGTTCCGCTCGACGATGCCATAGGTCTCTAGTTCATCGAGTGTATCGGAGAGTACCTTGCTCGAGATCCCGCCGGCTTCGGCCTGGAGTGCGTTGAACCCCAGCGGGCCGTGGACCAGCAGCCGATGGACGACGACCGGGTGCCACTTCTTGCAGAAGAAGATGGCGGTCGCCTGGATCGGACACCAGTCCTCGCCCTCACACGCGACGGGAATCCCGCGCTCGCTCATACCACAGCAACGACCGGCCCGTACTTAAGAGAGGGGAGTTTCAGGCCTGGGCCGCCGCGGTGTCGACGTTCTCGCCGATCAGGACCATCTCGTAGCCACACTCCTCACACCACCACTTCGTCTTCTTGCCGAGATGCATCTGGTTGCTCGCCATGAGCGAGAACGACCGCTCTTCGCCACACTCCGGACAGTAGTGTTCGATCTCCATCGTACCGACTCTGTGTGCCCCGCCACATTGAAAATACTGATTTCCTGCGGGTCGAACCCGCGACCCGGACCGGGTGCCGAACACATTTACCCGGGTAGGGCCTTCTGGAGACTATGACGATCACGCTATACGCACTCGACGGCTGTCCCGCCTGTGAACGGGTCATGGAGACCCTCGACGCAAACGAGATCGAGTACGAGATCCACTGGGTCGACGCGCTGTTCTCCGAACGGGACGAGGTCAAGGCGGTGAGTGAGCAGCGCGGGGTCCCTGTACTCGAGGACGACGACCGCTCGGTCGTCATGGCCAACACGGACCGGATCATCGAGTACGTCGAGACGACGCTTGCATGACGGTCTACACCGGGCGGGGTGATGAGGGGCAAACCGATCTCTTCGACGGGTCACGGGTGGCAAAGACCAATTTGCGGGTGCAAGCCTACGGGACGGTCGACGAACTCAACGCCCTGGTCGGGATGGTTCGCCCAACCGGTTACGCTGATATCGACGAGCGGCTGGAAGCGGTACAGAACCAGCTACACATTCTGCAGGCCGTGCTCGCGAACCCCGAAACAGGAGGCGAACCGGCGATCGACGATTCGCACGTCCAGACATTGGAGTCGTGGATCGACGACATCGAAGCGGAACTCGAGCCCCAGCAGGAGTTCATTCTCCCCGGGGGCGGAACGGCCGGATCGCGGTTGCACCACGCCAGGACAGTCTGTCGACGGGCTGAACGGCAGGTTATGGCTTTGACCGAGGCCGAGGACGTCGAACAGGCACCGCTCGTGTACCTCAACCGACTTTCGGATCTGCTCTTCGTGACGGCGCGGCAGGCGAACAAGCGGGACGGCGTGGACGAGGTCCACCCCACGTATTGAACCCGAATCGACAACGCTTAAGAGCGTCCTGTCACTAGAGCAAGTCAGCGGGTCGGTGGTCTAGTCAGGCTATGACGGCTCCTTCACACGGAGCAGGCCGGCGGTTCGAATCCGCCCCGACCCATTCTTCGCAACTCACACCGGCGAGGGACGCTTGTGTCCCGAGACGTGTGATTGCGGTTGTGAAGGGGCAGCGGATTCGAATCAGGGAACGAGCGAAGCGAAGTGACTGAGGTTCGAATCCGCCCCGACCCATTTTCAGCGACTCTCACTTCGCAGCGACCAGCGTGCTGTGTCGCTGCGATGAGATCGCGGTCGTAAACGGGTCAGCGGATTCGAGCCCTGGAAGACGAGCGAGGAACGAGTGAGTCTTCCTCCGGTTCGAATCCGCCCCGACCCATATTTTGCCGGCGCTCACGTTTCGAGCGCCGGCTGTGGCGCGATCGGACGGATTCGAATGGGTGAGACGAGCGATTGAAGGTCATTTTTACCAGGGACGAAACAAGGGGGTTTGGGCCGGGGCGAGTCTATTTTGCCCAATTCCGATCATTTCGTCGAGCGGGATTTATTGTACCAGGAGTAGCATTAGTTACATGGAAACAACATTACGTTTGTATGTGGCAGGGACCATCGCTGCATTAACTGGGTTTCTCTTCGTCTCACTGGCCTTTTCAGGGCAATTCAACTTCGTCCATGGTGGGGTATTCCTCGTGTTCTTCGTCGTGGTAATGGTTTTCTTCGCCAACGTCATCAACTGGGCTGAATCGCTCGAATCCAGATAACCGGCTCACCGAATAGTGTTGAATCAAGACACTGCAACTCACTCAAGATAGCTGATTGGACATTCTGGTCCTCATCCGTCCATACTCAGAGGCTTGTCGTTGCCAGGTAACTGGTCACTAAGAGAATGACGTTATAGATTGCGTGGACCAACACCGGAACGAAAAGATTCCCCGTGCGTTCGTACACAGCCCCGAAGATCGCACCGATGGATGAAATTAGAAGCGCCCCTGCGATGATTGGCACGGGGTTCCCGGTGTAATTCACTAGATGCATTGACCCGAACAACAGACTTGCACCGATTATCGCTGGTACCGGTCCGAACTGGTTTCGGAGCCGTCGTTGAATGACACCTCGAAACACGAATTCCTCAACCGGGGCGACGATGAGGACTGAGAGTGCAGCGAGTCCAAGGAGGTATGTTGGATTCGTCGTTGCTGTCTCACTGATCACCGAGCCAGGAAGGAGATCGAATGTCACTAACAGGGCAGACAGCGCCACTGCTGTGATGAGTGCAGCAAGAACACCACCAATGACATAGCCAACCTCAAAGCGGTTCGGCGTCATAATTGATACCGTAAGGTCTCGATAGCGGAGGTAGGCGTAGCCGAGACCGAACATCGCGATTTGACTGGCAGCTGTTGCCCCGACCAGCACATAAGTCGTTTGTATGTCGTATCCGAGTGCCACCATCGGGACGATGAACACAATCCCCGCGATTATCGCAACAATGAACGTGGCGAGAGTTAATCCCAGTACTTCGATCACGGTGCGGGGTTTTGAGGTTTGACCTGTTGTGACGTTTCCTTTCATAGTGGGATATTTCGTCTATTTCGGCATGAATTGTGAGTATTTCGAACGTTCCATGCGTCAGATACATTTTGCATTCCAGGCATCTCCGACTTCCCACGTCATTATGTGGCTTCTAATCAGCAGCCAATCACTGATTGTAACGGGGCGGGTCCGAAAAACCACGCCGATGAATAGTGGCGACGCATTCTGTAAAGAGGTGTGTGGCTATTCAACTGATGACTGAAACAACCTGAAAGAACGCAATCATGCATCCAAATCCAGTCCCTATAATCATTCACATAAGTCGATCTCGAATCTTGCAGTAACTGTTCCATCCGAGTCCATCACATCTAAATTGGGAAATCGGTCATAAAATCGTCGGGCGTCCGCCATCTCAATTGGGATCCCTAACGCCTGAATTCTGCCAGTCTCGTTCCAGCCCTCGACTGCTTCAGGGAGGATTTTTGGCGCGCCCACATTCTCCCCGGAGATATAGTAGTGCAGCTCGTTGTCCCCCGTTCCAGAATCTGTTATGACATTCGTCTCTCGGAACCTCTCATAGACGCGTTGTTGGGCGTTGGTGGAAAACGAAAAGAAAATCGACGGACTCCTATCCAAATTCGTTGGTGATGTAATCGATGACAAATCAGCGGTCGAAAACACTGTTCTCTCGCCCCTTTCCATTGGGACACGCGCTTGGATGAGGTCCTCCTCGAAGAGATCCGCCATTTGGCTCACTCCATCAATCGTCGCAGTTGCTTCGATTTCGCCTGGGGGCTCGGGCCAACTAATTCTCGTTGTAGATTCATTGAGGCGGTTTTGACTCTCTAGCCATGCCTCGATTTGTGAAACGTACTCCGTGACTGATCTAATCGATTGACCCCCTTGTACTGCAACATAATCCGCTGATTCGTGAAACTCCTCACCTAGATCTCTTGCGGAAACCTCGTTCTGGGGCGCTTCTACAACGAAAAATGTCGTGGATTCACCTTCATAATCCTCAATCTGGATGGTGATCGAGTCGTTGGTAGTAGATTCGGATATGTGTGATTTAATTTCGGTGGCCAGTTCCTCGGATTTGGTTATCGCATGCACGCCAGTTGTTTCAAGCCTGAATATGGCATCGGTTTGATAATCTGCACAGTCCACTTTGTTCACGATCTCTCGTTGTGTTTCTACCACCTCTTTGAAACTAGTGGTTTCATTGTTGTCCCCAGATGATGTCTTCTGCCCAGTTGATGTCTTCTGTTCAGTGGTAGAACAACCAGCAGTCAGTAGTAGAGACGTCGTCCCCAAGCCCGAGAGGAGTGCTCGACGTTTTCTATCCATAAAATCAAGGTGTTTATCTCAATCAATAGTCGTTGCCATTTACCATTCATGTATTTGTGGGTGGACTGCTGTTGGCACGGTACGATTCCATTCCTGTGTTTACAAATCCGCCCTGCGATACCGACTGTACCCAAACAGTCCTGGAAGCAGCGCCCAGAACGCAAAGACGAGTAGCGCGAACCAGAGTTCCCGGAAAAACGGTACTGTCGGGGGTTGACCGGCGAGGAATCCGACCACCCAGGTGACGGCACTGTCGTAGGCCACTGTCGGCGCAAACCCGCTCAGGGCCAAGACCCAGGTTGACGTTGGGCCCCCTGCTGGAACGGTGAACCCGTTCGCGACGAAGGCGACCCCGAAGACCACGACATCCCACATGAGTTCCAGGACCACGAACAGCCCGATTCCCAGGGTCGCGGCCCGGCTCGTCGAGGCCGTCGACGCAGATATCGATACCATCAGCGTGACATACACCAGACCAAAGACCATCGTCACCACGAGGAATCCGGCAAATCCGACCGCGGAGGCTCCTTCGAGAAGTGCGGTGGCGACGCCGAAGGTCGCCAGTAGCCCGACCAAAAGCGCGAGAAACATCACGCTCGAACGCCCGATGACCTTGCCGAGGAAGACGTCCCTGCGGGTATGGGGCAGTCCCAGCAGGAGCTTCACGCTGCCGCTTTCGGACTCGCCAGCGATGGCCTTGTAGCTCAACACGACCGCGGAGATAGCGATGAACAGTGCACTAATCTGGCCGAGGAAAACATAGAGCCCCTCGGGCGAGACCGGCCCCAATTCGGGGTCCATCGTCGGGAGCAACGTGTAGAGGTAGGTCCCGCCCACGCCCATCACTACAAACAGAATGGCCAGTCCCTGGAGGGCTTTTGACCGCCGCGCATCCGCGAAGTCCTTCTTGGCCACTGCTATCACACTCATTCTGTCACCTCCGAGCTCCGACTATCACCCGGCTTCCCTGCCTGGGCGTCCGCCGAATCCATCCCCTTAGTGCGCCCCTCCCCGGTATAGGCGATGAAGAGGTCCTCGAGTGACGCCTCGCTGGTGGTAAAGTCGATGATCTGTGCCCCTGATCGTTCGATGGCGTCGATGATGGCGACCTTGCTCCTGTTCGTCGAGCGCACCATGATGGTCCGCCCGTCGATGTCGACCCCCCGTACCCCGTCGAGTGTTTCAAGGGCCGAACTGATGTCCTCGGGGACGGTGTCCACGGTGATGTTGAGCTGTCCGTCGCTGCCGAGGGCCTGCCGAAGTCCGGCGATGGTGTCGACGGTGACGATCTTTCCCTCGTCCAGAATGGCCACGCGGTCACACACGGCCTCGACCTGCTCCAAAATGTGACTCGAGAAGAACACGGTCGCCCCGCGAGCGCGTTCTGCGCGGATGATCTCTCGCATCTCGCGGGCACCCTTCGGGTCGAGGCCGGTCGTGGGCTCGTCCAAAACCAGGAGGTCCGGACTTCCGACCAACGCCATCGCGAGCACCAGCCGCTGGCGCATCCCTTTCGAGTAGTCCCCGGCTGATCGATCGGCTGACTCGAGGATGCCGACTCGGGAGAGCACCGCCTCCGGATCGTCGTCGGCGCCCTTCGATTCGATCGCGAACTGAACGTGCTCGCGACCGGTCAATCTATCGTAAACGTGGTAGGCGTCCGGTAGCACACCGGTGCGCTGTCGGACGGCGAAACTGTCTGACTGTGCGTCCATCCCGAGGACGGTTGCAGAACCGGTGGACGGCCGGACGAAGTCCAGGAGGATGTCGATCGTCGTCGACTTGCCAGCGCCGTTCGGTCCGAGAAAACCGAATATCTCTCCGTCCTCGACGTGGAGGTCCACGCCCCGCAGGGCCTGGACATCGCCAAACGTTTTGGAGAGTCCGGAGAGCTCGATAACAGTCATAAATTATAGACGGTAGATACCGTAATAAGTATAGGCTGATTGAAACTAACTCGCACTCCCGAAGACGGTGTGCAGTGACCAATTGTTGGGTAATGCCCGGGGCATGGGCGACAATATAGAAGTACCAGGCCCCAGAATCGGTGGTCCATGCCCAATCGATGTTCCTTCTCGCTTGCTCTCTCGGACCGGGTTTCCGAGGCCGCCGAAGGCCATTCGGGGACCTCCACGCTCCCAACCGACGAGAACGGTGTCTGGCGCTGTCCACGCATTGTCCGGGCTGATCGGGAATCCGAACGGTGTGTGATCCACGATCCGGCGGCCGCAGACGAAGCGGTTAGGCGTGAAATCGTCGGCGCCATCGAAGGGACCGTCGACCCGACCGAGCGAATCAGTGCTGCCTACCCCGAAGAACCACGAAAAGCAGTTACACGCTGTCTCGGTCTCGATGTGGGGCAAATCGATCTTCGCCGCCGCCGACTCTCGGCTGATGGAACATACCCGCTTGATCTTCGGGGCTCGAACATCGACGGCTTGTACCTGGACGAATCCGAGTTGCCAGTCCCGATCAGACTCGAATCGGCTACCGTGGGTGAGATTTCGGCGACCCGACTGCGAATTGATGGTGGCATCGGCGGTTCGAACAGCACGGTGCATGGAGATATCGACCTCTCGAAGAGCGCCGTCGAGGGCCACGTAACGCTCCGCCAGTCCCAGATACAGGGTACCGTGGATCTCGACCAGGCCACCATCGACGGCCGATTCGACTTCGCCTTTGGGGGCTCCGAGGGAGCGATTCGGGCCGAAAACACCAGCTTTGTCGGCCGATTTTCCCTCAAAGAAGCCACCGTGTCCGAGGTCCGAGCTGACAAACTCGACGTGACCGGGGCTGACCCCGACAGCGAGTATCCCGGATTGCAGTTTCGTGGACTGACGACGACCGACGCTGTAAGCATTCAAAATACCACTTGTGAGGGGCATTTGATCGGGTACGACATGGATATCGGCGGCCGGTTCGACGCCAGCGACGCGACCATCGAAGAGGGGGTCTACTTCGGCGTCGAAGACGGAACCGAACTCCAGGAAGCCCAGTTCCACGGTGGCCTCGACTTCTCGAATGCCTTTGTCGGTGGGTCGTTCAAATTCGCGGGTCGAGAGCGGTTCGGCACCGATCCCGTCGTCAGGCAGTTCCTCGACTTCTCCGGGGGAACCTTCGCCCGCCTCGACATCGCCCCCCGGATCGTCGGTCCCGGACCGCCGGTCGTCAATCTGGGCCGGAGTGAGATCAAACGGGGCCGACTCGATCAACCCCAGGCGGAGGGGCCCGTCTATTACGACCTCGCGGAGGCGACACTTGGGGAGGTGACACTTTCGGGAGACGGCGAGTCGGTCGCGAACTACTTCTGGTTCGATCGGACGGCCTTCGACCGGTTCCAGTTCAGCGAGAGTCGTGAGGACTTCGCCCAGAAGGACTGGTCCCTGCATCGGGTGCCCGAGCACGTGAGATCCCAGATCGCAGTCGCCCGTGAATATCCCACGGCGCTCGAACTGGCGATCGATATCGGGACCATTTGTCGAGTGCAACGGGGTACCCGGGAGTGGCTGGCAGGAAAATCGGGCGTTCCGGAGAGTGAGGCGTTCGCCGAGCTGGTCCTCTCGGAACTGACCGAGGCCCAGATACGGCGGCTCGCCAGGAACGGGCCGGAGTCGGCAGACCTCCTGGGACCGGCACTGTACGCTCGCGAGCGATACCGTGTCGGGGTTCTCACGCTCCTGGCACGTGAACTCGAAGGTCGCGAGACCGTGCTGGAATCGCTTCTCCCGTCGGCCCACACGGAGCTGCAGCAGGTCGCGAACGCGACGGGGACTGGAGAGCCATCGACGATTTCGGACTCGATCGATGCATTGGCGGCTGCGCTCGCTGGCGAACTCGGGTCACAGACTGATATCACGCCTGACATCCCTCAGATCGAAACGACCTACATCATGGCCCGGAAGGGGGCCGACGACGTCGGCGACAGCATTGCAGCGGCCAACTTCTTCATCAACGAACTGCGAGCACGGCGAAAGCGCCATCGACAGCACCTGCTCGACGCCGGTACACCGGTGAGTCGGCTCAAAGCCCTGGGGGACTGGTTCTGGAACGCGTCCTTCGATCTCATTTCGGGGTATGGCGAACGGCCGCGACGAGTACTGGGCACGGCTGTCGGATCGGTGCTGGGATTTGCCGGGCTCTACTGGTGGTTGGGTTCCCAGCAACCCGGCTACTCGGAGATCTATGGCGGGTTCGTCGGGTCGCTGTTGCTCAGCCTGGAATCGTTCACGTCGCTGGTCCTCGGGGGCGCAGAAGTGAATCCCGTGGCAATCCGGCTGCTGGCCGATATCGAGGGGTTCATCGGCGCGTTCCTGATCGCGTTGCTGGTGTTCACCCTGACTCGGTCGCTACACCGATGATCGTGCGGTCACGTCCCGTGGCTTGGCGTGAAAGTCGTCGGCGATCAGTTCTCGCTGACAGCGAACACAGCCGTCTGCGAGTAACTCCCCTCGGACTTTCGCATCCACGAGTACCGTCAGCCCACACCCGGGGCAGACGACTCGAAAGGGAGTGAACATCGGCATTGTTTCTGTGGACGTATAGTGAATCATGGGTGTTACCAAACGGAGGATTGGCCGGTTTCAGTCGGAGTCGGCCCTGATCAACTCCCGAGTCGCCGACGCAACCGCGGCGTAAAACGGCTCTCGGGTCGCTTCCTCGACGCGTTCCGTGAACGACGGCAGCCAGGTCCGTAGATGCTCCTCGGCGAAGTCTTCGAAAGCTGCCTCGTCCTGGGCGCTCAGGAGTCCGGCGAACTCCAGTTCGACTGCGACGTGGTCAGGCAACTCGGAGTAGGCGTCCGCGGTCAGACCGTACGCCGCGTAGTACTCCTCGACCGAACCCGTGGAGGCCCCCATCACCAGGCCGAACTCTTGATCCGGTTCGGCGTCCCGGTGGACACTCTCGTAGGGGGGACATGGGTGGTCCCCCGGCCCATCGAACAGTCGAGAGTACTCGACCGAGAGGGCCTGCTGTGTCGGCCGCTCGGGGAGTTCGTCCGCAAACAGGCCTGCGTCGATCGCATCCATGACACCCTCGTCGGGATGTCGCCAGCAGGCTGCGAGCACGGCGTACTGTTCGTCGACCGGCGTCGACGTTGGGTCCGAGGGTGGTGACGTGGCGGCCATCACTTCTCGACCCCGCCATCTGTCATGGTCGGCTCGCTCACGGATTTTGACTGGACCGGAACGATCCTGAGCCCAAGTGTCACGATGAGCGCGCCGAGTGCCATCAACCCGACTGACACGACGATTTCGATCAGCGTCGGCGTGTACACGCCAGTAACTGCCCAGATGGTCGAGCCCAGGCCACCGTAGTCACCGACGGACACACCGGGTGCGAGCGAGATGTTCACGCTCTCATAGCCCACGAAGATCAAGCGGACACCTTCGAAGACCACGCCAAATACGGCGAGGCCCCCAGCCACGAACACGGCCCAGGCCTGCTTTCGCAGTGACGGGATCGCCAGCAGGGCGATGGGGATCGCGCCGCCGACGACTGTCCAGAGCCAGAAGTAGGACGTGTTGCCGATCAGGAACCCGCTCGTGATGGCCCAGAACTCGAAGTTCGAGGCCCACGCGTGGGGGAGCCGCTCGGCCGCCAGCAGGTAGACGACGTGGATCGCGAGAAACACGCCGAGGAACTTGCCCAGCCGGGTTCGGAGCTCCGCGTCGAACTCGAAGTTCGTGAGCCGATCCGCAGCGATTGCAGCCACGAGGAGCAGGCCGAGCCCGGAAACGAGGGCTTTCGCGATGAAGGTCGGCGCGACGAGCGGACTGAACCAGTCGCCACGACCCATCTGGGTCGCGAAGATCCAGCCCGTGACCGAGTGCAGCATCACCGCAAGGGGCAACGCGAACGCCGCGCTCCAGAACGCCAGCTTTCGATCGCGCTTGCGCCCGGCGATGGTATCTTTGACACCCAGTGCCAGCGATGAACCCCGCGCTGCGAGGTCACGCCGGGTCAAAAGCCACAGGTACCCGACGTTGAACAGGCCGTACAGGAGGACGATCGCGAAGTCCCAGACCATCGGCGACCGGAAGTCCGGCGACGTGATGAACTGGTAGATCCGGCCCGGCCGACCGAGGTCGGGGAGGATCATCAATCCGGCCACTGCGATACAGCCCAGGCTCAACAGTACGCCGAACCGCGCCAGACTCTCGTACTTATCGGAGTGGAAGAACTTCGGCGCGCTGGAGATGATCAACCCGCCCGCAGAGAGGCCGACAAAGAGCACGAACAGCATAATGTACAGCCCCCAGGAGAACACGTTTCGCATGCCGGTGGCTGCCAGGCCCAGCTGGATCTGCTGGAACCAGGCCACTGCGCCACCGAGGATCAGCAGCCCGAGGAATCCGAGCCAGACCTTGCCAAGCGTGCCGAAGCTATCGACGGCGAGGATGCCGCCCCGGTCGGCGCTGGTGTCAGCGGCCATCAGTCGTCACCTCCAGCGGCCGATTCCGGCACGTGCGGGGTGGGTCTGAGACCGGCTTCTTCGCGTTCGGCCGGGCTCAGTTCCGACTCCATCTTGTCCGAGATCTGGGGGCGACCCGGACTCATCTCGCCTTTGATGTAGTACGTGCCTGGGTCGGTCTCCCGGTCCTCCAGAAGTCGGTGGGTGTCGTACTTCTTGATGTACTTCGAGACGGTGCTGTTGGGGTCCTCCAGGTCCCCGAAGATCCGTGCGTCGGAGGGACAGTTGACGACACAGGCCGGATCGAGGCCTTCCTCGACGCGGTGGGAACAGAACGTACACTTCTCGACGACTCCCTGCGGACGGGGCTCGACGTCTCCGGTCCCCTCTTTGGGGACGTGTTCCGGTTCGTCCCAGTTGAAGACCCGTGCGTTGTACGGGCAGGCCGCCATGCAGTAGCGACAGCCGATACACTTGTCGTAGTCGATCTCGACGATTCCGTCCTCACGCGTGTACGTCGCGTTGACCGGACAGACCTTGACACAGGGGGCGTTCTCACAGTGCTGGCACGCCGTCGGCTGGTAATTCATGCTGAGGGTGCCATCCTGACCGTGCTCCGGGTAGCCCCCTTCCGGCGTGTCCAGGTGGTCCCCACCTTCGGTGAGAACCCGGTTCCAGAACTGGCCGAGGCCGACGTTGTTCTCTTGCTTGCAGGTCACTGCACAGGCCTGGCAGCCGATGCAGCGCTCCTGGTCGATGACCAGTCCGTATCGTGTCATTGGCGATCACCCGTGCGTTCGGGGACTCCCGTCGGATTCTCGGTGTACATGTTCGTCTCGATGTCATCCGGTGCCGGTTCGACCTCGACGCGGACGTCGTAGAACGCGAAGTTCCCGGTAACGGGACTCACGTCCGTGTGCGTGAGGTCGTTGTGGTGGCCCCGAACGAAGTCGTCGGTGTACCAGCCCTGGTCGGTGTTCACCAGACCTGGCTGGATGGCATCGTTGACCTTCGCCCGGACGACCATCTCGCCGCGTTCGTTGTGAACACGGACATACTGCCCGTGTTCGATGCCGCGCTCGGCGGCGTCTTTCGGGTTGATGTCCAGCTGGGGTTCCGGGTTGAGCTCCCGGAGCCAGGGCTGGTACTCGAACTGGGAGTGAATGCGCCACTTCGAGTGTTTCTGCATGAAGGTGAGCGGGTACTCGTCCGCCCCCTCCCAGTCTTCTGCCGTCCGACTCTCCACGGGCCGGGGGACCTCCAGGGAGATACCTTCCTCACTGGGGGCGTCCTCGTCGTAGATCTCGAGTCGGCCGGAGTCCGTGTTGAACTCGCCGGTGTACTTCACCACGGGGACCGGCTTTTCGACCGTGCCCTGGGACTTGAGCGTCTCGTAATCGACGTGTTCGTCGGCTTCGAGCATCGATTCGAGTTCCTCGGGCTTCGTGTCGTGGAAGTACTCGCCGAACCCGAGTTTCCTCGCCAGCCGGCTGTTGATCCAGAAGTCAGAGCGCGCCTCCCAGAGTGGGTCGTGAGCCTTCTCACGGTACATGACGTGGGGATGCGTGCTCGGTGACGTCGCGCCCACCTTCTCGAACCAGTGGGCCGCGGGCAGGATGAGGTCCGCGTGCTGGGTCGTCGGCGTGTGGTGCATGTCCGAAACTGCGATGAGGTCGAGATTCTTGACGGCCTCGAGCCACCGCTGTCTGTCCGGGAGCTGGTTCGCGACGAAGTTCGACTCCTGGGCGAACATGACCTTGATCTGGAACGGATCACCCGATTCCATCCCCGTGAGGATCTTCGTCTGGCGGATGAACTCGTAGCCGGGACTGCCCTCCGGTGCGCTGTAATCGCCGAAGTCCGCGGCGGCACCGTTGAAATAACCGCCCTGGAACGAGCCGCTGCGACCGTAGTCCCCGGTCAGCGCGACGAGGACCGCGTACGCCTGGCCGAAGATGTGGCCGTACTTGTATCGGTCCACGCCGAGACCAGGAACGACCCCGCCAGGCCCGCGGGTCGCGAGCCATTCGGCAGCTTTGCGGATGTTTCCGGCCTCGACGCCGACCGTCTCTTCGATGTCCTCCGGGACGTAGTTCGCCGCCTCTTCTTCGAGTGCGTCGAGCGCGACTCGGCCGGTCGTCCCGCCGACCGAGAACTCGCCGGTGAGTGCATAGGCGCCCTCGGTCTCGGGCTCCAGAATTTCGACACGCTCGGTTTCCGTGTTGTAGGCGACTGGCTTGTCCTCGTCACTGCCCGGGACGACGTCGGCGGCTTTCAGCAGGGTGCCGTCGGGACCCACGAGTGCGGGTCCGAGCGTGCGCTTGCGGAGGAAGGCCGCGTCGTAGAGCTCGTTCTCGAAGATGTGGTGAATCATCCCGAGGGCCAGGTGAACGTCTTTGCCCGGCTTGACCGGGAGCCACAGGTCGGCTTTTGCGGCCGTCCCGGTGTAGACGGGGTCGACGACGACCAGTTTGCCGCCGTTCTCGATGGCGTCCAGCATCTTCGAGGAGTCCTGCTGGAGCCGACTCGCGAAGATGTCCCCACCCCAGGCGATGATCGTATTGGCGTTCTTCAGATCGGAGGCCTGGTTGGTCGGCACGTTGAACCACCCAGCGCCGCCGACCCGTCGGAAGCCCTGTCCGACGTTGATGTCGATGGACCAGTCCATCCGTGTCCCACCGAAAAGCGAGGCGAGTCGGGCCTGGTGGTCACTGGCGGTCCCGTAGTCACCGGAGCCGGACTCGAAATAGACACTTTCGGAGCCGTACTCCGCTTTGGCAGCCTCCATCTGGTCTGCCATAATGGTGAGTGCCTCGTCCCAGGAGATACGCTCGAACTCGGCGTCCTCACCCCGCCCGTCGACGTTCGGGTCGTCAGCGGACCAGCCGGTGCGTTTCATCGGATACTTGAGCCGGGTCGGGTTGTAGATGCGCTGGGCATGTGAGAGCCCGAGCGTGCACCCGCGTTTGTACTCCCGGTTCTCCGGAATCCCCGGCTCCGTCTTCTGCACGCGACCGTCCCTGACGTGGACCTCGATCGGGCAGCGACCCCGGCAGTTCGGGGCACAGGAGTTCGGGATGACCTCGTCCTCGCCGACGTAATCGGTGAAGACACCAGATTCGTCGTCGCCCGCCTCACTCAGGGAGACGAGTCCGCCACCGCCGATACCGAGCGCCGCGGCAGCCGCCCCCGTCGAACGGAGGACGGTCCGCCGCGAGACGTTCGTCTCGGCGGGATTCTCGCTCATTGCCCATCACCTGTCGGTCGCTCGTCGACGCCGAACTCGTCGAGGACGGCCTCGTGATGGCGGTCGTGGAAGGTCGCTTCGTCCAGGTCACCGTTCGCGACTGCGATCGCGTCCCGGGCCAGTTCGCGGCCCAGTTCCGTGTCGAAATCACTCCCCTCGAGGATCTTCGTCGCTTCGTCCTGGTTCAACTCGAACGCGGTGTCGTCTGTGGGATCGGTTCCCGGTGGATCGGTTTGTGTATTCATAGTATTTGATATTTGGTCGATAGGTCGTCACGTCCCGTCTGACTCGTTCGGTCCGAACTCGGCCGCGTCGCTGCCGAAGACCTGCCTGACTTTCGTCCGATACTTCGCGTTGAACGCGTCATCGCTGAGCTCGCCCTTCGAGACCCGGAGTGCATCCCGGGCCATCTCCTGGCCGAGTGCCACGACTTCCGGTTCCTGGTCGTCCCCGTCCAGAATTGCTTTGATGCGGTCCTCCCAGTCCGTTCCGTCCGGGAGGAGCGGGGCGTCCTCGAGATTTGGTGGACCGCTCACAGTTCATGACCCAGGTTACTCTATTCGGTTAGCGTCCAACCAGATTCTCCTCAATAGTTGCGAGTTTATATACGGGGCAATGAATAAAGGATTGCTACAACTACAGGTCACCTTCTCGGATTGAGAACCTATCCCAACGTCTTCGAGACGATGTTCGTCAGGATGGTTGCCTCGATGCGGGAGAGGCGTCGGGACACGCCGGATTTACTCACGCCGAGTTTCTCGGCCAGTTCGGCCAGCGAGATGCCCCGTGGATCGTCGTAGTAGCCTTCGGTGACCGCAAGTTCGAGTGTGTCCCGCTGGGTTTCACTCAGATCGGTGAGGTCGAAGGTGAGTCCGTCTTCGCTGTCCGCTTGCGAGCAGTCCACGATGCGAAGCAGACTCACGCTTCGGGCGTTCTCGCGCAGGTCCTCGATCAACTCGCCGAGGACCGTCCGGTTCGGGAGATAGGTAGTGATCCGCGAGCGGTCGCCAGCCACCGGTTCGATCTTTGGCACACAGCCGTGGGCCGCAAAGATCGAACACGCACACGTACGGGAGACCTGTTCTGTTACGTGAACCGGGTCCTCGTTTGCCTCCCCGCGGATGTCACAGTGACACTGGCCCAGGTGGTCACGAATCACGTTGACTGCCGTGACCGATTCTGGAAGGTCCCGGGCCGGACAGGACTCGCCCATCGATACCTCTAACTCGACGAAGAGCTGTCGTCGATCCCGTGTCTGAGCCGTCGGTGGATCACATTCCACGGGCCGTTCGGCGTTCTCGGCTGTCTCTGGCATGCGTATTTTCGGTTGGTTGCTGGTTCGACGGTCGGTATTTGAAGCGAAGGGCCTGACAACGAAAAGTCACTCCATTGTTATCAGTATCGCTTAATAACTCCATAACCTCTCCCAGTCAGCGGGTTATACCGATGAATTATACTATTTAGAATCTGATTGGTATCTATCTGGTGGCGATTGACAGGTTCCAGAGTTCGATTTCTAATGGGCAAATTCGATGGACTGTCACTCTTGTGGGTGTACCTGGGAGGCATTTTTGAACACTGGTCGAACCGCCATTTGTGCCGAAAACCCACGTGACAATCTCACACCGACACGCCGTTGTCATCGGGGGGACACTCGGCTGGTTGTTCCGTTTCTCCCAGATCGCACAATTTTCCGGGCGAAAACGCCCAAATCGCTCAGGACTCCCTCGATTTCACGCCCAGCAGCACGGCAAGCGACGCGGCGATGAGCGCAAACCCGGCGAGGACGACGAAAAACGTCGTCGTGGAATACGACCCGAGCAATACCCCGCCGAGTGCGATGCCGAGTGCGCCCACACCGAACTCACCGAGGTACGTAACGCCATACGAGAGCCCGCGGGTCGCCGCGGGCGTGTGGACGGCCACCGCGACCTGGTACATCGGCTGGACGAAAAAGAGGAAGAACCCGAGCAGCGCACTCACGAGCAAAAGCGGGGCGAACCCGACCCCGGCGACCGGGACGAAGAGCAGACTGAACAGGCCGAGGAGGGCGAACCCCCCGGTCAACCCAGTCTCGACGGCGATCCGATCGGAGAGCGTTCCGCCGACCCACTGGCCGGCGATGCCGACCACGAGCAGCCCCACGAAGATGTAGTCCCCGACGTTGACCCCGACGAGGGCGTCGGTAATCGTGAGTGCTGGCATCGCCGACAGGTCCCGGAGGATTCGTGGCAAATAGGCGGTGACACCACGGTAGAAGAGGCCATCGAAGACGACGATCGCCAGCACGATGGGGAAAAGCGAGTGCAGCAGTTCGCGGGCCCGCACGATGAGGGGTGTTTCGTCCCGCCCCTCAGCCGGGGCCTCGGTGGGGTCGTCCACGGCGGCAGTCGGGTCGAAATCGATCGAGAGCCCGTACACGAACGCGGCGATCCCCGGCAGCGCAAGCAGCCCGGCGACCACTCGCCACTCGAAGAAGAGCAGGAGCGTCGCGGCGACGAAGGGGCCAAGAGCGGTGCCGAGGTTCCCGGCCATCCCGTGGTAGGCGAAGATAGTGCCACGGCTGGCGGCTCCGGTGCTGATCAGGGACATCCCTGCCGGATGATAGACACCGGCGAACAGACCCCAGACTGCCAGCGCGAGGCCCACCCCATAGATCGACGGTGCGAAAGCGAGCGCGCCAAATCCGATGGACATGCCCGCGATACTCCCCAGAAGAACGACGCCAGGCCCATAGCGATCCGAAAGCATGCCACCGGGCAGGGCCGCGATACCGATCGGTGCGAACCCGATTGCGACGATCAGCCCAGCCACCTCGACGCCGGTGGGAAACGTATCGATCCAGACGACCAGCAAAATCGGGATCGCCATCTCGAAGTAGTGAAACAGGCCGTGGCCGAGCATGGTGAGGGCCGCGATGGAGCGGTCGTTTTCCCGCTCGGGGGACGCGGTTGTCGAGGACACGGCTACGCCGAGTTCATCATCGCCTGGGGAGAAAAACGGTCCGGCTCGATTCGGACTCGATGCAAACGGCTTTTGGGCCTGCTCCGACGGGTTGACGTATGGCGATCGAATCCGGCGACACCGTCAGAATCGAGTACACCGGCCGCCTCGAGGACGGAACGGTCTTCGACACGTCCCGGCGGGCCGTGGCCGAGGAACACGACCTGGTCGAGGAGGACCGGGAGTACGACCCGCTGGAGGCCGCGGTCGGGACGGGACAGTTCATCGAGGGATTGGACGAAGCCCTGCTGGGCATGGATGCAGGCGAGTCCGCTACCGTCACGGTCCCGCCAGCGGAAGCCTACGGCGAGTGGGAGGAGAGCCGGGTCCGCGAGTACGAGATCGACGAACTCAGCGCCCAGCTCGGCGATCAGCTCCCCGAGGCCGGGGCCTACATCCAGACCCCGGACGGGTCGGTCGCGGAGATCCGCTCGGTCGAGGAGGACGTGGTTCGTGTGGACTTCAATCATCGGCTGGCGGGTGAAACATTGGAGTTCGAGATCGAAGTCCTCGCCGTCGAGTGACCGTTCGGCTACCTTTTTCGGGCTCGCGGGGGTGTGGGAGGTATGGACAGCGCCGACTTTGCGGACCGATTGCGTGCCGGCGAGAAACTCGTGGGGGCCTGGTCGATGTTGAGCGAGCCGGTCGCCGCGGAAGTGCTCGCAGACGAGGGCCTCGACTTTCTCGTGCTAGACGGGGAGCACTCCGAGAACACGGTCGGTGACCTCGCCGATCTGACCCGGGCGGTCGACGCCGTCGAGTCCGAGACGGCCCCGGTGATTCGAGCCCCCAGTTCCGATCGGGCGGCGATCCGTCGCCTGCTCGATCTGGGCCCGGCCGGGATCGTGATCCCGCAGATCGAATCTGTCACGGAGGCCAGCGCGGCCGTCCGCGCGACCCAGTATCCCCCAGCGGGCAATCGGGGCGTCGCCGGCGGTCGGGCTGCAGGGTACGGGACCGACCTGGCGGCCTACGTCGACGATGCCAATCGAACTGTCGCGACCATCCTCCAGATCGAGACGACGGGGGCCCTGTCAGATCTGGAGGAAATCGTCGCCCTCGACGGGCTCGACGCCATTTTCGTCGGGCCGGCGGATCTCTCCGCACAACTCGGTGTGTTCGGCGACTTCGAGTCCGAACCCTTCCGAGCGGCCCTCGATCGCATCGTCTCGGAAGCGAACGCGGCCGATCTGCCAGTTGGCACCCTCGCGACCAGTCCCGAGTCGGTCCATCGCCGGTTCGATGACTGGGGGATGGATTTCCTCGTCGCCGGGACTGACATCGGCTTTCTGCGGGCGGGCGTTGCTGATTACCAGGGGGCCGTCGAGTCGGCGGCCGCCGACTCGCCGTAGCGGGTCGCGACCCAGTCGATGATCGGTCCGTAGACGAGGCCGGCGAAGAAACTCGGCCAGTCCCGGAACTCGCTCGTGAACGCGATGGCCGCCGTCACCACGAGTCCCAGTAGCAGGCCTCTGAGGAGGACGTTATATCGGGACTCGACGAGGACGAGTCCGCCGGCGAGCCCGATCACGAGCCCCATCACGACCCGGTTGTACCACATCGCGAAGAGGAACAGTTCGTTGCCCACGAAACCGATCCGGGTCCCCACCCCGACGATGCAGAAGAGCCCGAGAAACGCTCCCGTGAGCACGCCGATCGCGAGTCGTCGTCGATTCATGTTTCGAGATCTATCGGCATCCCAATAAATTTTCCCGACGGTGTGGAAATCGGTCAAGCGACCGTCGAAGGCTCCCAAATCTACTTCCACGCTGCGGGTGGAGGGTGGGTATGGCACTCGGGCGTCGAGGGTTTCTCAAAGCGGCTGCCGGCGTGACTTCGGCGGTCGGGCTCACGGCCCTGGCCGGCTGTGCGTCCTCCTGTCCGGATAGTGACCCGCCGGACCCGGCCGAACAGGTTTCGATCGACGCCGAGCCAGTCGGTCCATTCAGCGACCCTCCCGAGGGCCGCTGGCCGGCAGTGCGTGGAGATAGTGCCAACACTGGATTCTCGACCGGACAGCTCCCATCGGCCCATCTCGAACTCCGGTGGCGGGCCGATCTCGACATTCCGACCGAGGACGGTGTCGGGGTCGTCGCGAGCGCCCCGGTCGTGGACGACGAGCAGGTCTACGTCGCGGACTCCACTCGAGTTCATGCCCGGTCGTTGCGAACCGGCGAGCCTCGATGGGAGTTCGGGCCGCTCCCGGTGACTGAAATTCCCAGTTACTCACACCGGGCCAAGACGATCGCCCCGCGACTTGGCCCGGACGGGCAGGTGTTCGTCGGCACCGAGGACGGACTCGTCGTGCTCGACGCCACGGACGGCACCGTGCGCTGGCGAGACGATGCGATGCAGGCTGTCGCCCCACCGGCGGTCACCGGGGCGGGGGTTTACGTCCAGGGTGCGGAGTCGGTCCGGGCGCTGGAGTTGGACGGTACCCCACGCTGGAACCGTGCTGTCGAGGCCGATGGGGAGCAGTACCAGCCGGCAGCAACCTCGCGGGCCGTCCTGTTCCGGCTGGCGGATGGCATCGAAGCTCGGGACCCGGAGACCGGCGAGCGTCTGTGGCACCGTTCGATCCGTCCCGAGTCCGCCCCGGTCCTCGACGGCGGAACCTGCATTGTGGGCACGACAGACGGGCTGGTCGGACTGGCTGCCCGTTCGGGCACCGAGCAGTTTCGCTACACGCGTGGGGACTACCTGGCACTTCAGTCCCCGGTCGTCACGCCCGAGACGATCTATGCCGTGGAGCAGCCGCCCGAAGCTGGCGCAGCCGCGTTTGCGCTTTCGCGGGCTGCTGACGGACTAAAGCCCCGCTGGTGTTCCGCGATCGGTGACGGGGCCATGGCAGCGGCGACGTCCGAGCACGCCCTGACGAGTACCTCGGTTGGTACCGGCCCTGAGGCTGGACGCGGTATCGTCGCCTTCACGACAGATTCCGGTGCCGTGCCCTGGGCCGTGGTGGGCGGCGGCCGATCGGACACCTGGACCAACCCGCCGGCTATACTCGATGGGGTGCTGATCGTGAGTACCCGAGGCGGTCGAATTGTCGCCGTGTCGGGCACGGAACGATGACCTGGCTTCGTCGGGATGGGCCGGCGCTCGCTGCACTCCTTGGTGGGGTGCTCGCGCTGCTGGCCGCGATTCCGCCCGCCTGGTTCGGAAGCCGGCCGCAGCAGTCCTACCAGTTCGATCCACCGGCTTTCAGCCCGCTCTGGATCGAGCGCGAGCTACTGCCGGCACTCGCGGTTCTGGCCGCCCTCGGTCTCCTCGTCGGGCTGGCGGCACTGGTCTGGCGGGATCGCGAGCGAAGTGGGTTGCTCCGGGGTGCGGGGGCCGCTGCAGTCCTGGGTGCCAGTCTGCTCACGATTTCGCTCTTCGGGTTGACCGTGGCCAGCGGGGACACCGGTGCGCCCGACCCGTTTTCGTCGATTGCCTGGCTTCTGCCTGGGCTGTTCGGGGGCCTGCTCCTCGTGGTCGGGCTGGTACTCCTCGGCGTAGTGTACCTTCGGCGCGGTCGCTCCCGGCTCGGTGGTGTGCTCGTGGCGGTCGCTCCGGCGACGATCGGATCGGGGGTGCTCCTTCCCGAGCCAGTCGCTGGTGTGGCTTCCTCGGGAGCACTGACCGTTCTGGGAGTGGCGCTCTCGCTGGAGCTTCACCGGGGGTGGCCGGAGGGGACGGAGGAATAGATCTCTAAGTTATGTGGATGCACTACCTAACCCCTCCAAAGGAATTATATACCCTCTTTCCATTATTTTCAAACGGGTTATTATCATGACTACCTACTACGACTTCGTCCTCGGTCTCATTCCGCTGGTCTTGTTCGGCTTCGGCGGCGGTCTTCGACTGGCCGGTCTGCGATTCGAGATCGCCGTCGCGGTCGGCGGGCTCCTCGCGATGGGACTGATCGGCCACGCACTGTTCGTCAACGCCCCCGTTGATTCCACTACCCAACCCTCGAGTACTGAATCTGTCAGCACCGGGACGTCGGCCCCGATGGCTGACTGAGCCCCTTTTCACAGGCAAATTTCTGCCATCCGTTCGACTAAGTGCCTTCACCGCCGTGTTCAGCTATGGCAAGCGCAGTCGGCGTCGACTGGGCCGGAAACGGCTGGGTCACCGCGGTGATCCCCGAGACCGGACCGCCGGAGGTGGCGTTCTACCCGACCGTCCTCAACCTCTGGCGGGCCCACCGCGATGCCGACCGGATTCTCATCGACATCCCGATCGGCCTCACCGAGACCGGCAAGCGGGCGTGTGACCTCGCCGCGAAACGCGAACTCGCCGGGAGGCAGGGAAGTGTCTTTCTCACCCCCACGCGGGAGGCGGTCTACGCGCCGAACATCGAGACCGCGAAGGAGCGCCAGCGCCCGGCCGAGTTCAGCGTACAGAACCAGGCCTGGGCGATCGTCCCCCGGATTCGGGAACTCGACGGATTCCTCCAGGCCTTCCCCGAGATCCCGGCCGAGACGGTCCGGGAAGCTCACCCGGAACTCAGTTTTGCCGGCCTGAACGGCGGGACACCGATTGCTACCTCGAAAGGAACTGCGGCCGGTCGCGAGGCGCGGCTGGCCGCGCTCGAATCACACGATCCCGCACTCGTGAGGGCCTACGAGCGGGGCGTCGAAACGCTCACGAAACCGTCCTACGCGCCGACGATCGGCGCTTCGAAGACGGATGATATTCTCGATGCACTGGCCCTCGCGGCTGCGGCTGCAGCGGGCCCCGAGGCCCTGACTCGGCTACCTGAATCCCCCCAGTACGACCCGGTGCTCGACCGGCCGATCGAGATCGTCTATTACTCGGGGGAGTGACTGGCGACCAGGTCAGCAACCTCGGCTGGCGTGGCCCCGACCGGGACCCCCGCCGCTTCGAGGGCCTCGATCTTGTGCTGGGCCGTGCCAGCGCCCGACCCCGAGACGATCGCCCCGGCGTGGCCCATCCGGGTGCCCTCAGGGGCGGTCCGCCCGGCGATGAACCCCACGACCGGCGTGTCCATCTCCCGCTCGATGAACGCTGCGGCCGCCTCCTCGTCCTCGCCGCCGATCTCGCCGATCATCACCACGGCCTCGGTCTCCGGGTCCCGTTCGAAGGCTCCCAGCGCGTCCTGGAAGTCCATCCCGACGATTGGATCGCCACCGATTCCGACCGCGGTGGACTGGCCGAGTCCGGCACTCGTGAGGTTCTCGACGATCTGGTAGGTCAGCGTGCCGGATCGGGAGACCACGCCCACAGACCCGGCTTCGAAGACACTCCCCGGGAGAATGCCCAGTTTGGCAGCCCCTGGGGAGATGACACCTGGGCAGTTCGGCCCCAGCAGCGTCGTGTCGACGTCCTGGCTGCGTCGGTAGACCCGGGCCATGTCCTGGACCGGAACGCCCTCGGTGATAGCCACGACCAGATCGAGATCGGCGGCCAGGGCCTCGAACAATGCGTCACCCGCGAAGGCCGGCGGGACGAAGACGACCGACGCGTCGGCGTCGGTCTCCGCGACAGCGGTCTCGACCCGGTCGTAAACGGGGACACCGGCGACGGTCTGACCGCCCTTGCCGGGGACGGCCCCCGCGACGACGTTCGTCCCGTACTCCAGCATCGCCTCGGCGTGGAATTGCCCCTGGGAACCGGTGAGTCCCTGTACCACGACCCGCGTGTCCGCGTCGACGAGAATACTCATTGGGCACCTCCCTGGGAGAGTTCGACGGCCCGTTTCACGGCCCCTTCGAGTGTTTCGACGGTCTCGACCGCGTCGGTCAGGGCGTTTCGCCCCGCCTCCGCTTTGGTCCCCGCGAGTCGCACCACCACTGGATCGGGGAGTGTCTCGTACTGCGCAAGCGCCTGGTTGATCCCCGACGCGACCTCGTCGCCCCGCGTGATGCCGCCGAAGATGTTGAGCAGCACGACCGAGACGTTCGGATCGTCGAAGACCACATCGAGGGCCGCAGCGACCCGATCGGCGTCGGCCCCGCCGCCGATGTCGAGGAAGTTCGCGGGCGACCCGCCGAAGTGATCGATGAGATCCAGCGTGGTCATGACCAGGCCGGCCCCGTTCCCGACGACGCCGACCGAGCCGTCGAGTCGCACGTACTCCAGGCCGGCGTCGGTGGCCCGGGTTTCGAGGGTCCCCTCCCTTCGTTCGGCGTCGAAATCGGCGAGTTCCGGCTGTCTGAACAGGGCGTCGTCGTCCAGGTTGAGGACGGCGTCGGCCGCGATGACGTCCCCGTCGGCGGTGACCATCAGTGGGTTGATCTCGGCGTCGGTGGCGTCCCGGCGCTCCCAGATCGCATAGAGGGTTTCGAGGACACTCGCCACGTCGCCGGCGACCGAGCGGTCGATTCCAGCCCGGTACACGGCGTTCCTGGCCTGGTAGGGATGCAACCCGAAGGCCGGATCGACGTGTTCCCGACCGATGGCTTCGGGAGTCTCCTGGGCGACGGTCTCGATGTCGACCCCGCCGCTCCCCGAGGCCATCACGACCGGCTGTTTCTCGCCCCGATCCATCGTGACCCCGAGATAGAGCTCCTGGGCGGCCTCGACGGCTTCCTCGACCAGGACCGTCTCGACCTGGTAGCCACCGATCTTCATGCCGAAGATCGACTCGGCGGCCGTCCGGAGTTCGGCGTCCGTGGCGACGATCTCGATGCCACCCTGTTTGCCACGGCCCCCGACGGGGACCTGGGCCTTGATCGCGACCGGGTAGCCGAGTTCCCGGGCGACCGCGAGTGCCGCCGACTGATCCGTGGCTGGCTTCGAAACTGGCGTCTCGATGCCGGCCGCGGCGAAGACCTCCTTCGCCCGGTACTCGTGTAAGCGCATGCCAAATGTGGGGGTTGGGTCGGACATAAACCTTCCCGGGCGGGGACTTAACCGGGTCGCGGGCGTGGGCCGTGGTATGCGAGCTGTTCGCTATCACGAATACGGCGATCCCTCGGTACTGGCCGTCGAGACGGTCGATCGGCCCGAGCCCCGCGGGGACGAACTACTGATCGAGGTCGCGGCGGCCGCCGTCAATCCCGTCGACACCTACTTTCGGACCGGCACGTACACCCCGGCCGGCCTTCCGATGATTCCCGGGGCCGACGTCGCCGGAACCGTCGCGGCGGTGGGCCCGGACGTCAGCAAGTTCGAACCGGGCGATCGGGTCTTCGGCACCGGTCTCGGTCGGGACCGACAGGGAACCTACGCCGAGTTCGCGGTGGGTCCGGAGACACATTTCGCCGAACTGCCGCCCGACATCGACTTCGATTCGGGAGCCGCAATCGCCCTCGTCGGGGTCACGGCCTGGCGGGCGCTGGTCCACCACGCGGGGCTCGAACCCGCTGAGACCTGTCTGATCCACGGTGGCGGGGGCGGTGTGGGCCACGTTGCCGTCCAGTTGGCGGCGGCGACCGGGGCCGAGGTCATCGCGACCGGGCGGCCAGCGATCCACGACCAACTCTCCGCGCTCGGGGCCGATCACACTCTGGATTACGCCCGGGAAGAGCTGGCACAGGCTGTCATCGACGCGGGCCGCCCGGCGGTGATCCTCGATCATCGCCTCGACGAGTACCTCCAGTTCGACGCCGAGGTTGCCCGGGTGGGGACTCGGGTGGTTGGGATCGGCAACACTGCGCCGGAAGCTGGATTTGGGAACGTTGCCGCGGCACGAGCGAAGGACCTCGAACTCGTGTTGATGAGCATGTTCAACACGCCACGCTTCGACGGCGTGCTCGACCGACTCGCGACTCTCATGCAGGCAGGTGATATCCGACCACGGATCGCCCGAACCTACGACCTCTCGGACGCAGCGACGGCCCAGCGAGCCGTTCTTTCCGATCAGTTCCTCGGCAAACTGGTCGTCGAACCGTAGCTATTTCCTCGTGACGCCCTACCATACCATATGGACGTTAGCTTCGACTTCACCGATCGTGTCACATTGGTCACGGGCGTCTCCGGGAGTCTCGGCAGTGCCGTCGCCGAGGCCTTCCTGTCGGCCGGGGCGACCGTGGCCGGAACGGACCGCCGCCCGCCGAGCGAGACCGAGAGCGATCTCGGGACTGAGCAAATCGCCTTCTACGAGGCCGACCTCACGGACGAGGCGGCCGTCGAGTCCCTGGTCGCCGAGGTCATCGAGGACCACGGCCGCCTCGATTACCTGCTGAACGTCGCCGGGACCTGGGCCGGCGGCGATCCCATCGAGGAGACCGACCTCTCGACCTTCGAGATGGTCTTCGACGTGAACCTCAAGACCATGTTTCTCGCCTCGAAACACGCCCTCCCGCACCTGCAGGCGACCGAGGGAGCGATCGTGAACGTGAGCGCAAAAGCCTCACTCTCCGGGGGCCAGGGCGACGGGCCGTACCGGGCCTCGAAAGCCGGCGTGCGGTTGCTCACCGAGACCATCGCCGAGGAGCAGTCCGGGGTGGTTCGGGCCAACGCCGTCATGCCGAGTGTCATCGACACGCCGGCGAACCGGGAGATGATCCCAAACGGCGACTTCGACGCCTGGGTCGCGCCCGAAGCCATCGCCCGGACGATGCTTGCACTCTGCAGTGATGCAACAGTCGCCACGAGCGGCGCGGCCGTCCCCGTCTTCGGCGAGGCCTAATCGGGGATTTCCGCTCCCGCATCCTGGACGGTCAGCACCGGGACCGTCGCAGAGCGGACCACCCGTTCGGCCACGCTACCCAGGAGCAGACGGTCGAGGCCACCCCGGCCGTGGGTGCCCATGACGATCAGGTCGCCGTCGTGGTCGGTGGCGTAGGCCACGATCTGTTGGCTGGGCCGTCCCTCCAGTCGAACCTGCTCGACGGGAACGTCCCGGATCGCGGCGGCCTCCGTGACCATCTCGAGGGCCGTCTCTCCCTCGCGTTCGAGCGCCTCGGAGATCCCTTCCATGGAACCCTCCGTCGGGACACCCGAGAGGCTCGCCAGGTTGATCACGTAGAGGGCGTGGATCTCCGCGTCGTGGACCGCCGCGAGTTCGACGGCGTGTTCGATCGCGGGGCGACTCGCCGCCGAGCCGTCCGTGGGGACGACGATCCGATCATAGAGGCCCATGCGTGCTGATTGTTGGCGCTCGCCTCTTAACTGTTCGCCGGGAGGTGCACCCGTTTCAGATCCGCGACCCCTGCCCGACGGACGATTGCTCTGATGGGGTCCTGATAGCCGGCGAGGTTGTCCGTGTCCCCGTCGAGCACGAGTAACTTGGCCGGGCGGCCCGGGGCGAGGATGCCGCCGGGCCGGTCGGCGATCGCCGTCCCCGCCAGGGTCGCCATCTCCAGGACTTCCGTCGCCGCGAGGTCACAGCACTTCGCGAGAAACTCCATCTCGCGGAACATCGACGGCCCGTTGAGCATGACGTTGTCCGTGCCCAGCGCGACAGTGGTGTACTCACGAAGCTTCGAGACCGGCGGGAGTCCCACGCCGGTCACCAGGTTCGATCGTGGGGAGACGACGATCGGGATCTCCAGGTCAGCGACCCGTTCGAGGTGCTCGTCCTCGGCGTGGACCATGTGGACGAGGTGGTCCGGCTCCAGGTCCAGGGCCGCCTCGATGTCGGAGGTGTCCCGCTCGCCGGCGTGGATTCCGAAGGGCTTGCCCGCCTCGCGGGCCGCTTCGCGGGCCGCCTGGAAGTCCCCGTCGTTCGTCCCGCTGGCACCGTAGCCGGTCGCGACCGAGAGAACCTCGGGGTCACCGCGTCCGAAGGGAAGTGCTTCGATAGCCAGGCCCTCGGCGGCCCGGTCCAGGGCCTTCACGCCCTCGATGCCCTCCTCCCGAAAGTCGACGAACGTCCCGGTGCCGCTTTGCTGCATGAAAGAGAGGGTCCGGCGCATGGCCTGTACCTGTTCTTCGACACTCGCCTCGGCCAACAGTTGATGTTTCAGCCCGTCCGGTGGGGCGACCAGCGCTTCCAGGCTGCGCCCGCGGCCGGCCTCTTTCGCGATCGAGTCCCCGACGTGCGTGTGGGCGTTCACGAACGCGGGGAGGATGATGTCATCGCTCTCGACGGGGGTCTCCTCGATGGCCGTGATCGTTCCGGCCTCCACGACGACCCGCCCCTCGAGTACGTGGAAGTCCGAACCGACGACGATCTGCCCCTCGAGTCTCACGCCGAATCACCCCCGAAGTCGGTCAAGGATGCATAGCGCCCCGGCGAGTCGGTCTCGGTAATGCGCGAGCCCGTGATCTTTAGTCCGAGAACGGCTTCTGCGGCCCGGCCGACGGCCTCGGTACGGGCTTCCGGGGCGTAAACGCCCAGTCGCCACTGCTCTCGCTGGGCCTGTTCGAGTGCCCGGACGACCGTCGACTGGGCCGGCAGGCGTCGGATCTCGCCGTTCACGATAACCCGGGTGGTGGACTCCTGCATCGATGGTGGGTCCTGGACGTCGACGAGCACCTGGTCGACCTCGACCCCCGCGCGCTCGGCGATGGTCGCTTCGGTGTCCCTGATAGTTTCGGGGGTGGCCTCGATGAGTTCGCCGGCCCGGTCCTGGCCGACGTCCCCGTACTCGGCCCAGATGGCCCGCTTGTAGAGCCGTCGCTCGGCCAGCCGCCTGGCGAGCGGGGCGGCACCGTTGGCCTCTCGGAGCGCGACCTGCAGGGCCGGGTCGTCCATTCGGGCGACGGTCTCGGCCGAAACCGCTCCCGACTCGAGGAGGCGCTCGGTCGCCCGCTGGAGCATTCGCTTGGTGATTCTGGTGACGTGGTGGTTGTACACGGTGGGGTTCATCAGCGCCCGGGCCACCAGCAGACTCTCTGCGGTCTGGACGTTGCCCTCCGCGAGGACTAAATTCCCGTCGACGAAGCGAAGGGCCCGGAGGAGCCGCTCGATGTCGATCGTGCCGTAGGGCACGCCGGTGTGGTGGGCGTCCCGGACCAGGTAGTCCATTCGATCCACGTCGAGTTCCCCGGCGATTAGCTGGCCGAGTCGCCCGTCCCCGGCGATCAGCCCCACGACCCGGTCGGGTTCGATGTCGTGAGCCAGGAGGATGTCGGCCACGTCTCCCGTAAGCAGGTCCTCGACGTCGTCGTGCTGCCGCCCGGTCCGGTGATAGAGGAGGTCTTCGAGCGTGTGACTATAGGGGGCATGGCCGATGTCGTGCAAGAGCGCGGCGGCTCTGACCGTCTTGGCGTCCTCGCCCCGGATGTCCAGGTGATCGAGGACCCGAGTGGCCAGGGCATAGACCCCGAGGCTGTGTTCGAAGCGGGTGTGATTCGCGGAGGGGTAGACGAGCGAGGCCGTCCCCAGTTGGCTCACCCGTCTGAGCCGCTGGACCGGCGGCGTGTCCAACAGGGCCGCCGCCACGCCCTCGACCTCGATGTGGTCGTGGACGCTGTCCTTGATCGTGATCATGTGACGGATTCGTCGGGTTCGCACAAAAACGTCTGGATGGGTCACAAGGGTTTACCGCCCCGACCGCCTTCACCCGCGCATGCCGACCGTTCTCGCTGGCGGAACCGGAACCCCAAAGCTCCTCTGGGGGACCGATCCGGTTTTCGATCCGGAGGCGGTCACCGTTATCGCCAACACCGGTGACGACGTGGAACTCGGGGGGTTGCTGGTCTGTCCCGACATCGATTCGGTCCTCTATGGCCGGAGCGATCGACTCGACCGCGAGCGCTGGTGGGGCCAGGCGGACGATACGGCGACCACCAACACGGAACTCGCTGCACTCACGGAAGCGCTCGACCGGGGGGACGACCCTCGATACCTTCCCGACACAGCACAGACGGCCGGCCGGGACCTGGCCCGCTTTCGTCGCTTCTCTGCGGCCCCGGAGTTTCTCCACATCGGCGATCGGGACCGGGCCGTCCACCTCCTCCGGACTTCGCTGCTTGATGAAGGTCACTCGCTTACGGCAGCCACCCGACAGCTTGCAACGGCCTTTGGGCTCTCGGTGTCGGTGCTTCCGATGAGCGACGATCCGGTCGCGACCATCGTTCATACTCCGGCCGGCGAGATGCACTTCCAGGAGTTCTGGGTCGCTCGCGGCGGCGAGCCGACCGTCTCGGACGTCGAGTTTCGCGGCGCTAAAGCGGCCGAACCCACCCAGGCCGTGCTCGACGCCCTCGCGGAGCCAGTCGTCATCGGGCCGGCCAACCCCATTACGAGTCTCGGTCCGATGCTCGCTCTTGCGGGGGTTCCCGCGGCGCTCTCCGAGACGATCGTCGTCGCCGTCTCGCCGTTCATCGAGGACCAGGTCTTCTCGGGCCCGGCCGCGAAACTCATGCGCGCCGAGGGCTACGAAGCATCGACGGCCGGGGTCGCTGCGGCGCTGCCCTTCGTCGACGCCTTCGTGCTCGATACCGCGGACGGGACGAACCTGGACCGGCCCACGATCCGCACCGACACGAGAATCGAGACGAAAGCGGACGCGACGCGGGTCGCCAGGGCGACCAGAGACGCCCTGGAGGTCGTCTGATGTTCGAACCCCGCCTCGCGCTCGCAAGTTTGAGCGGCGAGTCGGACGCCCAGTGGGCGATCGCGGCCTCGCCGTGGGCCGGACTGGCGTTTCTCGGTGGGCTGGCCCTCGACGACCCGACTCGGGACGCTGCTCGCGAACTGGTCGCCGAGCGTGATCGCTCGGAGTTCCTTCCCGACGACCCCTTTGTGTTCATGGACGCTCAGCTCGGCCAGCTGGCGGATCTGAATATCGAGCCCGGATTCAACGTCCGGGCCGTCGAGCCAACTGCGCTACGCCGGGCGGCGTCCCTCTGTGTGGATCACGACGCGGTCCTCGAAATCAACGCCCACTGCCGGCAACCCGAGATGACCGATCGGGGTGGCGGGCAGGCCCTACTCCGCGAACCCGAACGGCTCCGCGAGCAGGTCGAGATCGTGAGTTCGGCCGGCGCGACGGTGAGTGTGAAAGTTCGTGCGGAGGTCGACGGGGTTGCTCTCCCCGCGCTCAGTGAGTCTCTCGCCGCGGCTGGGGCGGATATCCTGCACGTCGACGCGATGGACTCGGAGCCGGTGATTGGAGAGATCGCCGACCGGGTCGACGCCTTCCTCATCGCGAACAACGGGGTTCGTGACCGGGAGACGGCTCGAAACTACCTGCAACGGGGTGCAGATGCCGTCAGCGTGGCCCGGCCCAGTGACGATCCGCGCGTGCTGGATCGGGTCCTTCGGGGCGTCCAGCAGAGCTAGGAACGAATGTTTTTAACCCGGCCGGCCGGTAAGCGCCGATATGGCTATCAAGCCCGACTACGTCAAAAAGACCGGAACGATCCTGCTCGAACGGTATCCCCAGGCCTTCCAGGCTGATGACTTCGAGCACAACAAGGAGAGCGTGACCGCCCTGACCAACATCGAGTCAAAGGGGGTCCGCAACCGGATCGCCGGCTACGTCACGCGCAAGCTCAACTGAGCGGCAAATCGCTCCCAATCAGAAGGGCTTAGGGCCGGGCTGCCAAACGCCGGGTATGATTCAGGTTGGCATCCTCGGTGCGACCGGCGCCGTCGGACAGCGTTTCATTCAGCTTCTCACCGATCATCCGGAGTTCGAACTGCGGGTTCTGACTGCCAGTGACGCCAGTGCCGGTGAGTCCTACCGATCGGCCGCCAAGTGGCGGGTCGACTCGCCCATCCCAGAGCGCGTCGCGGAACAGACGGTGCGACGAACGGAACCCGACGCGATTCCCGACGACGTCGACTTGCTCTTTTCCTCCCTGCCCTCCGACGTGGCTGCGGAAGTCGAACACGACTTCGTGGAGGCGGGTTACGTGGTCTCCTCGAACTCCTCGAACGAGCGCCGGGCGGCGGACGTGCCCCTGGTCATTCCGGAGGTCAACCCCGAACACCTCGAACTGATCGAGGTCCAGCGGGCAAATCGTGGCTGGGACGGCGCGCTCATCAAGAACCCGAACTGCTCGACGATCACGATGGTTCCCGCCCTCGCAGCTCTGGAGCAGTTCGGAATCGAGCGGGTCCACGTCGCGACCCTCCAGGCGGTCTCGGGGGCCGGCTACTCCGGGGTCTCCTCGATGGACATCATCGACAACGCGATCCCGCACATCGGCGGCGAGGAGGAGAAGATGGAAGGGGAGTCCCGGAAACTGCTGGGCGAGCTCGGCGACGGCGAGGTTCAGTACCACGATGCTGCGGTCACCGCTTCCTGCAACCGGATCCCCACGATCGACGGCCACCTGGAGAACGTCTTCGTGGAGTTTGCGGAGAACCCCTCTATCGAGGCCGTCACAGCCGCCTTCGAGGACGCCGAGACCATCGACCTGCCGACGGCCCCGGACCCGCTCATTACCGTCTTCGAGGATCCGGAGCGGCCACAGCCGCGACTGGATCGCATGGTCGAGGACGGCATGGGTATCGCGGTCGGTGGCATTCAGGAGACCGAGTCGGGGATCAAGTTCAACGTCCTCGCGCACAACACGATCCGCGGTGCGGCCGGCGCGAGCGTGCTGAACGGCGAACTGCTGGCCGCCGAGGGCTGGCTGTAACTACCGAATCTGGTTGCATAACCCGTCGAAGGAGCCCGTTTCTTCAGCGATTTCGACGTTTTCGGCCAAAATGTCTGCCCGCCGCTCCCAGTAGTTCGGCGTGAAGCCGGCGTGATGGGGTGTCAGAAAGACGTTGTCCAGTCCCCAGAGTTCGTGATCGGCGGGCAGCGGCTCGGGGTCGGTCACGTCCAGTGCGGCCCCGCGGATTCCGTTTCGCTGGAGTTCATGCACCAGCGCCTCGGTCTCGACGATCGGGCCCCGGGCGATGTTGACGAGCACACTCTCAGGCGACATCGTTTCGAGGGCCGTCTCGTCGATCAATCCGCGAGTGGTTTCGGTGAGCGGACTCGCGACGACGACGTAGTCGCTGCGTGCGAGCGCGTCGTGGAGTGGGTTTGCTTCGAGCCCCGCAATTTCGTCGGCCGGGCCGCCCTTCTCCGGGGTGTATCGCAGGCCGATCGTGTGCACGCCGAAGGGCTTGAGTCGCTTGAGGACGGCCTGGCCGATCGCGCCGAGGCCGATGACGGTCACGGTACTCCCCTGGAGTTCGTGGGTCTCGAAGGCCTGCCACTCCCGGCGTTCCTTCTGTCGCCAGGCGGTCGGGAATCCCCGAGCGAACGCCAGGATGCTCCCGAGGACGTACTCGGCGATGTTCGGCCCGTGGACGCCCGAACCGTTGGTCACGGCGACGCCGTGGTCCTCGAGGACGTCGAGTGGGAGATGTTCGGTCCCGGCGTAGGTCCCGGCGAAGAGTTCGAGATTCTCGGCGCTCTCGACGGCTTCCGGGTCGATGTTCGTCCCGGCCGCGATCTGGGCGGTCCGTAGCAACGCTCGCTCCTCGCTCGGTGTCCGTGCGACGTTGATTTCGGCTTCGGGGAGCCGTTCTTCGAGGGCCGCGGCGTAGGACTCGCCGTCCAGTCCCTGCAACTGCTGTCTGAGCACGACGATGTCGACTGTCACAGTTTCCGGTAGGGGGAGCCCCATGAAAAGTTTCGGCCCCGGTCGGCGGACAGGTTTTTCCGCGATGCCCGCGGATACTCACCTGCGTGCCGTAGTCCCCGCCCGAGCAGGCCTATTAGGGCGCAATGACCGGTGGAGAACCCCGGCACGCGACAGACACGCCCGGCACGAGGGTTACCCGGCCGACGCGGCACGCCGCCAGGGATGACGTCGGGAGTTAGTGTTCCGGGCGACACTCGATTAAGCAGCGCTCGCTTCGTCCGCGTACTGTTACCAACTTCCAACCACGGTACCTGAAATTTCAGGTGCGAGCGGAGTGTGCCCACGGAAATCTGCACTGTTTGGACTCGACTGAAGTAGTATCAGGGGAAGCCCGGGAATCAGGGGGGGGAGAGAACCGACGTCATCCCACACTCCCCAGTGTCTCCGGAGAGACACCGGTCCCTTGTATGCCAGGTGTAGCGATATCCCTTGTGATTCAATAACTCGTTGACCGGTTTCAAAACGAGCAAGGCCTTCAACTGGGTTTTCCAGTTCGGTGACCTGTCCTTCCCGGTCAGGCACCCGCACACGCGAGGAACGGAACGACTTTCGAACCCATTGTCGGGAAACGGACCTCCCGACCGAAGTCACGAGATCCCGCGACAGATCACCACGAAGGCCCTCGCCGCCGAGGTCGACGTCTCGGATCAGGCAATGACCGCGCGATTGCGCCGGGCCATCCGAAACCTGGTGGTGAACACGATCCAGGTCGCCGAGCCCCCAGTTGGGCGGCCGTAGGCGGGTTGCCAGTTCGCGAACGAATCCCATCAGCGAAAAATCTGGACTTTCAGATGCCGAGCCACTCGTCGTTGCGGACCTCGTAGCCGTTCTCGCGGCAGTAGTCCGCGGCCCGGCGACGCACGCCCCGCGACCCGGGAAGTTCCCCGTTCTCCCGGAGGCTTTCGAGGATCCAGTCCCGGAGGACGGGTATCCCCTCGTCATCGTCGACCGCGTCGATCGCCTTCAGTTCGAGGAACGTCTTCTCGTAGGTTTCCAGCTGTGACCCCGTGAGGGAGGCTCCCTGAATGGAATCGGTCTCCTCGACGATTCGTTTGAGTGCCGTGGCGATCGACGGCCGCTGGACCTGTACGCGAACCTCCTCCGGGCGGTTGAACGAGATCGACTCGGTCGCTGGCAGGAGTTCGGCGACACTGTAGGCCTGCTCGATCCCTTCGAGTTCCTGATGCCCCATCTCGAAGACGACCTCGGTCGCCGTGACGGGGAATTCGAGCTCTTCGAGGGCGGTCTCGAAGAGGGCAAGTTCCCCCTCGTCGATTTCGGGTTCAGGCTCGTCCATCCGTTCGAGCTCCGACGCGATCGCTCGCTTTCGCTGTCGTCGGTCCGCGTTCCTGGCCTGCTTCTCCCGGCCTCGTTTGTCATCAGGCATACCACAAACTCGGAGCGGCTCGGGCATAGGTTTGTGGGCTGTTGGGAGGGCCCACTACCTGCACGACCGTCGTCGGGAGCCGCAACGTCTGTCGTGCCGGGATTTCCGCCGTTCCGGGTGTGTATCCTCGACCCGTGGTTCTGGCTCGACCGTCTCCGGGCTCGATTCCGGGTCGCCCGTCGAATCGGTTTCACGCTGGAGCGAGCGCTCGACGTCCGAGACCGTCTCGTTCTCGAACAGCGTCTCCAGCTTTCGCTCGAACTCGACGTCGTCAATCTCGCCGGCGACGTACCGTTGTTTGAGTGCTTCGAGGCTCGTTGCCTTTCCGGTGGACTGACTGGTGCTGTCCTCGCCGATCGAGAGCGACCCGCTCGCTGTGAACGCGACGAGAACGGCAGCTACAACAAGGGCCAGTATTGGCCACTGGCCCAGTCCGAGGCTCGTCTGTGCCAGCACGACACCGAGGATCCCTCCCGCGAGCGCAAGTAGTGGCCAAAGCCGCCTCATTCGAATTTCTTTAGATGGTATGTCCGTCGGTCGGTCATCGCTCGCCGTCGAGACGGAGCGTCGCCCGGCGTCGCTCGAACTCCTCCTCCGAGATGTCACCGCGGGCGTAGGCGTTCCGCAGTTCCTCGATGGCCGCATCCCCGGAACGGCCGGGTCGGGGACCACCGTCTCCGGCGACCGCCTGGAAGAGAACGTACGCCCCCGCGACGAGGAGTGCCAGGAAGAGCAGTTGTGTGAACGGCCCCAGCAGTCCCATTCCGCCGCCGTACCCACCACCCATCATGCCGCCGTACCCACCACCCATCATGCCATAGCCCCCGGTGGCCCCCGAGAGGAACGTCGGCACGAGGAGGATGAGTCCCGCGAGTGCCAACACGCCCAGCCCGATCCGTTTGTGCAGGCTGTTCATGTTATCGGTCACCTCCGGAACCGGCGGTCGTATGGGTGGGACTCGGTCGGACTGGAACGCGTATCGGTTCGGTTGGTAGATCGGTCATCGTCTATTGCCCCATAGATCTCCCCAGGGGTTATCTACCTGCCCGAAAATGCAGTGTGCAAATCAGCTTAGAGATTTTATACTGCCTGCTAATCGTTTTTCGTTCGAGAGATCGTTCATCGGTGGCGAGATCGACCCCATCACGGTTGGCCGGGTCCGCCGCCAGCCGGGAGGGGAGGGCTTTCATGTCTTCGAAGCCTTCCTCTTCATAAGATGAACAGACGACGCGCGGACCGCCTGGCGGCGATCGTCGTGGGTGCGGTCCTGCTGCTGGGCGGGTTGTGGACCTGGGACCGGTACCAGGCCCAGCAGGCCTTCGACAGCCAGATGGACGGCATGATGGGATCGATGATGGACGGGATGGGTACGACACAGGGTGCAGATCCCCTGGTCATCGCCGTCGGCACGCTAGTGGTGGCGGGGGTGCTGGGCGGCGGCTATCTCGTCCTGCGAGACGAGTGGACCGAACCCGAAACCCAGGCGGCACCGCAAATGGGCACGTCCGACATCGAATCCGCTGCCCACGAACCAGACGAGGAGTCCACGGACGTCCCCACGGACGCCACGTCGAGTGTGGAATCGGTGGCAGGGCTCGAATCACAGCGCGCACTGCTCGACCTGCTGCCCGAAGACGAGCGGCGGATTCTCGAACCCGTTCTGGAATCGCCCGGCCTCACCCAGATCGAGGTCAGGGACCGATCGGACTTCTCGAAGAGCAAGGTGAGCCAGACGATCTCGGACCTGGAAAAGCGGGGGCTCGTGTATCGCGAAAAGCAGGGGCGGACCTATCGTGTCTACCCGGCCGAGCAATTGCCCGGCGTAACCGAGTGACCGGGCTCGACGAACGGTCTCTGTTCTCAAAAACGCTCAGCTCTGTCGAGAAACGTTTTACAACGTTCTCCTGAGTTCGTTCACGGCCACGGAGACAAACCCTCCCCGGTCTATAGGTTCATTTGCAATGCGACGAACCACACTCGTCCTGATCACTGGGGCGATTATTACGGCACTCGCCGTGGGGGCATTTGCCCCGACCGCGCTTGCCCACTCTGGAACCGACACGCAAACATCGAACCCGTACGGGGACGCCTCGCCGGACGCGGACGCCGAGAATACGACTGACACTCGCGCGGAGTCCATCGCCTACTGGATGGAAGAGCGGATGGGCCCTGATGGTGTTGCCGCCTTCGAGGAAGAGACCGGCACGACGGTCGAAGCCGTGGCCCAGGGGATGGCCGAGCACATGGTCCCGTGGGGCGGGACCGCGTCCGAACGAAGCCAGTACGGTCCGTCCGGGAGTGGTCCGAGCTGGTTCGGGCCGGCCGATAACTACGGGCCCAGCGCCGGACCCGGTGGATACGGTTCGCAGGCACCCCATCAGGGCGGCTACGGAATGGGTGGCCACGGCATGGGCGGCTACGGAATGGGTGGCCACGGCATGGGCGGCTACGGCATGGGTGGCCAGGGCTCGGGCTGGGCTGGCGGCTGGTAAGTGAGACAGAACGAGTAATCTCTCGTTCTGGCCTTCCTTTTCTCTTCGCCGAAACCGACCGAACTCGTGATTTTTCGAGGGCAATCGACAACCCAGCTACAGCCCCAGGAACCGAAGTATCCACAGCGAGCCCATCCCCGCGAGCAGCGTCGCGAGGACGTTCTCGGTCCGCCAGGCGATCGCCGCCGCGATCCCGCCGGCCAGAAGCTTGTCCATCGCGGGGCCGCCACCTCCTTCGAAGGTGAGAAACGCCGGGAAGACCAGGCCAGCGAGGACGGCCGCGGGGACGTATCGGAGGAAGAGCTTCGCCCGGGCTGGGATCTCGTCCAGCCGACCGAACAGCGCGATGAAGGAGACCCTGATCGCGAAGGTCAGCACGCCGATGGCGAGGATGGCAAGCCAGACGATGGGGTCGGGATAGCCCGTGGTCATTGTCTCACCGTTTCGAACGTCGCTCCGGCCAGGACGCCGACCGTGGCCCCGACAGGGAGCCCCAGGTTGAGCGGCAAACCCGCTCCAATCACCGCGACGCTTCCACCGACGAGTGCAGCCGCCATGGTCGCCTGGTCCTCTACGGCGGGAACAAGCAGTGCCAGAAAGACCAGCGGGACCGTGAAATCGAGCCCCCAGGATTCAGGGACCCCGGCCCCGAGGAGGGCCCCCGCGACGGTCATCACCTGCCAGACGAGCCAGATTGGCACCGCGACGCCGACGTAGTAGGACACCCGGTCGACGTTCGGCCCGTTCTCGAAACGGGCAATCGAGAGGGCGTAGGCCTGGTCGGTGAGGACGTAGGCCAGCCCGCCCTTCAGACGGGCCCCGAGGTCCCGGAAGTGCGGGGCGATCGAGGCGGAGTACATGAGCATCCGGAGGTTGATGATCGCGGCCGTCGAGATGACGACCACGAGGGGCGCATCCGTCCGCAGCAGTTCGAGGGCGGCGAGCTGGGCGGCTCCCGCGAAGACCAGGACCGACATCCCGACGGCCAGTTCGAGGTCGAGGCCGGCGTTCGAGGCGGCGACTCCGACAACCAGGCCGAAGGGAGCGATACCGAGCAACAGCGGGGCGACATCCCTGACGCCACGACGGAGGTCTGCAGTGTGCATCGAATCGACTGTGTTGCTCGGATAGTTGCCGGCCGGCACGTTAAAGGACGTGATCTACACGACCCGGAGGTCTTTAGGCGTCCCTCGATTAGGACTCCCTATGCGCCTGTTCCGGTCGAGTGAGCTCCTCGGCATCGCGAGGGAGACGATGGAGTTTACCCTCGAAGCCTGTGAGGCGACCCATCCCAACGAGTACATGGGCTTTCTCCGGGCCGAGGACGCCAGCAAACTGGGCCTCGACCGGACCGGCCAGGTCATCACGGACGTGCTGGTGATTCCCGGTACGGAGTCCAGTCCGGTGAGCGCCTCGGTCCGCTCACACATGAAGCCAAACGACATGCGATCGGTCGGATCGGTCCACTCACACCCAAACGGCGTCCTCCAGCCGAGCGATGCCGACCTGGCGACCTTCGGACAGGGGCAGGTCCACATCATCGTCGGCGCGCCCTACGGCTGGGGGGACTGGAAGGTCTTCGACAACGAGGGCCGGCAGACCACCCTGGAGGTCCTCGACATCGAACTTCCCGAGGAGCACTTCTTCGATTTCACCCAGGCGGAGATCGACGCGGAACTGGCGGCTGAAGGCCGGCTGGACGAACCTGATCGGGATGATCGCCGCTGAGCTACTGGCCGCTTTTTCTGGGCGAAAACTCCGTCGTGACTGGCCGAACGGTGATGCCGCCCTCGGGTGAAGCGACCACCAGGACACGGCTGTCCCGTTCGAGTTGACAGGCCTCGAAGACCGCCTCGTCGAGTTCGATGGTCCCGTCGGCATCGATTTCGTGCACGCCGATCATCGTCCGCTCTTCTGTCATGGGCCGTGATTGAGCGGGGAGCCCCATCTGCGTGCCGATCACCCACGATGAACCAGCGCGATGTCGGCCTCGACTTCGGTGAGGTGCTGGAAGGTCGGCGGCGAGAGGATCCGGGAGGCGACCGACCGGTCCGTGCTCGATCCCACGAAGACCACGTCGTAGTACCTGGCGTTGTGCTCCAGAAATCGTCCGACTGGCCCCCGGGCGACCCGGGTCTCGATGCTCGAATCGAAGGAGTCGACCAGTTCAGCGAGCATGGTTTCGGCCTCCCGGCGTCGTTCGCGTTCCTCGATGGTGTGGGCGACACTCACCCGTTCGGGGGCGGTCGCGATACGGGTCGCAAAGTCGATCATCGCTCGGGAGGTCTTCCCGGGACCTCTGACGAGGACGAGGATTCGACTCCAGCTCGTCGCCTCCTCGGCCGCGTGGAAGGCGATCGCGTCGATGTCGCCGCTGAAGATCCCCACGAGGTAATCGGTCGGATCGGCCAGGGCCCCCTCGTGACTGGTGACGATCAGATCACAGTCCAGGGCCGCGGCCGCGGCGCGGATGCCCTCCGGGTCGTCCGGTTCACCCGGCTCGATGGCCACTTCACAGGGGACATCGACGGTGTCCTCGATGGCGGTGCGAACCTGGTTGACCGCGGCGATATCCGGGGTGGGTGTCCGTGGGTCTTCGCCCTCGGCACCGGGTACTGGCACCAGTGTCGGTTCCACTTCGAATTGTGGGGCTGGAAGCTCCTGTCTGGGCGAGGCGCGGTAGAGGACGACCGTTCCGGCCTCGTGTGCCGCGGCGAGGAGCGCTCCGAACTGGCCGGTCTCCGCGTCTGCAGGTCGGTCACGAACAGGGATGAGCACCCGGTCGTCGCTCGTGACCGTGCGGTAGAGAAACTGGCCCCGCTGCTCGTAGATCCGGTCGTGCCAGACCAGGTAGACCCCGGCGACGAGGGAACTGGACAGGCCGATCGCGATGACGTAGGTCAGATTGGTGCCGGCCACCAGCGCCAGAAGCGCCGCGGAGAAGGCCACCGGCACTTCGAGTTTCAGCGCCCAGGTGGAGAGGGTGGTGAGCGCTACGGCGAGGGCGGTTGCGCCGGCGTGGACCTCCATCTCACCCGGCGGCACCGTATACCAGAGCGTCGTGGCGATCTTGAGCGCGACCCAGCCGGAGAACGCACCCAGTGTCATCCCACCGACAAAGCGCCTGGGTTCGGCATAGATGCTCTCCGGGTTGGCAAAGAGCGTGTAGGTGCCCGAGGCCAGCGGTGGGTAAATGACGAACGGAAGCAAGGAGATGGAATTCGAGAGGAAGGTAAGTCCGGCCAGGAGGAGCGGGACGACAAACAGGACCATCAGGTGCAGGAGGATGTCGGTACTGGTCACTCGCTGGCGGGCCGCCTCGAGCAACCGACGGCCGATCGCTCGCTTTGCTTCCCGCAACTCCGGCTCTCCCCATCGCTCCCCGCGTGCCATACGCTCGGAGTGTGGGGGGCGGGCAGTTGAACGCACCGATTGGCGGGGATAATCGGCGACTAACTCGGGGCTTAGGCGGGGCTTACCTGATGCCACTGGAACCGGACCCATTTAAGCAACGGGCTCGTAGGTAGTAGTGATTGCTCTGAGGCCCAGCGCCGACCTCGGGGTAACGGGTACACATGACTGGTCAGGTATTCCGACTCTCCGCGTCGTTCGAACTCCCGCTCGAGGACCTCGAGGCCTATCTCGAGGACCCAGACCTTCCCCCGGAAATCGAGTCCCTCGAGCGGACGAGACGAAACAACATCTTGCTCATCAAGGCCGTGGCCGCGGGGGACGGCGTGGGCAAGTACACGCCGACGGCCCAGCTCAAAGCGAGCATCGAGGAGAAACGCGTCTACGAGGAGGAGCCCCCGCGGGGCCGCCGCTGGAACTCTCTCGACGAGGACGAGGAGATCCCGAGCGAACTCGTCACGATGGCCTCTTTCAGCGGGGACCGCGAGGCGGTCCTCCAGAACACGGCGCTGCAGTACGAGATGTTCACCGTCCTGCGCGATATCGCGCTGCTCGACACCGAGGGCACCCTCACCGCGATCACCGCGGTGGATGGCACCCTCGAACCCCTGAAGATCGTCGACGGTGAGCCGACCGCCGCCACCGTCGAGGTCGTCGAGGAACCGGTCGAACCGGGCGGGGACGGCGAGGACGGCGGCGTCGACTGGCGAGAGAACCCCTACATTTCGGAGTAGGCCCAACTCGGGGCCGATGCCAACCGTTTTCCTGCCGCCCTTCGAGAAGACAGGTATGCAACTGTCGCCGATGCAGCTTTCGGATCTGGATGCCGATCGTCGGGCCGCGCTCGTCGATCGGGATTCCGGGGTCGAGGCCGAACGGGAGACCGTCCGGGAGATCATCGAACAGGTCAGAGCCGACGGCGACGCCGCACTCAAGGAATTGAGCAGTCGCTTCGACGGCGTCGAGGTCGAGTCGATCGAGGTCACAGCGCGAATCGACGAGGCGGGTTCGGCACTGGATTCCGACATCAAAGCAGCGATCGAAACCGCCGCCGCGAACATCCGCGAGTTCCACGCCGCGGAGGTGCCGGAGGACTGGCGTGCGGATTTTGACGGCCGGGAACTGGGTCGTCGGTTCCGGCCCCTCGATCGAGTCGGGATCTACGCCCCGGGTGGGACCGCCGCGTACCCGTCGAGCGTGCTCATGGGTGTGATTCCCGCGAAGGTCGCCGGGGTCGAGGAGGTCGTGGTCGCGACGCCGCCGGCCGAGGAGATCCACCCGGCGACCCTCTACGCGGCCGACGTCGCTGAGGCCGATGCGGTCTACCAGATCGGTGGGGCACAGGCCATCGCGGCGCTGGCTTACGGAACCGAGTCGGTGGAACCAGTTCAGAAGATCGCCGGGCCCGGCAATCGGTTCGTGACCGCGGCGAAGGCCGAAGTCCAGGGCGACGCGGCGATCGACTTCCTGGCGGGCCCCAGTGAACTGCTCGCGATCGCCGACGACACCGCCGATCCGGCCGCCGTGGCGGCGGACATGCTCGCCCAGGCCGAGCACGATCCCGACTCCTCGGTGGTCGCCATCACGGACGACGCGGCGGTCGCTGATTCCATCCGGGCCGCGATCGACGCCCAGATCCCGGAGCGCGACCGCGCCGAGACCATCGAGGCGGCCCTGGATGGCCCCCAATCCGCGATCCTCGTCGCCGATTCGCTGACGGCGGCCGCGACGTTCGCCGAGGCCTATGCGGCCGAGCACCTCTCGATCCAGACGGCCGACGACGAGGCGGTACTCGATGCCATCGATAGCGCTGGCTCGGTGTTTCTGGGCCACCAGACGCCGGTGGCTGCTGGGGACTACGCGACTGGGACGAACCACGTCCTGCCGACCGGTGGCCAGGCGAAAATCGTCGGTGGGCTCTCCGTCGATACCTTCCTTCGGGCGACGACCGTCCAGCGGTTGGACGACGACTCGCTCTCGGGGCTTGCGGACACGATCCGGACCCTCGCCGCAACCGAAGGATTAGACGCCCACGAGGCGAGTGTCTCGGTCAGGCTCGAGGACTAGGCCTCGGGCTCTTCGAGTTCGAAGGCGACCTCCAGTTCGACCTGGTACTGTCGGCCCTCGACGGAGGCGACCTCGACGCCCATCTCGGTTACTTCGGCCCACATGACGTTGTCGAGTGTCATCTCCGCCCGGTCGACGGCGTTGTCGGCGGCGGCTTCGAAACTCTCCTCGCTCGTCCCGGTCAGGGTGATCTTCTTGAAGACCATCGAGTGAGTGTATGGTTTGATCACCGATAAAACTACGCGCCGGTGAGGGGGTTCGGGACTGTCAGCTTCGCGAGAGATGTCCCGCCAGCATCGCGGTCATGGCGTCGACACGTGTGCTCCCGAGGATGCCGACGAGCACCGCTCCCACCACGTCAAAGATCAAATCAAGCATAGTGTCGCCGACCCCGTACTGGGTGAGCACGGGTTCCGCGCCGAGCCACAGGGAGAGTTCGGCGATCACGAACTCCGCGACCTCCCAGAGCACGCCGAAGGCGATCACCAGGACGACGATGAGCGCGAACTCGAATCGTCGCGGGAACTCGACGTTCTCGACGTGTCCCTGGAGGGCCCGAACGGTTGCGTAGCCCGCCCCGGCCACGAGCGAGGCCGAGACCATGTGTGTGAGGTGGTCCCACCACCACACCGACTGATAGACGTTCTGCTCCATACCCGGCAAGCCGACCGCACCGAGCGTGTGTAAGAACACCGCTGCGGTGATCCAGAGGGTCAATGCTGGGTCCATCGGGAGTTGGTAGTCACGGCTGATGATCGCGGGAAGGGTCGTTATCACCAGCCCCAGCGTCGAGTTTACGATGATACCCACGTCGATCTCGTAGAGTCCGACGAAGAGAAAGCCCACGAGAGAGAGCTGCATGAGTCGACTGATCTGGGCCTGCCGTTTTCGGTCGATGCCCAGGCGCTCGCGGATTTTCATTCGATCGCCTCCGCGATTTCCGGGGGGAGGCGGCTCCGGCCGGCGGCGAGTCGTCTGAAGTACCACGCGAAGATCACGCCGGCAAACAGGCCGGCCAGGGTCGCGCCGACGAAGTCCCACATCAGCGCCTCCAGCGCGATCTGCTCGACGGCCGGGGTGACCGGTGGCGGTGTCGGGTACACCATCGTCGTCCCCAGGAAGATATCGGAGAGCCACCGGAGCACCGCCCAGATACCCGCCGTCGCCATCGTGGTGACGCCCACGAAGATCACGGCGAACCAGGTGGTCATCCGAACCGGTGTGAACACGTCCAGGTCCACCGCGACCACCAGGGCCACTGCCGCGACCCCCAGGTAAGCTGCAATGGTCCCGAGCAGGCCGCCGAAGAACCCACGGACGAAAAGCGGCAGGATCACGAGCCCCAGTACCTCCCAGGGCAACATAACCAGCGGGTTCCGGAACGTGAGAGGGGGAAAGACCGCGAGCCCGAGGACGATCAGGGCGATCGCGACCCAGACCCAGTCCGCGTCGATCGCACTCTCGATTCCGACGAGCGCGATCGCCAGAAGCAGGAGCCAGCCCAGCGCGGCGTTGAGGCGGGTCTCGCTCATCACCGCAGCGAGCTCACCGGTTCGTGCCATTGGGTGTCCTTCGCGTGGGACGGTTAGGAAAGCTTCGTCTCAGAGACCGAGGAGGAGATACGCGCCGGTGTAGGCCACGGCAGCCAGCGTGATCGCCGTGAGGCCGGTGATCGCCCAGGACAGCGGCGCCCGGCGGTTTCGGGGAACGAGCCCGATCAGGCCGACGGCCGTGACCCCGAAGACGAACTGATAGGACTCCGCGAGTGTGGGGGCTGGAATCACGAAGGCGAACAGTGCGAAGACTGCCCCGAGGGCGGCACGGGGCCGAACTCGCTCGACAATCGAATCGCCCCGGAGCCACGTCACGGTGGCGAGCCCGACCCAGATCGCCCCGAGTTCCAGGAAGAAGGCCGCCAGCAGGTGGACTGTGGGATCGGGGGCGAGCGTGACCCGGCCGGTGAGGACCTCGAACCCGGCTGGATAGAGGAGCCAGGGCGGATCGCCAGTCACGAGGTCACCGAACGGGTGGCTGAACAGGGCGATGCCCGCCGCCAGAGTCACGGCGGGCCAGGGAACCGATAGCCTGGCGGCTGCGACCCCCAGCACGACGGCCCCGAGGACGAACGGAACGACGATCGTCGGCTGGCCCGCTGGCAGCGTCAACAGCGCTCCAGTGAGCCCCAGGGCGAGTCCCAGACCAGCCAGTCGGTACCGACCCCGGGCGGCCACGAGCCCCACCGTCGCCGCGATTGGCACGCCCACGACGAGCGAGTGTGTGATCGATCGGTGGGCCGCGGCTCCGTCCCAGAAGGCTTCCACTGGGACACCGCCCAGACTCACGCCCCCGAGAAGTGTGGGGAGCGCGTAGAGGACGTCGACGTCCGGGAGGGTCGCCGCGACAGCCGCGACGGCCCCAAGTGCCAGCGCTCGCTCGCGGGAGAAGCCGAATCCGTATGCCCCGAGGCCGACCAGGGCGAGGGCGAGCGCGGCGTGGCCGACGAACATGGTATCTGGTATGGTCGCCGACCGCTTAAAGCCGTTTCTCGGTGTGAGTCACTCACAGGCCGGTGACGCCAGTTTCGGTGACCACCGTGTCGATAAGCCGGATCGGCGTCGCGTCGTAGGCCGGGTTCGCCACGTCGAACCCCTCCGGTGGTTCGCGGATGACCTCGCTTGGCGGTCGGAAGTCGTTCTCGAAGCGAAAGCCCTCCTCGACGACCTTCGCGCTCGAACCGGTGACGGTGACGGGGACGTTCCGGTCGGCCGCCGTGGCGGCGATGGGGTAGGTGCCGACGCGGTTGTAGAGTTCGTCCTCGACGATGCAGTCCATCCCGATGATGACCTCGTCGATCTCCGAGAGGTAATAGCCCGCGGCGCTGTCGACGATCAGTGTCGTCTCGATCCGGTCGATCTCGCCCAGCACGCGGGCGGTCTTGCGCCCGAGGTGCCGGGGCCTGGCCTCGGTGACAAACACCTGGAGGTGTTTCCCGTCCCGGGCTGCGGATTCGAGTGCCTCCAGCACGGTCGAGGAGTAGTCGTGGGTCAGGATGGTCGTGCCGTCCTCGATCCGGTCGGCCGTGGCCTCGGCGGCCCGGTGTTTGGCCGTCTCGATCGTGGAGACGACCGCCTCGATGGCTCCTTCGGTGCGGGCCTTGGCTGCGGGGACGGTGTCCGGGTCGGCCTCCCGGACCGTCTCGATGATCTCCCGCTGGGTCGTCACCAGCGAGGCGTGTGAGGGGTTGGCTCGGCGCAGCGCGGAACTGTTGTGTTCCAGTTCGCGGAGGTACTCCTCGACGCTCGGGTACTCCCGGTCGAGCAGTTCTTCGAGGGCGTGGGCGGCATTGGCCGCGACGACCGAGGAGCTGTGGGTCCGCATCGAACGGATCTCCTCGGCGGTCTCATCGATCATACGAACTCTCGGCTCCGACTCGGCAAAAAGCTCCCGACAGGCTCACCCCTTGATGTTCAACACCGGGAAGGTCCGGGCGACCGGGTCGCCGATCCCCAGTTCTTTGGAGACTCGAATCACTTCGTCGATATCCTTGTAGACTCCCGGGGCTTCCTCGGCGATCGTGGCTCCGCTCTGGGCGCGGACGTAGATGTGATCTCGGCTCTCGAGTTCTTCCTGGACGTCCTCGCCCCAGAACTCCTGTTTGGCCTGGGTTCGGCTCATCAGCCGGCCCGCGCCGTGGGCCGTCGAGCCGAAGGATCGCTCCATCGAGTGCTCGCCGCCCCGGAGCACGTAGCTGCCGGCTCCCATCGAGCCCGGAATAATCACGGGCTGGCCCACGTCGCGGTACTGCTCGGGAACGTCGGGGTGGCCCGCGGGGAAGGCCCGCGTGGCTCCCTTCCGGTGGACGTACAGTTCTTTGTCCTCGCCGTCGATCTCGTGGATCTCCTTCTTGGCGATGTTGTGGGCCACGTCGTAGAGCAGTTCCATCCCCATGTCCTGCCAGTCCCGGTCGAAGACCTCGGCGAAGGTCTGTCTGGTCTGGTAGGTGATGAGCTGCCGATTGACCCACGCGAAGTTGATCGCCGCGTTCATCGCGCCGTAGTACTCCGCGGCGAGTTCGCTCCCGGCCGGTGCGGCGGCCAACTCGCGGTCCGGAAGGGATTCGAGCAGGTCGCCGTGGCGCTTCTCGATCTTCCGGAGGTAGTCCGTACACACCTGGTGGCCCAGCCCGCGTGACCCACAGTGGATGAGGACGACCAGCTGATTCGGTTCGAGTCCGAACGCGTCTGCGACCGCTTCCTCGTAGACGTCGGTCACCTCCTGCACTTCGAGGAAGTGGTTCCCGCTCCCGAGGCTGCCGATCTGCTTGCGCCCCCGGTTTTTGGCCTCTTCGGAGACCATGCTCGGGTCGGCTTCCTCGCGGAAGCCGTTGTCCTCGCAGTGTTCGAGATCCGACTCGACGGCATACCCCTCATCGAGGGCCCACTGCATGCCCCGGTCGAGAATCGACTCGATCGTGCTCGTCGTCCCCTGGATCACTCCACCCGCGCCGAGGCCCGACGGGACTGCCTCGAAGAGGGCGTCGACGAGTTGTTCTTCCTTCCCGGCGAGGTCCTCGCGGGTCAGGTTCGTTCGGATCATTCTGACGCCGCAGTTCGAGACCACGAACCCGTTCGCGACGAAGTTGTGAGCGTCGTGCTCGACGCCGATGTCGTAGACTGGCTTGGTTCCGGCGGATGTGATCGACGCAATTTCGACCGGGATGGTCATGTCCTCGGCGACCGGATGGCGGTCGGCGAACGTCTCGAAGTCGGGGAAATCGGCGGCCGGCCGCGGTCGGCCCTCGCGTTGGTCGTAGATACTCCGCTCCAGGAACCGTCTGTTCACCGCGTCGAAACGGTCCTCGATCGATCCGATCGATTCGCCGCCGTCGGCCAGTGTGGCCGCCTCGTTTGCGATCGACGCGCGTGATTGGATGTGTCGTTCCTTTGCCTTCAGGTACTGGGCCGCCTGGAGCCCTCGCTTTTGCTTTGCTTCGTTGTACCGGTACCCTACCCGCGTGAAAAACCGGATCAAGTTGTCCGGTGTACTCGAAACGCCGAATCGGAACCGGACACTCGTTGTGCCCGCTCGTTCGGTGCGCTCGACCGTTTCGATCTCGTTCGTCTCGATCCCCAGATCGGCGAGCAGGGACTTGAGGTCGGCGAGGAAGTCCTTCCCCGCCGATTCGACACGCTCCAGTCGATTGTGAGAGACGGTCGGCGCGTAGAAGTTCGTGGCCGAGGCGGTATCGGGACGACTCATCTCGGCCCCGAAAAAAGCCGAGAGGTAGAGTGCCTGCTGCCAATCTGCAAGCTGATCGAGGAAGGCAGGGACCCCGAAGGCCGACTCGACCTTGCGTCCCTCCGGAGCGCCGAGCCGTTTGAGCAGCGCGGCAACGGAACTCGCCGTTGCCCGGACGCTGTACTCGGTTCGCTCGAAGGATTCGCCGTCGATCGTGTGTGTCCGCTCGCGCTCGTAGATCTTCGAGGGGGTGAACCCGAGTGCCTCGATGTCGTCCTGGATCGATTCGAGGTCCGTCGGGTCCCCGTAGAACCAGGTCTGTGAACCGCTGAATGAACCGTCCCCGGTGTGGAACCCGAGCAGTTTCAGGAGGTGATTGAAGGCGTCGTCGTCGGTCCTGAGCGGTAACAGATCCCGTTTTTCGAGGGCACGGACGAGTTGTGGATCCTCGTCCGCGAAGTCCTCGGCGGTCAGCACGGTTTTTGCGGGTGGGGTTTCGTCCGGCAATCCCTCGAACGGATGCACCGAAACGGTGTCGCCTTCCTGCAACTCCTCGACGGTGACCATCCCGTTCGGGGTTTTGAAGGGGTGATCGGGACTGGCCTCGATCCGATCGCCAGTCTCGGTCGTCACCTTGCGAACGGGTTTTTCGTCCGTGGTGAACAGCTGAATCGAGGAATCGATGGGTCGATCGCCGATGACCCGTGCGTTCTCGGCGGCAAAATCCGTCGCCAGGGACTCGATTTGCCGACGGCGGCCGAACGAGAGGACGACCTCGCTGTCCCCGGCGAGGCAGTTGATGTCGTAGCCCACACCGCCAGGGCTGATTACTCCATCTTCAGCACTTATGGCAGCGACGCCCCCCACCGGAAATCCATAGCCCTGGTGGGCGTCAGGCATGGCCAGCGCGGGGGACTCGATGCCCGGCAGATGGGCCACGTTCTGGAGCTGTTCGAGGGACTTGTCATCGGCGATCTCTTCCAGCAGCGATTCGCTCGCGAACACCCGGGCGGGGACGTTCATCCCGCCGGTCTGCTCGATCTCCCAGGTGAAGGGGGCGACCTGCTCCAGGGTGAGCCCGTCGGTCTCGAATGTCTTCATAGATGACAGCTAGGCCCGGGCGTACAAAGCTTTGGCCGGTCGGATCGATTTCAAACGTCCAGGACCACGTAGGCGTGCCACCGGCCGTGTTGCTGACTGAGGTCCATTTCGGAGTACGTGGCCGCTTTCACCTCCCTGGCAGTGATCGACTCAAGTGGGACTCCCCGGAACCGCGCCTCAACCTGCCACTCGCCGTTTGCTTCCGTAACCCTGGCCTCGTTGTCGACTGGCAACACGTTCTCGACATCCCGCAGGTAGATCAGCCGGTCGAGGTAGTCAAAGAGCAGTGCGGTCTGGCTCTCGGCGGTTACCGAAAACTCGTGTGTCGAGCCGCCGTCTTCGGGCAGGGTATCGACGTGGGCCGCTGCCAGTCCCTCTGCGGTGGCCCCGAAAACCGCGGAGATGCTGTCTCCGGTCGCTTCCACGGCCACGTCGGCGGTGTGTGATCGCAGTTCGAACTCGCCCGACGCCGGCTGCCCGTCCCCTGCGTGACTGTCCATCCCCATATGATACCTGCCGGTGGGCGGAGGTATTATGTTTCGGGACGGGATAGCAGCAACTAGTGAGCGTGACGCTGGAACGGCGGGTCGTCCCGCCAGGGGAGGATGACTACCTCCAGGCGGCCTGGGAGCTCAAGGAGGCCATCCGCGAGGAGGAGGGGCTCCTCAAACAGCGGTGGGGCTTTTTCGCGGATGCCTACCGGAAGGCGACCGTGCACGCGTTTTTCGACGGCGAGACCCTGGCCGGTTTCGCCGCGGCCCGTGGGGACGGCTACATCCTGTTTCTGGGTATCGACCCGGACTACCGTGGTCGGGGGCTGGGCGAACGACTCATCGCGGCCATCGCCGAGGACGCGACGGGCGTGTCCTGTCACGCGCGGGTGTCGAATCGAAACGCCCTGGAGTTCTACGAGCATCTGGGCTTCGAGCGGGTGCGGCGGATCCAGGACTACTACGAGGACGGGGTCGACGCGTACTACCTCCGACTTGGGGACAGCGATCGACTCCTCGAACGGCTGACCGAACTGTTCGGTCGGTGAGCCGGTGAAGAAACCTCTTTACCGTGCCGTCGAGTACGGGAGGACCCATGGAGGAGCGCACGCGGTCCTATCTCCGGGGTCGGTTCCGGGATTTCTACCGCCGGGAGCCCCCGGCTGACCCACCGGACGTGACCGCCCGCGAGTGGGGGTACATCCCCTGGGAGTCCGGGCCCGGGACGACCATGGTCCGACACCGATCGGTGCACGACCTGGGCTCGCTGGACTCGTTTCTGGTCCGCGAGCGACCCCGACACGTCTACTTCTCGGCCGGCCACTACGCGGACCCGAGCGCGCGAACGATGGACGAGAAGGGCTGGCAGGGCTCGGATCTGGTCTTCGACCTGGACGCCGATCACCTGCCGAGTGTCGATCCCGGCACGGATACCTACGCGGAGATGCTCGAGGCCTGTAAAGGGGCACTGATGCGGCTCTTGGATCTCCTGGAGACCGATTTCGGGTTCGAAGACCTGACGATCACGTTCTCCGGCGGGCGCGGCTATCACGTCCACGTCCGGGACCAGTCGGTTCGGAACCTGGATCGCGAGCAGCGCCGGGAGGTCGTGGAGTACGTCCGGGGCAGCGGGCTCTCCCTGGAATCACTGCTGACCGAGGAGCCGGTCAGTGGCCGGGGGCGAAAGACCCCGGCGAACAGGCGGTCGATCCCCACGGCGGGTGGCTGGGGTCGCCGCGTGGTGGAGCACATCCAGGAACTCACAGATCAACTGCTGGCACTCGAGGAACCAGACGCGATCGATCGGCTAACCGAGTTCGACGGGATCGGCGAGAAGAACGCCACGGCGGTCCTCTCGGTTCTCCAGGAGAACACGGCGGCCGTGGAGGCGGGCAACGTCGACGTGCATCCGGCGTTCCTGCCGGTCGCCCGGGCGATGGTCGAGGAGACTGTCCGGGCGGAATCCTCGCCGATCGACGAACCGGTCACGACCGACACACATCGACTGATTCGACTCCCCGGATCCCTCCACGGTGGGACTGGGCTCAAGGTCGTTCCCATCGAGCGGGCGGCCGTCCCCGATTTCGACCCACTTAGCGACGCCGTGCCAGAACCCTTCCGCGGGCACGAGATAACAGTGGAGGTCACCGAGGCGACGACGGTCACCTTCGACGGGGAAAGCCTTAGTGTGAGCCCGGGCAACGAGACAGTACCCGAGTACGCGGGCATCTTCCTCATGACCCGCGGCCAGGCCGAGAAGCCCACAGAATAACATGGATCTATCGGAGCTACACCGCGTCCAACGGCAGGAGCGAGCGACGGACAGCCTCCAGGAGCTCCGGGAGTCCTTTTATGCCGACGTCGCTGCCTACCTCGAATCCCTGCGCGAGAAGCGGGCCGACGCCGCCGCGGAGGCGGTCGATCCTTTCCGCTCCGATCGCGTGAGCGAGTTGACCCGCGAAATCGAGACCGCCGAGCACGTGGTCGAGGCGATCTATCAGCGCCGAATCGGCAAGCTGGTCGACGAGGCTACCCTGACGGCGACGGGCAACGGGGGTGGCGCCGACGGGTTAACTGCAGAAGAGCGGGACCTCTACGAGGATCTGGTCGATCGCATCCAGGCGAACCAGCAAACCGTCCTCGAAACGGTCGCTGGGGATCGCTCGCCGGCCACAATGCCGACGGACTCGACCGAAACTGACACGCCGGATACCGAATCCGACACGGATTCCGACCGGGTCCCGCCGGATCCCCCGTCGGAGGATATCGAGACGAGCCCCGCCGCGGTCATGGGCCCGGACGCGGCGTCCGAATCGGAGGAGACCGAGGACGAGGGCGCTGAAGACGCGGCTGCGGGCGAGCCGGAGACGACAAGCGACGAAGACGGCCTGGAGCGCCAGACGGTTCGAGTCACGAGCGAGGTGGGCGAGATCTTCGGCGTGGACGCCGAGGATTACGAACTGCACCCCTCGGACGTGGTCGATTTGCCACGGGAGAACGCCGACCCGCTCGTCGAGCGGGACGCTGCAGAACGAGTGGAGTGAGTTACTGGAAGCTCCGGCCGAACTGGTCGTCGACCCCGGCTTCGGATTCGGCCCGGGCCTTCGTGAACCGTTCTTCGAGTTCCTCGTAGCGGCGCTTGATCTCGTCGTCGATCGAGGGTGAGACTTCTTCGAGTGCGTGCTCGAAGTGCTCGGCGGTCACACGAACGTTGGCCGCGCCCTGGGTGGCCTCTTCGGGATCGACGCTGTTGAGGAACTCCCGGGTGGCCTGCATGGTCGCCTCGCGGCAGACCGCCTCGATGTCCGCACCGACGTAGTTCTCGGTGCGACGGGCCAACTCGTCCAGATCGACGCTGTCGGCCAGGGGTTTGTTCTCCGTGTGGACCTCGAAGATGGCCCGGCGGGCCGCCTCGTCGGGGATCGGCACGTGGATGTGCCGGTCCAGCCGGCCGGGACGGAGCAGGGCGTCGTCGATCAGGTCCGGACGGTTCGTCGTCGCGATCACGACCACGTCCTCCAGGGACTCGATGCCGTCGAGTTCACTCAGCAGTTGGGAGACCACGCGTTCGCCCACGCCCGAATCGCCCATCTGCCGGCCGCGCTGGCCCGCGATGGCGTCGATCTCGTCGAAGAAGATCACGGTCGGTGCGTTCTGCCGGGCCTTCTGGAAGATCTCCCGGATCCCCTTCTCGGATTCGCCCACGTACTTGTTCAGCAGTTCGGGGCCTTTCACCGAGATGAAGTTGTTCTTGGCCTCGCTGGCGACGGCTTTCGCGAGGAGGGTCTTCCCCGTTCCGGGCGGGCCATACAGGAGGATTCCACGCGGCGAATCGAGGTCCATCTGCTCGAAGACCTCGGGGAACTCCAGGGGCCACTGGACGGTCTCGCGCAGGCGCTCTTTGGTCTCTTCGAGGCCACCGACCTGTTCCCAGGTCACGTCGGGGACCTCGATGAAGACCTCCCGAAGCCCGGAGGGCGTGATGCCCTTCATGGCCTCGGTGAAGTCACGGTCCGTGACCGTGAGTTCCTCCAGGATCTCGGCGTCGATCTCGTCGGCCTCCAGATCGATCTGGGGACGGATGCGCCGCAGGGCGTTCATCGCGGCCTCTTTGGCCAGTTGCTCGATGTCCGCGCCCACGTAGCCGTGGGTGTTCTCCGCGTACTCGTCGATGTCCACGCTGTCGGCCAGTGGCATTCCGCGGGTGTGGACCTGGAGGATCTCGGTACGGCCGTCCCGATCCGGGACGCCGATCTCGATCTCCCGGTCGAAGCGACCGCCACGACGGAGCGCGGGATCGATCGCGTCCACGCGGTTCGAGGCAGCGATGACGACCACGTCGCCACGCTCTTCGAGCCCGTCCATCAGGGAGAGCAACTGGGCGACGACCCGTCGCTCGACGTCGCCGGCCGTTTCGTCGCGTTTCGGCGCGATGGAGTCCAGTTCGTCGATGAAGATGACTGCGGGGGCCTTCTCCTCGGCCTCCTCGAAGACCTCCCGGAGCTGTTCCTCGGACTCCCCGTAGTATTTGGACATGATCTCCGGCCCGGAGATCGTCTGGAAGTGCGCGTCGATCTCGCTGGCGACGGCCTTCGCGATCAGGGTCTTGCCCGTGCCGGGCGGCCCGTGGAGGAGCACGCCTTTGGGCGGCTCGATGCCGAGCTGCTGGAAGAGCTCGGGGTGGCGCATCGGCAACTCGATCATCTCCCGGACCTGTTCGAGTTCGTCGTCCAGGCCGCCGATGTCCTCGTAGGTAATGCTGGGGGTCTGGGTGTCGACGGTCTCGGTCTCGGCGGTGATCTCCTCTGCGGGGCGCTCGCTCACGTGGATCTCCGTCGAGTCGGTGACGACGACGGTCCCCTCGGGGTTGGTGTCCGCGATCTTGAGCGGGATCTGCTGGCCCGAGACGCTGGCGATGCCACCGAAGCCGAGCGAGACCGGGACCGTCTGTCCGGTGGTGACGGGGCGGCCGGAGAGTTTCTCCCGGAGCATCGGCTCGACGTTGCCACGAATCCGGAGGTTCTGCGGCAGGGCGATCGTCACGGATGTGGCTGGCTTGATGTCGGCTTTCGTGATCTCCACGCGGTCGTCGATGCCGACGTTGGCCTCCTGGCGGAGGCGACCGTCGATCCGGACGATGTTCTTGCCCTCGTCCTCGGGATAGCCGGGCCAGACGCGGGCGACGGCCCGCCCCTGGTTCGGCCCCTCGATGAGGATGTAATCGCCGTTCTCCAAGTCCAGTTCCTCCATCGCTCGCCGGTCGATGGCTGCCAGTCCCCGCCCCGCGTCCTTCTGCTTGAGGGGCTTGACAACCAGTTTGAGCGTGTCGCTCATGCCTCGTTCACCTCGATAGTGAGGATGCCGTTCCTGATAAACGTATCCGCGAGGCTACCCGTCGGCAGGTCGATCTCGAACTGCCGATCCTCCCCATCGGCCCGTTCGACGACCACGAGCGCCACGTCTCCGAGGACCTCGACGCTCGCGTCGGCCACCGTCGCCCCGAGGTCGGCGACGATCCGTGCCCCGCCTTCGGTCTGGTATCGCCGCACCGGTACGTCCGACCGAACCTGCGCATTTCTCTCCATGTTGCTAACTCGATGTAATTTGTTCTTCTATAAAAATCTATCGCTAATTAACCCGCCGAAGGCGTCGGGGCGATGAAAGCACGATGGTATTGCGGTCCGGAACGTGCGCCGGATTGGCGCTGATTCAGTCTGTCCGACAGAAGTCACTCGCGGGGAAAGGCTCCGCGAGTCACTGCGTCCTGGTAGCCCTCGATCGCGGCCCGCATCTCGCGCCTGACGTCCCCGAACTGCTCGGCGAAGGGTGGCACCGACTCGGAGAGTCCCAGCACGTCGGCGAGCACCAGCACCTGGCCGTCAGTGGCCGGGCCGGCCCCGATGCCAATCGTGGGGACCGAGAGCGCCTCGGTGACGGTTTGCCCGACCTCGTCCGGAACGTGCTCGACGACCACGGCGAACGCGCCCGCCGACTCGTGGGCTTCGGCGAGCGAGACGATGGCGTCCGCTTCGGACTCGCTTCCCCCTGTCTGGCCGAGCCCACCCGTCTGTCTCTCGTGCTGTGGTCGGGTTCCGACGTGGGCCATCACCGGGATGCCCATGTCCGTCAGTCGGTCCGTGAGCGAGACGGTGTGGGGGCCACTCTCCAGTTTGACGGCATCGGCGCCCGCTTCCTTGATGAACCGGCCGCAGTTCCGGATGCTCTCGGCCCGATCAGCCCCGTAGGAGAGGAAGGGAACGTCGGCGACGACGGGCACAGTTTCAGTTCCCCGGACGACGGCGGCGGTGTGACTCTCCATCTCGTCCTGTGTCACCGGGATCGTCGAGTCATAGCCCAGGAGGGTGTTGCCGAGACTGTCACCGACCAGAATGACGTCGATGCCGCTCTCCTCGATGATCTTGGCCGTCGGGGCGTCCGCGGCCGTGAGCATCGTGATCGGCGCGTCCCCGGTGTCCTTGTTGATCGCCGCGATGCCGCTCATGGGACTAGCTCCCACGGCCACTACCTTGAAAATACGTCTCAGTCGAGTTTGGAGAGCGCCTCGCCGACGTCGAAGGCCTCGGTTCGCTCCTCGCCCTCCTCGCTTCGGTCGACGTCCTCCTGCTCCTCGTCGATTTCGACCTCCGGCCCGCCGTCGTCGTTGTACTCGCTGTGAACGCCCCAGGGCATCAGTCCCACCCCGAGACGCGCTCGATTGTCCGGCCCTGTTCGTGCATACTTCCGACTACGGGAATCGGCTACTTGCCCGTTTCGGCTCGTTCGACGAGAAAGGCCTTCACGTCCGCGGCGTCGGCGTCGAGGCCACCACCCTGTGCGAAGGTTGGGCCGCCGCCGCCTCCGCCGCCGAACTCCTCGGTCACGGCGTCGACGATTTCGGCGGCGTCCGCCGTCCCGTCGGTCCCGACCACGACGAAGGGTCGGCCGTTCCCGCCCGTCGCGGCCAGCACGGGGGCGACCTCCCCGGCGAGTTCCTGAACACGTTCCCCGACCGCGTTCGCCTCGTGGTCGTCGATCACGCCCACCTGCCAGTCGCCGACCGCATCGAGGTCCCGCAACTCCGCGGTGAGGACCGTGTCGGTGAGGTCCTCGACCTCCGATTCCAGGGACTCGACCTCGGACTGGAGTCGCGTGACGGCCTGTGGCAGCGAGGTAATGTTCGTCCCGATCTCGTTTGCGGCCTGCAGCGCGGCCTGATGCTCCGCGGCCCGCTCTTCGACGGCGCTTGGGCCGACGGCGAACTCCACACGGGTGAGCCCCTCGCCCGGATTCGAGCGTTCCAGCACCGAAACCGGGCCGATCTCCCGCGTGTTCGAGACGTGGGTTCCCCCGCAGGCACCCACGTCCCAGTCCTCGACGGTCACGACCCGGACGGTGTCCGCGTCGGCCATCACTCCCTCCTCCGTCGCGGTGTTGAAGGCGATGTCGTCCAGCTCCAGGGCCTCCTCGCGCGGGAGTTCCTCCCAGGTAACCTCCCGGGAGTCCCAGATCGCGCGGTTGGTCAGTCGCTCCAGTTCGACGAGCGTGTCATCGTCGATCTCCGTCGACGTCTCGAAGTCGACCCGGACCTTCTGGTCGGTGATTCCAAAGCCGCCGTAGCCGATGTCGGCGAAGACCTGCCGGCCCGCACCGTAAAGCACGTGACTGGCGGTGTGGGCCCGCATCGCGTAGGTCCGGAACTCATCATCGATGACCGCGCCGATCGTGTCCCCGACCTCGAAGTCCGGGGCCCGTTCGAGGGTATGGACGACCTGCTCGTCGACGGACTGGACGTCGAGGACCGGCACGCCCTCGATGGCGCCGCGATCGGCGGGCTGTCCGCCGCCTTCGGGGTAGAACCAGGTCTCCTCGAGGACGACCTCCGTCCCGTCGATCGACTCGACGGTCGATTCGAACGCTCTGACTTCGGGCTCCGTTGGCCCGCGTGAGGCTGCCATTACTGGGCCGAATTCGCCGCCCCGTAAAAAGCGGGTCGGTCGCGGGCTACTCCTCGATCAACTCGACGTCGAGTTCCGCTTCGAGGGCCCGGATCAGCGAGCCACCGACTGACGCCGATGTCGCCCGGCCCTGTTCGACGGCGAGCAGGTCGTTCTCGTCGATGTCCATGGACTCGGCGAGTTCCTCGCGCTGATAGCCGGCCTCCTGGCGGGCCCTGAGGACCCGCTCGCCGTAGTCGGCGACGAGGTAGGGGAGCCGATCGCCCTCGTAGTTCGTGCCCTCCTCTTCCCAGTGGGTCGAATCCCCCGTGGCCGCGTCGAAGGCCTGGGCGGTATGCTGGGCGGCCCGCTTGCGCCGTTCGGTCTCCGATCCTGACTCGTTTGGAGTGTCCGCCGCCGGACCGCCCGTTGTTTCGCCGAGTGAGGCACAGTCCGAACAGACAGACAGTGTCGCGCCCTCGACGGTCACCGTATGCAGGTCGTCGGTGGCGGTCCCGCAGAGCTCACAGGTCCCGCCGTCGCCACCGCCGTCGGTGCCGCCGGTGGAATACTTCGCCATACTCCCCCGTATTGGGTCCGGGCATTTGAATAATCCGTTTGACTCGGCCCTAGTCGTCGCCGCTGCCGTCCGTCGCGACCGATTGCCACTCCATCGAGTCCGCGCCGGCACCCGTTTTGCCGCTCGCGGACGGGCCCGTATCACCCTCGAACCCGGCGTTCGACCCGCCAGCACTCGACCTGGTTCCCCGCACCTCGAACTGAGAGAGCCGGGACTCCAGCCCCTCGGCGTTGTCAGCCAGGTCCGTGGCGTTGTCGGCGACACTCGACAGTGTCGCGGCCTGTTCTTCGGCCGCCGCGGCCACGGACTGGGATTCGGTCGCCGTCTGGTCGCTGATGGCCGCGATCTCCTGGATCATCGCCACCACGTCCTGCATCGATTCGGCCTGTTCGGCAGTTGCGTCGTTGACCTCCTTGATCGAGGTGTTGATCTCGGAGACGTTCTCGGCCATCTCCCCGAAGGCGGCCGTCGCGGTCTCGACGGTCTCGGTCCCGCTCTCGACCCGATCCGCCATCTCGTCGATCTCCGTGACGGTCTCTTCGGACTGGGCCTGGACCTCGCCGATGAGGCCCTCGATCTCCTCGGCTGACTCTTTGGTGTCCTGGGCCAGGGACTTGACCTCCTCGGCCACCACGGCGAAGCCGTCGCCCCCGGCGTCGGCCCGCGCCGCCTCGATGCCCGCGTTCAGGGCCAGAATGTTCGTCTGGTCGGCGATGTCGAGGATGACGTCGGTGATCTCCCCGATCTCCTCTAGGGTCCCGTTGAGCGTCCTGACTGCGTCAGTGACCGACTGGCTTCGCTCCCGGAGCGCGGCCATCTCTGTCTCGGCGTTCTGGGCGGCTTCCTGGCCGGTCTCGCCAACTTCCGCAGTCTGCTCGGTGAGGGTCGCGACGTTGTCCGAGGACGCGGTGATCTCCTGGATCGTCGCGGAGAGGTTCTCGGACTCGTTCGAGGCCTCGTCGAGCCGCCGGCTCTCCTGATCGACACCCGCCGAGATCTCCTGGACGGACTCGCTGATGTCCTCACTCGCGTTCCTGACCTCGGCCGCGTTGGTCTCCAGGGCCTGGCTCTCGTCGGCGACCTGGTCGGCGAACTGCCGGAGTTCACCGAGCATCTCCTCCCACTCGCCGACCATGCGGTTGAACGAGTCGGCGATCCCCGCCAGGGCCTCGTGGTCCGTGTCCGCATCGAGGCGTCGCGTGAGATCGCCGTCGGCTACGTGCCCCATCGTCTGCTGGTAGGCCGCGGCGGTCTCCGTCAGTTCCTCGTTCCGACGCTCGATAGCCTCGCGTTTCGCTTCGAGGTCCTCGATTCTGGTCCGGAGGTTGTCCTCCATCTGTTCGAGGGACTCACCGAAGCTGCCCGGAACGTCGGCTTCGAGAACCTCGGCGTCGAACTCTTCGCGGCTGAGGGCCTCGGCCTGGGAGCTGACCGTCCCGAGATAGCCGTGCATCCGGTCGAAACAGCGGACGAGTTCGCCGATCTCGTCCCGTTGGTCGGTCGCTGGGACTCCCTCGTCGAGTTCGCCCTCGGAGATGGCTGCGGCGGCGTTCTTCACTTCCTCGATCGGCGTGACGAAATCACGCTTGAGAATGAGCCAGGTGTTCAAGAGCGCTCCCACGGCGAGGACGAACACGGCGGCGAAGACCGCGATCTCGCCAGTCGTGAAGACGGTCTGGAACTCCTGGACGCCGATCAGCGCGACCCCGAGGACGAAGATAGTGACGATGGCCCCGAACTGGAGCAGCGTCGCCATCAACATCTTCCGCTCCACGGTGGCGGTCACGCCCAGGGCGTCCATGACGCCCCAGAGGAACCGTTCGTAGTGACCCATCGGGCCACTTGAGTACTGGCTGGGCATGGTGGCAACTGTTCGATTAAAACTCCGATGGGCGATATAAAGATCTATGGCCCAATTTTCACCAGCGATAACTTTGGGCGCCATGGTTTCACTCCACATGGTCGCTCAGATGACCAGCGAGGGGAGATAGAGCAGTAGACAGACCACCGCGAGTGGGCGGGAAATCCCCCGCCGCCAGTACAAGAGTCCGAGCACGGCCACCGAGACGAGCACCATGTAACTCGCCGAGAGCAGCACTTGCTCGGGGTTGCTCACACTGATCTCGAAGAACAGGGCGCCGATCCCCAGCGAGAAGACCGGGTCCGTGACGTTGCTCCCCAGCAGTGAGCCCACCGAGATCCCCTGCTGGCCCCTGGTGGCGGCGAGTCCGGCGATGGCGATCTCCGGTAGCGTCGTGCCGAGACCGGTCAACAGGCCGATCGTGTACTCCGGGACCCCCACGATACGGGCTACTTCCATGCCATTAGTCACCATGATCTGGCTGCCGACCACGACCAGCGCCAGTCCCCCAATGATCCACGGCAGGGCCTCACGAGGGCTGAGTCGCCCCTCTATCTCTTCGCCGATCTCTGCCCCGCCCTCGTTCGTGTACAGGATGTAGACGAACTGCACGTAGGCGAGCATCATGAGGAATCCTTCTGAGCGACCGATCGAGCCGTCTTCGAGGGCCAGCAGCATTACCGTCATCGCGAGGAGCATCGCACTCCCGTAGGTGAGCACGTTTCGCCGCTTGGCCACGATCGGGGTGATGAACGCGACGATCGCGATCGCGAGGGTGATCTGGGCGGTCTCGGAGCCGACGATGTTGCCCACGACCAGATCGCCCGCCCCGAAGTACGCCCCGGTGATCGACGTGACCATCTCCGGGACCGAGGTCCCGATCGAGATGACGGTCACGCCCACGAAGAAGGGCGAGACGCCGTAGAAGAGGGCCAGCCCGGCAGCGGCAGTCACGGCCCGGTCGGCTCCGAAGACCAACATTGCCAGCCCGAGGACGAACAGCGCGAGTTCGACGAGCATTACGGTCCCTCTGTCCGATCTCGCTCCCACTGGGCCGTGACGGAGCGCCGCACTACCCATGCGACGGTGAGGAAGGCAGGCATCGCCAGGCCTAGCGCGCCGAGTAAAATGCCCCAGTCGCTCAGGCTCAACGGAATCGTGCCGAAGTACCGGTTCAGCGGGGTGTACAGGACGGCTAGCTGTAGCAGGATGGAGAGGAGGACCGCAGCCGAGAGCCAGGGATTCGAGAGCGGGCTCGTCCCGCGGGTGAACCGGACGAGATACAGCTTCGCGATTTCGAAGACGACGAAGCCGGTGAACACCATCGTCATCGCGTAGGACGTCACCGCTGGAGCGCCATCGAGGGTGAGTACCAGCACGCCGAGCAGCACGACCGTCGCCGTTCCGCCGAAGCCCCCGATGAGCGTCAGCATCGGCCGGTCGATGACGCCGCTCTCCGTGCGCGGGCCGCGTTTCATCACGTCCGAGGCCTCCGGGTCTGCCCCGATCGCGAGTGCCGGAAGGCCGTCGGTGAGCAGGTTGATCCAGAGCAACTGCACCGCCGGGAGGACGAGATAGCCCCAGAGCGAGGCGATCAGGACCAGGAGCACCTCCGCGAGGTTCGCCGAGAGGAGATAGCCCACGAACTTCCAGATGTTGTCGAAGACCGCCCGCCCGCGCTGGATGGCTCCCTCGATTGTCGCGTAGTTGTCGTCCAGGAGCGTGATGTCACTGGCTTGCTTGGCGACGTCGGTGCCTCTGATGCCCATCGCGATGCCCACGTCGGCGTTCTTCAGCGCGGGCGCGTCGTTCACCCCATCGCCCGTCATCGCGACGGTTCGGCCGTTGTTCTGCAAGGCCTGCAGGATCCGGACCTTGTGGGTTGGGGTCGTGCGCGCGAAGATATCCACTTCCGCGACCTGCTCGGCGAGGGTCTTCTCGTCCATCGTGTCGATCTCCGGGCCGGTGAGGACGGCGGACTCGATGCCGACCGCCCGCCCGATTGCCCTCGCCGTGCGCCGGTTGTCCCCCGTGATCATCTTGACTGCGATGCCGGCACGCCGAGTCTCTGCGATGGCGGCCTCGACCTCCGGGCGGGGTGGGTCGATCAGCCCCTGTAGCCCGACGAACACCAGGTCCGACTCGGGGTCCCCCGCCCCCGCTTCTTTGTACGCAAAGCCCAGGACCCGGAGTGCGTCGTCGGCGAAGGCCGCGACCTGTGCTTCGATCCGGTCCCGTGTCTCTCGGTCAAGGGGTTTCACGCCGTCGGCGGTCAGGATTCGGTTCGAGCGCTCCAGAACCACGGTGGGGGCTCCTTTCATCCGGACCCGGTCCTCGTGGATCGTCGTCATGCGTTTGCGATCCGCCGAGAACGGAATCTCGTCCGTCCGCGGTCGCCGCGCTCGCAGTGCCGCCACGTCGATTCCCGCTTCGAGGGCCGCCTCGTAGAGGGCCTTTTCCGTGGGTTCGCCCCGGTCCTCATCGGCGTCGTTACAGAGCGCGCCGATGGTGAGCAGCGTCTCTATTTGCCTGGTGCCGTCGAACTGCTCGTGGCTCTCGTCGTAGACCCAGAACCGATCGACGTGCATCCGCCCCTCGGTCAGGGTCCCCGTCTTGTCCGTACAGACCACGTCGACCGAACCGAGGGACTCCACAGCCGGGAGGGTTCGCACCAGCGCGTTCGCGTCGGCCATCCGCCTGACGCCAAGCGCGAGGGTCAAGGTGACCACGGCTGGCAGTCCCTCCGGAATTGCGGCGACGGCCAGGGAGACGGCAGCCAGGGCGGCGTCCACGAGCGCCGTTCCCCGCCAGACCAAAAGCGGGACGACGAGCGCGGAGAGTGCGAGCACGCCCAGGCCGATCCGCTTCCCCAGTCGGTCGAGGTCGCGCTGGAGCGGCGTCTGGCGCTCCCGGGCGGTGGCCAGTTCGTCCGCGATGGCCCCCACCTCGGTGGCCATCCCGGTCTCGACCACGACGGCTCGACCCCGCCCGCGGGTAACCATTGTCCCGCGGAAGACCATGTTTGTCCGCTCCGCGACCGGGGTTGCTGCCGCCAGTTTCCCGCTCTGTTTCTCGACGGGGACACTCTCGCCGGTCAGCGGCGCCTCGTCGACTTCCAGGCTCGCGGTCTCAAGCACGCGAGCGTCGGCCGGGATTGCGTCCCCGCCCTCCAGGACGATCACGTCCCCCGGGACGACTGCCCGCTGGCTGCGTTCCACTCGCTCGCCGTTCCGGATCACCGTCGCTTCCGGGGTGGCCATCTCGGCGAGGGCCTGGAGGCTCCGCTCGGCGCGGTACTCCTGGACGAACCCGAAGAGGCCGTTTGCCAGCAGGATCACGGCGATGAGGACGGCATCGACGAGGTGGCCGATCGCCGCCGAGAGGATCGCGGCCCCGATCAGCACGAGAATCAGCCCGCTCGTGAACTGCGAGACGAAGACCGCGAGCGGGGTTCGGCCCCCCTCGCTCTCGATCTCGTTCGGCCCGCCGGATTCGAGTCGCGCCCTGGCTTCCGTGTCCGTCAGGCCGCTGGCGTCGCTATCCAGTGTCTCGAACACCGCCGCGACGGGCCGGTCGTGCCAGGCCATAGGCTCGCGTTCGCCTGGCCTGTTGGACTCCCGTCACGATAACAGCACCGTCGGTTTTTGGGTTGGGGTGGCACTCCAAGCACGAATCTCCACGACTGCTAGCGGTCTTTTTCCCCAAGTTTTTGCGAGCGGCTGCTACGCAACCTCTCGGAAAAAGTGGGCTCACGGGTCGTTCCTCCCCGTTCGCCACCCGAGGTCTCACTTCGTTCGACCTCGCACTGCGCGGGACAGGATTCGAACCACGGTCGGAGCAAAGCTCCTCCCTGCTTCGAATCCGTGCCTGCTCGTTCGCTCGCTACGCTCGCTCACTGCTCACGGGTCGTTCCTCCCCGTTCGCCACCCGAGGTCTCACTTCGTTCGACCTCGCACTGCGCGGGACAGGATTCGAACCTGCGGAGGGCTACCCCACAGCGTCCTAAGCGCTGCGCCGTTGACCACTTGGCTACCCGCGCTCTGCAGCCGACTTTCGACCCCGCTCACAATAAGACTCACGAGTCACCTGGCAACACCGTTAACTCCCTGCCCCGACTGCAGTCTTTCATGTACCGGGCCGGCACGGAACGAGCCGAAGAAGCCAACCTCGCGGCCCTGGAGCAGGTCGCAGACCGACTCGAACTCGACTCCCAGGCCCGATCGGCCGCCCGCGAACTCTACCTCTCCCAGCTCCCGGCTCCAGACCGCTCCAAACCCGGGCTTCGCGCCGCGAGCCTCTATGCCGGCTCGCTCATCGCTGGCGATCAACGCTCCCAGACGGTCGTCGCTGAAGCCGGGGACGTCTCTCGGCTTACGATTCAGCAACAGTGGCGGGAGTTGTTACGGGACGCGGGCTTCGAGCCGCCGTCCTGGTGATCAGCGGACCGCCGAGCGCTCGTTCTCCGGCCCCTCCGTGACGTGGCCGTGCTCGTCGATTTCACCGCGGACGATCCGCGTGCTCGAAATGATCTCCCCGTCGTCCGCCAGGAGCCGCTCGACCACGACGATCTCCAGGGGGTCGAGCCCGCGCTCCCGTCGAATACGGTTGATGCGCTCGCCACCGGCCTGGGTCTCCGGCGTGACGACCAGGGCCTCGAACGGCGGCTCGACGGCGATGCCCGTGGGTTCGGTAAGCTTTCGAACTGCAAAGTCCCGATCGTAGGTGGCGGCCATCTCGGCCAGTTCCTCACGCAGTTTCGCCTGCCGCTCCTCGAAGGGTCGCACGTATCGGGGTTCGTGACGCGTCTCGGGGGCCAGGTCGTCGCTGGTCAAGCCGACAGTCAGGTCACCGAGTTCGAATCCGCGACGAAAAAGGCGACGGTGCCCGTCGTGGATGGGATCGAACGTTCCCCCCAGCGCCACGTCCATACTCCGCCGGAGGGTGCCCGCGCGTTTAGAGGTTGGGTTTCGGCTCAGTCCTCGTCTTCGTCGGACTCGTCGTGCACCTCGATCTGCACCGGCTCGGTGGTTTCAGTTTCCTCCGAATCGAGCACCTGATCCATGTTGAAGATGGTGTTCAGCTCCTCCTGCACGCGGCCGACGACCGAGCCCACGAGGTCGCTGGGCGCGATGGACTTGTACTCGTAGGGGTTGTTCCCGGCCCCCTCGCTCTCGCGCTTCTGTCGCTCGACGATGTCCTCCTCGGCGAGTTCGGCCAGCGCCTCCCGCACCGTACTCGGGTACAGGCCAGTTCCTTCGGCGACCTCCTCGCTGGTGCTCCAGGGGTGCTGTCGCAGGTAGACGTAGATCCGGCCCCGGGTCTCGGTGTCGAGGACCCAGGAGAGGATGTCGATGACCTTGGTGTCGAGTTCGTCGACCGCCCGGTCGGCGCTTTCCTCCAGGCGCTCCCGTGCGCCCCGGCCCGTCGTGGGCTCTTCGGTCTCGTCTTCGCCCTCTCCAGTCTCTTCTCTGTCTTCTCCAGTCTCCCCTATGTCATCTCCAGTCTTCACTTCGACCGGCTCGCCCGCCACGTCCGTGGACTCCGCTTCCGTGGTGTCTTCTGTGTCTTCGTCTGTCATGTCCTCTCTACGAGGACACAAGTGACGAGGCCGTTTAAACCCTCGGCTCGATGAGGAGCGCCTCGCGAAGCGCTTCGGGGCCTGACTCCTCCAGGATACGCCGCTGGCGAGTCGCCCCGCTTTCGGCTTCGTACACGCGTTTGATGCCCTCGATCCCGAGGCGGTCGGCCTCCCGGTCGACGATCTCGGCGAGAGACAGCGTCGATCCATCCGGCTGAATGAGGTCCGTCTCCTGGCCGTATCGCAGGGCTCGCCACTTGTTCTCGTCGAGGAGTTCCCAGCGCAACGCCTGTGAGGACTCGCCGTCCTCGTATCGGGCCGCGAGGTCCAGGACGAGTGCGTGGGCGTATTCGACGAAGGCATCCACGTGGCCAACGCGATCCTGGGCGTCCGGGATCCGGACCTCGACTGTCCCGATGCCGGTGTGGGGCCGGACGTCGTACCAGAGTTCCCCCGAGTCCCGAATCGAGTCCGTCTCGAGCATCCGGGATTCGAAGCGCTCGTAGGCCGCAAAGTCCTCGAAGTTCGTCGGCATCCCGGTGTTCGGCAGGTTCTCGAAGATCTTGGCCCGGGCCGAGCAGAGTCCGGTGTCAAAGCCGTTCCAGAACGGCGAATTCGCCGAAAGCGCGAGGAAGATCGGGAGATAGCGCCGGATCTCGTTGGTGATCCAGACAGCCTTCTCGGGGCCGTCCACACCGACGTGGACGTGCAGCCCGGCAGTCGTGTTGCGATGTTGTGGATACTGAATCCGATCGAGTTGGGCTCGATACCGCGGTTTTTCGGCGTGCTCGTGGAGTTGCCAGTCGGCCGCGGGATGGACCCCCGCCGCCGCGATCTGGAAGCCGTGTTCGGCCGCGTACTCCTGGAGGGTTTCACGAACGGTCCGGACCGCCGCTGGCGCGGCCTCGGGACCATCGAGTTTCCGGGTGCGGGTCTCCAGCACGAACTTGAAGAGTTCGTGATCGACGTCGCCGGTGATCGGCGGCGGCGCGTCGTGCTCGTAGACCAACTCGTCCGACCCCGCGACTGGAACGCCGTCGCTGTCGACGACGAAGTACTCCTCCTCGACGCCGAGGGTTCCCATCTCGTCGAAGACGGTTCCGGACCCGTTCGCCATCGCGGGAATCGAAGGGTGGTCGACGTAAATAGTTCCTGAAGTCGGTTATTCAGCCGGGGGAGCTCGTGGCGTCGCGATCACTCCCAGGTGGTCCTCGTGGAACGGGTCGAGTTCGCGAGTCGTGAGTACCTCATAGCCAGATTCGAGAGTTTCGATCGATTCCTCGAACACGGCACTCGGCTCGCGGGTGACATCCTCGCTGCGGGCCTTGATCGAGAGCAGCAGCCGGCCGTCCGGGGCGAGAAAGCGGGCGTTTTCGAGTGCGACCGCAGCCTGGCCGGTCGTTGCGACGTCCTGGACGATCACATCCAGATTCGCCTCCACCACGTGACCGTAGGACGCTGGCTGCCGCGCGTCCGCGAGCAGCGGGAAGAGATTTGGCCGGCTCTCACAGACTGAAAGGAGGTCCCTGACCGGTCGGGGTGCGAACTCGACGGCGTAGGTCGGCCCGGCCACGTCAGCGACGTGGCTCACTGTCGTGCCACTCGCCGCGCCGAGGTAGAGGACCCCGTCGCCAGCCTCGAACCCGGTGTCGAGCCCCAACTCGAGCAACGCTCCGAGCTTCGAGCGGTGGGGGTCCCAGCGACGCCAGCCGTCCGCCGTCGGCTCGCCGTAGACCGGCTCACCCCGCGTCGCGAGTGCCATCTCGCCGTCGAATTCCCGGCGTTCGACGCCCGCTGGCAGACTCATTGCGCAGCCCCTCCGGCGCGGATCGTCGCGATTCGCTCCTCGAGATCTGCTCTCAGCTCCGGATGCAGTTCACCGCGATAGTGATCAATGCGAGCGGCGATCGACAGTTTCCCGGCCAGGGCCCGGGCCGCCGATCCCCGCTTTTCGGGACGGGTCCCGCGCACGTACTCGTGCGTGAAGATGATCCCGTGTTTGGGCGATGGCGCGTGGCCCTCGAGATGGGCGAACAGGGCGTCTTCGGCCCCGAGCACCTGGACGGTGCCGCTTGGCTTTTTCGCGAGTGTTTCGAGGCCGCCGGCCAGGGCGATCAATCGGGCGGCCAGGAACGGCTCGGCGAGGTTCGAGAGGTTCGGGGCCACGGCGGGGGCCTGTGTCTCGACGAACGATCGAAGGGCCTGTCCTCGCTGTTCGAGATCTCGAACCGACTCGGCAAACGCTACGACTTCCGCCTCGACCGGTCCTTCGGGGTCCCTCGCGGCGACTTCGAGGACGTAGTCAAGCCCCTCGCGGGACTCACCGAACTGACTGCCGGCCCACTCCGCGGCCCGTTCGGCGAGCTCGTTTTTGACTTCGGTGAGGTCGTCCATCGCCCGGACCGCGTGCACGAGTTGCTGGTCGTCGGCCCGCTCCCGCTCACTCACCGCCTCGCGGGCGGCCGCGACGGTCGCCTCGTGAAGCAATTCGTAGTACCCCGACTCGTCCGGGGCGAACCCCGATTCGACTGCTAGCGCCGGCCAGTCCCGGGGCGTCTCCGCGCTTCCCGATCGAATGGCCCGTGTGGCGCTCGCGGGGTCGTCGTCCAGTTCCGCGAACCACGCCTCTTCCATGGGCGTGCTTCCCGGGCAGTCGGGTTAAGTGGGACGGTCGGGCGGCGGTCGAAAGACAACGGTTAAACCGCACGGGACAGGTAGAGACACGTATCGATCATGAGTGAGACCGACCGGGCCCGCCGATGTGTCTCCTGTGGGATCAACATCTCCGGGACCAACGCGGCGGCCTTCAAGTGTCCGGAGTGTGGTCACCAGATCTATCGGTGTGCCACCTGTCGCAAGCAGAGCAACCTCTATGAGTGTCCCGAGTGCGGTTTCCGGGGGCCATAACATGGGCAAAGTCGCCGCCGTCATCAAGGTGATGCCCCAGAGTCCGGAACTGGACCTGGACGTACTTACGGAGCGACTGGAGAGTTCGCTGCCGGAAGGCGCGAAGATCAACGACGTGGACCAGGAGGAAGTCGCCTTCGGCCTCGTCGCGCTCTACCCCACGGTTATCGTCCCCGACGACGCTGGCGGGACCGAGGCCGTCGAGGAGGCCTTCCGGACCGTCGAGGGCGTCGAATCGGTCGCCGTCGAAGAAGTCGGCCGGATTTAGGCAGCAAGCTTTTCTCCCCGGCCCCCGACTGTGTGGGTGCATGCCACACGAGGCCTACGTCCAGTTGGTCTGTCCGGAGTGCCAGAAGGCCTGGGAAGCGACGCCGAGCGAACTCCCGGCTCCGGAAGCGAACTTTAGCTGTCCGAACTGTCACGCGACCCGCCGGACGGCCGAGTTCATGCGGACAGAACGCGATCTCCAGAACCTCAAGAAACTCGCGTAGCCGGTTTTAGACCGAGGAGCGGGCGCCACAGGCGTCACACTCCAGCAGTTCCGCTCCCTGTTCGTGGGTCAGATGGGTGTCGGGAAGCCCACACTCCGGGCAGATGACGTACTGATCGACGTACTCGTCGATCACGGCCTGTACGCGTGACTCGTTGAACTCCCCGGTCAGCCGTGCGCGGCCCCGTTCATCGATCTGGGCGGCCGTGCCGAGTTCGTCCTGCAGGAACTTGAGGACGTGTTCGTCTTCCCGATCGAGTCGGTCCAAAAGCGCCTGGAAGTTCTCGAAGACCGTGACGTTCCCCTCCGTTCGAAGCTTCGGGTCCGGGACCTCGAAGCGACTCTCCTTTTCGGCGATGTCGGGTTTCTCTTCGAGGGCTCGCTCGAGTTGCTCGTCGTAGTCCATACCGATGCAAGCGGGCGGGCCCCCTAAAAGCCTTTCAGGCCGCCTGTCCCGGGAATCCAGGGTACAAGGCTTGGTAACTCTCCTCAGAGTAATACTATAACCCTGTACTCGTTACGATAGGGTGCACATGAAAAAACAGGAGCTCATCCACCTGCATGGACTCCTCGCCGAGGTCGGGAATTACTACGAGCGAGTATCCACACGAGAACTGGAACTTTCCGAATACGAATCCAAGGGCGTCCGACCGACATCGATCCACAAATCGAAAACTGATCACAAATCGGCTGTTTTTGCACTCGCGAAGGGCATCACCGGCACCATGGACGAGGCCGAGAGTGCAGAAGAGACCGTGACGGCCAAGGCCGACTAACTGTTCTCACCGACCCGCGACCCGCGAAGCACGCGCCAGTCAGCGGCGGGTCTGCGAGTAGAAAACCGCCGCGATCACCCCTCGATGAGCTCGTCGAACTCCGGTAACACGTCTTCCTCGTCCGATTCAGTTTCCTCGGCCGACTCCTCTTCCTCCGCCGCCTCGTCCTCGTCCTCCTCGATGACTTCGACCTCCAGGACTTCGAGTGGGATGTTCTCCAGACGCTGGCCGATCTCTTTGCGGGCGATCCGCGAGGCGTGTTCGGTTCGTTCGACGTTGAAGACCGTCATTTCGAGTTCGAGAGCGACCAGGCTCTCGTCGGCCGCGACGAAGGCCGGCTCCAGCTCCTCCCCGCAGTGGGGGCAGGTCCGTTCCCCCATGTCGATCTCCACGTAGTTGAGGTCGGGATTCAGCATCTCGCCCGTCTTCGAGATCGCGATCCGGACGGCCTCGTCGGGCGTTTCTACGTCGTACACCGGAACCGCGGCCTCGACAACGACCCTACAATCCATGGGTATGTTGGCATAGCACGCCCTTGGTAAAAATAGATTGGCCCCGAACCGACAGCCTTTCCGGGGGCAAACGCCCAGGTCTGTCGATGGAATCCGGGCACATCGATGCGACGTCCGTCCGTGGCTCGGTCGACCTTCAGGTCATCCTGGAGAGTGGGCAGACCTTCCTCTGGCGACGGCTCGAGTCCGCCGACGGCACCTGGTTTCGGACCGTGGCCGGGACGGACGTGATCGAGGTACGAGAAGAAGCCGGCGGCCTCACCTGGCGCTCGTCGACCGACGCCGCCGGGATCGTCCGCCGTCGCCTCGGTCTCGATGACGACCTCCCGGCGATCCAGTCGGCGTTTCCCGACCACCCGGTGCTCGAAGCGGCGACGGCCCGGTATCCAGGGCTTCGAGTGGTCGACGCGCCAGTAGTGCCCACGATTTTCTCCTTCATCCTCTCGGCCCAGATGCGGGTCGACCGGATCCACGAGAACGTCACGGCCCTCAGAGCGGCCTACGGCGAACCGATCGCCTGGCGGGACACGACCGTTCACGCGTTCCCGACGCCGTCAGCCCTGGCACGGGCGGGCGAAGCCGAGTTACGCGATCTGGGATTGGGCTATCGAGCCCCCTACATCGAGGCGACCGCCGAGATGCTTCGGGACGACGAGGTCTCCCTGGACGAGATCGCTGCCAGGCCCTACGAGGAAGCGAGAGCAGCGCTGACCCAGTTCGTCGGCGTGGGCCCGAAAGTCGCGGACTGTGTCCTGCTGTTCGCGATGGACTTCGACGAGCCGGTTCCCCTCGACACCTGGATCAACACCGCGATCGAGGAGCACTTCCCGGACGCGGCGGGCGATTCCTACGAGTCGACCTCGCGAGCGATCCGCGATCGACTCGGCCCGAATCCGGGCTACGCCCAGACATATCTGTTTACACACCTCCGGACGGGCGGGGACCCGTAGCCGCCGCCCGACCACTTCCTTTAGTGGGGTCGGCCGTGTACCTCGTGACATGATCGACAGCACCGAGATGGCGATCGTCGACCGCAACGCCGTGGCCCTGGGCGTTCGCGAGACGAACCTCATGGAGTCGGCCGGCAACGCGGTGGCGCGGGCAGTCCGGGATCTGGACCGGGACACGCCCGAGGTCGCGGTCCTCGCTGGTCGAGGTAACAACGGTGGGGACGCACTCACGGCGGCCCGCTTTCTCGCCGATCTGGATCCGACGGTTCACCTCCTGGGCCATCCGGACCGCATCCGGAGTGCGGTCACCCGGGAGAAGTACGACGCCCTCCAGTCCGCCGAGGTGGCGACGAACGTCATCCGGGACGCGAGTGCCCTCTCGATCGGTGAGCCCGAGGTGATCATCGATGGCGTGCTCGGAACCGGGGTCTCCGGGACTCCCCGAGAGCCGGAGCGCACGGCGATCCAGGCCATCAACGACAGCGAGGCGACGGTCGTCTCGGTCGACGTCCCCTCCGGGATGGACGTGGATACGGGTGAGCGACCAGGTGATTCGGTCGTCGCGGACCGGGTCGTCACGTTCCACGACACGAAACCCGGGCTGGCAGACCACGAGAACGTGACAGTCGCGAACATCGGGATTCCACCCGCCGCCGAGCGATTCACTGGCCCGGGAGACCTGCAACGACTCACCCGCCCCACGGACGCTCACAAGGGCGACTTCGGCCGAGTGCTGGTGGTCGGCGGGGGCCCGTACACGGGCGCACCCGCACTTGCCGCTCAGGCCGCGCTCCGGGCCGGGGCTGACCTCGCGACGGTTCTCACGCCTGAACCGGTTGCCGATCAGGTTCAGGGCTTCAGCGAGGACCTGATCGTTCGGGGGCTTCCCGGCACTCGAATCGAGCCCACGCACGTCTCGACGATCCTGGAGGCCGCAGCCGACCAGGACGTCATGATACTCGGCCCGGGTCTGGGGGCGGCCGATCCAACCCGTGAAGCCGTGGGACAGATTCTGGAGGCCTACGAGGGCAAAGCGGTCGTCGACGCGGACGCGATCAGCGTGGTTTCGGCCGTCGAGACTGACGCGTCGCTGATTCTGACTCCCCACCGTGGCGAGTTTCAACAACTCGGCGGCGAGTCCGCAGATGACCGTGACGGCTGGGCCACATCGGCTGCCCAGGTCGCTGCCGATCTGGGCCAGACGCTGCTCCTCAAGGGCCCCCACGACGTGGTCACCGACGGTGATCGCACGCGCATCAACCGGACCGGAAACCCCGGTATGACCGTGGGTGGGACTGGCGACGTGCTCGCTGGGGTCACGGGGGCGACGTTCGCAACTCTCGATCCGGTGCCGGCCGCGGCGGTCGCGGCCTACCTCACCGGAACGGCTGGCGACCTCGCTGCGGAGTCACGGAACGGTGGGCTCCTCGCCTCCGATCTGCTTGGGACGCTGCCGCCGGCACTCGGGGGTGAACAGGCATGAGCGACGAGGACGAACTTACCCACACCACCGCCGAGGGCGAGGCCCAGATGGTCGACGTGGGGGACAAACCGGACACCGCCAGGCGGGCTGTCGCTCGTGGGACGATCCACCTCCAGCCCTCGACGATCGACGCGATTCAGGCCGATTCGGTGGGCAAGGGGAACGTCCTGGCTACGGCTCGTGTCGGGGCGATCCAGGCCGTCAAACACACCTGGGAGACGATTCCGATGTGCCATCAGATCCCGATCACGAACGTCGAGACCGACTTTGACGTGGCACGAGAGACGATCACGCTCACCGTGGCCGTCGAGACGACGGGGAAAACTGGCTGCGAGATGGAGGCCCTCCAGGGCACGACGACCGGCCTCGACGTGATCTGGGACATGGTGAAGGCCGCCGAGAAAGACGCCGACGGGCAGTATCCGGACACGGCTATCGGCGACGTTCGGGTCGTCGAGAAGGAAAAACGGGCGCTCGATTGATCAGGCGTCCGCCGCCAGGTCACTCGCCTTGGCACGTGTCTGTTCGACGACCGCCGGTCGGGCCAGAAAGTCCACGATGACCTCCGAATCACGGTACTCCACGTCCTCGACGAAGGCGTTGTCGTGAACCCAGGAGACCACGCTCATCGTGTCCTCGGTCATCGGGAGGACCAGCCGTTCGCGCTTGCGGTCGGGCAGTTCCTCGTGGATACGCGCCCGCAACTCCTCCAGGTTCGTCTCCGCTTTCGCGCTGACCGCGACCGGATTCGGGGCCAGCGCACGCAGCGCCGCCCGTTTCTGCTCCAGCTCGGCGTCGTCGATCCGGTCGATCTTGTTGAGGACCGTTACGATCGGCGCTTCGTTACGCTCGTAGAGCGTGTCGTGGCTGGTCATGAGCTTCTTGCGGATCTCCGCGATCGGCTCGCTCACGTCCACGACGAGCAGCACGAGATCGGCCCGGTAGACCGATTCGAGGGTCGATTTGAAGGACTCGACCAGCCAGTGGGGTAAATCGCTGATGAACCCGACCGTGTCGGTGAGCAGGGCGTCCCGTCGTTCGAGATCGAGTCGCCGGGTGGTCGTCCCGAGGGTGGTGAACAGCCGGTCTTCGCGCTCAGCCGTCGGATCGAGGTCGGGGTGGATCGACTCGTTCTCCCCGACCTCCAGATCCTCTGCCAGGGCCTGCATCAGGGTCGATTTCCCGGCGTTCGTATAGCCTGCCAGGGCGACCAGGTCGAACCCGGACTCCCGGCGTTTCTCGCGTCGGTCCTGCTCGGTCTCCTCGATCCGTTCGAGTTCGTCCCGGATCCGGCTGATCCGGGATTTGATGTCCTGCTCGCGGCTCTCGTCGTACTCGCCCAGGCCCATGAACCCCGGTCGTTCCTCGCGTTTGGCGAGGCTGGTCTTGGCCTCGGCTCGCGGGAGTTCATAGCGCAGTTCGGCGAGTTCGACCTGGAGCTGGGCTTTCCGGGTCTGGGCCCGCTGCCCGAAGATGTCCAGTATCAGCCGGAACCGGTCCTTGACCGCCACGCCCTCGGGGAGTTCGTTCCCGAGGTTGTACACCTGATAGGGGCCGAGTCGGTTGTCGAAGATCACCGTCTTTGCGCCAGTTGCCTCGACCTGCTCGGTGAGTTCCTCGACCTTGCCAGCGCCCAGTTGCAGGGCCGGATCTGGTTTTCGACGCTGTGTGCACTCGCCGACGACCTCGTAGCCGGCTGCAGCCGCTAACTGTCGGATCTCGGTCGTGTCCGGCTGGCCGTCCCTGACTCGCTTCGCGATGATCGCCCGGTCGGTTTCCGTCACTCGCCGCTTCGTAGGGGCCGAGATCACTTAAGGGCCAGGCGGGGCACAAAGGACTTACCGGAGAACGGCCCAACGAGTGGTATGGCGCTCGAACTGGACCCGACGCAACTCGGCCTCGAATTCGGTAGCGGGGCCGTGATCGGCGCAATTATCGGGTTTGCCTTCAAGAAGATCGCGAAGGTGATCGCGGTCATCGTGGGCCTCGAACTCGCGCTGTTCAAGTTCCTCGAATCGCGGGGCATCTTGACCGTGGACTGGGACCGCCTCACGGGCGGGGTCCTGGATCTGACACAGACTGCCTCGATGGAGACCCCGCCGCCCTGGGTGAACACCTTCCTCTCGACACTCTCCGTTGGGGCCGGCTTCACCGGCGGCTTCCTCGTCGGCTTCAAGAAGGGATAATTCTTCAGCGGCGGGCGATCTCGTCCTCGTCCCGAATGATCTGGACCTCCGCCTCGCCGCTCGTGTGCTCGTTGACCAGATCGTAGAAGTCGTTTTGCAGCCCCGCCGGGAAGGTCAGGACCCCGATCCAGGAGCCATCAGCCTGCCACTCCTCCCGTTCTAGTTCTCCGAACTGTCGGATCTGGGCCTGGGCGCTCCCGGCATAGTCCGGCGGGACCTGGACGGCCATCGTTACCTCGTCGAACCGGATCGGAATGACGGGTCGCAACGCGTCCAGGGCGTCTTCGACCTGCGATTCGACACGCTCCATCGGATCGACGTCGAACCCGGCCTCCTCCAGGGCGTTTTCGATTCGATCCGGGGGGTGTGGGGCGTCGTCCATCTGGGGGTTCACGGCGTTGCGCGCGATGCGGTCGATGAGTTCGCGTCGCTTGCGTTCGAGCATCTCCCGGCGCTGCTCGGCGGTGATCTGGATCTCCCCGCGCTCGATCACCTGGGGGATGATCTCCATGGGATCTGTGGTGTCAAAGACCTTCTCGACGTCCGACTCGGCCGGTCGATCGCCCCGCGAGGCGTTCTCGAACACGTCCCGGGCGGCGATCACGTCCTCGAGGTCGCCGTCGAACTCCCCGCGTTTGATCGCGAGGGCCGCGTCCGGATCGACGAGGACTTCGAAACGCGCCCCGTGGGACTCGAGCCGCGCCGTCACTGCATCGTCAAGTGATATCATGGCCTGCGCTACGGCGTGGAGGGTGAAAAATGTAGCACGTCACTCCGGGCGGGCCGCCCGGATCTCTTCCTCGGTGAGTGTTATGTACTGCTCGGACTCGGCGTCGACCGTCGCCGCGCCCACGCCAGCGGGATCGAGTGGCTCCTCCTGGACCGACGCGAGGGCCTCGAGCCCGAGTTCGACGGCTTCGGCCAGTTCGATCTCGGGATCGTACTCGGCTTCGAGATACGACTGGATCTCCTCCCGGTCGGAGCCGATGGCGATCGCCTGCCACTCGTAGGGCGTACCACTCGGGTCCGTCTCGAAGAGGCGCGGCTGGCCGTCGTCCAGTCCACCGACCAGCAGGGCCACGCCGAAGGGCCGGGCCCCGCCGATCTGGGTGAACTGCTGGATGTGATCGGTCACGTCCTTGGTCAGGGTTTCGACCCCGATGGCCTGTTCGTACCGCAGTCGCTCCACCTGGGCGTCCCGGCGGGCGAAGTCGATGAGTCGGCGTGCGTCCGCGACGTGGCCCGCACTCGCGGTCCCGATGTGATCGTCGACCTTGTGGAGTTTCTCCACGGAGTCCTGTTCGACCAGCGGGGATCGAACCGGCTTGTCGACGATCAGTGCAACCCCGTCGCTGGCTCGCACCCCGATGCTCGCCGTGCCTCGCTTGACTGCCTCCCGGGCGTACTCGACCTGGTAGAGTCGGCCGTCCGGGGAGAAGATGGTGATGCCACGATCGTACGCTTGCTGTTGTTGTCCTTGCATTTAGAGATCCCGGGGTGTTGCCCCGACGAAGGTGTCCGCGCACTCGACGTCGACGCGGTCCTCCCGCAGGTGAGCGACCGCCTCACCGTCACGAAAGGTCACGGCCGTCGAGTCGGTCACGGCCGGCGGTCCCTGCAGGAACGACCGCCTGGTGGCTCGAACTGTTCCGCCCACCCCCCGAACGCCGACCCGAACCGGATGGTCCTGCACGGAATCGACACAGGCGAGTGCCGCCCGGGCCTGCTCGACGGTCCCTCGCCGGACCCGAACGAGCGCCCAGCCACCGCCGGGATACAGGTCGGTCTCCAGGACACGCGGATCAGCCTCGGCGCTTCCGGGATCGCCCAAAAGCGTCCGTGTCGCCGTCCAGATTCTCTCCTGGAGGGGTCGCTCCGCGAGGGTGACATCCGGCCACGTCTCTATCTCGACGGCGAGATAGCGATAGCGCGGTCGGAGGTGTTTCGGGAGGTGGCGCACGGCAAGGGGTTACACGTGGACTGTTGTAACTCCACGGATCGAGGTGGTCTCAGTTCTCGGGCTCTGAGACGGTGACCCCCGGCCCCACGGTGTCCGGGTCCCGCCGGTGTCGATTCCGCTCGGCGATGGTTCGCCAGGTCGCCAGTCCCTGCTGGATCGTCTCGCGGTCGAAGCCGATCTGGGCCCCCACCGCGAACAACTCCCGCGGCCCGCGAACCTGAAGATGGCTCGATGGGGCTCCAGAAACGACGAACGGCGCGCCCGCGTCAGCGACGAGTTCGTGGAGTTTTCGGAGGCCTTTGATCGCTCGGACCCGGTCGCCGCCACTCGATCGGAGCACGGGACCGAGATTTAGCTCCAGTGCGACGTCGTTCTCGGCGGCGGTCTGGGCGATTACGTGGTTGATGTCCCCGGCCCCGCCCATGGGGTCGGCGAGGACGTCCACCTGCGCTCGCTCGACCACGAAGCGGTTCATCTCCGGATCGCGACCCTGGACGAGAAGCACCTCGGCTTCGGGCCGGCGATTCCCGATCGCGCCGCTTGCCGTCCGCGGTTCGTCGGCGGTGATCTCGATGCCCTGGACCACGTCGATGCCGTGTCTCTTTGCGATGGCCTCGTGATCGACGGCCGCCGGAACCGACTGACGGTTCCGGACGACCAGCCCCTCGAACCCGGCGTTTTTGACGGTCAGCCCGAACCTGTCGGGGGTCGTCGGCCCGTCCTCGTGAACGCGGACGGATTCGTACATCTCAGGAGAGTGCCTCCCGGGCGTTTTCGAGGGCGTTCTCCCGGTTGGCCGGGTAGGCCTCGACCTTCGCCCGGAGGGTGATGCCGTCGCCACGTGTGACCTCGCCACGGGCGGCGGCCTGCTTGTCCAGTGTCACGTAGAAGGCGTTGTTGTCGTCGAGTCGATCCCCCAGTTCGTCCAGGAGAACGGTCATGTTCACGCCGTCCTGGAGCCGGTCGAAGACGTGTTTGATCTCGTCGGTGCGTTCCAGTCGGGCGCTGAGGACGACGATTCGATCGCCGTGATGGCCCTCCCCGACCGAGGACTCGATTTCGGCGTCCGGCGGGAGTAACGTCCGGAGTGCCGAACGCACGCGGTCCTCGGCCTCCGTCTCGTAGCAGAAGGCCCGGAGGTCGACGTAGTGGAAGGGAAGGCCCATGCCCGCTCAGTCGTCGGTCTCCTCGGGGGCGGCCTCGAGGTGGTCCTCGGGGACGCCGGCCTCCTGGCCGTCCTCGAAGGACACGGTGTAGTTGGCGTCGCCGAACATGGTCTCGACGACCTGTGTCACGGTCCCGATCTCGCCGTCGAACTCGCTGTGCTCGTCGTGCAGGAGCACCTCGTCGTCTTCTTCGAATGGCATATCACGGGATATTTCCCCGGCTCATTAAAGTCAACCGGTCTCTTTTCCGGTGACCGATTCGAACTGCTGGTGCTGGTCGGGGACTCGTGGCTCGAGAACCGGGTGAAAATTCGAACTCGTCCGTCGCCGTGGTCGTCAGTCGATGCGGTCGATGGTCTCTTCGTCTTCTCGGCCCAGTACAAGCTTCCAGACCAGGGCGATCAGGATGAGCGCGACGCCGACTTTGAGGATTGTGCGTCCCATACCACTTACTAAGTGGTAATACGTTATACACTTTCTGGCGAGCGGGGTCGCCTAGGTCTCGATGTGGTCGGTGATGTTCTCCCGAATGATGGTCTCGCAGTAGCGACACTGTACGCCGGTATCAAGCACGTCAAAGTGTGTGTTCACCGGTTCGCCCGCGTTGGTGATGCAGTTGGTGTTCGGACAGGTGAGCACGCCGACCACTGATTCGGGCCGATCGACCCGGGACTTCTCGATGACCTCGTACTCCCGGATGATGTTGATGGTGGCATCCGGCGCGATCAGGGAGAGCACGTCCACCTCGTCCTGGCTGAGTTCCATCCCCTCGACTTTCACCACGTCTTTGCGCCCGAGACGATCGCTCGGGACGTTGATGCCGACACTCACTGTCTCCCCCTCGGTGCCGTCGATGCCGAGGATGCCAAGTACCCGGAGGGCTTCGCCGGCGGTGACGTGGTCGATGACGGTCCCGTTCTCGATCTTGCTCACGCGGAGTTCGGTGTCTGGCTGGGTCATAGTAGCATATCCAGGAGTGCCATTCGGACTGGCACGCCGTTGTGGGCCTGTTCGAAGTACGTCGCACCTGGCAGGTCATCCACGTCCGCTGCGATCTCGTCGACCCGGGGAAGCGGGTGGAGGACGGTCAGGTCTTCGTTGTACTCGCGGATGGTCTCGGCGTCGAGACGGTACTTGCCGGCGACGGCGTGGTACTCGTCCTCGTCGGGGAACCGCTCGCGCTGGATCCGGGTGACATAGAGCACGTCGAGTTCCGAGAGGATCTCCTCGTAGCCCTCGTGTTCGCGGACCTGCGCACCCTGTTCGTGGAGGTCATATCGGACACTCCTGGGGAGTCGAAGGGAGTCGGGGCTGATGAAGTGCTGTCGGGTGTCGAAGTTCGTCAGCGACTGGGCGAGGGAGTGGACGGTGCGGCCGTACTTCAGGTCGCCCATGATCCCGATAGTGAGATCATCGAGTCCGACTTCCTCCCGGATGGTGAACAGGTCGAGCAACGTCTGGGTCGGGTGCTGGCCGGCGCCGTCTCCCGCATTGAAAAGCGGGACGTCGACGAACTCCGAGGCCATCGTTGCCGCCCCCTCCATCGGATGACGCAACACGATCCCGTCGGCATACCCCTCGATGACCCGGAGCGTATCCGCGAGCGTTTCCCCTTTGCTCACACTCGAGAACTCGACCGGTCCCATGTCGATCGTGTCCCCGCCCAGGCGCTTGATGGCCGTCTCGAAACTCATCTTCGTTCGGGTGCTGGGTTCGAAGAAGGCGAGTGCGAGCAGGGCCCCCTCGTGTCCGCTTGCTGCCTGCGGGTCGGCGGCGAAGTCGGCGGCCCGGTCCAACACCGCCTCGATATCCGCCCGCGAGAACTGTTTCGCGGAGATCACGTGCTCGTGACGCATTACTCTCACTCGCTCGTGGAACGGTCTTGAATCTCCCGTTTGGTGGGCACGCCCCGGCCGGCCCTTTTTCAGGGAGGACCGGGCCAGTGGGGTTCATGCTCGCCGTGACTGGGGGAAAGGGTGGCACCGGCAAGACGACGACCGCGCTGGGACTGGCCGTCGCGCTCGCCGAGCGCCGTCGCGATCCGATCGTCCTCGACGCGGACGTGGACATGCCGAACTTGCATATTCGGGCGGGTACTGATGATTCCGGGCTGACCGCTCTCGCAGCGGGCACGCCGATCGAGGAGGCGGCCACGCCCGCCGAACGCTATCCCGGCGTGTCGATCGTCGGGGCCACCCCCGGGACCGATCTGGAACGCGCGCTCCGACAGGTCCGGACCGACCGCCCAGTGATTCTCGATGGGGCTGCCGGGGCCGACGAGCGCGCGGTGACGCCGCTGCGACACGCCGACGCTGCGGTCGTCGTCGCCCGGCAGACCCCCGCGGCCGTTACGGATAGCGTGAAGTCGATCCGAATGAGTCGCGCCGTCGATGCGCCCGTCGCCGGGGCAATTCTCAGCCGTGCCGCGGACGTGCCGGCGTCGGTCGAAAAAGCACTTGGGGTGGAGCCGCTGTTGCCCATCCCGTCGGTATCGGACCCGATCGCCCACGAGCAGGCTCGCGTGGCGTACGATCGACTCCTCGACGAGTGGGCGAACGCTTAATGTCCAGGGAACCGACGGTTCAGGGGATGGCGGAGAAACTCTCCACCGGGGTCGAGGTCCTCGACCGCGAACTCGCCGGCGGGCTCCCGGCCGGGAGCGTCGTCGCCTACCAGGCCCCCGCCGCGAGCCAGGGAGAGTTGCTTCTCTACGAGTTGACCCGGCCTCGGGAGACGCTGTATCTCACCACCATTCGGACCGAGGACGCCGTCGCGGACGCGATCGAGGCCGCCAAGGCACCGACTGGCGAGCCGAAGATCGAACTCGTGACTGGCGAGGATCCGATCGACTCGACTCGCCGGGCCGTTCGCAACGCCTTCGAGGGCATGACGGTGATCATCGATCCCATCGACCCCCTCGAACGGGCCGATCGGGCCCGCTACGAGCAACTGCTCAACGAGATTCGAAACCACATGATCAACACGGGCGGGATCGCCTTCCTGCACGCCCTGGAGGGGCCGAACCCGCCCGCACACCGGGAGACCACCCAGCACATGGCGGACGTGGTGCTGGATCTCGATGTCGATCGAAAGGGCAGCGAGATAGACAGTCGGCTCACCGTGCAGAAGTATCGCGGCGGGAAGATTCCCAGCGAGTCGATCAAACTCGACCTCACCGAGCGGGTGCGGGTCGATACGAGCCGGGATATCGCCTGATTACTCCTCGAGTTCGTCCACGTCGAGTTCGTCCATGATCTCGTCGGCGTCGACGTCGGCGTCTTCGAGGGACGCCTCGATGTCGCCGAGTCCGCCGCCCATGCCACCCATGCCGGGCATCGCGGGCGCGCCGTCGATGATCTCCTGGACGATGACCCGATCGATGTCCAGCTTCTCGATGACGTCACCGAGGATCTGCTGTTTGGACATCATCCACTGCTGGTTGAACTGCAGTTGTGGGTTGCTCTCGATGTAGAGGGTCTCCTTCTCGACGGTCTGGAGCTCCGTTTCGGTCTCGCCGTCGTCGTCCTCGACTTCGACTTCCTCCTCGACCTCGTCGGTCGCGAGGTGCATGTCCAGTTCGACGTCGAAGAAGGTCTGGAGCAGGCCCGTGGCCTGTTCGACCTGGTCCTCGACGGTGTCGAGGATCTCGTACTCGTACTCGACGTCCTCGCCGGCCAGCGGGTGGTTGAAGTCCACGCGGGCGCGGCCGCCGATGATCGTCTCGACGTGGCCGTGCTGTCCGTCGACGTCGACGTGTGCGCCGGGGTAACGGTCGTCCTCCGGGATCTTCTCGGCGCTGACCGTCCGGACTTCGTCCTCGTTGTACTCGCCGAAGGCTTCGGTGGCGGGCACGACGACGCTGCCGGAGTCACCGACCTCCTGGCCCACGATGTCGGACTCGACGGCGGGGAAGAGGTGACCGTCACCCAGCACGATCGTACGCGGGGCGAACTCCTGGCCCTCCGTGTCGACGCCCTCTTCTTCTGCAATCTCTTCGTCGGTCGTGTCCACGAGGTCGCCGCCCTCGACTGTTCGGGCGGTGTACGCCACTTTTACGAAGTCGCCGTTCTGGAGTCCCGACTCCTCGGCGGTCTCCGCCGCATCATCGGCCGATTCGGCCGTCTGTTCGTCACTCATACCCCAAGGGAGTCCCGTTCGACCCTTAAGAATCACGGTCCGACCACAGCCGCTCCGTCGCATCGCAACGTTTAGACCCCTGCCCGTGACAAGGTCACAGACACTCATGTCATCAGCCGACGCGTCGGGTGAGTCCACAGCCGAGGACATGCCCGAACTTACGTATCCCGAGGAGGACTGGCCCGGATTTATCCGCGAGCACCTGGGCCCGTCGCTTCTCTGGGCGCTGCTTGGAATCGGCGGCAGTCACATCGTCCTGGCGCCGACCCTCGGTGGCCTCTACGGGATGTTCGGGGTCTGGGTTATCGCGATCATCTACCTGGCGAAGTACGGGGGCTGGGAACTGGGCATCCGGTACAACTACGGGATCGGGCGCAATCCAGTTGAGGGCTACGGGGACCTCCCCGGGCCGGACCACTGGGGACAGGTCTTCACGATGCTGGTCTACCTGGTGGGCTGGACGGTCATCCTCGCCTCGGTCGGCTTCAGCGCGGCGACCTTCCTCGCGGCACTGGTGCCCTCGCTTTCGGCCATTCAACTGTATCTCCTGTTGATCGGCTTCGCGGTGGCCCTGACCATCGTCTCCCGCTATGCCTGGATCGAGAACCTGATGAAACTCTTCGTCCTCGTGCTCGGCGGCCTCATCGTCCTGGGCGTGTTCGTCTCGCCCCCGTCGCCATCCCTGGTCGCCGAGACGGCCTTCTCGGTGCCCGATCTGACCGCGCCGGCCTTCCTGGGCATCTTCGCCGCCCTCGCGGGGTACGCCCCGACCGGGCTGAGCACCACCGTCACGATCGGGAGCTGGAGTCTCGCGAAAGAGCAGGGCGCACGGGCCCTGCGCCGCAAGGATTATGACCCGACCGACGAGCGCTTCCGGGAGTACATCGCGAGCTGGATGCGGACCGGGACCCGGGACTTCCGGGTCGCCTTCGGCTTTAGCTTCCTCCTCCTCGTGAGCATGATTCTCTTGGCGACCTCCGTCCTCTATCCCACGCCGCCACAGGATCAGAACCTCGCGATCGCGATCGGGAGCATTCTCCAGGAGGGCTTCGGTGACTGGACGTTCTACCTGGTGGTCGTCGGCGCGTTCGCGGCGCTTTACTCCACCGTCATCACGGTCATGGACGGAGCCGCTCGGGTCAACGCCGACACGCTCCCGCTCGTGCTGGAACGTGAGATGGACACCGACCGCCTCCGTCGCGGGTTCATCCTGCTCATGGGGACGGCGAGTGTGATTCCGATCCTGGTCATCGGGCAGTTGCCGGTCACCCTGATGGTGTTCTCCGCCGCGCTGATGGCGATCCTCCAGGTCTTCTTCTACTTCGCGAACTACTACATCGTCCGGAAACACCTCCCCGAGGCCTTCCAGCCCGACCGGGCCCACACGATCTATTATGCCGTCACAATGTTGCTCGTGCTCGGCTTTGGCATCATGGGCGGAATGAGTCGACTCGGCCTCGTCGGCTGATCGAAACCCGCACTTTTCTACCCCGGGCCCCTCCGGCCGGGCATGTACGAAGTCGAGATGAAGGTACAGGCAGCCCACGAGCCTGTTCGGGCGGCCCTGGAGCGGGAAGGAGCCCGCTCCCTGGGGCGTGTGGAGCAGGTCGACGTGTACTTCGACGCCCCGCACCGCGATTTTGCGGCCCGGGACGAAGCCCTCCGATTGCGCGAGGAGACTGATCCCGAGGGGACGACCACGGCACTCACCTACAAGGGGCCGAAGGTCGATGCCACGTCGAAAACCCGCCAGGAGTTCGAGACGACCGTCGGCTCCCGCGAGGAGATGCAGGCGGCCCTTTCGGCCCTGGGATTCGAACCGGCTGCGACCGTCGAGAAGACCCGCGAACGCTTCGAACTCGACGGGATCGTCGTCTCCCTCGATACGGTCTCGGGACTCGGAGAGTTCGTGGAGGCCGAAGCCGAGGCCAGGGAAGCCGACCTCGCAGCGACCCGGGAGGCCGTCGCAGCGGTCCTCTCGCGCCTCGATCTCGACCCCGAGGCTCAGATCCGCCGTTCGTACCTCGGAATGCTCCTGGACGACTGATGCACCAGGGACATAAGCGCCGACAAATAAGTTTTCGCAAGTTATAGGAGCGGCCATCGGATAGGTTCTCCAATGACCGATCGGAACATCCGCATCCAGTCCCTCGACCGGGGCGCGGTCGAGGACCAGGAGATCGAGATCGTCGAACGAAAGGGGATCGGCCACCCCGACTCGATCTGTGACGGCATCGCCGAGGCCGTCTCTCGGGCGCTTGCGCAGGCGTATCTCGACCGCGTCGGGAAAGTCCTTCACTACAACACCGACGAGACCCAGCTGGTCGCCGGTGACGCCGCCCCGGCCTTCGGCGGTGGCGAGGTCGTCGAGCCGATCTACATCCTCATCGTCGGCCGCGCCACGAAACGCTACGAGGGCCAGGAGATCCCCGTCGACTCGATCGCCCTGAAGGCGGCCCGGAACTACCTCCGGGAGAACCTGCCCAACCTCGATCTCGAAACGGACGTCATCGTGGACGTTCGACTCGGCGAGGGCTCGGGGGACCTCCAGGAGGTCTTCTCCGAGGACGGCGGAACCGTTCCGATGGCCAACGACACGAGTTTCGGCGTCGGTCACGCCCCGCTCTCGGAAACCGAACAGATCGTGTACAACACCGAGCGACGGCTGATCGAGGACTTCGGCGAGGACCACCCCGCGCTGGGCCAGGACATCAAGGTGATGGGCAAGCGCGAGGGGTCGACGATCGATCTCACCGTCGCCGCGGCGCTCGTGGACACTTACGTTCCGAACATGGAGGCCTACGAGGCCGAGATCGACGCGATCCGGGCGTACGTCACCGACCTGGCCTACGAGTACACGGACCGGGAGGTCCGGGTGCACGTCAACACCGCGGACGACACCGCTTCGGGGGCGATCTATCTCACGACGACCGGCACCAGCGCCGAACAGGGTGACGATGGGTCAGTCGGCCGGGGGAACCGGGCCAACGGGCTGATCACGCCGAACCGGTCGATGTCCATGGAGGCCACGAGCGGCAAGAACCCGGTCAACCACATCGGGAAGATCTACAACCTCCTCTCCACGAAGATCGCCATGGAGGTCGTCGAAGAGGTCGAGGGCATCCGTGATCTCCGGGTCCGGCTGCTCAGTCAGATCGGGAGCCCGATCGACCAGCCACACGTCGCCGACCTCCACGTCATTACCGAGGCGGGCTACGAACTGGGCGACGTGGACCCCGAGATTCGCCAGATCGTGGACGACGCCCTGGCCAGCGTGGAGGACCTGACCGCGGCGGTCATCCGCGGCGAGCTATCCACGTTCTGAGCCTTCGAAGGGCGCTTTAACCGCGGGGTCTTTCTTGGGGTATGCAGGTACCGGGAGCGGACGTGGTCATCGTCCGTCACGGGGATATCGGGGTCAAGTCCAGTCGGGTCCAGTCCTGGATGGAGGAGACCTTGGCAGCGAACCTCGAGGCGACCCTCGACGTCTGGGACGTTCCCGGCCGCGTCGAGCAGCACTGGGGCCGGCTCTTCGTCCGGACTCGGGACCCCGAGATGGCCGCCAGGGCGGCGGCGACCGTTTTCGGGATCGTGTCGGCCAGCCCCGCACGCACCGTCGAGCCGACCCTCGACGCGATTGGCGAGGCCCTGGCCGAGACCGCGCGGGCGACCTACGACGGGGGCTCGTTTGCCGTCGACGCGAGCCGGGCCGGCGACCACGACTTTACGAGCCAGGACGTCGGCCGGGTCGGGGGCGACGCGATCTGGACGGCCGTCGCGGACGAGTTCGAGCCCGAAGTCGATCTGGACGACCCCGATCACCGTTTCGAGGTCGAAGTGCGGGACGGCGAGGCCTACGTCTTCACCGAGCGGGTCGACGGGCCGGGTGGGCTCCCCGTCGGCACCCAGGCACCGCTGGTCGCGCTGGTGAGCGGCGGGATCGACTCGCCAGTGGCGGCCTGGCTCGCGATGAAGCGTGGCGCACCCGTCATACCCGTCTATCTCGATCTCGGGCCGTACGGTGGGGCCGACCACCGCGCCCGAGCCATCGAGACCGTCTCGCGGCTGGCCGCCTTTGCACCTGGCCAGGATTGGTCGCTGCGGATCGCGCCGATCGGCGAGCCACTCCAGGCCCTCGACGCCCGGGTTGGCGACACCCGGATGCTCTCAGTCCGGCGGCTCATGCTCATGGTCGCGGGGGAGATCGCTGCCGAGACCGGGGCCCGCGGAATCGTCACCGGGGAGTCGATCGGTCAGAAGTCCAGTCAGACGGTGACCAATCTCCAGGTTACCGATCGGGTGACCGACTGGCCAGTCCACCGCCCGCTGCTCGCGCTGGACAAACAGGAGATCATCGCGAAAGCCCGGGCCATCGGCACCTACGAAACTGCAACCGTCGACGCGGGATGTAATCGGATCGCGCCCGACCAGCCCGAGACCCAGGCTCCCATCGAACGCGTCGAGGGAGCCGAACCAGACGAACTGCCGGGCTGGGCGAGACAGGCCGCGGCGGCAGCAGACATACAGTCCATCGAGCCGTCGGTCGACCTGCACAAGCCATGACCGAGGTCTGTCTCCGCGGCCAGCCCGATACTGACATCCAGGAGGCGCTGTTGGCCTACGAGACCGCGCGCTCGGCGCTGGCCCCCTACCAGCACCACCACCCCTTCGAGAACACCATCGCCGTCGAGACCGTGAGCCTGGGCGCGGCGATCTCGCTGCTGAACGACCTCGACTGGTATCTCGCCCGCACCACCCGAGGGACGCTGCTCCGGGATCCCTCCGTCTCGGCTTCGGAGTGGCTCTCGCGTGACCTGGCCGAACAGGTTCGAAACGGCGAGATCCCGCCGGACGACACCGGCCAGTACCTCAAAGTGTACGGCCTCGCGGACCGGGAACTCATCGAGCCGATGTATGTGACCCGCCGGGCGGATTCGATCCCGGAGTACGACCTCGCAGACGTCGAGGCGACCGTCGTGGTCAGGGTGACCGAGCGGGAGTTCGAGCGAGGATAGTTGCGAGATCGTGGACATTTCGACCCGTTCGACAGGATAAAACTTACACGAGCGTGGGTCCATTCCTCGCCCATGGAAGAGCGAGTGCTTCTCGTCGGCGGTGGCGGCCGGGAACACGCGATCGCCCGGGCCCTCTCGACGGCCACGCTGTTTGCGTACAGTAGCAATCGGAACCCGGGTATCGCCGACCTCGCGAGCGAGGTTCAAATCGGCTCGGAGACCGACACCGAGGCAATCGTCGACTTCGCAACCGAGATCGAGGCGACCCTGGCGATCATCGGGCCCGAGGCGGCGCTGGCTGCCGGCGTGGTGGACGCGCTGGAAGACGCCGGGATCTACGCGTTCGGCCCTCGCGCTGCCCAGGCCCGGCTGGAGACGGACAAGGCCTACCAGCGGGAGTTCATGGTCGAGCACGGGATCGACGCCCGGCCCGAATTCGAGAGTTTCGAATCGGTGGAAGCGGCTGTCGAGTACGTCGAACGGGTCGACGGCGACGTGGCTGTCAAGCCCCGCGGGCTCACGGGTGGGAAGGGCGTTCGAGTGACCGGCGATCAGGTCTCGAAAGCCGAAGCACTCGAGTACATGCGGGAGAGCGGGTACGACGAGTGGGTCATCGAGGAGCGACTGGTGGGCGAGGAGTTCACGATTCAGGCCTTCGTCGCCAACGGGACGCTCCGGCCGACACCGGCCGTCCAGGACCACAAACGCGCCTACGAGGGCGACGAGGGGCCCAATACGGGCGGCATGGGGTCGTACAGCGATGCCCGCGCCATCTTGCCGTTCATGGAGGCGGCGGACTACGAGGCCGCCGTCGAGGTCCTCCGGGAGACTGTCAACGCGATGGCCGACTATCGCGGGGTCCTCTACGGACAGTTCATGCTCACCGCCGACGGCCCGAAAGTGATCGAGTACAACGTTCGGTTCGGTGACCCGGAGGCCATGAATACGCTCCCGGTGCTCAAAACCGATTTCCTCGACGTTCTGACGGCGGCCCGGGAGGGCGACTCGCTGCCGCCCCTCTCCTTTGCGAACCAGGCGACGGTGTGCAAGTACGCCGTCCCCGAGGGCTATCCGACCGACCCCACCGCGGGGGCCAGGGTGACCGTCGACGTGGACACAGTCGAGGACACGGATCTCTTCTATGCTTCCGTCGACGAGCGCGAGGACGGCCTCTACACGACGACTTCACGGTCCTTTGCGGTGCTCGGGCGGGGCGAGACCATCTCGGCCGCCGAAAACCGGGCCGAGGTCGCACTCGCTGCTGTCGGCGAGGGCTTTCACGTCCGCCACGACATCGGCACCGAGGCCCTGATCCAGACGCGTATCGAGCACATGCGCTCGCTTCGCGGCGATAGCTGAGCCGAACCGCTTTTTGGGAGTCATGGTCCAGATGAGGTATGAACGCCGCCGTTCCCGTCCTGGCATTACTCACCGGCTTGCTCACGGGTGTCGTCTTCGGACTGCTCAAGGCCCCGATTCCCGCGCCGCCGAGCATCTCCGGCGTGCTGGGCATTCTGGGGATCTATCTCGGCTACGTCGCCATCGAGGGGACCGAAATTGGCGTGGACCTGCTGGCGATCCTCGGCCTCCGCTGATCAGTAGGACCGTTCTTCCGGTTCGTAGGTGACCGACTCGCTTTCGAGGATCGCTGGCCGATAGAAGAGTTCCGGGTCGCCGTCCCGCCAGTTCACGAGCGTGTGGCGGAGCCACTCCTCGTCGCGACGCGTTTGATGTTCGGCCCGCCAGTGAGCGCCTCGTGACTCGGGCCGAGCGAGTGCGCCCATCGTGATGACCTCCGCGAGGTCGATGACGTTCCGCGTCTCGATCGTCTGCTGGAGGTCGGTGTTGAAGGTTCGTGATGGGTCCGTGACCGTGACGTCCTCGTATGCTTCACGTGCGGCGCTGATGTCCTCCAGGGCCGTCTCCAGGCCCTCGGCCTCCCGGAAGACGTTGACGTGGGCGGTCATGGTCTCCTGGACCTGCTCGCGGACCTCGACGTGGCTCCGGTCGCCGTCGCCTTCTAATAACTCCTCGACGCGTTCCCGCTCGGCAGCGACGGCCTCGCCGAGGAGTTCGCCGGGTTCGAGATCCCGGCCGTCCGGGACGACGTCGGTTTCGGCTCCTGCCGTACCCAGGTCGGTTGGCCACTCGCGGTCCTCCCGATCCGCGTCCGGGTCGGGCCCGACCCCGATCGCTGGCGGGTCCAGAGCCACGCCCGCGGCGTGTCGGCCGGCTTCGGCCCCGAAGACGAACAGTTCCGGGAGCGCGTTCCCGCCCAGCCGGTTCGCCCCGTGGAGGCTCACGCAGGCCGCCTCGCCGGCCGCATAGAGTCCCTCGATACAGGTCGAACCGTACTCGTCGGTCTCGATGCCACCCATGGCGTAGTGCTGGCCTGGCTTCACCGGCATGGGCTCTTCGAGCGGATCGACGCCCTCGAAGTGCCGGGCCAGGCCGACGATGTTCTCAAGCCGGTCCATGATCCGCTCTTCGCCCAGGTGACGCATGTCGAGTTTGACGTGGCCATCGCCGAAGCCACGTCCCTCCTGGATCTCGGTCAGTTCCGCCCGGGAGACCACGTCACGGGAGGCGAGTTCGCCCTCGTCGGCGGCGTACCCGCGCTCGAACATGAACCGCTCGCCCTCGCTGTTGAAGAGGCGGCCCCCCTCGCCGCGGACGCCCTCAGTGATGAGCACGCCGGTCGAGGGCAGGGTCGTCGGGTGGAACTGGATCATCTCCATGTCCTCCAGGGGGACGCCAACCCGGTAGGCCATCGCCATCCCGTCGCCGGTGTTCGCCACGGCGTTGGTCGTGTGGTCGTACACCTGCCCGAGGCCGCCCGTGGCGAGAATCACCCCGCCGGTAGCTTTGAACCCCTCCACGGCTCCAGTTTTGAGGTCCAGCGCGGTCACGCCGTGACAGGTTCGCTCGTTCGGGTCGGGCTCGTCGGTCACCGCGAGTCGAGTGACGAAGTACTCCTCGTAGACGGTGATCCCGCGCTTGATGACCTGCTCGTAGAGGGTGTGCAGGAGATGGTGGCCGGTTTCCGCGCCGGCGTAGGTTGTCCGGGGGAAGGAGAGCCCACCAAAGGGGCGCTGGGAGACCGTCCCGTCCTCGTCCCTGGAGAAGGGCATCCCCCAGTGTTCGAGTTGCATCACTTCTTTGGGCGCTCGCCGGGCGAAGGTCTCGACTGCGGGGGCGTCTGCCAGATAGTCCGCGCCCTTCATCGTGTCCGTCGCGTGGGCCTCCCAGGAGTCCCCGGCCTGCAGCGCGGCGTTGATCCCGCCTTCGGCGGCCCCCGTGTGGCTCCGCACCGGGTGGAGTTTCGAGACGATGGCCACGTCAGCCCCGGCCTCCTGGGCCGCGATGGCTGCCCGCAGGCCGGCTCCGCCGCCGCCGATCACGAGTACGTCGTGTTCGTACATGGTTACCAGAATTTCAGGTCCGCCTTCGTCGCGTCGCGTTTGAGTTGCTGGATGTGTTCGGTGAGCGGGATCTCCTGGGGACAGACCGTCGTGCAGGAGAACTGGGTCTGACACCGCCAGACGCCGTCGGTCTCGGTCAACAGCTCCAGTCGCTTTGCTTTGCGATCCTCGCCCTCCCGCTCGTCGGCGTAGAAGCGATACCCCTTGTTGATGGCCGCCGGTCCCAGATAGACGTCCTCGTCGGCGGCGATGGAACAGGAGGAGGTACAGGCCCCACACCAGATACACCGGGTACTCAGCTTGACCGCCTCGCGGTTCTCCCGGGTCTGTTTGCGCTCTTCGAGTTCACCGGGTGGTGGATCGTCGGGGTCGAAGTACGGTTCGACCGCCCGCATTCGCTCGTAGAAGTCGTCCATGTCCACGACGAGGTCCTTGACGACCGGGTGATGGGGTAGCGGTTCGATTCGGATCGGCGTCGAGAGCTCGTCGATCTGGGTCTTGCACCCGAGGCGTTGCCTGCCGTTGATGAACAACGCGTCCGACCCGCAGACCCCTTGCCGACAGGAGTGTCTGAAGGTGAGCGAGGGGTCCTGTTCGTCCCGGGCCTCGATCAGGGCGTCGAGGACTGTCATCCCCTCGTGGGTCTGGACACGGAACCCCTCGAAGTGGGCCTCGGTCTTGGACTCGATCTCCGGATCGTACCGGAAAATCTGCAACTCGACCGTCTCGCCCTCTGATTTGGGCTGTGTGTCCCCACCCTGGAGCCCGCTCGTGTCCGGGTCGACCGATTCCGCCATCAGTTCACCACCCCCGCGAGTGCAACCGAAACCCGGAGTCCCTGGACGACCAGGATCGTTCCAGCGATGGCCAGCACCCAGGCGGTGACACGTCGTGCCCGCCCGGAGAGACCCTCGTTGACCAGCGCGTTGTAGATCCCGTTGATCCCGTGAAAGGCCGCTGTCAGCAGGAAGACGACCATCAACAGGAGATAGGAGAGCCGGTCCATGCGGAGCGCCGACCCCCAGAGCGTGACCTCGGCGGCGTGGTTCACGAAGTGTAGCCAGAGGAAGTGAAAGGCGAGCGTGAACAGGAGCACCACGGCGGTGACACGCTGGAGGAACCAGGCGAGAGATCCGTGGCGGAACGTGGGTCGTGACCCCGTCATTACCAGGGAACGACCTCCGGCGGAAGGAAGACGGGGATACTCGCGAGCACGATCACTGCCGTCACCACGAGTGACGCGTAGAAGGTCTGGACCTGTCGTTCGAGGCCGATTCCCAGATCCACCAGCAGGAGCCGAATCCCGTTTACCATGTGAAAGACCGCCGCCGTGAGCAGGCCGACTTCCAGGACGCGAACCAGGAAAATCCCCTCCAGTCCCTGGAGCGTGCGCGTGTAGAGGTCTGCCTCGGCAGCGATGGCCTCCGCGTTCCCCGCCGCCGGAATCGCCGTGCTGAGGACCGCAATGTGGGCGAAGAGGTACCCGATGAGAACCCAGCCGGTGGCCTTGTGAAGGACCCAGGCCCACATCCCCGCCGAGAATCGCCGGAAGCGGCCGAAGTCCTCGATCCGGCCACGGTCGTAAGGCGCTGACATACCTGCTACGGCGACGGCAGCGCACAAAGAACTTTCTCCCGAGTGTTACTCCTCGCCCGCGGCGTGGGTGTCGGCGACGCCCTGTTCGATGACTGCCTGGGTGGCCTCGTCCACTTCGACCAGGTGACAGAGTGGGTTTCCAGGGTAGACGACCGGATTCTCCAGCACGCCGACCAGCAGCCCGGTCCAGGGGGACTCGACTGTGGTCCGCTCGGTCTTGAACGGGTTCGTGATGGTGGCGATCGTCTCACCCGTCTCCACCAGTTCGCCCCGTTCGGCGTGCATCTCGACGATGCCACCGCTCTCGGCCCTGAGCCAGGTTTTCTCCTCGGCGGTAATTGTCGTGCGCCACCCTGGCCAGTGAACCGTTTCGTCCGGCCACATCTCGAACTCGGCGAGCACGCTCGCCACGCCTTCGAGGGCCCGATCGATCAGTCCGCGCTGGAATCGGTGGGCCTCGCCCATCTCGACGGTAATCGTCGGCGCGCCACTCGCAGTCGCCTCCCGCCGAAGTGTACCCTCCGACCCTTCCGTGTCGATGATCACGTGTGAACCGAAGGCGTGTGCGAGCCGGAAGACGTCTTCACGGGCCATGTCACCGCGGGCGTGAAGCATGTTCGTCCGGCCGCGAGTCGAGGTGTGAAAGTCGAGTCCCAGATCCGCCGGCTCGATGAAGTTCGTGAAGATGGTGTGGGCCATCCGCTTGGCACTCGTGCTCTCCTGATCGCCGGGAAAGGATCGGTTGAGGTCCCGGTCGTAGATCGGGAGGTACCGTTGCTGGGCCAGGAAGGCCGGGACGTTGAGCACGGGAAGGAGAATCAACGTCCCGTGGAGCTTCGAGTGGTCCCAGTCGAGTGCCACCTCGCGAACGACCTCGATGCCGTTGAGTTCGTCCCCGTGGGCGGCCGCAGTCATGAACAGTGTTGGGCCCGGTTCCGCCCCGTTGACGATGGAGACTGGAATCTTGACGGGATCGCCGAGGTAGGTCTCGCTGATCCGGTAGCGGATGGTACTCGACTCGCCCGGATCAACTTTCCCACCACTGTAGGTGAACGCGCCCGCTGTCATGCCGGCCTTTCGCCCGGCACGGGTTAAGCCGTTGCCCCGTTTCGGGGCACTGCCGGCGGGTTGGTTTATAATCCCTGGCGTCGTCGTCGACGTATGACCGAACCCGTTTCCGTCGGCGTTCTGGGTCTTCACAACAGCAAAGAAACGAAATCCATTCTCAACACCGTCAACGCCCTTGGTCACGAGGGGTACTGGCTCCGCCAGAACAACCTGGTCGTCGAGATCGAGGACGGGCAGGCGACCCTGGAACCTGACGTGGACGTGATCGTGAACCGACTGCTGCTCTCGAATACGGAACAGCCGGCCGAACTGCTGGGGCTGGCAAAGAGTCTCGGCCGGCTCCGGCCAATGTTAAATCGCCCGGAGAACGTCCTCACGGCCTTTCACAAGTTCTCGACGGCGACCCTGCTGGCCGATTCCGCGGTCCAGATTCCGGACGCGGCCCTGGCACTGGATGCCGACCGGCTGAACGCGCTCCGCGAGAAGTTCGGCGACGAGGCGGTTTACAAGACGGCGATCGGGACCCACGGCGGTGGGACCTGGAAGATCGGCCGCGACGAGTCGGTCAACCCCCGGGTCGGTGATCGCTACGCGTTCCTCCAGGAACTCATCGAACAGACCGACGAACAGCGACAGTCCGATCTGCGAGTCTACGTGGTCGACGGGGAGATCGAAGGTGCGATGCGCCGGTGGGCCCCGGACAACGACTGGCGGACGAACGTGGCACTGGGTGGCGAGGTCGAAGCAGTGCCGGACCTTCCCGATCAAGCGGCTTCGATGGCCGTCGAGGCCGCCGACATGATCGGACTGGACTACGCAGGTGTCGATCTCGTCGAGGGCGTCGACGGCTGGCATCTCTTGGAGGTCAACCCCACCGCCGGATTCAGAGGCCTCTTCAGGGCGACCGGCCACAACCCCGCGGCTTCGATCGCGACGCTGGCCATCGAGACCGCGGGCGGATCGGTCGATCCTGATCAGGTCGAGCAGTTGGCCGGCGTCCTCGACGATTCGATGCCCGAGACCGTCACCCAGACCAAACCCACCACCCGGGAGCCGATGGAAGTAATCGGCTACACCGAGGAGGTGCTCGTCAGCGGCACGTCCGGCACCGAGCGGGTCGTGGCGAAGTCCGACACCGGGGCCGCCCGCACCAGCATCGACACCCGGCTGGCGGCCGAGATCGGCGCGGGGCCGATCAAGAGCATGACGCGGGTCCGTTCGGGCAGTACGAAGACGGGGAAGTCACGGCCCATCGTGGACATCGTGGTCGGGATCGGTGGCGATCGGCACACCGTGGCAGCCAGCCTGGAGGATCGGTCCCACATGGACTACTCGCTGTTGCTCGGCCGGGACATTCTGGAGCACTACCAGATCGACGTGAAGCGGACCATTGACAGCGGAAACGGGACGACAGAGGAGGAAGAGGAGGAGACTGGAGAGGAGTGAGGAACGGCGACGAGGATCCGATTCGACGGTTTTAAACCTAAACCCTGGATATGATCGGATGCGCTCCGTTGGTGTAGTCCGGCCAATCATCTTGGCCTTTCGAGCCGAGGACCAGGGTTCAAATCCCTGACGGAGCACTGCAACGAGGGGCGCGTTTTTGCCCCGAGTGAAGCGCACACGGAAGGGATTTGAAGTAGAGAAACGCGAACGCAAGTGAGCGTTTGCCATCGGGTTCAAATCCCGAAGAGCATGCGAGACGCT